>NZ_JBSNCG010000003.1:7500-1300000 GCF_058780635.1 Azospirillum sp. UENF 312511 | reverse complement strand
TGCTTAATCGCGACGAGGGGCTAGTAGCTCAGTTGGTTAGAGCGCGCGCTTGATAAGCGTGAGGTCGGAGGTTCAAATCCTCCCTGGCCCACCACCCATCAGGCCGTATCGCTTGACGCCAAACGGGGGCATAGCTCAGTTGGGAGAGCGCCTGCTTTGCAAGCAGGAGGTCGTCGGTTCGATCCCGTCTGCCTCCACCAGTTTCTCTGGTGTCGAGGCTTTCAGGTTCCGGCAGAGATCCGTCAGAAGGAAACGCAACACGGAAACGTGAGCTTCGGGCTCCTCATCGAGGGGACTGGAGCGGGATCATGGACAGTGTGAAGACGATTGTTAAGTGACCGAGGACGGACCTCGGGCCGGCTCCTGATGGGGTTGGTTCGATGGTCAATGCATCTTGCGGCGTTGTGCGTGCGTCTGGGCTTGCCCCTGCGCGTGGCGCAACCGCTGAGTTTAGGATCAAGCGTCTGAAGGGCATCTGGTGGATGCCTTGGCACTGAGAGGCGATGAAGGACGCAGCACGTTGCGATAAGCCATGGGGAGCCGCGAGCAGGCTTTGATCCGTGGATTTCCGAATGGGGCAACCCACCGCGCAAGCGGTATCCCATGCTGAATTCATAGGCATGGGAGGCGAACCCGGCGAACTGAAACATCTAAGTAGCCGGAGGAAAGGACATCAACCGAGACTCCGCTAGTAGTGGCGAGCGAACGCGGACCAGGCCAGTCATTCAGTCTACATAACCGGAACCGTCTGGAAAGGCGGGCCAGAGCGGGTGATAGCCCCGTACGGGTAAACCGGACTGAATGCTCGAGTAGGGCGGGGCACGTGAAACCCTGTCCGAACATGGGGGGACCACCCTCCAAGCCTAAGTACTCCTCAGTGACCGATAGTGCACCAGTACCGTGAGGGAAAGGTGAAAAGCACCCCGACGAGGGGAGTGAAACAGTTCCTGAAACCGGATGCCTACAAGCAGTCGGAGCGGTCTTGCACCGTGACGGCGTACCTTTTGTATAATGGGTCAGCGACTTACAGTAAGCAGCGAGCTTAAGGCGATAGCCGGAGGCGCAGCGAAAGCGAGTCTGAAGAGGGCGCTTGAGTTGCTTGCTGTAGACCCGAAACCCGGTGATCTAGCCATGGGCAGGTTGAAGGTGCGGTAACACGCACTGGAGGACCGAACTCACGCCTGTTGAAAAAGTCGGAGATGACCTGTGGCTAGGGGTGAAAGGCCAATCAAACCGGGAAATAGCTGGTTCTCCGCGAAAGCTATTTAGGTAGCGCGTCGGGCGATTGCCCACGGGGGTAGAGCACTGGATGGGCTAGGGGGCCTCGCGGCTTACCAAACCTAACCAAACTCCGAATACCGTGGAGCACAGCCCGGCAGACAGACGGTGGGTGCTAAGGTCCATCGTCGAGAGGGAAACAGCCCAGACCGCCAGCTAAGGTCCCCAAATCACGGCTAAGTGGGAAAGGATGTGGGAAGGCCATGACAACCAGGAGGTTGGCTTAGAAGCAGCCATCCTTTAAAGAAAGCGTAATAGCTCACTGGTCTAGTTAAGCCGGCCTGCGCCGAAAATGTATCGGGGCTCAAGCCGTGTACCGAAGCTGCGGATGTGATCTTTGGATCACGTGGTAGCGGAGCGTTCCGTAAGCCTGCGAAGGGTCCCCGCGAGGGTGCCTGGAGGTATCGGAAGTGAGAATGCTGACATGAGTAGCGACAAACAGTGTGAGAAACACTGTCGCCGAAAGTCCAAGGGTTCCTGCGCAAGGTTAATCCACGCAGGGTGAGCCGGCCCCTAAGGCGAGGCCGAAAGGCGTAGTCGATGGGAACCACGTTAATATTCGTGGGCCAGCGGGTGTGTGACGAATGGGAAAGCGTGTCGGGCCTTATCGGATTGGCCCGGCTGGGGACCCGTTCCAGGAAACAGCCCCCGCATCAGACCGTACCCCAAACCGACACAGGTGGACTGGTAGAGTATACCCAGGCGCTTGAGAGAATGGTGTTGAAGGAACTCGGCAAATTGCCCTCGTAACTTCGGAAGAAGAGGGCCCCGTTGTGGCGCAAGCCATGGCGGGGGGCACAGACCAGGGGGTGGCGACTGTTTACTAAAAACACAGGGCTCTGCGAAGCCGTACAAGGCGACGTATAGGGTCTGACGCCTGCCCGGTGCCGGAAGGTTAAGAGGAGGGGTTCACGCTCCGAATTGAAGCCCCGGTAAACGGCGGCCGTAACTATAACGGTCCTAAGGTAGCGAAATTCCTTGTCGGGTAAGTTCCGACCTGCACGAATGGCGTAACGACTTCCCCGCTGTCTCCAACACCAACTCAGCGAAATTGAACTCTCCGTGAAGATGCGGAGTACCCGCGGTCAGACGGAAAGACCCCGTGCACCTTTACTACAGCTTTGCAGTGGTGCTAGGGATCTCATGTGTAGGATAGGTGGGAGGCTAGGAAGCCCGGGCGCCAGCTCGGGTGGAGCCATCCTTGAAATACCACCCTTGAGGTCTCTGGCATCTAACCGCGCTCCGTTCATCCGGAGCCGGGACCCTGCATGGCGGGTAGTTTGACTGGGGCGGTCGCCTCCCAAAGTGTAACGGAGGCGCGCGATGGTGGGCTCAGAGCGGTCGGAAATCGCTCGTCGAGTGCAATGGCATAAGCCCGCCTGACTGCAAGACAGACAAGTCGAGCAGAGACGAAAGTCGGCCATAGTGATCCGGTGGTTCCATGTGGACGGGCCATCGCTCAACGGATAAAAGGTACGCCGGGGATAACAGGCTGATGACTCCCAAGAGTCCATATCGACGGAGTCGTTTGGCACCTCGATGTCGGCTCATCACATCCTGGGGCTGGAGCAGGTCCCAAGGGTTCGGCTGTTCGCCGATTAAAGTGGTACGTGAGCTGGGTTTAGAACGTCGTGAGACAGTTCGGTCCCTATCTGCCGTGGGTGTCGGAGTTTTGCGAGGATCTGTCCCTAGTACGAGAGGACCGGGATGGACATACCTCTGGTGCACCGGTTGTCACGCCAGTGGCATGGCCGGGTAGCTAAGTATGGACGGGATAACCGCTGAAAGCATCTAAGCGGGAAACCCACCTCTAAACCAGAACTCCCTTGAGAGCCGTGACAGACCATCACGTCGATAGGAGGCATGTGGACGGGCGGCAACGCCTGAAGCTGAGCCTTACTAATCGCTCGATCGGCTTGATCCTTTCCAGCAGGCGGCCCGCGCGCAGCGGCAAGCCCTGGGCGCACGAGCCAACACCGCAAGAACAAGAGCAAACGTCCTCGCTCAAACCAAACCTCTGCCGTCCAGTCCGGATGGTTCGCGTGTGCCTTGGTGACCTGGTGGTCATGGCGGGGCTCCCAACACCCGATCCCATTCCGAACTCGGCCGTGAAACGCCTCAGCGCCGATGGTACTGCGTCTTAAGACGTGGGAGAGTAGGTCGCCGCCAGGTCACCACGGCACACGCCAAACCAACACGGACGTGGACGCAGCAAGGCTTCAGACACACTTGACAATCGGCTTCATGAACGGCAAGGCCGGCGCTTTCCCCTGGGGGAAGCGCCGGTTTTTCGTTGTGTCTGTTGTGCCAAAGGTGTCGCTGCGGGCCCCCTCCCTAACCCTCCCCCGCTCCGCGGGGGAGGGGATTATGGGGGTGGGAGGCGGACGGTGCAGAGCTTGTCGGGGCTTTCCTTGGCGATGGCCTTGTGGCCGGCGATGGCGGTGTTGATCGCGTCGGGGGTCAGGCGGTGCGGGCCGGGAGCGATCACCACGGCGACGCCACTGGCCGACAGAAGCGGGAAACGCCGCAGCGCACCGTAGCGGTCCTTGCCTTCGAAGCAGCCAGCCTCCCGCGCCTCCGGATCGTAGAGGCTCTCCGCGTCGGAGCGGAACTGCGCGACGAGGTCCGCCACGCGGGCGAGCGCATCCTCGTCCTCAGTGCCGCTGAGGGCGACGAAGAAATCGTCGCCGCCGATGTGGCCGGCGAAGCCGCCGTTGCCCGAGGCCCAGGCCTTCAGCCGCTCGCTGAACATCAGAATGGCGCGGTCCCCCTGGCGGAAACCGAAACGGTCGTTGAAGGGCTTGAAGTTGTCGAAGTCGAGATAGGCCAGGACGTGCTTGCGGTCCTGCTCCTGAAGGGCGCGCTCGATGTGGCGCACGATGGCGGCGTTGCCGGGCAGGCGGGTCAGCGGGTTCTGGTCGGCGGCCATGGCGAGGTTGCGCTCGTGCACCAGCCGGATCAGCGCGCCGCTGGACAGGAAACCGGCATACTCGCCGCCTTCGATGATGATGATGCCGTCGCTGGCCTCCTCCGCCGAGAAGGCTTCGATCACTTGGTCGAGCGGCGTGGAGATGTCGCAGACCGGACTCTTCACCACCAGATCCAGCAGCGTGTCGCCCAGCCCCTTGTTGCGCAGAAGCTCGCTGCCGAAGCGGGAATAGACGAAGCGCTTCAGGTCGCGCTCGCGGATCAGCCCCAGCGGGCGCTGCTGGCGGTCGACAATGGGGGCGATGGACGGGCTGTTGTCGCCGCGGAAATATTCCAGAAGCTCCGTCTTCGGGGAGTTGACGGCGAGCGGCGGCTGCCGCTCGATCACCTCGGACAGGCGCAGGCGGGCCTCGTTCGGCTTGCGCCGGTCCCGGTGGTTCAACTCCTCGACGATGCCGTAGCGCTCGGGCACGGCGCGCAGCTCCAGGCTCGGCCGGGCGATCAGATAGCCTTGGGCGAAGTCGCAGCCGAGATCGCGGCAGGTGTAGAATTCCTTCTCCGTCTCCACCCCCTCGGCGATGATGAGGATGCCGAGCGCGTGGGCGTAGCCGACCAGCGCGTGGGCGATGGCCCGCTTGCGCGTGTCCTGGTCGATGCCGTCGATGAAATAGCGGTCGATCTTGAGATAGTCGGGCTTGGATTCGTAGAGCAGCCGCAGCCCGGCGAAGCCGACGCCGAAATCGTCCAGCGCCACCCCGATGCCCGCTTGGCGGTAGCGGTCAATGGCCTGCTCGATGCTGTGGTCGGGACGCAATTCCCGCCGCTCGGAGATTTCCAGGCTGATGGTCAGGCTCGGGTCGGGCGCGCCGCCGTTCATTGCGAAGGGGGCCAGCGCGACGGGGGCCAGCCAGGGCGAGCCGGCCACCCCGACCACCCGCGCGTCAATGTTCAGGAACAGCTTGGCGTTCGGCCAGTGGTCCAGCGCGCGGAAGGCCGCCACCGCCTTGGCGTGCAGGGCGCATTCGACCTCCGCCAGCAGGCCCTGCATGCAGGCGGCGTCCAGCAGGTCGTTGGGGCTGGCGAAGGGGCTGCGCTCCAGGCCGCGCAACAGCGCCTCCATGCCGTGGCAGCGCCCGGTGCGCATCTGCACGATGGGCTGGAAGGCGACCGACAGCCCGGCCAGAAGACGGGTCCATTCGGCCGGCAGCGCGGCCTTGCGGGCGCTCCCCGCCGGGGCGCCGAAGCCGTTGTCCGTTTCCTGTGCAGGCACCGAGGCCATGGCTTCGTCCACCGCCGGCTGTCCATGTTCGTCGCGGGCAAGCCCATCTTGTAGCGGATGATCTTTTCGATTTCGTGACACATCCAAGCTTTGCCTGGGGCGGGCGATCCAAAATGCCCTTCGCACCGCGGCCCCGCTTTGCGCTATAGGGGTGCGCTTCAACGCAGACGATGATGGATCTGGGGGGCGGCGGGGCATGAAGGTCGGCATCGACATGGGGGCGGCCATGACGGCTGGCGCGACGGGGGCGTCGGCGATGCTGGATCTTGAGGAACTGCTGGCGACCCGCCTGCTGGTGCAGGGCAACTCCGGTTCCGGCAAGTCGCACCTGCTGCGCCGCCTGATCGAGCAGAGCGCGCGTTGGGTGCAGCAGGCGGTGATCGACCCCGAGGGCGACTTCGTGACCCTGGCCGAGCGCTTCGGCCACATCGTGGTGAACGCCGACGAGCACAGCGAGGCCGCCCTGCAGAGCGTCGCCGCCCGCGTGCGCCAACACCGCGTCTCCGTCGTGCTGAACCTGGAGGGGCTGGACGCGGACATGCAGATGCGCCACGCCGCGGCCTTCCTGGGGGGGCTGTTCGACGCCGACCGCGATCACTGGTACCCCATGCTGGTGGTGGTGGACGAGGCGCAGCTCTTCGCCCCGTCGGCCGCCGGCGAGGTGTCGGACGAGGCGCGCAAGGTCTCGCTGGGCGCCATGACCAACCTGATGTGCCGCGGGCGCAAGCGCGGGCTGGCCGGGGTGATCGCGACGCAGCGCCTTGCCAAGCTCGCCAAGAACGTGGCGGCGGAGGCCTCCAACTTCCTGATGGGCCGCACCTTCCTCGACATCGACATGGCCCGCGCCGCGGATCTGCTGGGCATGGAGCGCCGCACCGCCGAGATGTTCCGCGATCTGGAGCGCGGGCACTTCATCGCGCTCGGCCCGGCCATCTCGCGCCGCCCGCTGCCGCTGCGCATCGGTACCGTCGAGACGCAGGGGCGGGCCGGCAGCCCGAAGCTGATGCCGCTGCCCGACACCCCGCTGGAGGACGCGCGGGAGCTGATCTTCAAGCCGGGTGAGCCGGAGCCGCCGCGCCTGCCGGTGCGCCGCCCCTCGACCAGCGCCAGCGCCGACCTGCTGGCCCAGCTCTCCCGCCCGCGCCCCTTGCCGGTGGAGCCGGAGAGCGAGGACGGAGCCCCCGCGCTGCCCATGGAGGAACCGGAAACGCCGGAGCAGGCGGCGGAGCGCAAAGCCGCCTATGAGGCGATCCTGCGCGAGGTGCTGGCCGATCCGGAGGCGCCCTACCGCTCCATCGCCGTGCTCTATCAGGATTTCCTGGTGCGCTGCCGGACGCAGGGGGTGCGGGGCGAGCTTCTGGAGTTGCCGGCCTTCCGGCGCAAGCTGGCGGCGGCCCGCGCCGGGGCGGGGGACGGCACCGAGGAGAATCCCGCCTGGGCGAAGGCGACCCAGGTCGCGGCGACCCTGCCGGAGGACATCCAGGTCGTCTTCCTGCTGCTGGCCCGCGCGGCGCTGGACCATCTGCCCTGCCCATCCGACGCCGACGTGGCCCGCGCCTGCGGCAGCCGGTCGCGCGGGCGGGCGCGGCGCCTGCTGACCTACATGGAGCAGCGCGGCTTCGTCGCCACGCGCAGCGGGCTGGGCAACACGCGCAGCATCGCCCTGCCGGCGCTGGGCTGGGAAACCGCGCTGGGCGATCCGAACGCCGAGGATGGGTCCGACGGGCCGGAGGACGGCGGGCTGTTCGCCACCGTCTGATTTTTCTTTACTCGTCGTCCGGCTCGATCCCGGCGGCCAGGGCGTGGGCCAGACGTCCGGCGGCGGCGACCGCGGCCATGGCCTCCTGCGCCTTGGCGGCGATGCGCGCGGTGCCCTCCGGCGTCGGCTGGTAAAGCGCCGGATCGGGCAGGCGTTCGACGAAATCCCAGGCGCCGGTGGCGGGGTCCCAGACCTCGAACACGTCGGGGTTGGGGCGGCGGGCGACCCAGGCGCGGGCGGCGTTCCCTTCGGCGCGGAAGCGCACCCCGAAGAAGCGGCTGGCCGCCATGGCCCCGATGGCCGCGACCAGATCGCCGTCGGCGTCCGGACAGCGCTGCGTCAGAGCGGCGCGCAGGGCTTCCGCCAGGGCGCGGCGGTCGTCATGATGGGGAAGGCCGTCGGGATCGGTTCTCATGGCCCGCGATGGTAGAGGGACGGTGCGCCTCCGCAAGCGGGCGCGATGTCGCAAGCCCCCCTGAACGTTCCCGGAGTCGTCATGGTCAGCTTGTCCGAAGCCTACGCCATCGCCGTCGGTCACCACCGGGCCGGACGGATGGGCGAGGCCGCCGGGGTCTACCGGGCGATCCTCGACGCCGACCCGCGGCAGGCCGACGCGCTGCATCTGCTGGGTGTCCTGGCGGGCCAGACCGGGCGGAACGAGGAGGCGCTGTCGCTGATCGCCCAGGCCATCGCGCTGGACCCGGAGGCGGCGGACTATCACGACAATCTGGGCAGTCTGCGCCGCGGTGGCGGTGATGTGGCGCGGGCGGCCGCGCAGCACGCGCGCGCCCTGGCGCTGGAGCCGGCGCGGGCCAAGGCGGCCTTCAACCGAGGGCTGGCGCTCGGCGACCTAGGGCAGATGGAAGAGGCGCTCGGATGCTTCCGCGCCGCGCTCCGCATCGATCCCGGCTATGGGGCGGCGGCGCTGGCGGCGGGGCGGCTGTTGGCCGGTGGGCCGGAACCGCTGGCGGCGGGGCGCTGGCTGGCCCATGCGCTGTCCTTGGCGCCGGACAGCGCCGACGCCTGGGCGGCCGTAGGACGTGCACGGCTGGCGGCGGGGGAAGCTGATGGGGCGGTGACGGGCTATGGCAGGGCGGCGCGGCTGCGTCCGGACGACGGTGCGGCGCTGAGCAACCTCGCCATGGCGGTCTTGCAGGCGAGCGGCGCCCTGCCGGAGTTTCCCCGCGCTGACCGCCCGGAGGCAAGCTGGGCCGAACCGCTCGCCCGCGCCCTCGACCTGTTCCTGGCGGCGCTGGAGCGCGGGGCGGGGGAGGTGGCGGAGGCGGCGCTGTTCCGCACCGCCGTTCTGACCATCCACCGCGGCATGATGGACGACACGCGGCTGGAGCGGATCGCCCGACGGGCGCGGGACCGGCTGCGGCGCGCGCCGGGGGATGGCGCGGCGGCGGCCTGCATCGCCCACGGGCTTTACCGCCGGGGGCGGCTGGTGACCGCCTCGCGTCTCGTCCGTCGCTGTCTGCGCGGCTGGTCGGAGGAGGCGATCCGCGCCGACCCGCAGGCGGCGAAATGGCGGCAGGTCGATGCGCGCCCGGTCTTCCTCGCCGCGCTCGCCGGGTACCGGCCGCGCATCGCCGAGGTGGGGGAGCGGTCGATGCCGGTTCCGCCCGCGGCCGAAGGCGGGGCGATCCTGTTGGTCAGCGTCGATTCCGGCTACTGGCGACGCTTCGGCGGCTGGTTCCTCTCCCATGCGCTGAAGGACCCGGCGGGCGACCGCGTGCATGTCCATGTCGTGAACCCCGGTGCGGAGGATTGTGCCGACTTGGACCGCCGCTGTGCCGCCCAGGCGGGGCGGCTGTCCTGGTCGCTGGAGCGCATCGACCTGTCCGCCCACGCGCCGGGGGCGGAGACGACCTATTACGCCTGCGCGCGCTTCTTCGTGGCCCTGGACCTGCTGGACCAGACGGGGGCGCCGGTCTTCATCACCGACATCGACGCCCGCTGCACGGCTCCTCTTCCGTCGGATCTGCGCGACGGGTCGGGCTGGGACCTGACGATCATGCGCGACCGCCGCGCCCGCGGGCCGTTCGACGACCTCATCGTCAGCTTCCTCGGCATCGCGCCGACCGCGGCGGGGCGGGAGTTCCTCGGGCTCGTCGGCGCCTACATCGGCTGGTTCTTCGACCGGGGCGGGGCGGCCTGGACGCTGGATCAGGCGGCGCCCTACGCCGCCCTCCACGACTGGATGCGGCGCGGGCGGGCACTGCGGCTGCGGGAGCATGAGTTCCTGCGCCTGCCCTGGTTCGATTTTCCGGCAAAGGGCGAGGGGTGAAGGGGAAGGGGCCGCTACGCCGCCTGGACGCTGTTGTCCTTGCGCCGGGACAGCTGCAACTGGCCGTCCAGGCACTTCACGTAGGTGGTCTTGCCGGCCTTCAGATTGTCGCAGACGGTGACCAGCGCGCGCGGGATGGCCGCGAACTCCTTTGAGCCGCGCGACTGCGTGTTGTAGGCGGCGAGGTGCTGGCGCAGGCCCTCCTTCGACACCGGCTTTCCGTCGTTTCCGATCATGGTCATCCCCGCGTGTGTGGTCCTTGAGGGACGAGGCTACGCGGGGACGGTGCCGGACTCAACGTTCGCTATTGTCCGTGGACTGGTCCGCCGGTTTCCCGCCGTCGCCGGTCCAGTCGTCGGTGATGAAGCGCTGCGCGTCGCTGATCTTCTCCACCTCGTCGCGGCTCGGCGGCTTGGGCACGCGCGACTGGCCGTTCTCGCGGTCCTGGTCCATGGGTCCTCCATCGCTTTGCCAGCGATGTGGACGGAAGGGCGGGATCGGCAAGCCTGTTGCGGACCGGGTTAAGGCGTTCGCGTTCGATCACGGGGGCCGCTATGACCGCCGCCCGCTTGACAGGCGAACCCGCGCCGCCGGATCATCCGGCCGTTAACCGCTAAGAATTCCAAAGAGAATTCGCCCCGTCCGGGGTCGTTCCGGGATCACGCAGGGAGTATGGGAACCATGAACACGCTCGCGCGCCGTCTGGCCGGTGCCGCCCTTCTGTCCGCCGGTCTTTCCTTCGGCCTTGCGGCCACGCCGGTCCTGGCCGACACGCCGAAGGACACGCTGGTCATGGCCTGGCAGTTCGACGACATCGTGACGCTCGATCCCGGCGAGATCTTCGAGTTGTCGGGGGCCGAATACGGCGCCCAGGTCTATGACCGGCTGATCCGCTTCGACGTCAACGACGTCAGCAAGATTTACGGGCAGGTCGCGGAAAGCTGGACCGTCTCCGAAGACGGCAAGACCTTCACCTTCACCATCCGCGACGGGATCAAGTTCCACTCCGGCAACCCGCTGACGGCGGAGGACGTGGCCTACTCGCTCCAGCGCGCCGTGAAGATGAACAAGGGGCCGGCCTTCATCCTCACCCAGTTCGGCCTGACGCCGGAGAACGTCGACCAGAAGGTCCGCGCCACCGACCCGCGCACCCTGGTGTTCGAGACGGACAAGACCTACGCCCCGACCTTCGTGCTCTATTGCCTGACCGCCGACGTCTCCGGCGTGGTCGATGCCAAGCTGGTCAAGAGCAAGGAGGTCAACGGCGACTTCGGCGCCGCCTTCCTCAAGGCCAACTCCGCCGGGTCCGGCCCCTTCGTGCTGCGCCAGTGGAAGGCCAGCGAGCTTCTGTCGCTGGAGGCCAACGCCAACTACTGGGGCGGCGCCCCGGCGGTGAAGCGCGTGCTGATCCGCCACATCGCCGAGCCGGCGACCCAGCGCCTGCTGCTGGAGAAGGGCGACGTCGACGTGGCCCGCAACCTGAAGCCGGAGCAGTTCGAACCGCTGCGCGGCAACGACAAGATCCGCATCGTCCAGGCGCCCAAGGGCACGCTCTATTACTTCGGCCTGAACCAGAAGAACGAGGTGCTGGCCAAGCCCGACGTGCGCAAGGCCTTCAAGTACGCCGTGGATTACGACGGCATGGCGAAGACCATCATGAACGGTCTCGGCACCGTGCATCAGGCCTTCCTGCCCAAGGGCTTCCTCGGCGCGCTGGAGGAGAACCCGTACACGTACGATCCGGCCAAGGCGAAGGAACTGCTCAAGCAGGCCGGCTATCCGGACGGCATCACAGTGACCATGGACGTCCGCAACACCTCGCCCAGCATGGACATGGCCCAGGCCATCCAGGGCAGCGCGGCGGCGGCGGGCATCACGGTCAAGCTGCTGCCGGCGGACGGCAAGCAGGTGGTGACCAAATACCGCGCCCGCAACCACGAGGCGCTGCTCTACCAGTGGGGCGCCGACTACCAGGACCCGAACACCAACGCCGACACCTTCGCCGCCAACCCGGACAACGCCGACGACGCGAAGGCCAAGCCGCTGTCCTGGCGCAACGCCTGGGACATCCCTGAGCTGACCAAGAAGACCGCCGCCGCGGTCGAGGAGCGCGACACCGCCAAGCGCGCCGCGATGTACCAGGAGCTTCAGCGCGAGGTGCTGGAGACCTCGCCCTTCGTCATCATGTTCCAGCAGACCGAGGTGATCGCGGAGCGCAGCAACGTCGAGGGGCTGGTCTGGGGCCCGAGCTTCGACAGCAACTATTATTGGAAGGTCAGCAAGAAGTAAGGAGCGTGTTCTTCCCCAGCGCTTCGTTCCCTCTCCCCTCCGGGGAGAGGGTTAGGGTGAGGGGGATGGGCTTTTGCCGGACGTACAGGAGTCGCGAGACCCCCTCACCCTCCCCTCTCCCCAGAGGGGAGAGGGTTTTTTTGACGTTGCGTTAGGGTGAAACTTGGCCGCTATCTTGAAACGACCGGGGATGCCGGGGCGGCGTCATGCGATTCGCGGGGCGGGGCTGCTCGTCTCGGTGGCGCTGACCGTCCTCGGCCTCCTGCTCGTCACCTTCCTGATCGGGCGCGTGGTGCCCATCGACCCGGTGATCGCCGTGGTCGGCGACCGCGTGTCCGCCGATACCTACGCCCGCGTCCGGCAGGAGCTGGGGCTGGACCTGCCGCTGTGGCAGCAGTTCCTGCGCTACGTCGGCGACGTGCTCCAGGGCGATTTCGGCACCTCGGTGTTGACCTCCCGCCCGGTGCTGGAGGACATCCTGCGCGTCTTCCCGGCGACGCTGGAGCTGGCCACCGCCGCGCTGGTCGTCGGCGTGCTGCTGGGCATCCCGGCGGGGGTGATGGCCGCCGTCCATCGCGGGCGCTGGCCGGACCATCTGATCCGGGTGATCGGGCTGATCGGCCATTCCATCCCGATCTTCTGGCTGGGGCTGATGGCGCTTCTGGTCTTCTACGCGCGGCTCGACTGGGCGCCGGGGCCGGGGCGGGTGGACGTCTTCTACGAGGGGCTGGTCGATCCGGTGACCGGGATCATCACGGTGGACGCATTGCTGGCCGGCGAGACCGACGTGTTCTGGAACGCGCTGCACCATCTGGTGCTGCCGGCGGGCATCCTCGGCCTCTACAGCGTCGCCTACATCGCGCGCATGACGCGCAGCTTCATGCTGGACCAGCTTCGCCAGGAATACATCACGACGGCCCGCGTCAAGGGTATGTCGGAGGCGCGGGTGATCTGGCGCCACGCGCTGGGCAACATCGCGGTGCCGCTGACCACGGTGGTGGCGCTGTCCTACGCGTCGCTGCTGGAGGGGTCGGTGCTGACCGAGACGGTGTTCGCCTGGCCGGGGCTGGGGCTCTACATCACCAACTCGCTGCTGTCGGCGGACATGAACGCGGTGCTGGGCGGCACGCTGGTGGTGGGGGCGGTCTTCATCGGCCTGAACCTGCTGTCCGACCTGCTGTACCGCCTGCTCGATCCCCGTGCGCGATGAGGGGGGCATGATGACCGCACAGACTCATTCGACCGAAGGCGGGCTGCGGGCGTGGCTGACCGCCGAGACGCCGCAGTCCCGCGGGCAGGCCCGGATGGGCCGGGTCTATCTGGGCTGGCTGGCCTTCGCGCGCAACCGGCTGGCGATGATCGGGCTGGGCATCGTGCTGCTGCTGGTGCTGATGGCGGCGCTGGCCCCGCTGCTCGCCCCCTACGACCCCTACACGCAGGACCTGTCGCAGCGGCTGCTGCCGCCCAGCGCGGCGCACTGGCTGGGCACCGATGCCTTCGGGCGGGACATCCTGTCGCGCATCCTCTACGGCTCCCGCCTGACGCTGATGATCGTGGCGCTGGTCGCGGTGACCGCGCCGGTGGCCGGGCTGCTGATCGGGACGGTGGCGGGCTATCTCGGCGGCTGGGTGGACGCGGTGCTGATGCGCGTCACCGACATCTTCCTGGCCTTTCCGAAGCTGATCCTGGCGCTGGCCTTCGTCTCGGCGTTGGGGCCGGGCATCGAGAACGCCATCATCGCCATCGCGATCACCAGCTGGCCGCCCTACGCCCGCATCGCGCGGGCCGAGACGATCACCATCCGCAAGAGCGACTTCATCAGCGCGGCCCGGCTCCAGGGCGCCTCGACGCCGCGGATCATCCTCGGCCATGTGGTGCCGCTCTGCTCCTCCTCGCTGATCGTGCGGGTGACGCTGGACATGGCGGGGATCATCCTGACGGCGGCGGGGCTGGGCTTCCTCGGCCTCGGCGCGCAGCCGCCCGCCCCGGAATGGGGCGCGATGATCGCCACCGGGCGGCAGTATGTGCTGGAGCAGTGGTGGGTCGCCACCATGCCCGGCATCGCCATCTTCGTGGTCAGCCTGGGCTTCAACCTGCTGGGCGACGGCCTGCGCGACGTTCTGGACCCGAAAGGCCAATGACCCAACCGTCAATGAGCGAGACACTTCTGCTGGAGGTCGAGAACCTCCGCATCTCCTTCCCCACCCGGACGGGCGTGACGCAGGCGGTGCGCGGCGTCTCCTTCACCGTCGGGCGGGAAAAGCTGGGCATCGTCGGCGAATCCGGCTCCGGCAAGTCGATGACCGGGCGGGCCATCCTGCGGCTGGTCCCGGCGCCCGGCGTCGTCACCGCCGACCGGCTGAGCTTCCAGGGCGAGGACCTGATGACCCTGCCGGAGAAGCGGCTGCGTGGCATCCGCGGCCGGCGCATCTCCATGGTCATGCAGGACCCGAAATTCTCGCTGAACCCGGTGATGACCATCGGCGCCCAAATCGCCGAGGCCTACCGCGTCCATTCCAGCGCCGGCACGGTGGAGGCGAAGCGGCGCGCGCTGGAAATGCTGGAGGCCGTGCGCATCCGCAACCCGGAGCGCGTCTACGGCCTCTACCCGCATGAGGTGTCGGGCGGCATGGGCCAGCGCATCATGATCGCCATGATGCTGATCCCCAACCCCGACCTGCTGATCGCCGACGAGCCGACCTCGGCGCTCGACGTCACGGTGCAGATGCAGGTGCTGGCAATCATGGACGAGCTGTGTTCCAGCCGCGGCATGGGAATGATCTTCGTCAGCCACGACCTGAACCTCGTGGCGTCCTTCTGCGACCGCATCCTGATCATGTACGCCGGCCGGGTGGTCGAGACCTGCCGCGCGTCGGAGCTGCACGCGGCCAAGCATCCCTACACCCGCGGCCTGCTCGACAGCCTGCCGCGCCTGGACGACACGCGGGCGGAGCTGCCGGTGCTGGCGCGCGACCCGTCCTGGCTGGAGGGCGGGCGATGATCGACGTCAAGGATCTGCGCGTCACCTTCGGCCATGGCGCCGACGCGGTGGCCGCCGTGCAGGGGGTGTCCTTCACCGTGCGGGAGGGCGAGAGCTTCGGGCTGGTCGGCGAATCGGGGTCGGGCAAATCGACGGTGCTGCGCGCCGTCGTCGGGCTGAACCACGACTGGACCGGGTCCATCGCCGTGGCCGGCGCGGCGCAAGGCCGTCGTCGTGAGAAGGGCTTCTTCAAGTCCTGCCAGATGGTCTTCCAGGACCCCTACGGCTCGCTGCACCCGCGCCACACCATCGACCGCATCCTGGCCGAGCCCATCGCCATCCATGGCTTGCGCGACGCCGACGCGCGGATCGACCGGGTGCTGCGCGACGTCGGGCTGGGGCCGCAGTTCCGCTTCCGCTACCCGCATCAGCTCTCCGGCGGGCAGCGCCAGCGCGTCGCCATCGCCCGCGCCCTGGTGCTGGAGCCGCGCGTGCTGCTGCTGGACGAGCCGACCTCGGCGCTCGACGTGTCGGTGCAGGCGGAAATCCTCAACCTGCTGAAGCGGCTGCGGGCGGAGCACGCGCTGACCTACGTGCTGGTCAGCCACAATCTGGCGGTCGTCGCCACCATGTGCGACCGGCTGGCCGTGATGAACCGCGGCCGCATCGTCGAGGAGATGGACGTGGAGGCCCTGCGCCGTGGCGCGGCGCGGGAGGACTACACGCGGCAGCTCCTGCGCGCCAGCCAGGGCTACGACCGGGCGGTGGCGGACAGCTTCAAGGACTTCGCCTGAAGCGATCAGTCCGCGCCCGGAGCCTGAGAGCTGGGCGGCGCGGCGGGCCGGGTGGCCAGCGCGTCGGCCCGGGCCTGGAGCTTGGCCAGCAGGCCGTCGAGCTGGCCCATCTCCTCCTCCGTCAGGGCGCCGGTCAGCTCCCGCTCGTAGTCCAGGGCGAGGGGGACGATCTCCGTGTAGATCGCCAGCGCCTTCGGCGTCAGGGTCAGCTGCGCCTTGCGGCGGTCGGTGGCGCCCGATTCGCGCAGGATCAGACCCGAATCGAGCATCCGGCTGATCGCCCGGCTGACCTGCACCTTGTCCATGGCGGTGCGCTGGGCGATCTCCCCCGCGCTCAGCGTCTCGCCGCCGCCCAGCACGGCGATGACCCGCCATTCCGGGATGGTGATGCCGAATCGCTTCTCGTACAGCTTCGCCACCGTGTGGCTGACCGTGTTGGACAGCACCGCCAGGCGGTAGGGCAGGAAGCGGATCAGATGCAGCAGCGGCGCGGCGGAATCGGCGCCGGAACGCTTGCGGCGGGGGGAGGCCATGGGGTGTCGCGCCTTATCGGAATGCGGGAACCTGGAGACGGTTTCTCCATCCTGCCCCGGAAATTGGCGGACGCAACCGTTTCAGATAAAATTTTTCAGCCGCCGGGAATTTGCCGGACAGCCTCAGCGGTTGACGATCAGCGCCACCCCCAGCACCGCCACGATGGCGCCTGCCCAGGCTCCGGCCCCCGGACGCTGGCGGGTCCAGACCCACAGCATGGGCAGGATCAGCACCGGGCTGGTGGCCGACAGGGTGGCGACCACGCCGGCGTTGCCGTGGGCCAGCCCGATCAGCAGCAGCGTCATGCCCAGCCCCAGCCCGATGAAGCCGTTCACCACTATCTGGGCAAAGATGCGCGGCGTCAGGCCGGGGCCGAAGCCGAAGCGCTGGCCGGGCAGCAGCCCGCCCGCGAACAGCAGCAGCCCCGACATGCCGACGCGCACCGCCGCCGCCGCGATGGGGTCGGCGCCCGCCGCCATCACCGGCCGGGCGATGACCGAGCCGGCGGCCTGGCAGACGGCGGCGATCAGGCAGGCGCCGACGCCGACCAGCAGGCGCCCCCGCACCGACTCCCAGTCATGGGGAACGGTGCCGGTGCCGTTCGGGACCGGGCTGGCGCGGAAGAAGATCGCCAGCATCACCCCGGCGGTGACCAGCGCGATGCCGACCGCCGTCCATGGCCCCAGCGCCTCCCCCAGCACGGCCCAGGCGAGCAGCGCGGTGATCGGCGCGTTGGTGGCGTAGATGACCGAGTTGCGGCGCGGGCCGATGCGCCCCAGCGCCCAGAACAGCGCGGTGTCGCCCATCACGATGCCGACCGCGCCGGACAGCGCCAGGATCGCCGCCCCCTGCAGGTCGAGAGTCTGCCAGCCGCCGAGCAGCGTCGCGGCCAGCGCCGTGCCGACGAAGACGATGCTCATGCGCAGGCGGTTGAAGGCGACCGAGCCGATGGCCCGCACCGGGCCGATGGCGATCAGCCCGCTGGCCGCCCAGCAGAGCGCGGCCCCCAGGGCGGCGAGGTTGGCGGTCAGCATGGCGGGAGCTTCGCAAGGGCGGGGTGGGGCGCAGAGTGGGACATCGTGCCGGCACCCTATCCGGAACCCGGCCGCGACGGTAGCGCGGCGGTGGCATGGCGGGGGTGTGGGCGGGCGGTTTGCCTACTGCACCACGATCCGCCGCACCACGGCCTTGGTGGCGCGGGCCAGATCCGCCGGGGCCAAGGCGATCTGCAGGCCGCGGCGCCCGCCGTTGACGACCATCTCCGGCAGGGCCTCGGCGCTGGAGTCGATGAAGGTGGGCAGCGCCTTGCGCTGGCCCAGCGGGCTGATGCCGCCGACCATGTAGCCGGTGGTGCGCTCCGCCAGGGCGGGGTCGGCGAGATCGGCCTTCTTGGCTCCCGCGGCGGCGGCCAGCGCCTTCAGGTCCAGCTTCGCCGCGACGGGGATGACGACGCAGGCCAGCGCCTTCGGCTCCAGCTGGACGATCAGCGTCTTGTAGACCACCGCCGGGTCCAGTCCCATCGCCGCCGCGGCGTGCAGGCCGATGGCGTCCGCCGAGGGGTCGTACTCATACTCCATCAGGCGGTGGGCCATCCCCGCCGCCTTCGCCGCGTTCACTGCCGGTGTGACCTTCGCCGCCATGATGACCTTGCTCCCCCGGGCGCGGATTCGCCCTTGTGCGTCGGGAGCTTAGCAGACCGCTCGGGCGAGGGGGAGAGGGGGCCGGAGGGGAGGGCGCAACGCCGCGGTGCACCCCTTTCGACGATGCAATTTTGCCCAAATTGCGCCCGTGTTCATGCCAACGCGCCTTGGACAGACGGGCCGCCTGCCGCGATTCTGAGCGCCGGCCCGTTTCCCGGTCGGAGAGTTGGAGAATCATGGTTCCACGCACGCTGCTTGTCGTCGATGACGATCCCACCCTGGAAGGCCGGGTCCAGGACGCCCTGCCGGCGTGCCGGATCGTCGCCGCGGGCGGCGTGGCGGACGCGCTGGAGGCGGTGCGGGCGTACCGGCCCCCGGTGGTGGCCCTGTCGGTCGATCTGGCCCAGCTGGCGGAATCGCCGAACGGAAGCGGCGATGGCCTGGACGCCCTGTCGCTGATCCTGGGCGAGGCGCCGTCAATCAAGGTCATCGCGCTCGCCCCATACGACCAGCGGGTGCTGGCGGTGCGAGCGGTGGCCCGCGGCGCCCACGAGGTGTGCGGCAAGCCGATCGACGCGCAGGAGCTGGCCGGGGTGGTGCAGCGCGCCTTCCAGCGCGCCGACCTGGAGCTGGAGGGGCGCCGGCTGGCCACCGGGGACGCCCCGCCGACCCTGCGCGTCCTGCGCGACGAGACGGAGCGGCGCGCCCTGCTCGATTCGCTGGCCCGCTCCGGCGGCAACCTGTCGGCGACGGCGCGCCTGCTCGGGGTCAGCCGTCCGACGCTCTACAGCCTGCTGCGCCAGCACGGCATCCGCGCCGATTAGGGCCGACCCGACCTATTCCGCGCGCGAGCCGGGATTGCCGATCATCGACAGGAACTCCCGCCGGGTGGACGGGTCGCTGCGGAAGGCGCCCAGCATCCGGCTGGTCACCATGGTGACGCCGGTCTTGTGCACGCCGCGGGTGGTCATGCACTGGTGCTGCGCCTCGATCACCACGGCGACGCCTTCGGGCTGGAGCACCTGATCGATGGCGTTGGCGATCTGCGCCGTCATCTTCTCCTGGATTTGCAGGCGCTTGGCGTAGGCCTCGACGAGACGCGCCAGCTTGGAGATGCCGACGACGCGCTGGCGGGGCAGATAGGCGACGTGGGCCTTGCCGATGATCGGCACCATGTGGTGCTCGCAGTAGGACTCCAGACGGATGTCGCGCAGGACGACCATCTCGTCGTAGCCGTCGGTCTCCTCGAAGGTGCGCGCGAGGATCTCCTCCGGATCGATGGCGTAGCCGGCGAAGAACTCCTCGTAGGAGCGAACCACCCGGTCGGGCGTGCCGACCAGACCCTCGCGCGACGGATCGTCGCCGGCCCAGCGGATCAGCGTGCGGACGGCGTCCTCGGCCTCGGCACGGGTGGGGCGCACGATCTCGCCATGGCCGGTGTCGGCGGGGTGGCCGGGGCCGCGGAGGACGTTGTCGGCGTGCGGAGTCTTGGAAGCCGTCACGGGGCGAAGCCTTTCGATTCCTGGTCAAACAGGTTCTGATCACATGCGGGCCGTCGCCGCGGCACACAATGCCGGAGCCGGCAAGTCAGGTATGAGTACGGCCCACAGCTCGCCCGGTTCACCGGGACTTTCGAGAAAGCCGGCAGGCAGTAGGGCGGAGTATGGCGCAAGTGGGTTCGAAGGCCCCACAGTCAAGGCGCCGGGTTCGGTCTTTCAGCCCGCGCTGCGGCGATTGGTTGCACGCGCCCGGTGGTTTTTCAATGCCGGCCGTCGCACGGCGGGCGTCAGTTCAGCTGGCGGGGCTGGTGCGGGCTGTCCAGCGAGAAGGCGGGGACCGCCACGTCGAAGGCCTCGCCGCCCCCCGTTTCGAAGCGGTAGGAACCGACCATGATCCCGGATGGCGTGGGAAGCGGCGTTCCGCTGGTGTATTCGAAGCTGCCGCCGGGTTCCAGCACCGGCTGTTCGCCCACCACGCCCGGCCCGCGGACCTCCTGCACGCGCCCCAGCGCGTCGGTGATGTGCCAATAGCGTGTGCGCAGCCGGACGGTTTCCTGGCCTTCGTTCTCGATCCGGACGTGATAGGCCCAGACATAG
The DNA here is from genome assembly GCF_058780635.1 of Azospirillum sp. UENF 312511. NCBI lineage: Bacteria > Pseudomonadati > Pseudomonadota > Alphaproteobacteria > Rhodospirillales > Azospirillaceae > Azospirillum > Azospirillum sp. UENF 312511. The sequence goes on along the minus strand of NZ_JBSNCG010000003.1, from coordinate 1,280,133 downwards.
CGGCTTTCGGCGGGCATGGACTGCTCGTCGAGAAAGACCGGCTGGACGGTGACGCGGATCGCGCGGGTGACTTTCGTGTACATGGCGGCACTCCCGGCACTGAGAATAGGGGCGGGGGAAAGCGCCTGTCCAGTGGCGGAGCGGGGGACACCCCCTCCGGATGCCCGGAAGCGACGGGACGGGTGCCGCGGCGATGCATGCAGGACACACCGGGAAGCCATGCGCAACGGGCCGGTTCCGGCCCTTTCACGATCGCTTGAACCCCCTGTCCACTGGTGTTATATGCGAGGTCCCTGCAACGGCCGAAGAGCCTTGCCCATGTCTCGTCCGCACAGCATCAGCATCCGACGACGACGCCACGCCGCGCTGCGCGCGGGTGCGGCCGTCCTTGGGTCGCGTGCGGACGCTTCGGGTCTCCGCCGGCACTGATCCGGCGCTCCCCCGGCGCGGCGGCGCGATCCGCCTCCGACTACAGTCTTTCTGCCGGGAAGCCCTTTGACATGATGATCTCCCTGGAAGAGCCGCGGCACGACGCGGCGATCGCAGCCCTGCTCGACCGGTCCTTCGGCCCGGATCGTTTCAAGAAGACCGCCTACAAGCTGCGGGAGGGCGTGGCCCCGATCCCAGAGCTCGGCTTCGTCGCCATCGAGCATGACGAGCTGGGCAACGAGATTCTGGAGGGCACGATCCGCTACTGGCCGGTGACCATCGGCGGCACGGTGCCGGCGCTCCTGCTCGGCCCGATCGCGGTGTCGGACCGGCTGCAGGGCGGCGGGCTCGGCAGCAAGCTGATCCGGATGAGCCTGAACAAGGCGGCGGCACTGGGGCACCGGGCGGTGATCCTGGTCGGCGACGCGCCCTATTACGCGCGGTTCGGCTTCACGCGGGAGCTGACACTGGACATGGCCCTGCCGGGACCGGTGGATCTCGACCGCTTCCTCGGCCTGGAACTGGTCCCCGGCGCCTTGGCCGGCGCCGCCGGAATGGTGACCGTCCCGACGGTGGACGAGGGCTACGGCGTGCCCGCGAACGAAGACGTTCGGCAGGAGGCCGGCGGCACCGCCTTGTTTCCGCGACTGATCTCGCCGCTGGTGTCGGTTTTCGCCGCGTCCCCGCGGGAACTTTCCGAATCCCGCCTGTGGCATGCTCGAACCGCTTGAAAGCGGCGAAAGCGTCGCCTATAAACATGCGGCGCGCGGGTGTAGCTCAATGGTAGAGCAGAAGCTTCCCAAGCTTACGACGAGGGTTCGATTCCCTTCACCCGCTCCAACATCTCCCTGAAAATCAGACGTCTGCTGAAGCCCTGACATTGAGGGCGCGCAGGCGTGCGGGGTGGCCGCGGACATTGGTCCGGCGGCCTGATTCCCGTTGTGAAACCGGTGTTTACCGGTGTTTGCCGTTGTTGGAGCTCAAGGCGCCCACCGCGGCGCCGGCCGCGCCGCCGATCACGCCACCCATCACGGCGCTGCCCCCCGTCAGGGCGCCGACCGCGGCACCGCCCGCGGCGCCGATGGCGCCACCCGACAGCGTGCGCTGTTCGCGGTGGCTGAGGTTCGAGCAACCCGTCAGAACAAGGCCGCCAACCACGATTACTGCCAGTTTCTTCACCATGATCCTACCCGTTTTCTTCCCTGCATTCTTAGGTGCCGCCAGCCTCGGAAGCCAGCGGCCAAGCCTGCGCTTGAGTCGCATGCTTACGGAATGAACACGCTTTTGCGTGTGACTATTCCGGGGCAGAAAGCCATCCTTTTCACCCCTAAGAGAGTGGGCCTGACTCCTCACCCTCCCTCGAAATAGGAGTCCGCAAGCGCTCTGCAAAGCCAGGGGGAGCGGTGTTTGGTGAACAGTCAATAACTATAAAAATAATCTGGTTATTGCTTTTTTACCATTGTCCCGCGTCGAATGGTTGCACTGATTCGGGGGTGTTTCCTCTTTACTTCATTCAGGGCGCGTGGAACGTTCAGTGTCCTAACGACCTGCGCGACATTGAGGACGCAGGCTCATCGGAAACGTCCCAGGATGCCCACCATGCTGCATCTTTCCCGACCGCAGGCGCTTGCCGCACTCCCGGCGAGCCGCCCGAGTGACCGCCGTGAACGGCATCCGTTGCAGCCGGTCAGCGCCCATCCCTGCGCGCCGGCCTTCGAGCGCTCGGATGCGGCGATCCATCCAGCGGTTCCGGCCGTAGGCCAATCCACATCCCTGGTTCGCGCTGGGGGGGAACCGCTGGCCCGTGTCATCCGCTTGGCGACAACCGGCGTGTGGGTGGTGAAGCGCCATGGCCGGATGCTTGAAATCGACGGGCGGCTGCACTGGAACTGCCCGCGCACGCTCGCGTCGGACGCCGAGCGCGCCGGCGTCGTCCTGTCCGATCTGGTCGTGAACACCGGTCACCAGCTCTGATCCGGTGGTGGAAAAAGAAAGGAGCGGCGCCCGCCGGCGCCGCTCCCTGGTGTTCTCGGGTCCGGTGGGGAGCGTTGGTCAGCGCTCCATCGTCACAGCCTTGATGGTCTCGACGCGGATCTCCTCGGTCAGCCGTTCCTTGTAGGCGGCGAATTCCGGGGTGGTCTTGACCTTGTAGGAACGGGGGTGCGGCAGATCGATGGGGATGTCGCACTTGATGCGGCCGGGGCGGGCCGACATCACCACCACGCGACTGGCCATGAAGATGGCCTCGTCGATGTCGTGGGTGACGAACATCACCGTCTTGCGGTCGGCCTCCCAGATGCCCAGAAGCAGCTCCTGCATCAGCTCGCGCGTCTGGTGGTCCAGCGCGCCGAAGGGCTCGTCGAGCAGCAGCATCTTCGGGTCGTTGGCCAGCGCGCGGGCCAGCGCCGTGCGCTGCTGCATGCCGCCGGAGAGCTGGGCGGGGTGGTGGTTCTCGAAGCCCTTGAGCCCGACCTGGGCCAGGAAGCGGTCGGCGATCGCCAACTGCTCCGCCCGCGGCAGGCCGCGCTCGCGCAGGCCGAAGCAGACGTTGTCGCGCACGGTCAGCCAGGGGAACAGCGTGTAGGACTGGAAGACCATGCCGCGGTCGGGGCCGGGGCCGGACACCGCCTTGCCCTCCAGCAGCACCTCGCCGGCGGTGGGCGTCTCCAGACCGGCGACGATGCGCAGCAGCGTGGACTTGCCGCAGCCCGACGGCCCCAGGATGGTGATGAAGTCGTTGTCGGCGACCTCCAGGCTCGTCGGCACCAGCGCGCGTGTCGGCGCCGTGCTGTTGCGGCCGGGGAAGGTCTTCTCGACGTTGCGGATGGACAGCTTGCTCATGGCCGGCGCTTATCGTCCTTTGGCCCACGGGAAGAGACGGGCGTTGAGCGCCCGGAACAGCAGGTCGGTGATCAGGCCGATCACGCCGATGATGAAGATGCCGAAGATCATCTGCCCGGTGTCGAGGAAGCGCTGGGCGTCGATGATCATGTGGCCGATGCCGCGCGACGCGCCCACCAGCTCCGCCACGATCACGTAAGTCCAGGCCCAGCCGAGCACGAGGCGCAGCGCCTCGAAGATTTGCGGCGAGGCGGCGGGCAGCAGGACGCGCAGCACCACGCCGTCGCGCTTGGCGCCCAGCGTGTAGGCGGCCTCCACCAGATCGCTGCGGATGCCCGACACGATGACCGTCACCATGATGATGAGCTGGAAGACCGAGCCGATGAAGATGACCAGGATCTTCTGCAGCTCGCCCACGCCGGCCCACAGGATCAGCAGCGGGATGAAGGCCGAGGCCGGCAGATAGCGGGCGAAGGACACGAAGGCTTCGAAGAAGGCCTCCACCGGCTTGAAGGCCCCCATCAGGATGCCCAGCGGCACCGCCAGGGCGGCGGCCATGACGAAGCCGGCGAAGACGCGCCAGACCGTGACGGCGATGTCCTCGGCGAAGCCGAACTCCCGGAACAGCGCGATGCCCGCCGTCAGCGTGTCGCCGGGCGAGGCCAGGAACAGCGGCTTCACGAAGCCGCCGTAGGTGGCGATGCCCCAGCCCAGGAAGAACAGCACGAAACAGGCGATGCCCAGCACCGTGCGCAGCGCCGGAGCGACCGGCTTCAGCGGAGTGAAGAGGGGGGACATGGGATTGGCGGACCGTTGTCGGGTTTGGAAGGCGGCGCCCCCTCCCTAACCCTCCCCCGCCTTCGGCGAGGGAGGGAACTTAACCCCCTCTCCCGCGAAGCGGGGGAGGGCTGGGGAGGGGGCAAGAGCTTACTTAACGAAGGACGTGTCGGTCATGCTGTCCAGGCTCGGCGGGGCCTTGCGGATCAGCTTGGCCTCCAGCATCACGTCCTGGACCTCCTTGATGAAGGTCGGCATGGTCTTGGTCAGATACTCGATGTTGCCGGCCTTGTCGTACCAGAGCACGGTCTTGGCGGAGGTGGCGAACTGTTCCGGCGTCTGGTTGACGTCGCGGGCCATGATCTCGAAGGCCTTCTTCTCGTCCTTCTTGATCTCGTCCAGCGCCTCGAACCAGCTGTCGACGAAGGCCTTCACGACCTTCGGGTTCTTCTGGATGTAGTCGGGCTGGAAGGCCAGCGTGTCGATGATGACGCCCGGCGTCTGGTCCGACGTGACGATGATCTTGCCGTTGGCCTCGCGCACCTTGGACAGGTACGGCTCATAGGTCACGGCGGCGTCGAACTGGCCGGCGACGAAGGCGTTGGCGGCGTCGGACGGCTGGAGGTTGACGGTCTGCACCTCGCCGATCGACAGGCCGTTCTTCTTCAGCACATAGGCCAGCCAGAACTGTGGCACGCCGCCATACTGCACGGCCACCTGCTTGCCCTTCAGGTCGGCGAGGCTGTTGACCGCGTCGCGCACGACGATGCCGTCGCCGCCGTGCGAGCTGTCGAGCACCAGCACCTGCGTCACGTCCACGCCGGAGGAGGCGTAGAGCAGGTGCGTGTCCACCGTGGTGGTGATCGCCTGCACCTCGCCCGCCGCCATCGCCTGGTGGCGGTTGGAGGTCGGCATCTTCTTGATCTCGACCTCGATGCCGTTCTTCTTGAAGATGCCGGTTTCCTTAGCCAGCGTGATCGGCGCGAAGCCGGTCCAGCCGCTCATCGCCACGGTCACCTTGGTCTGCGCCGAGGCCGAAACCGCGCACAGCCCGGCGACGGCCGCCGCCAGGGCTCCGGCCATCCACGACGTCTTCCTCATGATCCCCCGCTCCCGGTTCTGAAGGTGTCTTTTGATCGCGTCGGGCGGCGACCCGCCGCCCACGCATCCGTGTGCCGCATTGTGCACGCGCGCGGGGCGGGTGGGAAGGGATGGGCGGCTGCGGCCGCGCAAGCCTGACCTTCGTTGGAAGGGCCGGAAGGAAGCTCTTGCAACCAAAGGCTTATTGGGATGCTTGCGTGCCCAATCCATATACCAACTGAACAAACTGCGACGGGTGTATGCCGTTCTTTTGGGCATCACATAGGGGAGGCCGGACAGGATGCGCTCCATGGACCCGATGAAGCCGCCAACGAACCCGCCGATGAACGCGACGGACCGCCAGCGGACGCTGGACTATTTCGAACGACTCGGCCGGGACAAGGTGCGGCTGTACAGCGCCATCGACTGCGACCGTTACCTGGGCGGCTGGCAAGTGCGCGAGCTGGCCGACCAGTGGCTGGCTGAGAAGGCTGCGGAGGAGCGCCCGGTGCCGCTGTGGCGGCGGATCGTCCGGCGGCGCTGACGCCGCCGGACGCTTTCCTTCCGTTTACACCGCCCCAGCCCGTTTACGCCGCCCCGGCATTCGCCATCATCTTGCGCAGATCGTTGGGGAAGACCGGCTTGTGCAGGATGCTGAAGCCGTTGCGGCGGGCCTCGTCCAGCCGTTCCGGGGCGGTGTCGCCGGTCAGGATGATGCCCGGCACGTCCTTGCCGACCAGACCCTGCACCGCGGCCAGGGCTTCCGGCCCGGTCCGCCCCTGCTGGAGTTGATAGTCGGCCAGCACGATCTGCGGACGCCGACCGTCGGCGCGCAGCCGTTCCAGCGCCTGGTCGCCCGAGCGCGCGGTCAGCACGCTGTAACCCCAGCCCTCCAGCATCGCCTTCAGGCCGAGCAGGATGATCGCCTCGTCGTCGATGACCAGCACCATGCCCTTGGTCGCGCAGTCGTTGGCGGCCTGCCGGAAGAGGTCCATGGCGGGCGGCGGCACGGCGGCGCGGGGCTTCTCCACGACGACGCGCGGCATCTCCACCGAGAAGACGGATCCGATGCCCTCCTTCGAGCGCACGCGGACGCGGTGGTCGAGCAGCTTCGACAGGCGCTTGATGATGGCGAGGCCGAGGCCCAGCCCGCGGTCGCCGCTGCCCTGGATCTGGGTGAACTCCTCGAAGATGTCCTCCAGCCGGTCGGCGGGGATGCCGACGCCGCTGTCCCACACCTCGACGCGCAGCCGGTCGGGGCCGCTGCGGCGGCAGCCGATCAGGATGCGGCCCTGGCGGGTGTAGCGCAGCGCGTTCTCGATCAGATTGCGCAGGATGCGCTCCAGATGCGACGGGTCGGTGCGCACCCAGGCCCGCGTCGGGACGGCGCGCAGCTCCAGCCCCTTCTGGGCGGCGCGCGGCGCGTATTCGGCGACCAGACGGCCCAGCACCTGGCCCAGCCGGACCTCCGCCGGGTTGGCGGCGATCTTGCCGGATTCCAGCCGCGACATGTCGAGCAGACCGTCCAGCAGGCCCTTCAGCGTGTCCAGCGCCTGACGCATGTTGTCGAGCAGCGGCAGGCTGGGGTGGCCCTGCAGGCGGTCGCCCAGCGCGGCGGCGAAGAGGTAGAGCGACTGCACGGGCTGGCGCAGGTCGTGGCTGGCGACGGCCAGGAACTTGGACTTGCCGGCGGCGGCGTGCTCCGCCGCCTCCCGCGCGCGGCGCAGGTCGGCCTCGGCCTGCTTGCGGCCGGTCACGTCGACGGCGGCGCAGGTGATGCCGGCCAGCGCGCCGTCGGGGCCGCGCAGCGGGTCGATGGTCATGTCGTAGAAATGGTCCTGCCCGGCTTGGCGGATGCGGACCTCCTCGCGCACGCCCTCGCCGGTCTCCAGCGCGCGGCGCTTGATGGCGGTCACGACCTCGGCGTCGGCGGCGTCCTCGAACACCTCGGCATCGGTCTTGCCGACGACGCGGTCCGCCGTGAAGCCGAGGGCGGGGTTGTGCATCCAGGTGTAGCGCAGCGCGCAATCCTGGTTGAAGACCACGACGCCGGAGTTGCGCAGCGCCGTGCGGAAGCGCTCGTTGGCGACGCGCAGCGCCTCCTCGGTGGACTTGCGCTCGGTGATGTCGATGCCGGAAACGATCAGGTGGGTGATCCGCCCGTCGGGACCGCGCATCGACGTGACCCGCATCTCCATGATCGCAGCGCGGTCCCCGGCGATGCGCACCGGCGCGTCGAAGCGCGCGGAGTCGCCGTGGGCGGCGCGCTCCACCGCCGTGCGCAGGCGGTCGCCCGCGGCCCCGGCGAAGGCGCGCCGGCAGGCCTCGTGGAAGGGGTGGCCGACGATCTGCTCGACCGGCAGGCCGGACGCCTGGACGGCGGTTTGGTTGACCTGAAGCACGTCGCCCACCGGGCTGAGCACGCCGATGAAGGTGGGCAGGGTGTCCAGGACGGCGCGCAGATGCTCCTCCGAGCCGCGCAGCGCGCGCTCGCGGGCCTCCAGCGTCTCGGCCATCGCGTCGAAGGCGCGGCCGAGCTGGCCGATCTCCGACTTGCGGTCCACCAGACCGGCCCGCGCGCTGGAATTGCCGGCGCTCCAGCCCTGGGTGGCGCGGATCAGCGCCTCGACCGGGCGGCGGATGAACAGGGTGCCGCCGATCCAGGCGGCCAGGATGGCGACCAGCAGCCCGGTCAGCGTCATCAGCAGGCCCTGGCGGGTGGCGCGGTCGATGGTGCCGGCCACGGCGGTGTGGTCGAGCCCAACGCTGATGAACAGGTCGCGCGTGCCCTGGCGGGACGGCGAATAGGCCAGCACCCGCGCCACCCCGTCCATCCCCGGCAGGGTGGTGACGCCGCCGCGCTTTTCGCCCAGCAGGTCCAGATAGGGCTGCGGCACGCGCTCGCCGCGCTGGGCGATGCCGTTGGGCAGCTTGACCAGGATGGTGCCGTTGCGGTCGGTGACCAGCAGGCTGGCGTTCTCGGGCAGCGGGCGCGCCGCGAAGTTGGTGGCCAGCCAGGGCAGGTCGAGGCCGAGCGTCACCACGCCGGCGACCGTGCCGGCCTCGTCGCGGAAGGGAACCGCGAAGGGCAGCATGGCGGTGCCGGGTTCCGCCGCCGGGCCGGGGGTCGTCCATTCGCCGACGACGAAGCGGCCTTCCTCCAGCGCGCGGCGGATGTAGGGACGGTCGGCGGCGGTACGGTTGGCGCCATGGTCGAGCGCGGCGCTGCACAGAACGGTGCCGTCGCGGTCGAGGACGGACAGGTTGCGGTATTCGGGGGCGCGTTGGGCGAGCCGGATCAGATGGGCCTGGCATTGGGCGTAGTCGCCGGATCGCAGGGTGGCCGATTCCGCGATGGAGGTGACCATCAAGCGCGCGCCATCGACGATCCGGGCCTGCTCCCCTTCGACCAGATGCAGCAGCCGCTCGGCCTGGGCCGCAACCTCCTCGGCGCGTTCCGCACGGAACTGGAACACGCTGTAGGCCTGGATGCCCAGGGCCGGCAGAACGGCCAGAAGCACCAGCAGGAAAAGGCGGGCCAGCAAGGTCATCGTGTCACAGGCTCCCATCGGGCGGGAAAGCAGTCGGAACCGAAAGTCCGCTATCGTTTCGCCTGTGTTCCGAATAACCTTTGCATGGTTAAATCGCAGTTAATGGAGGGGATTTATTTTCTTACGGATCGGCAACCCGCGGGATTCTTGGTGGAAATAAAGGGGTATACGGAAGGGTGAGGTTGAAGATTTACTTCTGTATTTCTCCTAAAATTTTCGGATTTATTTTTATCGGAAGAGGTAATCATCACCCCTTTCGATCAATGGGCGGCCGTTGCTGTGGGCGGGCCATTGCTGGGCGATGCCGGATGTGGCTGATGACGTCCCGCTTGAAATGGATGTGTCGCTCTCCTTCGTCCCGTTCCGCCCTCCGCGGTGTGGGCGGAGTCCAGCCTGTACGGTAAGGTTGTGGAGACCAGCTTGATCGCACCTCTGCGGCGGCTCCTGCGTCGTCTCAGCAAAATAGGTGTCTGCAACCTTTTGTCCTGCGGTTACCATGGGTGGATGAGCGAAGCCGTTGCAACCCATGGTAAATCCGGGATGCGCAGCATTCCTGAACCGGATCATCCGCTTTCAGCGGAGGACAGGCGTGGTACAGTACACGCCCCGCCGATCCGGAAGACCCGCTTGCCGTTGAAGTCCCATCATCGTCCGCTGGTCCTTCTGGTGCTGGCCGCGCTGCTGCCTCTGGTTGTCCTGTCGGCGGTTCTCGGCGGCGCCTGGCTGCGCGGGCAGCAGAGCGCGATGGAGGCCAACGCCATCGCGCGGGTGGACCGGTTGTCGGCCCTGGTGGACCGCGAGCTGTCCGCGCAGATGGACGCGCTGAAGGCGGTGGCGGCGTCGCCCCTGCTGGACGGTCTCGCCGCGGGCCGCGAACTCGACGCCGTGACCTTCTTCGAATACGCCGAGCGGGTGCAGAGCGCGCTTCCCCTGTGGACGACCATCGTCCTCAGCGACGTCGAGGGGAACCGGCTGGTCGACGCTCCCTTCCTGGTGGGCGGTGTCCGGGGCAGGGTGCTGGACATGGACAGCCACCGGCGCGTGGTGGAGACGGGCCAGCCGGCGGTCGGCACGATCCTGCGCGGACCGCGCGGCAATTACGCCTTCCCCATCCGCGTTCCGGTGACGCGCAACGGCGCGCCGGTCGCCGTCCTGTCGGCGGTGGTGATGCCGGAGGGCTTCCAGAGCCTGCTGTTCGGCAACCGCCTGCCGCCGGGCTGGATCGCCGCGGTCATCGACGCCGAGGGACGTCTGGTGGCACGGGCCGGCGGAGAGCCGGACATGATCGGGCGCCACGCCAGCGAAAACGCGCTTCGCGCCCGCCGCGCCGCCGGCAGCGGCGTCTATGACGGGATGAGCCTGGAGGGCACGCCGACGGTGGTCGCCTTCCGCACGCTGCCCGATTACGGATGGTCGGTTCACTTCGCCATCCCGCAGGACGCCTATCGGGCACCGGTCTCCAACGCGGTCTGGCTGGCCGGGGTGGGGGCGTTGGCCAGCCTGCTGATGGCCGGTGCCTTCCTGTGGCTCCTCGCCCGCGAATTGCGGCTGCGCCGCCGCCAGGAGGCGGCGCGGGAGGAAAGCCTGCGGCTGGAGGCCCTTGGCCGCATGACCGGTGGCGTCGCCCACGACATCGCCAATCTGCTGACCGTCGTGATGAGCGGCATCGCCGCCATCCGCAGCCGTCCCAACGACGCCGAGCGCATCACCCGCGTGCTGCCCGAGATCGAGGGTGCCGTGGCGCGCGGGCAGGCGCTGATGCGGCAGATGGCCGCCTTCGGCCGCCGCAGCGTCTACGAACCGGTGCCCTTCCGCCTTCAGAGCCGCAAGGCGGCGCTGGAGGCCCTGCTGGCGCGCTCCGCCGGCAGCGCGGTGGACACCGCCCTGATCGTTCCGGACGACCTCTGGCCCATCATCGCCGATCCGGACGCCATGGAGGTGGCGCTGCTCAATCTGGCGGTGAACGCCCGCGACGCCATGCCGGAGGGCGGAACGCTGACCGTCATGGCGGAAAACCGCGCCCTGCCGGGGCGGCGGAGCGACGACACCGGCCTGACCGGCGATTTCGTGGCGCTGGCCGTCCGCGACACCGGAACCGGCATCCCGCCTGATCATCTGCGCCGCATCTTCGAACCCTTCTTCACCACCAAGCCGGATGGCAAGGGAACCGGGCTGGGGCTCAGCCAGGTCTTCGGCTTCGCCCGGCAGTCGGGCGGGACGGTCACCGTGACCAGCACGGTCGGGGCCGGCACCACCGTGACGCTCTATCTGCCGCGGGCGGCGGGCGACATCCCCGGCTGAACAGGTCGGCGGCCGGGGAACCGCCGTGCCGCGCGCCGTGTTGAACGGGCGCCATGGACACAGCATTCCGCACGCCCCCCCATTCCACCACGACGGACGGCGCCCCGCGCACGGTCGGCGTGGAGGTCGAATTCGCCAATCTCGACGCCCCGTCGGCGGCGGCCGTGGTGCGCAGCCTGTACGGGGGCGCGCTGGAGCCGGAGGACCCGCACCGCTGCCGGGTGACCGGCACGCGGCTGGGCGACTTCGCGGTGGAGCTGGACATGCGCTCCGCCCATCCGGGCAAGACGGAGGAGAGCGACGCCGGCCCGCTGGGAAAAGCGGTGGGCAAGGCGGTGGATGGCGTGGTGGAGGCGCTGCGGCCCTGGTGGGGCAACATCGGCAGCCTCGTCATGCCGTTCGAGATCGCCGCCCCGCCCATTCCCATCGACCGGCTGGCCGAGCTGGAGCCCCTGTTCGCCGCCCTGAGCGCCCAGGGAGCCGCCGGCACGGACGCCAGCCCGCTGTTCGCCTTCGGCCTGCACCTGAATCCGCAGGTGGCGCGCACCGACGGCGACTATGTGCTGGACCATCTGAAGGCCTTCCTGCTGCTGGCCCCCTGGCTGCGCCGCGAGATCCGCGTCGACCCGACCCGGCGCCTGACCGGCTTCATCGCCGCCTTTCCGGTGGACTACGCGGTGAAGGTCGTCGATCCCGCCTACCGTCCCGACCTCGACGGGCTGGTCGGCGACTATCTTGAGGCCAACCCGACGCGCAACCGCGAGCTGGACCTGTTCCCGCTGTTCGCCCATCTCGCCCCGGAGACGATGGCGGCCAAGCTGAGCGACCCGCATGTGCGGCCCCGCCCGACCTTCCATTACCGCCTGCCGAACGCCCGGCTGGGCGACCCGGACTGGAGCCTGGCTCAGGACTGGAACCGTTGGGTGGCGGTGGAGGAGCTGGCGGCGGACCGCGATCGGCTCGACGCCCTGGGGACGGACTTCCGCGCCTTCGCCGCGCGCGAGGCGCTGGACGGCTGGGCCGCCGAGGCGGGCCGGCGGCTCGCCGTCTGACGGGGGCGACATGGCCGCCTTCATCGCACGGGGACGCCCCCTGATCGGAGTCACCGCGTCGGTTCACGGCAGCCGCATCGCCTGGTGGGCGAACCGGCTTGCGTTGCGCCGCGCCGGGGCGCGGGCGGTGCGCATCACGGCGCGCGATCCCTTTCCCATCGAGCGGCTGGACGGTCTGGTGGTCGGCGGCGGCGACGACATCGACGCCGCCCTCTACGGCGAGACCGCCCTCCCGAAGATGCGCATCGACCCGGAGCGCGACCGGCTGGAGCTGTGCGCGCTGGACGGCGCGGCGGCGCGGCGGCTTCCCGTTCTGGGCATCTGCCGGGGTTCGCAGATGATCAACGTGCACCGCGGCGGCTCGCTGCTCACCGACATCCACGAAGTGTACGAGGAGGCGCCGCGCCTGCGCACCGTGCTGCCGCGCAAGCGCATCCGCATCGACCCGCGCAGCCATCTATACCGCATCCTGGGCATCGCCGAATGCCGGGTCAACGCGCTGCACCATCAGGCGGTGGACCGGCTGGGCGACGGCCTGCGCGTGGTGGCGCGCGAGACGGTGGGGATCGTCCAGGGGATCGAGGCGGTCCACCACCCCTTCCTGATCGGGGTGCAGTGGCATCCCGAATATCTGGTTGCCGACCAGCGCCAGCAGGCGCTGTTCCGCACCCTGGCCGCCACCGCCGCCGGAACCGCCAGCCTGGAGGACGCCGCCGCCTTGTGATCGCTCCTCACCCGTGTGATCGCTCCCTAACTGTTCGTTGTGCCACCATTTCCCTCGCGCGCGGAAGCGGCTATCCTAACGATCGGGCCGAATGATCGGGGCTTGGCGATCGGGCCGCCGCAACGGCGGAGGGGCAAGGGCGTGACGGAGAAACAGGCGGGCCGGCGGCTGCGGCTGCACACGGTGACGATGATCACCGCGCTGGCCACGGCGTTTCTGATGGCCGGGCTGACGCTTGGGGTGGGCGGCGCCTTCGTCCGGGTGCTCGACCTCGCGGAGGAGGCGGACCGCGCCATCGTTCCCCAGATCGCCCGCCAGCACCAATACGCCGTCTTCGCCGCCCGCATGGGCCAGCTCGCCGAGGCCGTCCTGCGCTCGCGCTCGCCGGAGGAGCGCGCCGGTGCCCTGGCCGAGGTGGAAGGCGTGTCGCAGCGCTTCGCGGCGGACGCGGCGGCTCCGGAGCTTCTCCAGCGGCTCGAAACGGCCATCCAGGCGGTGCGCCGCACGGCCGAGCGGGCCGATGCCATCGACGCCCTGGCGGCCCAAGCCATCACTTTGCAGCGAAAGGGGGACGAGGCGTTCCTGAGCCTGCTGCGCTCCGGCGCCCCCCTGGCGGTGCAGGAGCCCTACCACCGCGCGCTGGAGGCGCTGGCCGCCGGGCTGATCGCGACGGACACGGAGCAGCTCGCCGCCGAGGTCGCCCGCTTCCACGAGCACGCCGCCGCGGTGGTGAACGCGCTGATCCCGCTGGAGCCGGGAGAGCGGGCGCCGCTGGCCCGCACCGCGCGCGACCTCGACGGGCTGGGCGCGCTGTTCACCCTGCGCCGGACCATCCTGGCGGAGGCGGGTCTGATGGGGCTGGAGACGGAGATCGCCCACGGCGTGCTGAACGACCTCAGCGGCAGCCTGACCGACGCCGCCGCGACCAACACGCGGCGCATCGCCGACACCTTGACCGATCAGGCGCGCAGCGGTCTGTGGATCGTGCTGGTCGGGCTGGGCATCGCCTCGGCGGTGCAGACGCTGCTCTACGTGCTGCTGCGCGTCCATGTGGTCCGCCCGATCCGCCGCGCCTCGCAGGCGCTGGCTATGGTTCAGAAGGCGCGCCGCACCGTCCGTCTGCCGCCCGCCCTGTTCGCCGAGCTTCAGGCCATCTCCACCAGCGTCGAGCGGTTCGGCACGGCGCTGGTGGAGACCCACGCCTACGCCGAGGCGCTGAAGGCGGGGGAGGAGCGGATGCGCGCGATCCTGGCAGCCTCGCCCTTTCCCATCGTGATCGCCCGGCGGTCGGACGACGCCGTCCTGTTCGCCAACCCGCAGGCCGAGGCGCTGTTCGGGACCGAGGGGGAGCGGCTGGCGCTGACGCGCAACGCGCGCTTCTTCGTTTACCCGTCCGACGCCGCCCGGCTGTCCCGTCTGGTGGCCGAGCAGGGGGCGGCGAGCGATCTGGAGATGGAGATGCGCACCGCCGGGGGGCGGCCCTTCTGGGCGATGATCTCCGCCGTGGAGATCCATGACGTGGACGAGCCGGCCATCCTCATCGCCGTCAACGACATCACCCTGCGCAAGCGGTCGGAGGAGGAGACGGAGGCCGCCAAGCAGCGCGCCGAGAGCGCCCTGGCCGATCTGCGCGACACCCAGGCCCACCTGATCCAGGCGGAGAAGATGGCCTCGCTTGGCGGGATGGTGGCGGGGGTGGCGCACGAGGTGAACACGCCGGTGGGCATCGCCCTGACCGGCATCACCCACTTGGCCGACCAGACCCGCAAGGTGGTCCGCGGGGTCGAGGCCAACACGCTGCGCCGCGCCGACTTCACCGGTTATCTGACCACCGCCGGGGAGGCCTGCCGGCTGATCGAAACCAACCTGAACCGAGCCGCCGAGCTGATCCAGAGCTTCAAGCAGACCGCGGTGGACCAGACCAGCGAGGAGCGGCGCCGCGTCGATCTGGCCGCCTATCTGGACGACGTGCTGACCAGCCTGCGCCCGCGTCTGAAGCAGACCCCCCACCGCGTGGTGATCGACTGTCCGGCGGGCCTGTGGGTGGACAGCTATCCCGGCGCGCTGTTCCAGGTGCTGACCAACCTGACCATGAACGCGGTGGTCCACGCCTATCCGGACGGGCGGGCCGGCACGCTGACCGTCGCCGCGACCCGCCCCAACCCGCAGGAGGTCGAACTGCGCTTCTGCGACGACGGCTGCGGCATTCCCGCCGCCCATCTGGGGCGCGTCTTCGACCCCTTCTTCACGACGCGGCGCGGCGAGGGGGGAGCGGGCTTGGCCTGCACATCGTCTACAACATCGTGACCACCCGCCTGCGCGGCAGCATCCGGGTCGAAAGCCGGGTGGAGGGCCGGGAGGGCGGCCAAGAGGGTGGAGGCACCTGCTTCGTCCTGCGCTTCCCCGCCGAGGCTCCCCCCGCGGTGGACTCCGGTGAACCGGCGGCGGTCAGGGCGGAGCCGGTGAGCTGAAACGGAAAAGGGCGCGCCGGAGATCCCGGCGCGCCCTTCGCTGCAAACCTTGAAGGTCGTTACTTGCTGCCGTCCGGGCCGCAGTTCGGGGTGCCCGGCGGGCAATGGGTGCCGGTCGCGGTCTGGTTGTCGCGGGCCGGGTTGCTGCTGGTGGCGCTGCCCAGGCCCGACGGCGCCGTGGTCTGGCCCTGCCAGGTGCCGCCCGACGAGCCGCTGCCCATGGTGCCGCTGCCCATGGTGCCATTGCCCATGGTGCTGCCCGACGAACCGGGCACGGTGGTCCCCGGCGAGTTCATGGTGCCGGTCGAGCCGGCGGTGCCCGGCGTGGTGACGCTGCCCGGGGTGGAGCCCGGGCCGGAGGTGCTCAGGCCGGTGGACGGCGAGGTCGTGGTGCTGGGAACGGTCGGGCTCACGGCGGTGCCGCCCGACTGGGCGACGGCGGAGCCGGCCATCAGGGCGAGGGCCGACGCGGCGGCGATCAACAGGGTACGCATCCTCATCTCTCCATCTGGTGGCGGCGCCCTTTGGCCGGGCGCCTTCCTGGCGGGGGTTCGGGCGGGGATTCAGTCCGGCGCCCTGCGGCGCGCCCGTCCCCCATTCGCCACTCCCAACAGAAGGCCCGGCGCATCGTTGCGGAGAAACCGGACGGTCATCCAATCTTTTGGTCCGATCTTTTGGCGAGCCACCCGCCGTCCGGGCGTTCCGTCCTCCCCCACCCAGATGCGGATGCCGGGCGATTCCGGAGCAGCCGGTCGCCTTGCGGAACAGGCCGCCGCCGGAAGAGTTGACGCAAGCACCGTTACGGCACGTCGAGGCAGGAATGAGCGATCATCGGGATGCGGCGGACCATGCCGGGGGGCGGCCCATCCTGCGCCCCGGCGCCACCTGCTGGCGGACCGAGCGCGCGGACCGGGTGGCGGTGCTGGTCGATGGCGCCGCCTTCTTCGCGGCGGTGCGCGCCGCCCTGCTGCGGGCGCGGCGGTCGGTGATCCTGCTCGGCTGGGACATCGATCCGCGGATGCGCCTCGACCCCCACGACCCGGAAACGCTGGGCGATTTCCTCGCCCGCCTGATCCGCCACCACCCGTCGCTGCAGATCCACGCGCTGAAGTGGGACATGCCGTTTCCCATCTCGCTGGAGCATCCGCATGGGCCGCTGGAGCGGCTGAACCGCCGCACCGGCCCGCGGCTGACGCTGGAGCTGGACGACGCCCTGCCCGTGGGCGCGGCGCAGCACCAGAAGCTGGTGGTGGTGGACGATGCGCTGGCCTTCTGCGGCGGCATCGATCTGGCCGGCGACCGCTGGGACACGCCGGAGCATCGCGACAACGACCCGCGCCGCCGCTGGCCGACCGGGGAGCTTCACGCCCCGCGCCACGACGTGATGATGGCGGTGGACGGCCCCGCCGCCCGCGCGCTGGGGCTGATGGCGCGCGAACGGTGGAGCCACGCCACCGGGCAGGCGCTGCCGCCCCCGCCGCCGGAGGGGTTTCTCGCGGGCGCCGCCGACCCCTGGCCGGAGGGGCTGCACCCGCTGATCACCGACGCGGATGTGGGCATCGCCCGCACGCTTCCCGACTGTCTGGTCGGCCGTCCGGTTCGCGAGAACGAGGCGCTGACCTTCGCCGCCATCGCCGAGGCGCGCCACAGCATCTATCTGGAGAACCAGTATTTCGCCTCCTTCCGCGTGGCCGAGGCGCTGGCCCGGCGGCTGCGCGAGCCGGACGGGCCGGAGGTGGTGGTCGTCGTTCCCATGGAAAGCCCGAGCTGGTTCGACCGCATGGCCATGGACACGCCGCGCGGCGTCGTGCTTCAGGAGCTGCGCGCCGCCGACCGCCACGGGCGCCTGCGCGCCATGACCCCGCTGACCGAGGGCGGCAACGGCATCGTCGTGCATTCCAAGCTGATGGTGGTGGATGACCGGCTGCTGCGCATCGGGTCGAGCAACCTGAACAACCGCTCCATGGGCTACGACACCGAATGCGATCTGGCGGTGGAGGCACCGCCGGGCGACCGCAGCGACGCCAACCGCAGCACCGGCAACGCCATCGCCGCGGTGCGCAACCGCCTGCTGGCCGAGCATCTGGGTGTGGACCCGTCGGAGATGACCGCCGCCGTCCGCGCCACGGGAAGTCTGGTGGCCGCCATCGACCGGTTGAACAAGCCGTCCGGACGCCGCTTGGCGCCGCTGCCCGACACCGACCCCGGCCTGACGGAGCAGGCTTTCGCCGCCCTGCGCATCGCCGACCCCGACCGCCCGGAGGAAGCCTGGGCCGTGTGGAAGCGCATGCCCCCGGCCCCGGCGCCGGCCCGCTCCCTGACCCGCGCGGTGGGGGCGGCCCTGTTCACCGCCGGGGCGATCGCCGGGGTCTACGCGGTGGCGCGGGCGATGGTCGAGACCGAGCGCGGCGACCGCTGAGCGGCGCGGCGCGCAGGTCGGTCAGGCGGCGCGCTTCCGGACGCCGGACAGGCCGCGCAGATCCTCCTCCAGACCGTTCAGCCGGGCCAGCCCGCCACTGATCGCGTCCAACTCCCGCCGCAGCCCCTCGGGAACGCGCAGGTCCCCGGCGAAACCGGCCAGCGTGTCGGTCAGGGAATCGCCCAGCCGGTCCAGCTCACCCATCAGCCGCCGCTCGTGCCCGGCGACGTCCTGCTGGCCGGCGCTGAGGCTTTGCAGGCGGTCGGCCAGATCGGACAGCAGCGCGTGCTCGGCGGCCACCTTGGCCTGGGCGTCCTGCCCGGCGATCTGCTGGGCGATCGCCTGCTGCATGCGGTCGATGCCCTTCTGGATCACCTGGATGGCCTCGTTCGACTGGCGGGCCAGATCGCGCACCTCGTTCGCCACCACGCGGAAGCCGTGGCCGTATTCCCCGGCCCGCGTCGCCTCGATGGCGGCGTTCAGCGCCAGCATGTTGGTGGCGGACATGATGCGGGTGATGGCGTTGACCGAATCCTCAAGCGCGCGGGACTCCGCGACGATCTGCTCGAACCGCGTCAGGTCGGAGGTCGCCTCCGCCCGGCGGCGGTCGAGATGCTCCTGGAGGCTGGCGAGAAGCGTGTGGTTCTCCGTCGCGCGGCGCTGGGCGTCGTCGTGGCGGCCGGCGATCTGCACCCCGCTGTCGCGGATGAAGCCGACCAGGGAGGCCACCGCGTCCTGCGTGTCGGACAGGCGGGCGCGCAGGGCCTGCACCTCCCGCTCCGCCTGATCAAGCGCCCCGCCGACGCGGGCCTTGGCCAGTTCCACCGCCTGCGGCACCTCGGCGATGGCGCGCTCCGCCTCCGGTGGGATGCCCTGGGGGCGGCGCGCGAAGGCCAGCCGGGCGGCGCACAGGCTGCCGAACTCGTCCAGCGGGCCGTCCATGCCGTTGTCGCGCAGCAGGCGGCGCCACTCCTCCGAATCCCGGTGCAGGGTGACGAACAGGCGGTTGGCCTCGTCCGTCGTCAGCGTCTCGCCGTCGAAGGTCAGTTGTTCGTGCGGGATGAAGTTGAACAGCGACGTAACCATGGTCCGCCGCGTTTCCAGAACCCAATATTGCACGACCATCACCACCATGATGGTGACGATCATGCCGAGCGCCGCCGCCGGCCCCTCCGGCACGCCGAAGCGGTGCAGCGTGGCGTTCCACAGCGGGTTGAGGAGAACCACCACCACGATCACCGGCAGGCCGATGATGAGGAGAAGCAGAGCCTGCGCCTTCAAAAATCCCCTGCTGAGCATCGCTCCCTCGTCACCCTGTCCAGTGGTCATTCCGAATCCCCGCGCAATCAAAAGGACGCCGTGGTCCCTCATGTTCGCGCATCGTAAAACCACACACCTTAAAAGGTAAAGAAGCATTGATTTTGCCCTGCATTCGAGACAATTTTTCCGAATGACCGCGCGTCCGGCGCAGTGGCGGAGCGGGACGGGCAAGTCGGAGCGGGAAAAACGGCCGGAAATCGGGCCGGAATCGAAGCGGGCGAGCCGTTTCCGGCCCGCCCGTTCTTGTTCAAGCGCAATGTGCGTCAAATGGCAGCATGGCCCGTCAGGAGCGCGTCTCCGCCACCGAGCCCGGCTCGGAAATCACGATGTCGACGCGGCGGTTCTGCTGGCGTCCCGACTCCGTGCTGTTGGAGGCGACCGGCTGGGCCGACCCCAGGCCCTGGGCGGCGATGCGGCTGGGGTTGACGCCGCGCGCGGTCAGCGCGTCGCGCACCGCCATGGCCCGCTCCTCCGACAGGCGCAGGTTGGTGGCCGACGAACCGGTGGTGTCGGTGTAGCCCTCGATCCGCACGGTCCGTTCCGGATTGCGCTGGAGGAAGTTGGCGAGTTCGCTCAGACGCGCGTCGGCGCCCGGCGTCAGACGGGCGCTGCCGGCGGCGAACAGCACGTCGCCCAGCGACATCACCAGACCGCGCTCCGTCCGCTCCGCCTGAAGGGCGCGGATCTGGTCCTGGAGGCGGTAGGTCTCGGCGTTGGCGACGACCTGCTGCGCGCCCTTCATCGCCGCCACGTCCTGGGCGATCTGGAGCTGCCGGTTGGCGAGATAGGCCTGATGGTCCATCTCCGTGGAGTTGCCGTCGCTGCGCGCCCGCTCGCCGCGCTGCAGCGCCTCTTCGGCGCGGCGCAGCTCCAGCGTGGCGTTGCTGGCCAGCTGCGGGTTGGCGGCGGCGCCGGCATAGGACTGGCGCGCCTGGGCCAGCGCCGGCGTGTCGTCCGGGGTGGCGCAGGCACCGAGCGACAGGGCGACGACGCCCAGCGACGCCAGGGCCAGACTTTTCCGCGCCGTTTGGGATTTCTTTGTGGTGTGCATCACGGCGTGCCCTCCAGCGTGCGCGGGGAATCCCAGGTCGAGGTCCCGCTCATGCCCGACGGGGCCAGGGGAGCGGCCGCGGAAGCGGCGGGCGCCCGGCCCGGAAGCGGAGCGCCCGGCATACCGGCCTTGGGGTTGGCGAGCGTGCGCACGGCGCTGGCGGCCTGCTGCGCCGTCGCGCGCTGCGAACGCACAGTGGCGAGTTCGGCGTCGGCCTGCGCCTGCTCGGCGAGGCGGCGGGCCTTGGTCCGCTCGTCCTCGCGCATGGCGGCGTCGGCGGCGGCCAGCTTCTCGCGGGCGGACTGGAACTCCGCGGGGGCGTGTTCGAGGGCGCCGGCCCGTTCGGCCTGCTGAATGGCCTGCGCCGACGCGCCGAGCTGGGCGGTCGGCGGCGGCACGCTGCCGGCGCAGGCGGCCAGCCCGAGCGACGCCGACAGGATGGTCGCGGCCCTCCATCCCACCCTGGGCCATCCCAATGTCGAATTGCTGTTGCGGTTCATGCTGCGGCTTCCCGAATGACCGCGGCGCACGGCCGCGGGAGAGTGTTCGCCGCTCCAACGCGCCGTCGGGTGGAAGGTTCCTTCTCCGCACATCCGCGCCGGGAAACGCCCCGCCTGCGCGCAAAAAGACGGCCGGGGGAGTGCCCCGGCCGCAAGGTCTGCCTGGATGGGAGGGTGGATGGGGAGGTGGTTACTTCTGGATGCCGATGACCTGCTGCTGCGCCTTGTTGCCGATGCCGGCGGAGAGGTTGGAGACGGTGCCGAGGTTCTGGTTGAACAGGGCGCCCGGCGCACCGAACTGCATGGCCTTGACCTGCTGCTGGGCGGTGTTGCCGATGCCGACCGCGCTGTTGCTGACGGTGCCGGCGTTGCTGTTGAAGCCGCCCAGAGCGAAGGGCGTCTTCACACCGCCGCCCATCCCGCCGGCCTGCACGCCAACCACCTGCTGCTTGGCCTTGTTGCCGACGCCGGCGGCGAGGTTGGAGACGTTGCCCAGGTTGGAGGCGGTGCCGAAGGGACCGGCCAGCCCGCCGCCGGCCTGGACACCCATCACCTGCTGCTGCGCCTTGTTCTGGATGCCCGCGGCGGTGTTGGAGATGACCCCCAGGTTGCTGGCGTTGCCGAGCGGGATGCCGCCGGTCATCAGGTCGCCGGCGAAGGCCGGGGCGGAGCACAGGACGGCGACGGCGGCGGCGATCAGGGTGGTGCGGCGCATGGTGTGGTTTCCTTCCGGTGTCTGGGGAGTTGGTGTCTGGGGGATTTGTCTGCCGGTTCCGTCTGCGTCGGGGCCCGGCCTGTCCGATGACCAGACACTACGCCCCGCCGCCCATCCCCGCTGTGGCCTGCGCCACACTTGGACGCGGTTTGCCTTCGCGGCTCCAAGTTTGACGTTCATCAAGACTCCGCCCGGCAAAGCGGTGTTTCCTCGCATCCCATGACCACCGATCTTCTTCTCGCCGCCCTGTTCCTGTTCGCCACCCACGCCGTGCCGTCCTGGCCGGGGGTGCGGCCGTGGCTGATCGCCCGGCTTGGGCGGGGCGGGTTCGTCGCCCTGCATTCGCTGGGTTCGCTGCTGGCGCTTGGGCTGTTCGTCTGGGCCTACCGCGAGGCCGGTGGCGGGGAACCGCTGTTCGTTCCCGCCGGCTGGGCGGCGCCGCTGGTCGTCGCGCTGATGCCGCTGTCCTTCCTGCTGATCGCCGCCCGCGTCACCAGCAAGGTTGGCGAGCCCGACGCCCCAAACCCGCCGCGGGGCATCTACCGGATCACCCGCTTTCCCGGCTCCATGGGGCTGCTCCTGTGGGCGCTGCTGCACCTGCAAGCCACCGGGGACGGGCGGCGGGTTGTGCTGTTCGTCGCGATGGCGGCCATCGCCCTGTTCGCCATGGTCAAGAACGACTGGCTGCTGCGCCGCAGCGCGGCCGGGCGGGCCTACCGGGCGGAGACCTCGGCGCTGCCCTTCGCCGCCATCCTGGCCGGACGCCAGCGCTTCCGTCCCGGCGAGATCGGCTGGGGCCGTGTGCTGGGCGCGCCGGCCGCCTACGCCGCGATGATCGCGGTGCATCCCTGGCTGTTCGGGGTCAGTCCGCTCTATTGGCTGTAGCGGAAAGGTCTGCGGCACGCCGGTGCGGTCCGCCTGTTGACGGTCATGACAACAGACCGCCGAGGAGGAACAGCGCCATGGAGCATCACACCGGCCCCGACGACCCCCGCGTCCGCGAGCGCGCCCACGCCATCTGGGAGCGGGAGGGCCGTCCCGAGGGGCGCCACATCGAGCATTGGCAGCAGGCCGCCCGCGAGATCGCCGAGGAGGACGCCGTCCCCGGTCCGGAGGCGGGGCTGCAAACCCCCGACAGCGCCAGCGAGCGCGCT
This sequence comes from Azospirillum sp. UENF 312511, assembly GCF_058780635.1. Taxonomy (NCBI): domain Bacteria; kingdom Pseudomonadati; phylum Pseudomonadota; class Alphaproteobacteria; order Rhodospirillales; family Azospirillaceae; genus Azospirillum; species Azospirillum sp. UENF 312511. Next base: position 1,257,748 of record NZ_JBSNCG010000003.1, on the reverse strand, counting down.
CTGCACGAGGCCGCCGAGCATCTGCGCGGCGTGGACGCGCACAGCCACCACCGCCAGTCGTCGCCGGCGGAAGGCTGACGGCGGGCCGTCAGTCCTCGTCGTCCAGGGACAGTTGACGGACTTCCAGTCGGGGATCGGGCCGTTGGGAATCGGGCTGCGGCAGCGGGCGCGGCTCCGCCGCCCGGCCTGCGGCAGGAGGCGCGGCGGCGCGCGGCGGGCGCAGCGGCTTGTTCACCGTCCCGCGCGGCCCGATGCTTGGCTCGTCGCCGAAGTCGGGCAGGGGCGGGCAGCGGTCCATCACCGCGCGCATCAGCACGGCCACGCGGTCCGTCTGCTTGCGCAGGCCCTGCCCGCGCTCCCCGTCGTAGAGCGGGTCGTCGAGGAACTTGCGGATCTCCATCAGCGCGCGGAACTCCACCCCCACCGTTTCGTGGGTGCCGATGGGCAGCGCCTTGACCCGCGCGAAGGTGTTGAAGAAGCCCAGGCTCTCCTCCACGAACAGGATCACCATGCGGGCGTGCAGGCGTTCCAGCGCGGTGGTCATCGGGCCGATCAGCTCCTCCATCTCCGATGGGGCGGCGTCCAGCCGTTCCTGGGTCACCGCCGCCAGCGAGAAGAAGTCGCGCACCTTGCGGGAGAATTTGCGGTAGCGGCCCATCCCGCCGACCGACACGCGCTCCCGCGCCGCCGCCGCCAGATCCGCGCACTTCTTCAGCATGTCGTCGAGCCGCATCAGCATGCGGGCGACTTCGCGCTGGCGCTGGGCCGCGCTGACCATGGGGGCGGGCGGTGCCTGCCGGCGGGGAGGGGAGGGGCGGCCGATCATCAGACCATGGTTATCCCGATCCGGTTCGCCGGGTCTAGTTCGCCGTGCGGACGTTCAGCACCCGTTCGCTGCCGCCGCGCAGGACGGTCACCTGAAGCGGCGTGCCGGCCCGCACCAGACCCATGCGGTTGCGGAAGTCGGTGGCGCTGCGCACCGGGCGCCCGTTCACCGCGGTCACCACGTCGCCGCTGCGGAAGCCGGCGCGCTCGGCGGCCGATCCGCGCTCCACCTGGGCGATGACCGCCCCGGCGTCGCCGGCCAGATTCATGCTGTCGGCCAGATCGGGGGTCAGGTCCTGGATGGAGACCCCCAGCCGGCCGCGCCGCACCTCGCCATACTCGACCAGCTGCTCCATCACCGAGCGGACGATGCTGACCGGGACGGCGAAGCCGATGCCGACCGACCCGCCCGCTGGCCCGATGATGGCGGTGTTGATGCCGACCAGCTCGCCGTTGAAGTTCACCAGCGCGCCGCCGGAATTGCCGGGATTGATGGAAGCGTCGGTCTGGATGAAGTCCTCGTACCCCTCGATCTTCAGCCCGCTGCGGCCGAGCGCCGAGACGATGCCGGAGGTCACCGTCTGGCCCAGCCCGAAGGGGTTGCCGATGGCGACCAGGAAATCGCCGACCTTGAGCTGGTCCGAATCGCCCCAGGGCAGGGCGGTCAGCTTCTCCGCCTCGATCTTCAGCAGCGCGATGTCGGTCGCCGCGTCCCGCCCGACCAGCTTGGCGCGCAGGCGGCGGCGGTCCTTCAGGGTGACGGCGATCTCCTGCGCGTTCTCCACCACATGGGCGTTGGTGATGACGTAGCCGCGCCGCGCGTCCACGATCACGCCCGACCCGGCGCTGACCTGCGGGCGGGCCTGCTGCTCGGGGACGTTGAAGAAACGGCGGAAGAAGGGGTCGCGGAGCAGCGGGTTCTCGGCCTGCGGCGCCCGCGACAGGACGGCGATGTTGACGACGGCGGGGGTCACCTGTTCCAGCATCGGCGCGATGGTCGTCACCCCGGTGACCCCGGCGGGCAGGGCTGCGGCGGCGGGTGCGGGGGCCGCGCCCGGAACGCCGATCCCCAAAAGCCCGGCCACGCACATCGCTCCAGCAAACCGAAGCGCCGCGAACCGAAGCGCCCCGAACCGAAGCGTCGTCGTCATCGGCATCTTGTCCCCGTTCCTGTTGTTCCGAACCGCGTTGGCGCGGCTGATGTGGGCGAACGGCGCCCTTGGGTCAAGCCTGTGCGCCCTTTGCGCCACCGCCCTCCGCGCAGGGGCAGAGGAGTATAGGGCAGCGGCGGCGGCGGGAGAATCCTCAATGCCGCGGCACCGCCCTCTTTCCCGATTCCGCCCCGGTGATCGGCTTCCATGATTGGTTGCATGACGAGGGGGTGCGTCATCGCGCACCGCCCATGAGTTCATTAAGACTTTGTTCAGCGGGATCTGCGAGGCAGAGATGTGCGGGATTTGCCTGAAATCCAGGCCATGTCTGGTGTAACCTCAGTTTTCCTAAGACGTGCTTTCCTCCATGGCGGATTCTCAAACAGCGGCCCGCCGACGGTGACGACGATGAGCGATGTTCCTCTGATGGAACTGACCGAGCATGACTACCTCCAGATGGAGGAGGCGCTGTCGCAGACCGCGCGCGGCCGCGCGTTCCTGCGCATGCGCGACCGACGATCCCGCGTGGTCGCGGTGGACGAGTTCCACCGGCTGACCGGCGCGCTGGAGCAGCAGGTCAACCGGCTGCGCGGGGTGGACCCCGGCGCCTTGTCCCGTCCGGTGCCGGGCGGCGGGATGGGCAGCGGCCTGGGCGACGGCCTGCAGCTTCAGCAGGAGCTGATGTCGATCACCCAGGTGGTGCGCGAGACGCGCAGCGACATCGCCGCGCTGCGCCCCGCCGACACCGGGTCGAACCGCATCGAGGCGGCGACCGGCGAGCTGGACGAGATCGTTGCGGCGACGGAGCGGGCGACCACCGACATCCTGAACGCCACCGAGAAGATCCAGGAGATCACCCAGGGCATCCCGCGCACCGATCCCGACATCGCGGAGATGGTCGACGCCATCGACGCCTGGAGCATCGAGATCATGACCGCCTGCGCCTTCCAGGACATCACCGGTCAGCGCACCACCAAGGTGGTCAACACGCTGCGCTACATCGAACAGCGCGTGAACACGATGATCGAGATCTGGGGCGTCGACCGCATCGCCTCCGCCACGGAAACCGCGTCCATGGGCGAGGGGGCGTCCCACCGCAAGCTGGGCGACACCCGGCCCGACGCGCATCTGCTGAACGGCCCGCAACTCGGCGGGCCGGAGGTCAGCCAGGACGACATCGACGCCCTGTTCGACACGCTGGCCACCCAGATCCCCCAGGTGCTGGAGCGGGCCGAGCCGGCCGAGGCGCCGGCACCGCCCCCACCGCCTCCGTCTCCGCCTCCCGCCGCTGCGAAGCCGGCTCCGCGACCCGCCGCCCCGGCGCCCGAACCGTCGGGCGGCGGCAGCGAGATTTCGCAGGCCGACATCGACGCGCTGTTCGCCTGAGGCGCCGATGGCGAACGACGGTTCCCACAAGTCCCGGATACGCTTGAGCCAGGAGCAGCTGGACCGGGTGTGCGAGCGCCATGTCCGCTTCACCGAGGGGCGGCCCAACGGCGCCCGCGCCAACCTTCCCTTCTTCGACCTGACCGGGCTCGACCTGTCGGGCCGCAACCTGACCGGCGCGCATCTGTCCGGCGCCATCCTGCGCGACGCCCGGATGCAGGGAACCATCCTGGACCACGCCGACCTCTACGGCGCGGACCTGCGCGGCGCCGACCTGTCGGAAGCGCGGCTCTACCGCACCGACATGCGCGGCGCCAACGTGCGCGGCGCCATCCTGGACGGCGCGGTGATGGTGGAGGTCGACCTGCGCGACGGCAGCGTCGCCAACCGCAGCGCGTCCGGCGAGCTGAAGGTGGTCGGGTTCGAGCCGGGACCGGCGGACATGGCCTCGGCCAAGCTGACCAACGCCGACATGGCGCGGGCCAAGCTGTCGGGCAGCTTCGCGCGGGCGGCCGACTTCACCAACTCCCGCCTCTCGGGGGCGCGGCTCCAGCGCACCGATCTGCGCGACTGCAACTTCTCCGGCGCCGACCTCCAGGGGGCCGACCTGAACGGCGCCGACCTGCGCGGCGCCATCCTGGACGGCGCCAAGGTGTCGGAGCTGGACCTCGTCACCTCCATCCGCACCGACGAGGAGGCCGTGGCCGCCGCCCAGGCGCCGCAACCGCTTCTGGAGCCGGACGAGGACCCGGCGGCGGAGCCCGCCCGCCCGGCGATCGCGGCGGCGGACATCGAGGTTCTGCTGCACCAGCACCTGCTGTGGCTCGGCACCAGCGGCCAGAAGGGGCGCCAGCTCGACCTGACCGGCCTCAACCTCGACGGAGCGGACCTGTCGGGCAAGGTGCTGACGCTCGCCAAGGGCTCCGGCGTGCGGCTGCGCCACGCCCGGCTGAACGGCGCGCAGCTCCAGGCGGCCCAGTTCGACGGCGCCGATCTGCGCTCCGCCGACCTGCGCGGCGCCGACCTGCGCGGCGCGAAGCTGGACCGCGCGATCCTGATCGACGGCTGCCTGGACGGGGCCAATCTGGGGATGCTGCTGATCAGCGCCGGGGCGAAGGTGATGCGCGCCTCGCTGGTGCGCGCCCGCATGGCCGGCGCCTCGCTCAGCGCCACGAACATGAAGGGTTGCGACCTGACGCTGGCCGACCTGACCGGCTGCGACCGCAGCGGCGCGATCTTCGACGAGGCCATCCTGGACGGCGCCCGGCTGGGCAGCGCGTAAGGGTTCAGGGCCGATTCACCGCAAAGAAAAAGCCCCTCCCCGGCGGACCGGGAAGGGGCTTTTTTCTTGCTGCGACCGACGCGCGGCTAGGTCGCTCCCTGAGGAGCGATCTGGCCTCCCGGTGCGACGCCCGGCTGGCCGGTGACCGGCTCCGTCACCTGATGGGTGATGGCCGCCGGCGCCGACTCCGGGCTCATCAGCGACATGCTGACGGTCGGAGTCTTCCATTCCAGGCTGTCGAAGGCGCCGCAATGGCCGCACAGGCCGCCCCAGCTCGGGCTGACCGCGTTGCAGGCGCTGCAGGTCCAGGCCGCGTCCGCCGGGGCGTTGGCCGCCTGGGCCAGCCAGGCGCGCGCCGCCTCCTCGTCCTGCCGCTCCGCCCGCTCCAGCTCGGCCAGGAGTTGGAAGACGCGGCGGGAGGGCCGCATCTCCAGGGCCTTGGTCAGATGGGCGCGGGCCTCGCCCCAGAGCTGGGCGTCGAGGGCGGCGCGGGCCACGGCGAGCAGCGACTCGACGTCGTTGGGCGCGTGGTTGCGCAGCTTCTCGAACAGCTTGACGCGGGTCATCGGGTCGTAGCTCGACACCACCTCGCGGTATGCCGAGGTCAGGTCCGGGTGCGGGTTGACGCGCCAGCAGCGTTCGATGGTCTTGGCGGCGTTTTTGTGCTTGCCGATGGCCATTTGCAGCCGGGCCGCGCGGGCCGCCGCCGGGACGAAGCCGGACAGCAGGTCGTGCGCCGCCTGGGCGTGCGACAGGGCCGAATCGGACCGGCCGCGGCGCTCCGCCTCGAAGCTGCGCTCCAGAAGCAGGGTGGCGCGGTGGCGGCGGCCGTCGTCGGGGTTGATGGCGCCGGCCTGCACGGCCTGCTGCAGCGTGCCTTCCGCCGCTGCCCATTCGCCCGAACGGGCTTCCAGGTCGTACAGCGTGCCGAGCAGCCAGGGCGTGTTGGGCTGAAGCGACTGGGCGCGGCGGGCGAGCTGCAGCGCCTCCACCCGGTCGCCGGCCTTCAGCGACTGCGTCAGCAGGCCGCGCAGGCCGAGGAAGGCGGTCTCCGGCCGGTCGAGCATGGCGGTGAAGTATTCCTTCGCCGCGCGGTCGTCGCCCTGGAGCTGGGCGGCCTGGGCCGACAGCAGCATGGTCAGCGGCGGCTCGTTGAGCAGCCCGTCGGCCTTGCGCGCCATCTTGCGGGCGGTCGTGGCGTCGCCGGCGGCGACGGCGACCATGCCGCGGGTCAGCGCCTGATAGCCGCGCTCGCGCCGGCGCGACCGGCGGTAGCGGCCGTAGTTGCGCGGCGCGCCGAGGATGGCGCGGGCCAGCCGGTACAGGACGATGCCCGCCGCCAGAGCCGCCACGCCGATCAGGATGGCGATGCCGATGCCGGTCTCGACGACGTAGCCCTGCCAGTTGATGGCGAGGGTTCCGGGGTGGTTGGCCAGCCAGACCGCGATCGCGACGACGATGGCGACCTTGATGATGAACCAGATGGCGCGTGTCATTGGGCCGCTCCCTTGACCCCGGCGGACTGCGACAGCAGGCCGATGGCGCGGTTGGTGAGCTGCTGGCCGGCCTCGTTGGCGGCCAGACGGGCCTTGGCGTCGGCGATCCACGGGGCGGCGACCTGCGCCGCCGGGCCCTTCAGGGCGGCCAGCTCGTTGACCGCGCCGCCGAGATTGCCGGCCTGCAGGGCGGCCTCGGCGCGGGCGACCACCGCCGAGGCGCCGTCGCCGACCGCGTCGCCGCCCGAGCGGCGGACGGTGACCAGCGTGGCGATCTTGCCGGTGACCTGCTCCACCCAGTCGTTGCCCTCGCCCTGGTTGTCGGCGCGCACGATGTCGGACGCCATGGCGGAGAAGCGGTCGGTGAGCTGCGGCTGCGTCGGCACGCCCTTGGCGGCGTAGCCGGCCACGGCCTCCAGCGGCTGCGTCACCTGGGCGTCGCCCGAAGCCACGGCGCGGACGGCCTGGAGTTCCTGCTGGAACGGCTGCCCGGCGGCCAGGGCGGAGCGGAGCTGCCCGGCGGCGAGCACCAGCGTCTGGGCGGCGGTGGCGGCGTCGCGGCGGGTTTCCACCGCCTGGTTGACGGCGGCCAACTCCTGCTTCAGCGCGTCCACATCCTGGCGGATCTGCCCGGCGGCCTGGGCCTCGTTGCCCACGGCCTCGACGCGCTGCTGGACCTGGCCGAGCTGCTCGGTCAGCTGGGCGACGCGCGGGTCGGGCTCGGCCGGGGCGGCGGCCTGCGGACGCTCCTCAAGCTGCTGGATGCGGGCGGTGAGCTGGCCGACGGCGTTGTCCAGCGTCTGCTGGTCGATGCCGGCGGCGGCCGCGTTGCCCTCGGCCGGGGCGGCGGCGGGGCGCTGCTCCAGCTTGGCGAGGCGCTCGGACAGCTGCTGGATCTGGTTGCGCAGGGCCGGGTCGGGCTGCGGCGCGGGCGCCGTGGCAACCGGAGCGGCGGGGCCGCCGGCGGTGGGCCAGCCGGGGACGCGCGGGCCCCACCAGGGCTGCGACAGGGCGGCGGCGCCGACCAGCAGGGCGATCAGCGAGACGGCGGTGGCGAAGCCGGCGCCGGACTTGCGCTCCTCGCGCGGCGCCTCGTAACGCGGCGGCTCGTAGGAGGAGGTGGTGTAGGCGGGGGCGGGGGGCTCCACCGGCGGCGGCGTCTCGCTCTTGATCGTATCGGTCTTGAAGGGGTCGGCCTTGGCCTCCTCGATCCGGGTCTCCTCGACCTTGATCTCTTCGGAGCGGATCTCCTCGCCCTTGATCGTCTCGGCCTTCACGCCGTCGCCGGGCAGCGTGTCGGCGCCCGGCAAAGTGGAGGGCGGCAGAGTGTCCGCGGCGGGCGGCAGGGTGGAGGGCGGCAGGTCCGTGGCCGGCACCGGGCCACCGCCCGGCAGCGTGTCGGCGCCCGGCAGGGTGTCCTCGGCCTTGACGGGCTCGGCACTTTCGGAGAGGGGAGCGGTCGACGCGATGACAGGGGCGTCCGGCGGCAGCGGGATCACCGACCCGGCGGCGTCGGGAGCGCTGCGGTCCTCGCTCGGCGTGGCGGCTTCCAGGTCGGCTTCGCTCAGCTTGATCCGATGCTTGGCGGCGGAGGCGCGGAGGTCGGCGTGGCGGGCCAGCGGAATGGCGCCGCGCTTCTTCCAGCCCTGCACCGTGGTGACCGGGATGTCCAGCTTGTGGGCCATGGGGCGGATGCCGCCGAAGCGTTCGATGATGCGTTCGACGGCGGGGCCGCCGGACACTTGGTTCTGGTCGGCCATCTGGTTCTGGGGCGTCTGGTTCTGGTCGGACGGCGTGTGGCCGTTCGGGTCAGCCTCGTGTTCGGAGCCTGGGCGAGAGGTCATTGGGTGCCTTCTGGTCGCAGTTGTTCTCAACGAACGCCACACAAACCCCCAAGCGGATGCGCTCAAGCCCGGCCCGTGCCGCCGGACGGTTCCGGCAGCAGGCCGAGCAGAGAGTCCTGCTCCGGCCGTGGCGCCACCCGTACGTTCTGCCACGGTGTCACTCCCAGCTCACCGTACGCGCGGGCAGCCTCCGCGACCGCGGGGCTGAGGCAGAGCGCGTCCACTGTACGACAGCGGTCGATGAGCCCGGCCTCGGCGACAAGCCTAACAAACGAACGGGCGGTACGGGGAGAGAAAAACAACACGGCGTCCAGTGTTCCCGTACGCAACAGCGCCGCCGTGCCATCCGACAGCCGTGCGCTCGGAACGGCGTCGTACAGCGTTTCCCGCAGGATGGAAAATCCGGACTCGCCCAGCATGGCCGACAGGTCGCCGGCGAGCTTGGTTCCTGCGACATGAAGTAGCGGACCCGCCGCTGCGGTGCAGCGTCGGCGCACCAGATCGGCCAGCGCGTACACGTCGCCGGACGCGCTTTCCACCCGCGTGAAACCGGCCGCGCGGGCGGCGGTCGCGGTGGCGTCGCCGACCGCATAGACCGGACGGTCAAGTCGGCTCGTACGTCTGGTGTAGCCCCGTACGCCGTTTGCGCTGGTGAAGAGGAGGGCCTGTACGTTCCCGACGTCCGGCTCCGGCCCGTCCAGCCAGCGGATCTCCAGCATCGGCTCCGCCGACACGGCGAAGCCCAGCGCGCGCAGACGGGCCGTCAGAGGCTCGGAATCCTCCGCCGGACGGGTGACCAGGATGTGAGGGGCCGCCATCGCCGGCCGCCGTCAGCTCTTGAAGAAGTCGGGCGGCAGAACCGCCTTGATCTCCGCTCCGGCGTCGGCGCCGATCGCCGCGGCGTCGCCGACGCTGCCGTTGCGCTCGGCCCGGAAGACCTGCCGCCCGTCGTTGGACAGCACCTTGGCCTTCAGATGCAGCCGGTCGCCGTCCAGCGTGGCCAGCCCGGCGATGGGGGTGCGGCAGGAGCCGTCGAGCATGGCGAGCAGCGCGCGCTCCGCCGTCACGCGGGCCGTGGTGGCCGCGCAGTTCAGCGGGGCGAGCAGGGCGCGGGTGGCGTCGTCGGCGCTGCGGATCTCGATGCCGATGGCGCCCTGGGCGACGGCGGGCAGCATCTCCTCGTGCTCCAGCACGGCGGTGATGCGGTCGGTCAGGCCGAGGCGGCGCAGCCCGGCGAGCGCCAGCAGGGTGGCGTCCACCTCCCCGGCCTCCAGCTTGGCGAGGCGGCTCTGCACGTTGCCGCGGAAGGGCACGACGGTCAGGTCGGGCCGCCGCTCCAGGATCTGGGCCTGACGGCGCAGGCCCGCGGTGCCGACGACGGAGCCGGCGGGCAGCGTGTCCACCGTGTGACCGCCGCGCGAGAAGAAGGCGTCGCGCGTGTCCTCGCGCGGCAGGAGCGTGGAAATCTCCAGCCCGTCCGGCATCCAGGTCGGCACGTCCTTCATCGAATGGACGGCGAGGTCGGCGCGGCCGTCGAGCAGCGCGTCCTCCAGTTCCTTGGTGAACAGGCCCTTGCCGCCGGCCTCGGCCAGCGTGCGGTCCAGGATGCGGTCGCCGGTCGTCTTGAAGACGACGATCTCGATGGCGCCGGGGGCGGCCAGATGCGGGTGCGCCGCGATCAGCCGGTCGCGGGTCTCGTGGGCCTGCGCCAGCGCCAGCGGGCTGCCGCGCGTGCCGATGCGGAGCGGTTGGGTCATGAGGCCAGTGTTCTAGGCGATCCACCGCGGTTTGCAAGCCTTGGTGACGGGCGTGCTACTCTTTGGTGAAAGGGGAGGCGAGGCGCGCCGTGACCACCATGCGCCGGCTGTCCACCGTCCAGGGGGTGTCCTCGAAATCGCCGGCCAGCCGTTCGATGGTGAATCCGGCGCTCTCCAGCATCAGCTCCAACTCGTAGCGGAAGATCATCCGCCAAGTGAAGCCGTACTCGGTCACCGCGATCTTGCCGTCCGGCAACAGCTCGTCGTACCAGCCGTAAATGCGCTGGCATTGCCCCTCGTCCAGGCGGGTGGCCAGACTGTTGCGGATGTAGCGGTTGCCGCTGTGCGGGTTGCGCCGCGGCTCCGACGGGCTGGGCTTGGTCTCGGCGTCCATCGGCAGGGTCAGCGGGTTCATCACGTCCAGCGCCAACACGCCGCCCGGCGCCAAATGGGCGGCGGCGGCGGCCAGCGCGCGGCGCTCCCCCGGCAGGTCGGGGATCAGCATCAGCACGTTGAAGGGGATGATGGCCAGCCGGAAGTCCCGCACCGGCAGGTCCAGCGCCGCGGCGTCCTGCCGCACCGGATGGACGCGGGCCTGCACCTCCGGCGCCTCGCGCGCCAGCTTGGCGCGAAGCTGGTCGAGCATGGCGTCGGAGACGTCCACCGCCCACACCGCGTGCCCGGCGCGGGCCAGCGGGATGGTCAGGCGTCCGGTGCCGCAGCCGATCTCCAGGATCGGGCCGCCGGTCTCCGCCGCGCGCTCCGTATAGAAGGGCACGTCGCCCAGCATGCCGAGCCGGGCGAGCGTCGCGGCGTTTTCCGCCCGCGCTTCGCCGATCTCCAGCGACGGGTAATCGCCGTCGTAATAGACGATGCTGGCGTCGTGGTCGGGGACGTCCTTGTTCATGGAAAGGGAAAGTCCTGAAGAATCCGGGTCAAGACCCTATACCAGAGCGGTGGAGACGGCTAGTTTGACGGCCATCATGATCGTTCTTGGAATCGAAACGAGCTGCGACGAGACGGCGGCGGCCATCGTGACCGACGCGCGGGAGATCCGCGCCGACGTGGTGCTCTCGCAGCTGGACGACCACACGCCCTATGGCGGGGTGGTGCCGGAAATCGCCGCGCGCGCCCATCTGGAGCATCTGGACGGGCTGATCCGCCGCGCCATGGCGGAGTCCGGGCTGGGCTTCGCCGACATCGACGCCGTGGCGGCCACCGGCGGGCCGGGGCTGATCGGCGGGGTGATCGTCGGGGTGATGACCGCCAAGGCCATCGCCGCGGCGCGCGGGCTGCCCTTCGTCGCGGTGAACCATCTGGAAGGCCACGCGCTGACCGCCCGGCTGACCGACGATGTGCCCTTCCCCTACCTGCTGCTGCTGGTGTCCGGCGGGCATTGCCAGCTGCTGGTGGTCGAGGGGGTGGGCCGATACCGGCGGCTCGGCACCACCATCGACGACGCGGTGGGGGAGGCGTTCGACAAGACGGCCAAGCTGCTTGGTCTCGGCTATCCCGGCGGGCCGCTGCTGGAGAAGGCGGCGGCGCAGGCGACGAACCCAGGCCGCTTCGACCTGCCGCGCCCGATGGTCGGGCGCCCCGGCTGCGATTTCTCCTTCTCCGGCCTGAAGACCGCGGTGCGGCGCCACGTCGAGGAGCTGGGGACGCCGCTGTCGGGGGAGGCATTGTCAGGGGAGGATCAGGCCGACCTCGCCGCCGCCTTCCAGAACACGGTGGCCGAGGTGATGGCCGACCGCTGCGCCCGCGCCATGCGCCAGTTCAAGGAGATGCACCCGCAGGGCGGCGCCCTGGTGGTGGCCGGCGGCGTGGCGGCCAACAAGACGCTGCGCGCCCGCCTGCAAAAGCTGGCCGACCGCGAGGGCATGCCCTTCGTGGCGCCTCCGCTGCGGCTGTGCACCGACAACGCGGCAATGATCGCCTGGGCGGGGATCGAGCGCTTGCGGCTGGGCCAGACCGACCCGCTGGACTTCGCCCCGCGCCCGCGCTGGCCGCTCGACCCCAGCGCGAAGCCGGCCATCGGCAAGGCCGGGGTCGGCTCCGGCGTGAAGGCGTGAGGGTGAGTCCGGCATGGCTTTGACCTTCCGCACCGCCGGGCGCGACGACGTGCCGGCGATCGTCCGGCTGACCGCCGACGACGCCCTGTCCACGGCCGGCGATGTCTACAGCGAGCCGCTGGACCCGCTCTATTGGGACGCCTTCGACCGCATGGGGGCCCAGCCGGACAATTCCATCGTGCTGGCGGAGCGGGACGGGCGGATCGTCGGCTGCTTCCAGTTCACCGTCACCCACGGGCTGGCCCGCCGGGGGGCGGCGCGGGCAACGGTGGAGGCGGTGAAGGTGGACAGCGCGCTGCGCGGCCAGGGGATCGGCAGCGCCATGATGCGGCACGCCATCGCGCTGGCCCGCGCCGAGGGCTGCGTGATGGTGCAGCTGACCAGCCAGACCCGGCGCACCGACGCCCACCGCTTCTACGAGCGGCTGGGCTTCCGGGCGAGCCATGTCGGGATGAAGCTTATGCTGACACCGGAGACTTGACCGTTCGGGTTGCGGACCGGGAACGCTCCGCCTAAACAGTCGGCCAAATCCTTCAGGCCAAATTCTAAAAACAGGGGGCATCCATGGCGGCAACGGACTTCCGGCGCATCGGCGTGATCGGCGGCGGGGCCTGGGGCACGGCGCTGGCTCTGGCCGCCCTGCGCGCCGGGCGGGAGGCCCTGCTGTGGGCGCGCGAGCCGGCGGTGGTCGAGTCGGTCAACGCCGCGCGCGAGAACCGCGACTTCCTGCCGGGCGTGACCCTGCCCGCCGCGTTGCGCGCGACCGGCGATCTGGCCGAGGTTGCCGCCTGCGACGCCATCCTGCTCGTCACCCCGGCCCAGCATCTGCGCAGCGCCTGCGCCGGCCTCGCCGCCCATCTGCGGACGGGCACCCCGCTGGTCGTCTGCGCCAAGGGGATCGAGCTGGACAGCCACGCGCTGATGAGCGAGGCCGCCGCGGCGGCGCTGCCGGTGGGGACCCCGCTGGCCGTGCTGTCCGGCCCGACTTTCGCGGCGGAGGTGGCGCGTGGCCTGCCGACCGCGGTGACGCTCGCCTGCGCCGACGCCGCGCTGGGCGCCCGGCTGGTCGAGGCGCTGGGCAGCCGCACCTTCCGCCCCTACCTGTCCGACGATGTGGTCGGCTCGCAGATCGGCGGGGCGGTGAAGAACGTGCTGGCCATCGCCTGCGGCGTGGTGGAGGGCCGCAAGCTGGGCGACAACGCGCGGGCGGCGCTGATCACCCGCGGGCTGGCGGAGATCACCCGGCTGGCCCTGGCGCTTGGCGGCCGGCCGGAGACGCTGATGGGGCTGTCCGGGCTGGGTGACCTGACGCTGACCTGCTCCAGCCTGCAATCGCGCAACATGTCGCTGGGCGCCGCCCTGGGCGCCGGCCGGACGCTGGCCGAGGTGCTGGCGGAGCGCCGCTCCGTCGCCGAGGGCGTCTACACCGCCGCCGCGGTGGTCGGGCTGGCCGGGAAGAAGGGCGTGGACATGCCGCTGTGCGCGGCCGTGGATGCCATCCTGAACCGCGGCGCCGGGCTGGACGCGACGATCGATGGGCTGCTGTCACGGCCGTTTCGCGAAGAGGGGCGCTGAGGGACCGGCGGTTTGGCCGCATTGGGAATGGTTGCAAGGTCGGATGGGTTATGCGAGGCTTCGCACCTTCACATTCGGAGTCCGTTCCCATGTTTGCCCCGCTGCACCCGGTCGCCCTGCTGGCGCTTCGCGCCGCCGCATTGCTGGATGCCGGGCGGATGATCGCCGCCCGAAGGAGCGGGGACGGGCGAAAACAGCGCGGCGCCTGAGCGAAACCGCCGCAACACCGGCCCTGCGCGTCCCGGGCGCCCGCCGCCGCTGCGCGCGCCCTTTCTTTGGCTGCACCGCTGACTCCTCCCCGTCCGCGGAAGGCCGCGCGTCGCGGCACCTTCCGCGGCGGTCGCGGCTGCGCTAGGCTCCCGCCCGACCGAACGGAAGGGGTTCCCCATGCTGTACATGTTCCATTGCACCGACAAGGCCGGCGCCGCCCAGGTGCGGGCCGACAACCGCCCGGCCCATCTGGCCTATCTGGAAGCGCACGCCGACCGTCTGTTCGCCGCCGGTCCGCTGCTGTCCGACGACGGCCAGGGCATGGCCGGCAGCCTGCTGATCGTGGAGTGCGCCGACGAGGCCGCCGCGAAGGACTTCGCCGCCAACGACCCCTACGCCCAGGCCGGGCTGTTCAAGAGCGTGGAGATCCGGGCGTGGCGCCGGGTCTACCCGAAGTCCTGAGCGGGGGCGGACGGCGATGGCCCGCTGGCTTCTGAAGTCGGAGCCCTTCAAATATTCGTGGGAGCGCATGGTCGCCGACGGCACCACCCATTGGGACGGCGTGCGCAACCATCAGGCCTCGAACAACCTGAAGGCCATGAAGGTCGGCGACCGGGCCTTCTTCTATCACTCGAACGAGGGGCTGGAGGTGGTCGGCGTCGTCGAGATCGCGCGGGAATACTACCCGGACCCGAGCGACGAGGCGGGCCGCTTCGGCATGGTCGACGTGCGGGCGCTGCTGCCCGTGAAGACGCCGGTCACGCTGAAGACGATGAAGGCCGACCCGCTGCTTCAGGGCATGGCCCTGGTCAAGCAGTCGCGCCTGTCGGTCTGCCCGGTGTCGGACGCCGAATGGGCGCATGTCTGCGCGCTGGCCGGGATCGAGGCGTGACGGTGCTTCGGACGTGTTGAGAGCGCGGCCGTCTGCGGCGGTGGATCAGTCCGCCGGTTCGCAGATGGCCGCCTGGAAATCCTGCGTGGCCTGAAGCATCCGGCGGGCCAGCGCCTGCATCTCCGCCGCAGCTCCGGCGAAGCCCGCGTCTTCCCCGAACGGCGCCAGGGCGGCGGAGCCGGACGCATCCAGTTCGGCCAGAGACGCCGTGCGCAGGGCGGCGTCGATCACCATCAGGCTGGTGCGGCTGCCCATCTCCGACAGGCGCCCGGCCAGTTCCATGCCCTGTCCGGCACCGCCGCCAGTCGTGCCGTTCCCTGTGGTGCCGTCCGCGCTGGTCGTGCTGGCCATGCCGGTGCCCTGCTGTTGGGTGAACACCATGCACGCTAACGATGCGACGGTTAAGACCGGGTTAAGCGGCCGCCCGCAGGCCGTCATCATGCTTTCGTATTATGCGCGACAAATAGTCGCGCTGTCGTGTCGTCGCGGATGCCGGTGAATTCAAAAGAATGGGCGGTGCGCTGCAACAAAGTGGAACCGAAAGCCCCGATGGAGAGGACGGACAATCAGCCGTTCTGCTTGTGGTGACGGGAACTTGTGTGGATAATGTCCCGCAACAGGAGCGGCCGGAAACCGCTCCCCAACAGCCCTTCAGGGCGTAACCAGAAGCACTACGGGGGAATCGCGAGCCAATGTCCGACAATTCGTTTTTTCCTGTTAAGCAGGAAATCGCCAAGACCGCTTACGTGGACGAAGCCGCCTACGCCCGCCTGTACGAGCAATCGATCAACGATCCGGAAGCCTTCTGGGGCGAGCAGGGCAAGCGCATCGACTGGATCAAGCCCTACAGCAAGGTGAAGGACGTCAGCTACACCGGCGACGTCCACATCAAGTGGTTCTACGACGGCACGCTGAACGTGTCCGCCAACTGCGTCGACCGCCACCTCGCGACGCGCGGCGACCAGACCGCCATCATCTTCGAAGGCGACGATCCGGGCGTTTCCAAGCACATCACCTACAAGGAACTGCACGAGCAGGTCTGCCGCCTCGCCAACGTTCTGAAGAAGAACGGCGTCAAGAAGGGCGACCGCGTCACCATCTACCTGCCGATGATCCCCGAGGCCGCCTACGCCATGCTGGCCTGCGCGCGCGTCGGCGCCATCCACTCCATCGTGTTCGGCGGCTTCTCGCCGGACAGCCTGAAGGACCGCATCGTCGACTGCGACAGCCACTTCGTCATCACCTCCGACGAGGGTCTGCGCGGCGGCCGCAAGGTTCCGCTGAAGGCGAACGCCGACAAGGCCGTCGCCGCGGCGCCGGGCGTCAAGCACGTGCTGGTCGTCAAGCACACCGGCGGCAACGTCGCCTGGACCGAGGGCCGCGACCTCTGGTACCACGAGGAGATCGCGTCGGTCTCCGCCGACTGCCCGCCGGAGGAGATGAGCGCGGAGGACCCGCTGTTCATCCTCTACACCTCGGGTTCGACCGGCAAGCCGAAGGGCGTGCTGCACACCACCGGCGGCTATCTCGTCTACGCGTCGATGACCCACCAGTACGTCTTCGACTACAAGGACGGCGAGGTCTACTGGTGCACGGCGGACGTGGGCTGGGTCACCGGCCACAGCTACATCGTCTACGGCCCGCTGGCCAACGGCGCGACCACGCTGATGTTCGAAGGCGTGCCGACCTATCCGGACATCTCCCGCTTCTGGCAGGTGGTGGACAAGCACAAGGTCAACATCTTCTACACCGCCCCGACCGCCATCCGCTCGCTGATGCGCGAGGGTGAGGGGCCGGTGAAGAAGACCTCCCGGTCCTCGCTGCGCATCCTGGGTTCGGTGGGCGAGCCGATCAACCCGGAAGCCTGGCTGTGGTACTACAACGTGGTCGGCGATGGCCGTTGCCCGATCGTCGACACCTGGTGGCAGACCGAGACCGGCGGCATCCTGATCACCCCGCTGCCGGGCGCCATCGGCCAGAAGCCGGGTTCGGCGACCAAGCCCTTCTTCGGCGTCAAGCCGGTCGTCGTGGACAACGACGGCAAGGAGCTGGAGGGCGAGACCGAAGGCAACCTGTGCATCGCCGACAGCTGGCCGGGCCAGATGCGCACGGTGTTCGGCGACCACGAGCGCTTCGTCCAGACCTACTTCTCGACCTTCGCGGGCTACTACTTCACCGGTGACGGCTGCCGCCGCGACGCGGACGGCTATTACTGGATCACCGGCCGCGTGGACGACGTGATCAACGTGTCGGGTCACCGCATGGGCACGGCGGAAGTGGAAAGCGCGCTGGTCGCCCACCCGAAGGTGGCCGAGGCCGCCGTCGTCGGCTACCCGCACGACCTCAAGGGCCAGGGCATCTACGCCTACGTCACGCTCAACGCCGGGGAAAGCCCGACCGAGGAGCTGCGCAAGGAGCTGGTGGCCTGGGTGCGCAAGGAGATCGGCCCGATCGCCTCGCCGGACCTGATCCAGTGGTCGCCGGGCCTGCCGAAGACCCGTTCGGGCAAGATCATGCGTCGCATCCTGCGCAAGATCGCCGCGAACGAGCACGACAGCCTGGGCGATACCTCGACGCTGGCGGATCCGACCGTCGTGACCGACCTGATCGAGAACCGCATGAACAACGCCTGACCGCGGCGTTCATCGGGGGTTGTCTGCGGACCGGGGGCCTTCGTGGCCCCCGGTTTCGTTTTGGCCGGTTTCGTTTTGGGGCCGTTATTTGGGAGCGGTGTCCGATCCGCCGGAGGCGCCGCTGCCGGATTGGGTCTTCACGGCTTCGGCGGTGCCGGGCTTCAGGCCGGACTCGCCGCTCGCCGCGTCGGGGACGGAGCCGATGCGGCCCTGCGCGCGGGTCTCCGCCGCGTTCTTCTGCTTCTCGGTGCGGCGCTCGCCCAGAGTCGGGTCCTGGGCGCCGGTCGATTCCATCCAGGCTTCGCCCTGGGACGGCGGTGCGGCGCCGAGTCCGCCCTCCATCGTCTTGGCGTCCTGCGCCACGGCGGCACCGGTCAGGGCGAGGCTGGCGGCCAGCAAGGCGATGGCGCCGGGGACGTAAGACGAGGCCTGGGTCGTCATGGTTCGCTCTCCTCCTTGGTGGGAGGGGCAACAGCGGAGCGAGACGGCGGGTTCCCGATTCGTCCTTTGGTAGAACGGGTTAGCCCATGCCCGTCCCGTCGCACCAGGGCTGGCGCCGTTCGCCGTGATAGGGGCGGGCGAGCCCCGCCTCGATCAGCGCGGCCGACAGGTCGGTGCCTCCGCCGGTCAGCACGCGGGCGCGCACCCGCCCGCCGTACTTGTCGGGCTGGACGTCGAGCAGCCGCACCGGGGCGGCCCCGATCAGACGGCGCGCGTGGTCGCGGGCGGTCTCCGCCAACTCCCGCTCATGGGGGCAGCGGGCGCGCATCTCCGGCGCGTCCAGCCCGTCCACCCGGACATGGGTTTCGACCACCTGCCCCAGCCAGATGGTGGCGCGCACCAGCAGCGTGTCGCCGTCCAGAACCTCCAGCACCTCCGCCGGGATCGGGCCGGGCAGAGCGGGCGGAGCGGCCTGGACGGTGCCGGCCAGCAGTGTGGAGAGAAACGCCAGCCATATCCCGGCGGAGCGGGGCGGGCAGGGGGTGATGGACTTGGGCGAACCCATGGCGCGGCCTCTCCGGGCACCGGTTCGCGAAAGGGCGAACCGGTCACAGAATAACGCGCGAACAGGAACGCATCAAGCACAACCTAGGTATTCTATCCTGGTTGCTTATGTATTCAATTTCAACGCAGGGGTGTTCAGGCAATCGATCCTAGAGGCATCGGCTTAGAAGTCCGAGCAGCGGCCCTTGAACTCCCAATCGCCGAAGCGGGTCGGCTCCGGTCCTTGCGGACCACCGATCTCGCCGGGCATCTGCTCGGGTCCCTTCGCCCCCTCCCCGGCCTTGGCGTCCGGGGTTCGGGCCTCGTCCGCTTTCGTCGCCGGGGAGGCGGGGTTCGCAACGTCTTCCGGTGCCGGGCCGGTGGTCTTCGTCTCGGTCATGGCCGTCCTCTGGGATCGGGTGCGGTGCTTGGCCATCTTGAACGATGCCTTCCGCCAAGCCCATATCACCAGACAGGCCCGGCGGAAAGCCCCGCCGGGGCCGTCTCGTCCAACCAACAGTGAAACCGTCCAGAAGATTGCCCGGAAACACCGCCATGACCAGCTATGTGAAGACCACCATCCTCCTCGCCGGCCTGACCGCCCTGTTCATGGGCATCGGCTATCTGATCGGCGGCAAGGGCGGCATGATGATCGCCTTCTTCATGGCGCTGGGCATGAACCTGTTCAGCTACTGGAACTCCGGCGACATGGTGCTGTCCATGTACGGCGCGCGGGAGGTCGACGCCTACACCGCTCCCGAATATTACGGCATCGTCCAGCAACTGGCCGAGCGCGCCGGCCTGCCGATGCCGCGCGTCTACATCATGGAGAACGACCAGCCCAACGCCTTCGCCACCGGGCGCAACCCGGAGAACGCCGCGGTCGCCGCCACCACCGGCCTGCTGCGTCTGCTGAGCCCGGAGGAGATCGCCGGCGTCATGGCCCATGAGCTGGCCCATGTGAAGAACCGCGACACGCTGATCATGACGATCACTGCGACCATCGCGGGCGCCATTTCCATGCTCGCCAACTTCGGCATGTTCTTCGGCGCGTCGCAGGGCAACAGCCAGAACGGGCAGGGCGGCAACCCGCTGGGGCTGATCGGCGGCATCCTGGTTGCCGTCCTGGCCCCCTTCGCCGCGATGATCGTCCAGATGGCGATCAGCCGCACCCGCGAGTACGAGGCCGACCGCATCGGCGCGGAGATCTGCGGGCGCCCGCTGTGGCTGGCCGACGCGCTGACCCGCATCCACAACTACGCCCACCAGATCCCCAATTACGCGGCGGAATCCAACCCGGCCACGGCGCATCTGTTCATCGCCAACCCGCTGCACGGGCGCAGCCTCGACAGCCTGTTCTCCACCCATCCGAACATGGAGGAACGGGTCCGCCGCCTGCGCGGCATGGCCGGCCCCTCTTTCATGCCGCGCAGCCCCTGGGGGTGAGCGGAGACGGCTCGGTTCGCGGTTGCACGCCGAAAGACGTACGTCTACCTTCCCTCCGCTTGCCGATTGTGGGGCGCTCAGGGGGAAAACCGCATGTCCGACGTCACGAAATACCGCCTCGTCACCCGGTCCGATTTCGACGGGCTGGTCTGCGCCGTGCTCCTGAAGGAGCTGGGCATCCTCGACGAGATCAAGTTCGTGCATCCCAAGGACATGCAGGACGGCAAGGTCGAGATTTCCGACCGCGACATCACCACCAATCTGCCCTATGTGCCTGGCGTCCATCTCGCCTTCGACCACCATCTGTCGGAGACGATCCGCGTCGGCAAGCGCGACAACCACATCATCGAGGCCGACGCCCCCTCCGCCGCCCGCGTCGTCTACAATTACTACGGCGGCAAGGAGCGCTTCCCGACCATCTCCGACGCGATGATGGCCGCGGTCGATCAGGCCGACTCCGCCCAGTACGGCATTGAGGACATCCTGAAGCCGCAGGGTTGGGCGCTGCTGAACTTCATCATGGACGCGCGGACCGGCCTCGGCCGCTTCCGCGATTTCCGCATCTCCAACTATCAGCTGATGATGGAGCTGATCGACTATTGCCGCAGCCACGGCATCGACGAGATCCTCGCCCTGCCCGACGTGAAGGAGCGGGTGGACCTCTACACCGAGCATGAGGCGAAGTTCTCCGACCAGCTCGCCCGCTGTAGCACGATCCGCGGCAACGTCGTGGTCGTCGACCTGCGGCGGGAGGAAACCATCTACGCCGGCAACCGCTTCATGATCTACGCGATGTATCCGGAAGCGAACGTGTCGATCCACGTCCTGTGGGGTCTGAAGCAGCAGAACACGGTGCTGGCCTGCGGCAAGTCGATCATCAACCGCAGCTCCAAGACCAACATCGGCCCGCTGATGCTGGAATACGGCGGTGGCGGGCACGAGGCGGCGGGCACCTGCCAAGTGGACAACGACAAGGCCGAAGCGGTGCTGGAGGAGATCGTCGGGCGCATGCGCGCCGACGGCTGACGGGAATCGTGCCGGACCTGTTTCTCGACAAGACCCCGCTGTTCGAGGCGCGGTGGCTGAGCGTTTCCACCGCCACCAGCCGGGATGACGTGCTCCTGCGCATCGCCGAGGCCGAACGCCGCGCCGAGGCGGCGCTGGAGCAACTCGGACGGACGCTGACCCAGGGCGGAATTCCGGCATCCGGTGCGGTGGACCGCGACCGGCGCATCGACGCCCTGCTGGCGCTGGAGACGCGCGGCATCCCGGCGTCCGGCACCGCGGCAGACGGGGCGGTGGAGCGAGTCATGATGGAGGTCGGCTTCCGCAAGCGCGACCTGATGCCCCGCTTCCACGAGCTGGCCGAGCATTGCCGCGCCATCCACCGCCGCGCGCTGGCCGTTGCGCGGGACGCCCGCTGGGCGCTGATGCTGGAGCGCGCCACCACCGACCCCGGGGGGCCGTCCAGCCCCATCCAGGGCACGGGGACCCGCTACGTCAAGAGCGACCGCTACGACGCCCGCGCCGCGCGCAGCCTGCCGCCGGACGACCGCGTCCGCGCCGACCGTTTCCTCAAGCGGCTGGGCGAGGACCCGGTGCCGCCGGAGCTGGAGCTGAGCCCGCTTGAGGGGGCAGGGCTGGAGAGGACGGCGCTGTGGGGGATGAAGGCCGGCAACGGCAACCGCTTCATCCTGCGTCGGGGCGAGCTGCGGGGCGTCGCCTGCTTCGTCGTCGAGGACGTCGGCCCCTATCCCGACCACGAAGGCGGACGGCGGGGCGCGCTCGCCCGCTGAGGCCCCTGCCGAGAAGAGTCCGAATCCGTTCGGCCCCGCGCTGCGGCTACTCGACACCCGCCGTCCGGCGCGCTACATCCAGCGGCATGTCCGACGCCTCCCTTGCCGCGCGCTCCGCCGCGCTCGACCTTCTGCGCGATGTGCTGCGCAAGTCCATCCCCTTCGACGATGCGTTCGACGCGCATCCGGAGTTGCGCGGGCTCGACCCGCGCGACCGCGGCTTCGTGCGGCTGCTGACCGCCACCGTGCTGCGCCGGCTCGGCCAGATCGACGCGCTGATCCAGGGCAGCCTCGCCAAGCCGGGCCTGCCCAAGGCCACCGTGCACGACATCCTGCGGCTGGGCGCGGCCCAGCTCGTCTTCCTCGGCACGCCCGCCCACGCCGCCGTCGACACGGCGGTGGAGCTGGCCGCGGCCAAGGGGGCCGAACCCTACAAGGGCCTGATCAACGCCGTCCTGCGCCGCATCGGCCGCGAGGGGGCGGAACTGGCCGCCCAGCAGGACGCCGGTCGCTTGAACACCCCGGACTGGCTGTGGCTGGCCTGGCGGCAGGCCTACGGCATCGGGCGCACCCGCGGCATCGTCGAGGCGCACCTGCACGAGGCGCCGCTGGACATCACCGTCAAGGCCGACCCCGCGGCCTGGGCGGATCGGCTGGAGGCCAGGCTGCTGCCCACCGGCACGCTGCGCCGCGCCGCCGGCGGCAACCTGACGGAGCTGCCGGGCTTCGCCGAGGGCGCCTGGTGGGTGCAGGACCTCGCCGCCTCGCTGCCGGCCAAGCTGTTCGGCGATCTGGCGGGCAAGCGCGTCTACGACCTGTGCGCGGCGCCCGGCGGCAAGACCGCGCAGCTCGTCGCGCAGGGCGCGCAGGTGACGGCGGTCGACCGCTCCGCCAAGCGGCTGGAGCGGGTGCGGGAGAATCTGGCCCGCCTCAACCTGTCGGCGGAGGTGCTGGCGACCGACGCCGCCACCTGGACCCCCGATCAGCCGGCCGACGCGGTGCTGCTCGACGCCCCCTGCTCGGCCACCGGGGCGATCCGCCGCCATCCCGACATCCTGCGCGTCAAGACGCCGGAGGACATCGGCAAGCTGGCCAAGGCGCAGAGCCGCCTGCTGGCCCACGCCGTCGATCTGGTGAAGCCGGGCGGCACGCTGGTCTACTGCACCTGCTCCATCCAGCCGGAGGAGGGCGAGGCGCAGATCGACCGCATCCTGGCCCGCGACAAGCGGGTCGAGCGCCTGCCCATCACACCGGTTGATCTGGGTGGCGGCCATGCGGGGGATGGCAATTTGGCCGAGTTGATCAACGAGCGTGGTGAGGTACGATCCCTGCCGGGCATGCTTGGGGACCTCGGCGGCATCGACGGGTTCTTCGTGGCACGGCTGCGACGGTTGCACGATTAGGGCACCACCGGCTTGCGGGGGTCGAGGCGAATTTGATACGACAACAGGATGCATCCCCCCGATCGCCCGAATGCCTTCAGCGAAGCGCCGGCCATCGCCTCCCCCTGCCGTGTGACGGGGTGAGCCGATGAGCGCCGGGCGTGGGAAAATGGGCCGCTTGCGGGACGGCGTCGCGCAGATCGCCTTCGGCAACCCGATCTACAAGCTGACCTTGGGCGGCCGCGCGCCGACCGCCCTGTCCGCCGTGCCGCCGGACCCCTGGCCGGGCGACGCCGGGGACGGCTCGGCGATCCTGGCCGGCGTCTTCCGCTTCGGCGGGCAGGCCGCGGCGGCCGACGCCCACGGCGCGCCGAACTGGCGGGCCGGCAGCGCCGTCTGGCAGGACGCCCTGCACGGCTTCGAATGGCTGCGCGACCTGCGCGCGGTCGGCGGCGACACGGCGCGGCGGCGCGCCCGCGCGCTGGTGCTGTCCTGGCTGGACAACAACGGAAGCTGGAACGCCCAGACCTGGGCGCCGGAGGTGCTGGGCGCCCGCATCGCCGCCTGGATCGGCCTGCACGACTTCTACTGCGCCTCCGCCGACGACGAGTTCCGCGCCGCGGTCTTCGACAGCCTCGCCCGGCAGGTCAAGCATCTGACCCGCGTGGTGCCCGGCGCGCTGGACGGCAAGGCGCTGGTCACCGCGGCCAAGGGCCTCGTCTATGGCGGCTTCTGCCTGCCGGAGCATGAGCGGATCGGCCAGGACGCGCTGAAGCTGCTGGAGCGGGAATTGCCGCGCCAGATCCTGCCGGACGGCGGCCATATCGAGCGCTGCCCCTCGGTGCAGCTGCGCATCCTGCGCGACCTGATCGACATGCGGTCGGTCCTGCGCACCGCCCGCGCCGACGTGCCGGAGGCGCTGCAACACGCCATCGACCGCATGACCCCGGCCCTGCGCTTCTTCCGCCATGGCGACGGTGGCCTCGCCCTGTTCAACGGCGGGCGGGAGGAGGACGCGGCGCTGGTCGACACGGTGCTGGCCCAGGCCGACGCCCGCGGGCGCCCGCTGAAGAGCGCGCCGCACACCGGCTTCGAACGGCTGATCGCCGGGCGGACCATGGTGCTGATGGACACCGGCGTGCCGCCGGTCACCGGGCTGGACGCCACCGCCCACGCCGGCACGCTGTCGCTGGAGATGTCCGTCGGCAAGGAACGGCTGATCGTCAATTGCGGCGCCCATCCGGTGAAGACCGGCCCCTGGCGCGCCGCGCTGGCCGGCACCGCCGCCCATTCCACCGTCGTGCTGGCCGAGACCAACTCGTCGGAGGTGATCGAGGCGGGCGGGCTGGGCCGCCGCCCCTCCCATGTCGGCTGCGAGCGGCAGGAGAACGACGGGGCGGTGCTGGTCGTCGCCACCCACAACGGTTACAGCCGCAACTTCGGTTACCTGCATCGCCGCCGCGTCTATCTGGCGGAGAACGGCGAGGACCTGCGTGGCGAGGACATGCTGGAGCCGGTGATCGGCGCCACGCCGGAGCCGCGGCCCTTCACCATCCGCTTCCACCTGCACCCCGCGGTCCAGGCGAGCCTTGTCCAGGGCGGGCAGGTCCAGTTGAAACTGCCGAGCGGGGCCGCTTGGCGGCTTCGCGCGTCGGGCGCCACGCTGGAACTGGAGGAGAGCATTTATCTGGGCAGCGGCGACGAGCCGCGGCGGACCACCCAGATCGCCGTCTCCGGACATACCGGCCCCGCCATCAAGACGGTGAAATGGGCCTTGCGCCGCGAGCGCAAGGGGGGGTAAACCGCGCGCATCCGCGGCGGACAGGCCGTGGGAATACGGATCGGTGCCTGTTTCGAGAGTCTGTGGAGTGTTCGCCCTGCGACCGTGATCCCCGCCCGGGCGGGGGTGACGAAGCGGGGTGTTTCGCTTTTCCGGATCGGTCAGGCAACCGACGGCTCAGGTCCCGTCTTCCCATGCGCCGTCTTCCCAAGCCCTGCCCGCCGCAGCCGGTTCCATGACAGCCAGGATGCCCCGATGAGCCCGCCGAACGTCGCCCACTCGCCCGCCCCCGATCTCGTCCGCATCACGCGCGCGCTGATCTCCGTGTCCGACAAGACGGGCCTCGTCGCGCTCGGTCAGGCGCTGGCGGCCAAGGGCGTGGAAATCCTGTCCACCGGCGGCTCCGCCCAGCGGCTGGCCGAGGCCGGCATTCCGGTGAAGGAGGTCTCCGACCACACCGGCTTCCCGGAGATCATGGACGGGCGCGTCAAGACGCTGCACCCGCGCGTTCACGGCGGCATCCTGGCCCGCCGCGACATCCACGCCGAGGCGATGACCACCCACGACATTCCGCCGATCGACCTCGTGGTGGTGAACCTCTACCCGTTCGAGGCGACGGTGTCGAAGGGGGCAGATTACGCCAACTGCGTGGAGAACATCGACATCGGCGGCCCGGCGATGATCCGCGCCGCGGCCAAGAACCATGACTTCGTCACCGTCGTCACCGATCCGGAGGATTACGAGGCGGTGCTGGACGAGCTGGCGACCCATGACGGCGCCGTCACGCTGACGCTCCGCCGCACGCTGGCCCAGCGCGCCTACGCCCGCACGGCGTCCTACGACGCGGCCATCTCCTCCTGGCTGGCCGGCCAGCTCGGAGAGACCTTCCCGCCGCGCACCACCCTGTCGGGCAAGCTCAGCCAGACCCTGCGCTACGGCGAGAACCCGCACCAGCAGGCGGCCTTCTACGTCACCGGCGAGCAGCGTCCGGGTGTGGCGACGGCCATCCAGCTTCAGGGCAAGGAGCTGTCCTACAACAACCTGAACGACACCGACGCCGCCTTCGAGCTGGTCGCCGAGTTCGAGCGTCCGGCCGTCGCCATCATCAAGCACGCCAACCCCTGCGGCGTGGCCGAGGGGGCGAACCTGCTCGACGCCTACAAGCAGGCCCTGCTGTGCGACCCGGTCAGCGCTTTCGGCGGCATCATCGCCGTCAACCGCCCGCTGGACGCCGCCACGGCGGAGGAGATTGCCAAGCTGTTCGCCGAGGTGGTGATCGCCCCGGACGCCGATGACGCGGCCCGCGCCCTGCTCGCCACCAAGAAGAACCTGCGCGTCCTGCTGACCAAGGACGTGCCGAACCCGGCCGAGCCGGGGATGATGGTGAAGCAGTTGTCCGGCGGCTTCCTCCTGCAGAACCGCGACAACGGCCGCATCACGCTGGACGACCTCAAGGTGGTGACCAAGCGCGCCCCGACGGATCAGGAGCTGGCCGACCTGCTCTTCGCCTTCCGCGTCGCCAAGCATGTGAAGTCGAACGCCATCGTGTACGCCAAGAACGGCGCCACGGTGGGCGTCGGTGCCGGCCAGATGAGCCGCGTCGACTCGGCGCGCATTGCCGCCATCAAGTCGGCGGAGGCCGCCAAGGCCGCCGGCCTGTCGGAGCCGCTGACCAAGGGGTCGGTGGTCGCCTCGGACGCCTTCTTCCCCTTCGCGGACGGCCTGCTGGCCGCGGCGGAGGCCGGCGTGACGGCGGTGATCCAGCCCGGCGGCTCGATCCGCGACAACGACGTCATCGCCGCCGCCGATGAGAAGGGGCTGGCGATGGTGCTGACGGGGATGCGCCACTTCCGGCACTGAGCATCTGCGTTCGCGAGCTTTTGCCCCCTCCCTAACCCTCCCCCGCCTTCGGCGAGGGAGGGGACCAACCCCCTCCACCGCGGAGCGGGGGAGGGCCGGGGGAGGGGGCAATGCACTTTCTACCCCCGCCGCGCCCCCATCAGCCGCGCCAGCAAGGCGGCGGCTTCGGTTTGCGACGTTTTCCCGTCCGCACCGTCTTCCGGCTTCAGGCGCCCGGTCGCCGCCATGGCGATCAGCATCGCCGGATGCATCGCGGGATGATGGGGCGCGGGATGATGCCCCGGCGGGTGCCCCGTCGAATCGTCTTCCCCACGCGCCGCGGCGTGGTCGCGGGCCAGCGCCTCGTTGATGTGCGCGAAGGCCTCGATGTCCTTGATGTGCAACATGTCCGTTCCGCCCTCCGCGCAAAATTCGTTGTGCGTCGCAGCAAAAGGCAAGTTAGCAGCTTCCGCTGGGTGAATCCGCCGTCATGCCGCGGCGGACTGTCGCACCGTATTCGCATCGCCCGGTGCCGGCTCCCGAACCGCTAGCATAAGCCCAAAACCGATGACGAAGAAAGCCACAACGCTCGCCATGCCGGCCCGCTGGCTCTCGAACAGCGCGGTCGCCAGCCCGAAGGCGAGCGGCCCGACGAAGCCGGCCATGCGGCCGGTCAGGCTGTAAAGCCCGAACATCTCGCCCACCATGCCCGGCGGGGCCAACCGCGCCATCATCGATCGCCCGGCGGCCTGCGCCGGCCCGAAGAAGGCGCCCAGCCCCAGGGCCAGCACCCAGAACCACGCCTTCTCCGTCGCCAGCAGCAGCGGCACGCCGAAGGCGGTCAGGCCGATCAGGCTGACCAGGATGGTCGGCTTGGCCCCCATCCGGTCGTCCACCCAGGCGAAGCCGATGGCCCCGACGCCGGCCACCACGTTCAGCGCGATGGCGAAGAGCAGGATCTCCTCGAAGCTCATGCCGAAGGCGTGGGCGGCGAAGATGCCGCCGAAGGCGGTGATGGTGTTGATGCCGTCACGGTAGATCGCGCTGGCGATCAGGAAGCGCAGCGTGTTGCGGTACTTGCGCGTCTCGGCCAGCGTCCGGCGCAACGTCGTCATGCCCTCCCGCGCGGCCTGCCGGATGCCCAGCCCGGTTGCCGGCACGTCCGGCACGAACAGGAAGAAGGGCAGGGCGAACAGCCCGTACCAGGCGGCGGCGAGCAGGGCGGTGGCGCGCACCGGCGCCTGCTCCGCCGTGTCGAGCAGGCCGAACAGCGGAGCGGGCGACTTCACGAAGACGAACAGGGCGACCACCAGACAGGCCAGCCCGCCGAAATAGCCGATGCCCCAGCCCCAGCCGGAGATCCGTCCGAGCATCCGCGGCGGCGCCAGCGCGGTCAGGCTGGCGTTGTAGAAGACGTTCGCCAATTCGAAGGCGACGGTGCCGATGACCACGCAGACCAGGGCGAACAGCGCGTGGGACGGGTCGGGCTTCACCCACCACAGAGCGGCGCAGAAGACCACGGTCAGAGCGGTGAACAGCGCCATCCACGGCTTGCGCCGCCCCGTCCGGTCGGCCACCGCGCCCAGCACGGGGCTGAGCAGGGCGATCAGCAGCCCGGCGACGGTCAGCGCCGCGCTCCAGCGCGAGGCGCCCGCCACCTCATCCCCGACCACGCCGCGGGCGAAATAGACCGAGAAGATGAAGGTCGTGATGATGGTGTTGTACGACGAGTTCGCCCAGTCGTAGAGGCACCAGGACGCGATGGCACGGCGGCTCGGCGCCTCGGCGGTGTGGGGCATGCTGAAGGATCGGCCGTCTGTTGTCCGGGATGGCCCACTCTAGGCAAAGCGGCCGGGAATGCCAACCCGGGGACAGAGCTACGCCGGTTTGGCGGAGTCCGCCGCCGGCGTGGTGGCTTTCGCCAGCGCGATGCCCTGGGCGATGCCTTGCGCCACGTTTCGGGCGGCGGTGGCGTCCAGTTGGGACTCGAAGCCCTTGAACCACGCCTGTGTCTTCAACTCGTCCGGTGTCTTGGGGATGTGCCGCAGCGGGTCGGACTGCGACCGGTCCATCGCCTGCTTGATCAGGGTCGCGAGCGGGTTGTCGCTGTCGAGCTTTTCCGGTTCATCGCCCTTCTCCCTCGTGTGGATTTCGTAGGACACCTGCGCCGACGCCCGGCGTGTCGCCCATTCGGTCGAGGTCTTCTCCTCGGGGCCGACGGCGTCCAGGAAGGTGAGGTTCGCCTTCATCCTCGCGGCCTCGTCGCCGCGGAACGGATCGGTGAAGCTGGCCTCCTGGCTGATCGGGCCGTTGTAGAGGCCCATGGCCAGCCCTTCCTGCTGCGCCATGATCGATTGGGCGATGTCCTGCTCCTGCTTGGAGAATTGGCCGCCGGCGTTGCTGCGGACCGCCTCCAGCGAGCGGCGGTCGAGATCGCCCATCAGGGAGTACCAGTCCCGGCCCTCGAAGCTGTCGAAGTCGAAGGGCTTGCCGCTCGCCTTCATGGCCTCGTACTGCGCGTCCATGCGGGCGCGGGCGTCCTTAGCGATGTCCGGCCCGCTCAGGCCCGCCGAACTGGACACCGCGCCCGGATCGGACACCGCCTTGGCCAGCGCCGTGGCGGGTTTGCCGTCGCGCGTCGGGAAATAGGCGGTGTAGGGCCCGGCCGCACCGCTTGCGGTCTTGCCGGCCTTGGAGACGGTGGTGGTGGCCATGAAGGCCTGGGCTTCGACGGACAGGGTGACGAAGACGGCCGAACCGCCGGAGGTCGACGCCGCTTGGCCGGCGGCGGTCTTCGCAGAGGTGCCCTTGTCGGTTCCCAACACGGTCAAGGCCGCCTTGAGACTGAAGCCGGACGCCTGCACGTTCGTCGCCGTGATCGACATCGAGGACCCTCCCGGCCATCCAGGCGGGCGTCCTGCCGCTGCCGCCAATCGTTGACAGCAGCCTACAGCGTTCAGGCTCGGGTTGTCAAAAACCGGTCGTTGCGTCCCCTGCGGCGAAGGAGCGCCGCCTCAACCGCCCACGCCGAACGAAATCTGGTTGTTGTCGTAGCGGGCGACGATGGTCAGCCGGTCGCCGGGGCGCACGCGGATCGGCGTCTCCAGATAGGTCATCGCCTGCTTCCAGTGGTTCGTCCGCGCCCGGCTTTCGGAGCGGTAGGTGACCTCCTCGTCCATATGAAGGTCGAACCAGAAGGCCACGCCGTGGCAGGTGCCCTCCGCCGTGATCTCCACGGCGATCTCGCGACCGCCCTCCTCCGGCATGTTGCGGGTGAAGTCGAAATCGAGCGCGGTGAAGGCGGCCGACAGCGGCGTGTGGGTTTCGGCGCCGAGGTCGATCTGCTGGTAGCCGGGGGAGCGGAATACGTCGAAGGTCGACATGTCGAAGCCGCCGATGCGCTTCACCGGGTTGATGCGGGCCAGCTCCGGCGTTTCCACCAGCATGGCGTAGACGGTGGAGGCGCGCGGGATGATCGCGCCGCCGGGCTTCACCAGATGGGTGCGCGCGTGCTGAAGGACCGACAGCATGCGCGGCGCCAGCATGCCGATGTTGATGAGTTCCGACACGAAGACGTCGGCCTTCTCCGGCAGGTCGCCGCCCTCACCCACCGACAGGCGGGTGGACAGCTTCGGCACCACGTCGATGCGGTCGGCGTAGCCGTTGTTGGCGACGGTCTCGCGGGCGATGCGGGCGAGGATCGGGTTCACCTCGCAGGTCACCACCTTCCGCGCCCCGGCGCGCGCGGCCATCATGGCGACGATGCCCGAGCCGGTGCCGATCTCCAGGACCAGCGAGTCCGGGGTCACCGCGCGCTTCAGCGCCGCCTCGTAGGCGTCGTTGCGCTCGAAATCGTTGATCATCGGCAGGTGCCAGCCGGGGACGGCGTTGGAATAGATCAGCCGGCGGGTGAACTGCACCAGCGGGTGGTCCGGCGCGATGGCGCGGGCGGCCTCGATGGCCTCCACCGCCTCGTTGGCGCGGTCGAGGCTCTGCAGCGTGTGGGCGAGGCCGACATGGGCGGGGACGAAGCGGGGCGCCGCCGCGATCACCACGCGGAAGGCCTCCACCGCCTCCTCCAGGGCGCCGCGCGTGCTCAGCGCCTCGGCGAGGTTGTAGCGGGCCTCCAGATACTCCGGCGCCCGTTCCAGCGCGGCGCGGAAGGCGGCCTCCGCCTCGTCCAGCCGGCCCAGCTCGCGCAGGGTGGTGCCCAGGAAATTGTGCATCTCCGGCGCGTCGCCGCGCAGCGCCAGGGCGGCGCGGAAGGCGCCCTCGGCGTCCTCCAGCCGGCCTAGCGCCTTCAGCGCGTTGCCCAGGTTGCCGTGAAGCTCCGGCAGGCGGTCGTTGAGGGCGATGCCGGCGCGGAACGCCTCTTCCGCCTCCGCGGCGCGGCCAAGCTGGAAGAGCAGGCTGCCGCGGCTGTTGTGGAAGGACGGGTCCTTGCCGTCCTCGGCGATGGCGTGCGTGAAGAGGTCGAGCGCGCCGTCGGGATGGCCGGTGTGGGCGGCGACGACGCCCAGCAGGTGCAGGGCCTGCGCGTTGTGCGGGTCGGTCGCCAGGATCGCCCGGCAGGCCGCCTCCGCCCCGCCCAGATCGTTCGTCCGCAGCAGGCGGATGGCGTCGTTCAGGGTCGGCTGGGGGTCGGTCATCGCGGCGGCTCCGGTTGGGCGGACATTCCTTGGAATGGCCGCACCATAGCCGGAAAGCGGGCGGGACGCATGGGAAACCCTCGTCCGGACCCGCCCGAAGGGGGCCGGACGAGGGGTTTTCACGCCCTTTACCCCGCCGTCAGGCCGCGGAGCTGCCGGTTCGCCACCGCCAGCATCGACAGGTCGACGTTGGGCTGGGTGCGCAGCTCGGACAGCAGCTGTTCCACCCGCTCCACCACCGGGCGGCGGTTGGCGATCCAGGCCTCCACGGGGGCTTCCGCGGGAAGCTGGTCCACCGACTCCAGCACGCGGGTGGTCAGCGCGGTCTGGTGGGCGAACAGGTCGTCCACCAGGGCGGCCACCGCCTGTTTCTGCCAGTGGTTCTCCGCCTTCGCCGCGGCGGCCTTGTCGCGCAGCCACTCCAGGCCGAAGCGGCGGCCCAGCATGAAGTAGACCGCGGCGACGTCCGCGACCCCGCGCCCGGTGCGCCCGGCGATGCGGACGAGGTCGGGGGCGGCGGCCAGCACCGGCAGCGCCGCCATGCGGCGGGCCAGCTCGGCGGGAACGCCCTGCTCCTGGTAGGAGGCGACGCGGGCGGTCAGCCGGGCCGTCTCCTCGGCGTCCAGCACGTTGTCGAGACCGGCCAGAAGCGTCTCGATGCCGGGCCGGAAGGCCTCCGTCTCGCGGGCGATGTCCAGCGGCTGCTGGCAGCTCGCCAGGAACCAGGCGGCGGCACGCTCCATATGACGGACCGTCTCCAGGATCATGCTGGTCTGGAGCGCGGCCGGGACGACGGTGTCGAGGTCCTCGATCCCCGTCCACAGCGAGCGCAGGCCGAAGGCGTCGCGCACGATGGTGTAGGCGCGGGCGACGTCCGCCGGCCCCATGCCGGTCTTCTCCATCATCTCCTTGACGAAGGTCGGGCCGGTGCGGTTGACGAGGCTGTTGGTGACGCTGGTCGCGATGATCTCCCGCCGCAGCCGGTGCCGCCCCACCGCCTCCGCGTGGGCCTTGCGCAGCGGCTTGGGGAAGTAGCGGGTGAGGTCGTCGGCCATGAAGGGATCGTCCGGCAGGTCCGACGCCAGCAGATCGTCGTAGAGCGTGATCTTGGCGTAGGCCAGCAGCACGGCCAGCTCGGGCCGGGTCAGCCCTTCGCGGTTGGCCATGCGGGCGGACAGCTCCTCCTCGTCGGGCAGATACTCGATGGCGCGGTTGAGCCGCCCCGCCTTCTCCAGCGAGCGGATCAGCCGGGCCTGCGCCTCCAGCGCGTCGGGACCCTGGGCGCGGGCGACGGTCAGCGCCTGGCTCTGCAGGTAGTTGTCGGCCAGCACCAGACCGGCCACCTCGTCGGTCATGGCGGCGAGCAGCTGGTCGCGCTGCTTCAGCGTCATGTCGCCGCGGACGACCACGTCGTTCAGCAGGATCTTGATGTTCACCTCATGGTCGGAGGTGTCCACGCCCGCCGAATTGTCGATGGCGTCGGTGTTCAGCCGCACCCCGTGCTGCGCCGCCTCGATGCGGCCGCGCTGGGTGACGCCCAGGTTGGCGCCCTCGCCGATCACCTTGGCCCGCACGTCGCGCCCGTCGATGCGCAGCGCGTCGTTGGCCTTGTCGCCGACCTCGGCGTTGGTCTCCTCCGCCGCCTTCAGGTAGGTGCCGATGCCGCCGAACCACAGCAGGTCCACCTCGGCCTTCAGCAGGGTCTGCATCAGCTCCAGCGGGGTGACGTGGTCCTTGGCGATGCCGAAGCGCTGGCGGATTTCCGGCGTCAGCTCCAGCGACTTGGCCGAGCGGTCGAAGACGCGGCCGCCCGCGGACAGCAGCGACGCGTCGTAGTCCGCCCAGGAGGAGCGGGGCAGGTCGAACAGGCGCTGCCGCTCCTCCCAGCTCCGCGCAGCGTCGGGGTCGGGATCGATGAAGATGTGCCGGTGGTCGAAGGCGGCGAGCAGGCGGATGTGCTTCGACAGCAGCATGCCGTTGCCGAACACGTCGCCCGACATGTCGCCGACGCCGACGACGGTGAAGTCCTGCGTCTGGGTGTCGTGCCCCAGCTCGCGGAAATGGCGCTTCACCGATTCCCAGGCACCGCGGGCGGTGATGCCCATCTTCTTGTGGTCGTAGCCGGCGGAGCCGCCCGACGCGAAGGCGTCGCCCAGCCAGAAGCCGTGGTCCACCGACACCGAGTTGGCGATGTCGGAGAAGGTCGCCGTGCCCTTGTCGGCGGCGACCACCAGATAGGGGTCGTCCTCGTCGTGGCGGACCACTTCGGGCGGCGGCACCACCGCGCCGCCGGCGTCGAGGTTGTCGGTGATGTCGAGCAGGCCGCGCATCAGCGTCTTGTAGCACTCGATGCCTTCGGCCAGCTGAGCCTCGCGCCCGGCGGACGGCGGCGGCGGACGCTTGACCACGAAGCCGCCTTTGGAGCCGACCGGGACGATGACGGTGTTCTTGACCATCTGGGCCTTCATCAGGCCGAGGATCTCCGTGCGGAAATCCTCGCGGCGGTCGGACCAGCGGATGCCGCCGCGCGCCACCTTGCCGCCGCGCAGATGGACGCCCTCCATCCGCGGGCTGTAGACGAACACCTCGACCATCGGGCGGGGCAGCGGCAGGTCGTCGATGTGGCGGCTGTCGATCTTGAAGGAGAGGTAGGTCTTGGGCCGTCCGTCCGCGCCGTTCTGATAGGCGTTGGTCCGCAGCGTGTTGCACAGCAGGTTGAGGAAGCGCCGCAGGATGCGGTCCTCGTCCAGGTTCTTCACCCCGTCGAGCGCGCGTTGGATCTCCGCGGCCAGCCCTGGATCGTTCTGTGAACGGCGGGCCGGGTCGAAGCGGCTGTGGAACAGGGCGACCAGCTTGCGCGCGATGGCCGGATGGCCGGCCAGCGTGCTTTCCACCACGTCCTGCCCGTAGGGGATGCGGGCTTGGCGCAGATACTTGGCGTAGGCGCGCAGCACCGTCACCTCCCGCGCGGTCAGGCCGGCGCGAAGGACGAGGCGGTTGAAGCCGTCATCCTCCATCCGGCCGTCCCAGACGGCGGCGAAGGCGTCCTGGAACTTCTCCTTGACCATCGCGCAGTCGATGGGCAGCCCGTTCTGGGAGCGCGCGGTGAAGTCGTGGATCCACACCGGGGCGGCGTGGCCGGCGATGGCGATCTCGAAGGGCGCCTCGGTGATCACCTTCAGGTCCATGTGCTCCAGCATGGGAAGCACGTCGGACAGCGGCACCGGGCGGCCTTCGTGGTAGATCTTGACGTGCAGCTCGTCCCCTTCCGCCTCCAGCGGGCGGTAGAGGTTGATGCCCAGCGTGCCCTGGGCCGTCGCCTTCTCGATCCGCTCGATGTCGAAGACCGCGGCCTCCGCGTTGAACTCCTCGCGGTAGGCGGTGGGGAAGGCGTCGGCGTAGCGGCGGAACAGGGTGCGTCCCTGCTCCTCGCCATGGGCCTCGACCAGCGCGTCGCGCAGATGGTCGTCCCAGCCGCGCGACGCCTGGACCAGCCGCGCCTCCAGGTCGGTGGCGTCGACGGTGGGCACGCGCCCCGGCTCGGTCCGGATGATGAAATGCAGGCGGGCCAGCACGCTTTCGGTCAGCTGCGTGGTGAAGCCGGTGCAGGTGCCGTCGTAGGCGGCCTCCAGGATGGACTGGATGCGCCGGCGCAGCGTGGTGTCGTAGCGGTCGCGCGGCACGTAGACGAGGCAGGAGGCGAAGCGCTCGAACGGGTCCTTGCGCACGAACAGGGCCAGCCGCTGGCGTTCCTGCAGGTGCAGGATGCCGACGGCGATGTCCAGCAGCTCCGGCACCTGGATCTGGAACAGCTCGTCGCGCGGGTAGGTCTCCAGGATGTGCAGCAGCGCCTTGCCGTCATGGCCCTGCGGGTCGAAGCCGGCCAGCTCCATCACCTCGGCGACCTTGCGGCGGAGGTAGGGGATCTCGCGCGGGCTGCGGTTGTAGGCGACGGAGGTGAAGAGGCCGGCGACCAGCCGCTCGCCGATGATCCGCCCCTCGGCGTCGAAGCGCTTGATGAGGAAGGCGTCCATCGGCACCGCGCGGTGCACGGGGGAGGGGCGGTTGCCCTTGGTCACCATCAGGACGCGCGGGTTGCGCAGGAAGTCGCGCACGTCGGGCGGCAGGGTGGCGTAGTTGCGCAGCCCGTCGAAGACGGTGACGGAGTCGTCGCGCAGGATGCCCAGGCCGCTGCCGGCGACCAGCCCCAGCGAGGAGTCCGCGCCGTCGGCGCCGCTCTCGAAGCGGTACTCGCGGTAGCCGAGGAAGGTGAAATGGTCGTCGTCGGCCCAGGAGAGGAAGGCCTTGGCCTCGTCCACCTCGTCGTCGGGGATGATGGCCGGGACGGCGGCGCGGGCGCAGTCGGCCTCCAGGATGGCGGCGCGCACCTGCTGGCGCATGGCCCGCCAGTCGGCGACGGCGGCGCGCACGTCGGCCAGCACGCGCTCCAGCCCCTCGCGGGCCTGATCCAGAGCGGCGGCGCCGGTGACCGCGCCGACCTCGACATGCATGAAGGATTCGGGGGCGGCGTCGGTGGGGGCCGCCGCGGGCTCGTACAGCTCCACGAGCTGGCCGTCGGCGTCGCGCTTGACCCGCACCACGGGGTGGATGACCAGATGGACGGTCAGTCCCTGGCGGTTCAGCTCCGCGGTCACCGAGTCGACGAGGAAGGGCATGTCGTCGTTGACGATCTCCACCACCGTGCGGTGGGACTGCCAGCCATGCTCCTCGACCCGGGGATTGTAGACGCGGACTTTGGCGCGGTCGGTCGCCTCGCGCTGCTGGCCCCATTGCCACATGGCGAGGGCAGCGCCGTAAAGCTGCTCCGCCGGAGCCTGGATGATGTCGTCGGGCGGGACGTTGTCGTAGAACTGCCGTACGAAGCGCTCCGCCGGTGCCGCGCGGCTGCGGCCCAGCCGCTCGCGAACCTGCCGCACGACCTCTTCGGTCAGCTCGTCCTTGAGCTGTTCGGCCCTGAGAGCCATCGCTCCAATCCTTCCCTGATTTTTGCGGCGGTTTGCCGCCGTTGTAGGCAGAGGGTAGCCGATTTGCCGCGACAGGCAACAGGCGGAGGGGCGTAACCGGAAGAGGCGGTTATTACGGAGAAGCCCTTCGTGTCCAAACCGATGAAAGTTGAATGAATCAGGAAGTGGGCGTATTTTTTGTGCAGGCGCGCGCACCGCGCGCAACCATCGAGACGGTTATGCCCCACGACGACGCCCGCCCGCCGGAGGCCACCCCGGTTCCGCCCGCCAAGCCCCGCCTGCACGTTCTCGTGGTCGACCCCGATCCGGCGTTGGCCGGGCTGACGCGCGCCGCGCTCGACGGCTTCGCGCTGGACGGGGCGCCGGTGACGGTGCTGACCGCCGCCACCGCCGCCGAGGCGCGCGAGGCGCTGTACCGCAACCCCGGCACCGCCGCCGTCCTGCTGGAGCCGGTGCTGGACCCCGCGGCGGATGGGGTGCCGGAAGGGCTCGGCCTCATCGACCACATCCGCAAGGATCTTGGGAACAGCCGCGTCCGCATCCTGGTCTGCACCGCCCACCCCGAGCGGGCGCCGGAGGAGGAGGTGGTGGAGGGCCATGACGTCAGCGACTACCGCCTGAAAGACGGGCTGACGGCGCGCACGCTGCGCACCGCGGTGGTCCCGCGGCTGCGCGCCTTCCTCAACCTGCAGACCCAGGCGGCCGGGCGCAAGGCGCTGGCCCGCATGCTGGTGGCGACCACCGGCCTGCTGGAGATGCGCACCCCGGACGTGCTGTTCCCCAATATCCTGCCGCGCGTCGTCGGGCTGCTGGGCATCGGGCGGCACGCCCTGCTGTGCATCCAGGGCGATACGCTGCCGCGCGACCGCCGCATCCGCGTGCGCGCCTCCACCGGGCGCTTCGCCAAGTGGAAGGACGTGGACGTCACCGAGCTGGGCGAGCCAAACGTGGCCGCCGCGCTGGAGCGGCTGAGCCCGAGTTCCGAGACCATCGTGGAGCCGGGCTATTGCGCCCTGCGGCTGCGCGCCCATGGCGGGATCATCGGCATGATCTACGTCGAGGGCCACAACAACGAGGGCACCGCGCGCGAGTGGCAACTGCTGGAGCTGTTCCGCAACAAATGCTCCATCGCCTTCGAGAACGCCCTGCTGTTCGAGGAGCTGAACACCGCCCAGAAGGCCACCGTCCTGGCCATGGGGTCGCTCGCCGAATACAAGGACAACGCCGCCGCCGGCCATCTCCAGCGCATCGAGCGGCTGGTCGGCGACATCGCCCACGAGCTGCGCGTCCACGGACGTTTCGCCGACGAGCTGGACGAGGAGCTGGCGGAGAAGGTCGGGCTGGCCGCCCTGCTGCACGACGTCGGCATGCTGAGCGTGTCGGACGAGACGCTGGGCATTCCCGGCGAGCTGGCGAACAACGACATGGCCGCCATCCAGCGCCACACGCTGATCGGCCACCGCATCCTCAGCGAGGCGGCGCTGCCCCTGCGCGGGCGCAGCCTGCTGTCGATCGCCGCGGAGATCGCCCGCTACCACCACGAGCGCTACGACGGGTC
Source organism: Azospirillum sp. UENF 312511 (assembly GCF_058780635.1). Taxonomy (NCBI): domain Bacteria; kingdom Pseudomonadati; phylum Pseudomonadota; class Alphaproteobacteria; order Rhodospirillales; family Azospirillaceae; genus Azospirillum; species Azospirillum sp. UENF 312511. The sequence continues at coordinate 1,220,206 of NZ_JBSNCG010000003.1, read as the reverse complement.
GGGCTACATGGAAGGGCTGCGCGGCGGGGCGATCCCGGTGTCGGCGCGGATCATGGCCGTGGCCGACGTGTTCGACGCCCTCATCACCGACCGCCAGTACCGCAAGGCCTGGGGGGTGGAGCACGCCATCACCTGGATCGCCGAGCGGGCGGGCAAGGACTTCGACCCGCTGGTGGTCGAGGCGTTCCTGACGGTGGTCCGCCGCATCCAGGCCGAGGAGCCGGACTGGTTCCCCAGGCCGGAGGGCGGCAACCAGGGCCTGCTGGTGGCGGCGATCGGGCGCAAGCTGCGCGGCCTGTTCGGCAACCGCGCCGAACCGATCAACTGATCCCCGTCTCCGTATGACGGAACCGGACCGAACGGCCTTTCCCAAGTGGAAGGGCCGTTTCGCCGTCGCCCTGCGCTGATGCCAGACGGTGCGACGCTGTGTCCAATGCTCTCATTATGGTTGCGCCATAAATACTATAGTGTACAAAAAATCGTGTTACTATGAATTGTGCAACCGATGCCGCGGGCGCGCTCCTTGGCGGCGCTCCGTTGTGGTAATCGGGCGGCAGCATTTGGCGGAGCCGACCATGAAAGCCAGACATTTCTTTTCAAGCCTGCTGACCTCTTGCGCCCTGCTGTTGGGCGCGACGGCGGCCCAGGCCGCCTACCCGGAGAAGCCGATCACCATGATCGTCGCCTATGGGGCGGGCGGATCGACCGACGTGACCGCGCGCATGCTGGCGCCCTTCATCGAAAAATATCTGGGCGGCGGCGCGCGGATCGTGGTGATGAACCGCGGCGGCGCCGGGGGGAGATCGGCTTCGCGGCCATCGCCGATGCCACGCCGGACGGCTACACCATCGGCTTCATCAACACGCCGAACGTCGTCACGATCCCGATCGAGCGCAACGCCCGCTTCACGCTCGACCGGCTGGACCCGCTGGTCAACGTCGTCGACGATCCGGGCATCATGACCGTCCACGGCGACAGCCCCTACAAGACGGTGGAGGATCTGGTCGCCCAGGCCAAGGCCAACCCGAACACCATCACGCTGGGCTCCACCGGCGTCGGGTCGGACGACCATCTGGCCATGCTGCTGCTCCAGCGGCAGGCCAATGTCCGCTTCACCCATGTGCCCTTTCCCGGCAGCGCGGAGAACTACCGCTCCATGCTCGGCCGCCACACCCAGATCTGCGGCCAGAATCTCGGCGAAGGGCTGCGCGGCAAGGCCGGCGGCGACAACATCCGCATCCTCGGTGTGATGAGCACGCAGCGCTGGGACATGGCGCCCGACCTGCCGACCTTCAAGGAACTGGGCTACAACATCACCATGGCGTCGCTGCGCGGCGTCGGCGCGCCGAAGGGGCTGCCGCCGGAGATCCGCGCCAAGCTGATCGACGCGGTGACCAAGGCCGCCAACGACCCGGACTTCCAGAGCAAGGCCCGCGACACCTACCAGCCGCTGCGAATCCTCGATTCGGAGGCCTTCACCGCGGAGTTGAAGGAGCTGGACGGCGATTTCCGCAACCTGTGGCGCGAGTTCCCCTGGTTGAAGTGATCGGGTGAGGCGGACCGGACAGGCCGCATAGGAAAGGCCCCTCTTCCACATGGAAGAGGGGCCTTTTTCATGGGCGGAGCTGGAGGACGCCACGGCGTCCTCCCCGCATCGGGCCGGGTCAGGCCGCGGTGATGCGGGTGATGAAGGCTTCGATCTCGTTGTCCAGCCGGTTGAAGCTGCGCGACAGCTCCTCCGTCGTGGTCTGGACGGCGCCGGCGGAATGGCCGGTGGTTTCCGCCGCCTGCTGCACCAGCCGCATCTCCTGGAGCACGGCCACCGTGTCGGTGGCGGCGCGCTGCGAGCGCTCGCTGATGTCGCGGGTGGCGGCGTCCTGCTCCTCCACCGCCGCGGCGACGGTGCTGAGCGATTCGTCCACCTGCCGGATGGTGTTGACGATGGCGCGGATGGCGTTGACCGCCGCGGTGGTCGCCGCCTGCACCGCCGCGATTTCCGCGCCGATCTCGTCGGTGGCCTTGGCGGTCTGGTTGGCAAGGCTCTTGACCTCCTGCGCCACCACGGCGAAGCCCTTGCCGGCCTCGCCCGCGCGCGCCGCCTCGATGGTGGCGTTCAGCGCCAGCAGGTTGGTCTGGCCGGCGATGTTGTTGATGAGGCCGACCACCTCCTCGATCTTCCGGCTGGCCTCGCTGAGACCCTGGACGATGGAGTCGGTCCGCCCGGCCTCGTCCACCGCGCCGCGGGCGAGCTGGGTCGACTGGGTGATGGACCGGGTGATCTCGTCGATGGAGGCGCGGAGCTGCTCGGCGCCGGCGGCCACGCTCTCCACCTCGCTCGTCGCCTCCTGCACGGCGTGGGCGACCGAATCGCTGTGGTGGCTGGTCTGGCGGGCGTTCTCCAGCATGACGTTGGCTTCGCCGCGCATGGAGTCGGCGGAGCGCACCACCTCGCCCATCATCGCCTTGACCGACGCCTCCAGGTCGGCGGCGAGGCTGTTCATGGCCCGCCGCTGCTCCTCCATGGCGCGGGCGCGCATGGCCTCCTGCTCGCGCGCCATCTCCTGGACGCGCAGCGCGTTCTCCTTGAAGACGCGGACGGTGCGGGCCATCTGGCCGATCTCGTCGCCGCGCTCGGCGGCGGGCACCTCGTCCTCCAGCCGGCCCTGGGCCAGCCGTTCCATCACCGTGGTCAGGCGGACCACCGGACGGGCGATGTTGAAGCCGATGAACAGCGCGACGCCCACCGTGATCAGCAGGGCGACGATCGCCGAGGCGATGAAGGCCTGGGTGGTCGCGTCGACCGACGCGTTCACGTTGGCGTAGGCGTCGGCCGACTGCTGGCGCTGGTAGGTCAGGTAGTCGCGGGCGGTGCCGTTCAGGCGCCCGTAGGCCGCCTGGACCTCCTGCAGGAAGTCGAGCGGATCGACGCCCATCTTCAGCAGGTCGAGGAAGCTGGTGACCTTCGCCTGATAGGCCGCGGTGTCGGAGCCGAAGCGCTGGAGGATCTGGCCCTCCTCCTCGGTCGCGGCGGACTGGCCCTTCATCTTGTCCGCCTGACTCTTCAGCTTGGTGATCTGTTCGGTCAGGGCCTTCGATTCATCCTCGACCGCCTTGGGGGAGGCGTTGGCGGTGCTGAGGATCACCGTCCGGTAGAGGCCGGCGTGGGCGACGGTCAGCGTGTCGGTCAACGCCTGGACGTCCGCTTCCCGCGTGAAGGAGCGGTTGAACAGCGTGTCCAGCAGGCGTGACTGTTCCGTGATGGCGGAGCCGCCGAGCAACGCGATGGCAAGCATGCCCAGAATCGCTGTCGCCGCCGGGATTCCCATTTTGGTGGGAATGTGGAGGTGATTGAGGAAAGTCATGGAGCACCTGCTTCAACCATTGGCCGGTCCGTTGGCGCCGGATGGTCAGGGGGGCTTGAACCGCACCCGACGCAGGCCGGTCGGCCGGCGGCGGGTGGTTTCGCGGATGGGCCGGACCCGGACGGACCAGCCCGCCCGGGTCGCGTCAGCCCCGGATCACTTCAGCCAGGGCGACGACTGCCACAGCGACTTCAGCTCGGTGTCGAGCTGCTTCAGCTCCGCCGCGAAGGCGTCGGGGCCGAGGACGCGCAGCGGCTGGAAGGTCTCCTTGGCCTCGGCCTTCGCCACGAACTCCGGATCGGTCGCGGCCTTGGTGACGGCGTCCACCAGCTTGGCGCGGACGTCGGCGGGCAGGCCCTTCGGCGCGCAGACGCCGCGCAGCGAGGCCATCAGCACCGGGTAGCCCTGCTCCGCGAAGGTCGGGATGTCCGGGGCGGCCTTCCAGCGCTCCTTGCTCATCACGCCCAGCACGCGGATCTGGTCGGAGGCCTGACCGCGCAGCCCCTCGCCCAGGTTCTGGCCGCTGATCTGGATCTTCTTGGCGAGCATCGCCTTGTAGTTGGCGGCGGAGCCGGAGAAGGGCACATGGGTGAACTGCACGCCCGCCTGGCGCTGCACCAGCAGCATGGCGAGCTGGTCGTCCGAGCCCACGCCGGTGGTGCCGACGGTGACGGTGTTCGGGTTGGCCTTGGCGTGCTCCACGACGTCCTTCAGCGTCTTGAAGGTGCTGTCGCCGGGAACGCTCCACACGCCGGGATCGTCGACGACGTTGACCAGCGCGTCCAGCCGGTCCGCCGAGAAGCGGGCCTGACGCTCGATCGGGATCGAGACCATGTTCGGCGTGTTGCAGAAGCCGATGGAGTAGCCGTCCGGCGCGGCGTCGGCGATGGCCGCGAAGCCGATCTCGCCGCCGGCGCCCGGCTTGTTCACCACTTCGATCCGGGTGCCGCCCAGATGCTTCTCGATGAAGGGGGCCAGCAGGCGCGCGGTCACGTCGGTCGAACCGCCGGCGTCGTAGGCGACGACCACGGTGATCGGCTTCTCGGGGTAGGCGGCCTGGGCCGTCGACAGAGCGGTCGTCGACATGGCCAGCGCCAGGGTCCCGGTCGCCAGCGCCAGGAACTTGCTGCGAATGATCATCTGGATGCCCTTCTTTCCTGCGTTATTGCGGAAGACCCCCTTGGCCGCGGACGTGGTGGGGTCCCGGGAGATCCCGCCCGTCCCGATGCGGACACAGGCTGGGCCTCCTTTTCTGAAATTCTCGTAAAGATCGATGGTCATTGATTTCGACAACATTGGATTATCGGGTCATGAACGAAACGAAGAGCCATTCTGATTTTGTTCAGGATGGGTGCATACTTCAGTATGTCTGTCTTCGTGGGTGGCCGGTCCCTTCGCCGCAGCGGCGGCGGAGTTCGGTCGTCTTTCTCGCGAAAAAGAGCGGTTCATAGACCCAACGCTGTCAAATCGACCCGGTGAAAGCGGTTTTGACGCTTCAAAGTGGAAGATACAGTGTCTCTATTCGTGTATCAATCGTGCTAACCGAACCGAGTATCCGGAAATCACAGCGATTTACGTCGAATGCTTTCTATCTGACGTGGTCCCCTGGAGTTCCGCGCGCTCAGGCCTGCGTGGAAAGCGTCAAATGGACGCACAATGAAAGTCGCCTGCGTCGAAATGACCGCGTCAGCCCATCGCCACCATGAAGGCGACGGAAATCGAGATCGGGGACATCAGGGTGGACAGCAGCAGCGACATCGACACCAGTTCCCGCCCCGTCTGGTAGCGCTCGGCGAAGGCGTAGACGTTGACGCCGATGGGCAGCGCCGCCGCGGTCACGGCGGGGGCCAGCCAGTCCGGCGGCAGGTGGAAGACCTCCACCGCCAGCACCCAGGTCAGCACCGGGTGCAGGACCGTCTTCATCACCGCCAGGACCAGCGCCTGGCCGAACTTGCCCGACAGCTTCCCGAAGGACAGCGCGGTGCCCAGCGTGAAGCAGGCGCAGGGCAGGACGGTGGCCGCGGCGTAGTCCGCCGCCTTCATGACCGCGTCCGGCACATGGACGCCGCTCAGGTTGAAGCCCATGCCGACGACGATCGACAGGATCATCGGGCTGAGCAGGGTTGCCTTGACGGCGTTGACCGCGGCGGCGACCGGCCGTCCGCCCGCCGTCCGCTGCGCCTCGGCGATCATCGTCGCGGTGGTGAAGAGGAGCGGCGACTGGAACAGGATCAGCAGCATCACCGGGATGGCCACCGACGATCCGTAGGCGTCCATCAGGATCGGCGCGCCGAGCAGGCCGATGGAGGAGAAGGAGGGGGCGAAGCCGCCGATGGCCGCCTCGTCCCGCCGCCGGATGGACAGCATCCAGGCGGCGCCCAGCGCGAAGATGATGAACGCCGCGACGAAGAAGGACGCCACGAACCCCCATTCGATGGGATCGGGGATCTTCGCTTTCGCCATCGCCGCGAACAGCAATGCCGGCAGGGCGTAGATGCCGAGAAAGCGCGACAGCCCCTGAGCCGCCGTGTTGCTGAAATTGCCCGATTTCCCGGCGTAGAAGCCGAGCGCGACCAGGACGAACATCGGCAGCACGATTTGAAAGATGAGCGTCATGGCGGCGGAAACCGGTCTTGGGGCGGCTCGAAGGGCTGTGCGGGTCGCCGGCGCGCGTGGTCCGGCGGATGCCGGGGGTCAGCGCAGGGTGGGGGTCTCGACGATTTCCGGTTCCGGCACGCCCAGCACCTCCATCAGCGACTTGCCGGCGTCGAGCTGCTGCGACCAGATCTTCTCCTTGGCCATCAGCTCCAGGCAGCGCCGCAGCACCTCGTCCATCACGGCCAGCGGCACCACGGTCACCCCGTCATCGTCGCCGATGATCAGGTCGCCCGGGTTGACCACCATGCCGCCGACGCCGGCCGGGACGTCCATCTTGCCGCCGAAGGCCTTGTGCGGGCCGCGCGGCACCGAGCCCTTGGCGAAGACCGGGAAGCCGATGGTCCGGATTTCCTGAAGGTCGCGGACGGAGCCGTCGATCACCAGACCGCCCAGGCCGCGCGACTTGCAGCCGCGGACCACCCATTCGCCGGCCAGCGCCACCTCTTCCAGGCCGGCGCCGGCGACCACCACCACCTCGCCCGGCTCGGCCAGGCTGCAGGCGGTCAGCAGCATGCTGTTGTCGCCGGGCATCGACACGGCGGTGCGGGCCTGCCCGCAGATGCGCATGCCCGGGGCGCAGGGCTTGATCCGGGCGTCCATGCTCTGGCAGCGGTTCTGCACGTCGGACGCGATGCTGCTGGGGACCGTCTTCCAGATGTCCAGCATGTCCGGGGACAGGCGCGGAAAATTCACGATGTAGCGTTGCATGGCCATGGGAGGGACCTCTCGTCGTCTGGATGGATTGCCGTCTGGGCTGGCTTATCGTCTGGGCTGTACGAAGCGGGGCTTGGAAGCGCGACCAGCGGCACCGCCGGTCGCAGCGCGACGACAGCGGAGCCGATGACGATCAGGCGGGGGAGGGCCGGTGTTGCCGGAGCGGCGGACGCCGGCCGGACAGGAACATCCTGTCCGGGAAAGTCACGGGCTCGGCCCGTCCGACGCAACCAGACCATCCATGGTGCATACAACCCTAATCGGATAAAAGTTCTATTTGTTTCGTCTTTGAAGCTTAGTCATTCCGGAGGTCATACGCAAGTAGGTTGCCAACAAGTAAATTTGTTCACGCCTTCATATGCGGTATGTGCGCGGGGAATGACCTACAAAGGCATGTCATTGACCGGATTGCGCGCCTTTAAATTGCGCCTTTCGGCAGGGCGCGCGCTGTATGGCTGCGCTGGTCCGGGGGCGGGTCGGTCGGGGGGCGAGGCGCCGGTCACGGCCGATGGAAGAGGTCGGCGCAGACTCGGGTTCAAAAACGAAGGCGCCGGTTGCGGAATCGCAACGCGCGGAGGAGGGGGCCGGCCGGGAGGGGAAAAACGAAAAAGGCCGGCACCCGAAGGTCCAGCCTTTCCATCAACCGTCCTGTTTCCCTTCGAAGGACCATCGTCCCCGCCGGGAGAATGGAGCGGGCGAAGGGATTCGAACCCTCGACCCCAACCTTGGCAAGGTTGTGCTCTACCCCTGAGCTACGCCCGCGCTCCGTTTCGCTGCCGTTCGGACCCTTGTTCGGTGCCGTCCGGCGGCGTGCGGCGGACTATACTCATGGATCGGCGCAATGCAAGCGTCATGTTTCACTTTTCTCGGGCGCCTCGACAGATTTTCCCCGCACCGCTAAAGATGGCTCCATGGACACCCGCGACACCCCCGAGGGCAGGGCCGAGGAGCCGCTGCCGACGAGCCCGGAGCAGCTCCTGGAGCATCTCGCGGCGCTCGGCATCCGCACCGTGACCCACCGCCACCCGCCGCTGCACACGGTGGAGGAGAGCAAGGCGCTGCGCGGCGCGCTGCCCGGCGGCCATTGCAAGAACCTGTTCCTGAAGGACAAGAAGGAGCAGCACTGGCTGGTCGTCGCTCTGGAGGACGCGCGGGTCGAGCTGAACCGCTTCGACAAGGTGATCGGGTCGGCGCGGCTGTCCTTCGCCTCGGCCGACCGGCTGTGGCGGCATCTTGGCGTGCGGCCCGGCTCGGTCACGCCCTTCTCCGTGGTCAACGACCGCGAGCGGCGGGTGAGGGTGGTGCTGCAGGAGCAGATGCTGGCCCATGACCCGCTGAACTACCACCCGCTGCTGAACGACCGCACCACGGCCATCGCCGCCGCGGACCTGCTGCGCTTCCTGCGGGCCGGCGGGCACGAGCCGCTGATCGTGCCCTTCGGCAAGGAGCCGCCGGACTCTCAGCCGACGCTTGCTTAACGCGCCCCGTGCGCTCATCTATCACGCGAGATCGCAAAGGGATACGTGACCGCCATGTTCTCCATTCCGCCCGCCAACAAGCCCGTCGCCGCCGGTGCCGCTCCTGCCGCCGGTGACCTGATCAAGGACAGCAGCGACCGCGCCTTCATGGCCGACGTCATCGAGGCGTCGCAGTCCGTGCCGGTGATCGTCGATTTCTGGGCGCCCTGGTGCGGCCCGTGCAAGCAGCTCGGCCCGATCCTGGAAAAGACGGTACTGGCCGCGAAGGGCAAGGTGCGGCTGGTCAAGATCGACACCGACAAGGACCCGATGATCGCCTCGCAGCTCCGCGTGCAGTCGATCCCGGCGGTCTACGCCTTCTTCCAGGGGCGTCCGGTGGATGGCTTCATGGGCGCCCTGCCGGAGTCGCAGGTGAAGGCCTTCGTGGAGAAGCTGCTGAAGCTGGCCGGCGCCGCGGGCGGCGGCGAGGGCGACATCCTGGAGGAGGCGCTGGCCCAGGCCAAGGAGGCTCTGGAGGCCGGCGACACCCAGACCGCGTCGGAGATCTACGGCGAGATCCTGCAGGCCGATCCGGAGAACCTGAACGCCGTGGCCTACGCCGGGCTGGTCCGCTGCCTGATCGTCAACGACGAGTTGGCCCGCGCCAAGCAGATGCTCGACAAGGTGCCCGAGCAGATCGCCAAGGACAAGGAGATCGCCGCGGCGCGCAGCGCGCTGGAGGTCGCCGAGCAGGCCGCCAACGCCGGCCCGATCCCGGAGCTGACGGAAAAGGTCGCTCGCAACGAGGACGACCACGAGGCCCGCTTCGACCTCGCGCTCGCGCTGTTCGCCGCCGGCCGGCGCGAGGCCGCGGTGGACGAGCTTCTGGAGCTGGTGCGCCGCGACCGCGCCTGGAACGACGAGGCCGCCCGCAAGCAGCTCGTCAAGTTCTTCGAGGCCTTCGGCCCGACCGACCCGCTGACGGTGCAGAGCCGCCGCCGCCTGTCCTCGATCCTGTTCCGCTGATCACGGGGACTTGCGGCCCGGGGGCGACTCCGGGCCGCGAGTCTGTTTCGTTCGAGTCCGTTTCGTTGGAGGCCGCTTCGTTCGCGGTTGCTCTGTTCGCCGTGTCCGGGGGTTCTATATTCGTCGCATGAGCCGGAACCCCATCGACCCGTCACCGGACCGCTTCCCGCGGCAGCTCCCGATCTTCCCGCTCGCGGGGGTTCTGCTGCTGCCGCGCGGGCGTCTGCCGTTGAACATCTTCGAGCCGCGCTACCTCGCGATGGTCGAGGACGCGCTGGCCGGCGACCGCATGATCGGCATGGTCCAGCCGACCGATCCGGCCTGCCGCCTGCGCGAGCCGGCGGTCTACGGCACCGGCTGTGCCGGGCGCATCACCAGCTTCGCCGAGACCGAGGACGGCCGCTACATCATCACCCTGACCGGGGTCAGCCGCTTCGCCATCATGCGGGAGCTGGAGGGCCAGCGCGGCTACCGCCGCGTCGCCGCGGACTGGGACCGCTTTTCGGGCGACCTGATCGACCCGCTGGAGCGCGGCGGGGCCGACGGTTGCGGGCTCGACCGCGCGCGTCTGCTGGCCGGGCTGAAGGGCTATTTCAAGATGCAGGGGCTGTCGGTGGACTGGAAGGCCATCGACGGCACGCCGGACGAGCGGTTGGTCACCTCGCTGGCGATGATCTGCCCCTTCTCGCCCAGCGAAAAGCAGGCCCTTCTGGAGACGCCGGACCTGCCGGAGCGCGCGAAGCTCTTGATCGCCCTGGTCGAGATGGCCATTCTCGACGGCCATGAGGGCGACGGCGGCAACGCGCTGCGTCACTGACCGTTTCCTTCGACCGATACCGCACTTTCCGACTGCGAGGCCCGATCCATGAGCGCCCACCCCCACGACGACACGCCCGCCGACGGCAAGACGCAGGCGCGCGTCGATCCGAAGCTTCTGGAGATCCTCGTCTGCCCGCTGACCAAGGGGCCGTTGCGCTACGACGCCGAGCGCGCCGAGCTTATCAGCGACCGCGCCGGGCTGGCCTACCCGATCCGCGACGGCATTCCGATCATGCTGATCGACGAGGCCCGCAGCCTCGACGGGAAGCCGGGGGCCGCCTGATGTCCGACGAGCAATTCGCGTCGGACGCCTTCGGCACCAAGCACTGGCCGGTGGAAGTCCGGCTGAAGAAGGAGGAGAAGCGGCTGGAGGTCGATTTCGACAACGGCCAAACCTTCTCCTACCCGGCGGAGTTCCTGCGCGTCCATAGCCCCAGCGCCGAGGTGCAGGGCCACGGTCCCGGCCAGAAGCAGACCGTCTCGGCCCGCCGCCATGTCGGCATCATGAGCCTGGAGGCCATCGGCCATTACGCCCTGCGGATCGTCTTCGACGACCTGCACGACAGCGGCATCTACTCCTGGAAGCTGCTGTACGAGCTGGGCGAGGACCAGGATCGCCTGTGGGCGGAGTATCTGGCGGAGCTGGAAGCCAAGGGCCTGAGCCGCGATCCGCGCGGCCGGCGCTGAGGAGACCGAAGGCGGGGTGCGGCATCCGGTCGCGGCCCCGCTGGTTTCCGTGTGGCCTTTCCGGGCGCCGGGGCGCGGTGTGTTGCGCTTTCATGAAAAGGGCGTAGATAACGGCTCATCGACCGTTCCTCCGCCGCAGGATGACCGCCGTGACCGCGACCGACCCGCCCGGCGCGACCGCCAGCCAAACCGCCGCGCCCAACACCGGTTCGCCACCTGCGAACGGCGCCGGACTGCCCGTTCCCACCACGCCCACGCCGAACGATCCGCCCGATGACCCGCCGCCCGTGGAGCGGGGGTGGGGTGGATGGACGCGCGGCTATGGGCGGCGCGGCAGCGCGTTGCGGCAGAAGCTGGCCACCCATTTGGCGGCCCGGCGGCGCAAGCGGCGCGCCTGGGCGCGCGACATCGCGCGGATCGTCCTGGTGGTGTCGATCATGGCGCTCGCCGCGCTGGCCGTGGAGATCGGGCGCAAGGCGGTGGTCGTGCTGAACCGCGCCGACCTCGGTGCCGTCCATCTGTTCGGGCAGCGCGACTGAAGCGCTTGATGTTCCCTCTCCCCTCTGGGGAGAGGGTTAGGGTGAGGGGGTTGCGCTTGTGCCGAACGTAACCGCCATGAACACCCCCTCACCGGCCCTTTGGGGCACCCTCTCCCCGGAGGGGAGAAGGCTGAGGATGGCGTGATCTCCTCAGGGAAGAATGACCACGTAGCGTTTCGTCGTGGTCTCCAGCACCTCCCACACGCCGTCGAAGCCGGGTTCCAGCGTGAAGCGGTCGCCGGGGCCGACCATCCAGCGGCGCCCGTCGGCGTGGCTGATGGCGCTGCTCCCTTCCAGGATCTCGCAATACTCCCACTCGTCGTAGACGATCCGCCAGGAGCCGGGGGTGGAGCGCCAGACCCCGGCGAAGCGTTTGCCGTCCGCCGATTCGTACTCGTTCCAGGTGGTGAAGACCGGGGCGCCGGACAGGATGCGGTCGGTGGCCGGGCCGCCGGTCTCGGGTTCCACAGTGGGGCGGGCGGGGTCGGTCAGCAGGGCGAAGCTCATCACACGTCTCCCATTCACCAGGCGGCGAGCAGCGGCGGCAGGCCGTGCAGGCTGTCGATGCGGCGGTAATTCTCGGTGGGCGGCTCGGCCACCTCGTGCGCCCAGGTGACGTGGTACGGCACATGGACGGCGTGGCCGCCCACGGCCAGCACGGGCAGGATGTCCGACCGCACGGAATTGCCCACCATGACGAAGCGCGCCGGGTCCACCCCGTGGCGGTCGAGCAGGCGGCGGTAGGTGGCCGGGTCCTTCTCGCTGACGATCTCGATGGCGTCGAAGCGCCCGGCGAGGCCGGAGCGGGCGATCTTGCTTTCCTGGTCGAACAGGTCGCCCTTGGTGACGAGCAGCAGCCGGTAGCGGCCGGACAGCCCCTCCACCACCTCCTGCACCCCGTCGAGCAGGTCGACCGGGTGCTCCAGCATGGCCTTGCCGAACTCGACGAGGCTCTGGATGTCGCGCCCGCCGATGTGCCCGTCGGTCAGGTCCACCGCCGTCTCGATCATCGACAGGACGAAGCCCTTGATGCCGTAGCCGTAGACGCGAAGGTTCTCGCGCTCGGCCTGCAACAGGCGCCGGTCGATGTCCGCGGGATCGGCCAGATGGTTGGCGAGCAGCGCGCGGAAGCGGTCCTGCGTCATCGAGAACAGGGATTCGTTGTGCCACAGCGTGTCGTCGCCGTCGAAGGCGATGGTGTCGATCATGGGAAAAACTCGGTGTCGGACGACGGTCGGGATCACAGGTAGGACGCCCTGCGGCGGCTGTCCAGCGCTCCGTTTCAAACCCGGTTTGTTGGTGAACTGCACAATTTGTGACGCCCAAAAGCTGTGCATTCGTCCATTATTCTTGCATCGGTGATATTCCTACGACAGCTATCGAGAAAGCTCACGGCTCGCATACCCACATGGCGGTGGCGGGTTTGCGCGGGATGAGCAATATTCTTTCTCACAAAGCGAGGGTGCGGCGGCCACTTCCGGCAGGCCCCCTCGGGACCTTCAAAGATAGGATGACCACCATGGCAATCGCTCTGCGCACGGCCCCCGCCGGCCGTACCCTGCGCCCTGCTCCGGTGGCGTATGTGCTGGACAGCGTTCTGGACACGTTCGCCCTGTGGCGGCAGCGCACCATCACCCGCCGCGAGCTGGCTCGGCTGGACGACCGGATGCTGCACGACATCGGCATCTCCCAGATCGACGTCGAAGGCGAGATCAGCAAGCCGTTCTGGAAGGCGTAATGCCGCTGTCACGGCTGCGGGAGACCGCAAGGAAAAGGGCCGCCCCCGTGTAAGGGAGCGGCCCTTTTCGCATTCGGGTCTTGGGGTTTTCCGCAAGCGGTCAAAAGAAAAGGCCACTCTTCCCGAAGGAAGAGTGGCCTTTTTCTTGGCCGAAACGCCGCCCGATCAGATGCAGATCTGCTGGAGCGGGGCGAAGCCGTTGAAGCAGACCGCCGAGTAGGTGGTCGTGTAGGCGCCCGTGGCGTGGATGCGCACGCGGTCGCCGGCCTTCAGGTCCATCGGCAGCTTGTACTCGGCGCGCTCGTAGAGCACGTCGGCGCTGTCGCAGGTTGGGCCGGCCAGCACGACCGCCTCGCTGTCGCCTTCGCCGTCGTCCCCCATCACCTGGATCGGGTACTGGATCGCCTCGTCCATCGTCTCGGCGAGACCGCTGAACTTGCCGATGTCCAGATAGACCCAGCGCTTCACGTCGTTGGCCGACTTGCGGGAGACGAGGACGACCTCGCTCTCGATGATGCCGGCGTTGCCGACCATGCTGCGGCCCGGCTCCACGATGGCTTCCGGCAGGCGGTTGCCGAAGTGGGTGCGCAGGGACTCGAAGATGGCCTGGCCGTAGGCGGTGGTCTCCGGCACGTCGGTGCGGTAGCGGGTCGGGAAGCCGCCGCCCAGATTGATCATGCCGAGGTCGACGCCCAGCACCTCAAGCTCGCGGAACAGCTGCGCCACCTGGAAGATGGCGTGGTCCCACTGCATCAGGTCCTTCTGCTGCGAGCCGACGTGGAAGGACACGCCGTAGGGAACGACGTTCATGCCCTTGGCCTTCAGCAGCAGCTCGCGCGCCATGGCGAGGTCGCAGCCGAACTTGCGCGACAGCGGCCACTCGGCGCCCTCGCCGGAGGTCAGGATGCGGCAGAAGACGCGGGCGCCGGGGGCGGCGCGGGCGATCTTCTCCAGCTCCGCCTCGCTGTCGAAGGCGAACAGGCGCACGCCCAGCTCGAAGGCGCGGCGGATGTCCGCTTCCTTCTTGATGGTGTTGCCGTAGGAGATGCGCTCCGGCGCGCAGCCGGCGGCCAGAACCATCTGGATTTCCGGGACGCTGGCGGTGTCGAAGGCGGAACCCAGACGGGTCAGCAGGCCGAGGATCTCCGGCGCCGGATTGGCCTTCACGGCGTAGAAGATCTTGGCGTCCGGGAGCGCTTCCTCCAGGTCGTGATAGTTCGCTTCCACGACGTCCAGATCGACGACGAGGCACGGGGTCTGCGGACGCTGCTCTTCGAAAAAGCGCGCAATCTTATCGGTCATCTCAGTCTCCCGGACGCAAGATGAAGGTGTCGGACGAATTGTGAAAAAGCAGGGGCGGAGCGGCCGCGCGCTGCTGACCGGTCAGAAAGAAAAGACGGTCAGGCGCTCAGGCCGCCCATACTGGACTGCCGTGTTGCCTTGCGGGGAAGGACCGGACTGGACAGAACCGGAAAGAGTCGGAGACGGGTGAGCCGGTGCCCACCCACAACAACATGAACCATCGTAACCTCCAAGACGCCGCCTTGCTTAAGGGACGGTCGGGGATCACGCGTTACGTCGTTGCATAACCACATCTCGAAAAGGACGAGGGGCGGGCCAGCGGCACGTGCGCTTGCGAGTTGCGGTTACATAGATCGAACGGGCCGCCTTTTAAAGTGAAAAATGCGACCGGGCGCAAAAAAGTAGCAAGCGTTACGCAAAGGTAAAAATAGGGAGGAATAACATGGACTTGAGTACGGCCATTCCGGTCTGGGACATCGCGGCCCGGCTGGCCGCGGCGGCGGTTTGCGGGGCGGCGCTGGGACTCGACCGCGAGATCCGGGGCAAGGCGGCGGGGCTGCGCACCCACACGTTGGTGGCCATCAGCGCGGCGGTGACGACCCTGGTTGCGCTGGAGCTTTACTGGGGCATGGCCGGGAAGGGGACCGGCGGGGGCGACATGGACCCTACCCGCGTCATCCAGGGCATCGCCCAGGCCATCGGCTTCATCAGCGCCGGGGTGATGTTCCGCGCCGGGACCACGGTGCGCGGGGCGACCACCGCGGCGCTGATCTGGATGGCCGGCGCGCTGGGCATCGCCTGCGGCGCCGGATTCTACGTGCTGGCGGGAATGGCGCTGGCGCTCTGCCTCGCCGTGACGATCGTCTTCTCCTACGCCCTGCGCTGGATGCCGGAGCCCGCCAAGCCCGCCAATTCCATCAAGCCCGCCAATTCCATCAAGCCCGCCAATTCCATCAAGCCCGAGGACTGACCAGGAGCCGGTGGGCCAGCGCCGCCCCCAGCGCGACCAGCCCGATGGCCGTCATCATGGGAAGCTGGCTGTCCGCGTGGGTGTGGCCGAGCACCACGCCGATCAGCGCCGCCACGGTCATCTGCACGAAGCCGACGAGCGAGGAGGCCAGCCCGGCCATCATCGGGTAGGGGCCGACCGCCCCGGCCATGGCGTTGGGCAGGGTCAGCCCGGCGCCCAGCATGAAAAGGAAGACCGGCGCCACCACCGCCGCCAGATGCAGCACCCCGCCCAACGCCAGACCCACCCCCAGCAGCCCGCCGGCCAGCGAGACCGCCGTGCCGGTGCGGATCATCCGCGGCCCGCCCAGCCGCGCGCTCAGCCGCCCGGCCAGGAAGGATCCCACCGCGTAGCCCAGCACCACCGCGGCGAAGCTTCCCCGAACTGCGCGGGCGTCAGGTGCAGCCGCCCGATCAGCACGAAGCTGGACCCGGAAATGAAGGCGAAGATGCCGCTGTAGGCGAAGGCCACCGTCAGCATCTGCCCGACGAAGCCGCGGTCGCGCAGCAGCAGCGCGTAGTTGGCGAGCAGCCGGCCGGGCTGCAGCGCCGTCTCGTCGCGGTTGGCGTTGGTCTCGCCCATCAGGGTCCAGGTGGCGGCCAGGATCAGCGCGGCGAAGCCGGTCAGCAGCAGGAAGTTGCTCCGCCAGCCGAACCACTCCGTCAGGACGCCGCCCAGGATGGGGCCGGCGGCGGGGGCCAGGGTCATGGCCATCGCCATGTAGGCCAGCACGGTTGCCGCCCGGTCGCGTCCGAAGACATCGCGCACCACCGCCCGCGCCACCACCGGGCCGCAGCAGGCGCCCAGCGCCTGGAAGAAGCGGGCGACGATCAGGGTTTCGATGTCGTCGGTCAGCGCGCAGGCGGCGCTCGCCACCAGATAGATGAGGATGCCGCCGAGCAGGGCGGGCCGCCGCCCGAAGCGGTCGGACACCGGCCCGTAGACGAGCTGCGACACCGCGAAGCCGGCGAGGAAGACCGACAGGGTCAGCTGCACCGTGGCGATGTCCGTGTCGAACACGGTGACCAGCGTCGGCAGGGAGGGCAGGTAGAGGTCGGTGGACAGCGGGCCGAAGGCGACGAGCGCCGTCAGCAGCACGCGGACGGTCAGGGAATCGGGACGGGGCATGGAGGAGGTCGGGCCGGGGGACGGAGGGAGGGGCGCACTCTAGCAGAGGCTTGGCGCGACCCCGTCACGGCGTTTCGGCATGACCGTCATTTTCGGGTGAAACCATTTCCACCCCCTCGCCGCCCCCTTCGCCATAGCGCAACAGCCGCCCGCCGTTGGCCTTCAGCCAGAGGCGCGGCGTGCGCACGTCGCCGGTCAACTGCGCGCACAGCGTCCAGAAGCGCTGGGAGTGGTTCATCTCGCGCAGATGCGCCACCTCGTGCCCCACCACGTAATCCAGCACGGACTCCGGGGTCAGGATCAGCCGCCAGGAGAAGGAGAGGCGTCCGGTGGCCGAGCAGCTTCCCCAGCGGCTCTTGGTGTCGCGCACGGTGACCGCGGCGACCCGCGCGCCGATCAGCGCGGCCTTGGCGCGCGACCGCTCGGCCAGCTCGCGCCGCGCCTCCGCCATCAGGAAGTCGCGCACCCGGCGGGCGACATGCTCCGCCCGGCCGCCGACCAGGATCGCGCCGTTCTCGCGCCGGGTCGCTCCGCGCAGGTCCGGGCTGTGCCGGATGACGTGGTCGACCCCCAGATAAGGCACCACCGCCCCGTCGGCGAAGGGAAGCTGCGGCGGCAGGGCGGCCAGCCGCGCCCGGACCCAGCCGTCGTGCCGCCCGACGAAGCGCAGCGCCTCGGCCTCCGGGACGCCCACCGGGATCACCACCTGGATCAGCCCGCGTCCGGCGTCCACCCGCAGGGTCATCCGGCGGGCGCGGGCGCTTTCCCGCAACTCCAGCGGCGCGGGCAGGCCGGCGACCGCCAGGGCGCGCGGTGCCTTCGGGCGTGGAGCCTGGGTTTTGGCCTGGGCTTTGGAGGGGTGGGATTTGCGGCGGAAGAGCATACCTGACTTATAGCCCGCGCGGCCGGCTCGGGCCAATGGGGGCGTTGTCCTTCACATTCAAACGGAATTTGTCCCAAGTGAGTTTTGCATGTGATATTTGACTCCGATGCCCAAGTGGCCGGATAAGTGTGCTGCAATCTCAGTTTTTGCGGTGAAGTTGTGGTCGAGTATATCCAGAAGAACTCAACCGAAGGTCATATGACTGATCGTGCGATCTGGCTTGAGGCTCTGGTCTCCGCCAACGGCGCTGCTCACGCTCTGCTTGGGCTGGACGCGCGGCTTCTCGTGGTCAACCAAGCTTTTGCCGCGGCCTTCGGCTGCCTGCCGGAAGAGGCGGACGGCAAGGAGCTGACCGAGCTGGGCGTTCCGGCGGCCATCGTATCCCAGGTGGAGGCGCAGGTCCGCCGTGTCGTCCTCACCGGGACCCCGGTGTCGGCCTTCGGCCTGCTGCCTCGGGGCGAAATGGTGCTGAGCCCGGTGCGCGATGCGGACGGGGTCGTCACCGCGGTCGCCGCCATCGCCGACACCAACGCCGCCGCTCTGGCCGCCGCCCGCGCCGAGGCCGAGTGCGCGAAGGCCGAGACCGAGCGGGTCCGCCAGGAGGCCGAGACGGGACGCACCGCCATCGGGCGCTTCCTGTCGGCGGCCAGCCACGACCTGCGCCAGCCTTTCCAGGCCATGCACCTGTTCCACCATCTGCTGATGAGCCGCCTGACCGATCCCGGCGCGCGCGATCTCGGCGAGAAGCTGGAAATGTCGATCGAGGCGGCGGAGGGGCTTCTGCGCGCTTTGCTGGACGTGTCGAAGCTGGAGGCCGGGCTGGTCCGGATGCAGGAGCAGACCTTCCCCATCGACGAGACGCTGGGCCGCCTGCTCAACGAGTTCGCGCCGGAGGCCGACGCCAAGGCTCTGCGCTTCAACGTCCGTCCCGCGGACGCGGAGGTGAGCACCGACCCGGTGCTGCTGGAGCAGCTTCTGCGCCCGATCCTGTCCAACGCCCTGCGCTTCACCGAATCGGGCGGCGTGCTGCTGGCGGCGCGGCGGCGCGGCGGCGCGTTGCGCATCGAGGTGTGGGACACCGGCCTCGGCATCGCCCCCGCCGACCAGTCGGCGATTTTCGACGACTTCCGCCAGCTCGGCAACCCGAACCGCGACCGCCGGCACGGGCTGGGGCTCGGCCTCGCCATCGTGCGGCGTCTGTCGACGCTGCTGGGCCTGCCGGTTTCGCTGCGCTCGGTGCCCGGCAAGGGCTCCGTCTTCGCGGTGGACGTCCCGCTGGCGGCGGCGAGCGCCGCGGAACTGCCGGTCGAGAGCAGCAGCGCAGCGTGACGGGGCGGGGGGCGCGTTTCCTCCCTCCCACCGAACGAACAGAGAGCGCCGTCCTCGCTTGCGCTTGCCGACCCGTCCATCGGCGCCGCGCCGGGCGTCGATGGAGCGCGCATACTTCCTCCGAAGGCCGGGGCCGTTCACGGCCCGCCGGCCCCGACGTCATGGTCTGGGTGCGCCATGGGCGCGGCCTGGGATCGGAGGGGAGCATGCATCGCAAAGCAGGGTGCCGGCTGGCCGGTTGTCTGGCGGGGATGACGATGGCCGCCTTCGTCGTCCTGCCCGCCGCCGCGCAGACGACGAGTTTGGACTGGGACCAGCGCGGCTGCGTCTTCGGTCCCCGGCCCGGCCTGGACCGGCTGGTGCCCGGCTACAACCCCGGTGCGCAGCCCTATTACTGCCCGCCGCCCGCCGCGCTGTATCCCGCGCCGCCGGTCGCGGCCCCGACGGCGTCGCACTATCTGTCGGCGCCGAGCCGGTCCTACTGCCTGCTGCGCTCCTCCGGCCTGATGGGGGACAGCCTGTCGCAACTGGCCGGGTCGCTGTGCCGGGACGATACCGCGCTGTGGGCGCTCGCCCAAACACGGCACCCCGAGAGATGACGTAAGGGTGATAGTCCGTACTGATACGTACGGCTGATTGACAGCCTCCCCCTCTATCCTTAAGGCTTGCAAAAAAGAAACACGCATGCGGGGAGGAAAACCATAGATGCCGGCGCAGCATCCATCACCGCCTTAAGTCCCGTTCCATGCCTTACGCAGGACCGACGTTGCAACCGCGAGGAGCGGATGCGGCGCGCCCCTGCGCGCGTGTTCCGGACACGTCACCAAATCTTCACAAGACCGTCGCGGGACCGCAACCCGCGCCCTGCATGTCAGCACATCACGCAATCGATTGGTTCCAGGGAGAGACCACCATGCTGACCCGCCGCAAGCTCGCCGTCTCGACGGCCGCCTTCGCGCTCGCCGCCGGTTTCACCGGTGCCGCCTACGCCCAGCAGAAGACCGTCGTCGAATTCTGGCACGGCCTGCCCCAGCCGCTCGGCGGCCAGCTCGAGCAGGTGGTGAAGGGCTTCAACGACAGCCAGGACAAGATCCAGGTCAACCCGACCTTCAAGGGCAGCTATCCGGAGACGATGCAGGCGGCCATCGCCGCCTTCCGCGCCGGCAACGCCCCGCACGTCGTGCAGATGTTCGAGGTGGGCACCGCCACCATGCTGTCCGCCGGCCCGGCCATCAAGCCGGTGCACCAGTTGATGAGCGAGACGGGGTCGGGCTTCGACGCCGCGGCCTACATCCCGGCGGTCCGGGGCTATTACAGCTCCAAGGACGGCAAGATGATGGCCCTGCCGTTCAACAGCTCCACCACCATCACCTTCTACAACAAGGACGCCTTCCAGAAGGCCGGGCTCGACCCCAACAAGCCGCCGGCGACCTGGCCGGAGGTGGCCGATGCGGCGCGCAAGCTGAAGGCGGCGGGCGTGACCTGCCCGATGACCTTCTCCTGGCCAACCTGGACGCAGTTCGAACAGGTCGGCGCGCTCCACGACAAGCCCTTCGCGTCGGAGGCCAACGGCTTCGGCGGGCTGAACGCCACGCTGAAGATCAACAACCCGTTCTTCGTGAAGCATCTCCAGACGCTGATCGACCTGCAGAAGGAGGGCGCGCTGCGCTACGGCGGTCGCGACAACGCCGCGGACTCGCTGTTCCCGTCGGGCGAATGCGCGATGATCCAGGCGTCGTCCGGCCTGCGCGGGCGCATCATCAAGGAGGCCAAGTTCAACTGGGGCGCCGCGCCGCTGCCCTACTGGCCGGACGCCATCTCCTCGCCGAAGAATTCGATCATCGGCGGCGCCGCCTTCTGGGTGATGACCTCGCCCAAGCGCACCGCCGACGAGTACAAGGCCGTCGCCGCCTTCTTCAGCTACCTCGCCCGTCCGGAGGTGGACGCCAAGTGGCACATGGACACCGGCTACGTCCCGGTGACACTCCAGGGCTTCGAGCTGGCGAAGAAGGAAGGCTTCTACGACAAGAACCCCGGCGCCGAGGTGCCGGCGGAGCAGCTGACCCGCACCGCCACCACGGAGAACACCATGGGGCTGCGGCTGGGCAACCTGCCGGAAATCCGCAACATCATCCAGGAGGAGATGGAGAAGGCGTTCCAGGGCCAGCAGACCGCCCAGCAGGCGCTGGACAACGCTGTGAAGCGCGGCGACACGGTCCTGCGCAACTTCGAGCGCGCCAACAAGAACTGAGCGTAACTCCCTCTCCCCTCTGGGGAGAGGGCAGGGGTGAGGGGGATGCGCTTGTGCCGGACGCTCCGCGATGCGCAACCCCCTCACTGGCCCTCCGGGCCACCCTCTCCCCGGAGGGGAGAGGGTTGAAAGGGATTCCATGCAACGTCGCGTGATTTTCGACAACAGGGCGCTGCCCTACCTGCTGCTGGCGCCGCAGGTGGCGGTGACGCTGATCTTCTTCATCTGGCCGGCGGCGCAGGCGCTGTGGCAGTCGGTGCATCTCCAGGACGCCTTCGGGCTGCGCAGCCAGTTCGTCGGGCTGGAGAATTTCCAGGCGGTGCTGAGCGACCCGAACTATCTGGAGACGGTCAAGACCACCATCGTCTTCAGCGCGTCGGTGACCGTCCTGTCGCTGGCCTCCGCGCTGGGGCTGGCGGTGATGGCCGATTCGAAGATCCGGGCGGCGTCGGCCTACAAGACGCTGCTGATCTGGCCCTACGCGCTGGCCCCCGCGGTGGCGGCGGTGCTGTGGATGTTCATCTTCAACCCGGACATCGGCATCCTGGGCCGCGCGCTGAACAACCTCGGCTACGCCTGGGACTACCGGCTGAACGACGGGCAGGCGCTGACCATGGTCATCCTGGCGGCGAGCTGGAAGCAGGTCTCCTACAACTTCATCTTCTTCCTGGCCGGGCTGCAGGCCATCCCGCGCTCCGTCCTTGAGGCGGCGAGCATCGACGGGGCGGGGGCGGTGCGCCGCTTCTGGACGATCACCTTCCCGCTGCTGTCGCCGACCACCTTCTTCCTGCTGGTGGTGAACATCGTCTACGCCTTCTTCGAGACCTTCGGCACGATCCACGCCCTGACCCATGGCGGGCCGGGCAAGGCCACGGAGACGCTGATCTTCCGCGTCTACCAGGACGGTGTGGTCAACCACGACCTGGGCGGCTCCTCGGCGCAGTCGGTGATCCTGATGGTCATCGTCATCGCGCTGACCGCCATCCAGTTCCGCTTCGTCGAGCGCAAGGTGCATTATTCATGACCCGCGACCGCGACACCCCGCGCTCCGGCGGGCGCCTGATGGACATGGTTCCGCACCTGATCCTGATGCTGGGCGTCCTGATCTTTGCCTTCCCGATCTACGTGACGATCATCGGCTCGACCTGGGACGCCGCCACCATCGGGCGCGGCAACCTGCCGCTGACGCCCGGCGGGGAGATGCTGAACAACTACGCCTCGGCCTGGAGCGAGTCGCAGGGCAACCGCGTCATGCACACGCCCGTGCGCATCATGATGTGGAACAGCCTGGTCATGGCGCTGGTCATCGCGCTGGGCAAGATCGCCATCTCGATCATCTCGGCCTACGCGGTGGCCTTCTTCCGTTTCCCGCTGCGCATGGTCTTCTTCTGGATGATCTTCATCACGCTGATGCTGCCGGTGGAGGTGCGCATCATCCCGACCTACGAGGTGGTGGCGAACCTCGGCCTGATCGACAGCTACGCCGGGCTGACCATCCCGCTGATCGCCTCGGCCACGGCGACGCTGCTGTTCCGGCAGTTCTTCCTGACCATCCCGGACGAGCTGGTGGAGGCCGCCAAGATCGACGGGGCGGGGGCGCTGCGCTTCTTCCTGGACGTGGTGCTGCCCCTGTCGCGCACCAACATCGCGGCGCTGTTCGTCATCCTCTTCATCTACGGCTGGAACCAGTATCTCTGGCCGCTGCTGATCACCAACAGCGCGGAGATGGAGACGGTGGTCATCGGCATCACCAAGATGATCGGCAACGGCGAGGCCGCGACCGACTGGAACCTCATCATGGCGACGACGGTGCTGGCCATGCTGCCGCCGGTGGCGGTGGTCGTGCTGATGCAGCGCTGGTTCGTCAAAGGCCTTGTGGACAGCGAGAAATAAGAAATGGCAACGGTCGATCTGAATCGGGTCCGCAAGTCCTACGGCGCCGTCGAGGCCATCAAGGGCATCGACATCAGCGTCGCGGACGGGGAGTTCCTCGTGCTGCTCGGCCCGTCGGGCTGCGGCAAGTCCACGCTGCTGCGCATGGTCGCCGGGCTGGAGAGCATCACCGGCGGCGAGATCGCCATCGGTGGGCGGGTGGTCAACGGGCTTGAGCCCAAGGACCGCGACATCGCCATGGTGTTCCAGAACTACGCGCTCTACCCGCACATGAGCGTGTTCGACAACATGGCCTACGGGCTGAAGATCCGCGGCCTGCCCAAGGCGGAGATCCAGGCGCGCGTCGCCAAGGCCGCGGAAATCCTGGAGCTTGGCCGCTTCCTCGACCGCCGGCCCAGCCAGTTGTCCGGCGGACAGCGGCAGCGCGTCGCCATGGGCCGCGCCATCGTGCGCGAGCCCGCCGCCTTCCTGTTCGACGAGCCGCTGTCCAACCTGGACGCCAAGCTGCGCACCCAGATGCGCGTCGAGATCAAGCGGCTCCAGGATCGGCTGGGCATCACCAGCCTCTATGTGACGCACGATCAGGTGGAGGCGATGACGCTCGCCGACCGCATCCTGGTCATGAACCACGGGGTGGCCGAGCAGGTCGGCACGCCGCTGGAGGTCTACCAGCGCCCGGCCAGCCTGTTCGTGGCGGGCTTCATCGGGTCGCCGCCGATGAACGTGCTGGACGCGCGCTTCGACGGTGCCGGGCAGGCGGTGGCGCTGCCCGGCGGCACCGCCTTCCTCCTGCCGCGCCCACGCCCCGACATGGCCGGACGGCCGGTCAAGCTGGGCGTGCGCCCTGAGCATCTCGCCGTCACGCCCGGCGACGGGCCGCTGATCGTCACGGTCGATCTGGTGGAGGCGCTGGGCGCCGACACGGTGGTCTACGGCCGCCTGCCGGACGGTGAAGCGCTGGTGGTCCGAGTCGCCGGCCTGCCGGCCTGCCGCGAGGGCGAAACCCTGCGCGTCGGCGCGCCGCCCGACGCCCTGCACCTGTTCGACTCGGAGAACGGACGGCGTCTGGCGGATTGAACGGGGTGGGGCGGTTGCAATCGCCGGTGCCCCGTGTCCCACTGTCGATCCGTCATGTCCCGCCGGAAACAAGGATAAGAAACGTCATGAAGCTCTACCTGAAGCCGGGCGCCTGCTCGCTGTCGCCGCACATCGTCCTGCGCGAAAGCGGCCTGGCCTTCGACGTCGCGGCCGTCGACCTCGTCGCCAAGAAACTGGAGGACGGCAGCGATTTCCTGGCCGTCAACCCGAAGGGCCAAGTGCCGACGCTGGCCTTCGACGACGGCGCCGTCCTGACCGAGGGCGCCGCCATCGTTCAGTGCATCGCCGACCGTGTGCCGGAGAGCGGTCTGCTGCCGGCCGTCGGGACGATGGAGCGCTACCGCGTGCTGGAGTGGCTGAACTTCATCGGCACGGAGCTGCACAAGACCTTCAGCCCGCTGTTCCGCCCGACCACGCCGGACGCCTTCAAGGACATCGTCAAGCAGACGCTGACCGCCAAGTTCGCGGTGGTGGAGGCCGGGCTGGCCGGTCAGGATTACCTGACGGGCGACCGCTTCACGGTGGCCGACGCCTATTGCTTTACGGTGCTGCGCTGGGCGCCGCGGGTCGGCCTGCCGCTGGACGGTTGCCCGAACATCACCGCCTACATGGCCCGCGTCGCCGCGCGCCCGGCGGTGGCTGCGGCGCTGGCGGCCGAAGGGATCGCCTGACTCACCTGTTCGATCCCGAGACAGGCTGGTGATTGCCCGAGTAGACTGCTCGGGCAATCACCAGCAGGGAGGGGGCGAAGACCCCGACGAGCATGAGCGCAACCGACCGCAAACCCGTTCCGCCCTTCCACCTCGCCTTCCCAGTCCGCGACAAGGAGGAGGCGCGCGCTTTCTACGCCGGCCTGCTGGGCTGCGGGGTGGGGCGTGAGTCCGACCGCTGGATCGACTTCGACCTCTACGGCCATCAGGTGGTGGCGCATGTGACGGAGGAGGCCGGGACCCGCGCCACCAACCCAGTCGACGGCGAGGACGTGCCGGCCAGCCATTTCGGCGTGATCCTGGATTGGGACGACTGGCACGCGCTGGCCGACAAGCTGAAGGCCGAAGGCTTGCGCTTCCTCATCGAGCCGCAGATCCGCTTCAAGGGTCAGGTGGGCGAGCAGGCCACCATGTTCTTCCTCGACCCGAGCGGGAACGCCCTGGAGTTCAAGAGCTTCCAGGACATGGGACAAATTTTCGCGCGGTGACTCCGGCATCAATGCTTTGACGCCATCGGCATTTCCTTCACCCCGGAAGGGAAGATCCGGCCCAGGCCGACGGTCCGTTTTTCCCCTCACCTCGGCGAAAGCCCATGTTTCCGCGTCATCGGAATGGCATGGAAGCTGCTAATGGAAAATTGCCGAAGCAATTTTTCCGGTCAACCGTGAGGTGTCCCATGAGCAGCCTGCCCGCCGCCGCGCCGGGATTTGAATCATCAAGAGCGTACGCGCAGAACGGCGGCGTGGGCACCCGCTTCTCCGCGGCGACCAAGGCCAGTCCGGAGATGATGGCGCGCGTCGGGGTCGGCAATTCCGCCTTTCAGCAGCAGATGAGGATCGCGGCGGACCCGAACGCCGTGGACCCGGCGGTTGCAGTGCGCGGCCGCGCCGTGCAGGCCCACACCGTGTTCCGGCAGGGCGGCCAGGTCGTCGCCGCCGTCTGGCGGGATGGGCAGACGCAAATGAGCAACGGGCTTGCGGCGCGGCTGGACTGGAGCGCGCTGGAGCGGCAGACCGCCGCCCTGTCCGACGCGCAGCGGCGGGACGTGATCGCCGCGGCCATCACGAAACAGCTCGGCGGGGGCATCCAGGTCCAGCGCTACGGCGACAGCGGTGCCGCGCCGACCCGTGGCGCGGTGATCGACGAGCAGGCTGTGGCAAACCGGGCGGTGCGCGACGGGCGGTGAGCCCGCCGCGCACCCGACAGACTTCAGGCCGCGGACCGCTTGTTCCCGCCCGGCTGACCGCCGTGCGGAGCGGGGCGGCGGTTGTGGCGGTTCTGCTGGTTGGCCGACACCTTGGCCTTCAGCGGCTGGTCGCCGGTGGCGCCGGCAACCCGCGCGCCCTGCGGCGCCGGCGGCTTCGCGCCGTGGGCCTTCGGTGCCTGAGGCTTCTGGCCCTGCGGCTTGTTGCCGCCGGCCTGCTGCTGCGGCTGACCGCGGCCCGGACGCGGCTGCTTGGGCGCCGGCTTCGGCGGCTTGGCGGAGGAGGCGTGGATCGCCGCCACCACCGACGCGTGGTAGGGATGGTCGTGGTCCGCCGGAACCGGCTGGCGGATGGTCTTTTCGATGGCCTTCAGATAGGCCACCTCCTCGGCGTCGCAGAAGGATACCGCGCTGCCGTCGGTGCCGGCGCGGGCGGTGCGGCCGATGCGGTGGACGTAGCTCTCCGGCTCGTTCGGCAGGTCGAAGTTGATGACGTGCGTGATGCCGTCGATGTCGATGCCGCGCGCCGCGATGTCAGTCGCCACCAGCGCCTTCAGGTCGCCGCTGCGGAAGGATTCCAGCGCACGCACGCGGGCCGACTGCGACTTGTCGCCGTGGATCGCGTCGGCCGGGACGCCGGCCTTCTTCAGATGGTCGGCGATGCGGTCGGCGCCGTGCTTGGTGCGGGCGAAGACGATCGTCCGCTCCATGGCGCCCTCCTGGAGGAGGTCGGCGAGCAGGCGGCGCTTGTCGGCGCGGTCCACGAACAGCACGCGCTGGGCGATGCGCTCCACCGTGGTGGACTGCGGCGCCACCTCGATCCGCTCGGCGTCGGTCAGGATGCTGTGCGCCAGCTCGACCACGGCTTCCGGCATGGTGGCGGAGAACAGCAGGGTCTGGCGCTGCTTCGGCAGGACCGCGACCACCTTCCGCACGTCGCGGATGAAGCCCATGTCGAGCATGCGGTCGGCCTCGTCCAGGACGAAGATCTCGACCTGATCGAGCACGCACTGCTTCTGGGCCATCAGGTCCAGCAGGCGGCCCGGGGTCGCCACCAGCACGTCGGTGCCGCGGGCCAGAGCGGCGACCTGCGGGCTCTGCCCGACGCCGCCGTGGATCACCGTGCGGCGGATCGGCAGGTGCCGGCCGTAAGTGCGGAAGCTCTCGCCGATCTGCAGCGCCAGCTCGCGCGTCGGCGTCAGGATCAGCGTGCGCGGCGCCTTGGCCTGCACACGCTTCTTGTTCTGGAACAGCCGCTGCAGGATCGGCAGGGTGAAGGCGGCGGTCTTGCCGGTGCCGGTCTGGGCGAGGCCGAGCACGTCGCGGCCCTCCAGAAGAACGGGGATGGCGCCGGCCTGGATCGGCGTGGCGGTCTGGTAACCCTCTTCGGCGACGGCGCGCAGAAGGGGCTCGATCAGGCCGAGGCCACTGAATTCGGTCATACGGGGAGGGTCCTGGTCACGTGAACAGAGGCTGCACCTGGGCCGTGCCCGGACTCTGCCGGGGGCGGCGTGGCTTGGGGCGCTCCGCCGCGGGAGTGCGCGGAGCCATCAATTCACCGTGGGAAGGCGCAAGTGGCGCCGGTACCGGGACGACAAGGAGCCGGCAGCCCCAAAGCAAAATCGACCGGACACACATAGGCGGTGGGGCGGCTTTTGGCAAGCAAACAAGGGCCTTGGCCGCGTTCCGGACCGGAAATGTCCCTATGTCGGCCGTCCTTGGCGGGAGACAGTGAGGGGAGGGTGGCGCCGTCGCACCGGGCGTGCGGCCTTTTGCCGCGTTAATTCCCGGACAAAAAAACGGGGTATAGGATTGCGAATGAATTTCAGTATTATGATGCGCGCTGCAGCATGGCGCCCCGGATCACGGGATACGGCGCCGCAACGGATGGCAAAGGCGGTGGGGCAATGACGTCGCGTCTCGAATCCTTGTGCCTGGAAAAGGGACTGAAGATGACCGGCCAGCGCCGGGTCATCTCCCAGGTCCTGTCGGAGTCGGAGGACCATCCCGACGTGGAGGAGGTCCACCGCCGCGCCGTCCTGATCGACCCGCGCATCTCCATCGCCACGGTTTACCGCACCATGCGCCTTCTTGAAGACGCGCAGGTGATCGAGAAGGTGGACCTGGGCGATGGCCGCGCCCGCTATGAAGAGGCGTCTACCGACCATCACCACCACCTGATCGACACGCGCAGCGGGCGGATCATCGAATTCGCCAGCCCGGAGCTGGAGGCGCTGAAGGAGCGCATCGCTCGGGAGCTGGGCTACCGCATCGTCGGTCACCGGCTGGAAATCTACGGCGTTCCGCTCGACAGCGTGTCTCTCGACGGCGGCGACGCGCTGGACGGCAACTCTGGGCAAGGCGGGGAGCGTCGATGAAGAGCATGCGCTGGCTGACGATCGACCCCTACCCGGCGGTGAGCCTGAATTGCCGCGACGCGGTCCAGCGCTGCTACGCCGGCCTGTGCGACTGCGGCCAGCCGGAGCGCTACGCGCTGGAGGCGGCGGTGACCGTCTTCCGCTACCACCATCCCGAAACCCCGCCCTTCCAGGCCGAAACCATCGTCAGCCAGTGGGTGGCCGGCCCGGTCCGGCACTGACCTCCCGCCGGCCGCCTCACCCGAGCCGCCTCACCAGCGCCGCCGCTTGCGCTCCAGCGTGTCGGGGGCGAAGTCCTCGGGCCGCA
The DNA here is from genome assembly GCF_058780635.1 of Azospirillum sp. UENF 312511. Taxonomy (NCBI): domain Bacteria; kingdom Pseudomonadati; phylum Pseudomonadota; class Alphaproteobacteria; order Rhodospirillales; family Azospirillaceae; genus Azospirillum; species Azospirillum sp. UENF 312511. The sequence continues at coordinate 1,191,714 of NZ_JBSNCG010000003.1, read as the reverse complement.
GGGTCTTGGCGAAGTCCGGCGGGGCGAGTTGGTTGTCGAGGCCGCTCACCACATAGCGGTCGCCCGTGAGATCGTAGGTGATCTCCAGCGCCGGGGCGAAGACGGGCAGTTGGGGATAGGCGATCCCGTGCGCTTCCGCGTAGCGGACCAGATCGCCCTTGGCGTCGTAATGGTCGGCCATGACGATCTGCCAGGTGTCCTCGTCCAGATAATAGGTGCGCTCCGGCAGGGCGTGGCGGAAGTTGGGCTTCACCCGCGCCTCGACGATCCACACCCGGTGCATCTCGTAGCGCATGAATTGCGGGTTGGGGTGGCCCAGCCACAGGAAATCCACCGGCGCCAGGCCGGGCGTGTTCATCCGGTTGGCGTTGTAGGGCACATACATCTCCCGCCGCGTCACCAGCGCGAAGTCGAAGCGGTCGAGCGGGCCGCTGAACATGTCCAGCATGTCGGCGGTGCGGATGCCGCCGCTGGCCGGGTCCGGCGTGTCGTAGACGAAGTCGGGCGCGCGGACGGGCTTGCCGGTCTCCCCCTGGCGGAACCAGGCGGCGAAGCCGGACTGGATCGGGTTCAGCGTGCCGTGCAGCAGCAGGGTGGTTCCGGCCTCCGCCTTGGGCATCAGGGTGGTGCGGCGGTAGTGGAAGGGGCGGCCGCCGTCGATCCCGGCGGCGTAGCTGGACTGCCAGTCCTCGCGGTAGACCGCCGCGGTGTGGATGCCGCCGGATTCCGGCAGGATGGTGGCGCCGGTGCGGCTGAAGAAATTGCCGCGCCAGCGCAGGATGTGGTTCCACATCGCCTGCACGCCGTTGGCCGGGATGGGGAAGGGCACGCCCACCCGCGCCCCGCTCAGCGCCAGACCGTTCTCGCCCAGCCGGGCGCGCTTGGCGTTCTCGATCGATTCGTCGTAGACGCGCTGGGGGGCGGCGGCGCTGCGGCGGCTGGGGAAGACCGGAATCTCGAAGGACGGATACTTGGTCAGCATCTCTTGGAGGCCGGCGGACAGGCGGACCTTGTAGCGGTCGATGTCCGCCGGTCCCACAGTGAACCAGCGCCCATCCTCGTCGTAGGGATCGGGCAACGGGGTGCCCGGCTTCCAGCCGCCGGGGGCTTGGGTCAGCCCGCCCTTCCAGGCCGGAATGGCCCGCGTCCGGCTGGCGTCGCGCACCGCGCCGAAGGGGGTCAGCTCCTCCCCCAGGGCGGGAACCTTCTCCTGCGCGGCGAGCGGGGCCGCATAGGGAAGCACCGGCAGGGAGAGCAGCAGGCTGGAGAACTGGCGGCGGTTCATGCGCGTCTCGCGGCGTGGCGGGTTGCCGGGACGATACCCCAATCGGACGCCGGTTCGAACGGACAAAGGGGGTTCGGGTGGCCGTTCAGGAAGGCGGTGCCGCGGCGATGAAGCGTTCGACCTCCCGCATCGCCTGCTCCAGCGTTGCGGCCAGCGCGGTCACCCGCTCCCAGGGGGCGTCCTGCATCACCGCCTGCTCCAGCGCCTGCGCCGCGTCGCCGAGGGGCGTCGCCCCGGCATTGCGGGCGCATCCCTTCAGATTGTGGGCGCCGGCGCGGATCGCCGTTCCGTTCCGCGCGGCGACGGCGGCGACGACCTCATCGGTGATGTGGCGGCCAATGCTGACGAAATCGTTCAGCAACTCGTCCATCAGCGCCCGGTCGTCGTCGCAGAGCCGGCGCAGCACATCCGCGTTGACGGGGGGCAGGTCCATCGGCGGGTTCTCCGGTGGCTGAGAGGAAAGGCGCGGCGCTGCCGGGTCCGATACGGAAGGCGGCAGGAAGCGGGACAGCGCCGCGTCGAGTTTCATCAAGTCCAGGGGCTTGCTCAACGCCTCGTCCATGCCGGCCGCGCGGTAACTCTCGATGTCCGCCGGGGCGGCGTTGGCGGTCAGGGCGACAATCGGCAGATGGGCGCCGGTCGCGCGCTCCGCCGCGCGGATGCGCCGGGTCAGCTCGAACCCGTCCACCTCGGGCATCTGGATGTCGGTCAGCAGCAGGGCGTAGCGCCGCCGCCCCAGCGCGGCCAGGGCCTCCGCACCGCCGTTGGTCAGCTCCGCCGTGTGGCCCAGCGAGGTGAGCTGCATCTGCAGGACCTTGCGGTTGATGGCGTTGTCCTCCGCCACCAGGATCAGCCGCCCGCGGGCTTCGGCCTCGGCGATGACGCGCTCCGGGCTCAGAGGGGCCGGGGCGCAGGGCGCGTCGGGCGGCGGGCCTGCGGCTGGTGGGGCGTCCGGCACGGTGCGCCCGGCGGCCTCCGCCACCGCGCGCACCAGCGGGGTGCGGCGGACCGGGCGGCTCACCGGGACCGATCCGTCGGCGGGGCGGTTGCCGCATCGGGGAACCACAGGTGCCGCCGGGTCCTGCAGCAGAACCGTCGGCACCCGCGGTTCGCCGATGCGGCGGCCCAGCAGCTGCGGCGCCTGGGCGGCGGCGGGGGTGTGCAGCGCCTCGTCGACCACCACGACGTTCAGCGCGCCGCTGGCTTCGCAGGCCGTCCGGGCCTGTTCGGCCAGGGCGCCCGGCTCCCCGGCGGCCAGCACCCGCGCCCCGGCGGCCTCCAGATAATCGGCGACGATCCGGCGCTCCACCGTCTCCGGCAGACCGACCAGGACGGTCAGGCCGGCAAGGTCCGGCTCCGCCATCGCCAGGGGGGCCGTCGCCGTCGGGGCGGCGGGCGAGGCGATGGCCGCCGCGGCGTCCAGCGTCAGCTCCACCCAGAAGGTCGAGCCCGCCCCCGGCGCGCTGTCCACCCCGATCGCCCCGCCCATCAGCGCGACCAGCCGCCGGCAGATCGACAGGCCCAGCCCGGTGCCGCCGAAGCGCCGGGCGGTCGAGCTTTCCGCCTGGGTGAAGGGCTGGAAGAGCTGGCGGCGCGCCGTCTCGGAAATGCCGATGCCGGTGTCCGCCACCTCGATGCGCAGCCGGGTGCCGCTACAGGCGTCCTCGCCCGTCCGCGCCGCCAGGGTGGCCTGCACGAGGATGCGCCCGCGCTCGGTGAACTTGATGGCGTTGCCGCACAGGTTGAACAGGATCTGGCGCAGCCGCACCGGATCGCCGGTCAGCGCCGGCGGGAGCGCCGGGTCCACGTAGGTCAGCAGCGCCAGCCCCTTGGCCCGCGCCGCCGGGGCCAGCGTGTCGGCCACCCCTTCGACCAGGGCGGGGATGGAGACGGGCACCTGCTCCAGGTCCATCTTGCCGGCCTCGATCTTCGAGAAGTCGAGGATGTCGTCGATGATCCGCAGCAGCGAGGTCGCCGACTCCCGCATGGTCGCCACGGTGTCGCGCTGCCCGCCGTCCAGCGGCGTGCGCTCCAGCAGCTCCAGCATGCCCAGCACGCCGTTCATGGGCGTGCGGATCTCGTGGCTCATGGTGGCGAGGAAGGCGGACTTGGCGGCGGTCGTCTGCTCCGCCTGCTCCTTGGCGCGTTCCATCTGGTGTTCGGCCAGCTTGCGCCGGGTGATGTCGTAGACCCAGGCGAGATGGACCGGGCGGCCGTCGAGCAGCGTGGGGTCCACCGACACCAGCGCCCAGAAGATGGAGCCGTCGGCCCGCCGCACCCGCACCTCGGCGTCGCGCAGCGAGCGGCGGAAGAAGGTCCAGTGCGTCTCGTGCGCCTCGGTGTTGTCCGGCTTGATGAACAGGTCGGCGATGGAGACGCCGACCAGCCGCTCCTTCGGCACGCCCAGCAGATGGACCAGCCGGTCGTTGCACATCACGAGGACGCCGTCGTGGGTGTAGGCGCAGACGCCGACCGGGCTCGATTCCAGGATGGCGCGCATCTGCTCGCGGCTCTGCCGCAGCTCCTGCGTGCGCTCGGCCACCTTGGTCTCGATGAAGCGGATGTGGTCGTAGGCGCGCAGCGCCGCGATCACCGCGGTGAACAGCCCCTCCGCCGACAGGTCGGCCTTCGACTTGTAGTCGTTGATGTCGCAGCCGACGATCACGTCGCGCTGCGGCGCCTGCCCCGGCTGGCCGGTGCGCAGGATGATGCGGACGTCCAGATTTCCCAGCGTGCCGCGGATCCAGCGCACCAGCGTCAGACCGGCGTCCTCCTCCTCCATCACCACATCGAGCAGGATGACGGCGATGTCCCGCCGGTTGCGCAGCACGGCGCGGGCCTCGGCGGCGGAGCGGCAGCCGATCAGCTCCAGCCGGCGGCCCTGGAACGCGACGTCGTCCAGCAGAAGGGCGGTCATGGCATGGACGTCGTCCTCGTCGTCCACCACCAGGACGGGCCAGGGCAGGGCCCCGTCGCCGTCCCCGCCGTCCTCGTCGGCGAACAGGATGTCGTCGTCCGGGTTGGGGTCCGAGTTGGGGTCGGTGTCGGGCATGATCAGCTCGTCGGTCATGCTGCGTCCGTCATGCTGCATCGGTTGCCGGACCCTTTCCGACGGCGCCGGCCGTCCGGGGGGCGGTTACAGGAATCCGCAGGAGGAAGCTGGTGCCTCCGCCGGGGGTGTCGGAGGTGGGCAGGGCGGGGCGCGGGCTCTCCACCGAGATCCGGCCGCCCAGCGATTGCGTCACCAGGTTGAAGACGATGTGAAGGCCGAGCCCGCTGCCCCCGGTGCCGCGCTTGGTCGTGAAGAAGGGTTCGAACACCTTGGGCAGATTGTCCGGGGCGATGCCGACCCCGTCGTCGGCGAAGCGGATGTCCAGCTCGCCGTCCGGCAACGCCTCCACGGTCAGCGCCATCGTCCCCTCCCGCCCATCGGGGAAGGCGTGGGTCAGCGCGTTGATGACCAGATTGGTGATGACTTGGCTGAGCGCGCCGGGATAGCCGTCCATGGTGATGCCGTCCGGGCAGGCGACGGTCATCCGGTGCGGGCTCTTGCGCAGGCGCGGTCCCAGCGAGGTGATGATCTCGTCCAGATAGGAGCGCAGGTCGAAGCGGCGGCGCTCCTGGCTGGTCTGGTCGACGGCGACGCGCTTGAAGCTCTGGATCAGTTCCGCCGCGCGGGTCAGGTTCTGCTCGATCAGGCGGGAGGCCTCGCCCGCCGCCGCCACATAGCCGGTCAGGTCGGATTTCTTCAGGCTGCCCGTCGCGAAGGCCTCGGTCAGCGTCCGCGTCTTCGAGGCCAGATGGGTGGAGCAGCTGTAGGCGATGCCCACCGGCGTGTTGATCTCATGCGCGACGCCGGCCACCAGCAGGGCGAGCGAGGCCATCTTCTCCGCCTGGACGAGGCTGTCCTGGGTCTCCTTGAGGTCGGCGTAGGCGGTCTCCAGCGCCTCCATGGCGTGGAACACCTCTTCGGCGGAGCGCGCCTCCACCGTCACGTCGGTGAAGGTGCGGACGAAGCCGCCCTCCGGCAGGGGATTGGAGCGCACCTCGATGATCGTGCCGTCGGGCCGCCGCCGCTTGAAGGCGAAGGGCAGGTCGGGGACCACCGCGGTCTCGTCCAGCTCCAGGTCGGGATCGATGCTGAAGTCCTCGAAGGCGCCCTGGGCGCGCTGACGCTGGATGATCTCGGGGAACAGCGGGTTGCCGGCCAGGAAGGCCGCCGGCACGTCGAGAAGCTCCGCGGCGCGGCGGTTGGACATGACGACCCGCAGGTTGCGGTCCACCATGATGATGCCCTGGTCGGTGTTGTCGAGCGTGATCTGAAGGACGTTCCGCTCGCGCGCCAGATCCCGTTCGGCCTGCATGCGCTCCGTCACGTCGGACATGGTGCCGGTCAGGCGGACGGCCGTTCCCTCGCCGTCGCGCAGGGCGGTCGCCCGATCCTCGATCCAGCTCCAGCCGCCGTCGCGGCGGCGCATGCGGTAGACGGTGGCGTAGGCGCTGTCCTTGTCGCGCACCCGGCTGCGGGACTCCGCGATGACCCGCCGCCGCTCCTCCGGGTGGATCAGCGATTCCCAGGTCCGCGCGGTCATCTCCAGTTCCGCCGGGCCGTAGCCGAGCAAGGCGGGAAACTCCTTCGACCACCAGTACTGGCCGGTCCGCAGGTCGTAGTCCCAGACCGAGGAACGGGTCGCGGTGATGGCCAGCCCCAGCCGCTCCTCGCTCTGGCGCAGGGCGGCCTCCTCCTCGTCCAGCCGGGTCAGCATGCCGTTGTAGGCGGCGATCACCCGCCCCAGCTCGTCGGCCGACGACCAGTGCACGGGCTGGCGCAGATGCTCCTGCTCCGCGGTGCGGATCGAGGCGATCAGCCGGCCCAGCGGCACGCCGATGGTCAGCCGGTGCGCGGTCAGGGCGGTGACCAGCGTGCCGACCAGCATCAGCAGCACGAGCCACAGCGTGTTGACCATCTCCTGCCGGATCTGTTCGTCCACCGAGGCGTAGCTGAAATGGAGCGTCAGCGTGCCGAGCCGCCGGTTCTGCACCTGGATCGGCCGGCGCACCGTCTCGCGGCCGGCGACGGGACGGCAATCGGCGTCCGGCCATGCGAAACGGCCGTCCGCCAGCTCGTCCGCCACCTCGATGCACAGAAGCTCGCGGTTGACGGAGATCGCCTGGATGATGTTGCGGATGGCCGGCACGTCCACGGCCCACAGGCTGGAGGACAGGGCGACGGCGTTGATCTCCGCCACCGCCTCGATCCGGTCGCGCAGGGCGCCGCGCAGATCCTTGTACTTGCCGTAGAAGAAGATCGAGGAGAAGCCGAGCGTGGTCAGGAGCAGGATGGGAATCAGGATCAGCAGGAATTTCGCCGACACCGTCGGCACCGTCTTCCACGCCTGCTCGATCACCGTCATGAAGGGGTATCCCGCTGCGGGGTCGCATGACCGGGGCGGAGCGGCGGCACGGCGCCGCCTTCACCGGCCATGTGGTTGTACTATCAACCGATGCCGTCCGTCTACGGCGTGTGAAGCGTGAAAATTCTTCCTATGGTCGATAAAATTGACGGAATGTATACTTGAAGCTTGAGGGGGGATCGGCCTTGCACTACTGTTCGCGGGAGCCGCTTGCGCGGTGCAACACAAGAGGATGTCATGAATTTCCAGGTGCGCCGGTCCTCTGAAACCATTGAGGTGCTGCTGAGCGGCCGGTTGGAGTTCACCGACCATGACAGCCTTCCCGACATCGTGGAGCTGCTCAACGGCGAGGGCACGCGCCGCTTCATCCTGGACATGGACGGGCTGACCTTCATCGATTCCGCGGGGATCGGCATGCTGCTGATCCTTCAGGACGAGGCGGAGCAGCGCAACATCAAGCTGATCCTCCGCAAGCTGCAGGGCGATGTGCTGCGATCCATCGACCTCGCGCGGATCGGCGAAGTCGTCGCCATCGAGCGGTGAGCGGGCAATGGACGGTTCCCCCGCCTGTCTTCCCCCCGGTCCGGCCGGCGCCGTGCGCCCCTTCAGCGTCGTGCGGGATCGCGTGCCGGCGGAGATCGCCGCGCGGGTCGCCGCGCGCCTCGGCCTGAACGAGGCCGCTGCAGGCGTCGGAGACGCCCTTGATGGCCGGGCCGCCGCCGCGGTGCTGCTGGCCCAGGCCGACCGCGACATCCTGCGCGGCGCCTTCGGGCTCAACCGTTTCCTGACGGTGGAACTGACGGAGCGGGAGGAGGGGACCGGCGCCATCGACGCCGACTGGCTGGGCGCCCCGCCGGTGGAGCAGGGATTCTACCTGTCGCTGACCACCGGCACGGCCTATGGCCTGCAATGCGCGGTTCTGGTCTGCGACGAGCTGACCCGGCGCGGCGTGCTGGCGCCGGAGCGGCGCGGCAACGTCGAGCTGTGCCTGCACGAGGCCATCGCCAACGCCATCGTCCATGGCAATCTGGGCATTCCCAGCGCGACCAAGGAGCAGCCGGAGGGCTACCGGCTGTTCAGCCGGCTGCTCCGCGAGCGGCTGGGCGACGGGACCGTGCGGCAGCGACGGATCGACATCTTCGCGCGCTGGACCGCCGACAGCCTGTCCATCGCGGTGGTCGACCAGGGCAACGGGTTCGACGCCGCGGCCCTGCCGCAGGACACCGACAGCGGCGCCCATTCCGGCCGCGGCTTCGTGTTCATGCGGGCGCTGGCCCGGCGCATCCACGTGACCGACGGCGGGCGCTGCACCCTGCTGCAGTTCGACCTGTGACGGACGGGCGGGACCGCGCATGCCCATCTCACTCGCCGCCAGCCGCGTCCTGATCGTCGACGACAACGAATTCAACAGGAAGTCGCTGGCTCTGATGATCCGCCGCGCCGGGCTGACCCAGATCGAGGTCGCCGAGAACGGTGTGGAGGGGCTGCGCAAGGTGGAGAGCTTCCGCCCCGATCTGGTGCTGCTTGACGTCAGCATGCCGGTGATGGACGGGCTGGAGATGTGCCGGCGCCTGCGCGAGCGGCTGACCCACGAGGAATTGCCGATCCTGTTCCAGACCGCGCTGGACAGCGACGAGGAGCAGGTCCGCTGCTTCGAGGCCGGGGGCAGCGACTTCATCTCCAAGCCGATCAAGCCCGGCGAGTGCGTCGCCCGCGTCCGCCACCAGCTCGAAAAGCGCAAGCTGTTCACCGACCTCGCCAATTTCCGCGCGCGGGTGGAGCGGGAGCTGAAGCACGCCAAGGCGATGCAACTGTCCCTGCTGCCCGAGCCAAGGGAGCTGGAGGCCGTCGCCGAGCGGTACGAGCTGGTGCTGGACGCCCATTTCGAAACCTCGTCGGAGCTGGGCGGCGACTTCTGGAACGTCTACCCGCTGGACAGCCACCGCGTTGCCTTCCTGCTGGTCGATTTCGCCGGGCACGGCATCACCGCCGCCATCAACACCTTCCGCCTGCACACGCTGATCGACCGCTTTCCCATGCAGCATGTGCCGCCCTCGGAATGGCTGGCCGGGCTGAACCGGGCGCTGAAGGAGGTGCTGCCGGTCGGCCAGTTCGCCACCGCCTTCTTCGGCATCCTGGACCTGCACACCGACACGCTGACCTACGCCTCGGCCGGGGCGCCGAATCCGGTGGTGGGGATCGCGGGGGAGCTTCGGCTGCTCGATTCGGCGGGGCTGGTGCTGGGCGCGTCGCGTCGCGCCGTCTACGCCGACCGCAGCCTGCGCCTGCCGCGCGGAAGCTGCCTGTTCCTCTACAGCGACGCGCTGATCGAATGCAGCGGTCCGGACAACGAGCCGATCGGCCAGGACGGGGTCCCCGGCCTGCTGCGCGGCGCCATCGCCGCCAACCGCGCCCGCCCGCTGGGGCCGTTGCTGGAGCGCTTCTACGCCCGCACCAGCCTGCCGCTGCGCGACGACCTGACCGCCGTATGGATCGCCCGCCGGGCGTGAGGGCAGGCCCGGACATCACAGTGTGGAAACGAGAAAGGCCGCCGCGGTTGTCCGCGGCGGCCCTTCTGCCTGAGTCTCGGGGGGAGGGGCGCCGTTACGCCTGGGTCTCGGACGCGGCGTAGCGGCGGCGGACCCACATCACACTCTTCACGGCGAAGATGGTGACGCCGATGCCCAGCGCGATGAGCAGGAGGATCTTCGGACCGTTCTCGCCGATGGCGGCGGCGGCCTCGCCGAACATGTAGCCGGCCCCGGCGAAGCTCCAGGCCCAGATACCGGCGGCGATGAAGTTCCAGAACAGGAACTTGCGCCAGGGCATTCGGGATGTGCCGACGGCGACCGAGGCGATGTTGCGCACCCCGTAGAGGAAGCGGAAGGCCAGGATGAAGCCGACGCCGTAGGTTTCCAGCCAGTACAGCACGCGGGACGCGCGGGCCTCCGCCGCCGGGAAACGGGCCAGCGCCTTGGCGCCCCATTTGCGGCCGATCCAGAAATAACACTGGTCGCCCATGAAACTGCCGATCCAGACGGCGGCAACCAACCAGTATAGGTTGATGATCCCCAGATGCGCGCCCATCCCACCGAAGATCACGAAGGTCTCGCCTTCGAAAAAGGCCCATATGAAGGCCAGGGGATAGAAGGCATCGCCCCAATCCTGGAGCCAGGTCATCCAGTCCAAATCACCCTCCCCGCGGGTCGTTCCTTTCGGTCCGGACCGCAGGCGATGCGCCAGGGAAACGCAGGCGCGGCCATTGGTCAGGCTACGGACACATCATTGCACATAAGTGCGTGTCTTGTCGCGCAATCATTCCCGAATCGGGGGGAGGAGCCCGTACAAAGTTGGGGTAAGAAACGATCTATTGCGGCGGGATTATTTTGTTTCCGGACACGTATTCTGTGAATCGGTCAGTGTTCGTGACTTGGTCAGCCATCCTCGCCCGACAATTCGCCGACCGCCTGCCGGGCGGCGCGCAGCAGCAGGGGATTCGGTTCGGACGGGCCGCCCTCTCCCTCGTCTTCTTCCCAGGCGCCCGAGGCGGCTCCCGGAGTGGCGCGGCGCTTCAACTCGCGTGCGGCTTCGATCAGCAGATGGGCCAGCTTGTGGTCGGGCAGCGCCTGGGCCAGCGCCCGCAGCTCGGCGTTGGTCAGGGCGGCCGGGTCGAAGTCGGCGCGCGGCGCCATCGGGACGGGCGGCGGCGGGACGAGCGCGAGGGTCATCGGTGGCGGCGCCGACGACGGTGACGGAACGTCCTCCCGCACCACGTCAACGGCCACCGGCGCCGCCACGGTGGTGGCGCGGGACCGGCGCGCCGGTTTGCGCGCCCGCTCCGTCTCGGGCAGGCTGTCGAACAGGAGAGGTTGCGTGCTCATCCGGTCACCCGCGATCCGTTCACCGCTAGTTTGCGAAGTGTTCTCTTTTCATTCTAGAGAACGAAGGCCGGAAGTCGAGTGGAAACTTTTGGGGCCGAAGCGTGAGACGCGGAGTCAGGCGATCGCGTCGAGGAACCGCTCGGGGCGCAGGATGCGGGTGCGGCCCACCCGGCGCACCGACAGAAGCTGCCGGTCCACCGTCACCAGCCAGTCGGCGTCGGCGGCCAGCGCCACGGCCAGGAACATGTCGTCGTCGGGATCGCGGCACAGCCGTTCCACCGGAGCGGGCTCGACCCGCCGGGCCTCCGCGGCGAAGGCGGCCAGGAAGGCGGCGCGCTCCACGGCCGGGCGGTAGCGGTCGAAGTCCGGGCGCATCAGCACCCCGCGCAGCTCCGCCAGCGTGGCGTCGGAGACGAAGGCGGCTCCCTGCGCCCGCACCGCCTCGACGCTGCGCTGGATGGCCAGGCTGCGGCGAGGCACCTCGGCGCCGAGCAGGGCGTAGCCGACGAGGATGTTGGTGTCCAGAACGACCCGGATGGGGGCGGCGTGGTGGGGGCTGGCGGTCATGCGCCCGTCGGTTCCAAGGCTCGTTCAGCCCTTGCGGGTCAGCAGCAACGCGGTCAGGTCGTCGTCGATCGGGCCGATGGCGCGCAGGCGGTCCAGCAACCCGTCCAGGAAGCGGTCGCCGTCGGTCTCGTCCATCCGCTCGGCGACCAGGGCGGCGAGGCCCGGCTCGTCCAGGACGTCATTGCCAACCGGGATTTCGATGGCGCCGTCCGAATAGAGGAACAGGCGCCCGCCGGGGGGCAGGGGGAGGGAGCGCTCCTCATACTCCGCCGAGGCGAGCAGGCCGAGCGGCAGGCCCGCGCTGTCGCCCAGCAGCGGTTCGGCATCGCCCGGTGCCCAGACCATCGGGCGCGTCGATCCGGCGGAGGCGTAGACGAAGCGGTTCTCCGCCGGCTCGACCACCCCGGCCAGCATGGTGGCGAACTGCCCGTTGGGAAGCAGCGCGCACAGCCGCCGGTTGACGGTGGACAGGAGCGCGCCCGGGGTCAGGCCAGACATGTCCATTTGCTGGCAGATCGCGTGCAGGCGGAAGGTGTTCAGCGCCGCCCCGACGCCATGGCCGGAGAAATCGACCATGTAGAGCATGGTCCGGCCTTGTCCCTGGCCCTGACCCTGGCCCCGCTCACCGGCGTTGTGGCGCAGGTCCCAGAAGTCGCCGCCCAGCTCCGACGAGGGGGCGAAATGGGCGGCGATGCCCACCCCGGCCGCGGCCTCCACCTCGGCCAGCCGCTCCGGCGAGGGCATCAGCCGCTCCTGCATCTTGCGGGCGAGCGACAGCTCGCTCTCCGTCCGCTCGCGGAAACACTGGAGGTCGTGGAGCAGCGCCCGGTTCTGCAGGTGGATGCGCACGCGGGCCAGCAGCTCGACCGCGTTGATCGGCTTGGTCACGTAATCGGTGGCACCGGCGGCGAAGGCCTTGGCGCGGTCCTCCGCCCGGTTCAGGCTGGATTGCACGAGGACCGGCAGATCCTTCCAGGCGGGAAGCGCGCGCAGGCGGCGGCACATCTCGAACCCGTCCAGGTTCGGCATCATCAGGTCGAGCAGGATCAGGTCGGGCCGGAAGGCGTCCAGCCGGGCCAGCGCGTCGTTGCCGTCCTCCGCCATCTCGATGCGGGTGACGCCGCCGCGTTCCAGCAGGGCCTGGAGCAGGTGGCGGTTCACGCGGTTGTCGTCCACCACCAGGACGCGGGCCGTTTCCAGCCCCGGAACCTCCGGCAGCTTGTTCATCGCGCCCCCTCGCGCCCGATCCACACCAGCGTGTGGTCGTCGAGCGGCACGTCGCCCTGGGCCTCGGCGAGCGCCGCGGTCACCGCGGTGAAGGCACCGCCGCCATCGCCGGCGGCCAGGGCGTTCCGGACGGCGGGGCTCTGCAGCAGGGCGGCCAAGCCGCCGTTGCGCCCGCCCAGCGCCTCCAGCACGGCGGTGGAGTGCAGGACCAACGCCGAGTCCGGCGGGAAGGGCAGGCTGCGTTCCTCGTAGCGGGTGCCGGCGGCGATGCCCACCGGCTGGCCGGACCCTTCGCCGAAGACCAGCGCCGCGCCGTCCGGCGGCACCAGGACCGGCGGGGCCGCCGCCGCCGCCGCGTAGGTGAAGCGCTCCGCCGCGCCGTCCACCACGCCGTAGATCACCGTGGCGTGCTGGCCAAGCTCCAGCAGGCAGACGGCCCGTTCGTTCAGTTCGGTCAGGAAGGCGGCGGGCCGTTCGCCGAGATGGGGGGCCAGCTCGTGGATCAGCGTGTGCATGCGGAAGGCGTTCAGCGCCGCAGACACGCCGCGCCCGGCCATGTCCAGCAGGAACAGACCGAACCGCCCGCCGGCCAGCGGCAGCACCCCCCAGAGGTCGCCGCCCAGGTCGGAGGACAGCGCCGTGTGCGAGCGCAGCGTCACCCCGGCGCGGTCCGTCTGGGTGGCGCACAGCGCCGCGGAGGGCAGGAGATGGTCGTACATGGAGCGGGCCATCGCCAGCTCCCCCTCGACCCGCGCCCGGTAGGTCTGCAGGTCGCGGATCAGCACCCGGTTCTCCAGGTGGATGCGCACGCGGGCGACCAGCTCGGTCCGGTCCAGCGGCTTGGAGATCAGGTCGGTGGTGCCGGCGGCGAAGGCGCGGTTGCGGTCGTCGCTGGACGACAGGGCGGTCTGCACCAGCACCGGCAGGTCGGCGTAGGCGTGGTCGTCGCGCAGGCGGCGGCACACCTCGAACCCGTCCATCCCCGGCATCATGATGTCGAGGATCAGCAGGTCCGGCGCCTCCGCGGCGATCTGGGCGAGCGCGTCGAAGCCGTCCTTGGCGTAGACGACGTTCTGGAAGCCGGCTTCGCCGAGCAGGGCGCCGATCAGTGTGCGGTTGAAGTCGGTATCATCCACCACCAGGATGCGGCAGGCGGCGATGGCGTCGTCCATCAGAGGGGAAACCTCATGCGGATGCGCCGCCCGCCGTCGAGAAGCTGAAGCTCTTCCACGATGGCGGCGATCAGGTCCAGCCCGCGGCCCGAGGCGCCGTAGTCGATGCGCTCCGGCCGGGCGAAGCCGGTTCCCTCGTCGGCGACCTCGACCACCGCGCAAGCGCTTTCCAGCCAGGCGGCGACCTCGATCCGGCGGTCGGCGAAGGCGGGGTCGGCCATGCGTGCCGCCAGATCGTGGGAGAAGCGCTCCAGCGCCTCCACGCTCAGCCCCTTCATGCCTTCGACCTGAAGGTTGCCGTGGACCACCGCGTTGCTGATGGCCTCGTGCAGCGCCAGCTCCATGTCGTCGCGCTGGGCTTCCGGCATGGGGTGCAGAGCGGCCAGCCCGGTCAGGATGCGCCCGGCCAGATGCAGCCGGTTGGCGGTCACCGTCGTCACGCAGGCGAACAGGTCGGCGCGGGCGGCGCGGTGGGCGGCCTCGACGATCCGGGCGTCGGACAGGCCGGCGATCTCGATCCAGGCGCCATAGGGGCGCTGCCAGAACTCCGGCGCCTCCACGGCGGCGGCATCGCCCACCAGAAGCAGAACGGAGGCGCCGAACTCCTCCCCCGCCGGGGAGCCGGGCCGCCGGGGCGGAAGCCGAAGCGCCGCCGACAGCCGGTCCAGCCGGTCGGCCGGCACGCCCAGGCCTTGCAGGGCGGCGACGCGGGTGGGGGAGGGGACCAAGGGGGTCAGTCCTCGATCGTGACGATCTTGTTGAGCTGGGCCACGGTCAGCACGCGCTTGACCTGTCCGGCGGCGGAGCGCAGGACGAGCTGCTTGTCGGCGTTCGCCATTTCCTCCCGCGCGATCAGCAGCATGCCGATTCCCGCCGAATCGACGAATTCCAGCGTGGAGAGGTCGAGCACCTGACGTTTGGCCTTGTTCTGCAGCATCTCCCGGATCAGGGCGCGCAGCTTGGCGTGGTCGTTGAAGGTCAGGCGACCGCGCAACCGAACCAGGGTCTCCTGCTCCTTGTCCTCAATTCCGTAGTCCATCGGTCCGGTGTTCCTGAAGGGTGTTCCTGAAGGGGCATTGGGGCGGGTGGCCTTTGCGGACCACGCCAGAATGGAGCAAGACAGGCCGGGGGTTCCAGAGAATCCCTCGGCTTCAGAAAAGTTCGATGTCGCCGCCGGAACTGTCGTCCTGGCCGGCATCGACGTCAAGGACGCCATGCTCGTCCAGCGCCGTCCCTTCCAGCAGCAGACGGCGCACGAAGCGCTGGCGCATCTCGCTCAGCTTGAAGCGGCCCAGCAGTTCGTCGAGCCATTCCTGCGGAACCTGCGGCCCCAAGGAAGCGGGCATTTCGACGCGGGTGCGGTTTTCCAGCTCGTTCAGCCCTTCCGCCATGATGGCGAGGCTGTCGTTGATGGCCTCCAGCCGCTGCTTGGTCAGGTCCTGGAACTGCATTCCGGTGACCATGCGGCTGATGGTGGCGGACATGTCCGACGACACGGTCGCCGCCGTCTCCAGCACCGCCTGGAAGTGGTTGGTCTGGTCGACCAGGCTGTCCATGGTCTTGTCCACCCGCTCCTTGGCGAGCATCTGGGGGGACATGTCGGTGTCGGCGATCTGGCGCAGGATGTCGTGGCCGTTGCGGACGCCCTTGACCACCGCGGTGACCTTGGAGCGCATGCGGTCGGCCAGCGCCCCGGTGTTGCGGGAGAGGTGGCGCACCTCCTGAGCGACCACCGCGAAGGTGCGGCCGGCCTCGCCGGCGCGGCTCGCCTCGATGGTGGCGTTCAGCGCCAGGAAGTTGGTCTGGCGGTTGATGGCGTCGATGTCGCCGATCGACTTCTCCAGCTCCGCCACGTCCTTCTGCACGTCGTCGAGGAGATAGACCATGCTCATGGCGTGGCGGGACAGCATGACGATGTTGGAGATCATGTCCGCGATCATCTGCTGCATGCCGGTGACCAGCTGGTCCATCGGCACCCGCTCCCCGTCGATGGAGACGGAGCCGGCCATGCCGACGATCTCCTCCACCCGCTCCGACTGCTGCATGGCCTTCTCGGCCAGCTCGCGGAAGCGGGAGGAGAGGTCCAGCGTGGCGTCCTCGACCGTCGCGGAGGTGCGGGTCAGCTCGTTCTGCACCGCCTCCAGCGTGCGGCGCTGGATGTCGGCGTAGCCCATCCAGGTCGCCAGAAGCTCGCCGGTCACCGGAATCTTCTCGCCGATCTCGGGCAGGCTGTGCACGGGAGCGCCATCGTCGGGAAGGTCCGGCTTCTCCGGTTCCGGTCCGGCTTCCAGGCGGGGCGCGCGGCCGTAGAAAGACATGGTGCTGCTCCTCAGTTCGCGCGCGCGCGGTGTTCGCCGATGGCGTCGAACGCGCGCAGCATCTCGGCCGGTATCTGCGCCAGCGGCAGTTCGACGGCGACCGCCCCGGCTTCCCGGGCGGCGCGCGGCATGCCGTAGACGACGCAGCTCGATTCCTGTTCGCCGATGGTATAGGCCCCCGCGTCGTGCATCGCCAGCATGCCCGACGCCCCGTCGCGGCCCATGCCGGACAGGATCACCCCCACCGCGTTCGCCCCCGCCGCCTTGGCGACGGACGAGAACAGCACGTCCACCGACGGGCGGTGGCCGCTGACCGCCGGCCCGTCCTGGATGTGGCAGGAATAGCCCTGGGGGTCGCGGATGATCACCAGATGACGGTCGCCGGGGGCGATGTAGACCTTGCCCTGGACCAGCCGGGCGCCCTGGGTGGCGACCTCCACCGACGGCGGCGAGATGCGGTCGAGCCGGGCGGCGAAGCTGGGGACGTAGCTGGGACCCATATGCTGGGTGATGACGATGGGCGGGCAGTCGGCGGGCATGACCGCCAGCACGTCGCGGATGCGCTCCACCCCGCCGGTCGAGGCGCCGATGGCGATGAGGCGGGTGCCCGACCCGGCGCGGCGCGGCGTCTGGAGGGGGGAACTCGCGGGTTTGGGCCGCCGCATCGACAGGCGGGCAGTGGCGGCGATGCGGATCTTGCCGACCAGCTCGTGGGCCATCGCCTCGAAGCCGTGGCCCTCGGAGCCGTCGGGCTTGGCCACGCAGTCCACCGCGCCGATCTCCAGCGCGCGGATCGTCGCCTCCGACCCTTCCTGGGTCAGGGAGGAGACCATGACGACCGGCGTCGGACGCAGCGTCATGATCTTCTCCAGGAAGGACAGCCCGTCCATCCGCGGCATCTCGACGTCCAGCGTGACGACGTCCGGGTTGGTCCGCTTCATGACGTCGCGCGCCTCGTAGGGGTCGCGGGCGACGCCGACCACCTCGATGCCGGGCTCGTCCGAGATGACGGCCTTCAGCATCTCCCGCATCAGGCTGCTGTCGTCCACGATCACGACGCGGATGGAGCGTGTCATGGCTCAGTCCTCCCCGAACAGTTCCACGTCGCCCTCGATCGGCTGGTGCCGCAGGCTGGAGCGGAAATGCAGTTCCTGGTTCGCCGTCTCCGACAGGGCTTCCGGCCGCAGCATCTTGCGCATCGCCTTGCCGGTGTGGGGAAAATAGTGGATGCGCCGGGCCGAGGCGCCGCCGAGATCCTGGCCCATCAGCTTCAGCCCCTCCCGCCGGACATAGTCGAGCGCGAAGGCGGCGTTGCGCTGGCCGACGTCGAAGCTGGAATCGATGACGCGGGCGCCGCCGAACAGCTTGACCTCCAGCCGCCCGCGCTGGGCGCCGCGGGCCAGCAGGTCGTTGATCAGCCGCTCCATGGCGACCGAGCCGTAGCGCGCCGCCGCCCCCGTGCCGGCGTCCTCGGACTCCGGGACCTCGGGCAGCAGGAAATGGTTCATGCCGCCGATCGCCGTCGCCGGGTCGTGGACGCAGGCGGCCACGCAGGAGCCCAGCGTCGTCACCATCATCACGTCCGAGCGGTCGCTGACCAGATGATGGCCCAGGAAGACCTTCATCGTGTGGGCACGGAACTGCGGGTGGAAGTAGCCGCCGGTCTGCCGGGCCTCCGCCGCACGGCGGCTTGCGAATGCGGTCATGCGTCACAGCCTCCGGTAGATGGTGGGGCCGGTCTGGCGGAAGCGGTCCGACACGCCGTACAGGCTTTCCGAATGGCCGAGGAACAGGCAGCCGCCGGGCTCCAGCATGCGGGCGAAGTTGCCGATGACCTGGGTCCGCCCGACGCGGTCGAAATAGATCAGCACGTTGCGGCAGAAGATCGCGTCGAACGGCCCCTTCATGGGCCAGTGCTCCAGCAGGTTCAGCGGCTTGAAGGTGATCAGCCGCTTCAGCTCCTCCTCCATGGCCACCATCGGCTCGCCGCCCTCGCGCTGGCGCCGGGTGAAGCGGTCGCGCAGAGGGGCCGGGATGCTGTTCGCCAGATCGGCGGGATAGACGCCGCGCCGGGCGGTGTCGACCATGTGGGTGTCGATGTCGGTCGCCAGGATCTTCGCGTCCCAGCGCCGCAGCTCCGGCCCGAAGCTGGAGGCCAGAACCATGGCGATGGTGTAGGGCTCCTGCCCGGAGGAGCAGCCGGCGGACCAGATGCGCAGCCGCGGGTGGGAGGACTCCCCGGCGTGGCGGGCGCGCATTTCCGGCACCGCGGTCTTCGCCAGGAAGTCGAAATGGTGCGATTCGCGGAAGAAGCTGGTCAGGTTGGTGGTCAGGGCGTTGACCAGGAAGCCGACCTCGTTCGCCCCCTCCTCGCTCTCCAGCAAGGCGCAGTAGCTGTCGAAGTCGCTCAGGCGCAAGTCGCGCAGCCGCCGGGCGAGGCGGGAATAGACCATCTCGATCTTGTGCGGGGCCAGCGCGATCCCAGCGAGCTGGTAGAGCATGTGGGCGATGAAGTCGAAGTGCCGCCGCTCGAACGGGAACTCCCGCCGGCCCGACGTCGCCGCGGGGACGGCGCCGCGGTCGGCCGGGGCCGAGTCGAAGGCGGGGGAAGGGCTGGGGGCGGTGGTCATGCCGCCCGTCCGCGGGGCAGCTCGGACCCACCGTGGGCGTGGCCGGCGTCCAGCGAGAAGAAGGCCATCTGCTGGCGGAGCTGCCCGGCCTGTTCCTCCAGCGAGCGGGCGGCGGCGGTGCTTTCCTCGACCAGCGCGGCGTTTTTCTGGGTCATCTCGTCCATCTGGGCGACGGCGGTGTTGACCTCGTCCAGGCCGGACGCCTGCTCGGCGGTGGCGCGGGCGATCTCCGACACGAGGTCGGCGACCCGCGCGATGCCCGCCACGATGTCGGTCAGCGAGGAGCCGGCGGAGCGGACCAGCTCCACCCCGTCCTTGACCTGCGCCCCGCTGTCGAGGATCAGCGTCTTGATCTCCTTGGACGCCTGGGCGGAGCGCTGGGCGAGGTTGCGCACCTCCTGCGCCACCACCGCGAAGCCGCGCCCGGCGTCGCCGGCTCGCGCCGCCTCGACCGCCGCGTTCAGCGCCAGCAGGTTGGTCTGGAAGGCGATCTCGTCGATCACCCCGATGATGTCGGAAATCTTCTGCGATGAGCGCTCGATCCCACGCATCGCCTCCACGGCGCTGGCGGCGACCTGACCGCCCTTCTCGGCGGCGCGGCGGGCGTCGTTGGCAAAGCTGTTGACCTGCTGGGCGTTGTCGGCGTTGGAGCGGACGGTGGCCGCCAGCTCCTCCATGCTCGCCGCCGTCTCCTCCAGCGAGGAGGCCTGCTGCTCGGTGCGCTCGGACAGGTCGAGGCTGCCGTCGGCGATCTCGCGGCTGGCCGCGGCGATGGATTCGGCGGCGCCGTTGATGCGGCGGACGATCTCCGACAGCTTTTCCGCCGTGCCGTTGAAATCGTCCTTCAGACGCAGGAACACCCCCTCGTACGGCTTGTCGATGCGCCGCGACAGGTCGCCCTGCGACAGCGATTCCAGCATGGCGGCCAGATCCTCGGTCACGCCGGAGACGTTGCGGGCCAGCTGGTTCATGCCCTCGCTGACCAGCCGGAAGAAGCCGGTCTTGCCGTCCAGCGCGATCCGCTGCGAGAAGTCGCCGCGCACGGCGCTGTCCACCATGGCGGCGATTTCCGCCTCGATGGACAGTTCGGCGGTCAGGTCGCGCCATTCGACGACGAGGCCCAGCTTCTCGCCGTGGCGCCCGGCGACCGGGCTGGCGGTGATCTCGAAGCTGCGGCGGCCCGCCTTGACCATGCCCTTGTGGGGGCTGGCGAGGCCGGTCAGGCTGGAGCGCAGGCGCGGGGCCTCAGTGTCCAGCGCGTCAAGGGTCGTCCCGATCAGCCCGGCGGCGTCGAAGGCGGGCAGGGCTTGGCGCAGGTCGCTCTCGGCGGCCTTGAACATCGCCAGGGCGGCGGCGTTGCAGTAGGTGACGGTCCCGTCCTCGCCCACCGTCATGATGCAGGACGACACGCGGTCGAGCGCGATCCCCGCCCGCACGGCGGTCACCGCGTCCTCCTTGAAGGCGGCGACGGCGCGGGCCATCGCGCCCAGCTCGTCGCGCCCGTCGGTGTGGGGGACGGTGACCGACAGATGGCCGTCGCTGAGGTCGGTCATCACCTTGCGGATGCCCTGGACCGGGCCGGTGATCGAACGGGCGATGACCTGGGCGGCGCCGATGCCCAGCAGCAGCGACAGGCCGCCCAGCACCAGGGCCAGCAGGACACTGTTCTCCACCTCGGTTTCGGCACGGGTCTCGATTCCCTTCTGCTCGGCGTGGATGGTGGTGGCGATGGAATCCAGCGTCGCGGTCAGGGCGGTGACGATCTTGGCGACGATCTCGGCGCGCAGGCGGTCGATCTCCTTGTCGGCGGCGACGGCGTCGCGGAAGGCGGCGCGGTAGCCCGGCGCCCGTTCCGCCACCTCGCGCAGCAGCGCCGCCACGCCGGGTTCGGTCAGCAGGGCCTGCGCCTCGCGCACATGCTCCAGCATCTCGTCCAGGTTCTTTTCCATCGGCGCCGCGGCGGCGGCGTCGCGCATGCCGAGCGCGCGGTTGGCGAAGAGGCGGCTCAGCACCCAGTGCTTCTCCATCTCCTCCCCGACCAGGGCGGCGTCCTTGTCGCCGGTGGCCTGGGCGCCCTCGACGATGCGCTCCAGCGTCTCGGTGATCTGGGTGCCCAGCGGGTCCATGGTCTGGTGGATGGCCGCGTCGTAGCGGTCGCGGACGACGCGGATCGCCTCGAACTGGGTGTGGTACTCGGTGTGCAGCCGCGCCAGCTCGGCGAAGGCCGCCGCCTGGCTGGAGCGCTGGATGGCCGCGCCGTGGGCGGCCAGCGCCTGATCGAACTCGGTGCGCAGCGCGCGCTGGCGGTTGAGCGCGGCGGGGTCGCCGGACACCAGATAGTCGCGCCCGTGGATGCGCTGGTTGGCGAGCCGGGCCGACAGGTCCTTGGCGAAGGTGGCGAGTTCGCCGCTGGAGAGCACCGCGTCGACGCTGCCGTTCAGGCTGCGGATGCTCAGCAGGCTGGCGGCGACCTGGGCGGCCAGCAGGGCGAGCAGGAGCGCGAAGGCCAGCCACAGCCGCTTCGAGATGCCCATCGCCCCAACGAACGAACCGACCCCTTTCGCCATGCCATCCCCCTTGCCCGCCGCGTCGTACCGGCGTTAGCCCTTATTTGAAACAAACCCGTGTGAAAAGCCGCGACATGACGCACCCCCGTCGGCGCCTGTGCGGGCACCTCCGTGGGGCGCTGTTCAGGACGCCCGCTCCAGCGCTGGCAGGGCCTTGGTCGCCGAGTCCAGCTCGCTGTTCTCGACGGAGAACAGCTTCTCGACGCTCAGCAGTGTGACCATGCGGTCGTCGGCGGTGTAGAGGCCGCTGAGATACTCGGCGTCGACCATGCCGCCGTCCACGTCGGGCGGCGGCTTGATGGCGTCGTGGCCGATCGCCAGGATGTCGGAGATGGCGTCGACCAGGATGCCGCGGGTGCGTTCCCCCACCTGGATCACCACCACGACGTGGCGCTTGGTGACCGACGTGGCGCCGCCGCCGAAGCGGGCGCGCAGGTCGAAGATGGGGATGATGATGCCGCGCAGGTTGATGACGCCCCGCACGTAGTCCGGCAGATTCGGCAGGCGGCTTTCCGGCGTCCAGCCGCGGATCTCGCGGACCGACAGGATGTTGACGCCGTACTCCTCGCTGCCGACGGTGAAGGTGACGTACTGCTCCTCGGCGGCGTTGACCGCCATGACGTCGTTTCGGGCGTCGGTGCGGCTACCGCCGACGGTGGCGAGCGCGGTGGAACTGCTCATCGCTTGGCCTCAGACCGGTTCGAGTGCGGGTGCGGGCAGCGCGGCCACCGGCGAAGACGGCGGACGCGGCGCCCTGGAATCCATGTGCCGGCTCATCTCGCGCAGGCCGGCGACGTCCAGGATCAGGGCGACGCGCCCGTCGCCCAGGATGGTCGCGGCGGCCACGCCGTCGAGGCGGCGGAAGTTCGCTTCCAGGCTCTTGATGACGACCTGCTGCTGGCCCAGCACCTCGTCCACGACGAGACCGAGGCGGGAGCCGTCCTCCGTCTCCACCAGCACGACCAGGGCGCGGGTGGGGTCGGCGACGGCGCCGGGGATGCCGAACAGCTGGTGCAGGTAGACCAGCCGCACATACTCGCCGCGGGCCATCATCACGTCGCACTTGCCGACCAGCCCGTGCAGGTCCGCCGCCTTGGGGCGCAGGCTCTCCACGATGTTGGTCAGCGGCAGGACGAAGCGCTCCTCGCCGACCGAGATCACCATGCCGTCGAGCACCGCCAGGGTCAGCGGCAGCGACAGCACGAAGCGCGAGCCCTCGCCTGGCGTGGAGTAGACGCCGATGCGCCCGCCGAGCGAGGTGATGTTCCGCCGCACCACATCCATGCCGACGCCGCGGCCCGACAGGTTGGACACCTGATCGGCGGTGGAGAAGCCGGGCAGGAAGATCAGGTTGTCGATCTCCTCGTCCGACAGGGTGGCCCCCGGCTGGACGAGCCCCTTCTCGATGGCCTTGGACAGCACCTTGGGCCGGTTGATGCCGCGCCCGTCGTCGGTGATCTCGATGACGATGCGGCCCGAGCGGTGCTGCGCCGACAGGTGCACGGTGCCGGCGCGCGGCTTGCCGACGCGCTCCCGTTCCTCCGGCCCTTCCAGCCCGTGGTCGATGGAGTTGCGGATCATGTGGGTCAGCGGATCGACGAGGTTCTCCACCACTGTCTTGTCCACCTCGGTCGTCTCGCCGCTGGTGACGAGCTGGACCTCTTTGCCCGTGGTGGCGGCGCACTCGCGGACCAGCCGCGGCATGCGGGAGAAAACGCTCGACACCGGCTGGGCGCGGATCGACATCACGCTCTCGCGCAGCTCGCGGGTGTGCTGGGCCAGCTGCTCCAGCCCTTCCAGAAGCTCCTGGAACTCGCCGGGGGGCAGCTCGCGCACATGCTCGGCGATCATCGCCTGGGTGATGACCATCTCGCCGACCATGTTGACCAGCCGGTCGATCTTGTCGAGATCGACGCGGATGGTGTGGCTGGTCAGCCCGGCATGCTCCGCGCCGCCGCCGTTGGGGCGCGGACGGGCGGCTTCGGCCTTCGGGGGCTCAACCTTTGGCGCTTCGGGGATTGCGACAGCGACCGCCGATGGGGCCGCGGCGACGACGGGCACCGGATCGGTGACGGGCGGCGCCGCCTCGGCGGCTGGCGGCGGGGCCTCCGCGGTGATGCGGATGTCGCAGTCGTCGGCCACGAACTCGAAGACGTCGTTGATCTTGTCCAGATCGACGTCCGCGTCGGCGATCAGCGTGACCGTCCAGGAGAGGTGGAGAAGCTCCGCCTCCAGGTCCTGGAGATTGGGCAGGGCGTCGGTGTGGCATTCGACGGTGGCGTCGCCCAGCCGGCGCAGCGCGCGCAGCATGAAGGCCGGCTCGTTGCCCGACATCAGCAGGTCGGACCGCGGCCGGAAGACGATGGTCCAGCGCAGCTTGCCGGAGGGAACCGGGTCCTCCTCCGCGCGGGCGGCGGCGATGGCGGCCATGGCGTCGCCGAACAGCCCGGCCTCGTCGTCCTCGTCGTCGGCGTAGACAGGGGCAGGGGCGGGCGCCGGAGCGGCGGGAGCGGCCGCCGGAGCCTGGACCTGTGGAGTGCCGCCCGAGAGATGGCGGCGCAGGGCGGCCACGGTGCCGTCGGTGGTCCCCGCCGGGGCGGGGTCGCCCTCGCGCGCGTAGGCCAGCATCTGGCCCAGCAGGTCGTTGGCGCGGATCAGCGTGTCCACCAGCTCGGTCGTGACGGGGACGGTGTTGTTGCGCACCCCGTCCATCACCGTCTCGAACTCGTGCGCGAAGGCGACCAGCTCGGTGAAGCCGAAGGCGCCGCCGCCGCCCTTGATGGAATGGACGGCGCGGAAGATGGCGTTGACCTCGTCGGAATCGACCTCGCCCGGCGTCAGCCGCAGCAGGCCGCTCTCGGCGACCTCCAGCAGCTCCGCGCTTTCGTCGAAATAGGTTTGCTTGAACCGGCTCAGGTCTTCCACGGGCGCCCCCTCACAAGCCAGGACGCGGCGTCAGCCGCACACCTTCTGCACGACGGAGATCAGCTTCTCCGGGTTGAAGGGCTTCACGATCCAGCCGGTCGCCCCCACCGCCCGGCCTTCGGACTTCTTCTTCTCGTCGGCCTCGGTGGTCAGCATCAGGATGGGCAGCGTGCGGTGCGCCGGGGTGGCGCGCAGGCGGCGGATCAGGGTCAGCCCGTCCATCACCGGCATGTTCAGGTCGGTGATGACGAGGTCCACCTTGTTGGCGCCGATGACGCCCAGCGCCTGCTGGCCGTCGGCGGCCTCCACCACGTCGTAGCCGGCGCCCTTCAGCGTGAAGGAGACCATGTCCCGCATGGTCCGCGAATCGTCGACGGTGAGTACCTTCTTCTTCACGCTTGGCTCCATTGCTTCAACCAGCCGTCCAGCCCCAGATCCTCGCAGGCTTCCGCCAGGACCTCGGACGGCTGGGAGATGGCGAACGTACGGTTCTGTTCGGCGGCGTGCCGGGAGGCGACCAGGAGCGCCTGGACGCAGGCGGTGCTGACCCGCTCCACGGCTGCGGCCTCGGCGATGACGGTTTGGGACGCGGCGAAGCCGGCGCGCAGGCTCTCCAGCAGGGGCTGCGCCATGGCGAGGTCGAGGTCGCTGGGCAGGCCCAGCCGCACCGTTCCTCCTTCGTCGCTCCACTTGATCAAAGTCACCGCCCGTCTCCTTGCAACCCGACCGGGCAATGCCCCGTCCGGAAGACTGATCATGTCCGGCATTTGGTAAAAAACCTGCCTGAAACACGTATAAGGATTCGTTAAGGCAACTGGACTGACCTGTGTCAACCGGAGCGCGTTCCGGCTGTGCGGTCCGGTTCTTTCGCGGTTTGATCGTTTTGTGACACGGCTGTTGCCGCTGTCGCCAAAGGAACGGTGAAGGCGAATGTGGCGCCCTTGCCGGGGGCGCTGTCCACCCGGATGCGGCCACCGAGATGCTCGACGATGCGTTTGCTGATGGCCAGCCCCAGCCCGGTGCCCGGCGGCTTGTCGGTCATGGTGTCGCCGACCTGCCGGAAGCGGTCGAAGACGATGGCCTGATGCTCCGCGGCGATGCCGGGGCCGCTGTCGGTGACGGACACGCGCAGGTCCTCGCCCTCCGCCGCGACGGACAGCGAGGCCCGCCCGCCCGCCGGGGTGAATTTCGCGGCGTTGGAGAGCAGGTTCACCGCCACCTGCACCAGCCGGTCGTGGTCGCCGCGCACCGCCGGCAGGCCGTGCGGGATGGTGACGACCAGCGCGATGCCGCGCTCGTGGAACAGCCGGGCGGTGGCCGCCGCCGCCTGTTCCAGCGCGGCCCCCAGGTCCATCGGGCGGACCTGCCAGTCGATCTCCCCGGCCTCGATCTTGGCCATGTCGAGGACCTGGTTGATCAGGCGGGTCAGCCGCTCGCTCTCGGTGATGACGAGGCCCAGGAACTCCTGCCGCTGCTCCAGCTCGATGTCGGGGTTGTCGTGCAGCACCTCGGTCAGGGCGCGGATGGAGGTCAACGGCGTGCGCAGCTCGTGCGTCACGGTGGACAGGAACTCGTCCTTCAGCCGGTCCAGCTCCGTCAGCCGCAAGTTGGCGGCGCGCAGCGCGGCCGACGCGCGCTGCAGCTCCGCCGTCCTGTGTTCGAGTTGGCGGCTGTACTCGATGACGTGGCTGGTCTCGTCGAGCATCCGCATCAGCTCGGGGTAGCTGACCTCGCCGCCCTCCACCGCGGAGGCGAGCGCCACCCGCGCCGAGGCGGCGCCGATCGCCCCGGCGAGCAGCCGCTCGGCGAAGCGCACCAGCTCCGCCCCGGCCCGGCGGTCCGGCTCCAGCGGCCCGTTGCGGCGGACATGCTGGGCGAAGGCGGCCTCCGCCCGCTGCGGACCGAGGAAGCGCGCGACGATCCGTTGCAGGTCGCCGACCGTGGCGGTGCCGCGCCAGGCGCCCGTCGGCAGGGGGGTGTCGCGGTGCTGGAACACCTCGACGAAGGCGGTGGCCTGCGCCCGCTCGCCCAGGCCGGGCCGGTCGAGCAGGGAGACCACGACGTAGAGGCCGATGTTGAGCAGCATGCTCCAGAACAGGGCGTGGGTCAGCGGGTCCATGCCGTCCAGCCCGAACAGGGCGTAGGGCCGCAGCAGGGCGACGCCCCACGGCCCCTGGTCGATGAAGGAGGCGGGCAGCCAGCCGGACCGCGCGAAGCTGGGCAGCAGCAGTGTGTAAGCCCAGGTCAGGATGCCGGCGCTGAGGCCGGCCAGCGCGCCGCGCCGGGTCGCCCCCGCCCAGTAGACGCCGCCGATCAGCGCCGGGGCGAACTGCGCCACCGCCGTGAAGGAGATCAGCCCGATGGCGCTCAGCGCGTAGGCCGAGCCGGCGATGCGGAAATACAGGTAGCCGAGCAGCAGGATCGCCACGATGGCGGCGCGCCGGATGATAAGCAGCAGCGGCGACAGGTCGTGCAGCCGCTCCAGCCGGGCGCTGCGGGCGCGCAGCAGCAACGGCATCACGATGTCGTTGCACACCATGGTGGAGAGCGCGATGGCCTCGACCACGATCATGCCGGTGGCCGCCGACAGACCGCCGATGAAGGCGAGAAGGGCCAGCCACTCGTTTCCGGCGGCCAGCGGCAGCGCCACCACGAACATGTCCGGATCCACCGCCCGGTCGGGAAAGCGCATCAGCCCGGCCACCGCCACCGGCAGCACGAACAGGTTGATCAGCAGCATGTAGAGCGGGAACAGCCACAGGGCGCGGGTCAGGTGCCGCTCGTCCACATTCTCGATCACCGTCACCTGGAACTGGCGGGGCAGGCAGAGCACCGCCGCCATCGCCAGCAGCGTCATGGTCAGCCATGACCCGTCGGCCAGCGCCGGGGTGGAGGTGAAGAGGTTGCGGATCTCCGGATGCTCCCCGGCCGTGGCGAACAGCTCGGTCGGGCCGTCGTGCAGCCCCCAGACCACCGCCGCGCCGACCGCCAGGAAGGCGACCAGTTTGACCACCGACTCGAAAGCGATGGCCGCCACCATGCCCTCGTGATGCTCCGCCGCGTCGATGTGCCGCGTGCCGAAGATGATGGCGAAGGCCGCCATGACCACCGCCACGTAGAAGGCGTTGTCCAGGACGACGGGCAGGGAGAGGCCGCCGGTGGCGCCGGACGGGTCGGTGCCCCACAGCACGTCGAAGCTGACCGCCACGGCCTTGAGCTGCAACGCGATGTAGGGCGTCACCCCGATCACCGCGGTCAGCGCCACCAGCCCGCCCAGCCCCTGGCTGCGCCCGTAGCGGGAGGCGATGAAGTCGGCGATGGAGGTGATGCGTTGCGCCTTGGCGATGCGCAGGATCTTGCGCAGCACCAGCGGCCCCAGCAGCATCAGCAGGGTCGGGCCGAGATAGATCGGCAGGAAGCCGATGCCCAGCGACGCCGCCCGCCCGACCGAGCCGTAGAAGGTCCAGGTCGTGCAGTACACCGCCAGTGAGAGCGCGTACACGTACGGCGACGCGATGACGCTGCGCCCGCCGTCCGCCCGCCGGTCCGCCCACCAGGCGATGGCGAAGAGGAGAAGCAGATAGGCGAAGCTGGCGGCGACGATGGTGGGCCAGGGCATCTCAACGCCCCCTGCGTTCCAGAAGCACCGCCGACAGCGCGATCACCCCGCCCCACACCCCCACGGCGTACACGTACAGCAGGGGCAGGCCGAACAGCGTGTCGCCGGCGCCGAAGACGCGCAGCAGCGGCGGGTTGAAGGCGACCACGCCGAACAGGAACAGCGCGATCAGGCGGTCGGCGCCCGCCCGGCGCGGTGGAGAGGGTGCGGGTTGCGGGGCGGGGCCCCCGGTCAAAAGGCGCGCTCCCGCGCTGCCAGCTCGACGATGATGTTGGCGCCGCGGATGGCGTCGTCGAGCGTGCGGACGTCGCGTTCCTTGAGCATCTCGACCATGCGCAGGAAGACCGCGGCGGTGACGAGGCTGTCGCCCAGCGCCGTGTGGCGGTCCACCACCTCGATTCCCAGCCGCTCGGCGATGCCGTCCAGCGTGTGGTCGCCGCCCTCGCCGAGCAGCATCCGCGACAGCAGCATGGTGTCGAGAACCGGGCTGTCGAACCGCACGCCCGAGGCCCGTTCCTTCATCTTCAGGAATTTCAGGTCGAAGGCGGCGTTGTGGGCGATCAGCACGGCACCCGACACGAAGCCGCGGAATTGCGGCAGCACCTTGTCGATGGTCGGCTTGTCGGCGACCATCGCGTCGGTGATGCCGTGGAAGGGGATCGATTCCGCCGGGATGCTCCGCTTCGGGTTGACCAGCGTGTTGAAGGTCTCGCCGGTCAGGATGCGCCCGCCGACGACGCGCACGGCGGCGATCTGGATGATCTCGTCGCCGGTGCTGGGCGACAGGCCCGTCGTCTCGGTGTCGAAGACCACGTAATGGAGCTGGTCGAGCGGCGTGCGGCCAAGCTCGCTGGTGGCCAGCGGCTGGTGCAGCAGGTTGAAGTCGAAGAACTCCGGCCGCGCCCCGCCGCGCGACGCGGTGTGGGCGGAGGGCGGCTTCAGCGCGGGCGGCAGCGGCACGCGCAGGCGCGACAGCAGCTCGCCTTCCGATCCCGGCCCCTTCACCGGCTCGCTCCACATCGTGCTCTTGTGGTGCTGGAGCACGTCGCCGACCGTCAGGCCGCCCAGCGCGTCGGGCAGCGGGTGGTCGAGCCAGCTGTCCACGATGCCGCTGGGCACGGACGGGCCGCGCCAGGTGATGTCCAGATAGACCCAGCTGTCCCCCGGCTCCACCGACAGGTCGTAGGCAGGGACCCCGGTCAGCGCGTAGACGTATTCGATCAGATAGCCGAACAGGATGACGAGGCTGTAGCTGTCGCCGTGCACCCATTGCGGCAGCCCGGTCAGCGTCACGCCGTACTGGGCGTCCGGCCCCACGCGGTGGCGGATCAGGTTGATGAGGTTGGTGGAGTGGATGTCGCTCATCGGCCAGGAGCCGGTGACGACGCTGCGGTACGCGTTGGTGACGCGGGCCAGCCGCTCCGACAGGGTGTTGGACGACTCCATCAGCGCGGCCTGGAAGGCGGCGCGTTCCTCCGGCCCCAACTCCGGCGTGTCGTCCAGCGTCTCCAGCACGGCGCGCAGGTTTGCGATGGGGGTGCAGAAGCCTTCCGTCGCCTCGCGCAGCAGGGCGTCGCGCTGGCCGAGCGCGGCCAGATCGCTGGTCGCGTCGGACAGGGTGATGACGTAGCCGGTGATGGTCGGCAACTCGTCCGAGCCCTCCGGCGGGTCCTGCAAAATGGCGCTCATGCGTCCGGCCAGCAGGATGTGCCCGTCGGTGGTGGCGCCGACGAACTGAGCGGTGGTGCCGTGCTCGTGGTTGACGTGCCGCCCCTCGCGCACGCGGAGCGTCAGCCGCTCCAGCGTGTGGATGACCGGCTCCGCCACCACGAAATGCAGCAGCGAGCGGCCCAGCCCGAGGTCGCCGGCCAGATGCAGGATGTCGAGCGCCGTCTGGTTGTAGAGCAGGATCTGGTGCTTCAGGTTGCAGACCAGGACGCCTTCGTGCAGGTCGCGCAGGACGGCGGCCAGCCGCGTCTTCTGCTCCTCCGCCTTGGCGGTCGACTCCGCGACGGTGCGGGCGGTGTCACGGCGGGCGGCCGCCAGCTTGTCCGACAGCTCGTTGACCGCCTTGGCCACCGGGGTGAGGTCGCCGTAGCGGGCCAACGGGATGCGCGCGCCGGTCTTGCCGTCCGCCGTGCCATGGGCGATCAGCCCGGCCTCGCGGCTCAGCGTTTCCGAGGCGCGCAGCAGCCGCCGGTCGACCAGCCCCCACAGCCCCCAGACCGCGGCGGTGACGGCGGCGGTCATGGTGACGGCGTAGGTGACGAAGGTGTTCGGGTCGTTGTTCGCGCCGAAGCCGACCGCGGCGCCCACCGACAGCAGGGGCAGGCCGACGCCGGCGGCGCGGAAGGCCAGCGGGACGATCCGGCGCGGCTCCGCCGGGGTGGTTGCCGGAGCGGCGGTTCCGGCACTTCCGGTGGTCGCCGGGGCGCTCATGGCTGAGGCTCCGCGGTTCCGCCCTGGGTTTCGCCCGGGTCGTTCTCGGGGGTCAGGTACTTGCGGACGGTGGTGACGAGGTCACGGGTCGAGAAGGGCTTGGTGATGTAGTCGGTGGCGCCCAGCGCCATGCCCTTCTGCCGCTCCACGTCGCGGCTCTTGGCCGTCAGCATGATGATGGGCAGCGACTGGTAGGCGGGGTTGGCGCGCAGCGACTGGCAGACGTCGAACCCGTCGCGCCGCGGCATCATAGCGTCCAGCAGGATCAGGTCGGGCGTGCTTTCCGCAACCGATTCAAGGGCTTCCTCACCATTGCGGGCAACGCGCACGGCGAAGCCCGCCTTCTGCAACAGGACCTGCAGGGAGAGGACGATGCTGGGCTCATCGTCGGCGACCAGGATCGTCGGCTTCATACCAGGGTTTCCTCCGGTTCGCCGGTCTGATGCGCCGGCTTCTTGCGGCTGCGCTTGTTCTAATATGCGTGCCTGTTCAATCCCATGTTAGCGGCAAGGAGAAGGACAGATCAAGACGAAGCCCGCCCGCAATACCGAAATTGCGGACGGGCTTTTGCAAAGGAAAGAAGCGGAATAGAGGGGAGCGACAGTTTGTCGCGCTGTCGCCGTTGCCTGCGGTCAGCGCGTCGAGACGACGATGGGCTGCGCTTCCACCTTGCCCTTCAGCGATGCGGCGGCCTGACGGGCGGCGGCGGTGTCGGCATAGCCGCCGACACGGACGACATGCCAGGACCGCTGCTCGGCGTCGGTCCAGTCCAGCGCGTAGGCGTTGAAGCCGAGACCGCGCAGGCGGCGAACCAGCCCTTCGGCGTTGTCGGCCTGCTGGAAGGACCCGACCTGCACGGTGTAGCGCCCATCCGGAACGGCGGCGGACGCTGGCGTCGTCAGCACGCCCGACGAGGGCGCCGTGGCGGGTGCCGTGGTGGCGGTCTTGGGCGCCGGCTTGGCGGGCTGCGGCGCCGGGCGCGCCGCGGCGGCTTGGCGCTGGGCCGCGGCCGGCGGGGGCGGGGCCGACAGCATGGCCTGAAGCTCCGCCGTTTCCGTGGTCTTCGCGGAGGTCGGGGCCTTGGCGGGCTCGGCCGGGGGCGTCGTGAGGGTCGAAGCCGGCGGATGCGCCGGGGCCCTCGCGCTCTCCGCCGTTTCCACGGGGTGCGGCGCGGGGTCGGCCGGCTTGGCGGCTGTGGGGGCGGGCGACGGCAGGGCCGGCGGTTCCGGCACCTTCATGGCGGGCGGCGGGATCTGCGGCAGCGCCATGGGCGGCGGGACCACGGCGGGCGCCGGTGCGGCCGGAGCGACGACGGTTTGCGTCTGCATCGGCGGCTGTTGGGTCGGGGTGGGGGCCGCGCGGGTGATGAGCGGTTCCGGTTTGGCCTGAGCTTGAGCCGGAGCCACGCCGCCGGGCGAGGCGCCGCCGGGGGGCGGGGCGCTGGGGACGGCGGTGATGAGCGGTGCCGGGGGCGCGGACGGCGCCTCCCCACCCTGGTCCAGCATCACGACGACCGCGCCGATGCCGATGGCGGCGGCCAGCGCCGCGGCGATCTTGCCGATGGGCAGGTGCCGCTCCGCCTTCCGCCCGGCGTCCGGGGACAGGAGATCGTCCTCCTCCGCCGGGTCGGCCTTCAGGTCGTCGTTGAGGGCGCGCAGAAGGCGGGCGATGTCGTCCCGGGCCTCCCCGCCATCGTCGGCGGGGACGTCGGCCATGGGGCGCGCCTTGTGATCCGCCGTCTGACCGGCGGCCTTCATCTCATCCTTGAACGTCACGGCGGCGTGCGCACCCAGTTGAAGATCGCAAGGAATCGGCAGTCACGGGACCACAGGCACGAAAGGGCCGCGCCGCGATCCAAAGACCTTCTACTGTATTTCGACGTTCGTTCAAACGCCGATGCGACGAATTGGCGTGAGAAAGTTGGGCGCGGACGCGCGCCCGGGTCGCTTTTTTCCGGTTCAGGCCGGTTCAGGCCGTTGGGCGATAGGCGGGCGGTAGGGATGCTCGGCCATCCAGTGACGGGCGATGTCCAGCCGGGTGGCGACCCACGCCTTGTCGTGGCTCCGCACATAGTCGAGGAAGCGGGCCAGCGCCGCGGCGCGCCCCGGGCGCCCGACCAGACGGCAGTGCAGCCCGATCGACATCATCTTCGGCTGGTCTTCCCCTTCGGCGTAGAGCACGTCGAAGCTGTCCTTCAGGTAGGTGAAGAACTGCTCGCCGGTGTTGAAGCCCTGGTTGGTTGCGAAGCGCATGTCGTTGGCGTCGAGCGTGTAGGGCACGATCAATTGCGGCCGGCCGAAGCGGTCGTCCCAGTAGGGCAGGTCGTCGGCGTAGCTGTCGGCGTTGTAGAGGAAGCCGCCCTCCTCCGACACCAGCTTCCAGGTGTTGGGGCTGCACCGCCCGAGATACCAGCCGAGCGGGCGGGAGCCGGTCACGCGGGTGTGGACCTCGATGGCGCGCAGCATGTGCTCGCGCTCCACCTCCTCCGGCAGATGCTGGTAGTCGATCCAGCGGTAGCCGTGGGTGGCGATCTCCCACCCGGCGTCCTGCATGGCGCGGACGGCGTCCGGGTTGCGCTCCAGCGCCATGGCGACGCCGTAGACGGTCACCGGCAGGCCGCGCTGCGTGAACATCCGGTGCAGCCGCCAGAAGCCGGCGCGGGACCCGTACTCGTAGATCGACTCCATGTTCATGTGCCGCATGCCGACGATGGGCTGGGCGCCGACGATCTCCGACAGGAAGGCTTCCGACGCGGCGTCGCCGTGCAGGACGCAGTTCTCCCCGCCCTCTTCGTAGTTGATGACGAACTGCACCGCCACCCGCGCCCCGCCCGGCCAGTAGGGATGCGGCGGACGGGACCCGTAGCCGATCAGGTCGCGCGGGTAATCCTGGGACATGGTGGGGGCGCTCCGTCAGGGAGGAGGGGGACGGTCAGGAGGCGGAGGACGAGGACTTTTCGGCCGACTGCTCCTCCGGCACCTGATGGCGCAGGATCAGCGGGGCCTGGAGGGCGCTGAACAGCAGGGTCAGCGGCATGATGCCGAACACCTTGAAGTTCACCCAGGCGTCGGTGGTCATGGTGCGCCACACCACCTCGTTCAGCGCGGCCAGCAGCAGGAAGAACCACGCCCAGCGGATCGCCAGCGTCCGCCAGCCGGCGTCGGACAGGTTCAGCACCGACCCCAGGACATGCTTCAGCACGTTGCGCCGCGTCAGGTGCGCCGCGAACAGGACCGCGGCGAACAGCAGGTTGACCAGCGTCGGCTTGATTTTGATGAACAGATCGTCCTGGAGCCACAGCGTCAGCCCGCCGAACAGCAGGACGAAGCCCGCCCCGACCACCGGCATTACCGGCACCTTGCGTTCGAACCGCCAGGAGACCAGCACGGAGATGCTGATCGCCACCATGAAGACGGCGGTGCCGATCATGATGCCGGCCTGGGAGTTGGCGATGAAGAAGGCCGCCAGCGGGCCGGCTTCGATCAGCAGTCGGGCGTATTGGTTCATGATCCTCACATAGACCGAACCGGGCCTGGGATAAAGAGGGAAGCGAGGGGACGCCGTTGGCCTTCATAGCCCTCTCCCCTCTGGGGAGAGGGAACTTCAATTGGGTTTCGAGGGAAGCGGGGGGACGCCCCCGCGTCTGGTCAGAACCGGTAGGAGGCGCGGATCGAGCCGTAGTTGGTGTAGGATTTCTGCCCCTCGAACTCCGGCGACAGGAAGTTCTGGGCGTAGGAGATGCCGAACGGGCCGTAGCGCAGCGCCACGCCGAGCTGGAAGGCGGCGACGAAGTTGTGCTTGTCCACCGACCGGCTGTCACGGAAGCTGTTGCCGTCGAGGAAGATGTTGCGGGCGACGGCGCGCCCCTCCGCCCCGGCGTAGACGTACCAGGAGAAGGGCGGACGCGGCGCTCCCGCGGCCACGCTGTCCTGGTAAGGAATACTGGCGGTCGGGCGGAGGATCAGCGCGCCGACCGGCGGCGCCATGTTGCCGCCCAGCCGCATGGTGAAACCCGCCCCGCCGAAGGTCAGGACGTTGCCGACGCTGCCGGCGACGTGGGGGCTGATGTCCGCCTCGAAGGGGCCGATGCGGGCCGGGCGCTCGGCGCGCCAGACATGCTCGTAGCTGAGGATGATCCCCGGCTCGTTCTTGAGCTGGTAGTCCCAGCCTTCCGGCCAGCGGGCGCCGGGGACGATGCGGTGCACCGCCTTCTGGGTCTGCTCCGCCAGCGAGGCCGGGCCGACCATGCCGAGGTCCAGGTCGATGCGGTCCACCTGCCGCGTCTCCTCCGAGATCACCGACAGGCGGCCGTACAGCCAGCCGGCGTAGGGGCGGTCGGTGGGGTCGGGGATCGGCTTGGTGATGTCGCTGGGGGTGTACATGTTCTGGCCGAAGGCGATGCCGTAGCGCCGCACCCCATGCTCGCCGATCCACGGGACGAGGTTGGCCAGCCAGTCGATGTTGCCGTAGGTCGGGCGGTCGCCGGAGACGTAGTAGAACTGGACTCCGTTCGTGTAGTAACGGTCCGTTCCGCCGCCGAACAGGTCGTTGTCGACCCAGGCGCCGATGGACGGGCCGGACCGGGGCGTGGTTTCCGCCGGCGGAACGGTGTCCGTGTTTGGAACATTGTCCGCCTCTGGTGCGCTTTGGGCCAGCACCGGCCCCGTCGCCAGCCCGAGAGAAAGGGCGGCGATCACGCTCCAACCTGCACGCACGGCCATAATGGTTGAATTCCCTTCGTTGCCAAGCACCCTAAGATAAGGTGCAGGCGCCCTTTGGCGCCTGCACTTTCGGGTGAGGCAAGATGGCTTTCGGAAGGGCGGCTTACTGGAAGGCCGCCTCGGCGAAGCTGCGCAGCTTGCGGGAATGCAGGGTTTCCATGCCGTGCTCGCGCAGAAGCTCCATGGCCAGCACGCCGATCTTCAAATGCTGGTCCACCCGCTCGCGGTAGAAGCGGTCGGCCATGCCCGGCAGCTTCAACTGGCCGTGCATCGGCTTGTCGGAGACGCAGAGCAGCGTGCCGTAGGGAACGCGGAAACGGAAGCCGTTGGCGGCGATGGTGGCGCTTTCCATGTCCAGCGCGACGGCGCGGCTCTGGCTGAAGCGCATCAGCGGCTCGCGGTGGTCACGCAGTTCCCAGTTGCGGTTGTCGATGGTCGCCACCGTGCCGGTGCGCATGATGCTCTTCAGCGCGTAGCCGGACAGGCCGGTCACCCGCTCCACCGCCGTCTCCAGGGCGCGCTGCACCTCGGCCAGCGCCGGGACGGGCACCCAGGTCGGCAGGTCGGCGTCCAGCACATGGTCGTCGCGGACATAGCCGTGGGCCAGCACATCGTCACCCAGCCGCTGCGTGCTGCGCAGCCCGGCGCAGTGGCCCAGCATGATCCAGGCGTGCGGGCGCAGCACGGCGATGTGGTCGGTGATCGTCTTGGCGTTGGACGGGCCGACGCCGATGTTGACCAGCGTGATGCCGTTGCCGTCCGGGCGGGTCAGGTGGTAGGCGGGCATCTGCGGCAGGCGGAGCAGCCGCGCGCCGTTCGTCGGCGCCTCACCGGGGTTGCCCCCAAGATTGGCGTTGTGAACAATGACGCCGCCGGGCTCGACGAAGCGGTCGTACTGGCTGCGGTAGGCCGCCAGTTCAGGGTCGGCGGCCGGCTCCATGATCTCGCGGGCCATGCGGATGAACTCGTCCACGTAGAACTGGTAGTTCGTGAACAGGACGAAGTTCTGGAAATCCTCCGGCGCCGTCGCCGTGTAGTGGCGCAGCCGGTGCAGCGAGAAATCCACCCGCGGCGCGGTGAACAGGGCCAGCGGCTTCACCGCGTCCAGCGACTCCTCGTAGGTGCCGTTGACGATGGTGTCGTCCATGCGGGCGAGGTCGGGCAGGTCGAACAGATCGGGCAGTCCGGCCAGCCGCTCCGGTGTCAGGTCGCCCTCGACATGCATGCCCTGGGGGAAGGCGAAATGGATGGGGATCGCCTCGTCGCTGACGCCGACCTCCAGCGGAACATGGTGGTTGCGCAGCAGGAGCGAGAGCTGTTCGCGGTAATAGCGGTCGAACAGGTCGGGACGGGTCAGCGTCGTGGAGTAGGTGCCCGGCCCCTCGACGAATCCGTAGGCCAGCCGCGTGTCCACCGTGGCCGCCGAGGCGGTGGAGAGGCGGACATAGGGGTAGTGGGCCTGCTCCCGCCGTCCGCCGTCCTCGCCGCGGGTGAAGGCGGCGAAGCGGTCGCGCAGATAGGCGGTGTTGCGGTCGTAGAGCTCCTTGACGAGGGCCAGGGCGGCGTCCGCGTCGGTGAAGCGCTCGACAGGACCGGGGGGCACGGGGGAGGGGGAGGTCTTGGCAGCCGTCATAGTCTTCAGATAGGGCTTGGGCGTGGCGGCCGGAAGCCCTTTTCTTGTCCCGCCCCCGGCCCGCGCGGGGGCGCCGTTATTGCGACGGCAGCCCCATCAGCGACTTGGCGAACTGGTCGGCGTCGAAGGGGCGCAGGTCGTAGACGCCCTCGCCGATGCCGATGGCGTGCACCGGCAGCTTGAACCGCTCGGCCAGCGAGACCAGCACGCCGCCGCGCGCCGAGCCGTCCAGCTTGGTCAGGATCAGGCCGGAGACGTTCACCATGTCGCGGAACACCTCCACCTGATTGTGCGCGTTCTGGCCGGTGGTGGCGTCCAGCGTCAGCAGGGTGGTGTGCGGCGCGCTCTCGTCCACCTTCTTGATGACGCGGACGATCTTGCGCAGCTCCTCCATCAGGCCGGCCTTGTTCTGCAGGCGGCCGGCGGTGTCGATCAGCAGGATGTCCACGCCCTGGCGCCGCGCCTCCTCCAGCGCGTCGAAGGCGAGGCCGGCGGCGTCGGCGCCGGTGTCGCGGGCGATCACCGGGCAGCCGGTGCGCTCGCCCCAGATCTTCAACTGGCTGACCGCGGCGGCGCGGAAGGTGTCGCCGGCGGCCAGCATCACCGTCTTGCCCTCGGCGCGGAACTGGCGGGCGAGCTTGCCGATGGTCGTCGTCTTGCCGGTGCCGTTGACGCCGACCACCAGGATGACGTGCGGCTTCAGCGCGGCGTCGATCTCCAGCGGCTTGGCGACCGGGCCGACGATCTTCGCCACCTCGGCGGCCAGCGTGGCCTTGACCTCCTCCGGGCTGACTTCCTTGCCGAAGCGGGTGCGCGCCAACTCCGCCGTCACTTTGGCCGCCGTGGTCGGGCCGAGGTCGGCGGTGATGAGCAGTTCTTCCAGTTCCTCCAGCGCCTCATCGTCGAGCTTGCGCTTGGTGAAGATGCCGGAGATGCCCTCGGTCAGCTTGGACGAGGACTTGGACAGGCCATCCTTCAGCCGGGCGAACCAACCCTTCTTGGGCTTCTCCTCCTCGGCCGTCAGGGCCGCGGGGAGGTCGTCGCGAACGATCTCCGGCGTGTCCTCGCGCTCCTCCGGCCCGGACGGCGGGGCGATGGGCGGCGGGGGCGGGGTCTCGACCGCGGGCGGGGGCGGCAACTCGGGTTCCGGCACCGGCTCGGGGACCGGCGGTTCCTCGGCGACCGGTTCCGGGACAGGCGGCTCCTGGACCGGCGGCTCCTTGATCAGCTCTTCGGCGACCGGCTCCGCGGGCGCAGGCTCGGCGGGGACCGCTTCCGGGAGCGGGGCGGTCGTCTCGTCCTTGCGGGCTTGCTCTTCGGGCTTCTTGCGGCCGAACCAACGCAGGATCATGGCGTGTCCACTGTTCTCAAAGGGGGGTGCCGGTCAGCGCGCCGCCGGCCACGCCGGTGACCGTGGCGCGCAGGACGGAGCCGGGGGGCCGGGGCGTGCCGAGGCGGATTTCGGCGAAATGCTGGGTGCGGCCGAGATCGTCCTTCTCGACCAGAACGGACACCTCACGACCGACCAGGGAGGCCAGGGTGCGGGCTTCCGCCTCGGCGCCGCGCCCGCGCAGACGGGCCGCGCGTTCCTTGCGGAGGCCGCCGTCGACCTGCGGCATGCGGGCGGCCGGGGTGCCGGGGCGTGGGCTGTAGGGGAAGACATGCAGCCAGGTCAGGCCGCACTCCTCGACCAGCCGCAGCGTGTTCTCGAACATCTCGTCGGTTTCCGTGGGGAAGCCGGCGATGAAGTCGGCGCCGAACACCATGTCGGGACGCAGGGAGCGCACGCGCTCGCAGAAGGCGATGGCGTCGGCGCGGCTGTGGCGGCGCTTCATGCGCTTCAGGATCATGTCGTCGCCGGCCTGGAGCGACAGGTGGAGGTGCGGCATCAGCCGCGGCTCCGTCTCGATCAGCCGCCACAGGTCGTCGTCGATCTCGATGCAGTCGAGCGAGGACAGGCGCAGCCGCGGCAGCTCCGGCACCAGGGCGAGCAGGCGGCGCACCATCTGCCCCAGGGTCGGCGTGCCCGGCAGGTCGGGGCCGAAGCTGGTGATGTCCACGCCGGACAGGACGACCTCGTTGTAGCCGGCCTTCACCAGCGCCTGCACCTGCTCCACCACCGCCCCGATGGGGACGGAGCGCGACGGGCCGCGGCCGTAGGGGATGATGCAGAAGGTGCAGCGGTGGTCGCAGCCCTGCTGGACCTGGACGAAGGCGCGCGCGCGGTCCTCGAACCCGCCGATCAGATGGCCGGCGGTCTCCTTGACCGACATGATGTCGTTGACCAGGACCTTCTCCGCCGGGGCCAGGCCCCAGCTTTCCGGCTGCAGCTTCTCCTGGTTGCCCAGCACCTGATCGACCTCCGGCATGGCGCCGTAGCGCTGCGGGTCGATCTGGGCGGCGCAGCCGGTCACCACGATGCGGGCGTTCGGGCGCTCGCGGCGCAGCTTGCGGATGGTCTGGCGGGCCTGCCGTTCCGCTTCCGAGGTCACCGCGCAGGTGTTGACGATGACGACGTCCCCCAGCCCGGCGTTGCGGGCGTGGGTGCGCATCACCTCGGATTCGTAGGTGTTCAGGCGGCAGCCGAAGGTGACGATCTCCGGCTCGTTGGTCACAGTGTCGCTCATGCTCTTTCAGCCTAACGGGCGGCCCTACGCTTCAATGGAGACCGCTCAGACGGCCACCAGCTCCGGAGACAGCCGCCCGGTGTAGCTGAGGGCGACCGGGCCGGTCATCAGGACGCGGCCGTCCTCACGCCATTCGATGGTCAGGGTGCCGCCGTCCAGGATCACATCGACCTTGCGGTTGGTCAGCCCGCGGCGGATCGCGGCGACCGCGGTGGCGCAGGCGCCGGTGCCGCAGGCCTGGGTGACGCCGGCCCCGCGCTCCCACACCCGCATGCGGACGGCGGTGGGGGACAGCACCTGGACGAATTCGACGTTGGTGCGCTGGGGGAAGGCCGGGTGGTTCTCGAACACCGGACCAACCTCGGCCAGCGGCACCGCCTCGGCGTCGTCCACGAAGAAGACGGCGTGCGGGTTGCCCATGCTGACCGCGGTGGGGCCGGCGAAGCCGCCGTGCGACACCGCGTCGAGGCGCAGCGTGTCCGCCGGTTCCGCCAGCGGGATCTGCGCCCAGTCCAGATTGGCCTGACCCATGTCCACGGTGATGCGCCCGTTGTCGGCGCGGCTGGCCTGCAGGATGCCGGCGTTGGTCTCGAAGGCGACGCGCTCCGCCCCCGCCTCCTCCATCAGCAGCCAGCCGACGCAGCGCGAGGCGTTGCCGCAGGCCGACACCTCGCCGCCGTCGGCGTTGCGGATGCGCATGAAGCCCGCCGTGCCGTCCGTTTTCGCCGGTTCGATCACGATGAACTGATCGCAGCCCACCCCGGTCTTGCGGTCGGCGATGGCACGCACCTCGGCCTCGGCCGGTGCGTACGGCGTTTTGCGGGCGTCGATCACGACAAAGTCGTTGCCGAGCCCGTGCATCTTCAGGAATTCGCGCGTCATGACCGCCGTTATATGGCGACCGGGCCTGCGGAGTCCATGGCTGCACGGGGTGGTCGTGGCAAACAGTTCACGGAGTCACTGGGTTTCGGCTCCGCCGGTGTCGGCCGTATCCCCGTCGGGCAGGGTGGCGCCCGATGCGGGGGGGATGCCTTCCAGCAGGTCGAGCATCCGGGCGAGGGTGTCCTCCGACTCGGGCCGCGGCGGCGTTCCGCCGGTGCGCTCCCACGCCTCGTAATCCCAGCCC
Organism: Azospirillum sp. UENF 312511; assembly: GCF_058780635.1. Classification (NCBI taxonomy): domain Bacteria; kingdom Pseudomonadati; phylum Pseudomonadota; class Alphaproteobacteria; order Rhodospirillales; family Azospirillaceae; genus Azospirillum; species Azospirillum sp. UENF 312511. Next base: position 1,151,563 of record NZ_JBSNCG010000003.1, on the reverse strand, counting down.
GCGGCCCCCATCGCCATGTCGGGCAGCGTGAAATGCCCGTCCATGGCGTGGGTCTGCGGTCCGTCCGCGCGGGACAGCCCGACCAGCAGAGCAATGGACACGGCGACTCCAGCCACCCAAGCCCACAGCACGTCGCTGTTGTTCATGGCTACCTCCCGACTCCTGCAGCGCAGGGCGGTGCCGGGGCCATTCCTGTCGGATGCGCCCCATTCCCATGGACTTCGGGTGTCTGCGGCGGCGCACAATGGGACTTCCGGCGCTATCCGGAAGGGGAGGGGGATCTGTTCAGGCGCCCTTGAAGACCAGATGCTTGGAGGCGGCGAAGTTCAGGACCATGCCGGACAGCGAGCCGGCGGCGACGGCCAGCACCGGATGGGCCTCGGCCACCGGCAGGGCGGCCTCCAGCCCGACCGAGACGCCGTAGTTCACCACCCCGCCGAAAGCGTTGGCGGCCAGGAACTTCGCCCACTGGATGTGCAGCGGCGCGTCGGCGGCGCCGCGGAAGGTGAAGGCGCGGTTCAGGGCGAAGGTCGTCGTGGCGGCGGCCAGATAGGCGGGAACGCGGGCGGCGAAGAATTCCAGCCCGGCGCCGAACACCAGCGCGTAGACGACCGCCGTGTCCACCACCAGACCGACCACGCCGACGAGGCCGAACTTGCCGAACTGCACGGCCAGCCGCCGCAGCCGGCTGTCGGCCAGCCCGTCCACGGGGCCGTCCACGGAGCCGTCGATGGGACCGCCCATGGTCAGGACCCGCCGGCCTTGCGAACCGGATGGGGTCCCGGCGCCGGGATGGCGAGGTAGCGCATGCGCTTGGCCTCGCGGCGCCCCAGCGTGACGGTGTCGAGGACGAGGCCGCAGGTCAGGCTGAGGAAGGCGAGCAGCATCAGGCCGGTGGACAGGACGGCGGTGGGCAGGCGGGGGACCGCGCCGGTGTGCAGGTAGGTGGCGAGCAACGGCACTGCGAGGATGAGCGCGACCACGGCCAGCAGCGCGGCGAGGATGCCGAAGAAGGGCAGCGGGCGCTCCTCCTTCACCAGGTTTATGATGGTGCGCAGGATGCGGATGCCGTCGCGGATGGTGTTCAGCTTGCTGTGCGAGCCGGGCGGGCGGTCCTTGTAGGGCGTCTTGATCTCGGCGATGGGCATGCGCAGCTCCAGCGCGTGGACGGTCAGCTCCGTCTCCGTCTCGAAACCGCTGGCGAGCGCCGGGAAGGACTTGATGAAGCGCCGCGAGAAGACGCGGTAGCCCGACAGCATGTCCTGGATGCGGTTGCCGAAGATGCGGGCGACCATGCCGGTCAGCAGCTTGTTGCCGAAGCGGTGGCCGGGCCGGTAGGCCTTGACGATGTCGGTGACCCGCGCGCCGTTGACCATGTCGAGTTGGTCGTCCCACAGCCGCTTGACCATCAGCGGGGCGGACGGGGCGTGGTAGGTGTCGTCGCCGTCCACCAGCACGTAGACGTCCGCCTCGATGTCCGAGAACATGCGGCGCATGACGTTGCCCTTGCCCTGCAACGGCTCGTGGCGGACCACCGCGCCGGCGGCCTTCGCCACCTCCACCGTGCGGTCCGACGAGTTGTTGTCGTAGACGTAGACCGTGGCGTCGGGCAGCGCGGCCTGGAAGTCGCGCACCACGGCGGCGATCGCCGCCTCCTCGTTGTAGCAGGGGATCAGAACCGCGACGACGGGCGCCGCGTCCGGACCCGGCTCCTTGGCTGGGGCTGAGGAACGGTCGGACTGGGGGCCGGCCGGGCGGTCGATGGTGGAGAGGGTCATGACGGTGCGCTTCGAAACGGTGCCGATGCGGAGTTAAACAGCACAGTCGCCGAATTTAATCCACTCACCTTTTAAGGTTCTCCGTCCGCTGCACGCTGCACAGGTTCAAGGGTTCGCCCAGATTGTTGGGGATGACGCGGCAGTCGTCCTGCTCCACCCGCAACCCCAGAAGGGCGGCGGCCTTGGCGGCGCCGGGCGTATCGGGGATGGTGCTGAGCATCAGGAAGGGCCCGCGGTGCGCCGCCACCTTGTCCTGCATCAGGGCGAGATAGCCGTTGCCGACCGAATCCGGCTGGAGGAAGTTGGACTGGATGCGCACGAAGGGGATGCGCGGCGGGAAGGCGGGGATGACGTGGGAGATCGCCCAATAGCCGGCCATCAGCACCATCGTGCCGTCCGGGTCCTCGATGGGCGGAACGGCGGCCTCCACCCAGCGGTCGCTCCACGGCACGCGGCCCCAGTCGGCGGGCCGGGCGGTAGCCTGGACCAGCAGCAGGAGCGCCGCCGCCAGGAGGAGCGCGGCGCGGCGCGGCACCGGCAGCAGGCCCGCCGCCATGACGATGGCCAGCGGCGCCAGCATCTCCAGCGGCACCAGATACCGGTAGATGCAGAACATCCCCACCCACAGCGCGTAGGTCACCGCCATGGCGGTCAGCAGGTAGCGGGTGGCGGCTTTCTCGGTCAACTCCGCCGGCGGTCGGTGGAAGGCCCGCCCGAGCAGAGCCAGCGCGGTGGCGACGGGCACGAGAAGGAACAGGACAAGGACGCGCAGGTCGAAGAAGGGCACCTCTCCGACCTTCAGCGGGGCGAAGGTGAAGACGAACGGGAAGAACAGCCGTTCCAGCCGCGAGTCCGGAAAGAAGCCAACGTTGACGTAGCCGGACAGCGCGGCGAAGGGCGACTTGAAGATCTGGTTCATGTGCGGGAAGACGGGATTCCCGTACTCCACCCACAGATGGGCCATCCAGAAGCCGCCGCACAGCGCCAGCCCGCCGAGCACCCCGACGCCGAAGGCGACGGACAGTCCCAGCCGCCGCCAGGGCCGCGCCGGCAGCGCCAGGAAGGCGAGGCAGAGCCCGACCGCGTAGATCACCGTGGGGTTCTTCGTCCCCATCGCCGCCCCGGCCATCAGACCCGCCGCGGCCGCCCGCGCCAGGGCGCCGGGCGCCGGCCCGTCGATCAGCCGCGGCAGCGATCCGGCGACCACGACCAGCGCGCCGAGCACGCCCAGGCTGACCATGTTGTCGTGGAAGGTGGTGCCGAGCAGCCCCAGCGTGCCGCCCCCGAAGCCGGCCATGGCCGCCAAGCCGCCGGCCAGCGCCAGGCGCCGCCAGGGCGTCCCGATGCGCAGCGTGGCGTGGGCCAGCAGGAGCATCAGCGACAGGTTCACCCCGTGCAGCGTCCCCCAGACGAAGCCCGCCGCGCGTGCCGGCAGGTGGGTGGCGAGCAGATAGAAGGGCACGTCGAGCAGGGGGTTGTAGAAGCTGGGCATCTGCGCCGGCAGCATGTCCATGCCCAGCCGCCCGGTCAGCAGGGCGTAGGCGTTGTACCAATGGTAGTTCCGCAGGTCCCAGTTGGCGTCCATACCGAGCGCCAGCCCGAGCAGGCCGTAGAGCGGCGGGGCCAGCAGCAGCATGGCGAGCGCCGCGGTGCGCGGACGGCGGGCGGCGGGAAGGAGCGTCATGGATGTTGCGGAACCCAGGGAAACGTCCGCCCCTTGGTAGGCGAGGGAGCGCCCCGCAGCAAGGACGGGATGCCGGGCTGGTGGCGGCGGAGGGAATTTGGGAGCAATTTCGTTGCGTCCGGCTGTGTTCCGGGATGCGGAATCGCGCGCCGCGAGCGGCATTTGCGGCAAGCTTCCTCTGGCAATGGCGGGACGGGTCTGCTATTCACCGAACTCCGCATGCACACGCTTGCGCCTCTTTTGCGCGACAGGATTCTGGCGATGGAAAAGTTTACGGTTCTCACCGGTGTTGCGGCGCCGCTGCCGATGATCAACGTCGACACCGACATGATCATTCCCAAGCAATTCCTGAAGACCATCAAGCGGACCGGGCTGGGCAAGCATCTTTTCGACGAGATGCGCTACACCCCGGACGGCGCCGAGGTCGCGGAATTCGTCCTCAACAAGCCGGCCTACCGCAGCGCCAAGATCCTCGTTTCGGGCGACAATTTCGGCTGCGGCTCCTCGCGTGAGCATGCGCCGTGGGCGCTGGCCGACTTCGGCATCCGCTGCATCATCGCGCCGAGCTTCGCGGACATCTTCTTCAACAACTGCTTCAAGAACGGCATCCTGCCGATCAAGCTGCCGAAGGAACAGGTCGACCTGCTGCTCGACGACGCGTCGCGCGGGTCGAACGCCATCGTTTCGGTGGATCTGGAGAAACAGGAGATCACCGGTCCGGACGGCGGCAAGATCAGCTTTGAGGTCGATCCCTTCCGCAAGCATTGCCTGCTGAACGGGCTGGACGACATCGGCCTGACCATGCAGCAGGCCGCCTTCATCGACCAGTATGAAGGCAAGCAGCGCGGTGGCCAGCCCTGGCTGTGGGGCTGACCAACCCGGCTGTGAGGGCCAACCGATACAGGCCCAATGGCATCGGGCCATGACGGCCTTGCGGACCGGCGGGGGTGGACCCACCTTCCGGCCTGTCGGTCCGCGGATTAGTCAACACTGATAAAGTCTCCAATGGGGAGTGCGTGCGCCATGCCCGCCAACAAGAAGCTTCTGTTTTTGCCCGGCGACGGGATCGGTCCGGAGGTCATGCGCCAGGTGCGCCGGGTCATCGACTGGCTCGACCGCAAGCGCAACGTCACCTTCGACGTCACCGAAGGGCTGGTCGGCGGTGCGGCGATCGACGCCTACGGCGTTCCCCTGAAGGACGAGACGCTGGCCGACGCCCTGGCGGCGGACGCGGTGATGCTGGGCGCCGTCGGCGGCCCGAAGTGGGACAACCCCACCGACTACACCAAGCGTCCGGAAGCCGGCCTGCTGTCGCTCCGCAAGGAGCTGAACCTGTTCGCCAACCTGCGCCCGGCGGTGGTGTTCGACGCCCTGGTCGATGCGTCGACCCTCAAGGCCGACGTCATCAAGGGCCTGGACATCCTGATCGTCCGCGAGCTGACCGGCGGCGTCTATTTCGGTGAGCCGCGCGGCATCACCGACATCGGCAACGGCGAGCGCCGCGGCGTCAACACCCAGGTCTACACGACCAGCGAGATCCGCCGCGTCGCCCGCGTCGCCTTCGAGCTGGCGCGCAAGCGCGGCAACAAGCTCCATTCGATGGAGAAGGCCAACGTGATGGAATCGGGCCTCCTGTGGCGCCAGGAAGTCACGAAGCTCCATCAGGAGGAGTTCTCCGACGTCACGCTGGAGCACATGTACGCCGACAACGGCGCCATGCAGCTGCTGAAGAACCCGAAGCAGTTCGACGTGATCGTCACCGACAACCTGTTCGGCGACATCCTGTCGGACGAGGCGGCGATGATGACCGGCTCGCTCGGCATGCTGCCGTCGGCCTCGCTCGGCGCCCCGGACGCCAACGGCCAGCGCAAGGCGCTTTACGAGCCGGTGCATGGCTCCGCTCCGGACATCGCCGGCCGCGACCTCGCCAACCCCTGCGCGACGCTGCTGTCCTTCGCCATGTGCCTGCGCTACTCGTTCAACATGGACGAGGAGGCGAAGATGCTGGAAAAGGCCGTGCAGAACGTGCTGTCGGGCGGCATGCGCACGGCGGACATCATGGCGCCGGGCATGGCCCGCTGCTCCACGACCGTCATGGGCGACTCGATCCTGCGCGAGCTGGACAAGCTGGCCTCCTGACCGGTTGCGCCTCCGGCCCGACGGGCTGGAGGACGCTGACCAGCGGGCGACGAAAAGAAAGCCCCTCTCCGGTTCCGGAGAGGGGCTTTTCTCGTTGGTGCCGTCAGTCGCCTTCGCCCGGACGCAGGGCGGCCCCGCGTCCGCCATGGCTCGCCTGCCCGCCCTTCCGCCCCGCTTCGGCGGCCAGGGATGGGTTCTTGGAGAAGCTGCGGGAGGACGCCGGTACGCTCCGGCCCCCCTTCCGCCCCGCCTCCGCGGCGAGTTCCGGGTTCTTGGAGAAGCTGCGCTTGTCGGCTGGCACGCTTTCCCCGCCCTTGCTGGCGATCTGGCGTTGCCGGTCACGGTCCATCGACGCGAAGCCGCGGTTCGATGTGCGACCGCTCCCGGATTGGACTTCGTCTTGGCCGTTGTCTTTCGAGGCCATCTTCAACCTCCACCTCTGCCACATGTCGGAAAACCAATGGGGGGCGACTTGGTTCCGGGGAGGTCGTGATTCCGATTCCTTTGGCACCCCTAAGTGGCATCGGAATCCATTGGACTGCATCCGGGAACGCTTCGCCTCCCGATCGGTTGAGCGGACGGGGGTAAGCCGAAGCGGGACCACGAAGCAGAGCGCCATAAGCAGAGAGGTTGAACGATGGGAGTCGAACTCACGGCCGAACGACGGCTGTTGTCCGAAAAGGAATTCGAGCAGGTCCGCCGCAGCCATTACCCGGAGCTGGAGGGCTTGCCCCCCGACGAAACCCTGACGCTCGCCCGCTGGCTGCGCGGGGAGCGCGACCGGGCGCGCGACATCATCGCCTCGCGCCGCCGCGGACGGCGGGGCAAGGCCAGCGGCACCGGCCAGCAATCGGCCGACGCCAGCGAACGCGGCCTGTCCGCCAAGAAGCAGGTCTACGCGCGGGCCTTGAAACGGGTGAACGGGCGGCTGGAGCGGTTCCGCGCCGAGCGGCGGCGGGAGATCATCCAGGCCAACCTTCAGGACGCCTTGAAGCGCAGGAAGGACGCGGAGCCCCAGCACCCGTCCCCCGGACGCACCCCCCGCAAGGGCATGCGCCCGATCCCCAGCGGGCGCCGGACGGTCGAAACCGATCCGCGCGAGATCGGGCGGGTGTCGCAGTTCGTGAAGGACGCGCAGGCGCGCCGCGATTCCTGAGCGCCCAGTCCATGAGAGGGGCGGTGGGTATCAGCCCGCCGCCTCCAGCGCCCGGATCGCCTCGGCCATCGCGACGAGGCGCCGGGCGTTCTCGACGTGCAGGTTCTCCACCAGCCGCCCATCCACCAGCACCACGCCTTTGCCCTGGGCAACGGCCTCGGCGTGAGCCTGGATGGTGCGGTGGGCCTGGGCGACCTCCTCCTCGCCCGGGGCGAAGGCGGTGTTGCAGGCGGCGATGGTCTTGGGGTGGATCAGGGTCTTGCCGTCGAACCCAAGCTCCCGCCCCTGGACGCAGGACTCGCCAAAGCCCGCGTCGTCGTTCAGGTCGAGATGCACCCCGTCCAGGATGGCGAGGCCGTAGGCCCGCGCCGCCAGCAGGCAGAGGCCCAGGCTGGTCAGCATCGGCAACCGGTCGCGCGTGTGCGCCGCGTGCAGATCCTTGGCGAGGTCGGAGGTGCCCATCACCAGCCCGCCCAGCTTCGGGCTGGCCCCGGCGATCTCCTTGGCGTTGAGCATCCCGAGCGGCGTCTCCATCATGCACCAGATGGTCTGTCCCTCCGGCGAGCCGTTGGCGCGCAGCACCGCCTCGGCCTGGCGGACCATGTCGGGGCTCTCCACCTTCGGCAGCAGCACCGCGTCGGCCCCGCTGGAGGCCGCCATCACGAGGTCGTCGTAGCCCCAGGGGGTGTTCAGCCCGTTGGTGCGGACCACCAGCTCCCGCCCGCCATAGCCGCCGGCGGCGATGGACGCCTTGATCGTGGCGCGGGCCTCCGCCTTGGCGTCGGGAGCGACGGCGTCCTCCAGGTCGAGGATCAGCCCGTCGGCGGGCAGGCTGCGCCCCTTCTCCAGGGCGCGGGCGTTGGAGCCGGGCATGTAGAGCACGCTGCGGCGCGGGCGGGCGGTGGCGGCCATGGCATTCCCTCAGGCGTTCTTGTGTCGTTGCCGCAGGATTAGCCGCGTCCGATCCCCCTGTCCATGCGGCGCGTAAGGCGTGAAACTCTGGTCTGCATGGAAACATCCCCAGCGTGTGGCGCGGACGGTTTAGGATGCGCCCCCAACCTTTCGGATCGTCCGCCCATGAAGACCGTCATTTCGATCCAGTCCCACGTCGCTTACGGCTATGTCGGCAACCGCGCCGCGGTGTTCCCGCTGCAACGGCTGGGCTGCGACGCCATCGCGGTGAACACGGTGCAGTTCTCCAACCACACCGGCTACGGCGAATGGACCGGACAGGTCTTCACGGCGGAGCATGTGGCCGACCTGATGGACGGCGTCGCCGCGCGCGGCGTCCTGCCCATCTGCGACGCGCTGCTCTCCGGCTACATGGGCGACGTCGGGCTGGGTCGGGTGATCGTCGAGACGGCGGCCCGGCTGAAGGCCGCCAATCCGCGCGCCGTCTACGCCTGCGACCCGGTGATGGGCGACGTCGGGCGCGGCTTCTTCGTGCGCCCCGGTCTGCCGGAGTTCATCCGCGACCACGCCGTCCCCGCCGCCGACCTGATGACGCCCAACCAGTTCGAGCTGGAGTATCTGACCGGCCGGACGGTGGAGACGCTGGACGACGCGCTGGCCGCCACCGCCGCCCTGCGGGAGCGCGGGCCGCGGCTGGTCCTGGTGACCAGCCTGACCCGCAAGGACGCCGATCCCGGCCACATCGAGATGCTGGCCGACGACCGCGACGGCGCGTGGCTGGTCTCCACCCCGCGCCTGCCGCTGGACCCGCCGCCCAATGGGTCGGGCGACGCGGTGGCCGCCCTGTTCCTGGCTCATTACCTGAAGGCCTTCGATCCGGCCGAGGCGCTGGAGCAGGCGGCGGCGGCCATCTACGCCATCTTCCAGACCACCCGCCGGATGGGCACGCGGGAGCTGCAACTGATCGCGGCGCAGGACGAGTTCGTGAACCCCAGCCAGCGCTTCACGGCCACCCGCGTCCGGTAAGCCCCTTACGACCACGCGCCCACGAGACGGCGCGCACAGAGGAACGACATGCGGATTTGCGTCTATGCCGGGTCCAACCCCGGCACCAACCCGGCCTATGGCGAGGCCGCGGAGCAGCTTGGCCGCCACATGGCGGAGCGTGGCATCGGCCTCGTCTACGGCGGCGGGCGGACCGGCCTGATGGGGCGGATTGCCGACTCGGTCCTGGCGGCGGGCGGCACGGTCACCGGCATCATCCCGCAATTCCTGATGGACAAGGAGGTCGGCCACCCGGGCCTCCAGGAACTGCGGATCGTCGACACCATGCACGAGCGCAAGGCCCTGATGGCCGAGCTGTCGGACGGCTTTATCGCGCTGCCCGGCGGCATCGGCACGCTGGAGGAGCTGTTCGAGGTGTGGACCTGGGCGCAGCTCGGCCGCCACGACAAGCCTTGCGGCCTGCTCAACGCCTCCGGCTTCTACGACGGGCTGGCCGGCTTCCTCGACCATGTGGCGGGGGAGCGCTTCATGCAGCCCAAGCACCGCGACATGCTGATCGTCCGCGACACCGCGCCGGGCATCCTGGACGCCTTCGCCGCCTACGAGCCGCCCGCGGTGCGGAAGTGGCTGGACGAGGCCCGCACCTGACCCGACGGGGCCTTACGGCTCAAGCAGCTTCTTCATCAGGGCGTTCCAGTCGCGCTTGAACTGGGTGCCGAAATCCACCTCGGCGACCGTTCCGCTCCGGCCCGCGGGCCGGACGATGGCCGCCGCCTGGGAGTCCGGCTGCGCCTTCGCCTTGCGCTGGACTGTGACGACCCGCTTCTTCGGGGGCGGGTCGGGCTTGCGGGCGGGCAGGGGGGCTGCGGTGACCGTGACGGCGGGGGCCGCCCCGGTCTGCGAATTCCGGGAAAAGGCGTCCTTGCACCAGCCGCTTTCACGTGCCTGGGTCAGCGCCTCCCCGTCGAGCAGCCAGCAATCGACGCTGCCCGCCCCGGCGGCGGGGGCGGACTGGATCGGTGCCGTCAGAAAAAGCGCCAGCGTCAGTGCACCGCACTGGGACCGCCAAGGCATGCTTTGCCCTCTCCCTCGCCATTAGACCGACGTTCAGCAATACAACGTCGGGCGCCCCTTTATCTTCGGCGCGAAACGGGAGTAGGGCGGCATCGCCGTGGTAACACGGGCGGAGGCGCGGCGCCTCGGCCATTCATGCCGGGCAAGTTTGCCCAGCTGTACTCAACTCATTCAGGGCGGCTTGGACGAGTTGCCAGGGTGGATCTGCGCGTTCGATCGGGTCGGTAAGTTCGACAGCCAGGGCCAGCTTGGTGGCTATGCCAACGCAAGTCTGCGACGGCTGGTCGATGATCCTCCTGATCAAGGCATCAAGGCTGCGGTCCAGCTCCAATTGGCGCGCTTCGATGTCCAGCAGGTCGCCTGCTCCCGGACCGCCTGCGCTCATGATCTCCTCGAAGCGGTTCGCTCCGACGCATTGGAGGAGCCGCTGCTCCAGGCGGCTCCACTCACTGCGCAGAACCTCGGCTTGCACGATGCCGGCCTGCCATTCCTGCCGGAGCGGGAGGATGGGATCGGATCCCGATGACATGACCGAAGGCGCGAGGGCTGAGGACGCTACGACACCGGCCAGCAGTTCCCGGCGGGAGAGCGGAGGAACATCGACGGAAGTTCTTGGGCATGGACATAAGTCGTGCGTATCGGCCATGAGATTCCCTTTCACCTCATCCGTGATCGTTTTACGATCACGGATGATTGAATTGCGTCGACGAAAAACGATCTCGCATGATCGAAAAAGGAAAGCCATATGTTGACGGGGGCACAAATCAGGGCAGCACGTGCTTTGCTCGACTGGAGACAAGACCGCTTGGCTGAGGAATCCGGCGTGTCCGGGCCAACAATCCGGCGCATGGAAGGGGCGAAAGGGCCGAGCAAGAGTTTGGCCGAGAATGTGGAGGCTGTCCGTCTTGCCTTGGAAGCCGCAGGTGTCGTGTTCCTGGCCGATGGTGAACAACGCATCGGCGGCCCCGGTGTGCGCCTGCGCGAACCGGAAGAAACCTGACCGTTCTTCCTGATCCCCTTGTTCCGGCTTCCAGCTTCACCCGCCGGCCCCGGGCCACAAGATGACTCGGCTGCCCCTGGAGTTGTTGGTCGGCGTCTCGAAGGCCCAACGGACATTGGCATCGCTGTCCGGGCCGAATGCTGAGAAAAAGATGGGTTTGCCCTGCGCTGGTTGCCGGCGCCACCATTGATGTGGCGGCAAGTCCTCCGGCCAGGAACGTGTGGCGGGAAGCGGCCGGAGCACAGTTATCCGGGCACTGACGCGCATGTGAGCGCACCGCGGATGTCGAAGCCGCGTTCATGCTGCTCCTCCTTGTGCTAAAGTCACATGAAGAGGACAAAGGCATATATGAAACATGCATATTGATGTGACAAGTGCACAATTTCGTATGGCGCGGGCGGCGTTGGATTGGACCGTGCGTGAACTGGCCGCCAAGGCGGGTGTGCACCGGAACACCATTGCCCGGATCGAAGCTGGCGAGGCTTCGCATGGGCCGACCCTGGCGGCCGTTCAGCGAGCGCTTGAGGATGCCGGCATCATCTTCCTGTCGGCTGGCGAACAGCGCATCGGCGGTCCCGGTGTGCGCCTGCGCGAACCGGAAGAAACCTGACCGCTCTTCCCAATCCCCTTGTTCCGGACTGAAATCCGGAGAAACCCGCCCACGGCGTGAGGGCGGGAGTCGATCATGGGAGCATAAAAGGAGGGAAATTAGGTCAGGTGCTGCTGGCGCAGGTAGTCCTCGGACTGCATCTCCATCAGTTTTTTCCTATGCTCCACCTCATCCGGAACGCCACGCGGATTTGTGGTGATAGCTCTGGAGATGGGAACTCACATTGGGTCACGAAGTCCAGTAATATCAGCGCTTTCAAAGAAAATCGAGACACTTGACAGTGTGGTGATTGCTCGGACATAACCGGCATACAGCGGCAAGGAGTCGCCAAGAGTTGTTTGCTTTTGTCTTGCGTGGGCGTGACACCGGCCGTGACACCAGATGAGCCATGTCGCCAAAGCTGAAGTTGAGGTGTGAATGGGAACGCTGACCGACACCATGATCCGGCGCGCAAGAGCGGACGGTGAAAAGCGTCGAGTACTGCGGGACGGCGCCGGGTTGGAATTGCAGATCACCCCGAACGGATCGAAAACTTGGTATGTCCGGGCGCGAGTGCGGCGGAAAGATGGCGGAGAAGGCGTTCAGCGCCGTGTCTCGCTGGGAGCCTACCCCGCAGTGTCCTTGGCCGACGCTCGTCGGGAGGCGGCACAGATCGTTTCGGCCGCACGCTCTGGACGCGATCCAAAGGCTGTTGAAGTTCGGGCCGCCTTGGGGACGGGCAAACCTAGGACTGTGACAGAAGCAGCGGACTGTTACATCGACCATCTCAAAGCCGCTGGGCGGGCTGAGAGCTACCACACGGAGCGTAATCGACTCCTGAGCCGCCTCTTCTTGCCGGCCGTGGGTAGCCTTTCCATCGACGATGTTGACCGCGCAATGCTTTCTGCGATCGTCGACCGAGAGACAAAGCGACAGGCCAAGGCGAAGCAGAAGGGTGTTCAGGCGCGCCGTCTCGCTAGTGTTGTGACAGCGATGTGGCGTTTCCTTGAAGATAAAGGCTGGATCACACGCCGCGGCGAAGCGGATCGGTTGCTGGTATCGGTGGCGGCGGAACAGACACGGGACCGTACGCTTACGGACCTGGAGTTGGGAGAGGTTGCTTTAGCTCTTGGCTTGCTAGACGGGAAGACCGTCTATGATCGCGAGAACAGCGGTCTTCGACCACCTGACAAGGGGACGTTGGACGCCCTAGCCCTGGCATTGCTTTTGGGATTGCGTGGGGGCGAGATCACGGCACTTCGGCGTGACGACGTCGTGGAGGATGCCGAAACCAACATGACAACTCTCCGAATCGCCTCGCGTGGGGGAAAGACCGCGGCGGCGCGGCGTGATATTCCCCTTCCGCCGTTGGCTCTTGCGATCGCCCGCCGTCGGCAGCAGGCCGTCCGGGGCGACTTGCTGTTTCCAAGCCCAAGCGGAAAAACGCGTGACGGTCTGTCCGTTGGCGCTCTTGGCGTTGCCGCAAAGCAACTGGCGACAAAGCTCAGGCACCGAGATGCGGAGGGGAGGTACTGGACACCTCATGACCTGCGCCGAACGCTGGCCAGCATTCTCGGCGAACTGGATACCGTTGAGGCGGTTCAAAAGCGTATCCTTGGCCATGCGGGGGCAGACGTCACGAGTTCGCGTCTACGACCGCAGCAAGCGCCTCAAGCAGATGCAGGACGCGCTTCGGGCAGTCGAAGCGTGGGTTCTAGGGCGAGCGGGCAAAGCTTCAGGTGCGGTTCTAGCCGTCCCTCTCGATGGACGGCGATGAGTCCGGATACGAGCAGCACGATATGAGCTGCTAGGGCGCCCTAATTAAACAAGGAAAAGAGCATGATGGCCCAGCTATCGGAACCGCTGACCACCCTACCGGTGATCTTCGACGCGCTAGCCTTCGCCGCTCACAAGCACCGGGACCAGCGTCGGAAAGATGCTGAGGCATCGCCCTACATCAACCATCCGATCGGCTTGGCCAAGGTGCTCGCAGATGTCGGGATCACGGACTCGGCCGTGCTGTGTGCGGCGCTGCTGCACGACACCATCGAAGACACCCAGACAACCCCTGCGGAGCTGCGCGAACGGTTCGGTGAAGAGGTGGCCCGAATCGTTGGTGAAGTGACCGACGACAAGGTCCTGCCGAAGGCGGAACGGAAGCGCCTCCAGGTCGAACACGCCGCTGGCATCAGTTCCAAGGCGAAGCTGATCAAGATCGCCGATAAAGTTTGCAATCTGCGGGACATCGCCGCTTCTCCGCCGGCGGACTGGCCGATCGAGCGCAAGCGGGAATACTTTGAGTGGGCCAAGACGGTGGTCGACCAGATGAGAGGCACTTTGCCAGCTCTGGAATCTGCGTTCGATACCGCCTATGCGGCCAAGCCATGATGGAAAAGTCTTCGGAAATGTCAGGCGATTGCGAGTGCCTGTCGCAAGGCCCCAGCATGGGCACACCGGTCCGCCATGTCGGCACGGATGACACCAATGGCCGGTACGCGGATGTGACTGTCCGGCGCTGCTCGGCATGTGGCCGGCTCTGGCTGCGCTACCAGGTCGAGTACGAAGGCTTTTCGGGCTCCGGCCGATGGGCCGAGACACCGATCACCGAGGCTACCGCCAGCCGGATCACGCCGGAGGCGGCGGCGGCCTACGTCGACACGGCGCCCTGGCACATTCGCGGGGGCTCCTACTGGAGCGGCGGACCGAACAAGGCCTCTGGGCCCCTGCGTTGGGGGCCATAGCTATGGCCCTTGATGTCAGCCTGTCCGGGATGGATGCCACTGGAGCCGAACTTTGGAATTTCCTTCCGCGGCTTTGGGACGCTTGGAAGATCAAGGAAGCGTTCGAAACCCGCCTTGTACCGGCCGATCCCTGGCCAGCGTGGGAAGGCGTTCTGTCGGTGGATGAGGTGACTGCCCTGCGGGAGCGCTACGGCAAGGGGCAACTCGTCGGGTTGAGTGGGGTCGAGCTGGACCTTGACGAGCTACTGAAACCGCCAACGGCACAAATACGGCTCCGCATCGAGGAGTGGGGATACGGTTGATCCAGCGTCAAAATGCATGGTGTGCAAGCCGGTAGAGGCCTGGAGCCCGCTGGTCTTTCTGGATCCCACCGGATAGCGCGCAGACTAGATGGGATCACTACACGAAAGTGGGTAAATTGTCCGGGATGTGAGAACACGGCATGAGCGTGAGCTTAGCCGCGCTCCAGCGCTCCTTTCTGCGCCTTATCCCGACTGTCCCGCCGCACCTTGCTGCGCGGCACCGCCGCTGCGGCGCTGTTCGCCACGACTACGACGTCGCTGGCCAGCCTCGCCGCCCCGACCCCGGCGCTGACCGCGCAGCCACTGTTCTGGCACGACGGCCTGCTGCACTCGATGTTCGCCCGTGGCCACCTTGACCCGGTGACGTTCCTCGAAGCGGCGCGGCGCGACGCTGATGAGATTCTGGTCGACCACGCGACCGACAAGGGATACGAGGACTGGGGCAACGAGAAAGCCGTTCTGGCTTACTGGGACGCCACCGACGTCCGCCACGAGCACCACCGCTGGGTAGTCTACGACCCGGCCAGCTACGACCACCACACCCGGTGGAAGGATGGCATCGCGGCGAGCCTGCCGGCCGGTCCAGACAGCTATAGCTGCTGATCGCCGGGATTAATGCCCTGGCTGGGCATGTAAAATACCTCCTGTGAAATTACTCACCAGTGAGCAATTGTGACTGATCCGGTATCTCCCGGCTAAGAAGCACTTAAATTTGCGAAGTCAGTGTTGCGAACCCAGGCACCGCCGTAGCTACATAAATCCCTAAGTAAATTTAGTTACTATTTCCTTCTGTGCGATTAGCATGTTCACCAAATGGTTATATGAAAATCTCTTAATTTCAATGCTTCTTAGATTTTCTATTTGATACTCGTAATAAGGGAATGCTCCCAATCCGAAGCAAGATGAAAGGTGGGGCCATGAATGTGCCGCGCTTAGCCATTGCAGGCGTCATCGTAATTGCCGGTTGCGCGCCAACTTTTATGAAAAGTGCAGAACAGCTTAGATCTTCTTCCAACGTTGATTTATGTTCCACCGACGACGGCATGATCGGCTATGGCAAAGTAAAGGCAGAGATCAAACGCCGTGGCCTGAACTGCGACGACTACGCAGGAGAAGTCGCTCAATCCCAGGCACAGACGATGCAAACCCTGTCCATGATGTCCGGGATCATGGGCGCGGCAAACCAGTCCCTGAGCAGCCAGTCAGGCGTGCCACCAGTTCCGATGCCATCATTCGGGACACCATCATACGAAGCACCAACATACGGATCGCCCTCTTACGGGTCGTCCGCCATTGGAGCGCAGTCCTATCCCTCATCGCCGAGCAGCCCACACATAGCTCTTCCTGATCAGCGGACGTACGACACCCCCCCACCGGGCATCACGCGCACCCCAGGCATCCCACCTGTAGCTCTTCCTGATCAGTGGACGTACGACAACCCCCCGCCAGGTGCCACGCGCACTCCACGCGCTGAGACTCTGCCAGGCGACGGGACGCAACAACAGCAGTGGGCGCAGAGTGGCGGTGCAGGTGCCTGCGTACCAACGCCCCGATGCAAAGAAGTCGGTG
Organism: Azospirillum sp. UENF 312511; assembly: GCF_058780635.1. NCBI lineage: Bacteria > Pseudomonadati > Pseudomonadota > Alphaproteobacteria > Rhodospirillales > Azospirillaceae > Azospirillum > Azospirillum sp. UENF 312511. The sequence continues at coordinate 1,135,614 of NZ_JBSNCG010000003.1, read as the reverse complement.
CTCGGGCAGAGACTTATGGCAGAAAGAAAATGTCCGAAATGCAAATAGCGGCTTCAGGTGGCGGCGGTGTGGCCGCCATGGCGGGAGCAGGGGCTTACTGTGTCCAAATGGTCAGCGCCGACGCGAACCTCGCATGTGCTAAGGATATGGAAGCAGCGGGGCGTCCCGACTGCGCGGCGCAGCTTTACCAGCAGTATGAAGCGTTGCTCCAATCTGCCGAAGGGGCAAAACGGTCTTCACAAAGCATGTCGTCTGGCGACTGGAGAGGAAATTGCGGCTGGTAGGACGAGCGTGCGTCCTCAGCGCTGAGCATGGCTGAGGCTTTGACCAAAACACCATGAGGATCCGATCATGCTCCATCGCTCACTGGTTTTGATGGGTCTTGTCGCTGCCCTCGTGCCTGCCCACGCCTCCGCCGGGTGCCCCGATCCCACCCTTCCGCCTAAGGTGGAGACGGAGATGACGACCCGGCTCAATGCGTACGCCGAGGGGGCAGCCATCTGCTTGAAAGCGGCGTCTCCTTACGTTGAGTCTCTGAACAAGCCCGGCCCCTACCGTTGTGTCAATTCCCGCTGGATGCCTGACAACTACAACAATGAGTGTGTGAAAGAGCTTTCCTCGCAAAGTAAAAATAGCCCACGTCCGCAGCACCCCTCATTCAGTTCGTCTTCCAAATCGCAAACGGGGGCATATCCACCCGCCGCCCAGTACCCGCCAACAGTGGACACCCCCCAACCGCCGCAATATAGACCACGCGGAACGGTCCAAGGTCCGCCACCGGTGAGCGGTGCCTGTACCATCACCGGAACCTGTTGATGTATCTGCGGGCTGGCATGCACCAGCGTGCTTATGGGCCGCATGGCTTACAATTCCCTTGTCCCGTGACTTTGTAACGGTGCGGCCCTGGACTTCTCCGGTCGTAGGGAAGACAAACATGAACAACTCTCATTTGCACGCCGGGGTGCTTTTCAGCGCCAGCCTTATCGGCTTGCTTCTGGTAAGCCCTGCACAGGCTCAGACACGTGGCCAACGGTGTGAAACCGTTCCAAGCCGCGCCGACTATGAGCGGGCCTGGGAAGACGTCCTCTCCGACAAGAAATTCGCCCTGGAAGAAGGGATGCAGGATCTCAGATCTATCCGAGCACAATTGAAACAGGACCAGGCACAGTCTGTCGGCACGCCTGGCAGCGGCAAGAGTGCCTCCATCGCTATCGCCATGGTCGTCCGCGAAACCACAGACTTGGTGGGCTATATGTCCAGCGTGTTCGACCCCAAAGTGGCGATGATGACGCAGCCCAAGAAAGGCGGCATGCAGAAAAAAATCCTCAAGCACGTGTCCAAGGGTAGAAGAGAACTGGAAAAAGCCAGACGCGAAACGGATTACGTCGTCGATATGAAATCGAAGGATCTCATCGACAAACTCCCCAAGTTCCCCGGTGTTCAGGCGGCGCGTGACGTGCGCAATTGGGATGCCGCCAACACGGAGGTGTACAGACAATTGGACGGCATCGAGTCCACCATACGAGATCTGGACGCAAGGTTGGCCGCGCTTGGCGGGCCGGAACGGGCCTACGCCATCGACGGAATCCTCGAAAGGGCCAAGCCCCGCTCGAAGCAGTGCAGCGAACAGACCGCCGACGCGGCGAAGCCCCAACCCCAGAAGGCTCCAGCAAGTATCCCACGAGAGTCCGATCCTGCGTCTGCGGCGCCGAGCGTCCGGAACATTGGGCCGGTCCAGGGAGCCTGCACCATCACCGGAACCTGCTGAAGGTAGGCCACGGTCAGCACATTACCGGCACAAATCCAATGTCTCAGTGGAATCTACCAGCAGCGGCCGGCATGCCCGCTACTGGTCCGCCGCTACGCCGCCCCGTCCATGTGCCGGCGCAACTCGGCACCGATGTCCGGATCAATGCCTTCTACGGCGGAGAGGATGCCTGTCTCGATGTCGAACGTCGTGGTCGTCGGCGGCCATCCGCTGAGAGCAGTATGGAAGGCTCGCAGGGCGACAACAATCCGCTGCCGGGTGTCCTGGGGGCGGTCCATCAGCATCCGTCGCAGCTCTGCATAGAAGCGTTCGAGCCAGAGTTCGTGAGCTGCGAACTCAACCTCCTCCAGCCGACGGCGCAGGGCTTGTTTACGAGCGGTCATGGCCACCACCTCCGAAAGCGGCAATTTTGCGCTCCAGTTCCGCGATCCGATCGGCCAACGCGGCGGCGTCCCGGATCTCCATGGCAGCCTTGATGGCGTCCAGCAGCGCCTTGGCGTCATCGAGCGTGAGACGGCCGGCGGCAAGCGCAGCAACAATGGCGTCCGCCTGCTCGCCCGGTCCTCCAGCCAGCTTCAAGCTGGTGCTGATCGGCATCGACTTCGCCGGCGGAACGACCTTGTCGAGGAGAGCGAGCTGGACCTTGAGGTTCTTTTGAACGACGGCACGGCGCAACAGGTCCTCGACGATCTCAGGAGCCTTCGCCTCGATCATGGTGCGCATCTCGGCGCGCCAATCCTTCGACCCTTTCGGCCTTCCTTTCGGGTTCCCGGATTGACCTTGTGAAAATCGGCTCACGGTGACTCGTCTCCTGTAATTAACAGGGAAAAAACAGGGAATGCCGCCCTGCCGCGACCCTGATGTTGTGGTCCGAGTCCGGGTGGTCGGCAGCGCGGGATTCCCCCGCGCACCCCTTGATGGCGCGGTCACCCGCGGCGCCGTTTGGATTGGCCCGGTGATCCGGCAGCACGCACCGCCGGATTTTGGCGTCATCGGCGTGCATCAGGCCGCCTCAGCCGGCGCTTTCGTCAGGCGCTCGGCTTCCCAGGACAACCGGACCAGTTCCGCCGCGGCAACTGCATCCCCTCCTTCGGCCAGGTCCAGGAGTTGGCGAAGGAGCCGATGTCGGGTAGTCACCGACAGCGGCTGCGGGCCGGGAGGACCGGAACGGCGCTTGCCGTTTGCGGGGCTCACATCGCACCCCGCTGGAGGCGGAGACGGTTGAACTCGTTCATGAGGGCGTTCGATGGGGACCAGGTCGGCCGACCGCCCCCCAACCGCTTCCTCACCTCATCGAGTTGCTTCACCGTGGTCAGCAGGAGTTCGTCCAGCTTGCTCGCATGCTCGATCAGGGACTCCTCCACACCTTCGTTCTCCGTGCGTTGAAGCTGACGACGGGCGACGTCAACGGCACGCTTGGCGTCTTCGTGGGGCTTGCGGGCAGCGGCGACAGCGGCACTCGCCTCCTCCAGGAGGGCAGCTACGCCTTCGCGGTCCGCGTCGATCAGCGTCATGTTCGCGGCGTCATCGGGGTGCTGTTCACCGCGTTGCCGGCGCGCGATCAGGTCGGCACGCTGACGGTCCAGATCGGCCATCCTGATCTGGATGCGCTCGTATTTTTTGTTGGCCGCAGCAAGCGGTTCAGCGGTGCGCTCCACCCATGCCTCAGTTTGTGCGAGTTGGAGAGCGACGGCGTGGATAGCGGAATTTACGTTCATCTGGTGTCTCATAGAGTGGGAGGGAAACAGGAAATCGAAGGGAAAGGCGCCTTCACAGCGAATAGGGGCCGCGGCGACCTTCCGTGAAGTACGGGTTCTGCGTGGCCTTGCTGCGCTCCAGGAAGCCGGTGCCGCGCTCCAGGCGCAGCTTCGTGGTCCAGGACCGCAGCGGCGAAAAGCTGTGCTCGACACGGCTGATGTAGCTCTCGCTGGTCTGGTCGCCGCGCGTGAGGCGGAGGTAGCGCCCGGACTTCAGATCCTCCGAGCCGCACACCGTGGCGCTGCCCTCCTCGAAGACGACGTTATCGCGGTTCAGTTCGCGGAGCTGTTGAGCACGCCGAATGTGCCAGGTGACGTAGGCGCTGTTGCCCGCCGCCTGTTGGTCCGGCGGAGCCTGCGGCAGCGGCCGGTCCAGGTCAGGCATCAGCGTCGTCTTATGCTGGACGCGCTTAACGCCGTACAGGTCCGGCTTGTTGTTGCCGTGCTCGAAATCGAGCTGGCTGCCGTCGTGCAGCGTGCCCCTGTTGATCCATCCGGAACTGTCCAACGTGGAGGTGCCGGGCGGCACCCAGAACCAGTTGCCCACACGGCTGTCGGAGCGGGCCATCGCCAGCGACTGCACCGCGGCGGTGTCCAGCTCGACCACGTCCGGCGCCGCCGCCCCGGGGAGGATTAGGGTGCCGGCGAGGTCCTTGAAGGGCGCCGGACGGAACACCACCACCGGCCCTTCCTCCATGTCCTCCACGAATAGCTCGTTCCAGGGCCGATCGGCGTGCGCCTCCAGCAGGTTCCAGATTGATCCTTGCAGCGGGGCGATGGAGCCGGGCGTCAGCGAACCGTCAGGCACCGTCGCCTTCACGTCGAAGGGCAACATCAGGCGGCAGGAGTAGCCGGCCAGCTCCTCCAGCTTCTTATTCGCGACCGCCTTGACCACGTCGGTGACGTAGTCCTTCACCCGGACCACGCCGGCGACCATGCCCGTCTGCGCCTGGAGCTGGTACTTGGTCAGGTAGGGCGTCTCCATGATCCACCCCAGCTCGAAGTTGATTTGGTGGATCAGCAGCAGCTTGGCGGAGTCCTGGCCAGCGATCGTCACCACGCGGTCGGGTTCCCCGTTCGCCCCCATCGTTTCCGAGCGGTGCACCGTGGACACGTAGCCGCGCATCAGCAGCGGCAGCTTGCCGCCGGCATGGCGGTGCGGCTCCCGGGCGCCGCGGATCTCGATCATGTCCATCGGCTCGACCAGGCTGTAGACCGAGTCCAGGCCGCCGCGCGACTGGTCGGCGAAGGACACGGTGAAGCCGCCGGCCGGTTCGGACAGGCCCTTAACCGTCCGAACCGCCCCAGCCTCGCCGAGGTACGGGGTTAGATCGACGTCGCGCGGGTTGGCTTGGTAGCGCGCCGACACGCCGCTCTTGCGCGCGACCAGCTTGATCAGCCGAACCTCGATTTTTGGGTGGTAGGTTTTGATGGCCATCAGCGGGTTCCCAAGGGCTGAACAGGCGGCTGCAACGCGGCAAGGCGATCTTCCAGTCGGCGGCCGGCGGCGGTGGCCATGGCGTCGGCGGTCTGTTGGATTTGTCGGTGGACTTCCTGTTCCGCCGCGGCGTCCAGGTCGGCCAACTCCCGAGCAACGGCCGCTGCTCTCTGTTCCAAGCCCCGCAACCGGGCGCGTGCGGTGACCGTGTCGCCGGCCTCGATGAGGGCCCGCCGAAGCTCTGCCTGGGCGGTTTCGATCTGGGCTGCTAGGGCGGCGTAAGTCTTCTCCAGGGTGTGGTTCTGGCTCATGCGTCGGCCCTCCGGTTCCCCGGAAGCATCAGCGCATAGGTGGCGAAAAGCTCCTTCATGCGCTCCAACTCGGCAATGACCTGCGATGCGATCTGGAGAAGCTTCTCGGACGCCGCCTCGATTGCAGCTTCATCGTTGGCCTGGAGAGCTTCCCAGAGGGCCTTTTCCTGGGCGAGCTGGGCCACGGACAGCCGGATCAGAGGATTGGTTTCGACGGTCATTGTCATAGCCTCCCAGCGAGCCGGTGAAGCGTCGCTTCCCCCTTGGCGGCTTCGTGAGCCGAGACATGACCAGCAAGAACTTCGGAGCGCAGCGCGAGGTGCGCCTTGGTGAGGGTCTCCGTGAACCGCTGCCGGCGCGCCTGCGCTTCCTGCGCCCGCTGGGCCCGGTGTCGTTCCAGCCGTTCGCGCTCGGCCTGCTCCTTCCGTGCCTTGGTGAGCCTGAACATGCCCTGGATATCGGACCCGTCTAGGCGGGTGATCTTTGGCGCTCGCAGCGCCTTGGCCATCTGTGAGTCGCGCTTCCGCTTGTAAGCGACCAGTTCCTCGACAAGCAGTTGGAACTCATTTTTCCTCAACTTCACGCCCCCTTGGCTTGATGGGGGATTAACCCCGCCTTGTGGGAGATTCCCGTCACGACCTCCGCAGCGCCATGCCCTCCTTTGCATTGGGCGTTGCCGGCCACTTCGTCGTGATTCCCGGAAATCGGTCGTGACGGCTTGATGGCGCCCTGTGTCGCAATGTGACCGGGAAGGCCATGGCCAACTTCGAAGTTTCCTCCTTCCGCTGTGAACGGCGGTCCTGTTCGCTGTCTGTGACGAGCTGCGCGACCTCGTGGAATGCCGCGCAGCGGCGTCGGCCGGAGCCTTGGGACGGGCTCTGGCACTGCCGGAGTTGCCCCGTCGGCGCGGCGAATGCCGGCAAACCGATGGACACGGCTGCGGCGGTTGCGGATGCCCTCCTCTGCGTCTGCCCACGGTGCCTGCGCCTCTCCAGCCGGCGGATTGGCCCGCGGCGCTACTGTCCGAGTTGCTGGAATAGGACGCGGGAAGTCCGAATCGGGCGCAACGCCAAGGGCAGCCAGCCGCGCCTTCAGCTCCACACGGTGGGCCTCGTCGTCACCCGAGATGGTGCTGCGCAGCGCGAGCACGTTGCCGACGTGGCCGGCGCCTTGGAGGCCATGATGATCCTGGCCAAGTCGGCGGCCGGACCCGTCGCCTTCGGCCGCCCCGGGGTGGAGCCATGACCGGCGGTTTTGCCCTCACGGATCACGCCTGCCGGTTTTGCCTGAGCCGGGTCCTGGAGAGCGCCGGCACGTTTCTGTGCGCAACCTGCGGAGCCGAGTCCGCCGGCCGGCCCGACCCGATTTGCGGGTGTGGGGTGGTCAATCGAGAGACCGGAAAGCGGCTGCTCCGGTGCGCGCTCAATCCGACGCCGACGCCGACCAATCCAGCGCTCGTGGTCATCGTCACCGTCGGCGCAGCGTCCTTCTGACCCCATCCGCCAAACGCCACTTCATGCGTGAGAAACTGGACTGCCTCGGGGTTGGCGGCTCACAGAACCGTGCCGACAGTCCCTGCGCATGGTAGCCTCGTCCTGAAGGCCGGCCTACCTTTTGAGGTCCGCGATATACCGAGTTGAGGTTGGCGATGTACCGAACAGGGATATTGGCCATTAGCAGACACGCCGGCATGCCGAACGGAACCGCCATCTCTGAGACTGTGACTCGGTATTTCGCTAACCTCAACTCGGTACATCGCGGACCTCACGGTGATTGTGCCCACGGGCCCAGCGGCACCCCGCCACCGCGACGAACTACGGTCCGCCGGCGCGCTCGACCACGCGCAGGAACGATGTTCCAAAGCGTGAGGTCCGCGTTATACCGAGTTGGGGTTGGTGATGTACCGAATTGCGCCGTCGATGAATCTCTGAGATCACTGGCTCGCTCGATGAACTCGCCATTCTCGAGCCTGTGACTCGGTACATCACGGACCTGAGGAAACGGCTTGGGGCTTGCACGTTTGTGCGGGTAGGCGGCGGACTGGTGTAGCGGGCACCATCGACGGGCTGAGCGAAAAACACTTCCAGCGCAGCACTCTGTTTGGTCGAGATCAGCGCGGGCTCGGAATTTTGATTCTCCCGATCGCTTCCCATTTTGGGCTCTCCCATTTTTGGTTCTCCCACTTTCACGGTTTCCCATTTCTCGGTTTCGGTCACGCCGCGCCGCGGTGATGCTTGTCCACGAAATCCTGGCCCAGCTCCTCCTCAAGGACCTGGAGGGGAATGCCGCAGCGCGGGTGCGTCGGCGCCGGGTCGCTGCCGTAGTCCCACTTGCCGGTATCGCGGTAGAGGCGCAGCCGGCCGCGGATGCGGGTCATGCGGTCGATGATGCCGGGCGCCATGATTGCGACGGATTTGTTCGCCGGACGGGCAACGGGCTGTTCGGAGGCGCGTTTGAACTCGGCGACACGGTCGGCGACGGAGTCGGCGAAGGCACGGAGGCTGCGTGGGGGCGACGGGCTTTTCCAGGTCGCCATGCCACGCTCCAAAACCTCACCCAGCAGCTCGACCGTGCCACCGCTGTCCAGGAATTGCTGCGCCTCGGTGCGCAGCGTGATCAGCGGGGCAGGAAAGCGCGTGTCGTTCGGCCAACGCTCCTCACGCAGTTCCAGGAAGCGATTGGCCACCGCCGCCGCCCCATCAGCGCCCTTCACGCGCACAGAGGTTTCTGCACTTGGCGGCGGAGGAATCTGTATATGTTCTGAATCTGGAGTCTGCGCGCGCAGAGGGAAATCCGTTCCTGTAACGTTACCTTCGGCGGGTGTAACGTTACGCTCCTGTTTCGTCCGCTCGCGGTGCTGTTTCACCCTTGCTGCGACATCGTCACTGCAACGCTGCCGCTTGCCCCAGCCGGTCAGGTGGTCACCGTCCAGCGTCAGGCCCTGCATGGCGTTGTAGATACCGTCTGCTGGGCGGCGCCCTGTCGCTCCAGCATCTCGATTTGGGCATTGGCATCTTCCCAAAGCAGGCCAAAGGCGATCAGGCGGTCATCGAGGCGGGGAGAATCGGCAAGTTTCGACTGTTCGCGCCCAACAGGTGCGTTGCAAATCTGCTGCATGATCGTATTGACCTTCTAGGTGGTTCGGGATACCCCTGAGGTGTAAGCCGCGATACCTCAGAAGTCAACACCTGAGGTGCAATGTAATACACCTGAGGGGTAATTCGTCATGTTGACTGGGGAGCAGATTAGAGCCGCCCGCGCACTTTTGCGCTGGGAACAGAAGGAATTGGCTGCTGCCGCAGGCGTGTCCCTCGAAACCGTGAAGCGCCTGGAGAAGGTCCGCGGCAAGGTATCCGCCATGGCCTCCACCGTTGAAGTGATCCAGAAGGCGCTCGGCGCTGCCGGGATCGAGTTCATCCCGGAGAACGGCGGGGGCGAAGGGGTGAGGTTCCGTCAACGCCGGGACGACCGGCAGAATGCGTCGGAGTTCAATGCAAATGAACAGTGACGATACGAATATTGAAGAGAAGCGCTATCTAACCGAGCGAGAGGTGGCCGAATTTACTAGACTAAGCACTCGGACGTTGCAGCGGCTTCGCCAAAATGGGGAAGGTCCAGCCTTCATTCGCTTGGGCGCTCGCCGGATAGTTTACGACCGATCCGATATTGATTATTGGATTATGGCGCACAGAGTTTATGGGATTAATGAGATGAGCTGACCTCTATGATCCAGGAATACAGGTTAAGCTGCGCGACGTGGAGTTCAGCATCCGCGGCCTCCTGCGCGGCTTTGGGCTGAAGGTCGGCGAGGACAGCAAGGGGCGCTCTTCCGCCCGGGTTGAGGAACTGGTCAAGGGCGCATGCTATGCTGGAGGAGGTCGTTGGCGCCATGCTGACGGCCAGGGCAGGATTGCACAGCGAGTTCACGCGCCTGCATCGCAAGATGCTGGCGATCGTGCGCACCAATGCGGTCTGTCGGCGGTTTATGGCCTTGCCCGGCGTGGGGCCGCCGGCCGTGGTGATCTTCATCGCGACGGTCGACAACCCGTCCCGCTTCATTTCATCCAAGGCGATGAGGCGCATTTCGAACTAGGGCACGGCAGGGAACTATCTGCTCATTCATCATCCCCGTTGGTTCGTGGCGATAGGGTGTAGTTCCACGCCGGGCAGACGGTGTGCGGCGCCAAGCGGAGCTGTCGCATGTCCTCGTCGGAGACGCGCTCCCCGGTCTCGTTGCCACCGCGCTTGAGAAGGGCCGTCACGCGCAGCCCGGCGGCGGTAACAGTTCCAGCGATGTAGCGCACGACGGTGTCGAAGGTGCGCAACGGGACACCGGCCCAGTTCAGACTGATGAAGCTGAAGAGCCGATGCTCGATCGGGTTCCACTTCGAGCAGCCGCTGGGATAGTGGCACACCGTGACCTCCAGCCCGCAGGGATCGCAGAGCTGTTCCTGGAGTTGCGCTTTCCAGACGCGCGAGCGGCAGCTGTTTGAACCGCCGGCGTCGGCCAGGATCAGCAGGCGCTCGGCCTGTGGGAAGCGGTGGCTGCCTTCATTGGCCCACCAGTCCCCGATCGCCTCGACCGCAAAGCGCGGTGTATCGAAACAGTCACCGATGCACACGAAGCCGCGATTGCTCGTCCGATCGAAAATGCCGTAGGAGATCGCTTGACTGACGGCATCCTGCGGCCAGTCATGCACCAGCACGCCCTCGGCCGTCCGGCACCAAGCACGGCCGGCGTTCTTGTAATTACCGATCAACTCCTTTTTTTCGTATCAACACTGATGATCGGCTCGCCGGCGGCTTGGAACTGCGCCCGTTGCTCGGCAATGTGCTGGAACTGGGCGTCGCGCTCGGGAGGCGAACTGCGGGCTTCCGTGCGCCGAGCGTTGATCTTGGGCGAGTAGCCGAGCTGACGCAGCAGGCGCGCCACCGTCGGCCGGCTCGCCGGGTGCCCGGCCGCACTCAGCGCGGCGCTCAGGTGCCGTAGGGAGCTGCGCTTGCCCTTGGCCCGGCGGCCCATGGGGGCACCGGCGGTCTCGGGGCCGAGTAGCGTCTCCAGAGCCGGAACAAGCTCCGGATCCTGCACCTTCCGCGCCGGACGCCCGCCACCAGGGGCGCGGACGCGCTCGGTTGGGCGCTCGGCCAATCCGGCTGCAAGTTCGCGGCGGCCGCGCCGAATGGTCCGCCGGTTCAGACCGGTGATCTGGGCCAGCAGCATCTCCCCGCCGCGGCCGAGGCGCTCGGCTTCGAGCGCGACGAACCAGCGGCGCTGCTGCTCATCCAGACGACTGATCAGCACGTTGATGTGCTCGTGAAGGGCACGATCCCGGTGCGGCTCACCGGCCCGGCAGCGCGGACAGCCACACGGATGGACAGCAAAAGAGGACATTGGCAGCTCCAATCACTGCTGGGGCAGCGTGGTTGCCTCCAAACCACTTTCAGTCCGGGCAGATAGTTCCCTGCCGTGCCCTAATCCGTTCGCGAGATAACGCCCTTCGGGTGCGCAGTTCCTACGTCGCCGGGGCGCGGCTTGAATCTCCCTGAGGACGCTTCCATTTGCGCCAATCGCTTTAAGATTAATATTAACCCTTTTGACAGATCCCGATTATCACCGTAATCGTTTCGATCGGACACGGTTATGATGCGCTGTGTATCCAGGTGGATCATGGCGGACACAGAGATAAGGTCAACTGTTCCTGTTTGATCGGACGATGGTTGATTTCGATAGGCAAGGGAGTGGTAAGTTATGGTGCCTGCAGTGCCTCTAATCGTGGAGCCTTTCGATAGGGGAGAGCTTAATAATTCTGTCGCTTCCGCCCTTAAATCTCCACAAACCCGCATTTTTCTTGACACCTCAACGCTGATTTGGCTGTACCGTTTGCACAAAGCAGCGCGGAAAGAGGTCATCGACTGGATAAGAGGTGGCCCTCAGGCGGGAAAAATCCATATTCCGCGGCGCGTTATTCATGAGTTCTCAAAGCATCGCCGGGACACTGCCGCCCTGTTGCCCAACCGTCATCAACTGAGATCTCTTCCTTCTTTGCTTAGGCAGGTGAAGTCATGGGCCTACCTCTTAAGCGATGATGCCCTGGCAAAAGCAAATGGCTTTGCTTCGCGCGCGGAGTACTTAGCTACTCTAGGAGACGCACTAAACAGCATGGATCGCGTTATAAAGCCCATTTCTAAGCAGACCAGTGTGGAAGATCTAGATGCCGAGCTAATTCCGATATTCAATGAACTAACGATAGACACCGATATCTATCGCGACATGATGCAGCTCCAGCGAGAATTCAATGCGCGCGCCGAGGCACGCATGCCACCCGGATTCAAGGATCTGACAAAGGAGAAGCGCTCTGGCGACCGATCCTCACCGGATGAGGATGAGGATGTCAGGGCCGCTGAGCTTTCCGGAGCCAATCGGTTCGGCGACTTCATCATTTGGGAGGAAATCCTCGCCTACTGCACCAAACCTGTGGGCGCCGTCCAGGACATCAAAGCCGTCATCATGCTGACGCACGACCAAAAGATTGATTGGTCGTACACCCCGCTGAAAGTCAAAGACATAGATGGCAAGATCAAGCCAAACGAGACGAAGCACTTGGAAAAAGGTGATCTCCGGGTAACGGTAGCGCACCCTCTTCTCGTGCACGAGGCCGTCAAACGTGCGGGCGTCGAAAGTTTTCATATACTCACGATTCCGCAACTGGCTTGGTTAGCGAGCAAACAACCTTTGGGGTTTACCCTTACTGAACTGGCGCGCGCTATTCAAATTGAGGAAACGGCGGCATTGGAAGCTGCGGAAACAGAAGCGGTTGTGGAGGCCATAGCTGAGAGCGCAGCGGACTCGACCGATGGAGATCGTCGGCCGGAAGAGATGCTTGAACGATCAGAAATCAATCGACACGACGATGTACGAGACAATGCAGATCACGACCGTGACAGAGCGCAACGGCCAGCAGAAGACAAAGAAAAAGAACTTGAGGCGGAGAAGGCGCCGAGTACCGACGTTCCGTTGCCTTTGAACCAGGAAGAAGTTCCAGAGTTTTTACAATACCTACCGGATCAGGCAAAAGCGGATTCCATTTACTCTGGTGACCCAGACGGCTTCAAGGAAATGGATGTCGCCATAAGTGATCTGAAGTCCTATAACTGGTATATACAAAACCCTGCGTCTGGCGTGGGGCTCAAGTGCTTGAGGCGGGGTGAATCAAGCATGCTCCAAGCTTTTCTCTATGGCCGGAATTTATATCAAGCCGCTTGTGGAAGTGCCAGTAAACCGATCGAGATCATCCAGAACATCGGTTACGAGACACGCAACGTGAATGTAGACCTTGCTGTTGCAGTCTGCGCGGGCGCACTTTTCGAGGCATATTTTGATAAAACTGGCCAGATAAGGCATAGACCAAAAAGCGAGAGAATATCCGATCTGTTCAGGGTTCAGTATGAGTCGCGTCTTCACGCTTCAATAGCGTTTATTCGCGATTGCCTTTCACCCTATAAGGATTATTATATGGCTATCCCATCTAAGCAGCCCGTTGCGCGGGCAATCAACATCGACTTCTCTGAAGATGAGTCTGTCACGGCGCTGCGCATCGGCGATATTCTTCTGACCGAACGATGTGACGAAGCATTGAATGCGGAGGCTCTTCCCGAGAAGATATCCTATGATCGTTTGAAGAGCAGACTGTCACACTATTTTGTTGTGCCGCAGGAGCAGATACATTTATCCCCCAATTACCTAGGCTCCCGGCGCGTTGCCGATCTGCAGCTCAAGAATTGGGGGATTGGTACAGAGATGAAATTTTTGTGATGAGCACAGAATTTGCTGCTCAGACGCTTTCAGAAGATGCAGCGTAGGCTCTGCGTTTGACTTGACCGTTGACTGCTATGAGGCTCCTGCAGAGTGCAGTTCGGTGAATCTTTCGAATGTGTCTGAGCACTCTCAGGTCCCGTTTCAAGAGTGTAGGCACAGGCGCTCGTCTCCGGTGACCGGCCAAGGCCCGGAAGCTGGCGCGCATGGCAGAAGGCGGAGCGGTCGAGACGGCGGCTGATCAAACTCTGATGCGCGGGTTGGCTACCGGACCGTGTTCCGTCTCAGGGCTGCCTCGGTCTGGGAGCGGGCGTCGCAAAGCGGCCACAGAGTAGGTCACGAGGGCTCCCCTGGCGAGCTCCGCCTCCAACCATACGCGGCAGTCTTATGGTGCTAAGCCGATCTGTCCTCCTCTGCGCGTCTGCTCTTCACCTCCAAGTGTTTAGGCGGCCCCGGCCGACTGCACTTCGCGGGCAATCGCCCAGGCAAAGGCCACCATCTCCCGGGCGATCGCGGTGATCACCACGTTGCGGTTCTTGCCTGTGGCGGTGAGCCGGCGGAACTGCGCACACAACCGTATCTGAGCCTTCCACGCGATGGCCCGCACCGCCTTGGGCAGCGCTTCCAGTCGCGGTCGGATCTCTTTGGTTACTCGCGCCGGCCAACGGTAGCTCCACGCGCCCTCGACCAGAATGCGCCGCACGCGCGTGTTGCCGGCCTTGGTGATGCCAGTGCGCTGGACCTTGCGGCCGCTGGAATGCTCGGATGGCACCAGGCCCAGGTAGGCCATGAGCTGGCGGGGATTGGCAAAGCGGCGGAAGTCGCCGATCTCGGCCACCAGCACCACCGCCGAGAGGAAGGCGATGCCCCGCATGGCCTGCAGAGCCTCGATCAGTGGCCGTAGCGCCCAGGTGCTCGCCAGCTCTTCGATCTGCCGATCGAGCCGATCGCGGCGCTGCTCGGCGTCGGTGATGGTATCGATCAGCTCCTGCAGGACGATCTGCTGAGCGGGATGCTCGAACCGCTGAGCGGCCAACCAGCGGCGATGCGCCGCCGTCCAGGTCCGTCGCCCGGTGAAGAGGCGGTTGTGGCGCAGCAAAAAGCCCTGAAGTTGCTGGCGTGCCCGGCGCACCGCCTGCATGGCCGCCGTGCGGGCACGCACCAGATCCCGCGTGGCCTCGTGCGCCGCGTCGGGCACCCAGACGGCGGTAAGTTCACCGGCGCGATGCCGCCGCGCCAGGGTAACAGCGTCCCGCCGGTCGGTCTTGACGCGATCGCCGCTGCGCACCGGAATGAGCGAGGGCGCCGCCACGATGCAGACATGGCCCAGCTCGGTGATCTGCCGATGCAGCCCGTAGCTGCACGGGCCAGCCTCGTAGCAGACGCTCAACTGGCCATACTTGCTGGCCAACTTGTCGATCAGCCGGCGCACCGCGTCGGCACGATTGGGGATCTCCCCCACGAAGCGCACCTCTCCCGAACGGCCAGCTTCGGCTACCGCGACAGCGATCGTCTCTTTGTGCGTGTCCATGGCAACAAACGCCGCTGTATCCTGCTCCATGGCTCGTCGCCTCTGTCTGAGGCACGGCGCCGGCCTACCCGGCGCAACCCTCGGTGACGACAGAACGTGAGACGAGCCACCTTCAGCTCGGCAGGGACATGGGGTCTAGGGCATCCTCGACCGCTGCTGCGTCGCTTGGAACATCCTCGTCGAGCAGCCCTGGACCATCATTTCCATCGGCATGCGAGACTGGACGCATCGGTCATGATCCATGAGTCTTGGTATGAAAGTAGAGAAATTCGTATGAAAGCAGAGAAGTTCGATCGACAGCGGCTCGACCGCGATGGTTGTGGCGAGGAAGGCAGGAGCTCGGTACTGTATGCATCGTGCATCGGCGACCGCCGACGTGTTACCTCGTAGAGCAAATCATGCCAAGCCCATTGGCCACCGGCGGCGCCGGAACCCATCTTGAGAGCCGCGTCGCTGCCGACTACCTTGCTTACATGCTGGTTGGCGGCGAGGTCCGTGGGCTTCTGGATTGTGTTGCCCGGGTGGTGCGGCTTCAGCGCTCCTACGAAGGGCAAGCCCTGGACGACATCATCGTCGATGCCGAGGGGGCAAGGGGCCCGGCTACCCTTAGTCTCCAGGTTAAGCGGACTCTCGCGTTCGGTAACAACCCTAATTTCTGCGATGTCATGAGGCAGTGCTGGGACACGTTCTCGGCAGATACCTTCCGACATGGGCGGGACCGCCTTGGCCCTGCCGTCGGCTCCGTTACGAGCGCGGACAATGATCGACTTACTGTGCTTAATTGGGCACAGCAGACTTCGGATGCAGGCGACTTCTTCAGTAAGCTCCAGATTGCCGGAGTCGGCAATGCTAATATGCGAGAATTTGTCGCAGCTATTCGAGCGTCGTTGGAAACGGCAGCCAGTGCAGCTATCGACGACGACACCTGTTGGCGTTTCCTCAGGCATTTTGTCCTTCTTCACTTCGACTTCGAGCACGTGACGACGTCGCGGGACCGTCGTCACGTTATCACTAGTCTTAGGCAAGTCTTGACGCCGCAACATGCCAGCCGCGCTCCCGAACTCTGGGATGCGCTGATTGTCAAGGCAGAGGCCATGATGGCGGCTGCGGGCAGTGCCAACCGAGCCGCACTGGTCGAGGAGTTGGGCGGCAGGTTCGCTTTTGTCGACGGATCAGACGTCACGCAGAGGACGATGGGAGGCGGCATACCGTCACGCAGGAACGATAACGAGTTGGCAAGTACTGCAATTAATTACCGCCCCGCCAACTCCAGTCCTGTACCGTATCGGCCTGCTAGGCTTGGCACGCGTGTGGTGCCAACGGAAGTCTGTGGCAGGGGCTCCGAAGATGGCCAAGGACGACGGCAGGTGGGTTGCGAGGCTTGGCGCGAGACCTTCAGCTACAAAAATCTGCGTTGGCGCGAGCGGTCAGAGGGCGAGGCCTTCGAGGAGATGCGGCGAGGGGGCCGGTGGAGAAATCGCCAAGTGATACTCGGGGAGCCGGGTGCAGGAAAAACACGTCTGTTAATTGAATGGTTTCGTCGCTGGTGGGGCGAGTCCCATATCACTCCAGCTGAGGACCTCCGCGTCCCAGTGCTGGTCCGTCTGCGGAATTTAGACGCCACCCCGTTAGACGCGGACGGGCTGCTCAACTGCTTGTGGAACCTTGCCAAAACCGATGTCCACGTTCATTGCCCGGCCGCTGCGAGCATCTACCAGGGGGAGCTCGTGTACCGGCCCGTCTGGCTGCTCGACGGACTGGACGAATTGCCCGACACTGTTTCTCCTGCAGACTGGCTGCACTGTTTGGCGGCGCTGCCGGGTGATGTGGTAATGACCTGCCGTACGGCGGTCTGGGAGGCGCGGCGCGGCGCGCTACGCGACATAGGGATTATCAGTGAGGAAACGATTCTACCGCTCACCAGCGCTGACCGCGCCGCGCTTTTGGAGTCTTGGCTGGGAACGGAGAGCGACCGCGTCTCAGCAATCCTGGAGCGTTATGCTGCGCTCGCGCCGCTCGTGGGTAACCCGCTGTTGCTGAGGTTGGCGGCGTTGGTCTGGAGCGAGAATCCTGGCGTGCTTCCGGTCTCGCGTGCTGAATTCTACCGGAGGGCGGTTGCGACACTTTGGAGCCAGCGGGTTCCAGAGGCAAGATTCGGCGAAATCGAGGCCCGCGATCGGGTGCTGCAGGCGCTTGCGGCGCGCATGGGACTGGGGCGGGTTGAAGCGCCTGCCAGCTTCCTGACTGCGTCCATACAGGGGGCGGGTGTGGCGGAGCCACATTCCCTCCTGGCCGGATTGCGCCGAAGCGGCGTGCTCGCCATTGATGACGGTCGTGAGATGGTGTCATTCCTACACCCGACCTTCCAGGAATATTTTCTGTCGGCTGCACTGGCAGAGCGTGGGGCGGTAGAAGCGATTGAGAGCTACTGGCAAAACCCGTGTTACGACGAAGCGCTGGCACTGCTGTTGGCGCGGTTGACTTCCGAAGGGCGCACGGGGGAGGTCGCGGCGTGCCTGCTCTGGCTTGTCCGGTTTGGCCGCGACCATGCCACCAAGCGGACCCTGCTGCACCGGCTAGGACGCAGTCCTATGCGGGTTGCCCTGCATCTGGTCACCCGGGCCGGACTAGCCGTCGGAGACCTGGGAGAGGTCGCGCAGAAGCTGGAGGAGGACATTGGTAGAGACGGACTACGGGCTTTGGCCCTGGCCAGTGATAACCTCACTCCATCGTTCTTGCTCAAGCGATTGGCCGGAAACTTCAACGCCGGTATGCGCTATGCGCTGGCGGAGAATGGCGCGACGCCGACGCCTGTGCTCGAATTGCTGGCCTGCGACCGTGACGACCTCGTACGCTGGGCGGTGGCGCAGAACGACTCCACGCCTACGCCGGCACTGGAGCGACTAGCCGGCGACCATAAGGCGGAGGTGCAATGGGCGGTGGTGCGAAACAGCGCAGCGTCGGCGCTGATGCTGGAGCGGCTGGCCGGTGATCCCGAGCCCTGGATGCGTCGTTCGGTAGCGGAGAACCACGCGACACCAGTGCCGGTGCTGGAGATGTTGGTCAGTGACCCTGAGCCCGTGGTGCGCGAAGCAGTAGCGAAGAACGCCGTGGTGCCGGTGCCGGCGTTGATGCTGCTTGCCGGAGACCGTGATGCCAATGTGCGCCAGGCAGTGGCGAGAAGTAGTGTGACTCCGTCACCGTTATTGGCACAGCTGGCCGACGATCGTGATGACTGGGTACGCTGGGCGGTGGCGCAGAACGGCGCGACGCCCACGCCGGTGCTGGAGCGGCTAGCCGGTGACCACAAGGTGGAGGTGCAATGGGCAGTGGCGAGAAACGGTGCGACTCCGGCACCGATATTGGCACAGCTGGCCGAAGACTGTGATGACTTTGTATGCTGGGCGGTGGCACAGAACGGCGCGACACCAACGCCGGTGCTGGAACGGTTGGCCGGTAACCTTGATGCCAAGGTGCGGCAGGCTGTAGCGGGGAACAATGCGGCGCCGGTGCCGGTACTGGTACAGCTGTCTGGTGACCTCGACGATGGCGTGCGCGAGTTGGTAGCGGAGAACGGCACAACGCCGATGCGGGTACTGGCGCTGCTGGCTAATGATCACGATGCTGACGTACGCGTGGCGGTAGCGAGAAACGGCGCGACGCCGGAGCCAGTGTTGGTACAGCTGGCCAGCGACAACCACCTCATGGTGCGCGAGGCGGTGGCGAGGAACAATGTAACGCCAGCATCGGTGCTAGCACAGCTGTCCAATGATCACGATGCCGACGTGCGCGCGGCGGTGGCGAAAAACGGCGCGACACCAATACCAGTGCTCCTACAGCTTGTCGGCGACAACCATCTCAAAGTGCGCGAGGCGGTGGCGAGGAATAATGCGACGCCAGCATGGGTGCTAGCACTGCTGGTCGGCGATTACGAGGCCAAGGTGCGTCACGCGGTGGCGATGAACCCGAACACCCTTCTGGAGGATTTGGAAGCCGTATGTGACTGCGCTATATAATGCGTTGTCCACCGGCTTAGTTATGTGATGACGGAACGTTGTTCGCGGTATCCGCCGGGGCGAGCAATTCGATGTTGCACAGTTGACTGAGCGCATGAGCCGCCCACGCCATCTACGGCGGGTTCATCGCGCTTTCCCACGCTCGGCCTGCTCTTGAGTGCACAATAGCGCAATCTAATCGCGCATCACGTGAAGTGCCGCGAAAGGTGTAGTCGCCCAAAAACTACTACGGCTGGCGACTATGTATAGCCGCCAGCCGTACCAACAATTCCGATAAGAGTTATCGGCTGGTCGGGTCAGTTTTGCTACTGGTTGTGGAGTTCACCTGAACTCCTTTGATTTCTGGGTCAGGGATGCGCTTATTAAAATAAGCGTACCGGCCTTCGTACGCGTCCTCAACGACGACAGTACCATTCGCCAGAGTACGCGTGCGGAAGGGCGTTTTCGCGTCACGTTTGATACCGCTGGGGACCATTGCACTCTCTCAGTTCAGTACGCGACCGACGACGTCGGACCACCGTTTCAAAATCTGCACGAACTCATGGTTCGGGATTCCTGCTTCATCAGCCCACCCGGCCTCGTTAGGCGGCAACTCCGAGTCTATAGATAATGCACCGGCGAGCGTTAATCCAGTGATAACGCCATCCACGACAACCGAAGCACGACGGAGATCGAAAACTGGGATGCTCGCAACCGCACGTCGAGTGTTCGGGACCTTGTTAATTTGCCCCCGAGTCATGTTGGACGCATCAGGTTTCGCGCGCACCTTATCCCAATCCGTGACAATTGGCCGCTCAGCCCCCATAGCGTCGCCAGAGGGCCCTGCACCTTGTTCCAGCACTAGGTCGACATCCGCATCATCATCCATGCCAACTTGATAAACAATCACCCGGTGGCCATTGTTCCCGTAAGGCAGCATGACATTACAGCGCAGGGATTTCGATGTCGGAAACGCCAGTTTGATCTCTTGTAAGAAACCGGATAGAACCGTCAGAAAGACATTTTTATCTCCATACACTGCCACAAGCTGCTCAGCCGGATCCTGAAGTAGCGTTTGCGGCTGCGATACCCCGTAACGGCGAACAAAAAACGAGAGCGTTTCTCGCTTTCCATCATTATATAGTGTGCGACGCTTCGCAGAGGTTATATTGAAATCAAGGGTACGGATTTCTGGAGGGATCGGAACTTCAATATGAAAGAGCCGACTCGAACTCCGCCGTATGAGAGCATCGCCGCTTTCGAGGGCCGTCTCTAACATATCTACTAGAAACTCGCGCGGCCCGTAGGTTGTCGGCACCGCAGCGCTAGGGGTCAACCCCGTTGTCAGATCGAATGCAACCAAAGGGAGCCCGTTGCGGTCACGCTCATCATCGAAAAGCCAAACGGGAAGGTTGCTTGCAACACCACCATCAACCAACGGTGCCCTATGCAGCATTACTGGCTTAAACAGCAGCGGATAGGAGCAGGATGCCCTAACCGCTGTTAGAACATTGGTGGTTGGACTCTCCACTCCATCGTACATAACGACGCTGCGCCGTGTCTGGAGATTGGCTGCTACCACCTTAAGGGGGGCGCAGCCGACCTTTGTCAAGTGGTTGAAAGTAATT
Source organism: Azospirillum sp. UENF 312511 (assembly GCF_058780635.1). Classification (NCBI taxonomy): domain Bacteria; kingdom Pseudomonadati; phylum Pseudomonadota; class Alphaproteobacteria; order Rhodospirillales; family Azospirillaceae; genus Azospirillum; species Azospirillum sp. UENF 312511. Next base: position 1,115,373 of record NZ_JBSNCG010000003.1, on the reverse strand, counting down.
TCGCGCGCATTCTCTAGTGACCGATGCTTCCGAATTATCAACTCGCGAAGCTTCGTTTCCAGCTTATCCCCAGAGTATACACCTTGGGCATTTAGCAAATCTCTCAAACGGCTCCGATAGCCCCACCAAATTTTTCCAGCCGCACAGTATCGGCCAAACTTCGTCTCTGCGGCCGCAACCTCGTCAATAACGCCGCTCCAAAGGCCAAGCTCTGCGCCTTGATCATCGAGCAAATCGGCAAAGTTTAGCTCGTCGCACATCACGCCGAGCAACTCGTCTGGCGTATAACCAATACTAGATAGAAGTGCTACAATGCTTCCAGCAGAAGTTCCGCCATAGCCGAGAAACTCAACTCCGGACTCTTCTGCGCCTTTCAAACAACCAGCAAGGGCGGCTCCTTTAACACCACCCCCGTCGAGAACTGCATACGCCTTCATGGTTTTCCTCTAAACACGCTATACCCAAGCGGATTGTCCTTACGCGCCCAACGAAATATCCTGATCAATGACCGCGCTCTCAACGCGGTTGCCCATTGCACGGATAAAGGTATCAAAGGTTCCTGGATTGCCGCGGGAGTCCTCAAATGTCAGAACGAAGGCTGCCTCATGAAGACGGCCTTGGCGAGACCATGCTCCCATTCGAGCGAAATTGTCCCTTTCAAAAACCCGCGCAAAAACGCGGAGATGTGATCCGCCGAGATGGGCCGACATCAGCCCATCCTTAGGTCGTCGGTCATCAGGGTGTACAAACCGCCCTTCGTAGCAGCGGGTAGGCTGCCACTTCGAGTCTTCAGCGCGAGCAATCCCTTCGGCTGTCTCAACTGGCAGGCCACCAATGAGCCTTTTCCACCCCCCTTTTAATGTTTCAAATTGCAAGCTGGTTTGAAGCCGGCTGGCGAAATAATTGCTACTACCGAGTGGCGTTGTGTCAGGAGATAAGACTGCTGTCAGCCGAACTCGCCCGACCAGGTAACCGTCCTCAATCATGGTATCAGGCAGCGCGATATCTCTCCAATAGTAGCTGGCACCCGTCTCCAGTTGCGCATTCCATGCTAGGACAATATTGCCCGGTGGGCACTCCCAAGGAGTATGAGGAGCAACAGGGCTGCCGAATCCAAGCTCATGTGTGAATATCCCCAGATCACTGGCACCGATCAACACGGCCTTGACTAGGTCTGCAGTTGGATTCCGGAGGTTATTCCACGTGTGCGCAGCGACACGCGACACCAATGGCGCCGCATAACTTGTTCCAACTAGAACAGCCCCACCTGGTAATGCGTGGTTCGAGAACCAGCTCATTTCAGGTTTGAGCATGCCATCCGGACCTAGCCCAGTGCGAGAGTCTAGACACGCATGAGCAATATTGCCGCCGTCGTCGTGAAGGCGGCCTGTTACAACGATAGCCGCCTCACAGTCGCCGGGTACGGATAGCCGACAATCCGAGCTATGATTTGACGCACGGTTGCCCGCAGATATGACCAGTATATTGCCATAGCGTCGAGTAATCTGGGCAAGCGAATGAGCAAAGGGGCTCACGTCAAACGGATCACATGGTCCTTCGAGGTTGGCCGATAAGTTCCAGACTCGGGTCTCGGGGTGGGCTTCCATAGCGTGAGCGACATGTCTTAGAAAGGCTTCTGGCACGAATGGAAACGTTGTAGTGTCATTCGCGATCGCTTGTACTACGCCAACGCGGCAGGGCAATGAGGGAATCTGAAGGCCATTGCCCCAGCGTTCCGCCTCAACAATAAGGGAGGCCACGTGCGTTCCATGCTCCCGCGCGGCATAGCGGTTAGGAACGAAAGGCTTCTCACTCCAAGCAACTGCATTCTCGTATCGACCAGGAAGAAGGCCGCCATCGATGACGCCCACAACAGGGGCATTCTGAAGTTCTGGAACTGGGCGCCTTGGCAAGTCGATTTGAGCTGCTCGGGTTGGAGTAAGCGGTTGAACAGGATCCCACTTCACGATCGAGCCAGATGCGATCAGTTGTCGTAGCATTGCAACTGATGAGCAGACAATCGTAAGAAAGGGCACTCGATCGGCAGCAAGCGCCTCTATTGCTCCCCCCTGCGCTGGAAATCCCGGCACCACGGCGTGCGTTGTCGCTTCCTCAGTGTCGCTCTCGCCAACTAGGTCGAAGCCCTCTTCACCTCCTTCTTCATAACGCAGGCGTTCGTAGATCGCTTCACGCATCAATTCCTCAGCAAGCTCTTTCCGCGCCGCTACTGTCCGAAATGGCGCCGGCGCACCAATGAATAAACGGGAGTCGCCGTTCAGGACGGTGGCCCTGGACCAAATTTGCTCAAAATTCTGCTCAAGAAGGTCGGTAACCAGCAATGACACAGATGAAATGCGCGACACATCAACCTGAGTCGCAATAGGAATGCGATCTGCCCTTAAGCGTTGCGCCATCCGCTTCAATGCATCAGAATCCACCTCTGCCACATAGCCATTTCTCCACGGAGCAACGAGTTCGGCTCCAAGTTCAGATGCAAAAACATCACGCGGCACATAGCTCGGCGCAGCAGATTTGTCGTCCATCACAACTCGAAGCAGCGTGCGACCAGCCTTAGCTGACTTTTTGAGTTGCGGATCATGTGACAGCTCAGAAAAGCGCTGCACAAGCATCTTGCGGCGCTGTGTGAGATACTCATGGCGAATGTCTTTAGCACTCTTTCCACCTCCTGGCGCTGCCTTCGGCTGCGGAGCAGAAACCAGCGTAAGAAGGGGATTAAGAATTGGTCGACGCGTCGCCACTAGGTGTCTCCAAATTCTCTGCTGCCCGTGCCTCTAAGGCATGAGCCGCAAGGGACCGCACATATTCGTCCACCCTTTGGCGCGAAACGCCGACAAGGCTTGCTATCTGAGAGCGCGCCATATTGAACGGAAGCAACCTTTCAGTCAATGCGCGACGCTCATCCCCGGTCAAAGGTTTTCCCGTCGGAAGGATGAGGGTTGTACCGGCGCTTAGAATAGCGCTTCGAGCAAGGTCATCGATAGCGACTGGCCTCTCGCCGAGGATTGCAGCCCGCCGAGCGGCGAAAGCGAGTTCGCGAATGTCCGCTGGCGACAAGCCCTCCGACACCGCCCCGAGCAGTTCATAGAGCGGCTTAAGGTTATTATCCGCCAAGAACAAGCGCCACAAGTCTGATCGAAGATCTCTACTTGGTAAACTCATTTCCGTTCTATAAGGAAATCGACGCCAAATTGCCGGATCCAGAAGCTGTGGGTGATTGGTTGCAGCCAGCACAATGGTTTTATCATCAAGGTCATCGAGGCCCTGAATTAGTGTGTTTACGACCCGTTTTAGCTCACCAATTTCGCGGCTATCGTCACGCATCTTTGCAACTGCGTCGATCTCATCGAGGAATATGAAGCCCGAGTGAGCTGATACATAGTCAAATATACTCCTAATGTTCTTTGCCGTTTCCCCCAGCATCGAGGAAATGGTGGCATCGAGCCGGGCCACGTGAAATGGTTTTCCAAGTCGGGCGGCGATATGTCCCGCGAGCAAAGTTTTGCCTGTGCCCGGTGGGCCGGAAAGCATCAGCTTCAGCCCTGACTCAATTCCAGCCTGAGCCAGCTTCTCAGCATTAATGGCATCGTCGATGAACCGCCCGACCACTGCCTCAGTTGTACTCTCCATCAGAATTGGAGTATTAGGGAGCGGTATTTCGTCAACAAGAGGCAAGCGACTGCGCCCATCAACCGGCAGTTCTTCTACATAGCCAGAAGTACGCAAAGGAGCTGCGCGTTGCCGCAGGAGACTGCGTAGGCGGCTTGCGTGCTCGGCCTTGCCCATGTCAGCGAGTCGTCGGACCAATTGCGAACCTGCACGACGCAGACTGGTAAAATCCGCATTCATTGCCGCTTCAACAAGCTCAAGAATGGAATCCGCGTCCGCCTGAGCAATGCCGTCAAACAGCTCCGCTTGAGGCTCTGTACCCTGCTTCAACTCTGATTTTTTCATCTTCCCGCCGCAACATGTAATGGCCCTTTGCGCAATGAAATCGCGCTATCTGGCAAGGGCTATTGGACGATTTATGCCGTTCGATATCGAGTTGTGCAATAGGAGCATAGGGCGTAGGAAAACTTTTCGGAATGCACCCCAGCCCGACTTGAATGCGGCAATTAGCCAAAGCTTTGACTTGGCGGTATTTTTCGTGAAATTCGGGGGCCCGTGGCACCATGCCACGATCGCAAGCGGCTACCTGCTGCGCTGCGATGTGGGCCCTCTACCTTAAGGCGGTAAAGTCGCCCATGAACCGGATGCGGTGAACATTTTTCGACGCCTCCTGTGTCGCAATGGGGGCATTGCGACCCGGATCATTCCTTCGTTGCGGACCGCTAGGGCACGTAGTTCCCTGCCGTGCCCTAGGGCTGGGACTCATAACCAGTAGCTGACGAGAGCAGCGATCTGGACGGCCGCCAGAAAGTTGACGGCGAGGCGATCGTAACGGGTGGCGATACGGCGAAAATCCTTCAACCGGTTGAACATGCGCTCGATGGCATTACGGTTGCGGTACAGGTAGGGAGAGAAGCAACTCTTCCAACGGCGGTTGACCTTGGGCGGGATGTTGGGGGCGGCCCCCTTGGCCTCGATCTTCCGGCGCACGGCGTTGGTGTCGTAGCCCTTGTCTCCATGCACCAGATCGGCGGCGGTCAACTGGTCCAGCAATTGGTCGGCGGCTGTGCAGTCCGCGACCTGCCCACCTGTCAGCAGGAATGCGATGGGGCGGCAGGCGGTGTCGGTCAGGGCGTGGATTTTTGTCGTCCGCCCGCCGCGGGACCTCCCGATCGCTTGGCAGCGCTCCCCCCTTTTCCGCCGGAGGCACAGCGGTGTGCTTTCACGGCTGAACTGTCGATCAGAAGCTCGGCCGGTGGGCCGCCCACACTGGCCAACGCGTGGAACATGGTGGCCCAAATGCCTTTGGCTGCCCACCGCTGAAAGCGGTTGTACAAGGTCTTACGGGGGCCGTAGACGGCAGGAGCGTCCTTCCACCGGCAGCCGGAGATCAGCACATGAATGATCCCGCTGATCACCCGACGGTCATCGACCCGTGGCTTCCCCCGCGTGTCCCGTGGCAGAAACGGCTCAAGCCGAGAGACCTGAGCGTCGCTCAGCCAGAAAAAGTCCTGATCCATAAACAGCCTCCCTTCGGAGGCTATGAATCACACTGACGCCACCGTGGGAATCCGTTTATGGGTCCCGGCCCTAGGCTGCTCTCCCAGCGTTTCGACCACCACAAGGACACCAGCGTAGCAGGTGGGAAGCCAAGATCTATGGGGCTCACAAGCGGTGGCGTGGCACCAGGTTTTGTAGTCGATCCAGAAAATCGCGCGTAAAATCTCAATGAAATCAAAGAGCCGCAGCTACGGTGTGTGGCTCAACTGTTTAAGTTGGGTCCAGAGATGTCCTCGTAGGCTCATTCTGCGGCGCTGAGACTGTGCTCGATCTGTGAACTGCGGCCCGGGAATGAGACACCCGTCTGGGCTTGTTCAGGCGGCCAAGGGTAGCTCGGCCACGGGCAGCCGATCAACCCGAAGTTGGTCAGCGCGCACCTGGGCTGGGGTGCGGTGTCCATGTCGGGCGACGAGCCAGGTTTCGTTGTAATGGCGGGCGAACTCGACCAGAGCGCGGCGCAACTCCTCGATGGTGTCGAAGGTGTGGACCCACAGGAAATTCTCCTTGAGCGTCCGGATGAAGCGCTCGGCCACGCCGTTGCCCTCCGGCTCACGCACGAAGGATGGTGAGCTGGTGATACCCAAGCACTTGATCTCGGCTTGGAAGTCGCCGGACATGTAATTGGAGCCGTGATCGTGACGCAGCTTCAGCCCGGCGGCGACGCCCGGGCCGATGGCGCCGAAGTGGCGCAGCACGCCCTGGCGGACCGGCTCCAGCGCCTCGAAGCGGTTGCCGTTCTTGGAGGCGTGGATGCCCACCACCTCGGAGTTGGCGTGATCCACCGCGATGAAGACGCGCGCCACGCCCTCGGCCACGGTGTTCGTCTCGGTCATGTCGGTGCCCCACATCATGTTCACCGTCTCGGTCACGATGGTGCCGTCGTGCGCTCGTGTGCGCGGCCGCCCGACCCGATGCGGCGCCAGCAGCCCGTGCGCGCCCATCAGCCGCCGCACCCGGCGGGGCGAGGTGCGCACGCCCGCATGACGCAGGCGTGCCCAGATTTTCCGATAGCCCTCGCCATGGAAGCGCGAGGCGAGGATCTGCTGGCGGATGTGCGCGACCAGTTCGGCATCCGCACAGGGGCCGGGTGGGCCGCGTCGCCGGGGCATCGGTGTCGGGCCGGCCACCCGGTGGCGATACATAGTGGCGCGCGACACCCGCCAGATCCGGGCGACACGGGCCAGACCGTAGGGGCGACCGGTGGAGGGTGAGGTGGTCCGGCTCATCGTCTCGACCTCCGCCGGGCCAAAGGGTGACGGCCCTCCAGCGCGGCGATCTTCTCCTCCAGCAGCTCGTTGGCCATGGTGATCTCGCCAACCTTGGCCTTCAAGCGCGCGATCTCCTCATCGCGCTCGTCGCGTTCCCGTTCCTTCATGGCGGACGCCGCCCCAGCCAGGGCGCGCTCACGCCATTGCGACAGGCGGGCCACGGTGACGTTCAGCTCGCGGGCGACGACCTCGAGCGGCTCGCCGCGCAGCAGGCGCGTGACCGCCGCCACCTTGCGGGCCGCGGAGAAGCGTTGGGGCGTGCTGGCGTCGGCGCCCAAGGGAGCGCCTGCGCCAGCGTGGTGGGCGCGCTCCGGCACCCCCCTCGGGCTTACGCCCCTGTTCCTTGTCCATTTCAAACACCTCCGGTTGCGGTTCAATCTACCGCAGACGGGTGTCTCATCGAACCGTGCCGCGCCCCAACTGTGCTCGATCTGGGTGGGTGTGTGGGCAGTTGCATTGGCGGGCTTGGTCCAGACGAAAGGCTTGGACGTCTTGTTGTGCTCGCGGATGTAGCGGGCGATGGCCTCCTGCAGGTCGGCCATGGACCTGAAGACGCCGCGCCGGATGCGCCGGCGGGTGATGATGGAGAAGAAGCCCTCGACGGCGTTGATCCACGAGGCCGATGTGGGCGTGAAGTGGAAGACCCAGCGTGGGTGATTGGCCAGCCAGGCTAGGACCTTGGGATGTTTGTGGGTGGCGTAATTATCGACGATGGCGTGGATCACCTTGCCCGCCGGCACCGCCCGTTCCACGGCGTTGAGGAACGTGATGAACTCCTTGTGGGTGTGCTTGGGTAGTCAGCGCCCGACCACCGTGCCATCCAACGTGTTGAGGGCGGCGAACAGCGTGGTGGTGCCGTTGCGCTTGTAATCATGCGTCATCGTCCCGCACTTGCCGGGTTTCAACGGCAGACCGGGCTGGGTGCGGTCGAGGGCCTGGATCTGGCTCTTCTCGTCGATGGACAGCACCACCGCGTGGCAAGGTGGGTCCATGTACAAGCCGACGATGTCCTCCACCTTGCTGGCGAAGGCAGGATCAGTGGAGCGCTTGAAGGTGCGCAACCGATGTGGCTGGAGGCGATTGGCCTCCCAGATGCGCTGCACCGCGCGCAAGCTGATGCCGACGGCTTTGGCGACCGCCCGGCCAGTCCAGTGCGTCACCGCGCCGGGCGGTTCCGAGCAGGTCAGGGCCAGCACCTTGGCGACCGTGCTGGTCGGCAGCGGCGCCCGGCCGGGTTTGCGGGTCTTGTCGCGCAACAGCCCGTCCACGCCCTGTTCGGCGTAGCGCACCTGCCACCGCCAGACCGTCGGGCGACTGACGCCGGCCCGACCGGCCACCTCCAGCACGGGCCGCCACTCGGCCGAGAGCAGAATGATGTTGGCCCGCTGCACATGCTTCTACGGGCGGTTCCGGTTACCGATGAGCGCGGCTAAACGCGCGGTCCTTCGGTTCAACGATGACGCAGGGGGGCTCGGCCATGCCGCCAGAGTCACACGCCGACGGCTAATTGTGAACCCACTGTCTGCGTCACAGCATTAGGGGCTAATCGATGTGACACGACCGTGACACAAGCGCGCATACCGCGGTTCCTAGCTATGTCAAGTGCGGGAATTTCAAATAGTTCTCGGACTGCATCTCCATCAGGCGGCTGACCGTGCGTTCGAATTCGAAGGCGTGGGTGCCCTCGGGGTACAGCCGTTCCGGTGGGCCTTCGGCGGCGACCACGAGGTTGACCTTGTGCTCGTAGAGCGCGTCGATCAGCGTCATGAAGCGCTTGGCCTCGTTGCGCAGCTCGTCCTTCATCGTCGGCACGCCGTGGATCAGCACGGTGTGGAAGTGCGTGGCGATGGCGATGTAGTCGGCGGCGCCCAGCGGCTTGCCGCACAGGCTCCAGAAATCCACCAGCGCGACGCATTTGGCGGCGCAGGCGATCTCCACCTTCCGGCCCTGGACCGACAGATGGGTCGGTTCGCCCCGGGCGCCGTCGGTCAACGTCGCGAAGGTCTGGCGGATCTTGGCGTCGCTCTCCGGGCCGAGCGGCCAGAAATAGACGGGCTTGCCCTGGAGCCGGTCCAGCCGATAGTCGGTCGGCCCTTCCAGCGCCAGAACGTCGAGCTTTTCCTTGAGCAGCGCGATGAAGGGCAGGAACAGCTCGCGCTGGAGCCCGTCCTTGTAGAGCATGTCCGGCGGCCAGTTGGAGGTCGCGACCACCACCACGCCCAGGTCGAACAGGCTGGTGAACAGCCGGCCCAGGATCATCGCGTCCACGACGTTGGTGACGTGGAACTCGTCGAAGCAGAGCAGCCATGCCTCGTCGGCGAGTGCGCGGGCCAGTTCGGGCAGGGCGTCGTCCGCGTCCTTGCCCTTGCTCTTGCCCGACTGGCGGTGCTGGTGGATGCGCTCGTGCACCTCCAGCATGAATTCGTGGAAATGGACGCGGCGCTTCTTTTCCACCGGGGCGGTGTCGAAGAACAGGTCCATCAGCATCGACTTGCCGCGCCCGACGCCGCCGTACATGTAGAGACCCTGCGGCGCCTCCGCCGGTTCGGAGCGCGGGCGGCCCAGCCCGAACCGCTCCAGCCAGCCGGCCTTCGCCCCGCCGGCCTTCCCGGCCGGCTGCGGGCTGTAGCCCTTCAGCGCCTTGTAGAGGCTCTGGAGCTTCTCGGCGGCCAGCTCCTGGTCGGGGTCGGGGCGCAGCGTTCCGGTGCCGCGGCGGGCCCGGTAGAGCGAAAGCGGTCCGTCAGACATGGAATTCGCGGGTCTCGGCAGGGAAAGGTCTTACGTAGCCGATGCGTCCCCGCGGGGCAACGCCCGATGCCGGGATGCAGATGCGCTCAGGCGCCCACCATTCAGGCAACCACCACGCGGTTGCGTCCCTGGCGCTTGGCTTCGTAGAGGGCGGCGTCGGCCCGGCGGACGGTGTGTTCGTAATCCGGGTGCCCCTCGTGCAGGGCCGCCCCGATCGAGGCGGTGACCCGCAGCCCGTTCCCGGCACCCCCGGCGCCGGGAAAACGGTGCTCCTCGACCATGCGGCGCAGCTGGTCGGCCTTCACGCGCAGCGCCGCCTCGTCCATCTCGGTCAGCAGGATGAGAAACTCCTCTCCGCCGTAGCGGAAGACGAAATCGCCGGCCCGGACGTGGGTGTGCAGCAGCTCCGCCATGTCCGACAGGACGGAATCGCCGGCCTGATGGCCCAGCGTGTCGTTGATCGTCTTGAAATGGTCGGCGTCCATCAGCAGCACGGCGAAGGGCTTGCCGTGGCGCAGGCTGATGGCGACCTCGCGCTGGAAGATCGCCGGCATGAAACGCCGCGTCAGCAGGCGGGTCAGCGGGTCGCGCCCGCTTTCGATCTCCATCGCCTTCTCGATGATGGTGCCGAGGACGTAGGCGATCTCCGTGACGTCGTTGTTCAGCTCCTTCACGAAGGCGGGCGTGACCCAGCCGCCCTCCACCGCCGCGGACACCTTGGCGCTGATGCGGTTGGTGCGGTCGCGGATGAGGTCCAGCTCGGTCACCCGGCCGAAGGTCAGCTCCGCCTTGTGGTTCAGCCACAGGCCGAAATCGGAGGACTCGATGGCGGGCGGGCTGGCGTGGTTGCTGTCCTCATGCGCGTAGAAGGACACCACCGTGTTGCGCAGCCAGTCGAACAGCGAGGACTTCAGCCGCTCGCCCTCCAGCGCCAGATTGGGGCCGCTCATGAACATCTTGAGGGATTGCTGGTGGCGGACGTTGCCCAGCAGGTCGCCCAGATAGGCCTCGTGCATGTTGTCCAGCACGGTGTCCAGCAGCTCGCCGACGAACAGGATGGCGGACGCGGTCTGGGCGCGGCTGAGGTCGGCGGCGAGCAGGCGGGCGGACAGCTCCTTCTTGACGATCCGCATCCCGGCGTTGACCAGCGTCAGCGGGATGTTGATGCGGGCGTGGATCAGCCCGACCTGGTAATTCTGCTCCAGAACCGCCGCGATGGCCGTGTCGGTGGAGGCGGTGAGGAGCGCCTTGATCCAGCGCGCCAGCGAGGGGCGCAGCCGTTCCTGGACCAGCGTATGGCTGAGGAAGGTGTTGCTGTCCGGACGGTCCAGCAGGATCGCGTAGAAGACCTTTGAAATCGCCTCGGCCTCGGCGAGCGCGATGGCCGTCACGCGCTCGCGCACGGCGGGTTCGGTGTCGGTCCACAGCGACGACAGCGTGGCGGCAAGGATCGCGGCTTTGCGGTCTTTCTGGCTGTCCATCGTCCCTGTTCCTTTGCGCAACCGTGCCCGACCCGTTCGAATTCTTAACGCCCGGAGACCGTCAGGCAAAGCGGCAATCGCTCGTTCGGCCGATCGGGTTCATTGGTGCATTAAGGTTAAACTTCCATTATGGTTTTCGCGCGAGATTGGCGGTGGCCGGTGGCGGTACCGTCTTACGTTGGGCAATGCCACGCGGACGGTCCCTCACCGGCCCCCTTGGCCGGCCTCCTTGGACTGCGTGCGGAGAATTGTTTACAGCCATGGCCAGCCGCAATCCGGTTCGCGACGCGACCTTGCCGCCCTCTGGAAAGGGACCCGCCGGGTTGCCCCCCTCCGGATTGGGGGAGCGGCTGTTCGAGGTGCTGGGGTCGGTGCGCTTCCTGATGAGGGCGTCGGGCGTGGCCTTCATCGTCGTGGTCAACGCGATGATCGCCTACGGCGTCTGGCAGCGCCACACCGAGGCGGTGCAAGGGGCCGAGCGTTCGACCCGCAACCTCGCCCGCATCCTGGAGGAGCAGGCCGTCCGTACGGTGTTCAGCGTGGACCTGCTGCTGTCCGATCTGGTCACCGTCCTGGACACCCACCCGCAGGCGCGCACTGTGGCGGCGCCGTCGGTGAACGCCCTTCTGCGCAACCGCCGCGATGCCATCGGCCCGATCTCCGGCTTGATCGTGGTGGACGAGCAGGGCCGCGTCCTGCACCACTCCGCCGACAGCAGCCCGCCGGCCTTCGATTTGACCAGCCGCCCCTATTTCGCGGCCCACCGGGACGAGGGCGCGTCGGACGGTGGGCTTCACGTCGGCGTGCCGATCCCCAGCATGGCCTTCCCCGGCACCTACGTCATTCCGATGAGCCGCCGCTGGTCCCACCCGGACGGCAGTTTCGCCGGGGTGGTCGTCGCCATGATCAACCCGCTGCGGCTGGGAGCCGGATTCGAGGGGCTGCGGCTGGGGCTGGAGGGCACGGTCACCCTGGCGCTGGCCGACGGCACGGTGCTGATCCACCGCCCGTGGGACGAGGGCCGCCGGCGCCTCGCCACGCTGGCCGATTGGCCGGAGGTCGACGCCGCGCTGCGCACGCGGGACGCGGCGACGCTGGACACCGTGCTGCCCACCGATGGGCGCCCCAGCATCGCCAGCGTCCGCCGCGTCGCCGACTATCCCTTCACCGTCGCCGCCACCCTGCCGAAGGCCGAGGCGCTGGGCGAATGGAAGCGCGACAGCGCGGTGTGGATCGCCATGGGCCTTGCCATGTCGGTGGTGATCGCCCTGCTCACCTGGTACGTGGAGCGGCAGCAGTCCCGGCGGGAGCAGGACCAGAACCGGCTGGAGCGCGCCTCCCGTCGCATCCGCGGCATCCTGGAATCCATGGTGGACGCCGTGGTGACCATCGACTCGCGCGGCATCATCGAGACCTTCAATCCCGCGGCGGAGCGCATGTTCGGCTATGCCGAGGCGGAGGTGGTGGGGCAGAGCGTCAACATCCTGCTGCCGGAAGGCTTCCGCGCCGGCCACGACCGTTCGATGGCCGAGTATCGCCCGAACGCCGGCTCGCGCATCATCGGCAACGACCGCGAGGTTCTGGCGCTGCGCCGCGACGGCAGCACCTTCCCGATGAATCTGGCGGTCAGCGCGTTGCGGCTGGGCGGGCCGGACGGCGAGGGCGGGCCGGAGGAGAATGGCGCACCGCGGCGCGTCTTCGTCGGCGTCATCCGCGACGTCACCAAGCGCCGGCAGCAGGAGGCCGAGCTTCTCGCCTCCAAGAGCCAGGCGGAAATGGCCAACCGCGCCAAGTCCGAGTTCCTGGCCAACATGAGCCACGAGCTGCGCACGCCGTTGAACGCCATCATCGGCTTCTCGGAAATCCTCGACAGCGAATTCTTCGGCTCGTTGAACGAGCGCCAGAAGTCCTGCGCCAAGGACATTCACGACAGCGGCAAGCATCTGCTCGACATCGTGAACGCCGTGCTCGACATGTCGAAGATCGAGGCGGGCCGCTACGAGCTGTCCGAGGAGGTGATCGACCCCTGCGAAGCGGTGGCCCAGTGCCTAACCATGGTCCGCGACCGCGCCGCCGACAGCGGGGTGGACCTGCGCAACGGCGTGTCCGGCGGCCTTCCCGCCATCTGGGTCGACCGCCGCGCCTTCAAGCAAGTGCTGCTGAACCTGTTGTCCAACGCGGTGAAGTTCACGCCCGACGGTGGCAGCGTCACCCTGGCCGCCCGCGTCGAGGAGGACGGTGCCCTCGCCCTCTCGGTGGCCGACACCGGGATCGGCATCCCGAAGGCGTTCATGGAGCATCTGTTCCAGCCCTTCCGGCAGGCCGACAACTCGGCCAGCCGCCAGTTCGAGGGCACCGGGCTGGGGCTGTCGATCTCCAAGAACTTCATGGAGCTGCACGGCGGCTCACTGACCTGCGACAGCACGCTCGGCGCCGGGACCGTCATGACCTTGCGCCTGCCCGCCGAGCGGGTGATGAAGCCGGAGGATACCGCCGCCCGGATCGCCGCCGCGCTGGTGTGATGCCTGCGAAGGCAGGCGCCCGGCACCCGGATGGCAAAGAAAAAGGCGCCGCGAGGCGCCTTTTTTGAGGTCCGGGGACCGAAGCCCCCGGTGGCGGGTGCGGAGGACGGTGCCCCCGCATTCCCTTTGTCGGAATCTCAGACGTCCAGCAGCAGGCGCCGCGGGTCCTCAATGTTTTCCTTGATGCGGACGAGGAAGGTCACCGCCTCCTTGCCGTCGATGATGCGGTGGTCGTAAGACAGGGCCAGATACATCATCGGGCGGATTTCGATCTTCCCGTTCACGACGACCGGACGCTCCTGGGTCTTGTGCATGCCCAGGATGGCCGACTGCGGCGGGTTGATGATCGGGGTGGACATCAGCGAGCCGTAGACGCCGCCGTTGGAGATGGTGAAGGTGCCGCCGGTCAGCTCGTCCATCGACAGCTTGCCGTCGCGGCCCTTCTTGCCCAGCTCGCCGATCTTGCCCTCGATCTGGGCGAAGCCGAGCTTGTCGGCGTCGCGGACGATCGGAACCACCAGACCCTGCGGCGTGCCGACGGCGACGCCGATGTCGTAGTAGTTCTTGTAGACGAGGTCCGTGCCGTCGATCTCGGCGTTGACGGCCGGGATTTCCTTCAGCGCCTGGATGGCGGCCTTCACGAAGAAGGACATGAAGCCGAGACGCACCTTGTGGCGCTTCTCGAAGAAGTCCTTGTACTCGTTGCGCAGCGCCATGACGTTGGTCATGTCCACCTCGTTGAAGGTGGTCAGCATGGCGGCGCTGTTCTGGGCCTCCTTCAGACGCTCGGCGATGCGCTGGCGCAGACGGGTCATGCGGACCCGCTCCTCCTGCGCGGCGCGCGGACGGTCGCCCGCGGTGCCGGCGGTCCACTGGTACTTCTGCGGCGCGGCGGCCGGAGCGGCGGAGGGGGCCGCGGCCGGCTTGGCGGCGTGGTCGATCACGTCGCCCTTGGTGATGCGCCCGTCCTTGCCCGTGCCGGCGATCTGCGCAGCGTCGAGGCCCTTCTCGGCGACCAGCTTGCGGGCGGCCGGGCCGGCGTCGGCCAGGGCGGCGTTGCCCGCCGGGGCCGGAGCGGCGGCCGGGGCAGCCGCCGGAGCCGGAGCTGCGGCGGGAGCGGCGGCCTTGGCCGGGGCGGCCACGGCAGCACCGGCCTCGCCCAGCACGCCCAGCAGGGCGCCGACGCCGACGTTGGCGCCGTCGGCGGCGACGATCTCCGCCAGCGTGCCGGCGGATGGGGCGTTCACCTCAAGCGTGACCTTGTCGGTCTCCAGCTCGACCAGCGCCTCGTCGGCGGCGACCGCGTCGCCGACCTTCTTCAGCCAGCGGGCAACGGTCGCCTCGGAGACGGACTCGCCCAGGGTGGGGACCTTGATTTCGGTAGCCATAAGTTCCTCTCGTACTTTCTTGTTCTACGCCTGGGCGTCGAGTCAGCGGATGACGAGCGCGTCTTCCAGAAGCTTCGCCTGCTCCTGGTTGTGACGCTTGAGCAGGCCGGTGGCCGGCGACGCGGAGGCCGGACGGCCGACGTAGCTGGGGCGCGAGGCCTTGTGCTCGATCGAGGTGAGGGCGCCTTCCAGACGGCGGTCGACGAAGGCCCAGTAGCCCTGGTTCTCCGGCTCCTCCTGGCACCACACCACCTCGGCGTTCGGGTAGCGGGCGAACTCCTCGGTCAGGGCGGAGCGGGGGAACGGGTAGAGCTGCTCCAGCCGGACCAGCGCCACGTCCTTGATGCCGCGCGCGGTGCGCTCCTGCAGCAGGTCGTAATAGACCTTGCCGGTGCAGACCACGATGCGGCGGATCTGCTCGTTCGGCAGCAGGTCGGTCGCCGTCTCGCCGAGCACGCGGCGGAAGTTCGTGCCCTCGGCCAGCTCCGACAGGCTGGAGATGCACAGCTTGTGGCGCAGCAGCGACTTCGGCGTGAACAGCACCAGCGGCTTGCGGAAGGGCCGGCGCATCTGGCGGCGGAAGGCGTGGAACAGGTTCGCCGGGGTCGTCAGGTTGCAGATCTGCCAGTTGTCCTCGGCGGACATCTGCAGGAAGCGCTCCGGACGGGCCGAGGAGTGCTCCGGACCCTGGCCCTCGTAGCCGTGCGGCAGCAGCAGCACGAGGCCGGACATGCGCAGCCACTTCGACTCGCCCGACGAGAGGAACTGGTCGATGATGGTCTGGGCGGTGTTGGCGAAGTCGCCGAACTGCGCTTCCCACAGGGTCAGGCTGTGCGGCTCGGCCAGCGAGTAGCCGTATTCGAAGCCGACCACGGCCGCCTCGGACAGCGGGCTGTCATGGACCTCGAACGGGCCCTGGTCGGGGCGCAGGTGGTTCAGCGGGATGTACTTGTTCTCGTTGTTCTGGTCGTACATCACCGCGTGGCGGTGCGAGAAGGTGCCGCGGCCCGAGTCCTGGCCCGACAGGCGGACGCCGTTGCCCTCGACCAGCAGCGTGCCGTAGGCGAGCGCTTCCGCCGTCGCCCAGTCGATCCCCTCGCCGGTCTCCAGCGACTTCTTCTTGGCCTCGAGCTGACGGGCGATCTTCGAGTTGATCGCGAAGTCCTTCGGATACTCGCAGAGCTTGTTGCCAACCTCGCGCAGCACGTCGATCGCCACGCCGGTGTTGCCCTTGCGCTCGTCGTCGGTCTTCGCGGCCTCCAGGCCCGACCACTTGCCTTCCAGCCAGTCGGCCTTGTTCGGCTTGAAGGAGTTGGCGGCCTCGAACTCACCCTCCAGCTTCTTCATGAAGTCCTGGATCATCTGATCGGACTCGGCCTGGGTGAGGACGTTCTCCTCGACGAGCTGCTTGCCGTACAGCTCCCGCGTGGTCCCGTGGGCGCGGATCTTCTTGTACATCAGCGGCTGGGTGAAGCCCGGCTCGTCGCCCTCGTTGTGGCCGTGGCGGCGGTAGCAGACCATGTCGATCACCACGTCCCGCTTGAACTTCTGGCGGAATTCGGCGGCGATGCGGCTGATGTGGACGACGGACTCGGGGTCGTCGCCGTTGACGTGGAAGATCGGCGCCTGGACCATCTTCGCCATGTCCGAGCAGTAGACGCCGGACCGCGAATAGGTCGGGTTCGTGGTGAAGCCGATCTGGTTGTTGATGATGAAGTGCACGGTGCCGCCGGTGCGGTAGCCGCGCAGCTCCGACAGGCCCAGCGTCTCGGCCACGATGCCCTGGCCGGCGAAGGCGGCGTCGCCGTGGATCAGCACGCCCATGACCTGCTCGCGCTCCAGGTCGTTGCGCTGCGCCTGCTTGGCGCGCACCTTGCCCAGCACGACCGGGTTCACCCATTCCAGGTGGGACGGGTTGGCGGTCAGCGACAGGTGGACGATGTTGCCGTTGAAGTCGCGGTCCGACGAGGTGCCCAGATGGTACTTCACGTCGCCCGAGCCCTGCACGTCCTGCGGGCTGGACGGGTTGCCCTGGAACTCCGAGAAGACCGCGGCGAAGGGCTTGCCCATGAAGTTGGTCAGCATGTTCAGCCGGCCGCGGTGGGCCATGCCAACGACGACCTCCTTGAGGCCGAGCTGGCCGCCGCGCTTCAGGATCTGCTCCAGCGCGGGGATCATCGACTCGCCGCCCTCAAGGCCGAAGCGCTTGGTGCCGGTGTACTTGAGCTGCAGGAACTTCTCGAAGCCCTCGGCGGCGATCAGGCGCTCGTAGATGGCGCGCTTGCCGTTCACCGTGAAGTCGGTGTGGTTGCGCCCACCCTCGATGCGCTCCTGGATCCACGCCTTCTCTTCGGGGTCCTGGATGTGCATGAACTCGACGCCGAT
This sequence comes from Azospirillum sp. UENF 312511, assembly GCF_058780635.1. Classification (NCBI taxonomy): domain Bacteria; kingdom Pseudomonadati; phylum Pseudomonadota; class Alphaproteobacteria; order Rhodospirillales; family Azospirillaceae; genus Azospirillum; species Azospirillum sp. UENF 312511. The sequence continues at coordinate 1,098,394 of NZ_JBSNCG010000003.1, read as the reverse complement.
GTTCCCGCAGTAGGTCTTCTGCAGGATCTCCAGGATCTGGCGCAGCGACGCCGTCTCCAGGCCCAGCGAATAGTTCAGGAAGATCGGGCGGTCCATGTCGCCCGGGCCGAAGCCGTAGGTCGCCGGATCGAGTTCCGGGTGCGGCTCGCGCTTCTCGAGACCCAGCGGGTCGAAATGCGCGTTCATGTGGCCGCGCACGCGGTAGACGCGGATGAGCATCAGCGCGCGGATGCTGTCGAGCGTCGCGGCGCGCAGCTGCTGGTGGCTGATGCCGCCATAGACCTGCTGGGCGTGGGCGACGAGGCCGCCGTTGCCGTTGGTCGCGGCCGGGGCGCCGATGCTTTCCAGCGAGGCGGCGATGGGGTCGAGCGCGCCGTTGGCGAGCGTGCCCTCCTCCAGGCTCCAGGACGGGCCGTTCAGCTCGTTCAGGACGGCGCGGGAGTCGTCGTCCAGCTCCCTGAAGAAGCCGTTCCAGCTCGAATCCACCGAGGAGGGGTCCTTCAGGAAGCGCGCGTACAACTCCGCGACATATTCGGCGTTCGAGCCGAACAGGAACGAGGTCTTCTCCAGATTAGCGGACATATGTTTGCCTCGGGCGTTTGCCCGGTTCCCTCAGAGAGTTTTTTTGCTTGTCGCTGGGCTCCGAGCGGCCCCGGATCTCCGGAAGGAGACACGGGGCCGCCGGTCCTTCGGCAGTGGGCGGGAATATGGGGTCCCGCCCCCGCTTTATCAGCCCTTGAAGACCTTGAGCATGGTGGAACCCAGGCTCGCGGGGCTGTCGGCGACGGCGATGCCGACGGACTTCATGAACTCGATCTTGAAGTCCGCGGTGTCGTTGCCGCCGGAGATCACCGCGCCGGCGTGGCCCATGCGGCGGCCCGGAGGCGCGGTGCGTCCGGCGATGAAGCCGACGACCGGCTTCTTGGTCCCGGAGTCGCGGATGAACTCCGCGCCCTTGACCTCGGCGTCGCCGCCGATCTCGCCGATCATGATGATGCCCTCGGTCTCCGGGTCCTTCAGGAACAGCTCCAGGCTGTCCACGAAGTTCGTCCCGTTCACCGGGTCGCCGCCGATGCCGATGCAGGTCGTCTGGCCCAGCCCCGCCGCGGTGGTCTGCGCCACCGCCTCGTAGGTCAGCGTCCCCGAGCGCGAGACGATGCCGATCTTGCCGCGCTTGTGGATGTGGCCCGGCATGATGCCGATCTTGCACTCGTCGGGCGTGATGATGCCCGGGCAGTTCGGCCCGATCAGCCGGGTCTTGGAGTTGCCCAGCGCCCGCTTGACGCGCACCATGTCGAGCACCGGGATGCCCTCGGTGATGCACACCACCAGCGGGATCTCGGCGTCGATCGCCTCCAGGATGGCGTCGGCGGCGAAGGGCGGCGGCACGTAGATGACGCTGGCGTTGGCGCCGGTCTTCTCGACCGCGTCGGCCACCGTGTCGAAGACCGGCAGGTCGAGGTGCTTGGTGCCGCCCTTGCCCGGGGTGACGCCGCCGACCATCTTGGTGCCGTAGGCGATCGCCTGCTCGGAATGGAAGGTGCCCTGGGCGCCGGTGAAGCCCTGGCAGATCACCTTCGTGTTCTTATCGACGAGAACAGCCATCTTACGCGGCCTCCTTCACGGCCTTGACCACCTTGTCGGCGGCGTCGGCGAGGTTGTCGGCCGAGAGGATCGGCAGACCGGACTCGCTGAGGATCTTCTTGCCCAGCTCGACGTTCGTGCCTTCCAGACGGACGACCAGCGGAACGTGCAGGTGCACCTCGCGGGCCGCCGCGACCACGCCTTCGGCGATGACGTCGCAACGCATGATGCCGCCGAAGATGTTGACCAGGATGCCTTCGACGTTCGGGTCGGAGAGGATCAGCTTGAAGGCCGCGGTGACGCGCTCCTTCGTGGCGCCGCCGCCGACATCGAGGAAGTTGGCCGGCTCGCCGCCGTACAGCTTGATGATGTCCATGGTCGCCATCGCCAGGCCGGCGCCGTTGACCATGCAGCCGATGTTGCCGTCCAGCTTGACGTAGTTGAGGCTGTGCTTGGCCGCCTCGATCTCGGCCGGATCTTCCTCGGCCTCGTCGCGCAGCTCCTCGACGTCCTTGTGACGGAACAGGGCGTTGTCGTCGAAGCTCATCTTGGCGTCGAGCGCCAGGATCTCGCCCGAGCCGGTGACGATCAGCGGGTTGATCTCGACGATCGCGCAGTCCAGGTCAACGAAGGCCTGATAGGCGGCGACGATGAACTTGGCGGCGGCGGAGACCTGCTTGCCCTCGAGGCCCAGCGCGAAGGCGACCTTGCGGGTGTGGTAGCCCTGGATGCCGGTGGCCGGGTCGATGGCGACCTTGACGATCTTCTCCGGCGTGTTGTGGGCGACCTCCTCGATCTCCATGCCGCCCTCGGTGGACGCCATGATGGTGACGCGGCCGGTGGCGCGGTCGGTCAGCATGCCGAGATACAGCTCGCGCTTGATGTCGGCGCCTTCCTCGACGTAGAGGCGCTTGACCTCGCGGCCTTCCGGCCCGGTCTGCTTGGTGACCAGCACGTGGTTCAGCATCTCGCCGGCGTTCTTGCCGACCTCCTCGATGGACTTGACGACGCGGACGCCGCCCTTGCCCTCGGGGTTGTCCTTGAAGCGGCCGGCGCCGCGGCCGCCCGCGTGGATCTGCGACTTCACGACCCACACCGGGCCGCCCAGCTCGCGGGCGACGGTCTCGGCTTCCTGCGGGGTGTAGGCGACGCCGCCGCGGGGCACCGCGACGCCGTACTTCTTCAGCAGGCCTTTGGCCTGATACTCATGGATGTTCATCGGGCGTCCATCTGTTTTTATGGTCGGCTGACAGAGTGTGGTCGGCTGACGATGGGCGAAGATCGGGCAGGCGTTTCCTGCTGGCGGACGCGCCAGGGCACAAGTCTTCGTGAGAACGAGTCCTTCAGGAAGCCTTACGCCGGCTGGCGCGAACGTCCGCGGTCACTGTACCACCCGGCGCGGACGGTTCAACCGTCCGCGCCGGGGCGACAGGGCCGCAGGCCGTCGCGCAGGCAAAAAACAGGCCGCCTTAGGAGGCGGCCTTCTCAGCCTGCTGCTTCTTGACCACCTCGACGAGCTGCTTCACAGCGTCGACCGAGTGATCGAACATCTTCTTCTCTTCCTCGGAGAGATCGATCTCGATGATCTTCTCGACGCCACCGGCGCCGATGATCGTCGGGACGCCGACGTAGAGGTCGTTCTGGCCGTACTGGCCGGTCAGGTAGGCGGCGACCGGAACGACGCGCTTCTGGTCCTTCAGGTAGGACTCGGCCATCTGGATGGCGGAGGCGGCCGGGGCGTAGAAGGCCGAGCCGGTCTTCAGCAGCTTGACGATCTCCGCACCTCCGTCGCGGGTGCGCTGCACGATGGCGTCCAGCTTCTCCTGCGTGGTCCAGCCCATCTTGACCAGATCCGGCAGCGGGATGCCGGCGACGGTCGAGTAGCGCACGAGCGGGACCATGGTGTCGCCGTGGCCGCCCAGCACGAAGGCGGTGACGTCCTCAACCGACACCTTGAACTCGTCGGCCAGGAAGTAGCGGAAGCGGGCCGAGTTCGAGCACGCCGGCCATGCCGACGACGCGCTCCGGCGGGAGGCCGGAGGCCTGCTGGAGCACCCACACCATCACGTCCAGCGGGTTCGTGATGACGATGACGAAGGCGTTCGGGGCGTACTTCTTGATGTTCTCGCCGACAGTCTGGCAGACGCCGGTGTTGATGCCGATCAGGTCGTCGCGGCTCATGCCCGGCTTGCGCGGCACGCCGGCGGTGACGATCACCACGTCGGCGCCTTCGATGACCGAATAGTCGTTGCCGCCGCTGAGCTTGGCGTTGAAGCCTTCGACCGGCGAGGTCTCAGCCAGGTCGAGGGCCTTGCCCTCCGGCATGCCTTCAGCGATGTCGAACAGGACGACGTCGCCGAGTTCCTTCTGGGCAGCGAGCAGAGCCAGCGTGCCGCCAATCTGGCCGGCGCCGACGAGCGCAATCTTCTTGCGAGCCATGGAGCGTTTCCCTAAGCGTGAGCGTCCCCCATTCAGCGGAGGACAGAACCGATTGAGTGTAGCGTCCTAGGGGTCCAGCGCCCTGAGATTTCGAGGGCGGTTCCTAGCGCGATTCCGGCCCGAGAGCAAGCGTGACCGCAAGCACGGGGCACGGAACTGTGCAATCGATTACGGCGAATGGCCGGAACGGCAAACAGGAATTTGGCGTTCCGGGTGCGGCGCACTATTCTTTGGATAGGTTTTCAAGGCCGTTCGGGATGGGGGGAAGAACCATGATTCGCTTTGCACCGGCATTTTGCCTGACCGTGACGCTGGCCCTGGGAAGCGGTGGCGCGGCCTTGGGACAAACCGTCGCAGACTATGAGGCCGCTCTGGCCAAGGCTCCGTTGGCCAGTGCGCCGTTGAACGAGGCGGCGGCCGGCGCTCCGGCGGCCACTGCGGCGGATACCCCGTCGGCCACCGACATCCTGTATTGCCGGCCCGTGTCGAACTATGTGTACACCTCCGTTCCACCGGGGGAGCGCAGCGGCATCGTGGTGCCCTTGGTGGCCTTCGACGGGCCTGCCGACCCGGCGACCCTGCGCAAGCGCGCCCTGTGCGAGACCGTGCGCCGGATGGCGGTGATCCAGTTCGATTCCGGGTCGGGCGAGGAGATCGTCACCCCGCCGCAGTTGATCGACACCGACCCGTCGCGCCCGCTGTATCAGAACGATCCGACGCTGGCGCCCGACACGCGGCGCGCCCCGGCCCGCCGGCCGCTGGAAATCCAGTAAGGGACATTTCGGGGACAGCGCTCCGCGGCGTCAGGAACGGACGCCGTAGAGCGCGAGGTGACGGGTCATGTCCGCCGCGGGCAGCGGGTAGTCAGTGCCCTGGCGGGCGTTCAGCACGGCGCGCGGCGGGATGCCGGCGGCACGGACCTGCACCCGCATGGCGCAACGCATCGAATAGCCCGCGCGCCAGACCAGGGCGGTAACGGCGCGGGCATCGCCGGACCGCAGGATGTCGTCCACGATTCCCGGATGGACGGCGGCGCGCAGGGCCAGGGCGGCGCGGACGAAGTCCGTTTCCTCCCAGGACAGGGCGTCGCCCAGCGCCGTCTCGTCCAAGGCGCCCTGCCGGTGCAGGCGGACGGCGCGGCGCCCCGGCGACTCGGCGGGATCGCGCCCTTCGATCCAGGCGACGCGGCGGCGGGTCACGGCGGCGACCTCCGCCGCGGTGACCGCGTCCAGATCGGTGCGGCGGCGCAGCAGGTCGGCCACCGAGTTGTCGACGAACTCCGCCAGCCGCAGGGCCAGCCGTTGCGACAGGGCGGGGCGGCTGGCCAGCTTGGCCTGCCAGTCTGGATGGCCGCCCGACCGCTCCACCAGATCCTCCAGCCGGTCTTCGGGGATGACCGCGCCGTCGTTGTCCAGCAGGACGCCCGTGGCCTCCGCATCGCCCGTGTCGACGATGGCGCAGGACAGCGGCGCGCTGACCGCCGGCCGCCGCGCGATGGCCGACAGCGCCCAGCCCGCGGGGTGGCTGGCGATGATCTCCAGCAGGTCGTCGTCGGTCAGGGTGGCGCAGCAATGGAGGATCGGCTCCGCCACCGAGCGTTCGACATCGCGGGCCAGCGTGCGCGCCACGGCGGGCGGGGCGCAGGCGACGTCCTTCAGAGCCCCGGCCAGCGCCGTCCGCACATGGGCCGCATGATCGCGGGCCAGTCGCTCCAGCGTCCGCAGGGCGGTGGCGGTGGCCTTGTCCTGGCGGTCCGGGGGCAGGTCGGGCAGCAGCCGGCACAGCTTGCGCGCCAGATGCGCGCGGACTCCGGCATCGCCCATCCCGGCCCGCCGCGATTCGATCAGCGCCGTGCCGACGCGGCGGCGGGCCGGTTCCGGCGCAGGAGGAGCGGGGGAGAATCGTCGAACAGATAGCCGAGCAGCTCCGGGTCCACCCCGTTGTCCGCGGAGGAGTCTTCCCGCGGCGCCGAGCGGGCCGCGCCGGGACGGTCGTCCTCTTGATCGGAGTGGGGGGCCTGACGTGGCTGCATCCGGATATCCAACGACGCGCCGGTTAACGGGCCGCTAATGGAGCCGAACTTGTCATCGGCGCCCGCCCTGCGCAACCATACCCTGCGCCGCCAGCCATGCCGGCGGCCAGCCATGTCAAAGCGTCGAAAGGCCGAGGTGGAAAAGAAAAAGGGCCGCAACCCGGTTGGGATGCGGCCTTGAAGAGTTTAGGGAGGAAACGCACTGCAAAAGCAGTAACGGGGCGGATCATAGGCTTTGACCTTGGCGGATGGTAATACCAAGTTGGTATTGGTGCGGTGCGGCGTGCGCATGGCGATGCGGGATTAAAATGTTGTTTGCCCAGCGGGTGGGCAGGATTTCGACCGTTTGCACACATTCGAGCCGCATGGCCGGATGATGGAAATGCAAACGATCAGACCGGGAATATTGTTTGGGACCGGAACGGTAACGGGTGAAGTCTCGCCGAATGCTGAGCGACATCCATCCGGGCACGCTGTGGAACACCGCCTCCCTTGGGCGCGGTTTGTGCGTTCGACGAATTGTTCGTGAGATTGCCGGGCCGCTGGGAAAGCCCTCCCCCGCGGCGGTCCGCGGCGCGGGGGAGGGGAAAAGAAGACGGTGCTCAGGCGGCCAGCTTCTCGCGGATCAGGGTCTTGGTTTCGTCCAGGCCGTAGAGCTGGATGAAGGAGCCCATGCGCGGGCCGGTGGTCTGGCCGAGCAGCACCTCGTAGAGCGCCTGGAACCAGGCGCGCAGCTCGGTGAAGCCATGCTCCTTGCCGACGGCGAAGACCTCGTTCTGGATGACGTCGCCCGCCGCGTCGGCGGGGATGGTGTCCAGACGCTTCAGCAGGTCCTCCAGCGCGGCGCGCTCGGCGTCGGTGGGGGCGCGGAAGCGTTTTGTCGGCTTCACCTGATCCTGGTAGTAGCGGACGGCGTAGCCGACCAGCTTGTCCAGGAAGGGGCTGTTCTCCGGCGTCGCCTCGGGCGCGTAGCGGCTGATGAAGCCCCACATCACGTCCTTGGTCTCGGCGTTCGCCGCCCCGGCGAGGTTGAGCAGCAGGTTGAAGGACACGTCCGAGCGCACCGCCGGGGCCGTGCCGTTGTGGATGTGCCAGGCCGGGTTCTCCAGCGCCTTGGCCGGCTCCTCCACCGGCAGCTTGGCGACGAAGGCCAGATACTCGTCCACCGCCCGCGGGATCACGTCGAAATACAGGCGCTTGGCCGACTTCGGCTTCTGGAACATGTAGAGGGCGAGGCTCTCCGGCGGGGCGTAGGCCAGCCACTCCTCCATGGTCAGGCCGTTGCCCTTGGACTTGGAGATCTTCTGTCCCTTGTCATCCAGGAACAGCTCGTAATTGAAGCCCTGCGGCGGGGTGCCGCCGAGGATGTTGACGATCTTCCCGGCCAACTCGGCCGACGGGATCAGGTCCTTGCCGTACATCTCGTAATCGACGCCCAGCGCGTACCAGCGCATGCCCCAGTCGGGCTTCCACTGGAGCTTCACATGGCCGCCGGTGACGGGGACCTCGACCTTTTTGCCGTCCTCGTCCTGGAAGACGATGGTGCCGGCGTCCACGTCGCGCTCCAGCACCGGGACCTGCAGCACGCGCCCCGTGGAGGGGGAGACGGGCAGGAACGGGCTGTAGGTCTGCTGGCGCTCCTCGCCCAGGGTCGGCAGCATGACGGCCATGATCTCGTCATAGCGCCGCAGCACGCCGAGCAGCGCCTCGTCGAAGCGGCCCGACTTGTACCAGTCGGTGGAGGACTGGAACTCGTACTCGAAGCCGAAGCTGTCGAGGAAGGCGCGCAGCCGCGCGTTGTTGTGCGCGCCGAAGCTGTCGTGCGTGCCGAACGGGTCCGGGACCTGGGTCAGCGGCTTGCCGAGGCTGGCGGCCACCAGTTCCTTGTTCGGGATGTTGTCCGGGACCTTGCGCAGCCCGTCCATGTCGTCGGAGAAGCAGAACAGCTTCGTCGGGATGTCGCTCATCCGCTGGAAGGCCTGACGGACCATGGTGGTGCGCGCCACCTCGCCGAAGGTGCCGATGTGCGGCAGGCCCGACGGACCGTAGCCGGTCTCGAACAGGACGTAGCCTTTGGCCGGCGGCTCTTTCGCGAAGCGCGCGACCAGTTTGCGCGCCTCCTCGAACGGCCACGCCTTCGCCTGCAACGCCAATTCCCGCTCGCCGGTCATGGTAGAGCCCCTTCAAAACTCGACGGAAGTGTAGAAAGGCAGCGACCCTAGGGCGCAGCGCGCCGTCCGTCAACGGGCGCCGCGCTTGTCCGTCCTACGGTTTGCGCGCATTTCTGGAAGATGATCATCCGTCGAGGACCCGCATGAGCTGGCTGTTTCTGTCCGTCGCCATCGCCTTCGAGATCGTGGGCACCGTCGCCATGAAGATGTCCGACGGCATGACCCGCCTGTGGCCCAGCCTGGCGGTGGTGGCCTGCTATCTGGTGGCCTTCGCGATGCTGGCCCAGGCGCTGCGCGAGATCGAGGTGGGCGTGGCCTACGCCATCTGGTCGGCGGTCGGCACCGCGGCCATCGCGGCGATCGGGATTTGGGTGTTCGGCGAGTCGCTGAACTTCCTGAAGCTGGCGGGGATATTGCTGATCGTCGCTGGGGTGGTGAGCCTCCGGATGTCGGGGGGCGGGGCGTAGATCCTCATGCCCGGATGTCGAGCGCCCTGATCTGGGGAGACGGGCCGGGGCCGGCCGCGACCGCCGGCACGCCGTCGCGGAACAAAGGCATGTCCTTCAGATCCTTGACATAGCCGCCGGTGGCGACGGACTCGGGCGACTTGTCCTTGAGGCGGTCCATCGCGCCCTTGATCATGGCGACCAGCGGGTTCTCGCTGTCGAGATCGTCCGGTTCCCGGCCGCTGCTCCGCATCGTCTGCTCGTAGCCGAACTGGTTGGCGGCGCGTTGGACCGCCCAGTTGGCCGAGCCCTTCTCCTCGTCGCTGACGCCCTCCAGGAAGGCGACACCGGCTCGGAAGCGGGCGGCGAGATCGTTGCCTGTCGGGTCCGCGGCCATCATGGCCTGCCCCTGCTGCTGCGACATGATGGATTGGGCGGTGTCCTGCTCGTCTTTGGAGAAGCTGCCGTCGCTGTTGCTGGCGATGGCGAAGAGGGCGCGACGGTCGAGCCCGCCATAGACGGTGTCCCAGCTTTCCTGAGTGGCGTGCATGTAGTCCATCGGCTTGCCGTTCGCGGCCAATTCCGCGTATTTGGCGTCGATGGCCGCCCGCGTGTCCTTGGCGACGGTCGCGAAATCTTTCTTTCCCGCGGTCTGGGTCGCCGTCTGGGTCACCAGGGACGCCTGAGCCGTCTCCGACAGCGTAACGACCGCAGCGGTATCGCGCGCGCCGTCGGAGGGGGGGCCGACGGTTGCTTCTTTCGCTTCCGCCGCGTGCTTGGGAGCGGACGATGTCGTGGTGGACAGAGGGGCTGGTTGCCGGACCGCACCCACCGATGGCTCCATGACGTTCATCTGACGGCTCTCCCGTTGCCGAGGTTTGCCAACGATCGAAGAATGTCGGTTAGCCGAATCACTCCGTCGCCCGGCATGGCATTCAGATCAGATTACCACCGGCTGTATTTGTGGTCGACAAGCAAGTTTTCAGGTTGAAATGCGGCAGTCTAAGATTAGCGCGCGCAATCGGCCAGCCCGTCCCGCTCCACCACCGCCATGCGCCGTTCGATGACCCCCGCCCGCCGCGCCACGTAGGCGCCGGGCGGGTTCGGGGACCAGTTGCGCGGATTGGGCAGGACGACGGCCAGCAGGGCGGCCTCGCGGCGGGTCAGGGCCGATGCCGGCTTCTTGAAATGGTGGCGGGCGGCGGCCTCGGCGCCGTAGACGCCGTCGCCCCACTCCACGATGTTCAAATAGACCTCCAGGATGCGGCTCTTCGGCCACAGCGTCTCGATCAGCAGGGTGAACCACGCCTCGATGCCCTTGCGGGTCCAACTGCGGTCCGGCCAGAGGAAGGCGTTCTTGGCGGTCTGCTGGCTGATCGTGCTGCCGCCGCGCAGGCGCCGGCCCTCCTCGTTGTCTTCGAAGGCGCCTTCGATGGCCGCCCAGTCGAAGCCGCCATGGCCGCAGAACAGCGTGTCCTCCGACGCGATGACCGCGCGGGCGAGGTGGGGAGACATCTGCGACAGGGGCACCCAGTCGTGCGCCAGCCCGGACCCTCCGGCGGCGCGGATCAGCATCAGGGGCGTGGCCGGCACCGGCACCACGCGGTAGAGCGCCACCCAGCCGACGCTGAAGGCCACCAGGGCGACGGCCAGGGCCATCAGGAGTCTCAGCAGACGCCGGACCGGAAACCGCATGCGCTCGACCTCTCCTCTGCGACGCTCAAGGACGGGGGAGCACTTTCGAGGGGGCGGGCCGATCGGTCAACACGGGTTTGCTCGCATTGCGGCGGCGGGGACCACTATACTGCGCGCCATGGATCTGACCTCGGCGCCTTCCCTCCCGTCCTTCAGCCTCGATGACGCGCCGGCCCTGGTCGCCGGCGCGCGGCGCGTGGTCCTGCTGACCGGTGACGGCGAGGTGGAGGAATTGCCGCCCGCCGCCGCGGCGAAGCGGGCGCGCCGCCAGCCGCCGCTGGTCTGCCACGCGCGGGCGATGGCGCGGCGGCTGGGGACGGAGCCCTTCGCCGCCTTCGACCTGCTGGAGCTGTTCGCCTTCGTCCTGCCCGCCCGCTTCTGCGTGCCGACCCCGCGCGGTCTGGCCGAGGCGCTGGACCTGCCGATCCCCGACGGGCTGGAGGACGACGCGCTGGCCCTGCACCGGGCGGTGCGCAAGCTGCTTGGCCTGCTGGGCGCGCCGGGGCGGGAGGAGGCGTCCGACCCCGTGGCCTTCGCCTGGGAGATGGGGCGCGCCGGCTGGCTGTGGGCGCCCGCCGTTCTGGCCGCGCTGGGCAAGCCGGACGGGCCGGAAAAGGGCGCCGCCCGCGCCGGCCTGCGCGTCTGGACCCGCATCAAGGAGTGGCAGGACGGCCCGCCCGAGCCGCCGCCCGCCCACCACCCGGTGGAGCCGGACGAGGCGCGCCGCCGGCTGTCGGTGATGCTGGCGGCCAGCGTGCCCGGCAAGGTGGCCGAGCCGCGCCCGCAGCAGGCCGACTACGCCAGCGCGGTGTCCGCCGCCTTCGCCCCGCGCCCCGCCCCCGACACGCCGAACGTCGTGCTGGCGGAGGCCGGAACGGGCGTCGGCAAGACGCTGGGCTATCTGGCGCCGGCCACGGTGTGGGCGGAGAAGAACGGCGGCACAGTGTGGATCTCCACCTACACCCGCAACCTCCAGCACCAGATCGACGCGGAGCTGGACCGCCTCTACCCCGAGCCGGCGACCAAGGCGCGCAAGGTCGTGCTGCGCAAGGGCCGGGAAAATTACCTGTGCCTGCTGAACCTGGAGGAGGCGGTGCGCGGCATGCCGATGCAGCCGCACCACGCCATCGGCGTGGGGCTGATGGCGCGCTGGGCCGCGGCGACCCGCGACGGCGACCTGACCGGCGGCGACTTTCCCGGCTGGCTGGTCGACATCGCCGGGCGCGGGCGGACGCTGGGCCTCGCCGACCGGCGGGGCGAGTGCATCTACTCCGCCTGCGACCATTACGCCCGCTGCTACATCGAGAAGAGCGTGCGCCGCGCCCGCAAGGCCGACGTGGTGATCGCCAACCACGCGCTGGTCATGGTGCAGGCGGCCCTCGGCGGCGGCGAGGAGCCGACCCTGCCCACGCGCTACGTCTTCGACGAGGGGCACCATGTCTTCGACGCGGCGGACAGCGCCTTCGCCGGGCATCTGACCGGGCGCGAGACCCAGGAGCTGCGGCGCTGGCTGCTGGGCGCCGAGGAGACGGGGCGCAGCCGCGCCCGCGGGCTGAAGCGCCGCATCGAGGATCTGGTCGCCAGCGACGAACCGGCGCAGGAGCTGATGGACGCGGTGATGCTGGGCGCCCGCGTCCTGCCGGCGGAGGGTTGGGCGGCGCGGCTGTCCGCCGACAACCCGCAGGGGCCGACCGAGGCCTTCCTGCTCGCCGCGCGGCGGCAGGTCTATTCGCGCACGGCGGGGCAGGGCGGCCCCTACAGCCTGGAGGCCGACAAGGCCTACCCGGTGGACGGGCTGCTCGACGCCGCGGAGGCATTGGAGGCGGCGCTGGTCCGGCTGGCGGAGCCGCTGGCCGGGCTGGCCAAGCGGCTGGCGGCAAGGCTGGAGGACGAGACGGCGGAGCTGGACAGCGACCAGCGGCGGCGAATCGACGCCATGGCGCGCAGCCTGACCCGGCGCGGCGTCCTGACGGTCGAGGCGTGGCGGGCCATGCTGAAGACCCTGCCGGTGGAGACGCCGGCGCAGTTCGTGGACTGGTTCGCGGTGGAGCGGATCGACGGGCGCGACGTCGACGTCGGGCTCTACCGCCACTGGATCGACCCGACCGTGCCCTTTGCCGAGGCGCTGGCCGGGCCGGCGCACGGCATGGTGGTCACCTCCGCCACGCTGACCGACGGCACCGGCGACACCGCCATGGACTGGCAGGCGGCGGAGGACCGCTGCGGCGCCAGCCATTTGCCGAAGCCGGCGCTGCGCGCCCAGGTGCCGTCGCCCTTCGACTATCCCAACCGCACGCGGGTGATGGTGGTCACCGACGTGCGCAAGGACGATCTGGGGCAGGTGGCGTCGGCCTACCGCACGCTGTTCCAGGCGGCGGGCGGCGGGGGCTTGGGGCTGTTCACCGCGATCAGCCGGCTGCGCGCCGTCTATGACCGCATCGTGGAGCCGCTGGACGCCACCGGCATCCCGCTCTACGCCCAGCATGTCGACCCGCTGGACGTGGCGACCCTGATCGACATCTTCCGGGGGGAGGAGCACGCCTGCCTGCTCGGCACCGACGCGGTGCGTGACGGGGTGGACGTGCCGGGCCGCAGCTTGCGGCTGATCGTGTTCGACCGGGTGCCCTGGCCGCGCCCCGACATTCTGCACCGCGCCCGGCGCGACGCCTTCGGACGGCGGCGCTACGAGGACATGATCGCGCGGTTGCGGCTGAAGCAGGCCTTCGGCCGGCTGGTGCGGCGGGCCGACGACACCGGGGTGTTCGTTCTGCTCGACCCGATGATGCCGAGCCGCCTGTTCGGCGCCTTCCCCGAGGGCGTGGAGGTCCGCCGCGTCGGCATCAAGGAGGCGGTGGAGGCGACGGCGGAATTCCTGCGGGGCTGGTGAGACCCCGCAGGAACCGGACAGCGCCTCAGGCGGCGCGGATCGCCGCCAGGAAGCTCTCCACGTCGCGGCGCAGGTTCTCCGCCTGCGACGCCAGCCCGCCGGCCGCACCCAGCACCTGATGGGCGGCGGCCCCGGTGGTGCCGGCGGCCTCGGTCACCTGGGCGATGTTGCTGGACACCTCGCGCGTGCCGATCGCCGCCTGCTGGACGTTGCGCGAGATCTCGTTGGTCGCCGCGGCCTGCTCCTCGATCGCGGCGGCGATGGAGGTGGAGATCTCGTTGATCGCCGCGATGGTGCGGCCGATCCCCTCGATGGCGCCGACCGAGCCGGCGGTGGCTTCCTGAATCGCCTGGATCTGCGAGGCGATCTCGTCCGTCGCGCGGGCGGTCTGGTTGGCGAGCTGCTCACCTCCGACGCCACGACGGCGAAGCCCTTCCCGGCCTCGCCCGCGCGGGCCGCCTCGATGGTCGCGTTGAGCGCCAGCAGGTTGGTCTGGCCGGCGATGTTGGTGATGAGCTGCACGACGGCGCCGATGCGGTGCGCGGCGTCGGCCAGCCCGCGCACGGAGTCGGTGGTGCGCCCGGCCTCCTGCACCGCCTGTCCGGCGATGCCGGTGGAGCGGGTGACCTGCGAGCCGATCTCCCCGATGGAGCTGGACATCTCCTCCGCGGCGCTGGCGACCGTCTGCACGTTGGCGCTGGTCTGCTCCGCGGCGGCGGCGGCGTTGGCCGCCTGGTCGTTGGTCTGGCGGGCGGTGGCCGCCATGCTCTGGGCGGTGGTGTCCAGCTCGGTCGCGGCGGCGGCGACGTTGCGCAGCGCGTCGGCGACCTGCTCCTCGAAGGAGGCGATCAGCCGCTCGACCGCCTCGGTCCGCCGCAGCTTGGCAGCCTGCTCGGCGGCCTGCTCGGCGGCCAGCCGGTCGGCCTCGATCAGCCCGTCCTTGAAGACCTGGACCGCGGTGGCCATGGCGCCGATCTCGTCGCCCCGGCTGGCGAAGGGAATCGCCGTCGTCTTGTCGCCGCCGGCCAGCCGGCGCATCGCCTCGGTCATCGCGCCGATCGGCGCCGAGACGCCGCGGATCATCATCAGCGCGCCGCCCAGGCAGACGGCGATGCCGAGGAGCAGAGCGACGATGAGCATCGTGCTGGATTGGGCGTAGACGGCGTCGGCGTCGTCGCTCGCCTTGGCGGCCCCGCGGTTGTTGTGGTCGATCATGGCGTCGAGAGTCCGCCCGACCTCCTGAAAGCCTTTGTCGGCCGCATCGCGGAACAGGGCGTTGGCGGCGGCGTTCTCGTTGCGCCGCGACAGGGCGGTGATTTGACGCTGCAGCGTCAGATACTGCGCCCATTGCTGCTCGAACTGGGTGAACAGAGCGCGCCCTTCGGCGGTGCGCAGCGTCGCCTCGTAGGTCCGGCGGGCGTTGGCGATGTTGGCTTCCATCTCGTCCATCCTCTTTTCCGCCGCGGCCATTTCCGGCTCGCTGGTGCTGAGGATGTGGGCGCTTTGCAGGATGCGGAAGTTCGACACCGCGTCGTTCACCGTGTTGACCTGCACGACCCGCGGCATCCAGAAGGTGGCGATTTCCGTCGAGCTGTCGTTCACCACCGACAGCCGGTTGATTCCAAGAGCGCCAATTCCAGCGAGAAGCAGGGATAGAAACGCAAAAACGGCGAAAGTCTTTGTTCTGACGCTGATGTCATTCATGGTTTGTTTTTCTCTTTTCTGTCGTGTCGGTGGTCGGCTTCCTCGCGCTTTCACCAAAGGAGCATTTTTGTATTTTTGTTTTTCTTCGTTGAAAACGATCAATTTTGCAATGAACCGGTTGCGGCAAAATCGTTCATTGTGTGACAGTGAGGAAATGCCGCACATGCTTCCGCACACCCGGCCGCATGGGTGAGCGGATGGGCAATGCAAAAACCTACATGTTCTGCGATAAGTTGAAGGATTGGTCGGTGGCCGAGGGGCGGCCATGCGGAGAGATTCGTGGGACGCTTCCGAAGACGTCGGTCCGGAAGAAACTGGCGTCCCATAATCATCATGGCCGCCGTGCTCCCGCGAGCGGTGAAGGAGACTTCGCTACTCTACCGGTGCAGAACCTGGACGCCCTTCAGGGGGGCACGGTTTCTAGTGTCGCGTGCGGGCCTTGGCCGGCGGCCCCGCGGAGCCTGGACCGAAGGCGGAATAAATGGAGCGCACACCGAGAATGGCCATGTCGTATCCATGCGTAAAAGTGCTGCGCACCGCGTATCCCAACGTTTCTTACACGATAATATGTATCGTCGCAACATGAGAAAGCGTGCAACCGACGATTGGCCCCGCCGTGCACGGGGCGCCGTGGGAAGCAAAGTCACCTTGGAAATGGGGGATTCCTCTCCGGGCTCGGGAGAAACCGGCATGGTGCAGCTTGGGGATCGGCTCAAGGTCGTGCGCGAATTTCTCGGTGAGACACAAAAAACAATGTCACGCCGGTTCTGCCTCGGGGAGAACACGTGGCAGTCGTACGAGTTGAACGGCAAGCTCCCGAAGGGAGAGACCCTGTCGGAACTGGCCGCCCTCGGCATTGACATGAACTGGCTGCTGACCGGCCGGGGCAGCATGCGGATGGCGGCCGGCCAGCCGGAGTCCGGCGACGGCGCGCTTGCGCTCTCGCCGCGGGAGTCCGGATCGGTGCTCGACCTCGCGCTGTTGAGCGAGGCGATTGCCCTCGTGGAGCAGGGGCTGGACGACCGGGGCCGGCGCCTGTCGTCCCGCGCCAAGGGCAATCTTGTGGCGGCCCTGTACGGTCTGGCGTTGGCGGGGGAGGACGGCGGCGGGAGCGGCTCCCGTCCGCCGCGCGCCAGCCCGTCCGCCGCGGCGCATCTGCTCTGGCTCGCCTTGCAGATGGACGACGCGGTGCGGCCGGTGGAGGAGGGTGACGGGGCGGTCAGGCCGCCGTGAGGACGGCTGACCCTTCTGCCGTGCCGATGCGGGCGAGATCGAAGGGCGTCGTCTGGTAGATCCGGTTGATCCAGTTCGCGAACAGCAGATGGGCGTGGCTCCGCCACTGGTTTTCGGGCGGGAGATTCGGGTCGTCGTCTGGGAAATAGCCGTGGGGAACCGGCGTGGCCGGGTCCTTGGCGACGTCCCGGACATACTCGTTGCGCAGGGTGTCGGTGTCGTACTCGACATGGTTGAACATGTGCAGCGACCGGCGGGCGGCGTCCTCCAGCAGGCAGGGGCCGGTCTCCGGGGAATCCAGGAGCACGCGCAGGCCGCTTCCGGAAGGGATGTCCTCCTCGCGCACCTCGGTCCAGCGCGAGACCGGAATGGGCACGCCGTCGGACAGGCCGCACAGATAGGGCGAGGCGGGGGCGCGGTTGCGGTGCCGGTACACGCCGGACGCCTTGCGCGGCAGAAGATGCTTCGGCACCCCGTGGAAATGATGAACGGCGGCCTGCGCCGCCCAGCAGATGTTCAGGCAGGAATGGACGTGGCTCTGCGTCCAGTCGAAGACCGAACACAACTCGTCCCAATAGGACACCTCCTCGAAGGGCATCGTCTCGACCGGGGCGCCGGTGACGATGAAACCGTCGAATTTCTCGCGGCGCGCGTCCTCCCACGACCGGTAGAAGGCGCTCATATGGTCGGCCGCGGTGTTGCGCGGCACATGGTTGGTGATCCGGATCAGCGACAGCTCGACCTGAAGCGGCGTGCTGCCGAGAAGGCGCGCGATCTGCGTCTCGGTCCGGATCTTGTCGGGCATCAGGTTGAGCAGGCCGAAGCGCAGGGGCCGGATGTCCTGCCGGATGGCGTCGGCCTCCTGCATGACCATGACGCCCTCGGCCTGGAGGGCGGTAAAGGCGGGAAGATCGTTGGGTATCTTGATGGGCATGACTCGTCCGGCTCCGCTGTCGGTGCATCGGTCGGAACAGACGTCATGGCGAACCCCGTTTGTTTGCCGGTCCGGCCACATCCCCCTTCGGGACGCCACCTTGCTCGGGAAAGCAGGTTGGCGTTGAGCGTCCGCTCAACTCTTGATGCGCGGTGCACATTATACGGGCAGCGGCGGCTTGGCAACAGCCGCGGGACCGCTGGTGGGCGGCCCCGGTCAGCCGATCCTTACGCCGCCTTGATGGCGACGAGGAAGTTCTCCACCTCGCTCTTCAGACGCATCGCTCCCTGGTTCAGGTCGCCGGAGGCCGACATCACCTGGGTCGCGGCGCTTCCGGTTTCGGTCGCGGCCTGCGACACGCGGCCAATGTTGCTGGTCACCTCCTGAGTGCTCTGCGCCGCCTGCTGGACGTTGCGGCTGATCTCCTGGGTTGCCGCACCCTGCTCCTCGATGGCGGCGGCGATGGAGGAGGAGATGTCGTTGATCGACGAGATGGTCGCCCCGATCCCGCGGATGGCGCCGACCGCCCCGCCGGTGGCCGCCTGGATGGCGCCGATCTGCTGGGCGATCTCCTCCGTCGCCTTGGAGGTCTGGTTGGCGAGGCTCTTGACCTCGCTCGCCACGACGGCGAAGCCCTTGCCGGCCTCGCCGGCGCGGGCCGCCTCGATGGTGGCGTTGAGCGCCAGCAGGTTGGTCTGGGCGGCGATGTTCTGGATCAGGTCAACCACGTCGCCGATGCGCTGGGCCGCTTCCGACAGCCCCTGCACGGTGGCGTTGGTGCGGTCGGCCTCGTCCACCGCCTTGCCGGCGATGCCGGCCGACTGCGACACCTGCTGGGAGATCTCGGTGATGGAGGCGGCCATCTCCTCCGACGCGGCGGCGACGGTCTGCACATTGGCGGAGGTCAGTTCGGCCGCGGACGCCGCGCTGCCGGCCTCGGCCCGCGTGTGCTCGGCGATGTCGGTCATGCTGCGGGCGGTGGTGTCGAGCTGCGACGCCGCGGCGCCCACGGTCTGCAGGACGCTGTGCACCGCGCCGTCGAAGTTGCGGATCAGCGAATCGATCCGCTCGGTGCGGCGGCGCTTGTTCTCCTCCTCGGCGGCCTGGGCGGCGGTCAGGCGCTCCGCCTCGATCAGGCCGTCCTTGAAGACTTGCACCGCCCGCGCCATGGCGCCGATCTCGTCCCGGCGGGCGCCGCCTTCCACCGCGACGCCGAGGTCGCGCTTGGCCAGACGGTCCATGATGGAGGTCAGGGCGATGATGGGCCGGGCGACCGACTTCGTCATGGCGATGCCGGCAAACAGGCAGAGGACCGCCACGAAGGCGATGGCGCCCAGAATCCAGCTCTGCGCCCCGACATAGGTGGCCCGCCCCCTGTCCGCCGCCTTCGTGGCGTTCTGGACGTTGGAGGCGGTCAGCTCGTTGATGAGCGCGGAGCATCCGTCGAACGCCTTGCGTGACTCCTCCCGGTAGATGCCGGTGGCCTTCTCGTTCTCGTTGGCCCGGGAGGAGGTAAGCAGCTTGCCTTGGCTGATCTTGAGATAGCTGTCCCAGGCCGCCTCCCAGCGCTTGAAGGTCTGGGTTTCCCAACCGGGTGCCAACAGCGGTTCATACTTCCGCCGGGCCTCCGCCAAGCGGTTAAGAACCGTGGTCATTTCCTTTTCAACCTCGGCCATTTCCGCGGGGTGGAGCGCCAGGATGTGGGACGCCTCCAGGATGCGGTAATCGTTGGCCGCACCGTCAATCTCTCCGATGGCGGTGACGCTGGGCAGCCAGTTGGAGCGGATTTCCTCAGCGGCGTGGTTGACGGTGCTCAGCCGGTCAACGGCGAACAGTCCCAGGGCGACCGACATCAGCAGGACACAGACGGTGGCGGCGACCACCTTGGTCCGGATGGTCATGGAACTCAGCATGGACATGGCGCGTATCTCTTTCCCCCGAAACGATGCGGCGGCGGTCGATTGTTATGAGTCTGAACGAAAGTATTTGGCAGTCCAGACGTCCATGCGTGGGGCGTTGGACTTGCCTGTGTCAAATGATGGAGCGGCAATTATTAAAAAATATGCAAAACCGGCGCGGCGTGTTCTGCGCGACACTTGTTCAATGATGTCTTTGTGTCAGGAAAGATGAGCAGCCGAAGAGGCGAGCACGACCGGGCGACCGCAAGCCAAGGTTCAGGCGGGTGGCGCGTAGGTGGCCAGCAGGACGGACAGGGTGACCACGCTGGCGATGGTGGACATCAGGATCGCGGCGGAGGTGCGCTCCACATAGATGCGGTACTGGCTGGCCACCACGAAGGTCAGGGCGCCGGTGGGCAGGCCGGCGAGGATGATGGCCGACCCGGCCCAGAAGGGGTCCAGCGGGAACAGGGTCTGGATGAGGAACCAAGCCAGCGCCGGCTGCACCACCAGCTTCAGGGCGCTGATCCAGCCGGCCTCCAGCAGGTTGGCCTTCAGGCTCTGGGTCGCCAGAAACAGGCCGATGGCGAACAGGGCGCAGGGACCGGCGGAGGCGCCCATCAGGTCGCAGTAGATGGCGATCGGGCGCGGCACCGGCACGCCGGACAGGAAGACCGACCAGGCGAGCCCAAGGGCCGTGGAGATGATCAGCGGGTTCTTGACCAGCGCCCGGCCGACGTCGCGCAGCGCCTTGCCGATGCCGCCGCCCTGGCTGTTGGCGAACTCCAGCCAGATCACCGCGATGCCGACCATGATCGCGCTCATGATGACGGTGGCGAGGATGGCCGGGGCCAGACGGTCCGGGCCGAAGGCCGCCAGGAACAGCGGGATGCCCATGTAGCCGGTGTTGGAGAAGCAGGCGTTCAGCCCCTGCATGCACTGGATCTGCGTGCGCTCGCGGTGGATCAGCCAGCCGAGCAGGGCGCCCAGCGCGTAGACCGCCAGCATCGAGCCGAGGAAGGCGCCGATGAAGGGGCCGTTGAAGATCTCCGGCAGCGAGCGCTTGGCCGTGCCGAGGAACAGCACCGGCGGCAGGGCCATCCAGTAGACGAACTTGTTCAGCGCCTCCGACGAGGCGGGACCGAGAAGCTTCGCCTTACCGGAAAGGACGCCCGCCAGGATGATGGCGAAGACCGGGAGCGCCACGTTGAAGACCACCGACATGGGGGCCGACCTTAAGGGGCAACCCGTCCCCTGTCGAGGGACCCACCCGTCCATCCCGGGCATAGCTCCCTTGACGGCGCTCCCTCCCTTGACGGCGCGCGGGGGGCGGGCAAGATTGGGCGGGGCCCTTTTTCCGCAGGAGTTTCGATGATCAACCATCACAGCGCGCTCATCTACGTCATGGTGCTGGTGTCGGCGTGCGACGGCGACATGACGGACGCGGAGCTTGAGGCCATCGGCGAGAACGTCCGCTATCTGCCGATCTTCAAGGATTTCGACATCGACCGGCTGACCGACGTGACCCGCGAATGCTCCGGTCTGCTGGCCGACGCCGACGGGCTGGAGACGACGCTCCAGATCGTCAAGGAGGCCATTCCGTCCAAGCTGTCCGAGACCGCCTACGCGCTCGCCTGCGACATCGCCGCGGCGGACCCGGCGGCCTCGCAGGAGGAGCTGCGGATGCTGGAACTGATCCGGCACAAGCTGGGCGTGGACCGGCTGTGCGCCGCCGCGATCGAACGCGGCGCGCGGGCGCGCCACACCCGCCTGTGACGGCCGGTGACATGACGGCCAGGGACATGGCAGCTGGGAACATGGCGGGCCTCAAGGACCATACAGTCGGCTTCATCGGGCTGGGCCTGATGGGCCGGCCGATGGCCCGCAATCTGGCGAAGGCCGGTGCGGCCCTGGTGATCAGCAGCCGCAGCCCCGGCCCGGTCGAAGAACTGGCGGCCGAGGGCATGAGCCCGGCCGCCGGACCCGCGGAGGTCGCCGCCCGCGCCGACTCCATCGTGCTGATGCTGTCGGACACCGTGGCGGTCGAGGCGGTGGCCGCCGCGCTGATGGACGCGCTGCGGCCCGGCCATCTCGTCATCGACATGGGCACCACGGCGGTCGGGGCGACCCGCAAGCTGGCCGAGGCCGTCCGCGCCAAGGGCGCCGACTGGGTGGACGCCCCGGTGTCGGGCGGCACGGTGGCGGCGGAGGCCGGTACCCTGACCATCATGGCTGGCGGCACGGAGGAGGCCTTCGTCCGCACCTTGCCGCTGTTCCAGGCGATGGGCCAGCGCATCACCCATGTCGGTGACAGCGGGGCCGGGCAGGTCGCCAAGATGGCCAATCAGGTGATCGTCGCGCTGAGCATCGGCGCGGTGGCCGAGGCGCTGGCGCTGGCCAAGGCGGCGGGCGTGGAGCCGGGCAAGGTCCGCGACGCCATTCGCGGCGGCTTCGCCGAGTCGCGCATCCTGGAGCTGCACGGCCAGCGCATGGTCTCCGGCGACTTCACGCCGGGCGGCCGTGTGGTCACCCAGATCAAGGACCTGAAACAGGCGGAGGAGCTGGCGGAGCAGTCCGGCATCCAGCTTCCCGCGCTGGGCCTCAGCCTGGAGCTGTTCGAGCTGCTGGCCGAACAGGGCGACGGCGGGCTGGACCATTCCGCCCTGTACCGGCTGTTCGTCAAGTAAGCCCTTCAGGCTCTGGTCGGGCCGCCCTGGCCGGAGCCGTCGAGGGCGAGATGCAGCAAGGGGAACGGGCGGCCACTGTCGTCCAGCGCGGAGCGCCCGACCTCCCGGAAGCCGAGACGCTGATAGAAGGCCCGTGCGGCGCTGTTCTGCTCGTTCACGTCGACCGTCAGCTCCGGCCCACCCTCCAGGGCGCGGGCGACCAGGGCGCGGCCGATCCCCCGGCCGTGCCACGCCGGATCGACGAACAGCGTGTCGATCTTGCGCCCGGTCATGCCCAGGAAGCCCACCGGCCGGTCGTCACCGTCCACCGCGACCAGCAGCGCCGCCGCCGGAAGATACTGGTCGCGCACGAGGTCGGCGTAGAAGCCGATGTCCTCCTCGCTCAGGAAATCGTGCGTGCTGCGCACCGCGGCGAGCCAGACGGCGAACAGCGCCGGGGCGTCGTCCGGGCGGGAGGGACGGATGGGGATCACGCGTCGAGATACTCCTTCACCAGCAGCTCGGCGATCTGCACGGCGTTGAGCGCGGCGCCCTTGCGCAGGTTGTCGGTGGCGGCCCAGAAGGACAGGCCGTTGTCCACCGTGTAGTCCTCGCGGATGCGGCTGACGAAGACCGGGTCGTCGCCGGCGACCTCGACCGGGGTGATGTAGCCCTCGTTGTCGTGCTGGTCGATGACCTGCATACCCGGCGCCTTGCGCAGGATCTGGCGCGCCTCCTCGGCGGTCACCGGCTCCACGCACTCGATGGTGATGGCGGCGGCATGGCCGATGAAGACGGGGACGCGGACGCAGGTCGCGCTCACCTTGATCTTGGGGTCGAGGATCTTCTTCGTCTCGACGTTCAGCGCCCACTCGTCCCGCGTCGCGCCATCCTCCATGAAGGGGCCGATGTGCGGGATGACGTTGAAGGCGATCTGCTTGGAGAAGACGGACTTCTGCACCGGATCGTTGACGTAGATGGCGCGGGTCTGGCCGAACAGCTCGTCCATGCCCTCCTTGCCGGCGTCCGAGGCCGCCTGGTAGGTGGAGACGACGACGCGGCTCACCGTGACCTGCTCGTGCAGGGGCTTCAGCGCCATGGCCAGCAGGATGGCAGCACCGCCGGGGCTGGCGACGATGTTCTTCTTCGCGTGGCCGGCGAGCGCGTCGGCGTTGACCTCCGGGACCACCAGCGGGACGTCGGGGTCCATGCGGAACTGCGGGCTGGCGTCGATCACCACGGCGCCCGCCGCGGCGGCGCGCGGCGCGTGGGCCGCCGAAACCTTGGCGTCCGCGGCGAACAGCGCGATGTCCACGCCCTTGAAGTCGAAGCGGGCGACGTCCTCGACCTTCAGCACCGCGTCCTCGCCGAAGGACACCTCCTTGCCGACCGCGCTGTCGACGGCCAGGGCGATCACCGCGTCGGCCGGGAACCGGCGGTCGGCGAGGGTGGTCAGCATTTCCCGTCCGACGTTGCCGGTGGCGCCGACGACCGCGACTGTGTAGCCCATGGCGGTTAATCCCTGTGATATGCGGTGCGAAGAGGGCTTGAGGTATGCGGTTCCTAATGGAATTGCAACAGCGCCCGCGTTGTGACACCGTGTCCGCCCTATCACGAACGACCGCGACCGGCACACCGGGGCATGGCCACTCCGCTCGAAGACATCATCGCCAAGGCGATCAAGGACGCGGACAAGTCCTTCTTCAACGAGGACTACACCAAGCAGGCGCGTTCGGTGATGAACGCGCTGAAGAAGGCCGGGTATGAGGTCGCTCCGGTCCGCCCGCCCGAGGGGCTGGTGGAATGGGCCAAGGAGAACATCCCCTTCGGCCGGCTGCGTCCGGCGGAGCTGATTACCCAGATGTATTCGATGATGGTGGAGAATGTTCGCCGCTTCGACAAGTAATAGGCTGAACGGCGAAACCGGGTTTCGGCCCTGGTAATACCAGCTGCAGCAAAGCCCGTTAGTTTTCAGGCACTTCCCGCGGTGCGCCATTTTGGCCACGGCCAAGTCCCTGCCGTTAACTCGTGTGCGGTAGAGGCGTAATTCAATCGCCAAACACAGCAGGGCTTAAAACTTTCGGTCTCGCATCACCCGCCGTCGCGGCAACAGCCCTCCTTGCCGCGACCGGTCGCCGAACTGAGGACGACGCAATGGCAAACGGCAGCGGTCGGCCGCTCTCTCCGCATCTGCAAGTCTACAAACTCCCCAGGACCGCGCTCCTGTCCATCACGCACCGCATCACGGGCGTGGGGCTGGCCGTCGGTACCCTTCTGCTGACTTGGTGGCTGGTCGCCGCCGCCACCAGCCCCGCCGCGTACGAGCGCGCGCAGCACTTCATCGGCTCCTTCTTCGGGCTGCTGCTGATGTTCGGCTGGTCGCTGGCGCTCTACTATCACCTGTGCAACGGCATCCGGCATCTGGTGTGGGACGCCGGCAAGGCGTTCGAGCTGAGCGAGGCGGACCGCGGCAACCAGATCGTCATCGGTGCGGCGGCCGTGCTGACCGTGCTGACCTGGATCATCGGCCTGGCCGTGTGGTGAGGAGAGAAGACATGGCGTCCAACAGCAAGACCCTCCGCTCGCCGCTGCAGATCGCGCGCGGCCTGGGCTCCGCCAAGCACGGCACCGAGCATTGGTGGCACCAGCGCGTCACCGCCATCGCCCTGGTTCCGCTGACCATCTGGTTCGTCTTCGGCGTGATCCGCCATCTGGGCGCCGACCACGCGGCCTTCGTCGCGTGGCTGGAGTTCGCCCTTCTCGGCGCTGATGATGGTGCTGACCGCCGTGGTCACCTTCCACCACGCCCAGGCCGGGCTGCAGGTGGTGATCGAGGACTACGTGCACAACGAGATGGCGAAGATCCTGAGCATCCTGGCCGTGAAAGCCCTGTGCTTCGTGCTGGGTGCCGCCTGCGTCATCGCCGTCCTCAAGATTTCGTTCGGAGCCTGACGAGCCATGGCCGCCTACGATATTATCGATCATTCCTATGACGTCGTCGTCGTCGGTGCCGGCGGTGCGGGCCTGCGCGCCACCTTCGGCATGGCCGAGAAGGGCCTGAAGACGGCGTGCATCACCAAGGTCTTCCCGACCCGCTCGCACACCGTGGCCGCCCAGGGCGGCATCTCGGCGGCGCTCGGCAACATGAGCGAGGACGACTGGCGCTTCCACATGTACGACACCGTCAAGGGGTCGGACTGGCTGGGCGACCAGGACGCCATCGAGTACATGTGCCGCGAGGCCATCCCGGCGATCATCGAGCTGGAGCACTACGGCGTGCCCTTCTCGCGCACGCCGGAAGGCAAGATCTACCAGCGCGCCTTCGGCGGCATGACCGCCCATTACGGCAAGCAGCAGGCCTACCGCACCTGCGCCGCCGCCGACCGCACCGGCCACGCCATCCTGCACACCCTCTACCAGCAGTCGCTGAAGCACGAGGCGGAGTTCTTCGTCGAGTATTTCGCGCTGGACCTCATCATGGAGGACGGCGTCTGCAAGGGCGTGGTGGCCTGGAACCTCGACGACGGCACCATCCACCGCTTCCGCGCCCAGCTCGTCGTTCTGGCGACGGGCGGCTACGGCCGCGCCTACTTCTCCGCCACCTCGGCCCACACCTGCACGGGCGACGGCGGCGGCATGGTGCTGCGCGCCGGCCTGCCGCTGCAGGACATGGAGTTCGTGCAGTTCCACCCGACCGGCATCTACGGCTCCGGCTGCCTCATCACCGAGGGCGTGCGCGGCGAGGGCGGCTACCTCACCAACTCCAACGGCGAACGCTTCATGGAGCGCTACGCGCCGTCGGCCAAGGACCTCGCCTCGCGCGATGTGGTGTCCCGCTCGATGACCATCGAGATTCGCGAGGGCCGCGGCGTCGGTGAGCACAAGGACCACATCCACCTGCACCTGGAGCATCTCCCGCCGGAGATCATCCACCAGCGCCTGCCCGGCATCGCCGAGACGGCCAAGATCTTCGCCGGCGTGGACGTCACCAAGGAACCGATCCCGGTTCTACCGACGGTGCACTACAACATGGGCGGCATCCCCACCAACTTCCGGTGCGAGGTGGTCAACCCGACCGCCGAGGACCCGGATCGCGTGGTGCCCGGCCTGATGGCCATCGGCGAGGCGGCCTGCGTGTCGGTGCACGGCGCGAACCGCCTGGGCTCCAACTCGCTGCTCGACCTCGTGGTGTTCGGCCGTTCGGCGGCCATCCGCGCTGCCGAGATCGTCGAGAAGGGCAAGTCGGTGTCGTCGTCCGCCGCCGCGACCGACGTCGCCCTGGAGCGCTTCGACCGCATCCGCAACGCCAAGGGCTCCATCAAGTCGTCGGAGCTTCGCCTGGAAATGCAGCGGACCATGCAGAACAACTGCGCGGTCTTCCGCACCGGCGAGGTGCTGGAGGAGGGCGTCAAGCTCATTGACCAGACCTTCGCGAAGAAGAGCGACATGGCGATCAGCGACCGTTCGCTGGTCTGGAACTCCGACCTCGTCGAAGCCATCGAGCTGGACAACCTGCTGTACCAGGCGGTCGCCACGCTCCACTCGGCGAAGAACCGGCCGGAGAGCCGCGGCGCCCACGCCCGCGAGGACTATCCGGACCGCGACGACGAGAACTGGATGAAGCACACCGTCATCGAGGTGTCGGACAAGGGCGAGACGAAGATCGGGTACCGCCCGGTCCATCTCTACACCCTGACCGACGAGGTGCAGGTGTTCCCGCCCAAGGCCCGCGTCTACTAAGGCGGCAAGAGCAAGGCAAGGATACGAACCATGGTCGAATTCAACCTGCCCGCCAATTCCAAGGTCGGCGTCGGCAAGACCATCAACACCGCCAGCGGCGCCAAGCGGGCGAAGACCTTCAAGATCTACCGCTGGTCGCCGGATGACGGGCAGAACCCGCGGGTCGACACCTATGTCGTCGACCTGGACAAGTTCGGCCCGATGATCCTGGACGCGATCATCTACATCAAGAACAACATCGACTCGACCCTGACCTTCCGGCGCTCCTGCCGCGAGGGCATCTGCGGGTCCTGCGCGATGAACATCGACGGCACCAACACGCTGGCCTGCCTGAAGGCCATCGAGGAGGTGAAGGGTGACGTCAAGATCTACCCGCTGCCGCACATGCCGGTGGTCAAGGATCTCGTCCCCGACCTGAAGCACATCTACGCCCAGCTCGCCTCGATCAAGCCGTGGCTGCAGTCGCAGTCGCCGGCCCCGAGCCGCGAGCGCCTGCAGTCGCCGGAGGACCGCGCCAAGCTGGACGGCCTCTACGAGTGCATCCTGTGCTTCTGCTGCTCGACCTCCTGCCCCAGCTACTGGTGGAACGGCGACCGCTACCTCGGCCCGTCGATCCTGCTCCAGGCCTACCGCTGGATCGTCGACAGCCGCGACGAGATGACGGGCGAGCGCCTCGACAACCTCGAGGACCCGTTCCGCCTCTACCGCTGTCACACCATCATGAACTGCACCAAGGCGTGCCCGAAGGGCCTCAACCCGGCCAAGGCCATCGCCGAGATCAAGAAGCTGATGGTTCAGCGCCGCTGATCCGTCCGTTTCGGTTCACCGATGAAGAACGGGGCGCCTCCGCAAGGGGGCGCCCCGTTTTCTTTGGCCGTTCAGCGTCTGCGCTTATGCGAAGTCGGGATCGGTGGGCCGGGACGGCGGCAGGTCGTCGTTGGGCAGGGGGGAGGGCATGTCCTCCTGCGGGCCGGGGGTCGGCAGGTCCGGGTTGTCGGTCAGGGGGCCCGGGGTGGGAACGTCCTGGCCCGGCGGCGGGAAGGGCGGGGCCGCGCGCAGCGGCTGCGGAAAGGCGCTCGAATAGGTCCAGCCCATGGGTCGGTCGCTCCCGGTGTGGTGAGGGTGTCCTGCATCAACCGTCCGGCTGGCCCGTCTGCGCAGGTTGACCGGCGGCGATGAGGGGGTATGCTTTTCGAGGGAGCGAACCATCCGGATAGAACCAACCCGAAGCCAAAAAGGGAGAAGATCATGGGCAGCACGGCCGGTCAGGCGTTGAGCTACATTCAGGGCGAATGGATCGCGGGCAACCCCGCCATCGTCGGCCCGATGACTCACGCGCTCTGGCTGTCTTCGGTCGTTTTTGACGGCGCCCGCGCCTTCCAGGGCGTGGCCCCCGACCTCGACCGCCACTGCGCCCGCGTCGTGCGCTCGGCCCAGGTGATGGGCCTCGCCCCCATGCTGACCGCCGGGGAGATCGAGGAGCTGTGCTGGGACGGCATCCGTCGCTTCCCCAAGGAGGCCGAGCTGTACATCCGGCCGATGTTCTACGCGGAGGAGGGCTTCGTCGCGCCCGACGCCGAGAGCACGCGCTTCGTCCTGTCGGTCTACGAGGCGCCATTGCCCAGCGCCGCCGGCTTCACCGCCTGCCTGTCCAGCCGCCGCCGCCCGGTGCCGGACATGGCGCCGACCGAGGCCAAGGCCGCCTGCCTTTACCCCAACGCCGGGCTGGCGCTGAAGGAGGCGCGGGAGCGCGGCTTCGACAACGCCATCATGCTCGACCCCATCGGCAGCGTGGCGGAGTTCGCGACGGCCAACCTGTTCATCGCCAAGGACGGGGTGGTGCGCACGCCGGTGCACAACGGGACCTTCCTCAACGGCATCACCCGCCAGCGCGTGATCGCCCTGCTGCGCGACGACGGCGTGGCGGTGGAGGAGGCTACCCTGAGCCCCCGCGACGTGCTGGAGGCGGACGAGGTCTTCTCGACCGGCAATTACGCGAAGGTGGTGCCGGTCACCCGCGTCGAGGAGCGCGCCTTGCAACCCGGCCCCCTGGCGGCGCGCGCGCGCGGGCTCTATTGGGAGTTCGCCTTCCGCTGATCCGCTTCGGCTGACTCGGAATGCCGGTTTTCGGGCGGTATGCGGCCCGAAAGCCGGCTTGATAGATGGCCGGTTCCGCGGCATGATTCCTCCCAAGCGGTGAATCGGTCCGTCGAAGGACGCTGTCGAGGGGGGAGATGATGCAATTCCGCGAACGCCGCCGCGTGATCCAGGTGATCCGCACCGTCTACGATCCGGACCTGAAGCGCGGTCGGTCGGAACTGGTCGGGAAGATCGACAAGGCCGCGCCCGTGGTCACCGACAGGCTTCAGAAAAGCTGCACGCCGGAGGAGTTGTCGGAGATCCTCACCTATCTGGACGACCGCCACAACCGCCTGCGCAACGAGGCGGTGCGCGCCGGGGCGGAAACCCTGCCGGCCCAGATGCGGGAGGCGGCGGAGTATTTCCGCACCCACCGTGACGACGACGCGCGGGCCTTCGCGACGGAAATCCGCTTGGCGTGGGAGGATTTGAAGACGGCCTTGCGTGAGGCCGGCTTTTCAAAGAGCAAGGTGCTGAAGAAGGCCGTCGACCGGGACAAGGCCCCAGAGAAGGCCCCAGAGAAAGCCGCTGAGAAGAAGGCCACGGCGAAGACGGAGGCGCCGACGCCATCCGTGTCTTTGACCGTGGACGGCGCGGCCGAGCCGGCGGCCGCACCGTCCCCCGCGGCACCGGTTCGCAAACCGCGCGCAAGGAAGGCGCGGACCGCGCCCGCCACCGCCGTGGCCGCTGAGGGGACGTCCTCCGACTCCGGCAGTGCCGGCTCCTCTCCCGCCGCCTGACGGTCGGATCGAGTCAACTGCCTTCGCGGATCAGCGCGCTGGCGGCGTTGCGGTGGTGAGTCAGTGCGCCGGTGAGGCGGGACAGCCAGGCATCGCCGCCCGTGCGGTCTGCGGGCAGGGAGCGGCGCCGTTGCGCGGAGCCCCGGCGGCCTCGGCGGCCAGCCGGTCGTGCAGGCGAAGAGCGGCGGCGCGGGCGAGGGCGGCGTGACGCTCCGCCCCCTCCAGAAGCGCCGTCCGCACCGCGCTGCGGGGCGGCGCGTCGTCGTGGCGGCGTTCAAGCTCTTCCAGAAGGGATGAACGCCGAGGCGTTCCGCAGAGTCCGGTCATGGCCGGACGATAAGCTCTTCCGATGACGCAGTAAAGGATATTTGTCCTAGGACAGAGTGCCGCAGGGCTGACGCTTACTGGCTCGCCCAGACGATGCGCGCCATCCAGGCGACCTCGGCGCGCGGGATGCTGCGGTCCGGGTGGGCGCGGTTGATGGAAATCAGCTCGATCTTGGTGGCGGTTTCGCGAAGGAGTTGCTTCGCCATCACCTCGCCGCCCTTGGTGCGGACGACGACACGGTCGTTGCGCCGGATCTGTGCGGCAGGCGAGACGATGATGGTGTCGCCGTCGCGGTAGACGGGGTCCATGCTGTCCCCGGCGATCTCCAGAGCGTAGGCGTGGGGATCTCCGATGCTGGGAAACAGAAGCTCGTCCCAGCCCACACCCGAGGGAAAGCCGGCGTCGTCGAAGAAACCCGCGTTGCCCGCCTGCGCATAGCCGATGACCGGCACCCGCTGGAGCGAGCCGGCGCCCGCGGCATCGCCGACGAGGCTGACGAACTCCGACAGCGACGCGCCGGTCGCCTCCAGAACCTTGGACACGCTCTCCGTCGAGGGCCAGCGGAGCTTGCCGTCGCCGGTGGTCCGCTTGCTCTTGTTGAAGGTCGTCGGGTCCAGCCCCGCGCGCCGCGCGAGTCCGGAAGCCGACAGCCCGTGCTGGGCCGCGAGGCGGTCGATCGCCCGCCAAATGTCCGCATGTTTGAGCATGGGAGGATAATCACATAAACGAACCAGCCCGTCCCTAGGAACCTATTCATATTTTCCTTGACGAAGGACTTTAATCAGTACATAACGTGAACATGTGTTCGCCAGCCGCGCGTGCCGCGGCCCATCCGGCGCTCCGCCCGAGAGCGAAGCTGCGCCCGCGAACCCAGAAGCTGCAATTTCCAGGGAGACCTCACGCATGGTCCAGCACCGCAACACGTTCATGGTTCTGTCCGACGCCGCCGGGGAACCGTTCGGCAGCGCGGAGGAGGCGTGGTTCTGGTCGGTCCAGGCGCAGGACGCCAAGGCCGCCGGCGCGCGCATCGCCGCCGGTCGCGGGCTGATCCAGCGCCCGTGCGAGCCCGGCGACGTGCTGTGCGCGGTGGACCGGCTGTACCGCCGTCGCCTGCTGATCCGCGACCATCTGCACGTGCTGGTCCATTACGGGCGCCGCCTGATGGCGCCGGACCCGGCGCGTTACCGCGAGCAGCGCGCCCACACCCTGTGGCGGGAGGCGTTCGACCGGCTCCGCCCGGTGCTGCGCGAGAAGGGCATCGTTCAGTGAGCACGCCGCTGCCTCAGCCTTGCCAGATGGATTCCTGCCAAGTGATACCCTGCCGGGAGGGAGCGGACGCGCCGCATGCCTGGGTGGTCTTCCGGGGCGAGGCGGAGCTGTGGTGGCTGCGTCTGCTGAAGCCGGGGTTCCGCCACTGCTTCGCGCTGCTGCACGATGGGCACCACTGGGTGATCGTCGATCCGCTCTCGTCCTTCACCGACGTGTCGGTCCTCGATCTGCCCGCGGCCTTCGACCTGCCGGGCTGGTACCACGGGATGGGCATGGCGGTGACCCCGGCGACGGTGCGGCGCGGCCTGAATCGTCCGGCCCCCTGGGCTCCCTTCACCTGCGTCGAGGCGATCAAGCGCCTGCTGGGGCTGCACGCGCCCGGCATCGTGACGCCCTGGCAGCTCTACCGGCATCTGGCGAGGCCCGTCCCCGCGGCCTGATCCGCGCCGCCGGCCCGTCCGCCTTCCCGACGCCCTTTCATACAAGGGCCTGTTTTCGCATCACGGACAAGGACCCCCCGCCCATGGCGAACCTGTTCAAGGCGCCCCGGCCGGCGCCGCCGCCTGCGCCCGCGCCGGATCCTCAACCCACGCCGACGCCCGCCCCCGAGCCGGCTCCGGTGCCCGTGGCGGTCCCGGAGCCGGCTCCCGCCACGACGCCCTGGTGGAATGCGCCTCCGGACCCGCTTCCCGAACCCGCCGCCCCGGCGGTGGAGGCTTCCGCTCCCGTGGCCTCACCCGCCGGCGATCCGCCCGCCGCCGGCCCGGCTCCGGCGACGGAGGAGGAGAAGGACCCGGCCAAGGCCGCGGAGGCGCTGATCCAGCGGCGCAACCGGGGACGGGCGGGGACGGTCCAGACGTCCTGGCGGGGTGCGCTGGACGTCGGCGCGCTGGTGCCGCTGCGCAAGCGCCTGTTGGGGGAGTGAGGCCATGAAGGACACCACGCACGGCACTTCCCAAGGGGGCCGCAAGGGGGATGCCGCATCCACGTCGCCGAACGGGCCGGAGCGTCTGCTGGAGCGCTACCGGGCGGCGCGGGAGCGCCGGTCGGTCTGGGAAAGCCATTGGCAGGACTGCTACGACCACGCCCTGCCCAACGGGCAGCCCTTCCGCGGCGGCGGCACCCCCGGCGAACGGCGGGTGGACCGGCTGTTCGACGGCACCGCGCCGGACGCCGTGGAACAGCTCGCCGCCAGCCTGCTGGCCGAGCTGACCCCGCCCTGGTCGTGCTGGTTCGGGCTGCAACCGGGTCCGTCGCTGCCGGAGGGGGAGCGCGACCGCGTGGCCCCGATGCTCGACCGCGCCGCCGGCATCGTGCAGGCGCATGTCGACCGCTCCAACTTCGCGGTGGAGATCCATCAGGCCTTCCTTGACCTCGTGACGGTGGGCACCGCCTGCCTGCTGATGGAGGAGGCCCCGCCCGGCGGCGCCTCCAGCCTGCGCTTCACCGCGGTGCCGCTGGCCGAGGCGGTGCTGGAGGAGGGGGCGGACGGGCGGCTGGACGGCACCTTCCGGCGCAGCGAGGCGACGCTGGCCCAGATCGAGCGCCGCTTTCCCGGCGTGACCATCCCGGACGCGGTGCGGGAACGCGGAGCCGCGGAGCCGGACAGCCGCTTTCCGCTGGTCGAGGCGGTGCTGCCGGACGGGCTGGCCTACCGCTGGACGGTGGTGCTGGACAGCGGACTGGCCGATCCCGCCACACTGGCCGAGGGGCGCTTCGCGCAATCGCCGTTCATCAACTTCCGCTGGTTGAAGGCACCGGGGGAGACCTATGGCCGGTCGCCGGTCATGAAGGCGCTGCCCGACATCAAGACCGCCAACAAGGTGGTCGAGCTGGTGCTGAAGAACGCCTCCGTCGCCGTCACCGGCATCTGGCAGGCCGACGACGACGGGGTGCTGAACCCCGCGACCATCCGGCTGGTGCCGGGGACGATCATCCCCAAGGCGGTGGGGTCGGCCGGGCTGACGCCGCTCGCCAACCCCGGCCGGTTCGACGTGTCGCAGCTCGTGCTCGACGACCTGCGGGCGCGCATCCGCCACGCGCTGCTGGCCGACCGGCTGGGGCCGCTGGACCAGCCGCGCATGACCGCGACCGAGGTGATCGAACGCTCCGCCGAGATGGCCCGGCTGCTCGGCGCGACCTACGGGCGGCTCCAGGCGGAGCTGCTGACCCCGCTGGTGCTGCGCGCCGTCGGCATCCTGCGCCGCCGCGGCGAGATCCCGGACATCGCGGTGGACGGGCGCACGGTCGCGCTGCAGCACCGTTCCCCGCTGGCCCAGGCGCAGGCGCAGCGCGACGTCCAGGCGACGCTGCGCTGGCTGGACACCGCCCGCCAGCTCGGCCCGGAGGCGCTGTCCGCGGTGGACGTCGCGGCGACCGCGCGCTGGCTGGGCGAGGCCTTCGGCGTGCCCGCCAAGCTGGTGCGGGCGGAGGCGCCCCATGGCTGATCCGGCGGAGTGGAACAACGGCGGCTGGGCTTGGCTGGATGGAGCCTCGCCCGCCGAGGCGGTTCCGGCCGGCGATCCGGCGTCCAGCTTCGCCCGCTGCTTCGCCGGGCCGGACGGGGAGCGGGTGCTGGACACGCTGAAGGCGATGACGCTCGAACGCACGCTCGGCCCCGACGCCTCCGACGCCGCGCTGCGCGACCTGGAGGGCCAGCGCCGTCTGGTCGCCCTCATCCTCGCCCTGACCGCCCGTGGGCAGGGCGCCTAAAGTCTTTCATCGATAAGGAGCTATCCATGGCCGAGAACCTGCTGACGTCGACCGTTCCCGGCGCCCCGCCCGCGGTGCCCGAGAAGTTCCGCGATCCGGAAACCGGCGCGGTGCGCGTGGAGGCGCTGCTGAAGTCGTATCTGGAGCTGGAGCGCAAGCTGTCCGCTCCCGCCCCGGCCCCCGACCACCCCCACGACAGCGGTGAGCGGCCCGACCTGCTGGCGGCGCCGGGCGTGCCCGATGGGCCGGAGGGCTATTGCATTGCCTGCGACCACGGGCTGTTCGAGCCGGACCCGGCGATCAACGGCCGCCTGCACGGCGCCGGCTTCACGCCGGACCAGGCGCAGCTCGTCTACGACCTCGCCGCCGAGCGTCTGGTCCCGCTGATTCAGGAGCTGGCCGCCGAGTTCCAGGCGGAACGCGAGGTCGAGCGGCTGTCCGCCCAGTTCGGCGGGGCCGAGCGCTGGCGGGAGGTGTCGCGGCAGCTCCACGCCTGGGCGGTGAAGAACCTGCCGCCCGCCGCGGTGGAGGGCCTGTCGACCACCTATGAGGGGGTGATGGCGCTTCACCGGATGATGACCGGCGGCGAGCCCGCCGCCCTGTCGATGCCGGCCGGCGCGCCGTCCGCTGGCGGGGAGGCGGAATTGCAGGCGCTGATGCGCGACCCCCGCTATTGGCGGGACCGCGACCCGGCGGTGGTGTCGAAGGTGACCGACGGGTTCCGGCGCCTGTATCCGACCGCCTGATCAGTCACCGGACCGGCGGCGCGGCGTGCTTCGCGGGAGGAGCCATGGTGGGGCCTGCGAACCCACGCCGCGCCGGATGGGCGAAATGTCGCAGCCGGTTTGAAAAGGACGAAGGGGGACCGGGGCGGGCAACTTGACCGTTGCGTGTTTGAAATAAAAAAGCGACGCTTTCGCGCAGAATGACAACCGCCCGGAAGCAGCCGGGTGTGACGATTGCCGTCGGGACCGTGATGACGCTGCGCCGCAAGATCCGCTGGCTGACCTGGATCGGCCTGATCGGCTGCCTGATGGCGGCAATCCCGGCGCTTTACCTGCTGCGCAGCGGTTTGATCACGGAGCGGGGACGGCTGACCCACGCGTTGGTTGGCTCGGCCCACGCCATGCTTGGCGAGATCAACGCGTCCATCGAGGCGGGCGCCTTGGCGCGGGACGAGGGCCAGGGGCAGGCGCGGCTGGCGCTGCGGGCGCTGGGGCGCGATCCCTTCCATGTCAGCGTGTTCACCGACGGGCGCGTGCCCGAGGGCTGGATGGGTGAGGGGCATTCGGTCCGGGCCAGCCTGACCTTCGAGCCCTGGGGCTGGGCCATCGCGGCGGCCAGCGGGACTGACGACCTCGACCGTGAGTTCGCCATGGAGGCCCTGGCCTTCGTCCTGTTCATCACCGTTCTGCTGGTGCTGAGCTGGCCGCTGTCGGTGTTCCTGTCGCAGCATGTGCTGGGCCCCATCGAGGCGCTGTCGGAGCGGATGGAGCGGCTGACCGAAGGGCAGACCGGCATCGACATCCCCGGCCGCGACCGCAAGGACGAGTTCGGCGCCATGGCCCGCGCCATGGATTATTTCCGGCAGGCCGCCGAGGCGTTGATCGTGCGCGACGAGCGGCTGTTCGGCATCATGAACAACATCGGCGAAGCCATCGTGCTGGTCGGCGAGGACGGGGTGGTCGAGGAGCACAACCCCGCCGCCGTCGCGCTGTTCGGCGTGCCCGCGGAGCGGCTCGACGGCCATCGCTTCGCCGACCTGTTCGCCGAGGAGGACCGCGAGCGGGTCGCCCGGCTGCTCGGGCTGGGAGCGCCGGGCGGGGACGGTGCGGCAGGACCGGGGACCGGCGGCCGCACGGAGCGCGCCGAGGAGCTGGTGATCGAGCGGGCGGATGGGCGGATCGACGCCTCGCTCTCCCTGTCCTGCCTGGACGTGCAGGGGCGGCGCAGCTACGTCTGCGCGCTGGCCGACATGACGGAGCGGCTGCGCCACGAGCGGGAGCTTCTGCGGCTGGCCACGCGGGACCGGCTGACCGGCCTGCCGAACCGCGCCCTCATCGAATCGCTGCTCGACACCTCGATCGAGCGGGCGCGCCGCCATGGCCGGGGCTTCGCGGTGCTGTGCCTGGACCTGTCGCGCTTCAAGCTGATCACCGACACGCTGGGCCACCACGCCGGGGATCTGCTGCTGCAGGAGGTGGCCTCGCGGATCGTCGTCACGGTGCGGGCCAGCGACACGGTGGGGCGCATCGGCACCGACGACTTCGCGGTGATCCTGGACGAGGTGGGCGAGGCGAAGGAGGCGGAGATCGCCGCCCAGCGCATCCTGGCCGCCTTCGACGAGCCGGTGCTGCTGATGGGGACGGAGCATTACGTCCGCCCGTCGATCGGCATCGCCCTGTTCCCCGACCATGCCGATAGCGCGCAGGAACTCATCCGCTCCGCCGACACGGCGCTCTATGCGGCCAAGCGGGCCGGCGGCAAGCGCCACGCCTTCTTCCGCAAGGAGCTGGCCGACCAGGCGCACCGCCATCTGGCGCTGGACCGCGACCTGCGGGCGGCGCTGGCGCGCGGGGAGTTCCAGCTCCACTATCAGCCCAAGGTTTCGCTGATCGACCAGTCGCTGGAGGGGTTCGAGGCGCTTCTGCGCTGGGACAAGCCCGGCTTCGGCATGATTTCACCCGGCGAGTTCATTCCGGTCGCCGAGGACACCGGCTTCATCGTGCCGCTCGGCGACTGGGTGCTCGACGAGGCCTGCCGCCAGTTGCGTGAGTGGATCGACCGCGGGCTGGAGCCGGTGCCGGTGGCCGTCAACATCTCGCCGCGCCACCTGCGCCAGCGCTCCGCCGAGGATTTCCGCCGCATCATCGACCGCCACCGCCTGTCGCCCGATCTCGTCGAGCTGGAGATCACGGAGGGCGCGGTGATGCAGGACATGGACCACGCTCTGTCCGTCCTGGCGGCGCTGAAGGCCATGGGCATCCGCGTGGCGGTGGACGATTTCGGCACCGGCCACTCCTCGCTGAGCTACCTGAAGCGGCTGCCGGTGACGACGCTGAAGATCGACCGCTCCTTCGTGAACGGCGTGCCGAGCGAGCGGGAGGACAACGGCATCGTCTCCACCATCATCGCCATGGCCGACATGCTGGGGCTGGACGTGGTGGCGGAGGGGGTGGAGAAGCAGGAGCAGGCCAATTTCCTGCGCCACCACAATTGCACCCTGGTCCAGGGCTGGCTGACCGGGCGCCCGGTTCCCGCCAGTCAGGCCGCCGACCTGCTGGCCATGCGCCTGCGCCGGTCGGCGTGAGATCCGGAAGAACCGGGGGCCGTCGCCCCCGGTCCGTCCTCCCGATTCGGCCCTGACGTCAGCGCAGCGCGCCCTTGACGTCCTCGTACTTGTCCTTCTGCCAGGACTCCAGGCCCTTGAGGTCGTTCTCCGTCATGTCGACGGTCAGGCGCTTGCCCTTCATGTGCAGCCGTTCCAGCGGCAGGACGACGTCCTTGTCGCTGAAGTCGGCGATGTGATCGACATCGATCACCGCGAAGGTCTGGCCGCCCTTGCGGACGATGCCCTCGATCTCGGCGATGTCCTTGCCGTCGCTGCCGTAGACGTCCTTCCCCTTGAGCTGGGCCGCGGTCATCTTCGCGACCGCCGGGTCGAGCGAGCCATGGGTGGCGGCGACCTGCCCGGTCGCCTTGTTGCTCGGGACCTCCTTGGCGGTGGTTCCGGACGTGCTTTCGGCCAAGGCCGGCGTGGCGAGCAGAAGCGCGGCGACGCCACAGGCGGTGATGATCGTCTTCATGAAGCGTATTCCTTTTTTATGCCGTGTTTTCGGGCCGTTGAGGCCAACCATTCAACAGCGTGGCTCCGGGGGATATTCCATGCCCCAAGGGAGTACCGCGCCAAGGGGGTGATTGTTCGATAAAGGAAAATATTCTTGACACGAAAGGGCGCGTGTCCTAGAAACACTCTTGCCAACGCCCGTCGTGCGTCCCCTCACGCGATGGGCCGCGGCATCCCGAACCTCCCTCCATGCCTGTCCTGAAAGGGGCTGACCGGACAACCGAAAGGCCCGGCCAGCCCCTTTCTTTTTTTCGCGCTTCGCCCGCGGCCGGGCGCGCGTCCCCTCGTCCTGTTCCGGGATCGGGCGCGCCTGACAACCGGGTGGCGGAATGCTTCCCGCCGGACGGAACCCCCGCAGAACGCGAAAGGAATACAATCCAATGTCCACCTCGGTCGCCCAGGCTTTCGTCAAGCAGTTCGAACGCGAAGTGCACGACGCCTACCAGCGCATGGGCTCCAAGCTGCGCAACACGGTGCGCACCAAGAACAACGTCCAGGGCGCCTCCACCGTCTTCCAGAAGGTCGGCAAGGGCACCGCCTCGACCAAGGCGCGCCACGGCGCGGTTCCGGTGATGAACCTGGACCACACGCCGGTCGAATGCACCCTCTACGACTTCTACGCCGGCGACTGGGTCGATCGGCTGGACGAGCTGAAGACCAACATCGACGAACGGCAGATCATCGCCAGCGCCGGCTCTGGAGGGAACCATAATGTTCCGCGAGAGCACCCATAAAACCTCATCGCAGGAACCATAAATTTGTTCGCTAGTGATTCGAGGCGCGTTCTGAGGTACCAACTGCAGTGACAATGGCGGGCGAAGCCGTGGCGGAAATCAGGGGTGCCGCTACCTGCGCCGGGTGTTCTATCTGACGGTGGACCCGGAGATGCGGAGACAGAGGTGGAGCAGCACCCGCAGCAAGGCTGTCCGCATCCAGCAGGCGTTCGACGCCCTGCTGGTCGGCGAACGCCTGCTGGCCCACGCCCGCGTCTAGGAGACCGCCTTCGTCCGCGAGATGCGGGACTGGTCGCCGGACGCCGACTATAAGGGCCGGGACGACAGGCTGGACGCCGTCGCCGGCGCCCTGTCCTGCGAGCCTTTCCGCTCCACCGCGCCCGAGCACCAGTCCGACTGGCGCGGCACGGCGCCGGTGGTGGCGCCGTCGTCGGGGTGGGAGGTGTGACGCAACCCGACACCGCAAGGCCGTGTCCCACCCAGGAGGCGGCCTTTTTCTTTCACTTGCACCGGAGAAATCTAATGCATGATACCGTCGATCTGGTCTGGTGGATCTCGGCCGTGGAACTGCCCGTGATGGGCGGGCTATTTTGGCTGATCACTCGGCTGCGAAACGATTCAGAGGCCGCGCAGGCCAAGGTGCGCGAGAGCTTGGCCGCCTACAAGCTGGAGGTCGCCAAGACCTACGTCTCCTTCGCCATGCTGAGGGACGTGGAGCAGCGGCTGGCCGACCATCTGCTGCGCATCGAGGCCAAGCTGGAAAGCGGGTGCTTCTCCGACGGGCGCCAGCGATAAGCGGCCGCGTCCTGAAGTCGGAGCCGGAGTCCAGAACCGGTATGGCGGCGGGCATAGCGGCGAGCATGGCACAGGTCCAACCCCGACTGGGCGCGTTGCCGCTACTTCAGCGCCGAGATCTGGGTCCTGCTGTTCTACAGTGACGTGGAATGAGGCCAACCTCAGGACCGGCCTTCATCAGCCGCGCCGCTCACGGCCCTGCGCCAAGGCTTCCATTTGGCGAAGGGCAATCTCCAGATCGATGTCCGTAAGAGCGTCGGCGACGACGAGTAAACGCGCCCGTAGTTCTGCCCGGCGTGGCGATGCGACCATGTCCATACTTCCGAACAATGCATCAAGCGGTAAGTTCAGAACCCGACTGATCTGCTCCAGTGTGTCCAGGCCGGGGAAAGCTTTTCCGCGCTCAATGTTTGAGACC
This sequence comes from Azospirillum sp. UENF 312511, assembly GCF_058780635.1. Taxonomy (NCBI): domain Bacteria; kingdom Pseudomonadati; phylum Pseudomonadota; class Alphaproteobacteria; order Rhodospirillales; family Azospirillaceae; genus Azospirillum; species Azospirillum sp. UENF 312511. The sequence goes on along the minus strand of NZ_JBSNCG010000003.1, from coordinate 1,058,984 downwards.
GTCTCAACGGTCCGGTCAATGGCTTCTGCGACCTGCTCCTGCGTGAGGTTCAGCGCCAGCCGGCGCGCACGCACCCGCAATCCGATGGTGTGTTTCAGGTCATATGCCATGTCCCGAACTGTCCTTTCGGGCAAACGGCTTGACCATAGGGTAAGATTTCGGCTTATGTCTGAAACCCGAAATTCAATGTCGGGCTACCGGACTTGCTGAGCGTTGCATGCGCCAGACCGTTCCGTTTGCCCGCACAGGAGCACAGGGTCGACAAAATGGTGGCAGCGGAACAGTTTAAGGTGGCGTGGGACCAAACGCTTGAATGGCTGAAGAGTTGCGACCGGCCAGCTTGGGACGGGTATGAGGTCGGTCTGCTAATGCAGCGGGCTGGAGTCAAATTCAATTGGCGCCTGATCGCCCAATCGGTTGACACCAATGAACGGGAGTGGCGTGAGGCGCAACAAGCGTGGCTGGACAAACTGCTGACCTTAGGTTGCCCGGAGAGTCTGTCCGCGGCGGTTCGCGCGATCGAGTGACTGTAGGAGCGTGCTCAAACCAGCGATTTTTGCCCGGTCATCGGCACTTGTCTGTGGGCGTCGCAAGCCCGGCAGGCGTCGGCTGCAGCCAACGTTTCTGGAGGAGAGTGTAAATGAGTGGTATGCCTATACGCCCAGTCATCCACCGCTTGGCAACCGCCAAGGCCGATGCTGTCGAGCGTGACCGCTGGCTTCAAGACGCCCACCAGCACGGTTTGTCCCTGTCGGCATATCTGGGGCTTATTTTGACGCGCACCACCGCGCAAGAAAGCGTTCTGGCCTATTCAGCGAGCCGGCTGGTCACCAGCGTGCCCAGCCGCGTTCCGCGTCGTCGCTTCCGACGTATATTGGAACTGGCTCGAGTCCAGGGCCGTCCCGTGCTTCTCCGTGGATCGCCCAGCCCAGGGATTGGCCGGCGCATCCGAGGACACCGGCTTGAGCCGTTTCAGCTGCGTTTCCGCGACACGTATGCCGTGCTGCCGTTCCCAGCTTTTCCGCGCCTCCGCCGTCCGCTTCGGCAGCAGGCTTGATAGGAGTGGCGCCGCGGATGCAGGAAATTCGACAGTAACAGAGGACGGATCGCTACGAAACACCGTCATTATGAACTGAGTTCTTGAAGGTCAGTGAGCACTCGCGCTGTTCGCGGCCTTACACCAGTCGCCCACGTTTCTGAGCATCTGTCAGATGGGCGCCGGCCGAAGGCTTTAGCGTCTTTTGCGCCCGGCCCAGTGCACACTGATGACGACCTAAGAAAATTACGCGAGTCGGGGGTTGCCAAACCTTGGCTCCGCGCTAGTAGCTGCGTCACACCAGTGAACGACGCGACCCTGGGGCTCTCGTATATACATGCGCAGCCGGAGATGAGCTAATGCGTTGTCACTTTTTCGCCGTCGCTCGTTGTGCGGGTGCGCAGAATTGCCCCGCCGAGCTCCGTTCGAGTTCCAGAAACCGAAAGCGCAGGCGCGTTAGGTGTGTAATTGTAGGAAAAGTGGTCAAGACTTCCGCGACTGGAAGTTCGCGGCGGACGCGCGTGCGATAACCCCCCGATATGGATACTTATCGAGGCGTTTGTCGTTGTCGTTGTCGTTGTCGGGTGGTTCGTGTGAAAAGCCGGATTCCAGGGGTTTCAACGCCCTGTGTCGTTGTTGGGTGGATCAGTTTAGAAGCCGGCTTTCCGCGGCTTCCGCCCCGGCCCGGCTGCCGTTTTGCAGATCAGATCCGTTTAGAAGAGAGTGGATCGGTTTAGAACCGGGCCGCCGCCGAGATCGGCCGCTCCAAGCGCGCCAGGGCGCTCAACTTCAGCTGGATCGCCAAGCCATTCCGCCAATGTCCGCAGCCCGATTTTGCGGTCCGCGGTCCGGCGCCCTGACCCACGTCGCAGATCTCCTCCGGGACGCTCCCGATCACGGGACCGCCGCCCGCGCGGTCGCTGTAAAGGAATTGGCGCGCTCCAAAACGGTCGTTTACTCTTATTCTCCATAACTTTACAAAGGGGGAGTCTGGAGGCTTTTTTCGGCTTGGGAGAAGGGGTATGGCCCTCATCGGCTACGCGCGCGTCTCGACCGACGAGCAGACCACCGCCGGCCAGCTGGACGCGCTGCGCGCCGCCGGCTGCGCCGAGGTCTTCGAGGAGAAGGCGTCAGGCGCGGCCCGGGCCCGGCCTGAGTTGGCGCGGGCGCTCACCCGCATCGCCCGCGGCGACACGCTGGTGATTTGGAAGCTCGACCGTCTCGGCCGCTCGCTGGCCCACCTGCTGGAGGTGATCGAAGATCTGCGTGGCCGCGGCTGCCACTTCCGCTGTCTGACCAGCCCGATCGACACCGCCAGCCCACACGGCACGCTGGTGCTGCAGATGCTCGGCGCCGTGGCGGAGTACGAGCGCTCGCTGATCCGCGAACGCACGCGGGCCGGGCTCGCGGCGGCCAAGGCGCGCGGCCGGGTCGGCGGCAATCCCAAGCTGAAGCAGGGCGACGCAGCGACCGCGCAGCGCCTCGCCGACCGGCAGCGCCAACTCTACCTGCTGGAGCTGACCCGCACGGCCGAGGAGTGGCTGCCCACCGTGCGGCGCCTCCGGCCGGCGCGCTCGTGGGCGGTGGTGACCCGCGCCGTCAACGCCAAGCTGCCGCCGGGTCGGCACTGGACCGCCGAGCGGTTGCGCCGGGCCGTCCGTGCCTTCGTCGCCGAGGGGCTGGCCGACCGGGCGCTGTTGGACAAGGTGCCATCCGTCCGCGGTGACGACCGGCTCATGGTGCTGGTGGCCGGCATCGCCCGGGCAAACCCCAAGCTGTCGCTGCGGGCCATCGGCGCCCAACTGGAGGCCATGCGGGAAACCACGCCACGGGGGGGACGCACCTGGGCGGCGGCCTCGGTCAAGAGCTTGCTGGATCGGGCTCGGGTTCAAGGCCTATTGGACCGTGAGCAGCGAGCGGCGGCGAAATAGCCTCACATGTTGGACAGTGATCCTGATCGGAAGTGCTTTCATGACCCCTTTGCAGTGCAAAGCCGCCCGCCAGAGGCTTGGCTGGTCCATCGAGGAGTTGGCCCATCGAGCCTTGCGCAGCCACACGGTCGTTGGTGAGTTCGAGCGCGGCAAGAAGCCCGCCAGTGCGGCGGTTCTCGCCTCCCTCCGCCGCGCCTTCGCCGAGGCCGGGGTGAATGCGGAAGCCATCCCGGCCGACGACGGCAACGAAGCGGAGGATGCGGCATGTTCACGGTGAGCGAGGATGAACGCGCGGCAATCTGCCGGGCCTATGAGGAGGGCGGCGAGTGGGCGGCCGTTGTTGAACTGCGCCGCTACTTTTCCATTGAGGACAATCAGAATGCTCTGTACGCGGTGCGCAGCATCGTCCGTTGGCGGCCCGCCTCCCTGTCACTGCCACGTCGGCTGTAGGAGGATTCTGATCGGTAAGCTCATGCCTCATGAACCCGCCTTGCCCTACGCACCATTCCGGGAGCAGGGCAAGGTTGGCTGGGTGAAGCGCGAGCACGGATTGATCATCGCCAGCGGAAACTGTCAGGCCCTCGGAACGCGCCGTTACGTTCGAAACAGGGCGACACTCTCGTCGGCGACCCTGGCGATCATCGGGACCGCGGTCAGGGGAAATGGGACGACGCAGCTGACGTTGATCTCGCACAGCACATAGCTGTCCTCTCCGTCCGGCGTTTTCGGGCTGAGGTGGTCCCCGTTCCCCGGACAGTCGGATAAGAGCTCCTATCAAAACCCGTGGAAAGTGGGCTGAAGCCGTTGATTTACCTCAGCCCTACCCGGTTTTGATCCGCACTCTAAGCTTGGTTCGCCCATCAGGAAGGACGGACCCGATGACGGGGAACAGGAAACGGTATTCGGCGGAGTTCAAGGCGAAGGTGGCGCTGGAGGCGATCCGGGGCGAGCTGACGGTGTCGCAACTCGTGGCCAAGCACGGGGTGCACCAGACGCTGATCAACGCCTGGAAGAAGCAGGCCGTCGAGGGGATGGCCGGGGTGTTCTCCGGCAAGGCGGAGGCTGCTGAGGCCAGCCATCAGGGTGAGGTGGAAAAGCTGCACGCCATGATCGGGCAACTGGTCGTGGAACGCGATTTTTTGCGCAAGGCCTCCGGCCGATGAGCGTCGGCCGGAGGCGGGAGATGATCGAGCCGGAGCATCCGCGCCTGTCGATCACGCGACAGTGCGCGCTGGTGTCGCTCAGCCGCTCCAGCTATTACGAGCCGGTGAAGGGCGAGCCGGCCGAGAACCTGGAGCTGATGCGGCGGATCGACGCGCAGTTTTTGGAGACGCCCTGGTACGGCAGTCGGCAGATGACCCGTCATCTCCGGCGCCAGGGGCAGGAGGTCAACCGCAAGCGGGTCCGCCGTCTGATGCTGCGGATGGGCTTGCAGGCGGTCTACCAGCGTCCAAAGACGACGGTGCCTCATCCGGAGCACAAAATTTGGCCGTACCTGCTGCGGGACATGGTCATCGACCGTCCGAACCAGGTGTGGTGCGCTGATATCACGTACATTCCCATGCGCCGTGGCTTCCTGTACTTGGTCGCCGTGATGGACTGGGCGACACGTCGGGTGCTGGCGTGGCGACTGTCGAACACCATGGACGTTGAGTTCTGCATTGAGGCGGTGGAGGAGGCGATGGCGCGGCACGGCCGCCCGGAGATCTTCAACACCGATCAGGGCAGCCAGTTCACCAGCCCGCGCTTCACCGGCCTCTTGACCGCGGCCGGCATTCGGGTGTCGATGGACGGGCGGGGCCGCTGGATGGACAACGTGTTCATCGAACGGCTCTGGCGATCGCTGAAATACGAATGCGTCTACCTGCATGCCTTCGAGTTCGGCAGCGAGGCGCGGGCCGGAATTGGCCAGTGGATTGAGTATTACAACGCCGACCGACCGCACTCCGCGCTCGGCGGCCGAACCCCGGCCGAAGCCCACCAGGGCGCCCCGATTGGGATCAGATTGGCGGCATGACACGGACCTGAACCAAGCTTAGCAAAGCCGCAAATCTGTCCGGGGAACGGGGACCACCTCACCCTCTTGCGGTTGGAATGCGCTGGCGATCGGGCCTGCGTTGTCCGAAAAGCTAGAGGGACCGGGCGGTCGGGTTAATCGGCCGATTGCCGAAAAGGGTGTTTAGGTTTCGCGACAGAATCGGCGTCAGCCATGGGAATTTCTTGAATGCGGGCCAGCGGGAACACCGACCTTCGCGCCTTCGTCGCGGTGGCCGAGCAGGGCAGTTTCTCCAAAGCGGCGGAGCAGTTGGGCCTGTCGCCCTCCTCGCTCAGCCAGATCATCCGCGCTTTCGAGGAGCGGCTGGGCGTGCGCCTGCTGCACCGGACGACGCGCAGCGTCGCCCTGACGGACGCGGGCGAACGGCTTCTGCTGCGCGTCCGCCCGGCGCTGGAGGAACTGGACGCGGCGCTGGACGATGTCGGGCAGCTGCGCGCGCGGCCGGCCGGGGTGGTGCGCGTGCGCTGCCTGCGCGCGGCCTTCCGCACTTACGTCGCGCCGAACCTCGCGGCTTTTCGAGAGGCCTACCCGGACGTCACGCTCGACATCCTGGTCGACGACGCGGTGGTCGATCTAGTGGCGTCCGGCTTCGACGTCGGCTTCACGCTGGGGGAGGTGATCGAGAAGGACATGGTCGTCCTGCGGCTGGGTGGCGACATCCGGCAGATCGCAGTGGCCTCCCCCGCCTACATCGCCCGCCACGGCCGGCCGGAGACGCCGAAGGACCTGCTGTCGCACACCTGCATCCGCTGGCGCTGGCCGGGGCGGACCACCCCCTACAACTGGGAGTTCTTCGCCGACGGTGCCTGGTTCGAGGTGGACGTCAAGGGTCCGCTGGTATTAAGCGAGCAGAGCATGACGATCGACGCCGCGGTGGACGGCATCGGCATCGCGTTCTGGATGGAGCACGAGCTGCAGCCCCTGATCGCGAAGGGCTTGCTCGTCCCGCTGCTGGAGGAGTGGTCGGCCCCGTTCCCCGGCTTCTACCTCTGCTACCCGCAGCAGCGGCAGATGGCCCCGGCGCTGCGCGCCTTCATCAATTTCGTCAAGGCCAAGGCCGCAGAGCCCGGATGAGCGCAGCCGTGGAGGTTTGGTGGCGGCGTTTCGGGCGGCGATTGTTCAGCTGTGCTGAAAAGCCCATGCGGTTTCCGCCCGATTATCGGCCAGGCCCGGCGTGCCCAGCTTTCCTTCCATCGCGGCGGGCACCGCCCCGCCGGACGGGGAAAAGGAAGCGAGAATGCCAACGACCGAACATGCGAGTTCCCCCGAGACGGAGCACAGCCAGGAGCCGGCGGAACGCTTCAGGCGCGGCATGCTCCTTCTGCAACGCATTGGCGGCGCCGATTTCGACGGACCGATCAACCGGCTGAGCGGGTTGTCGAAGGACATGGCCCGCTTCACGGTCGAATACCCTTACGACGACGTTCTGTCCCGCCCCGGGCTTGATCTGCGCCTGCGCCAAATCTGCACCGTCAGCGCCCTGATGGCGCAGGCATCCCTGCAACCGCAGCTGAAATTTCACATGGAAGGTCTGCTCAACGTCGGAGGGACGCCGGACGACCTCGTCGAACTGCTGTTCCTTTCGACCGCCATGCTCGGCTTTCCCATCGCGATCGACTCCATCGGTATCGTGAGGGACATTTTCAGGGAACGTGGCCTTGCCTATGGTCCGAGGGAGCCGGAGGACGGCGATGGGACAGACCGGTACCGGCGCAGCCTCGGCACATTCCGTGACCTCATGGGAATGGATCCTTCGACGTTCTCCGCCGGTGTCGCCCAAATGTCTCCCGAACTGGCCCGCTGGTCCCTGGAATTCGTCTTCGGCGACGTGATGTCGCGTGACGGACTGACGAACCAAGACAAACATCTGGCGATCATCAGCATGCTGGGGGCGACGGGCAACCGTTCGGAGTTGCTTCGGCTGCATCTCCGGGCCGCGAACGATGGCGGCGTCGCCCCCGCGACCCTTGCCGAGGCCATCATGCAGCTCAGCGTCTATGCCGGCTTTCCGGCCGCGCTGAACGGCTTTGCTCTCCTGGGCGCGGTGCTTGAGGACCTGCCGGATGAGCACCGGACCACCGCCGCCTCCCATCCCGCACCCATGGCGGACGACGCGGCGTCCGAGAGCCGGCAGGCCCGCCGGAGCCGCGGCTTGGCGGCGCTGGCGGCGACGTCGAGCGCGTCCGGCGAAGCGGTGGTGCACAGCTTCGACGACATCGCACCGGAAATCGGTCGCATGATCGTCGAGTTTTGCTACGGAGACATCTTTCATCGCTTTGGCATCGACGCGAAGACACGGGAGCTGACCGCCTGTGCGGCGCTGGCGGCCCGTGGCGCCGCGACCGACGCCACGCCGCTGCGTGTCCACATCCGCGCCGCGATCAAGGCCGGCGCCCGGAAGGAGGAGGTCGTCGAAACCCTTCTGAACATGCTGCCCTACAGCGGTTATCCCGCCATCCGGCAAGCCATGATCCTTGCCGGTGAGGAGTTCGCCGCCATCCGGCCGTGAGACCGCCAGACCGGAGCGGCTGCCGGGCAGAGCGCCGACGGCCGCTCCGTGTGTGTGGCCCGTCAGGCCTGCTTGATGAGGCTGTGCACCATCACGGCGTTGCCGAATTGCTGCAGGCGGCCGCCGGCGGCGAGCGGGCCGAGGTCGATGGGGGCGAAGCCGAGCCGGCAGATCAGGCCGGCGACCGCGGCTTTGGCGGCGGCGTCGTTGCCGGACAGGAACAGGACGCGGCGGCCGCCGTCGTTCGGGTCCTTGGCCAGCACGGCGGCGGGCAGGGTGTTGAAGGCCTTGACGACGCGGGCGCCGGGCACGGCGTCGGCGACGACCTCGCTGGACAGGCGCCCGCCCAGGTCCTTGGGCGTGAAGGCGGGGAAGTCGATGGCGTTGGTGGCGTCCACGACGATGCGGCCCGTCCAGTCGGCGGCGCCGCGCACCGCGTCGGGCACCGCGCCGAAGGGCACGGCCAGGATACGACCTCGGCCCGAAGGGCGTCCGGCAGCGTGGCGGGAACGACACTGGCGCCCAGTTCATCCGCCAAGGCGGCCAGCGACTCCGGACCGCGGCTGTTGGCGATTTGGACCGCGAGGCCCTGGCGGGCGAACTGGCGGGCCAGCGCGGCGCCGATGGCGCCCGAACCGATGATGGCGTAGGACATGATGATGGTTTCTCCGAGTGGCGGCGGGCTGCGGTGCTGTTTCACGGCCTTGCGGCAGCGGGTCGATGGGATTCGACGGACTCCACATTGAACGTTCGAAAGGGTATGGTTGAGATCGCAAGATCTTCAGGAAAGCAGACCTGAAGAAAATGGAATATTTAAAGAATTGGTCTAAGCTTGTTTTTGTCGAAATCATAGAGGAAGGCGAACGAGAGCGGCGAACCTTTCTCCCATCGTAGGCGCATCACAGATTATTCTACTCTGCTTGCGCGTTGACTTTGATAGAGGGAGCATGCCTCATTCATCATTGGCCTTCGATTATACGAGGGGCCATTATCCGGTCTGGCAATATGCGAGCGTATATGATCCGTTCGTATCGCTCCGCATCCGGCCGTTCGGCCAGGAACGATAGCGGAAGACGGTCCGGGCGTTTACAGCGCCGGACAAAACGCTGCCTTGCGGGAAAGCCCGAGCACTATGAGCGCACCGGCAATACCCGCAGGGTCGATACGGGGCCTCCGACAAACCCGGCGCGGTTCAGGTGAGATCGGCGTTGCGTTATTGTCACCCGTCGATGTCTGGGCTTGCAGCAATCGACTGGCATAAGCTGACCGTGTTGTTGGGAACGATGAGCTCACAACCCGCCTTTGCGCAGACACAGACAACGCGACCTGTCTGGTCAGCGTCGAGGATCCCGAGCGTCTTCATCGTCAATCTGCAACAATTTTGCTGAGAAAGAAGCCGGGCAGTTAACGCCCGGCCCAAGTCTCGCACTCAGCCAGGGAAGAATCCGGGTGCGACACAGCGCTACCGATTTAACCAAATCAGGAAGGGCGCTGGGTGATAAGTGCCCAGCGCAAGTTTCGCACTCTGTCGAAGCGCACCGGCGCGCGGAGGAACATGGGAAGGATCAAACGATGTTTGTCAGTTCCGGCACCGCCTTGAAGAGATCGGCGACCAGACCGTAGTCCGCCACTTGGAAGATGGGCGCTTCCTCATCCTTGTTAATCGCGACGATGACTTTCGAGTCCTTCATGCCCGCGAGATGCTGGATGGCCCCCGAAATGCCGACGGCGATGTACAGCTCCGGCGCCACGATCTTGCCGGTTTGCCCGACCTGGTAGTCGTTGGGCACGAAGCCCGCGTCGACCGCCGCCCGGCTGGCGCCGACCGCCGCGCCCAGCTTGTCGGCCAGCGATTCCAGGAGCTTGAAGTTCTCGCCCGACTGCATGCCGCGCCCGCCCGAGACGACGATCTTGGCCTGCGTCAGCTCCGGCCGCTCCGACTTCGTCAGCTCCTGGCCTAAGAGCTTGGCGGAACCCGCGTCGCCCGTCCCGGCGACGGTCTCCACCGCCGCCGAACCGCCGGCCGCCGCCGCCTCGAAGGCGGTGGTGCGCACGGTGATCACCTTGATGGCGTCCGACGACTGCACGGTCGCGATGGCGTTGCCGGCGTAGATCGGCCGCTCGAAGGTGTCGGCGGAAACGACCCCGGTGATGTCGGAGATCGCCGCGACGTCCAGCAGGGCCGCCACGCGCGGCAGAAGGTTCTTGCCCTCCGAGGTCGCCGCGGCCAGCACGTGGCCGTAGGACTTGGCGAGGCCGACGACCAGCGGGGCCAGGTTCTCCGGCAGGGGGTGCGCGTAAGCCGCGTTGTCGGCCAGTAACACCTTGGACACGCCGGCAACCTTGGACGCGGCGTCGGCGACGGCTTGTGCGCCCTGGCCGGCGACCAGCAGGTAGATGTCGTCCCCAAGAGCGTTGGCAATCTTGGCGGCGGCGGTGACCGTGTTCAGCGTGGCGGGCTTCAGCGCGGCGTTGTCGTGTTCGGCAATGACGAGAATGGCCATATCAGATCACCCCCCTTAGATGGCTCGGGCATCGTTCTTCAGCTTGTCGACCAGGGCGGCGACGTCGGCCACCTTCACGCCGGCCTTGCGCTTGGCCGGCTCGGCGACCCTCAGCGTCTTCAGCCGCGGCGCGACGTCCACGCCCAGGCTGCCGGGCGTGACGGTGTCGATGGGCTTCTTCTTGGCCTTCATGATGTTGGGCAGCGAGGCGTAGCGCGGCTCGTTCAGGCGGAGATCCGCGGTGACCACAGCGGGGAGCGTCAGCTCCACCGTCTCCAGGCCACCGTCGATCTCGCGGGTGACGGTCACCGCGCCCTCGCCCGGCGTGACCTTGGAGGCGAAGGTGCCCTGCGGCCAGCCCAGCAGGGCGGCGAGCATCTGGCCGGTCTGGTTGCAGTCGTCGTCGATCGCCTGCTTGCCGAGGATGACCAAAGTCGGGCCCTCCTTGTCGACCAGTGCCTTGAGCACCTTGGCGACGGCCAGCGGCTGCGTCTCGGATCCCGTCTGCACCAGGATGCCGCGGTCGGCGCCCATGGCCAGCGCGGTGCGCAGGGTTTCCTGGGATGCTGCCGGGCCGACGGTGACCACGATGACCTCGGTCGCCTTGCCGGCTTCCTTCAGGCGGACGGCCTCCTCGACGGCGATCTCGTCGAAGGGATTCATGCTCATCTTCACGTTGGCGGTCTCAACGCCCGAGCCGTCCGCCTTCACGCGGACCTTGACGTTGTAATCGACCACCCGCTTGACCGGGACGAGGATTTTCATGGGGTTTGATCCTGGCTCTCGTTGCGGTCAGGCAGTGCGTTCGAGGATGCTGACGTAGTTGGCGACCGCCGCCCCGCCCATGTTGAAGATGCCGGCGAACTCCGGATTCCTGACCTGCATGTCCCCGGCCTCACCGCACAGCTGCATAGCGGCGAGCGCGTGCATCGACACGCCGGTGGCGCCGATGGGATGGCCTTTCGCCTTCAGGCCGCCGGATGGATTGACCGGCAGCTTGCCGTCCTTGTGCGTCCACCCCTCCAGCACCGCGACGGCGCCTTGCCCTTCCGCCACAAGTCCCATGGCTTCGTACTCGATCAGTTCGGCGATGGTGAAGCAGTCGTGTGTTTCGACGAAGGACAGGTCCGAGAGCCAGAGACCGGCCTGCATCAGCGCCCGGTCCCATGCCCTGGTGCATCCTTCGAAGCGGATGATGTCGCGTTTCGACATTGGCAGGAAATCCTGCACGTGGACGGCCGCCCGGAAGGCAACCGCGCGCGGCATGCGGGTCGCGAGATCGTTCCGGGCGATGACCAACGCGGCCGCCCCGTCGGACACCAGCGAGCAGTCGGTCCGCTTCAGCGGCCCGGCGACCTGCGGGTTCTTCTCGCTTTCCCGGCGGCAGAATTCAAAGCCGAGATCCTTGCGCATCTGCGCGTAGGGGTTGGCGACCCCGTTGGCGTGATTCTTGGCCGCGATGCTCGCCAGCGCATCGGATTGATCACCGTGACGTTGGAAATACAGATCGGCAATCCGGCCGAACACGCCCGCGAAGCCGGCCGGCGTGTTTGCGTCTTCCGGCAGGTACGACGCCTTGAGCAGGTTTCGGCCAACCTCGGCGCCGGGCGTCGTGGTCATCTGTTCGACACCGACCACGAGGACGGTGCGGGCGCGCTTGGATTGCACGGCGTGGACGGCTTGGTGCACGGCGGCAGAGCCGGTGGCGCAGGCGTTCTCGACACGGGTGGCGGGTTTGAAGCGGAACGCATCGCTCGCCTGAAGGACCAGTGATGCGGTGAAATCCTGTTGCGAGAAGCCAGCGTTGAAATGACCGATGAAAATCTCGTCGACGTCCTGTGCCGCGATTCCGGCGTGGGCGAGGGCATCGGAAGCGACGCGAACAATCAGGCTTTCCAGAGTTTCTTCTTCGAGCTTTCCGAATGGCGTGTGAGCCCAACCAACGATGCAAGCGCTCATGGGTGCTGTTCTCCTTGTCACCGGATGGAGCGCTCTATACGCGAACTCGGAACGTTGTTCAAACAGTTGTTTGGTAACCGCGTGACGACGAGCGTTCTGGTAGGGAGCGGATGCGGACGGCCGCCCCATTAAAGATCCGGAGGTCCCCCCCGATAATACGCCGAAATAGCCTGATTGAGCGGTCTTCCGGCGTTTGCTTGGTCAACAAATCATCCCCGTTGACCACGCGACCCAATTTGAACTATCGTTTGGTTGTTGAGCCGCAGCCCTGCGGCGCCGCAAATCATCAATAAGGGGGAGCATGCTCGATCGAGCCGCGAATCCGCGCCGTCCGTCGCGGCGCGCCGTTCTCAAGGGGGGCATTCTCGGGGCCGGGGCCCTGGCGGTCGGGGTCACTCTGCCACGCTTCGCCGGCGCGGCGGGTGGCGCCGACGGCGTCGTGCACATCGGGGCCTCGCTGCCGCTCACCGGTCCGTACGAGAAGGTGTCCCGGATCTGCAAGGACGCCTTCGATTTCTGGACCCGCACCTACGACGGCAAGATGGTCGTCGCCGGGCGCGAGCGCGCGGTCAAATGGACCATTTACGACGACGAGAACAACGCCTCGCGTGCGGCACAGCTCACGGAAAAGCTGATCAGCGACGACAAGGTCGACCTCATCGTCGGCACCTACGGAACCGACACTGTGCTGGCCCAAGGCGCCATCGTCCGCAAGCACGGTCATGTCTTCGTGCAGTCCGGCGCGTCGTCGATCCGCGTGGACGAGGAACTCGGCGGCCACACCGCCTTCACCGCCAACGGCCGCGTCGGCACCTACTGCACCGGCGCCATGGACTTCCTGGCGTCCCGGACGCCCAAGCCGAAGAAGCTCGGGCTCGTGATCATGGACGACCCCGTCTACCACGAGATCGGCCAGGGCGTGAAAGACAAGTGCAAGCAGCACGGCATCGACGTGGTGACCGAGGTGGTGCTGCCGATGAACGTGCAGGACCTGCGGCCGACGGCGCTGAAACTGCGCGGGGCGGGCCAGCTCGACATCATCTACAACACCGGCTGGGACGTCATCTGCATCAAGCTGGCCGAGGAGATGTCGGCCATCGGCGTGAACCCGAAGGCGTTCGTCGGCGGGCACCTGACCACCAGCCCGGCGGTCAAGGACACGCTGGGCCCCAAGATGCAGGGCATCATCGGCTCTACCGTCTGGCTGCCGCAGTTCAAGTACCGTGACGAGAAGCACGCTTCGGCGCAGGAGTTCGCGGACAGGTTCAAGGCGACCTACGGCTACATGCCGACCTACCAGGCGGCCTTCTCCTACATCCTGCCATACATCTACCAGCAGGCCCTGCGCGATGCCGATCCGCAGGACCCGTTCAACCCCAAGACGCTGCGCGAGCGGCTGAGCCGGCTTGACCTGAAGGACACGATCTGGGGCCCGGTGTCGTTCGATGAGCGCGGGCGCATCCGCCGCGATTCCGCCCCCGCCGTGCAATGGACGGGCGACCCGGTCGCCGCGGCCATCGTGGCGCCGGCCGACATGGCGGAAACGGCGGGGGTCTATCCCAAGCCGGCGTGGTGAGCAGCCGCGGCGCGCCGGCCACACCGGGGCTCCAAGCCCCGGCGTCCGGCGCGACGTGCACAGATGGGATCAGGTCATGGAAGACGTGCTCGTGTACGGGCTGTTGCGGGGCGGCATCTACGCCCTGGCGGCCTTCGGTTTCAGTTTGGTGCTGGGGGTGATCGGAATTGTCAACTTCGCGCACGGCGCCCTGGTGGTGTTCGGCGGCCTGCTCACACAATACCTCGCCATAAAGTTCGGGGTGCCCTACGCCGCCGCGGTGGTCGGCGGTGCGCTCGGGACCGGACTGCTCGGCGCCGTCATCCAGCGCCTGTTCATCGCCCGGACGTTCAAGCTCGAACCGCTGATGGTGCTGGTGCAGACCTTCGGCATCGCCACCGTGGTGACCGAACTGGGCACGCTGGGCTGGGGCAGCGAGGAGCGCATGCTGCGCCTGAAGACCGGCCTGCCGCCGGGCTTCGAGCTTGGCAACACCTTCGTGCCCTCCTTCGACCTTGTCGTCTTCGCGGTCAGCCTGATGTCGGCCGCCGTGCTGTTCTTTGTGCTGGGCCGGACGGAGTTCGGGCGGGCGATCCGCGCCTGCCGCGACAACCGGGAGTCAGCGCAGCTCAGCGGCATCAACCTCGGACGGACCTTCGAGAAGACGATGTTCCTTTCCGGGACCTGGGCGGGCCTTGCTGGCGCCATGTTCGTGACGCTCAGCCCCGTGGCCCCGTACATGCATTTCACGTGGACGGTGGATTCCTTCCTCGTCATCACCATCGGCGGGCTCGGCAGCATGCTGGGCGCGCTCGTCGGCGGGCTGATCTTCGGCGTTCTCAGCTTCGGGGCGTCCTTCTATGCGCCGACCATCGCGCCGGCGATCACCTTCGGCGTGCTGCTGGTCTTCCTCGTCTTCCGGCCGCAAGGCCTGCTCGGGGCCGGCCCCGCCATCAGGAAGTGAGCATTCCCATGAACTTCGTCTCCATGGCTTACGCCATCCGCACCGGGCCGGTGCGCAACCAGCTGCTCTGCTTGGCGGTGTTCCTGCTGGTGGTGGCCCTTTGCCCGCTGGTCATGAACGATTACTGGCTGCGCCTGATGATCTTCGTGTTCGTCAACATCGGGTTGGCGAGTTCGTGGAACCTGATCGGCGGCTTCGGCGGCTACGCGAGCTTCGGGCACGGCGTCTTCTTCGGCATCGGCGCCTTCGCGGGCGCGGTGGGCATGGTGCGCTACGGCCTGCCCCTGCCCGTCGTCATGATGATCGGCGGGGTGCTGGCGGCGGCGCTGGCGGCGCTCTTCGTGCCGGTGTTCAAGCAGAAGGGCCTGTATTTCGCGCTGTCCACGCTGGCCGTCATGCTGGTGTTCGAGACGGTGCTGCAGCGCTGGACCTTCACCCGCGGCCTGCGCTCCCACGACCTCGGCTGGACGTTGGCGCCGTCGCTGCCGCTGGAAGGATTCTTCTACCTGTTCCTCGGGCTGCTGGGCCTGATCGTTGGGTCGATCATCGTGGTCGTCCGCTCGAAGATCGGCTACGCGCTCCACGCGATCCGCAAGGACGAGGTGCTGGCCTCCAGCATCGGCGTGCGCACCACCACCTACAAGGCCATCGCCTTCATGATCAGCGCGGCGTGGCCGGGCGTTCTGGGCGCGGCCTTCGCGCCGTTCCTCGCTTACGTCTCGGTGCAGAGCGTCTTCGACGTCTCGATCACGCTGAACATGATCCTGATCACCATCTTCGGCGGCGCCGGCACGGTGATCGGCCCGATCATCGGCGGCATCGCGCTCAGCGTCATCGACCAGATCGCCTGGGGCAACTTCCTGGAATACCACCGGCTGATCTACGGCGCGCTGATCGTCGCGATCACCACGCTGCACCCCGGCGGGCTGGCCAGCGTCTTCTGGGCCTGGGTCGAGCGCCGCCGCGCCGCCGCCAAGCCGGTACCCCGGCCGTCCGCCCACGTCCGCGCCTAGGAGAGCACGATGGCAACCGCATCCCCCCCACCGCCCCCGCTGTTGCGGGTGGAGAACCTGTCCAAGGTCTTCGGCGGAGTCACCGCGCTGAACGGCGTCGGCTTCGAGGTTTATCCGGGCGAGGTCGTCGGGCTGATCGGCCCGAACGGGGCCGGCAAGACCACGCTGTTCAACGTCATCTCCGGGCTGCTGCCGCCGTCCGGAGGCACCATCACCTTCTGCGGCCGCTCCATCGGCGGCCTGCGCCCGGACGAGATCTGCGCGCTGGGCGCCGTGCGGACCTTCCAGTCCGCATCGCTGCTGTCCGGCATGACGGTGTGGGACAACGTCCACGTCGCCAGCCTGTTCCGCCCGGCCGAGCGCGCCCGGACCGAGTCCGCCGCGGCCTGCACCCGCCGCGCGCTGGCCTTCTGCGGCCTGGAGGACTGCCGCGACGAGATCGCGGAGACGCTGTCCATCGGCGACCAGAAGCGGGTGGAGATCGCCCGCGCCATGGCGACCGGGCCGAAGCTGCTGATGACCGACGAGATCCTCGCCGGCCTCAACGCGGCGGACAGCGAGGGCATCCTGCAGATGCTTCAGGGGCTCAAGCGGGAAGGCATCAGCATCATCTTCGTCGAGCACGACGTGCGCTCGGTGATGCGGATCAGCGACCGCGTGGTGGTCATCGCGCAGGGCCGCAAACTCGCCGAGGGCGAGCCCGACGCCGTGGCGCGCATGCCTGAGGTCATCTCCGTCTATCTCGGAGGGCGTTATGCTCAAGGTGTCTAACTTCCGCGGCGGCTACCGCAAAGGCGTGGCCGTGGTCGACGGGCTGCAGATCGACCTGCGCCAGAGCGCGGTGACCAGCATCCTGGGGTCCAACGGCGCCGGCAAGACCAGCTTCCTGCGCGGCATCTGCGGCCTGTTGCCCTGGTGCACGGGCGAGGTGGTGCTGAACGGCGAGCGGGTCGACCGCCTCGCCCCGCACGACATCGCGCGGCTTGGCGTGCGCATGGTGTCGGAGGGACGCGGCACCTTCCCGACCCTGACGGTGGAGGAGAACCTGAAGGTCGGCGGCTACGGCCTGTCCGCCGCGGTGCTGGCGACCCGGCTGGAGCGCGAGTTCAACCGCTTCCCGCGCCTGCGCGAGCGGCGCGGCCAGATCGCCGGCATGATGTCGGGTGGCGAGCAGCAGATGCTGGCCATCGCGCGGGCGATGATGAGCGACCCGCGCGTGCTGATCCTCGACGAGCCGTCGCAGGGTCTGGCCCCGATCATCGTGGACCAGATCTTCGAGCTGATCCCCCGCCTGACCCAGGAAGGCGTCCAGGTGCTGCTGGTCGAGCAGGACGTCGGCCGCGGGCTGGAGGTCAGCGAGCAGGCGGTCGTCATCGAAAAGGGCCGCGCGACGCTGTCCGGTCCCAGCCGCGAGCTGCTGGCGGATCCGCGCGTGCGCGAGTCCTTCCTTGGGCTTTCCTGAGCCTGGGGGCTTTCCTGAGTTTTCGGAGGTGTTTCGTGGATTGCGCAAACAGGAACGACGACACGGGTGACGCAAACGGTCCGGCGCTGCTTTGGCAGCCGCTGACCCTGCGCGGGCTGACGCTGAAGAACCGCATCATGGTCTCGCCCATGGCGATGTACAGCGCGCAGGACGGCTTCGTCGACGACTTCCACCTCGTCCATCTCGGGCGTTTCGCGCTCGGCGGTGCCGGCTTGGTATTCATGGAGGCCGCCGCGGTCAGCCGGCAGGGACGCATCACGCAAGGCTGCGCCGGACTGTGGTTCGACGCCCAGATTCCCGGCGTGCGGCGGATCGCCGAGTTCCTGCACCGTTTCGGGGCCGCCGCCGGGATCCAGCTCTGCCACAGCGGCCACAAGGGCTCCTCGCAGCGCCCGTGGGAGGGTGGCAAGCCGCTGTCCGGGCCACAGGCGTGGGAAACCGCCAGCGTCACGGCGGAGCCGTTCGACGCCGGCTGGCCCGCGCCGCACGCCATGACGGACGAGGATCTGGAGGCGGTGGAGGCCGACTTCGTGGCGGCCGCACGGCGGGCCGACGAGGCCGGGTTCGACGTGGTCGAGCTGCATTGCGCGCACGGCTACCTGCTGCACTCCTTCCTGTCGCCGATCACCAACACGCGCACCGACGGCTGGGGCGGCGACCTGACGGGCCGGATGCGCTACCCGTTGCGCGTCGCCGAGGCTGTGCGCAAGGCATGGCCGGCGGACAAGCCGCTGTTCGTCCGGGTGTCGGCGGTGGACGGCGTGGACGTCGGCTGGGTGATGGACGACACCGTCGCCTTCGCCAGGGAACTGCGCGCACGCGGGATCGACGCGGTCGATTGCTCGTCGGGCGGCCAGCGGCTGACGCGCCAACAGATGCTGATCTCGCGGGTTCCCGGCTTCCAAGTGCCCTTCGCCGCCCGCGTGCGGCGCGAGGTGGGGATCGCGACAGTGGCGGTCGGCCTGATCCGCGACCCGGAACACGCCGACGCCGTGCTGCGGGCCGGCGACGTCGATCTGATCGCCGTCGCCCGCGAAGCGCTGGTGCAGCCGAACTGGGCGGCGCAGGCGGCGCTGGCGCTCGGCGGCGACGCGGGGTGGGGGGACTGGCCGGAGCAGTTCGGCTGGTGGCTGCAACGCCGCGCCCGGCAGCAGGGCGAGAGCTTCAACAAGCCGGTGCCGCGGCACCAGGGCTGAACCAACGCTGATTGGCACAGGAAGGAAACGACGATGGTGAAGCTGGTGTCGCTCTACAAGCGGCGTCCCGACGTGGCGGTGGAGGACTTCCACGCCCACCTGCTCGGGCTGGCCGACGCGATGCAGGGGGCGGCCGGTGCGGTGCGCTACGTGCAGTCCCACACGTTGGTGCAGGGCTACAAGCGTGGCGAACTGCTGTTCGACGGCGTGAGCGAATGGACCTTCGACACGCTGGAGGCCGCCAGGGACGCCCGCCGGAACGCGGTCGACGTGCCGTTGGCCGACCCAGCGCGCACGGTGCACATGCTGGTCGACGTCCACGTCGCCAAGCCCGGCGCGGTCCCGGTGGGGGCGGTGAAGAACATCGAGTTCGTCAACCGCCGCCCCGGCATGGCGCTGGAGCCGTTCCGCCGCTATTGGCGCGAGGTGCACGGCCCGATCGGAGCGAAAATTGCCACCATCCTGCGTTACGAGCAGAACCATCTGCACGCCGGCGAATACACGGACGGCACGGCGCCGCTCTTCGACGGGCTGGCGATCACTTGGTTCGCCTCGACGGCCGAGATGCGCCGCGGCGCCGAAACGCCGGAATACGAGGTGACCCGCGCGGACGAGGTGAACTTCCTCCCCGACGGGCATCTGCCGATCATCATCACGCGCGAGGTGGTGGACACGGGCGCCGCCTGACGTCGCCAGCCGCTGCGATGACGCGCCCTCCGGTCCCCATGGGCCGGAGGGCGCGTCCGCATGGATGGTTATGATTCAAACACGTTTTCCGGCCGTCACTCCAGCGAATGCTCTAAAGTATGCACACATCTCGCGTATGTTGTAAGTTATTGAGAATGCGATAAAAGGTCCCTCTACCCTTGGGGAAAGGGGTTGGGGTGAGGGGTCGTTACGGGCGGCAGCCCAGAACAAGCCGTGTTCTTGGTCGCGTTCAGATGCTTCCGGCCGGCCATAGGCCGGCGCCACCCTCACCCCAACCCGTGAAGCTTACGGACGCCTGCGGCCTCCTTCAGCATCACCCCCTCAAGGAAGAGGGGTTTTTTCAGGTATCTCAGTCCCTTACAGCACTCGCGAAATGTGTGCATACTCTAGAGCCTTCGCTGGGATGACGGCGAGATCGCGGGAGATGGCGACCGGCTGCCATCCCTCGCGGAGGCGAATAGGCGCGCCCCTCAGACCTTCCGGATCGCGCCGGACTTCCAGTCGCGGGCGTACAGGGAGTGCCCGGCGTCGTGGGGCTTCAGGAACTGCTTCTGGACCTTGCCGTTGGCGGTCTTCGGCAGGGCGTCCCGGATCTCCAGGAAGCTGGGAACCCAGAAGCGCGGCATGGTCCGGTCGCAGAAGTCCCAGAACGCCTCGGCGGTGATCGCGCTGCCGGGCTTCGGCACGATCACCACCTTCACCTCATCCTCGCCGAGGTCGGACAGCACCGACACGGCGGCGCATTCCAGAACGTCGGGATGCTGGTTGACCGCGAACTCCAGTTCGTAGGAGGAAATGTTCTCGCCGCGCCGGCGGATCGCGTCCTTCTTGCGGTCGATGAAGTACAGGTAGCCGTCGCCGTCGATCTTCCCATTGTCGCCGGTGTGGAACCACAGATTGCGGAAGGCGTCGCGCGTCGCGTCGGGGCGGCCGTGATATTCCCGGAACATGCTGAAAGGCTCCTTCGGGCGGACGAGAATCTCGCCGACCGTGCCCGGCGGCACGGGCCGGTCGAGATCGTCGACGATGGCGACCTCGAAGGTCTCCGTGTTGGGCCGGCCGCAGGATTTCGGCACGCGCGCCTCGCCGATCGCCGTGGAGGCGACAATTCCGGTTTCGGTCGCGCCATAGGCCTCGACGATGCGGCAGCGGAACCGCTCCTCGAAGGCCGGGTTCTCGTTGGCGTTGTAGAAGGCGCGGGCCGGCTGGTCGGCGTCGTCGGGACGCGGCGGCTGCTTCAGCAGGATCGGCACCATGGAGAAGATGCCGTGGGCGATGTCCGCCTTCGCCGCGCGCACTTCGTCCCAGTAGGTCGAGGCGGAGAAGCGCGGCGCGATGGCGATGCGGGCGCCGTTGAGCAGGGTCGGGATCACGCCCAGCCAAGCGGCGATGGCGTGGAAGAGGGGCAGGGGCGTGTAGACCGCTTCATGAGGCTGGTAGGCGAGCGAGCGGCCCCAGTCGTGGCCGAACCGCACGACGTGCGCGTTGAGCGCCAGCACCCCCTTGGACGGGCCGGTCGTGCCCGAGGTGAAGCTGATGGCGTGCGGCTCGTCGAAGGCGACGGTCACGCCGGGGTCGCTCTGGCTCCCGGCGCGCAGGCTGTCGAACGGTTGCACCGTGGTCAGCCGCGCCAGCCGTTCCGGTGCCTCGGCGGCTTGCGTGACCAGCACGTGGCGGAGGCGGGGCAGGGTGTCGATCACCGCGTCGAGGCGGTCCAGATATTCGGGATCGACGACGATGTGCGTGACCTCGGCGTTGTCGAGCTGGTGGCGCAGCACCTCGCCGCGGTATTCCGTGTTGATCGGCACATAGAGCGCGCCGAGCTTCGCCGCGCTGAACCACGCCTCCAGGAACTCCGGCGAGTTGCGGCCGAAGATGGCCAGCCGGCCGCCCTTGCCCAGGCCGAGTTGGGTCAGGGAATTGGCGACGGCGTTGGTGCGCAGCTCGAAGCTGCCGTAGGTGAAAGCGGTCGACGGGAACTGCAGAAAGACGGAGTCCGGCGTCCGTTCGGCGGCGCGGCGCAGCTGAAGGCTGACGACCCGGTCTTCCAAGGCGATGTCCTGCACGGCTCTCCTCCCACTCACATCGCGCCGTTCGCGCGCAAGTCTTCGATGTCCGCGGCCGTGTAGCCGACCTCGCGCAGCAGCGCCTCGCCGTCGGCGCCGAGCCGGGGGGCCGGGGCCAGGGCGTTGAAGGCGTGCCCGTCGAAGCGCAACGGGTTGCCAACGTGCCGCAGCGGTCCTTCCACAGGGTCGTCCACGGTGATCACGGAGCCGCGCGCCTTGGCGTGCGGGCTCTCCAGGGCTTCGCGGGTGGTCAGCACCGGGGTGACGCAGGCCTCGTGCTCGGCAAAGACGGCGAGCCAGTCATCGAGCGTCCTGCGCTTGAAGGCGGCGGCGATCGCCGCGCGCAGGCGGTCCTCCTCCTCACCCCCGCACCACTGCCGATCGAGCCACTCCGGCAGGTCCAGCGCGGCGCAGAGCGTCTGCCAGAATTTTTCCTCGTAGGCGCCGACGACCAGATGCCGGCCGTCGGCCGTCTCGTAGACGCTGTAGAAGGGCTTGTCGAACGGGGCGTCGAAGGGCACGTCGACGCCCTCCATGCCCGGAACGTTCCAGCAGGCCGTCATGAAGCCGACCCAGGAATAGAGCCCGTCGGCTACCGAGACGTCGACGAACCGCCCGCGTCCGCTGCTCCGCGCGTCGACCAGCGCGGCGAGGATGCCGCCGATGGCCATCAGCGCGCCCGCGCCGATGTCGCCGATCGGCAGGCCTGTGGCCCGCGGCGCGGCGGAACGGCCATTGACGAGTTGGAGCAGGCCGGTCATGCCGACATAGTTCAGGTCGTGGGCCGCGACTTGCGCCCAGGGGCCGTCCTGGCCGAAGCCGGTCAGCGCGCAGACCACCAGCTTCGGGTTTCTGGCGTGCAGCGCCTCGGGGCTGAGCCCAAGCCGGCCCATGACCCCCGGCCGGAACCCCTCGATCAGGACGTCCGCCGTGGCGCACAGTCGGAGCAGGGCTTCGCGTCCGCCGTCGGTCTTCAGGTCCAGCGTGACGCTGCGCTTGCCGCGGTTGAGCGCCAGGAATTGGGCCCCCTGCGTGCGCACGGTGGGCGGCGACCAGCGCCAGTAATCGCCGCGGCCCGGCTGCTCGACCTTGATGACGTCGGCGCCGAGGTCGGCAAGCATTTGCGTGCAGTAGGCACCAGGCAGCAGGCGGGTCAGGTCCAGCACCCGGACTCCCATCAAGGGTCCGGCCGGGCTTGCGGCCTCTGCTGCGGATTTGCTGCGGTCGTCCACGGTTGTGGCCCTCCCGGCATCGATGGTCATGGGCGTCTCGTCCCCTTAAAACAAACGTATGTTTGGTAATTCAGCCGGCCGAGGCCCCAAGGAACGCCGGCTTCGGCGTCTCGTCATGCGGCGCCCGCACTCCCCGTGGCGCCCATCGGTGCTGACCTTGAGCCCCTCTCTTCCGGCGGGGCCGCGAGAGAGGGGAAGCTCGCGCTTGAAGATTAGGAGTCGGCCTGTGCGGTGTCGTTCCTCAGCATCCTGACCATGGTCTGCGCGATGACCTTCGGCGGGTCGCCGCCCGGACGGTACCAGACATAGGTCCAGGCCAGCATGCCCAGCAGCGCCAGACGCCAATAGCTTCGGTCGACTCCGTCCTTCAGCGGCAATTCGTCGACGATGTCGGCGAACAGGCGTTCGAAGCGCTGGCGGTGGCTGATCAGCTGTTCGCGCAGGTTGCGCGATCGGCGCCGCGGAAATTCAGTGACGATGATGCCCGCATACACGGAATCGTGCATCAGCATGCTTTCCAGATAGCCGGATGCCGCCTGCTCCAGACGGGTCCATGGGTCGGCCGCCGGGTCGATGGCACGGACCACGCTGTCGCAGATCTTCTGGATCGCCTCTTCATGCACCGCCGCGAACAGTTCTTCCTTCGACCGGAAATGGTAATAGAGAGAACCGGGGAGCATGCCCGTCAGCGAAGCAATGTCGCGCATGGTCGTGGCGTCGTAGCCAGCCTTGGCGAACTGCCGCGCGGCGGCCTCGATGATGGCATCCCGGCGGCTGCCGGGATCGGCCTTGGTGTATGCCATGCTTCCTGTTTCTCCAACGCTCACCGAAACTCTATAACGGTTCGAGCCCGCGCCGGGTGATGCGCAGGCCCGCTTGTTCGCAATCCCATGTGCCGTCCGTCCGGCCTTCGCTCCGCAGCTCGACCTTGCGAACCTTCATGGTCGGTGTGCGCGGCAGCTCGGCGCGGAACTCGACGAACCGGGGTACCATGAAGTAGGGCATGGTCTCCACGGCGAAACGCAGCAGCGCCTCGGGCGTCAGGCGCGAGCCCTCGCGCAGCACGACGATGGCCTTCACCTCGTCCTCGCCGACCTCCGACGGCACGGGCACGACCGCCGATTCCGCGACGTCCGGGTGGGCATTCAGCATGCGCTCGACCTCGAAGGACGAGATGTTCTCGCCCCGGCGCCGGATGGCGTCCTTCATGCGGTCGAGGAAGAACACATAGCCGTCCTCGTTCATATAGGCACGGTCCCCCGTGTGGAACCAGCAGCCGTCGAACGCCTCCAGCGTTTTCTCAGGCAACCCGAGATAGCCGGTCATCACGGTGCGCGGATGGCGCGGCCGGACGCAGATCTCCCCAGCTTCGCCGCGCGGCACCTCGTGGCCGTCCTCGTCGAGGATCACGACCTCGAAATGGTCGCTCGGCCGGCCGCAGGAGCCCTGCGGCGTGTCCTCGCCAAGGCGGCTGTAGGCCACGAGGTTGCTCTCGGTCCCGCCATAGCCTTCCACCAGCTCCAGTCCGAAGCGCGCCTCGAAGCGCTCCTTGAACTCCCAGGGGACGGGCACCGCATAGATCAGCCGCAGCGGGTTCTCCGCGTCGGTCGGGCGTTCCGGGGCGCTGTTCAGCAGGTGGCAGAGACCGCCGACCGCGACGCACACCGTGACGCCGTACTCGTGCACGTCGCTCCAGAAGCGCGACAGGCTGAACACCGGCCGCAAGGCCATCCGTCCGCCGGCCAGCATGGTGCCGAGGGTGAGGAACTTGGCGGCGATGTGAAAGAAGGGCAGGTAGTTGTAGGCGACGTCGTCGGCCCGGAATCCCGTGATCTCGGAGAAGAACAGCCCGAAGGACATCTGGTGGCGGTGGCTCATCACCACGCCCTTCGACGGCCCGGTCGTGCCGGAGGTGAAGATGATGCCGGCCGGGTCCCCGGCGGCCACATCGGCGCTGGCGAACGGACCGTCTTCGTCGGACTCAGTGAACAGAGCGTCGGGATCCAGCACGGCCGCGGGATCGACCAGCCCGTCGGACGCCTCAAGGAACACGGCGCGGTGGGCGTCCTCGACGATGGCGAGCCGAACCTGGGCGGTCTGGAGAACGTGCCGCAGCATCGCGCCGCGGTAGGCGCCGTTCACCGGAACCTCGACGGCGCCCAGCTTGGACACGGCAAACCACAGGGCGAGATAGGCGGGCGATCCGGCCATCATCACAAGGACATGGTCGCCCTTGCCGACGCCACGCCGCTTCAGTCCATGAGCCAGGCGGCTCGCGTGCCGGTCGAGTTCGGCAAAGGTCCAGGTCTGTCCAGACGCCATGAGGAACGGGTGGTCCGGACGCTCGCTGGCCCGCATCTCCAGCAGGCTGTGCAGGGTGCGCGGCAAGCTGCGGATCCGGTTATGGCTGGACATCTCCCCTCCTTGTCGAACGCTTGTTTGCTTGTGGTTCCATCAATAAGCCGGGGCTGGCGCCATTGCAACGGCTTTCAGCGCCCTCGCTCGCGGCCTGCCGAAAAAATCAAACAACCATTTGATTGATGATCGGCGCTGTGTATGATGGAGCCGGACCACAGTCGGAAACGCCGCCGCGGAAGACAAGAGGCTGGTCGGGTTGGGGCACGCATCGGTGCGACGAACGTGCACGGCTCTGCTCCGGCACGGTGCCGGTCTCGAACCCGCCGGTCTCGAACCCAATGCGCCCCACCGGGGGCAACCTCACCCAAAAAAGCAAACAATCGTTTGATTTTTGTTCCGCGAGGAGAAGGAAGGGAAAGATGGACTTCGAACTTGCCCCCGAGCAGATCGAGCTGCAGCGCATGGTGCGCGACTTCGCGCAGGCGGAAGTCGCGCCGGTCCAGGCCCGCATGGAGGCCGACCACGAGTTCCCCTACGAACTCTGGCGCAAGTGGAGCGACCTCGGCATGGCCGGGATCATGATCCCGCCGGAATACGGCGGAAGCGGCCTCGACTCGCTCAGCTACATCATCGCGATGGAGGAGATGGGGACGGTCAGCCAAACCTTCGCGCTGATCTGGCAGGTGCACGTGCTGGTCGCGAACATGTACGTGCAGCTCGGCACGCCGGAGCAGAAGGAACGTTGGCTACCGCCCTTTGCCCGCGGCGACAAGCTGGGCGCCATCGCGCTGACCGAGCCGGGC
This sequence comes from Azospirillum sp. UENF 312511, assembly GCF_058780635.1. Classification (NCBI taxonomy): domain Bacteria; kingdom Pseudomonadati; phylum Pseudomonadota; class Alphaproteobacteria; order Rhodospirillales; family Azospirillaceae; genus Azospirillum; species Azospirillum sp. UENF 312511. Next base: position 1,033,611 of record NZ_JBSNCG010000003.1, on the reverse strand, counting down.
GCCGGTTCGGACGCCGGCGGCCTGCGCACCCGCGCCGTGCGCGACGGCGGCGGCGACGGGTGGGTGATCAACGGCAACAAGATCTTCATCAGCAACGCCGGGACGGCGATCAGCGACGGCACCGTGGTGATGGCGGTGACCGGTGAGCAGCCGAACGGCCGCAAGGCGATCTCCTCCTTTATCATCCCGACTGGCACGCCCGGCTATCAGCTCGGCCAGTCCTTCGACAAGATGGCCTGGCACGGCATGGACAACCGCGAACTGGTGTTCGAGGATTGCCGCGTTCCGGCCGACCACCTGCTCGGCCGCGAGGGCGCCGGGCTGAAGCAGGCGCTGGCCGGGCTGAACCTGGGCCGCATCGTCTTCGGCACGCTGGGCTGCGCGCTGACCCGCGCCTGCTTGGAGGAGGCGCTGGCCTATGCCAAGGACCGCAAGCAGTTCGGGCAGCCGCTGAGCGCCTTCCAGCTCACCCAGGCCAAGCTCGCCAACATGGCGACGCACGCCGAGGGGACGCGCCGCTTCGCCCATTACGTCGCCTGGCTGCACGCGCAGGGGCGCGAGTGCCACACCGAGGCGGCGATGGTGAAGCTGATGGGCACGCGGCTGGCCGTCCAGGCCGCGCAGGACGCCTACCAGATCCACGGCGGCTACGGCTTCATGCACGACTACCGCGTCAACCGCCTCTACCGCGAGGCGCAGATCCTGGAGATCGGCGAGGGCACCAGCGAGATCCAGCAGATCCTCATCGCCCGCGCGCTCGGCTGCTGATCGGAAAGGGGATGGACGCCATGACCGTCTCGACTGAACTGGCCGCCCGGCTGTACCGCCTGATGTGGGAGGTGCGGACCTTCGAACTGATCGCCGCCGACCGCTACCGGGAGGGGGATCTGCCCGGCTTCATCCACCTCTCGCTCGGGCAGGAGGCCTGCGCCGTCGGTGCCTGCGCGGCGCTCGGCGCGGGCGACTTCATCACCAGCACCCACCGCGGCCACGGCCATTGCCTCGCCAAGGGCGCCGACCCCAGGCTGATGATGGCGGAACTGTTCGCCAAGTCGGCCGGCTACGGCAAGGGCCGCGGCGGCTCGATGCACATCGCCGACGTGGCGATGGGCGTGCTGGGCGCCAACGGCATCGTCGGCCAGTCGCTCGGGCTCGGCACCGGCGCGGCGCTGTCGCTGCAAATCCGCAAAGAACCCCACTGCGTCGTCGCCTTCTTCGGGGAAGGGGCATCGGGCACCGGCATCGCGCACGAGGCGATGAACATGGCGGCGATTTGGAAGCTGCCCATCGTCTTCTTCTGCGAGGCCAACCGCTATGCCGAGCTGTCGCCCTACGCGGTGCACGTCTCGGTCGAGCGCATCGCCGACCGCGCCGCGGCCTATGGCTTCCCCGGCGTGACGGTGGACGGCGAGGACGTGCTGGCGGTGCACGCCGCCGTCACGGAAGCCGCGGAGCGGGCCCGCGCCGGAGGGGGGGCGACGCTGATCGAGGCCAGGACCTACCGCTGGCATGGCCACTACGAGGGCGACCCGCAGGTCTACAAAACGCAGGCGGAGCGCGACACCGGCACGGACTTCGACCCGATCCTGCGCTTCGAGCGGCAGGGGGCGGGCGGGCTGCCGGCCGACGCGCTGTCCGGCCTGCGCGTCGAGGCGGAGGCGCGCATCCGCGAAGCCGCGGAGTGGGCCGCCGGCCTGCAAAGCCCGCCGGCCTCGGCCATCGGCGAAGACGTCTACGCGGGGTGAAGGATATGGCTCGCATCAAATATTACCAGGCCCTGACCCGCGCGTTGCGCGAGGAGATGGCGCACGACGAGCGCGTCATCCTGATGGGCGAGGACGTGGGCGCCAGCGGCGGCATCTTCGCCCAGACGCGAGGGCTCTACCAGCAGTTCGGCGCCGACCGCGTGCGTGACACGCCGATCGCCGAGAACGGCTTCGTCTCGGCGGCGGTAGGGGCCGCCATGACCGGCCTGCGCCCGGTGGTGGAGATCGGCTTCGAGGACTTCCTGACCTGCTGCATGGATCCGCTGGTCAACCAGGCGGCCAAGCTGCGCTACATGCTCGGCGGGCAGGTCGGCGTGCCGCTGCTGCTCTACACCTTCGGCGGGGGCGGGGTGAACGCCGGGCCGCAGCATTCGCAGAGCTTCGCCGCCTGGTTCGCGCATGTGCCGGGGCTGAAGGTCGTTACCCCGGCGACGCCGGCCGACGTGCTGGGGCTGGTCAAGGCCGGCATCCGCGACGACAACCCGGTGCTCTGCCTGCTCAGCAAGAAGCTGATCGGCATGTCCGGCGAGGTGTCGGACGGCGAGGACGCGCTGCTGCCGCTGGGCGTGGCGGAGGTGAAGCGGCCCGGCCGCGACGTGACCATCGTCGCGCTGGGCCAGATGGTCGGCACGGCGCTCCAGGCCGCCGCCCTGCTCGCCGAACAGCGTATCGACGCGGAGGTGGTCGATCCCCGGACGGTGAGCCCGCTGGACGTCGCCACCATCCTGTCCTCCGTGGAGCGCACCGGACGGCTGTGCGTCGTCCATGAGGGGCACGCGCCCTGCGGGCTGGGCGCGGAGATCATCACGTCGGTGGTCGAGCGCGGCTTGCCGCTGCTGAAGGCGCCGCCCCGCCGCGTCACGCCGCCCTTCGCGCCCAGCCCCTTCGCCCCAGGGCTGGAATCGCTTTACCTGCCCACCCCCGCCTCCATCGCCGAGGCCGTGCAGGGGATGCTGGCGTCATGAGCGGGCCGGCGTATGAAACCATCGCTGTGGACACCCGCGGCGCCGCGCGCTGGATCACGCTGTCGCGCCCGCGCGTCCACAACGCGATGAACAGCCAGTGCATCCGCGAATGCCGGCAAGCCGTGGAGGAAGCCGGGGCCGACCCGGCGGTGCGCAGCATCGTCTTCACCGGCGCCGGCGCCCGCGCCTTCACCGCCGGGGCCGACATCTCGGAGATGGTGGACTACGGCCCCAACAAGATGCTGACGTACAACCGGGGGTGGCTCGGCCTGTTCCGCGACATCGAGATGTGCCGGAAGCCGGTCATCGCCGCGGTGCACGGCTGGGCCACCGGCGGCGGCACCGAGCTGTCGCTCGCCTGCGACTTCGTGTTGTGCACGGAGGCCGCCCGCTTCGGGCTGGCGGAGATCAACATCGGGGTCATTCCGGGTGCGGGGGCGGCGGTGCGGCTGACCCGCTGGCTCGGCCGGCTGAAGGCCAAGGAACTGCTGATGCTCGGCCGGCTCGTCGAGGGGCGGGAGGCGGTGGAGTTGCAGCTGGCCAACCGCTGCGTGCCGCCGGGTGAACTGCGCGAAGCGGCCCAGGCGTTGGCAGACGAGCTGGCCACGAAGGCGCCGCTGGCTCTCGGCGCAGCCAAGGCCAGCGTCAACGTCGGCGCCGACTCCGGCTTCGACGCGGCGCTCGAATATGAACTCCAGGAGTTCCTGCGTCTGTTCGCGACCGCGGACCAGAAGGAAGGCATGCGCGCCTTCCTGGAGAAGCGCAATCCGATTTACCGTGGAATGTGAGGGGAAAGCCATGAAGGTGCGTGTCAAGGTCCCGAAGCTCGGGCTGACCATTGAAGAGGTGACGCTCGCGGCGTGGGAAGCCGAGCTGGGCGCAACCGTCGAAGCGGGCGCCGTCATTGCGACCGTCGAGGCCGACAAGGCGACGTACGAGATCGTCGCTCCAACCACCGGGCGTCTGATCGCCCGCGCGGCCGAACCGGGAACGGTGCTTCCCATCGGGGCTGAACTCGCGGTCATCGATGCCTGAGGCGACAACCGGAGAAGCGGTGATGACCCGCGGTATGTTCTTCGAGGAGCTTGAGGAGGGCGCCCACTACCGGTCGGCTGGCGTGACGGTGACGGAGGAGTCCGTCATCCGCTTTGCGTTGGAATGGGACGCGCAGCCGTTCCATGTGGATCGGGAAGCAGCGGCGACGTCGATGTTCGGTTCGCTGATTTCCAGCGGCCTTCAGACGATCCTGCTCACCTACCGGATGTACTTCCAGCTGGCGCTGCTGGAGGGAACGGCGCTGGCCGGGCTCGGCATCGACGACGTCCGCTTTCTGAAGCCGGTCCGGCCGGGCGATACGCTGTATGTCGACGTGACTGTCGCCAAACTGAAGCCATCGAGCAGACCGGATCGTGGAGTCGTCACCTGCCGCCTTGAAACCAAAAATCATGGTGGCGAGACGGTGCTCACCATGGGGTTGTCGGCCCTTGTCGCCCGGCGCCCCGACGGGCCGGCCAACGGTGGAGCCCGTTCATGCGGAGTCCGGCGGCCATGACAGCTTTCGCCATCGGTTCACCGGCAAAGCCTCGCCACCCCGAAAAGGCCCACAAGCCGGACAACTCCATCCAGCGCAAGCCGGGCTGGATCCGGGTGAAGGCGCCGACCGGCCAGGAGTACGACGAGACCCGCCAGCTGATGCGCGGGCTGAAACTGAACACCGTGTGCGAGGAGGCGGCCTGCCCGAACATCGGGGAGTGCTGGACGCGCAAGCACGCCACCTTCATGATCCTGGGCTCGATCTGCACGCGCGGCTGCGCCTTCTGCAACGTCGAGACCGGCCGGCCGGACCAGCTGGACCCGCACGAGCCCGACAACGTCGGCGAGGCCGTGGCGCAGCTGAAGCTCAGCCACGTCGTGGTGACCTCCGTCGACCGCGACGACTTGGCAGACGGCGGGGCGGAGCACTTCGCGCGGACCATCCGCGCCATCCGCGCGGCGTCCCCCGGTACGACCATCGAGATCCTCACCCCCGACTTCCAGAAGAAGAAGGGCGCGCTTGAGGTGGTGGTCGAGGCCAAGCCCGACGTCTTCAACCACAATCTGGAAACGGCGCCGCGCCTCTACCCGACGATCCGCCCGGGGGCCCGCTACTTCACCTCGCTGCAACTGCTGTCGCGGGTGAAGGAGCTGGACCCGACGATCTTCACCAAGTCCGGCATCATGGTCGGCTTGGGCGAGACGAAGGAGGAGGTCGGGCAGGTCATGGACGACCTGCGCGCCGCCGATGTTGACTTCATGACGATCGGCCAGTACCTCCAGCCGACGCCCAAGCACGCGGCGGTGGACCGGTTCGTGACTCCCGACGAATTCGAGAGCTACGCAACACTTGGCCGCGGCAAGGGTTTCCTGATGGTGGCCTCGACGCCGCTCACCCGCTCGTCCTACCACGCGGGTGCGGATTTCGAAAAGCTGCAGCGGCTGCGGCGCGCCAACCGAAACCAATTCTGACCCCAAGAATCTGTTCGTGGATGTTAGGCTCTGCCGTTCTCGGTTGCTAGGCACTTCAAGCAGCGTGACAGGATGGAGACGGCGGCAAGTTCCAGCCTGCGTCGGCGCCGTGCTCAGCGACACCGCCGGAACCGCACCGATACAACGCGACAGCCGATGTGATTTTTGCGCGCTGGTGGAGGCCAAGATCGGGCGCAGGCCACCGAGAATCGCGGTCGGCGTCGAGGTCTTCAACCGCATGCTCGATTTGGACGCCCGAAGTCCGTCCGCGTCGCGTGAGCAGCGGCCGAGCAAAGCATCGTCTCGATTCGCCCAACCTCCTTGGAAGATAATGTCCAGCACTGAACCGCCAACCCCTGGGATCAGTCCTGCAGGTGCCGCCATTTCACCATGCGGTCGCGAAGATCGATGGTATCGCCACCGACGACGAAGGAGCCATCGCCGCGGTGGTGCAGCGTCCGCCGTTCCCGGCGTTCGGGATCGTTCGAGATGGCGACCACCTCGAGGATGAACAGGCTGTGGTCATCGACCAGACGATCGTCGGCGACGCGGCATTCGAGATTGGCGAGGCATTCGCCGATCAGTGGCGGCGCCACCTTGCGGGCCGGCAGCGGCGTCAGCCCAAAGGCCTGGAACTTGTCGACGGTGGCGCCGGAGCAGTTGCCGATGTCGACGACGGTGCGGGCGAGATCGACGGTCGGAACGGCGATGACGCACTCGCCGCTGCGGCGCAGCGCGTCATAACTGTGATCCCACGGGCCGATGACGCAGCCGACCAACGGCGGATCGTGTTGCACCATCATGTGGAAGCCCATGGTCATGATGTTCGGCTGGCCGCCGTCCGTGGTGGTGACCAGGACGATCGGGCCGGGTTCGAGAAACCGGTTGGCCTTGTCGACCGGTATGGACTGCATGCGCAATCTCCTGAACGAGTTGTGTCCCTGTCGGAGGTGGAGTGACGCGGATGACGGACCGGACGCGGCCGCCATCCGCAGCCATGGCGACAAGCTCCGGACGGAGGTCCGCGCGGTTCGGAGTCGGACGCCCGGCGATAACCGCTGTGTGTCGTGACGCCGCTGGTGCAAAGAAGGCGGGCGCCAAGCGCCTCACCTTCTCCTGGATTGGCGACGAAGAATGTCACCTTCGTCAGAACGTGCGTGTTCGATCGCCTTCGTGATGAATCGGAGCCGCGCCGAGGCTGTTCGTCAGCCCGTCCGTCAGCCCACCGGCACGCTCATGCCGCCGTCGGCCATCACGACCGATCCGACCATGAAGCTCGCGCGGTCCGAGGCGAGAAAGGCGACGATTTCGGCAATTTCCAGCGGATCGGCGGCCCGGCCGATCGGGGCTTTTCTGCCATGCTCCGCGAGGAAGCCGCGACCGTCCTCCATGAAGTGGTTCAGCAGGTTGGTGACCACATCGCCGACCCCGATGGCGTTCACGCGGATGCCGTGCTCGATCGCTTCCAGCGCCTGCGTGCGGGTCAATTGGGCCAGAGCGCCTTTGGAGGCCGTGTAGGCCGAAATGCCGGGAAACGCGAAGTAGGAGGCGTAGGACGCGATGTTGACGATCGCGCCCGCCTTGTTCGGCATCATGGCCTTCATCGCCTCGCGCGAGTGCAGAAAGGCGCCGGTGAGGTTGGTTTCCATTTGCCAGTTCCAATCCTCGCGCGTCATTTCGACCAGCGGCTTGTACAGAATTCGTCCGGCGTTGTTCACGAGGATGTCGAGCCGGCCGAAGCGTTCGACCGCCAGGGCCACCGCCTTCTCCGCGCTGCCGTCCTGGGTCACGTCGGCGACGAATGGGACGAGTCCATCGCGGGCCATCTCCTGGACCGCCGGGTCGATGTCCTCGGCGACGACCTTGGCGCCACGGGCGTGCAGGAGATCGGCGATGGCCCGCCCGATGCCGCTCGCGGCTCCGGTCACGATGGCGACCTTGCCTTCGACTTCGTTTACGGTCGGAACGATGTTGGTCATGATCGGGTCCCTCTTGTGGTTGGAATGCGCCGGCGATCGGGCCGGCGTTGTCCGAAAAGCTAGCGGGACCGGGCGGTCGGGTTAATCGGCCGATTGCCGAAAAGGGTGTTTAGGTTTCGCGACAGAATCAGTAGAAGCCATGTACCTTTTTGCATCGGAAACCGTCTCAAACCTGGGGGGAGGATGGCTCTGTTGCAAAGTTTGTCGGCAGGCGCGAGATGATGATTACGGGCATCACCGCCGACGCTATGCGTCCTGGGGTTCGAGCTGCTGGCTGATGAACTGTACGGCCTCGGTGAGCATGCAGGGTCCGATGTTGAAGGCGCGTTCGACGAGGCGCGCCTCGCCCCGCATGTCGCGGGTGATGTTGAAGCTGGACGCTTGGCCCTTGCGGAGCGCCCGCATCACCTCAAAACCCTTAATCGTTGCGTAGGCCGTCTTCAGGGTCTTGAAGCCTCGCACCGGGCGGATCAGCTGCTTCAGCTTGCCATGATCGGCCTCCACCACGTTGTTCAGATATTTGACCTGCCGGTGCTCGGTCTCCTCGGGACATTTGCCCTCAGCCTTCAGCTCCGCCAAGGCCGGCCCATAAGTTGGCGCCTTGTCGGTGTTGATGACCGTCGGCGTCTCCCACTCCTTCAAGCCGTTCAACGCCTTGGACAGGAAGCGCTTGGCGGCGGCGGTGTTGCGCGTGGGAGTGAGCTGGTCCCCATCTGCCGGACAGTTTTGCGGCTGGGTTAAGCTTGGTTCAGGTCTATCTCACGCCGCCATTTTGATACCGTCCGGGTAGCCCTGGTGGACCTCGGTCGGGGTTTTGCCACCGAACGCCGAATGCGGCCGTTCGGTGTTGTAATAGTCGATCCAGCGGCCAATCCCGGCCCTGGCTTCGCTGCCGGTGTCGAAGGCCTGGAGGTAGACGCACTCGTACTTCAAAGAACGCCACAGCCGCTCGATGAACACGTTGTCCATCCACCGCCCGCGCCCGTCCATCGACACCCGAATACCGGCATCGGTCAAGACCTGGGTGAAGCGTGGGCTGGTGAATTGGCTGCCTTGGTCGGTGTTGAAGATCTCCGGCCGCCCGTGGCAGGCCATCGCCTCCTCCAGCGCCTCGAGGCAGAACTCGACGTCCATCGTGTTCGACAACCGCCACGCCAACACCCGGCGCGACGCCCAGTCCATCACCGCCACCAAGTACAAGAAGCCCCGGCGCATCGGAATGTACGTAATATCGGTGCACCAGACCTGATTGGGCCGGTCGATGGTCAGGTTTCGCAGCAGGTACGGCCAGATCTTGTGCTCGGGATGCGGCACCGTCGTCTTCGGACGTTGGTAGACCGCCTGGAGTCCGATGATCGCCATCAGGCGGCGCACCCGCTTACGATTGACCGCATGCCCCTGCCGACGAAGATGACGCATCATCTGCCGACTGCCGTACCACGGCGTCTCCAGGAATTGCTCGTCGATCACCCGCATCAGTTCGAGGTTTTCGGTCGTTTCGCCCACCCTCGGCCCGTAGTAGCTGGAGCGGCTGAGCGACACCAACGCGCACTGCTGAACAATCGACAGCCGCGGATGCTGCGGATCGATCATCTCCCGCCTCTGGCCGACGCTCATCGACCGGAGGCCTTGCGCAAAAAATCCCGCTCCACCACCAGTTGCCCGATCATCGCGTGCAGCTTCTCGACCTCACCCCCGTGCGCCGCCTCGGCCGCCTCGGCTTTGCCGGAGAACACCCCGGCCATCCCATCGACGGCCTGCTTCTTCCAGGCGTTGATCACTGTCTGGTGCACGCCATGCTTGGCCACCAGTTGCGCCACCGTCAACTCGCCCCGGATCGCCTCCAGCGCCAGCCGCGGCATCGTCGGAAAGATTACCAAGCGCATCCGCTCGGAGCGGCCAACCGCCTTGTGACCTATTTTTACACGTATCTTGGACGGACCCGAGGTAGGCCCACTTGCCGCCCACCTTCACGTAGGTCTCGTCAACCCGCCAGCTGGGCGACCGGGGACAGCGCCACTGCCAGCGTAGCCGCTTCTCGATCTCCGGCGCATACTTCTGCACCCAGCGGTAGATCGTTGAATGATCGACCGAAACGCCGCGCTCGGCCAGCATCTGCTCAAGGTCGCGGTAGCTGATGCCATATCGGCAGTACCAGCGCACCGCCCAGAGCACGATCTCACCCTCGAAGTGGCGACCTTTGAAGTCCGACACAGCTTGGCTCCTTCCAAATTCCAGCCATTCCGCTGCCTCCTGGCAAACTTTGCAACAGAGGCTTCTGAATGGAGTTCTGAAAACATTCTTCAAGGTCTGATGCGTGGAACATGCGACGTTTCCAGTAACGTGGAGCACGCATTACGGTATTTGAGCGAAAACTCCAATATCTCGATATTTATGTTTCGCAACAATTTTCTTCTTCAACGCTGCATACGATAATATGTATTCATATATTTAGTGGTAAAAGTAACTTCCAATGAGAGATTATAACAAGAGACTCAGCCGTTAGTGTCATATACAGATGCGCTCGTTGAGTGACGGTCTGACACCAAAAAAGTATTGGCTGTGAAAATTTATGCAGTTCCATCCACCTATACATTGACGAAACTTAGAATATGTGATTTCAATATGCTTTGCGGCACGGCTGAGCTTCTGTGCCCTCCCAATAAACCAGAAGCGGGGAGATCGACATGACAAATGAAAATTCCGGTATTGCGCGTCGCAAAATGCTGCGGAGATCGCTAATTGTGAGTGCGATTGCAGCAGTGTCGGTGAACAATAAGGCACTCGCTCAACAAGTGAATCCGGGAGGATCGGGTGAGGTTGGGGCCTCCGGTGAAGTGAAGGTGAAGCGAGTGGAGGCTCCGCCTGCTGAAGCGCCTGTGGCTGGAGGCCAATGGCACGAAGTTGAGATCAATCTTACCAAAGCTCAAAGAGCCGCGATCGCCAAGGAAACGGGCCAGAACGTGGATAGCCTTAAGATTCGCACGTACGACTTGCAACGCCTCGGCCAGATGGTGACGAACTGAACCATGCATCTGTTCGATGATAACCCCTTTCTGTGGTTTGCCCCTTGGGCGCGCATTTTGCCCTCCAGCGCTCCAGGGCTACTGGTTAGCGCCGGCGCGAAGATTTATACACTCCATCCCGCCGAGTACTTCCGACGACTGCTAGCGAATCTCGATGGAACCCGTCGAGTTACTGAGGTGCTAGCGCTTGGCTTTGAAGTGGCGTGCCTGCAGACACTGAAGGACGAGCGTTTGCTGATCGTGCTCCGCAGCGCCGTGAGCGCTAACGATCCATACAGTCGTGAACTGTCAGCCTTCGCCGCCCTCGATCGCATATATCCGGACACCGCTCTAAGCCGATTACAGAACGCTCGTATAGCAATTCTAGGAGTAGGAGGCATTGGCTGTAGGGTATCCGAAACTCTGGTGCGCGCAGGTGTGCGCCATTTGTTCTTGAACGACATCGACCGCGTGGAACGCACCAACCTAAATCGACAAACACTATTTACTCCTGATGATGAGGGTGAGTTGAAGGTCGCCGTTGCGCGGAGCCGTTTACAAGCAATTTCACCAGATGTACGAATAGAGATCTGTTCGGAAGACATTTTAGGCAGCATAGACTGGCCGTTCTCCACTTCAGCTGACATGACCTTATTAACAGCGGACGCTACCCCTCACCATCCAAGAATTCCATACGCCCATACGGGTGCCGTTACTATCGCTGGCTACCGAGCAGAATGGGCGGAAGTGGGGCCAACACTTTCTCCAGAGCGAGGAACTGTCTGTTATGAATGCTTCCGCCACCTATTTGTATCTGAAGAATATTTATCAGATGAAGCCAAAAAGCCTTCTAACAACTCAGTTAATTGCTCAGGCAGTGTCATTAATGCTCTTGCATCAGCCATGATTGCGCAGGAGATAATACTATTCTTAGGGTTTCCTGATCGGCCCTCGCCATTGCTTGGGAAACGACGAATTATGCTGATGACAAACTTTGAGGCTGAGGAGGTGCTCGTCACGTCCATGTGCCAGCATACCTGCCCACCCGCAATTTCTGTGTAGGAGGCGCCTGCGTGTTAGGCACCGAACTTATGGAACTCTCATATCCCGACTTCATCGCGCGCTTGGGCCATGAGAACTTGCCGCCTGGAGGTGACGCGACCATTTCCGAATGGATTCTGCAGTCGCGATTGGATAAGCACTCCCAAGTGCTTGATCTTGCGTGCTCCACGGGATACGCTACGAGACGGGTTGAGCAGTGGACAGCAGCCTGTTGCGTTGGTTTGGACATCTCACAGGCGGCGATTAAAAGTGCGCTGGCCCTCACCACGTCACAAAATGCAGGGGTTGCCTTCCTCGTCGGCGACGCGGCCGCGCTGCCATTCAAGAATAGTGCTTTTACTCACGTGCTGGCAGGCTGCAACTTCGCGTTCATCCAGCCCCGATGGCGAGCCCTCGGTGAGTGTGCGCGGGTCCTCGCACGCGGCGGGATGCTGGTCGCTGCGGACTTCTTTTACCATAACCCGCCCGAAGAAGCTCTTTTAACAGCCGTTGCAGACGCTATTGGCTTTCGTCCATCACCCGATTGGACAGAGAGCTACTGGATGGATTTTTATTCGTCAGTATTCAAACAGTGCCACTGTCGCGTCCAGCCGCTAGAGGTTCTAGCGAACGACCTGGTGCTGTCCGTAATCGATCAACATTTCGATACTCTATTTTCCGGTGTTATGCAGGAAAAGCCAAACGTGCGCGAACTGGCGGTCGAACGATTCAAAATAACTCGGCTGCTCCTCAATGAACATAGGGCCTACCAAAGCCTTTTGGTGTCGATATGGCGCCGCGAATAAATCGCGCACTCCTTAAAGAGATTGCTGCCGAGCAGGGTACACCCTGCTTTGTATTTGACCTGGAGCATTTAAAAGACGTGGCCGGCCGCATCATTGCTGTTCAGCGGGCGTCCTTTCCATGTGGCGATCTTTTCTACTCTTTTAAGACAAATTCAGATAAAAAAATCGTTTCGGTTCTCCGAGAACTTGGTTATGGCGCGGAAGTTGTTTCAGGAAGAGAGTTAAAACTTGCCCTCAGTCACGGCTTTCTTCCATCGAAAATAATCTTCAATGGACCTTTGAAGCGGCGGGATGAGTTGCAACTTGCAATTCAGGAAGGCGTCACCATTCATGTGGACAGCCTCGACGAACTACGCTTAATCGCAAGTCTACGGCCTGGGCCGCGAGCACGCCTGGGTCTGCGAATTGCGACTTTGAAGGGAAGTGCGCCGCAGAGTTGGTCGCGCTTTGGCCTAAGCCGGCTGGAATTAATGGACGCACTTCAGTTGATCCATCGCGAGGAGCTTCTAGTGCGTGGTCTCCACCTTCACGCGGGATCGAACCTTAAAAGTCCCGAACTCCTAGCCCTAGCAATCCGCGACGCTTCCACTGCGGCACAGGCCGTGGTCGAAAGCTCATGTGCGGCTCCGGAGTGGATCGACATTGGCGGCGGCTTCCCCGGACCGTCTGCCGCGCACCGATCAGGTCCGCAGACTTTTCGCGCTTACATACTTGCGGCGAAGGCTGCCCTAAAAACGTGGCCATCCTCGCTCAACGAGCTACCGGTCTTCGCTGAGCCTGGCAGAATTTTAACGGAGGGAGCAGGATACCTGTTGACGCAATTTGTCGCGCGCAAGCATCGCGATCCAGTTGACGCGCTTGTCTTAGACGCCGGACGCAATCTGATCCCATCCGCTGGGACCCACTTTCATCCGATTCACTGGCTGCGCTGCTGCGCGCTGACGCAGCGGTTCGCGGTTTACGGTCGCAACTGCTTCGAAAGCGATCTTCTATGTGATTGGGCTGCTGGACCGGAGTCACCCCGTCCCGGAGATCTTCTGGTGATCGGCAATGTTGGAGCTTACGACTGGTCGACTGCCTTCCCCTGGACAGATGCTCCTATCCCACTCGTATTTTTACAAGCACGAGTTGCGAACCCGTCTGTGACTCCGTCGAGCTAATGAAACGGTCGCAGAGAGCCTCCGCACGTAGACCATGGTACCCTTTGGGGACTAAGCGCCTCCTGCTTCGGCCTTTTACGGCCGGCGACGCCGAGGCTATTCAAGCATACGCTGGCGATCCCAAAGTGGCCCAATACATGGAATGGGGGCCGAATACGCCTGCCATGACTGCCAAGGTGCTGCAGGCTTGGCTGCAGGAGTACCAAACTTGGCCTCGTCGCTCGGTAGAGTTGGGTATCGAACTGCGGGCGCAGGGCACACTAATCGGTGGTATCCGACTCAGCATTTTGGACGAGCACGGGGCGACAGCCGACATCGGCTACTGCTTGGGAAGATCATACTGGGGCCACGGATACGCGACCGAAGCGGCCGGTGCGCTGCTGTCTGTAGCATTTGAGAGACTCAGGCTCCACCGGGTCTATGCCACCTGCGATGTCAGGAACGTAGCTTCTTGGCGAGTGATGGAAAAGCTCGGCATGCGCCGTGAGGGTGAGTTCCGCGCCGACAAGCTAGTAAAAGGTACGTGGCGGAACTCCTACCTTTACGCCATTCTGGCCGAGGAATGGCTCTCGCGTTGATTTCGGTTCATTGATTGCGGGCACGGGATGCAAGCCCTCTAAAGAAGGATCATCGGCAACGGCGTTGATGAGATGACCTGTCGGCTCTGTGGTTCTTTCCGAAGTCGGGACGGGCCCGCCTCACCATGATGTCGGAAAGCTCTGGTGGTAACTGCTTGTATGGGGTTTTCGGGGCTGTCAAGCGGCACCGTCAAGTTATTGAAGTTGGCAGTTCGGGAGAGCGCAGTTCGGCCACGGATGTCCAGAAACCGGGGGCTCATGCGGCCAGCGGTGCACCGGCGACCTCGGCCCAGGCAATGAAGGCTTGGGCGCGGGCGGCGCGGTAGTTGGAAGCGGGACGGTGGTCGCGGCGGAGGTGGAAGAGGTTGGCGATCGGATCGTGGATGGACAGGAAGCGTTGGACTTGGCGGGCAGACTTGAAGCGTTTCATCTGCCTTTCTCGACGGCGGGTCGGTTGATGCGAGTTCTCGGCCCGGTTGTTGAGCCCCTTGTGTTGGCGGTGCTCGACCCCGGGCATGACGTCCCGCTTGGCCGCGGCGTACGACTTCAGCTTATCGGTCACCATCACCCGCGGGACCCAGCCCTGCTTCTTCAGCAGCTTGCGCAGCAATCGCTTGGCCGCCTTGGCGTCGCGGCGGCTCTGGACCAGCACGTCGAGCACGAAGCCGTCGCGGTCGACCGCCCGCCACAGGTAGTGCTTCTTGCCAGCGATCGTCAGGACCACCTCATCCAAATGCCACTTGTCGCCCCGGCGCGGCGCCCGTCGGCGCAACCGATCCGCGATCTCGCGGCCAAACGTCAGGCCCCACTGCCGCACCGTCTCGTGGCTGACGACGATACCGCGGGCCGTCAGCATTTCCTCCACCATGCGTAGGCTGAGCGGGAAGCGGAAGTACAGCCACACCGCCGTCGCGATGACCTCGGCGGGAAAGCGATAGCCGGCATAGCGGGGATCGGGGCGCGTCGTCATGCCGTCCCATACTCCGCCTCCGCTCCCCAGACAATGGCATCCCCGCCAACTTGACGGTGCCGGCGTGGCTCAACAAGCGCCTGGCTGCCGACAACCGCTTCGAACCGGCGGACGTGTTCGCCGCGTTCGACGTCGTGGGTAGGCGTCCCGAGATCCTCGCGCAGATCCTCAAGGACATCGCGCTCGACGACGGCGCGGGCGAACTCCGCAAGGCGTTGAGCACCGGAGCGGAGACGCTGCGCGGTCGGCTTTGGCAGGACTACGAGAGCGCTTGGTCGTCGCTTACCCCGTTGCAGCAGGCCGTCATCAAGCGCCTGGTCACCGAAGAGGCGCAGTTTACCCCGTTCTCGGCGGCCACGCTCGCGGTCTACTCGTCAGCCGTCGGCGAGCCTGTCGAGGTGCCGTCCGTCCAGGCTGCCATCGAGGCACTGCGTCGTGACAACCTGATCTGGCGCTCGGCGCGCGGGCAGTATGCCCTGGAGGACCAAGGCATGGCGGAGTGGCTGAAAGGGCGGCGGCCGGCGGAGCGACCGGAGCAGACGTAGGACGAGGAAGCGCAGTAATCACGATGAGAACTGGGTCAATCTGAATGAGGATGAAGGACGCCGCCGTTGCGACGGAGGTCGGGCGTAACCGGCCGTAGGTGCGACGGCGGCGTTGGCGTCCGTTCGATGGAACAGGCGCCGGCTGGCGGAAGCGGTGGCCGCGGTCGGGATCGAGGGTCTTCACACCAATGAGGAACGAACCCCGACCTTGCCGGGCCCGCACATCACCGACCGCCAGATGAGGCTCTGCATGGAACACCGACAGTTTGACGCGCCCGCCTGAAGTGATGTGGTGGACGGCCCTTCCATCACCTCACCTCACCGTTTCAGCGAGGAACAGATCATTGGAGTCCTGCGCGAGAAGGAAGCCGGCAGGCCAACGGCGGAGGTCTGCCGCAAGCACGGGATCAGCGAGGCG
The DNA here is from genome assembly GCF_058780635.1 of Azospirillum sp. UENF 312511. Taxonomy (NCBI): domain Bacteria; kingdom Pseudomonadati; phylum Pseudomonadota; class Alphaproteobacteria; order Rhodospirillales; family Azospirillaceae; genus Azospirillum; species Azospirillum sp. UENF 312511. Next base: position 1,017,873 of record NZ_JBSNCG010000003.1, on the reverse strand, counting down.
ACGTTCTTCCGGTGGAACGAACCGCTTCGGGTTTCCCAGGGCGCATTGCGCTTGAGTCACGCCGCTACGGCCCGAGGGGACCGTTGGCGGGTCAGGGATCGTTGCGGCCGTGGGCCACACGGAACCAGTGCTCAGCGTGCTGACGGCAGGTTTCGGCTTCGACGGCATCGCCGGATCGCTCGGCATCGCCGGCGCGGGCGAGCCATTGGGCGTGCTTCTGCTGGGCGGAACCATTGACCTTCGGGTGTGCTCGCGCCGGAGCTCCCTGCACGGCTTGCCGTTGGGCCGTTTTGCCGAACCGTGGCTGCCGACGGGCTCGGTCGCCCGCCGGATTGTCGAAAGGCATGAACGTTGTTCCTCGGGGGCAGTGGACCACGATCAGGAGCGAATGATGATTTTGGAACACTTAATCCCGGCGTTCTTTCGTCACGCCGGAAAACGCACGGAAAGCTTCGGTCACATCATTCATGACCTGCGGGAAGAACGCAACGCGGCCGGCGAGCGGACCGTCATCGATCGGCGTGGGGCGGGGGAGGGGACGCGACACAGGGGGCGGCTTGCCGGGGTCCCGCTCGTCGGCACGGGGAGGTTCGTAGAAATGCAGGGCGAGCTGGCCGTCGGGTTCGGCGGCATAGGGCAGGCCGGGCTCGGTCCGGCGTTCCGCGCCGGGAAGGACGTATTGATCGCCCTGGGCGGTCCTTTCCGTCAGCGGCATCCAAGACACCCCTTCACCGGTTGAAGCCTCGCATAACCTATCAGGTTTCAGCCAATCCTCCCCAGGGAATATGGCGGCTTGTCGGGGGAGCGAAGTGATCGACTTCGGTATCCTCGACGACAAGCCGTTCGTCGAGAGTCGAATGCGTGCCCTCGATCCCGGAACTCGATACGGCCTCACGCCTGGTCAGGACACGGCTCAGCAGGTACGGATCTCGCAGGCGTCCGCAAGCGCGTCAATGCGGGCGAGGGCTCGGTTGGTCCCCTCGCTGCGTGCGAGAACCGGCCCCAGCGGGACCCCGGAAGCCGTTGGGGCCGCGGATCGGCCTTCGGATGAAACGCGGTGACGTCGGTCCTCAACCAGCCGTACGGCGCTCAGCCGAACGGGTTCGGCACTTGGTCCGGCGGCTTCGTCGCGACCGCCTCGGGCAGGTTCTCCTCGTCTTCCAAGGCGGCAATCACCGCGTCCAGGATGGTCTTCAGCGCGCGGGCGTGCTCCAGGCCTGCGCGGTCCTTGGTGAGCGCGACACTGCCGTAGAGGGACACGCGGTCGGTGCGGTTTTCGACCGTCAGATCGTCGATCTGCAGCGAGTCGGCCTCATCGGCGAAGGGCGTTATCGGCGACGGCATCGGAGCCTCGTCAGCTGGGCGGTGTGTGGAGGCGCCGGTCATGGTCACGACCGCCGGCGCGGTTTGGGTTCGGGCAACGGCATCGCGATCGCTCTGACCGCTTCCGGGAGTCCAGGAAACACCGCAACCCCGGTCAGCTGTTCCAACTCGGCGATCGACAACACCCGATGGGCCTTCGTGGTGACGTTCTCCACGAGGTAGGCGGCCGCCTGGCGCCGCTGCGGATCGTAGACCGCCTTGAAGGCGTGGCTGGGCACGAGGATGCGGCCGTTGATCCGCTGCAGGCTCTGCCCCTGGAAGACCGGCCCGGTGACGACGTACAGTTCGCCCTGCCGTTCCGCGAGGTCACGGATGCCGCTCTCGATCCATTCCCAGATGAGCTGGTTCATCTTGGGGCTTTGCGGAATCATGTTGGCGAGGCTGAAGCTCTGCTCCTGCGCAGCCGCTGTCGGCATGTCACCGGAGGGAGCCATATGCCCACGATCGAACCCCGACCCTTTGTAGTCGTCGAGTTCGGCCCGCTCGTCCGCCGGCAGGTTGGGATCGGCATGGAACCTGTTCTTGCGCTTCAGCCCCCGCGCCGCGGCGAGTCGCTCCGTGGTCAGGTGCTCGGCCGTCCACAGCGGCGTGCGGCTGATCCCGGAATGCAGCAGGGCGTAGCCATCGTAGCAAAGCGGGCGCGTCTTGGCCGCCAGGCTTTGCCGCGTCAGATCCGGCGCCTGTCCGGCGACGAAGTGCTGTGGGCACGCGGTGGGTGCCGCCGCGGCCGGCGGAACAGCGCCGGCAAAGGCGAGAACGCCGAGTGCCAGGACGGCGGCGGTGCGGGGGAACATCGGGCGACTTTCCGGCGAGGCGTGGACGGAGCGGCAGTATGTCGCGCCGCCGCGGTTGGCTGCAAACACCCCGTTGAGGCGAATGCCGCAGCATGCCGTGGCTTCCGTCGGCGATCCGAGGTGACGGATACGGCCGATCATCCATCCATGGCTGCGGCGGTTCCCGCCGATCGTCGGAGCGGCCTCCGCCTTGGCGCGCGTCGCCGCGCCGACCGACTTCGAGATCCAGGAGTGCCTCGTTCGAGAGTTGACCGGTGCCTGCATCCCGTTTCGTGCCCATGCTCCTGCAGCACCATGCGGAACGACCGCCGCCGTCATCCGACCTGAAGCGGGTGGGACGTCCAAAGAAACCCAGAAGCTGCGGCGTCCGTATGGTGTAAGTGTCTGTCAAAAAAAGGATTTGTGTTGCGCGTGTCGGCGGTCGTTCAATTCGTCGGGATGCGGCATGGCTGGCCGCTCGCAGGCTTGGACCATTCAATGAAAGCGGCCCGCAGCGACCGCAGACGCCCCTGCGGGATAATCCTGCAGCGGTCGGCGTTGCTGAATTGGACAGCAAAGAGGACGTTACGTGGGCAAAATCCACAACATATTCAATCTCAAGAACTTTTGTTTTTTTGAAATCAACCGAATTGCGTGATATTGCCATTTCATCGCGGTATGGTAGATTGCCCATATGCTGTCGCGCTATGGTGCGAGCGCAGTTTCCAAGGGGAAGCGATCCTATATGGCAGTGAAGCCCACTCAAGATTCAGAGTTGGAGTTAACGGACGAAGCTTCTTGGCTGGTGGGTCGTGAAATTCGCCCAATCCGTATTGGTAAAACCGTCCGAAAAGTGGAGTTGAACCGTACGGTATGGGTGATCTTGGAGGAAATCTGTCGATTGGAGGGCCTAAGCCTGCACGAGACGTTCGAGATGCTTGCGGATCGCTGCCGGTCCACCCGCGCCAGGACCCTGGGCAGGGCCGCCGAAGTGTTCGTCGTCGCCTACAACCGGCAGGCCGTCGCGCCGATCCAACGTGAGGATAACGATCAAGAGCAGATTAAGCCGAAGTTCGTAATCACTACATCGCGTGTAAACTGACGGGCCGGGGTCAGCGTCGGAGACGGTTGAAGCGTTCCTTCAGAATGACGCACGTGTTTACCCGCACCACGCCCTTGATCGCCTCGATCCGGCCCCTTACGTCGTTGAGATCCTCGAGGCTGCCGGTTTCCACGGTCAGGATCATGTCGATCTCTCCGCCGATGGACTGGCTGAGCTTGACCTGCGGTATTTTCTCGATCTCCTTCGCGACCTTCTCGCAGATGGGGCCCGTCAGATACAGGATCATATAAGCCGATACGACCGGCTTGGGCACGGGGACGCCGCGCCGGATCGTAAAGCCGGCGATCACGCCGGCTTTGACCAGGCGCTGGATGCGGGCGTAGACGGCGCTGCGCGAGAGGTTGACCTTGCGCGCCAGTTCCTGAACGGATTGGCGGCCGTCCGCTTCGAGGTGGCACAGAATCAGTTCGTCCACCATATCCACATCTCCAGGCTGTTGCCCCACCATCGACTCCGCACCGCTGGACATATTCCGACAAATCGACGTTACCGCTGGACGTATTGATGGGTCAAACTGGACAATACGATTTGTAGCCTCCTCGTCATCGCGACCATGACGAAGGGTAGTCCGCAATGTCTGGTAATGCTGTCGTCTGCCGGCGCCACGAGGTTTCGCGCGCTGATCTGAACGGTCTCGCCACGCTGTTTTCGTCCCATCCCCTGTTCGGCCAGCCGATGTCCTTCCTGAACGAGGACAACCCATTTCTCCGTCCGCTCCGCCGGCAGGACGCCGCGACCATCGACCTGACCGTCAAGCTCGCCCCGTCGCAGATTGCCACCAACGCCGCGCTGTTCGGGCAGCGCCTGCTCACCACGATCTACGAGGCCGAACTGCTGTTCCTGCCGGAAACCATGGACCGGCCTCGCCGCGAGGCGTTCGCCGCCTTCTATGACGACGATCTGAAGTGCCTTGGCGAACGGCTTCGGCCCGGGCTGGAGCACCAGCTGTTCGGCTTTCTGGACGACGAGATCGAAACCTCCGGCCATTGGACCATGCCGTCGTTCCGCGCCTACGCGGAGCATGCTCTGGCGCAAGCCAACACCGGCGAAAGCGCGGTCGTGCGCGCCATCCTCGAGGCGCGCAACCCGGCCGCGGCCGCCGACGAGTTCCTGGTGCAGCTCTCGTCCGACTTCATCACCGAGGCTTCGGCCATGGCCCGCAATGTCCTGGGGAATTACGGGCCGGCGCAGTCGGGGCTCTTCACGATCCTGATCGACGAGTACGGCTATGGGGTGTCGGCGTCGAAGCACTCCACCATCTTCGAGACCACCCTGAAGAGCCGCGGGCTGGATCACCGGCCCCACGCCTACTGGCAGTTCTTCCTGCCGTCGTCGCTGGCGCTGGTGAACTACTTCCACCTCGTGTCGCGCAACCACAAGCATTTCGGCCGCTATGTCGGTGCTCTTCTCTACACGGAGGCGACGCTTGCCGAAGCGAACCGCCAGCAGTCCGAGATGCTGCGCCGGATCTTCGGCGCCGAGGTGGACACCCGCTATTTTGACGAACACCACGAGATCGACGTCCACCACGGCCGCATGGCGATGGAACGGGTGATCGCGCCGTTGGTCGAGCGGGTCGGCGACTGGATCCTGGCGGACGTCGTGCGGGGCTTCGAGGAGTTCAAGCTGCTCCAGGCGCTCGCGGACAAGGATCTGATGGACCAGCTCGCGTTCGGCGATCGGCTGTTCAAGGCGCCCATGGCCGGCGACTTCTGCTCCTCGCATCCCGACATGTGGTCCGGCCCCGACGTGCTGACGTTCACCGAGCCGAAGGGCGAGGTTTCGGTGCTGCACATCCACGACCAGGCCGAGCTTTTCCAGGTCACCGAGGGTGCGGTCGAGTTCACCGTCGGCCCCCTGCACTCGATCGAACTGGCGGCGGGGCAATCCATCGTCATTCCCGGCGGCCGCCTGCACGGCACCAGGGTGCTTTCCGACGCCTGCTCCTACCGCATCCGCAAGGCCGCCGGCCTGGGGCTGGCCGCATGAGAGTCGTCGAATTCGACCGCACGCAACACAACGGCGTGCTCGTGGACGAGACCCACTACTTCCTGCTCGCTCACGAAGGGCACAAGCCGTTGCTGTGCAGCGGCAAGTGCCCCCACCGCGGCGGCCCGCTTTTCCTGGGCACCGGCAACCACAAGACCGGCTCGATCAAATGCCCCTGGCACGAGACGACCTTTCCCCGCGCGATCCTGGAACGGCAGAGCGTCCCGACCGTGATCGTGGGCAACCGGGTGACCGCCGTCTTCGACGTTCCCGAGGATGCCGGTCTGGCCCCCTTCCACCACGAGAGGATCATCGCCAATGAGCGCTCCTGACGCCAACGCCTTGCGGCCGACCATCAGCCTCTTCGGCGCGGTGACGCTGGCGATCGGCATCGTGGTGGGCGCCGGCATGCTGGCGCTCCCCGGCCTGGTCTATCAGCAGGCCGGAGGGTGGGCCCTCTGGTCGTGGTGCCTGGACGCGGTGGTGGTCGCCCCACTCCTGGTGGTCTTCGCCAGCCTTGGTCGACGCTTCCCGTCCGCCGGCGGCGTGTCGGGTTTCGTCGCGGAGGCCTTTCCCTGGGCGGCCATCGGCACGTCCTACCTGCTGCTGGGCACCTTCGCGCTGGGCATCCCGGCCATCGCTCTGACCGGCGCCACCTACATCGTCCAGGGCCTCGGGACCGACTCCGCCACCGCGCCGGCGCTGACCGCCGCGGTGGGAGCGGTCCTGCTCGGCACCGGTCTCCTCGCCACCTGGGCCGGCGCGAAGTTCGCCGGCCGCCTTCAGGACATTGTGGTCATGGTGCTGGCCGCCTGCCTGATCGCGGTGACCTTGGGCGCGGTCCCGCATTGGAGCGCCATCGACTTCCGCGCGGGCTCGCCGTCGCTGTCTGGCCTCTGGGGCGGGGCGGCCCTGGCCTTCTTCGCCTTCACGGGGTGGGAGATGCTCGCCTTCACCGCGGAGGAGTTCAAGAACCCCAAGCGCGACTTCCCCATCGCCGTGGTCCTCAGCTTCGTGGTGGTGACCGGGCTCTACCTCGGCATCTCGGCGGCGGTGCAGGCCCTCGTTCCGCTCGACAGCCCACAACTCGCCGGCGCGCCGTTCCTCGCGGTGGTGGAGAACCTGGCGGGCGGGCGTGTCCCGGGCGTGGCGGTCGCGGTTCTGGTGACCGGCATCATCGTGGTGAACCTGAACGGGGCCTGCTGGGCGGCGTCGCGCCTGCTGTTCGACATCGGCCGCCGCGGATGGGCGCCGGCCTCGCTCCGCCTGGGCACGGTGAATGGAAGCGGGACGCCGCGGGCCGCTGTCGGCGGAATGGCGCTGATCTTCGGGTCGGTGCTGGTCGCGCAGGCCGCGGGGATCGTCTCGCTCGAAACGCTGCTGATGACGGCGGGGCAGAACTTCTTCCTGCTGTATCTAGCCAGCGGTGCAGTCTACGTGGCCCTCGGGCGCTCCGCCGCAAGCCGGATTTTCGGTGGCCTGGCGGTCATGGGATGCCTGCTGTTCGCCAAGGCCTACGGGTGGGGGCTCGTCTACGCGGTGATCGTGTTCAGCGTCCCCTATCTCGCAAAAAGGATCTTCCGTCCATCCCGGACGGCCGGCGCCGATGCGCCGACCGGTCCCTGACTCCACACGGGGCAGGCACCGCAGCGGCCGCAAGCCGCCACGGTGCCGACCTGTCGCGTCTTCGCCTACCAAGGGCCGAGCCATGAACGATGAGATGTTGACCGCACCCGGCAACGACGACCGGGACGGGACCGGGAAGAAAGCGAACCGCCGGAGGAGCGAGCCGTCCCAGCGGGTCGGCAAGACGCAGTCGCCGATGATGAAGGCGGCGCTTGGGCAGGTGGACCGGGGCGTTGCCCTTACGCCGGGCCGCAGCATCAGGATCGGCGGCCGGCGAACCACCATCCGTCTTCAGGATGCGCTCTGGGATGCGCTGCTGGAAATCTCCAAACGGGAGCGCCAAGGCGTCGACAGCCTCTGCACCGAGGCCGCCCGGAAGCGTCCGGCGGGTTTGTCGGTCAGCGCCGCGATTCGGCTGTTCATCACGCAGTATTTCCGTGAGGCCGCCAACGATGATCCCCTCGAAACCGAAGCGCCGGGGACGGACGTCCCGTTCGACAGGACGAGGGTGGGCAAGGATTGGAACGGGCGATAGACCGATGGGGTGCCGGTTGCGGTGTCGAGACCCGTTCCGTCGGCCCTCACGCCGGACTCGGTGCTGGACGGTGGGTGGTGGGATCAACCTTTCTCGGAGGGCGACGGCCGCCCTTCCATCCGTTCCCCCATCGAACGTCCTGCGATCTTCATTGTGAAGTCGCCGCGGGGACCGCGGTTTCCCGTGCGCCGGATCGTTCGGATGTCCCGGCCACAGGCTCCGGCATGTCCGCCGTGCCGGATAGCGGGTCGCCGACGTTGTGCCCGGCGCCGACATGCCCTTCACACCGCGCGCCCGCAGATGGATTCGGCGGAGACGCTTTTTCCCGTATGGCTTACGATGGGAAGAAGGGGATGCATCCAGCCCCATCTTGCGGATGCCGCTCCGCGTCGTTGATGGTGATCGGTGCCGCTGATGAACCGCCGCCTTTTGTGCCTTGCCGTTCTGGGGCTCACGACCGCCGCTCCCGCAATGGGCCGGGAGGTCATCACGTGCCAGTCCTGGCGGCACCAGCCCATCGACGTCACGAGCGACGGCCGGATCCCCGCCTTCGTTCCGGACCGGGGCTGGGTGAGCGTTCACCCGCGCGGTGTCGAAGGACCCCAGCCCGATGGCCAGTGTTCCACCGAGCGGTTCCTCGCCCGCTTGGCTCAGACCACGATCGTGCTCACCCTGCGGAACGCCCGGCTGGTGGCCTTCTGCGCCCCACGAGATGTCGACGCCAATGACGTCGAGGCCGTCGTGCTCATCGATGGCGTCGACCTGCAGCGTATCCTGGTCGATGCGGCGTTGACCCAGCCTGCGGACGGCACGCCGCGCCGCGATTGGTGTGCCCGTTGACACGGCAGCGTTTTGCATCCGGAGCCGGCTGACGCGGCTCCGTCAGACGAGTTCTATGAGGACCAAGCCTCATTCCGCAATGGCCGCACCGCGGAGCCAGCCCCAATCGACGCAGCATCGCATCGGGGCCTTCGGCGGCACCATCGGGCGGCCCGCTCCGCTGGTGAACGTCGCGGTGTGCCGTCCACGCAGCGCCAACCCCGCAGCGACGCGGAGCGGTCATTTGTCCGTTGTGCTTCCCCGATCGTTTGAGGAGCATGGCGCCGCCGCACCCCGGAGGTTCCATGCACCACGACACGCTGCTCTGCCTCGACATCGAGACGATGCCGGACCGCCAGATCCTTCCGGCGGACTGGCCGGCGGAGAAGTTCCCGCCGCCGCATTGCCATCAGATCGTGGCGATCAGCTTCGTCGAGGCGGCCATCGACCGGTCCTCCGGGGTGGAGCGCTACCGTGTCACCGAGTGCCGCTCCGGCGGCGACCTCGACTATGACGAGGAGCGGCTGATCCGCGGCTTCTGGAAGCACTTCGCCCGGACGCTGCCGCGCGTGGTCACCTGGAACGGGCGCGGCTTCGACCTGCCGGTGCTGCGCCTGCGCGCGATGGTCTACGGCGTGCCGGTGCCGGCGTGGTTCCAAACCGGCGACAAATGGAACGGCTACACCCAGCGCTACCAGCCCGACTTCAACTGCGACCTGATGGAGCAGGTCGCCGACTACGGCGCCTCACAGCGCATCGGTCTGCAGGACATCGCCGACCTGATCGGCCTGCCCGGCAAGATCGGCGGCCACGGCAGCGAGGTGGCCGACATGATGGCGCGCGGCGAGCTGGAAAAGGTTCGGGCCTACTGCGAGTCGGACGTGCTGACCCTCTACGCCGCCTATGTCCGCTGGGCGCTGCTCACCGGACGCACCGACCCGGCCGGGCACAACGCCAGCGTCGACAGCTTGGTGGAGTGCCTCGTGCGCGAGCGCGCCGACCGGCCACATCTCGGAACATTCCTCGACCTGTGGCAGGCCTCGACACGGCCCGCCCCGATGCATGTGCCCGTGCCGCGCCCCGCGCCGGTCGCCGAACCGCCGCATCTGCCGAGCGAACACGTCCTCTGAGGCGGTGTCGGCTTGGTGGATCGGGCCGCTCACCGGTGTGGAGAGCCGACACCGATCCTTCACGGAAGTTCAAAGGTCGAGGACGATGTCGAAGGTGCCTTGGACGGCGCCCGCCTCGAGGCCGTCCGCCGCGGTCAACGGGATGATCACGCTGCGGCGCGCCTGCGGGTCGCGGATGGCGTTCAGCAGGCCGTCGCGGGCGTTCAGCGGTTCTCCTGCGACGTACATCTGCGTCACGAACCGCCCGGTGCCGGGCACGATCACCGCGTAATGGATGTGCGGCGTGCGGCCGGGATAGGGCACCGGCTTGATCGTCCGGAACCGATAGGCTCCGTCCGAGGCCACCGCCGCCCGCCCGTAGCCCTGGAAGTTTCCGTCGAACCGGTCGTGACCGGGTGCGCGCGGATGCCGGTAGATCCCCTGGGCGTCGCACTGCCAGATTTCGACCACCGCGCCGGAGACCGGCCGCCCGGCGCGGTCGAGGATCCGCCCTCCGATGTGGGCGACGGTGCCCAGTGCCTGGGCGGCGGCCCCATGAACCCGGACGAGGTCGTGGTCGACGTCCGCGGGCAGGCTGGTCGGATAGAACGGGCCTTCCGTCTGGCCGGGCGTCGGGACGAGGGGCGTGGCGCGGGCCGGTCTGGAGAGCAGGGCTGTGGTGCTCAGCGTGGCCATGCCCACCATCAGGGTGCGGCGGCTGACGCTGCGGTGTTCCGGCATGGCCGCCTCCCGTTCTGCGTTCCGGATGCACGCCGGCGGCGGGCAATCCTGCCCACGTCATATGGGGCGCGGACGCGCTGCCGGTGAGAGGGGATCTAAGGCGAATTCCAGCGGCGAATTCCAGCGGCGATGGGCGGGAATGCGAACGCATTGAGAACATCCGGCAAGTGCCGTATCGTCGCTTTCCTGGTGCGCTGCCTTCGCTCGGTTCTCGAAGGGGTCGGCCGACAGCTGGAGAATGGAAACCGCGGGCGCGTGCGGAGTGGAGCGGAATATGGCGATGAAGGTGTTCGTGTGGTCGCGCGCCGAAATCGAGGACGGGGCCGCGGAAGGCGCCGATGCCGTTATCTCGGTGCGGATGCAGGCCGATCGCGGATCGTTCGAAACCCTCGACACCGCGATGGCGCAGGCTGTCCTGGGCGACGTGGACGCCATGCTGGTCCTGCGCTCCGACGACATCGGCGTGCCGCGGCTGGGGGCGCAGCGCGGGCCAACGGACGAGCAGATCGCCACCGTGATCGATTTCGCGCGGGCGATCCGTGCTGGCCAGCCCGACGCCACGCTGGCCATCCAGTGTGAACACGGGCGAAGCCTGTCCCCGGCGTTGGCCCTGGCGGTTCTCGCCGACGAGCTCGGCCCCGGCCGCGAAGCCGAGGCGGTGCAGCGGCTGCTCCGGCTGGACCGCGATGGGATCATGGCGCCCAATCCCCTGGCGGTGCGGCAGGCCGACGATCGGCTGTGGCGTTACGGTGCCTTGGAGGCGGCGTTGGCCGCCGCGGCGCCGCGCTTTGCGGCTGTTCGGGACACTTGGAACCGGGTGGCCAGTCCGGCTGGCGTCCGGGCCGCGCCCCGCCTTCAGAGCAATCGAAAACGGCGGATCCGTGCGCTCGATCAAGACGAGCAGGAGATCCGGGAGTAGCGCGTTTCGTTGCCCCTGCTGACGTGACGCTCCACAATACGCCACTGGCGGCATTGCCAAGTCCACACATCAGAACCTGGAGGACCCGATCGATGACGGTGAGCAGCGCCGTGGACCTGTTCGACCGTTTGGCCACGGAGGCCGCCGACGAATGGGCGGCTTACGTCGACCACACGTTCGTCCAGCAAATGGGACGGGGGACGCTGCCGGTGGCCTCCTTTCGCCACTACCTGGTGCAGGACTACCTGTTCCTCATCCACTTTGCCCGCGCCTATGCTCTGGCCGTCTACAAGGGCCAGTCGCTCGACGACATGCACGCCGCCTTCGGCGGGCTGAAGGCCATTCTCGACGTGGAGATGGACCTGCACGTTCGGCTCTGTGCCGGCTGGGGCCTGTCCGCCGCGGAGCTGGAATGGGCGCCGGAGGCCAAGGCGACGCTGGCCTACACGCGGTATGTGCTCGAGACGGGGCTGCGCGGTGACCTGCTCGATCTGCACGTTGCCCTTGCTCCCTGCGTCGTGGGCTATGCCGAGATCGGCACGCGCCTCGCCGCCAGCCCATCGGGTTTAGCAGCCGGCAATCCTTATCGTTCCTGGATCGCCGAGTACTCGGGCGACACCTACCAGGAGGTGGCGGCTGGCGCGCGTGCCACGTTGGACCGCTTGGCCGCACGCGGCATGACCGAGCAGCGGTTCCCGCAGCTGCTGACGACCTTCCGGCAGGCCTGCCGCCTGGAAGCGGATTTCTGGCAGATGGGGTTGACGCGTGCAGACTGAGGTCCCGGCCGGAGGGTGGTTACTAGATGGCATTTCCATGGAGTGGCGATGGGCGCGATCAGGGATTTGGATCAGGTGTTTTCGGGACTGGCCCGCTCTTCTTTCCGTCAACGCTTCCAGCTGGGGGTCCGCGAGCAGGCCTACCTGCGGGACAAGGGGTTTCCGACGGTGCTGGATCACGCACGGGACTTCATCGACAAGCGGCTTGTGCCAGCGGAACCCGTCAACGACGGAAAACAGACGCCGTTCCGTGGGCATCCGGTGTTCATCGCGCAGCACGCCACGGCAACATGCTGCCGGAACTGCCTGGAGAAGTGGCACGGCATTCGCCGCGGACAGGCCCTGAACGCGGAAGAACGCTCCCATGTGGCTGCGGCGATTGAGCGTTGGCTGCGGGAGAATGCCGCGGAGACGTGACGCCGGCGCCGTCGATTGGACGGTGCTGCCGCCACGGCAGAAAGGCCGCCTTTTGCCACACCGGCGACTCGGAACCCCCGCGCCCAGAGTCGTGTTGCAAAAGTCGTGGCAAAACTCAGTGGTGAAAGGGCATGGGAAAGGCCGCTGCCACACGTACCACGTCACGCCTGATCGGGTATGCCCGAGTGTCTACCGATGATCAGCGGTTGGACCTGCAGATCGATGCCCTGACCAAGGCGGGGGTAGAACCCGAGGATATCTGGACCGACACCGCGTCCGGCCTGACGGTCGCGCGGCCCGGCTTGGCCGGCGTGCTGAAGGCGGTGCAGCCTGGCAACGTGCTGGTGGTGTGGAAGTTCGATCGCTTGGCCCGTTCGACCTTGGAGTTGCTGAAGATCGCGGACCAGCTCAAACGCAAGGACGTCGGTCTACGCAGCTTGACGCAGGGCATCGACACCGGCGGCCCGGCGGGGGCTCTGGTCTTCGCGATACTCGCTGCCGTTGCTGAAATTGAAGCCACGATGATCTCGGAGCGAACCATTGCTGGGATGGAGGCGGCGAGGAGCCGCGGCGTTCACCTCGGCCGACCTCGAAAGTTGACCGACAAGCAGTGCGCGATGATCGAGACCCTGCTCAGGAATCGCCATGGTGGTCAGACGGCGCGGCAGATTGCCGAACAGTTCGGGGTGGAGCGTACGACCATGTACCGTGCTTTGCGAGAACACCGCACTCGTATGGGCAGGGCGTGAAAGGTGGGCGTCAGCCGCGATTGCTTCGTTTATTAGGTTCTGTCGCCAAAGGGACTTGCGCAGAGCCGATCTGATCGCATTTGGTCCGAGTGCCGATCAGAACCATGGTGACCGACGCGATGTGGCGTCGGCTGGATACTCCCCGGAAAGGGCGGCTGAAAACTCCCCAGGCTAACGCAACGGCAGGGCTCCGGGGCGTATGCCCCGGAGCCCTGCGGCCGCCCGTCGCCCATGATCACCCTCCGAGGCGGAGGGAGAGGGCCGGTGGTCAGACTTGGGGAACTTGTCATGATTCTCGATCTCGCCCGCGAGGGCCTGTCGGTGTCGGCGATCGCACGCCGCACCGGCCTGGATCGCAAGACCATCCGCAAATACATCGCCCGTGGACTGGAGGCGCCGGCCTACACCCCTCGGCCAGCTCGGCCGACGCTGCTCACGCCCTTCGAGCCCTATCTGCGTGACCGCCTGCAAGCCTTTCCTGACCTCAGCGCCCGTCGCCTGCTGCGGGAACTCAAGGAGCGCGGTTACACCGGCGGCTACACCATCCTGAAAGCAGTGGTTCGCGCCATCCGTCCCACGCCGCCACTGTCCTTCGAGCGTCGCTTCGAGACACCACCCGGCAAGCAGGCCCAGGTCGACTTCGCTTTCTTCAAGACGACCTTCACCGACGAACCTGAGGCGGAGCGGATCGTCTGGCTGTTCTCCATGGTGCTCGGCCACAGCCGTATGATGTGGGCCCGCTTCGTCGCCCGCCAGGACCTGCAAACCGTGCTCCGCTGCCACATCGCCGCCTTCGACAGCTTGGGCGGCGTGCCGGAACAGATCCTCTACGACCGCATGAAGACCGCCGTGCTGGGCGAGATCGAAGAACCCGATCAGCCGACCCAAGGCATTGCCTACAATCCCAAGCTCCTCTCTCTGGCCAGCCACTACGGTTTCCTGCCGAAGGCCTGCAAGCCGTACCGAGCCAAGACCAAGGGAAAAGTCGAACGGCCCTTCCGCTACGTGCGCGAAGACTTCTTCCTGGCCCGCAGCTTCCGCAATCTCGAGGATCTGAACGTCCAGTTCACACAGTGGTTGGATCAACTCGCCAACCGCCGTCGGCACGCCACCACCCAGCGCATCGTCGCCGAGCATTTCGCCGATGAGCGCCCCCACCTCAAGCCGCTGCCGGCCGGCCCCTTCAACAGCGTGCTGGCCCTGGAACGCCGCGTCACCCGCGACGGCATGGTGTCGGTCGGCGGCAACCTCTACTCCGTGCCGGATTGCACCCGCCGGCGGACGGTGGAGGTGCAGGTCACCGCCGGCACCGTCACCATCCTGGAGGACGGCATAGCCGTCGCATCCCACCCGGCGCTGGAAGGACGAGGCCAGCGGCGCATTGCCACCGGCCATCGGACCCAGCCTCCACCGCCCAACAGCCAAACGCCCAGGGAGGCGGCCTCGCCCCCGGCACCACCGCTGCAGGGCGGTACCATCACGCCACGCTCGCTGGCCATCTACGACACCATTGGCCGCCACTTGGCCAACCAGCCGGGGAGTCCGTGATGAGCGCCACGTCGCTGGAGGCCGGACCTGCCACCCTCGACCGCATTCGCCAGTACCTGGTTGGGCTGAAGATGCCGCGCGCCTTGGAGGCGCTGGAGCACATCCTGCGCCGGCTGGAACGGGGCGAACTCTCCGCCCTGGAGGCCATCGACGCCCTGCTGGGCGAGGAGCTGACGCTGCGCGAGGGTCGCCGCATCAAGGCCGCCCTGAAGATGGGCCGGCTTCTCTCCATCAAGACGCTCACCGGCTTCGACTTCTCCTTCCAGCCCTCGCTCGACCGCGATCGGATCATGACCTTGGCGCAGCTCGACTTCGTCGACCGGCACGAGGTGGTCCATTTCCTCGGCCAACCCGGCTGCGGCAAGACGCACCTGGCGCTTGCTCTTGGGGTGGAGGCCGTCAAGGCTGGCCGCTCGGTCTACTTCGCCACCCTGGCCGACATCGTAAGCTCGCTGGCCAAGGCCGAACGCGAAGGGACCTTGCGGGAACGCCTGCGCTTCCTGTGCCGGCCACAGCTGCTGATCGTCGACGAGATCGGTTACCTGCCGGTGATCCCCGGCGGCGGCAACCTGTTCTTCCAGCTGGTCAACGCCCGCTATGAACGCGGCGCCATGATCCTGACCTCCAACCGCGGCTTTTCCGAATGGGGCGATGTCTTCGGCGGCACCGTCGTCGCTTCAGCCCTGCTGGACCGCCTGCTGCACCATGCCGTGGTGGTGCAGATCGAAGGCGCCAGCTACCGCCTGCGCCGCCACGCCGAACTGATACCGGACAACAACCGCAGCAGGCCGATCACCACCCCGTTACCGGCACCACGGCGCCGAGGCCGGCCACCAAAAGCGAGGAGCGCCGACACCGAAGCCAATCCATAGCCATTCAAGCCATCTGGGGATTTTTCGACCGACCCTTCTGGGGAAGCTTCATTCGGCCTTTACAGACGCCACATCGCGTCGGTCACCATGGTTCTGATCGGCACTCGGACCAAATGCGATCAGATCGGCTCTGCGCAAGTCCCTTTGGCGACAGAACCTAGTAAAAGAACGATGTACAGCGAACTCGCGACCAAGAGCCTCGATCAGGAGCTGTGGAATGAAGATGGATGACCCTTTCGATCTCCAGCGGTTCGTGAACGCGCAGGAGCGGGTCTTCGCGACTGTGCTTGAGGAATTGCAAAAAGGGCGCAAGCAGAGCCATTGGATGTGGTTCATTTTCCCGCAACTGCGCGGCCTTGGCCGCTCGGCCACAGCCGAGTTCTATGGCATCGACTCCCTCAACGAGGCGCGCGCCTATCTGGCACATCCGACGCTCGGCCCACGATTGGAAAAAGCGACGCGCGCCGTGCTGGCGGTCCAGGGGGGAACGCTTCATGGGATCTTCGGTTCTCCGGACGATATGAAGTTCCACTCCTCCATGACCCTGTTTGCCTTTGCCGCAGAAGAGGCCGCGACCCTCTACCAGGAGGCGCTCACGCGCTACAGCAATGGCCGAATGGACGAGGCGACGCTGGCGCTGCTGCGGGGAGCGGCCGGGCCCATGTCTTAAAAGGGGGTGAATGGCTCCAGAGCCGCAGATCGGACAGCTTCGCTCTCCGATCACATTTCGAAAATCGCCTCCCTCTGCTGATCAGTGCCGTTAGGCGCTAAAGAGATCTGCCTCGGTACGGTTCAACTGGGGAACGGCAGGCGACTCTATGACGTCCTTAAAGCACTCTTTTCTTTTCCTCATGCTACTGATAAGCCTCATCAGGCGTTGGTGGCGCTTATGTAGCGCGAATCGACCGGCGCTCTTTGGTATCGCGGTTGGGGGCGTTCCGTGCACATCGAATTCATTGAGATCGCAAATTTTAGAAAACTGCTGTCGACGCGCGTCGATCTTTCGACCTCAACCACTCTATTCGTCGGTGCAAACAATAGTGGAAAGACGTCGGCCATGCTGGCGCTGCGTCGCTTCCTTTCACCGCGCCGCTGTCCATTCGAAATACACGATATTACTCTATGCCATTGGCCGACAATAATCGCGCTCGGCGAAATTTGGATCGCCGCGCGCAACGCTGAGGAGGTCGTCAACCTAGTCATCGATCCATGGGTCAGCACCTTGCCGACACTGGACCTGTGGCTGCATGTTGAGACCGGCGAGATGCACCATGTCCGCGATCTGATCCCAACGCTCGATTGGGAGGGTGGGCAGCTCGGCGTCCGGTTGCGCTACGAGCCGAAGGACCTTGGGCTTCTTTATAAAGACTTTATGGGCGCGGTCACCGACGCTGAGACAATGAAGGCGGCTGCAACTGCTGCAATGGCAGCAGAAAACACTAATGCAGATCCACTGCTGGAACCGCCAAAGCTCACGGTATGGCCTGAGAATCTTATGGATTTTCTCAGCAAGCGGCTTTCGACGCATTTCACAATTCGCGCCTATTCGCTGAACCCTGCTCAACTTGTAGCGCCCGTCAAGTCTCAAGCAAAGCCGCAAGCGCTGCCGGTCAGCTCGCTGCCGATCGAAGGCGATCCGTTGAGCGGTCTGATCCGCGTCCACGACATTCCCGCGCAACGTGGGTTTGGCGAAGAGCAGCAGGTGCACGACGATGACGACGCGCCAGCAGCGGCCGCAGGCAGCCGGCTATCAGACCAGCTAAGAAGTTATTATGCTAAACATCTCGACCCGACGAAGGGGCCTGATCCCAAGGACCTTGGGGCTCTCCAGGCAATCGAGGCCGCTCAAGATGCCTTCGACAAGCGGCTGACGGAGAGTTTCAAGGCTGCCTTTACTGAGGTCGAGGGGATGGGATACCCGGGTGTAACCGACCCGCGTCCGCGCGTGTCGACACGGTTAAAGCCGATCGACGGCCTCAACCATAATGCAGCAATCAGCTTCGAAGTTGACGTGATTGCGGAAAATGGCGCGACAACGCCCGTCCTACGATTGCCTGAGGCAAATAACGGGTTGGGCTACCAGAATCTAATTTCGATGATCTTTCGCCTGATGAGCTTTCGCGACGCGTGGATGCGTGTCGGCAAAGCGTCGAAAGGTGCGGCGATCACCAAAACCGAACCGCTTCACCTAGTGTTAGTTGAGGAGCCGGAGGCCCATCTTCATGCTCAGGTGCAGCAAGTCTTCATAAAGAAGGCTTATGCTGTGCTCCGCGCACATGAAGACTTGGGCGAGAGTGAGAAGTTGCGTACCCAGCTCGTGGTCAGTACCCACTCGAGCCACGTCGCGCATGAGACCTCCTTTTCCTGCTTACGCTATTTTCGCAGGTTGCCGGCAGGTATGGTTGCCAAGGTGCCCGTCTCGACGGTTATCAATCTGTCTGAGGTATTTGGCTCAAGCAGTGAGACCGAGCGATTCGTCACACGTTACCTGCGCGCGCAGCATGCCGATCTGTTCTTCGCCGACGCAGCGATATTGGTCGAAGGACCAGCCGAGCGGATGCTTGTTCCTAACTTCATCCGTGCCCACTATGACGAACTGAACCAGTGCTACATAACGCTACTCGAAATTGGGGGGAGCCACGCCCATCGTCTCAAGCCGCTGATTGAGCATCTCGGGCTGCTAACGCTGATCATTACCGACTTGGACACGCTCGACAGCACCGGCGGTGCATCGGTGCAGCCGGCAAAAGGTACTGGCCAGAAGACCAACAATGCAACGCTTAAAACTTGGGTTCCTAGGCTCGATGACGTCGACGAGCTGATGAACGCCGACAGTGGCGCCAAGACAGCTCGCGAGGATGGCGACCCATTGTTCGCGGTGCGTGCCGCGTATCAAACGCCGGTAGGGGTCACATCACCCGGCGTCGTAGGGCCAGAGGTCGCATACCCCTATACTTTCGAGGACGCGCTCGCATTCGAGAATCTCGTCTTCTTCGCGGAACTCAAGGGCACAGGGTTGGTGCACAAGTTCCGAGACGCGATCACGAACGGAGGCGGCGTAGCTGCGATCGGCGAGCGGATGTATTTCGCCCTCAGGAGCGGTAAAAAAGCCGAGTTTGCTCTCGATGTCATTGAAGTGAAAAAATTTGAGGACATCGTCGTCCCCCGTTACATCGCTGAAGGGCTCGAATGGCTCCTCGCTCAGCTTAAGAAAAAGCAGATCGAGATTTTGCCACAGGTGGCACAGACCGACCAGCCAGAAGCCAAAAACACTGAGCAGTTCGAAGCCGAATATGTCGGCGCCGAACGGCTCGAAGCCGAAAAGGTCGAAGCATGAGCGTCGCCGACGATCAGTTCGATGCCGAGGCCGACGAGATTATTCATGCCTGCCTCAATTTGGAGAAGCCGAAAAGCTTTTTTCTATATGCCGGTGCGGGATCAGGAAAGACGCGGTCGCTTGTTGAGGCGATCCGAAAAGTCTGCCGAGAACAAGGGCGGCGATTGTCGCTGACTGGTCAGAAAATCGGCGTCATCACCTATACCAATGCCGCCTGCGACGAGATCAAGCAGCGACTTGAGTTCGACCCCCGTGTTGAGGTGTCGACCATCCATGCTTTCGCTTGGTCGCTAATCGCCGGCTATGATGCGGATATCCGGCAATGGCTTGCCGCGAGACTCCTCCAAGATGTCGCCGAGCTGGAGGAGGCTCAGGCTAAGGGGCGGCGAAACAGCAAAGCCGCAACGGACCGCGCCCGCTCAATCGAGAGCAAGCTGCGCCGGTATGCAGGCCTCGACAGTATCACGCGCTTCGTTTACAGCCCGACTGGAGATAACCGGACCCGCGATGCCCTCAGCCATGCCGAGGTCATCGCGATGACCACCGATTTCCTAGGCACAAAGCCTGGTCTACGCCGCCTTCTGATTACCCGCTTTCCAATCCTACTCATTGACGAAAGCCAGGACACGAGCCGCAGACTTATGGATGCGCTACTCGACGTAGAGGCGGCATACCGCGACGCCTTTTGCCTTGGTCTTCTCGGCGACACGATGCAGCGCATCTATGCCGACGGGAAGGATCGCCTTGCCGAGGCGATTCCCGACGCCTGGGCGAAGCCGCGCAAAAGGATGAACCATCGATGCCCGACCCGGGTCATTGCGCTCATCAACAAGATTCGTCGTGATGAGGATGGTGAGGAGCAGCAGCCTCGAAGCGACGCTGGCCCAGGTGTTGTCCGGCTGTTCGTTGTGCCGCAGTCGATCGCTGACAAGGCCGTGGCCGAGGCCGCTATCGCGGCGAGAATGGGCGAGATCACGGGCGACCAGAACTGGGCCGCAGGCTCAGAGGCGATCAAGACGCTTGCCTTGGAGCATATGATGTCCGCCCGCCGCTTCGGCTTCGAGCAGTTCTTCGAGCCGCTCTATGCGGTCGAACGCATCCGGACGAGTTTCCTTGAGGGAACCGGGGCCGGCATCGGGCTATTCACCCGCGAGATACTGCCGCTCGTGACTTCGATGCGCGCGTCGGATCGGTTTGCCGCCGCGGCTGTCGTGCGGCGCACCTCGCCGCTGCTTGAACGTAAGGCGCTCGAAGCAGCCGGCAACAAGCAGGCCGAGATTCTCGGCAAGGCCAGGGCGGCTTGCGATGGCCTCCTGGCGCTGGTCTCGGCCAATGAGAAACCGACGGCACGTGCAGTGCTACGTTATGTCGCCGAGACCGGCCTCTTCACAATTCCTGACGTGCTGGCTCCGTTCACTGTCGCCGATGAAGTTGCGCCCGAGGGCGATGCCGAAGGAGAGGCTGGCGAAGAAGCTAGCGAGGAACAAGAGGTCAATCGTAAGAGCGAGTTAGGCGGCTGGCGGTTGGCGCTTGACGCGCCGTTCGATCAAATCGAGAAGTACGACCGCTATGTTCGAGGTGCCTCACAGTTCGATACTCACCAAGGCGTCAAGGGGCTGGAGTTCCCTCGCGTGATGGTCATCGTTAGCGATGACGAAGCGCGCGGCTTTATGTTCGCCTACGACAAACTATTTGGGGCGAGGGAAAAGAGCAAGACCGATCTTGAAAATGAAGCGGCTGGTAAGGAAACCACGATCGATCGGACGCGTCGCCTTTTCTATGTGACCTGCAGTCGTGCCGAGGAGAGCCTTGCGGTGGTTTACTACACGGCCGACCCTGCGCTCGCGCGCGATTCAATGATCAGGCAGGGCTGGTTCGAGCCTGATGAGATCGAGTTCATCGGGTAAGAGCCATGCCGGAGCACGCGGAGGATGCTGACTCGGGCCATCCAACGGTTCCTCCGACCATGGCACGAAAAGTCCCAAGGGGACATCTGTCAAACATGCTCCGGTCCCCGAGTGATGGGTGAGCCGGAGCAGTGTGGCAAAAGGGGAAGCGCACATACTACTCCCGTACCCCGATCCGTGACATGCTATGTCTGTCCGTTCTTGTGAACAGCAGGCATACCGAAGGGCATGGAGCTCCAGAACACTTCACATCATCGAAGCGCGTTTGGCGTGTCGCCGCGCTCGCGTTCCATTTGGGGCGCACGCACCGTTGGTGGGTTCGCCTTTCTAGTGGTGTGGCAAGCCCTCTTCCAAGCGGCGGCAGTGTTCGGGGTCACCACCTATGCCAGCGTCTTCTTCTTGCCTGCTGGTTTAAATGTTGCCTTTCTCCTGCTGTTCGGGCCGCGCGTCGTGCCCGCCCTCATCCTGGCTTCCTTCATCGCCGGAGTGCCGTATTGGCTGCCCGACCGCCCGCTGACTTGGATTGCCACGGCCACGGCCGTTGGTGTGGGGTATGGCTGCGGTATCGGCTGGTATCGCTGGCGCATGGCGCGGTTTTCCAATCCCTCGAGGACGCTGGTGATCTGCTGGTTATGCGCGGTAGCACCGCTGACCGTCTTCGGCAACGCCACCCTGATGGGCGTCGCGTATTACGCTACCGGCGCAACTCACGCTGCTGACGCTCTGCATCACGCCAGCCTCATCTGGGTCGGTGACCTGGTGGGTATCTTCACCGTAACCCCGGCCGCACTGCTGGCATGCGCCGCACTGTTCCCTGAGGAGACGCGCCGTCAGCTGCCTTGGTTGCGGCTTGCGCCGCTGCCGAGCATTCGCGAAGTGCTGCTGCACACTGCGGCCTTGCTCCTTGCCCTGATCGCGGTGTACGCCCTGCCGCACGCGCTGAGTATGGACGCGCGGCTCTGGCACCTGCTGTTCATCCCAGCGATCTGGATCGCCCTGGCCAAAGGCTTGCCCTCGGCTCTTCTCGCAACCTCGACATTGAACGTCGGCAATGTGGCCGTGGCGACACTTTTCGGCACGCCCATCGCCCTTCCCGAGTTGCAGAGCCTGATGCTGGGGATCTCCGCCACGACCTTGATCCTTGGGGCCATGGCGACCGACCGCGCGCAAACCATTGGAAATCTGGCAGCCACGGTCGATGCCCGCACACGCGAGCTGTCCACCGCCAATCAAGCGCTCCGGTCTGCAAACCAAGTCTTGTACGACCAATCACAGGCTTTGCGCCAAACGCTCGAAGATGTCAGTGCAGCCCACACCCGGCTCCAGGAAACCCAGCAGCAGCTAATCGAGGCGGAGAAGTTCGCGGCGCTCGGACAGCTGGTGGCCGGCATCGCCCATGAGATCAACAGCCCCTTGGGAGTGGCGCTGACGGCGGCGTCTTACCTATCCGATGAAACGGAACAGATACGTGTGCTGGCCAGAGCCGGGCAGTTGCGCCGCGCAGTGTTCGACGACTACACCGCCGCAGCCACGGAGGCCACCGACCTGCTGCTGGCCAATCTCCGTCGCGCTGCCGATCTCGTACACAGCTTCAAGCTGGTAGCAGCCGACCAAACCAGCGATGAGCGGCGCCGCTTCACCCTCGACGAGTGCCTTGATGACATCGCGCGGAGTTTGAGCCCATTATGGCAAAAGGCGGGGCACACGCTCACCGTCAGCTGTCCCTCGGGGATCGAGGTCGATGGCTACCCCGGGGCGCTGGCACAGATCTTGACCAACCTCATCACCAACTCGCTTATCCACGGTTTCAAGCCCGGTCAGGCCGGCCGGATCGCTATCACTGTGACCGAGCCTACGGCAGGTACCCTTGACATCGTCTACAGCGACAATGGGCAAGGCATCCCCACCGAGCACCTCCCCTCCATTTTTGATCCGTTCTTCACAACAGGGCGTGCTCGAGGTTGCACCGGGTTGGGTTTGCATATTGCGCATAACCTGGCGGTCCGGCGCATGGGCGGCAGTATCACGGCAACCAGCACGCCGAATGCCGGAGTTTGCTTTGTTCTGAATTTTCCACGCACGTCATCATCGGTGCCGTGACAGGGGCGCATCTGACCGCGGAACAATCGATCGGGAACGAAGTCGCTTGGTGTTGATTGGGAGCCGCGCACCAACATCAGTAGCCTCGTGCTGCCCAACAGCAAGGGCTGTTGACGAGGAACAGGGACCGGACGTCAAGTCAGCGGGAGGTAGCTATGCAAGCGTCTCCATCGGAGCATCACACAACACGGCGTCAACGGTTACGGGAGCGGCGCCGGATGGTTTTCCAACGGATCATCGCCGGGCTGGAAGCGCTGCATGCAGCTGGCATATCCGCCCGCGTCATCCTGCCGCTGGGCGATGACCAACCGGTCGAGTTCCTGGTCGAGGCCAGCGACATGCCGACCATGTCGCTGGCGGCGCGACGGTTGCGCCGAAGCATGGGCAACGTTGCCCATTACCCAGTGTTTACCGGTGATCTCACTCCGGAGCGTCGGGCAACCCTGCGGGGTTCCGCGTGGGACCTGGAGACCGTACGGCGACACCAGTGTGACCAAGCCGCCTAATGGGCTCTGGTGGGCAGCGTGAAGCTTGCTCGGCAGCCTTAAGGAGCGGCACTTGCTGCCAACGGATACCCTTCCCGGTGTGATGAAAGGGGAACCTGCCCCGAGAAGCCACTCCCTTGCCAACACGCATGTTCAGGGTCATCATCTTGCGTGCTGGGGCTGTGCGGGTAGAGGGGCTTGCCCCGTCCCGGTCGAAATCCCGACAGCGCTGTAACGGGGCACGCCGCGGCGACAGCCGTAGGTCTTCGGACCAGCAGCTTCACCCAGCCGTTCGCCGTGTGGTGAAAGAGGGCACCAAGTTCGAAGCCCCTGATGGTCCGCTTTGCGCCAGGGGACTAAACCGCTCACGCGGTAGAGGAAGCTGTTTCATGGATACCGTCCGGGCGACCGGATGAATCGGGTGTCGTGTTTTGAGATGGGGGGTTCGTTTCCTCATCCAGGACAGGAGCACCACCATGAGCGAGGAGATCATCAGCCCACTGCGCCGGCGCATGATCAAAGACATGACGATCCGCAACTTCGCGCCGAGGACGCAGCACGGCTATATCCGGGCCGTCAAGAACTTCTCCGACTTCCTTGGGCATTCGCCGGCCAGAGCGACCTTCGAGGACATCCGCCGTTATCAGCTGAGCCTCGCCTCGAGCGGCCTTGGCGTTCCAAGCATCAACGCCACCATGACGGCGCTGCGTTTTTTCTTCAAGATCACCTTGCGCAAGGGCAGCGTCTCGGAGGACATCGCCTTTGTCCGCGAACCGCGGCGGTTGCCGGTTGTGCTGAGTCCCGAGGAGGTGGCGCGGCTGCTGGCGGCGGCTCCCGGGATCAAGTACAAGGCGGCCTTGAGCATCGCCTACGGAGCCGGCCTGCGGGCCTCCGAGGTCATCTCGCTCAAGGTCGCCGACATCGACAGCGCCCGGATGGTCATCCGGGTCGATCAGGGCAAGGGCCGCAAGGACCGGTACGTGATGCTGTCGCCGCACCTGCTCGACCTGCTGCGGCAGTGGTGGCGGATCGCCCGGCCCACGGCCTGGCTGTTTCCCGGCGGCGTTCCCGGCGAACCGCTCACCACCCGGCAACTCAACCGCGCCGTCCATGTGGCGGCGCAGCGGGCCGGGATCGACAAGCGCGTCGGCCTGCACACCCTGCGGCACAGCTTCGCCACGCATCTCCTCGAGCGCAACACCGACATCCGCGTCATCCAGGTGTTGCTCGGCCACAAGAAGCTCGACACCACCGCGCTGTACACCCGCGTCGCCATCAAGGCGATCGGGGAGGTGACCAGCCCGCTCGACCGGCTGCTCACCGGAGGGAAGCCACCGGCCTGAGCGCCCCCCGGTGTCGCACCCGGCGATCGAGGTGGCGGACATCTTCCGCCGTCATGGACCGGCTTGGCGCAACGCCAACGCCGGACGGGTCAACCTTGGCCAGTTGAAGGTCATGGCGGCCATCGAGACCTGCCGCACGGCGGCCCTGGGCGGGCATGTCGAACGTTGCGAGGCCTGCTCGCACGTGCAGATCACCTACAACTCCTGCCGCAACCGTCACTGCCCGAAATGCCAAGCCATCGCCGCCAGGGACTGGCTTGCCGAGCGGGAAGCCGAGTTGCTGCCCGTGCCCTACTTCCACGTCGTGTTCTCCCTGCCGTCGCCGGTGGCCGACATCGCCTACCAGAACAAGGCCGTGCTCTACGACCTGCTGTTCAAGGCCGCGGCCGAGACCCTCATCACCATCGCCGCCGATCCCAAGCACCTGGGGGCCCGCATTGGGCTGACCGCCGTGCTCCACAGTTGGGGCTCGGCGCTGACCCATCACCCGCACGTCCACATCATCGTGCCGGGCGGCGGCATCTCGTTGGACGGGCAGCGCTGGATATCCGCACGGGCCGGCTTCTTCCTTCCCGTCCGCGTGCTGTCGCGGCTGTTCCGCCGGCTGTTCCTGGACAAGCTCACGGCAGCCCGCCACGCCGGGCGCTTGCGGTTTTTCGGCGACCAAAGCGCCCTGAACGATCCCAAGGCGTTCGAAAACTGGCTCGTTCCATTGCGGCGGACCGAGTGGGTGGTCTACGCGAAGAAGCCGTTCGGCGGCCCCGAGGCGGTGCTCGCCTACTTGGCGCGCTACACCCACCGGGTCGCCATCGCCAACAGCCGTCTCCTCGCCTTCGACGACACCGGTGTCACCTTCACCTGGAAGGACTATCGCGCCAACGAGCGTGACCGGGCCAAGGTGATGACGCTGGCCGTCGACGAGTTCATCCGCCGCTTCCTGATCCATGTGCTGCCCAGCGGGTTCCACCGCATCCGCCATTATGGCCTGTTCGCCAACGCCGGACGGGCCGCGAACATCGCCCGGGCCCGTGAATTGCTTCATGCGTCCGAACCGTACCATCACCCCACCGAGGTCGAGGGTCCGGACGCCGACGAGCCGCATACATCCCGAACCCCTTGCCCATGCTGCGGCGGACGTCTGATCGTCATCGAGACGTTCGAGCGCGGCTGTCTGCCCCGCCATCAGCCGGCGCCACCGGATCGGATCGACAGCTCATGACCGTTGCCCCCCATCCCCAGCGCCCACAGCTTGTTCAGACCCGCGGTCGGCGCCTTGGCCGATCACCGTCGCGCTTGGCCTGCGATCATCGCCCGGCCATGCTGCCCGCACGCGATGCCGCCAAGATGAGCCCGATGTCCCTTCCAGGCGCCGGCCTCGCCAACAGCGCCGCCGCCATTCCAGCACCGGCGCCCTTCGAACAGTCGGTCTGCAGGCGACCCACAATGACCAAAACCCCATAAGGATTCCCCTCCGGCAACACGCCGAATGGCACGCGGTTTCCTCCCCTGAGGCTTGTCGGACGCCTGCCGGTGCGGCATCCGCAAGGTCCAGATATGCTGGCAGGCATCCGACAACCCTTAACAGGAGCAGACGGAGCTGGCATTGCGATGAGAGCCACACCGCATGCGGAGCCTTCCGCCGGCTGCCGCTATGTGGCCGCGTGCTCTTCGATGCAATCGACGCGTTCCGGATAAAACGCCAAATGTTCGCGGATGGCGGCCACGGCTGGATAGGGAGTCTCGTAGGTCCAGACAGCGTTGATCGCGATGCGATCACCCACGCGCAGGTTGTAGTAAGTGGCATCGCCCTTGTAAGGGCAATGCGTCGTGTGCGCCGTGCGCTCGAAGGCCGTCATGTCGGCATCCGCGCGGGGAATATATTGGACCACGGGCAACTTCGCCTCCGTCAGCGTCAGGGCGCGTGCCGTGTCGGCGACGACCCGGCTGGCGAAGACGACACGAATCCGATTCGGGTTGGGGATGATCGTGATGGGATGCTCGGGGCCGGGAATTTTCACAGCGATACTCCTTGCTCACCGGTAGTCGCGCCGGTCATGGCGCGGTCGTCATGCCTTATACCAGCGACTCTTGATCCTGACCCATCAGGATCAAGAGCCTCGACGGCATGGGCCGGCCGCTTGTGACCGTGGTGTCGCTGATCGGCGGCCGGCGCTTTCGCCATGCTACTCTGGGCGGCGTGACGGAGCGTTGTCCTTGTTTCACATCCGTGCCACAGGTGGCTCCACCGATGAAAGATTGGATATCAATGAGCATGCAGCCGTGGGAAGGCCGTGACCGGCTGGTCGCGATCGACATCGAGACGACCGGACGGCGCCTGCCGAGCCTCCAGGACATCAGGAAGGCGCCCAAGGGCCTGCGTCAGCCCGGCATCATCATCGAAATCGGGTGTCTTGAGATCATCCGTGAGGGCGATGGCTGGAGGAAAGCGCGCAGCTGGGAGTCGCGGGTCAACCCCGACGCCCCTCTCCATCCCGACGCCATCAAGGTGCACGGCATCAAGCCCGCCGACCTGAAGGTGGCGCCCCGCTTTCCCGAGGTGGCCGACGCGCTTCTCGCCTTTCTGGGCGAGGACCTTCTGGTGGCGCATGCCTATGAGAACGAGATGGACTTCCTGAACTACGAGTTCGCGCGCTGCGGACGCGCCGCATGGGGTGCCGACACGTTCTCGGCGGACCGGTTCATCTGTACCAAGGAGATGTCGCACACGGTCTTCCCCGGTGCTTCCGGCTCGCTCGATGCGCTGTGTGATCGGCTGTGGCTCGACCGGAGTGATCGCTTCGCCCACCATGGCGCGCTGCTCGACGCAGACCTGACGGCTGATGCCTTCGTCAAAATGGCGTTGGGAGATACCGGCCCGCGCGACGCCGTGTATGAGTGAGGCACGGCGCCGGGCATCCGGATATCGTGCCGCGCGCCCTGACGTGCGGAAGGCGTCAAGGTCGCGTATCGGGGCAGCTTGCGCTGAACGGTGCTGGCTGCTCATGGCGCAGAGTCGACAGTCCGGCGCCTGGCAAACCGATCTCGCGCTGTCGGGCAAGGTGTCGCCGAACTTTACGCGCTGACAGTTGGTCAGGTCACCCGCGAGGACGGGCGGGACCGGCTTGTGAAAGGACCTGCCCCCCACTTGGTCCTAATCGTGCCGGTGCTATGATTCCGCACTGCGTGAGGCGCCGGGCGAATAGCCCATGATGCGCTTGAAGGCACGGCTGAAGGCGGCCTGCGAGCCGTAGCCGAGCCGATGCGCGGCGGTTTCGATCGGCAGACGCTCCCGGCCGATCCACTGGGCGGCAAGCCGCATCCGCAGCTCCGTCACGTAGCGGACCGGGGTCACGCCGGTCACCTCCAGGAAGCGCTCCGCGAAGACCGAACGCGAGGCGCCCATCTCCGCGGCCAGTTCCGCCACGGTCCAGTTGCGGCCGGGATCGCGATGCAGCGCGGTAATGACGCGGCCGAGCCGCGGGTCGCGCAAAGCGTCGATCCAGCCGCGCGCATCGCCGCAACCGCATTCGACCCAGCCCCGCACGATGGAGGCGGACACCACGTCGGCCAGCCGCGCCAGGATGTCGGCATAGCCGGCGCGCTCCGCCCGCGCCTCCCGCTCCATCGCTTCCAGCATCGGCAGGATTTCGGGGTAGCGGTCGAGCAGGGTGCCGACCTGCATCACCTCGGGCATCAGGCCGACCAGCGGCTGCATGGCGCCGAGGTCGAACTCCATGCAGCCGCTGAAGATCACCGCATCCTTCGTTCGGCAGCTTTCCGGCGGGCAGGATTCGAGCGCACCGACATTGCCGCACAGCGGCGCCGTCGCGAAGCTGGCGACGTCGCGGGCCGGCAGTTCCGGCGCCGACAGCAGTTCGTGCGCGCCGCCGCGCGGCAGCAGCACCGCATCGCCGGTGTCCAGCGTGAAGGTACCGCCGGCGAGCAGCCTCAGCACGACCGGCCCGCGGGCGATGAAATGGAATTGCGCCCGCCCCTCCACCGTCCCGAAACCGATGCCGAAGGGAGGGGCGACCTGCATGCGGCGGTACTGCACGCCGGTCAGCCGCATGCCGAGCAGAAGCTCGCTGACGAGGTCGGTGGCGGGAGGGAGACGGGATGAGTCGGGCATATCCGGACTATCGATCAAAAGATGCGGACGTTATGGCATGGATCGTCCAGAAACTCCATTCTATCCTGCGTCGCAGCATAATCTTCCTGCGAGGACAGACCATGATGGAACCTGTGAGGCAGGCCGGCGCCGCGCCGGCGGAGCCCGCCTGGGGTGCCGTCTTCTCCCTGACGCTCGGCGTGTTCGGACTGGTGACGGCGGAGTTTCTGCCGGCCAGCCTGCTGACGCCGATGGCGGCCGACCTGCATGTGACCGAGGCGATGGCCGGCCAGGCCGTCACCGCGACTGCCGCGGTGGCGCTGGTCGCCAGCCTGCTGATCTCCGCCGCGACCCGCCGGATCGACCGACGCCATGTGCTGCTCGCCTTTTCGGCGCTGCTGCTGGTGTCCAACCTGGCGGTCGCCTTCGCCCCCGACCTGCTGTCGCTGCTGGTCGGGCGGGTGCTGCTGGGGGTGGCGCTCGGCGGTTTCTGGGCCATGTCGGCCGCGATCGCCATGCGGCTGGTGCCGGAGCCGATGATTCCGCGGGCCTTGTCGATGATCTTCAGCGGCGTGTCCGCCGCCACCGTCTTTGCGGCCCCGGTCGGAAGCTATCTGGGCGACCTGCTCGGCTGGCGCGCGGTGTTCCTGATGGCCGGCGGGCTCGGGCTGGCGGCTTTGGTGGCGCAGGTTCTGACGCTGCCACGCATGGCGCCGAACGGCCACACCAGCCTTCGCACCCTGGGCGAGGTGATGGCGCGGCCTGGGGTCGGGATCGGCATGGTGTCGATCCTCCTGGTCTTTACCGGGCATTTCGCGCTGTTCACCTATGTCCGGCCGTTCCTGGAGACGGTGACCGGCGTCGGCGTCAGCGGCGTGTCGGGCATCCTGCTGGGCTTCGGCATGGCGAACTTTGCCGGCACCTATCTCGGCGGCGCGCTGCTGGCGCGCAGCATGCGACTGACCCTGACGGTCATGCCGCTGACCATGGGGCTGCTTGGGCTCGGGCTGGCCGCGCTGGGCGGGTCGCCGACCGTGGCCTCGGTGCTGATCGCGCTGTGGGGCGTCGCCTTCGGCGCCGTGCCGGTGGCCTGGTCCACCTGGATCACCCGCACCGTGCCGGACGAGGCGGAAAGCGCTGGCGGCCTCTTCGTCGCGGCGGTGCAACTCGCCATCGCCACCGGTGCGGCAGTGGGTGGCGCCATCTTCGGCGTCAGCGGCGCCGGGGGGGTCTTCGGCGCCAGCGGAATCGTGCTGCTGCTGGCCGCCCTGGTCGTGCTGGGAGGCATGCGCGCGCGGGCAGTCGCTGTCGCCTCCTGATCACCTCCGTCAGACGCCTGCGGATGGACCGGCCGCTGTCGTGCTCCGTTTCCAGGACGGTGGGCCCCCATGCCACCAGCACCGCATCGTACCCGGAAAACCGCCTCTCGCTCAGGTCAATACCCGCGACAGCAATCCTTCGTGATTGTCGACACAAGGAAGTTTAGACCCTCGGGCTCGGTTCAGTGTTGTGGGTTAGGCGCCAAGCTCTCGGTGGTGGTTCCGTACTGCTGGGAGCGGGATTCCTTCCGCGGTCGGCGTGCCCGTTCGCTCCGCTTTATAGCAGCCAACCAACTTCATCTCCTGGCGCAATGCGGTCGTAAGCGACGGTCCGCATCGGGTCAAAAGCCGCTGGCATTGGTGTGGTGAAAGGGGACGGCCGCGCCCGCGCCCGGTGCCACAAGAAACTCCGGCCCGTCACGCCGGACTGGCAGCGATGGGCGGCGTCGCCTTCCTCGCCGACACCTTCCGGGACGAGAGGGCACGGCGCCCGTTGGCGGCAGTCGTGACGTGAGGCTGCGCGCGTGGCCATGCGTCACCCCGATATCCGGCGGTTCAGCCAACGGGCGCTGGGAGTGCGGAGCGGACCTACTCGACCACACGCATCTGCCGCTCCAACGCGCTATGAAGCTGCGGCGGCGTCAGCGGCTTGTGGGCGAGGTCCAGTTCGTTCTCCGCCGCCTCCTGCTGGTTTTCGGAGCCGGTCTCTCCGGTCAATAGGACTCCGGGCACCACGCGGCCGACGAACTCGCGGATGCGTCGGACGACCGCCGCTTCGACCTCGCCCTCGCGCAGGCGATAGTCGACGACGACGTCCGGCGCCCGCCCGGCATCGCGCAGGATCTCCAGGGCTTCGTCGCCGGACCCGGCGATGAGCACTTGGTATCCCCATCCCTCCAGCACCGTCCGCAGCCCGGTCAGCACCATGGCGTCGTCGTCGACGACCAGGGCGACAAGGCCAGGCCCCGCCGCCGCGGCGGGAGTGCACAGCGCCTCGGCCGGGACCGCCTCGACCGACCCGAGCGGCACGTCGATGGCGAACACCGACCCCTTGCCGGGTTCCGAACGCACCCAGACCGGGTGGTTCAGGAGTTTGGACAGGCGCTTCACGATGGCCAGCCCGAGGCCGAGACCCTGCGAGCGGTCGCGCTCGGGGTTGGCGACCTGGTGGAACTCCTCGAAGATGCGCTCCAGGTGCTCCGGTGGGATGCCGATGCCGGTGTCGCCCACTGAGATCCGCACGGTGCCGTCGGACACCTCGCACCCGAGGCGGATCTCGCCCTGCTCGGTATAGCGGAGCGCGTTTCGACGAGGTTGCGGAGCATCCGTCCGAGCAGCATCGGGTCGGAGCGGACGGCGACCCCGCACGACCGCTCCGCGTGCAGACTCAGTCCCTTCGCGCGGGCGACCGGCTCGTAGGCGGTCTCGATGTCCTCGACGATCCGGCCGAGCGGCACCGTGGCGATCTCCGGATGGATCACGCCCGCGTCCAGGCGGGAGACGTCGAAAAGGCTTTCGAGCAGCGCCTTCAGCGTGTCCAGGCCGCGCTCCAGCATGGTCAGCGTCTTCTGTCCGCGATCATTGAGGAAGTCGCCATACTGTATTGGGTACTGGTGATTCGGAATTTCGTCATTGCGCTGATTTATTTGTATCAATTTTCAAAAACACATGGCAGTGAAGAGTCGCCTGTATAACGCTGGTAGTCGAGTGGCCATTTCGCAAAATTGCGCAGTTTAAATAGCGGATAGATTATGTGCCTTAAGGTAACTTCGTATGAAGGGCTTTCACAATAAAAAATTTTTGACTACCTTCCTTATTCGAATTTTGAATAGGGGCGCCTTCATGTCATACGGCATTAAACTTCGGGTGTCAGGCCCGAGAGCCTGCTTCACTCGTCCTGAAACCAAAGTTGAACGAGTATCGTATGACGTGATCACACCATCCGCTGCGCGCGGTATTCTGGAGGCGGTTCACTGGACGCCAGCGATCGCTTGGACCATCGACCGCATCCACGTGCTGAAGCCCATCCGCTTCCAATCGCTTCGCCGCAACGAGGTCGGCCACAAGGTGCCGGTCGCCACCGTCCGTCACGCGATGCGCGGCAATGACATCACAGAGCTGCGGCAAATCGCTGCCCATGACCGGCAGCAACGCGCCGCCATTATCCTCGTCGACGTCGATTACGTGATTGAGGCGCACGCCACCCTGACCAAAGAGGCCAGTGTTAATGACACCATTGGCACGCACCTCACGATGTTCACCCGCCGCGCACGGCGTGGGCAGTGCTTTCATCAGCCCTGCCTTGGAACCCGCGAGTTTCACGCCGACTTCGAACACTGGGAAGGTCCAGTGCCCGTGCACGCCCTGCCGGGCGAGCAGCGCAATTTGGACCTCGGTTCGATGCTGCTGGACATTGACCACAGCAACGGTCGCTCTTCCCTGTTCTTTCATGCCGTTCTGTGCGATGGCGTTCTGGTGGTACCGCCGCGCTCGTCGTCGGAGGTGTGAGCATGACGATTCTGTCGGCGCTCAACACCCATTACGGACGCCTTGAGCGCTGCGGCGGCGTCGCCCCCTTCGGCTTTTCGACGGAGAGCATCGCCTTCGCCCTCGTGCTCGCTCCGGATGGAGGGTTGAACTCCTGCCGCGATCTGCGTGACCACACCGGACGCCGGCCAGTCGATCGTCCATTGACCGTGCCGCGATCGTCCAAACGGTCAGGCACGACGCCGCGGGCTTTCTTTCTCTGGGACAACAGCAAGTTCGTGCTGGGGCTTGGAAACGGAACGGGCTTGCCTGGGGGCACGACCTACGCCGCCCATGCCGCCGCTTTTCGCGAGACGCATGAACGGCTGCTGGATGGTGCGGCCGATCCTGGTCTGCTGGCCGTGCTTCGCTTTCTGCGCACCTGGACACCGAGTCGGTTCGGACAGCACCAGCTTGCGTCGGCTCTTCTGGACCGAAACCTCGTCTTTCAACTCGACGGAGACGTGGACGCCGACGGTCATGCCCGGTTCGTGCACGATCGTCCGGCGTCCCGCGCCGTGTGGGAACGGCAGGTGGGCGAAAGCGGCCGGCCATCGGCGGTGTGTCTAGTCACCGGACGCATCGCGCCGGTGGCGCGCCTGCATCCCCTGATCAAGGGCGTTGCGGGAGCGCGAAAGTCCGGGGCCTCGCTGGTCTCGTTCAACCGCAACGCCTTTGCCTCATACGGCAAGGAGCAGGGCGACAACGCCCCCGTTTCAGAGGCTGCCGCGTCGAATTACAGCGCCGCTCTAAACGCGCTGCTGGCGCGCAACAGCGGCACCAAGATCCGATTCGGGGACACCACGGCGGTGTTCTGGGCCGATGCTTCTGCGTGTGGCGAAACGTCAGTCCGCAAGGTCGAGGCGGTGGTTGCCTGTGCGCTAGGAGTTTCGCGGGCATCCGCAGCCTACACCGCAGCTTTTAAGGGCGGCTGGGGAGGAGGGGGTAAGTTCCCCGAATCGATCGATATCCGCCGTGCGCTGGAGCGGATCGACGCTGACCTCGACCCCGGCACCCGGATCCACATCCTGGGCCTTTCACCGAATGGCTCCCGTCTGTCGGTGCGCCTGTGGCGCGAGACAACGTTGGACATGCTGCTCGCCCGTTTGGCGGAGCATTGGGAGGATCTGCGGATTGAGCCGCGCGCCTGGCATCGGCCTCCCTCCCCCTTGGCTCTGCTTCAACCCGTGGCGCGTCGGGGCGATCCGGAAGCCGTCCCGCCGGTGCTGGGCGGCGAAGTGATGCGCGCGATTCTCACCGGCGACCGCTATCCGCGTGTCCTGCTGACCGCGGTTATTCAGCGCCTGCGAGCGGGTGAGCCGGTCACCGGTCCGCGCGCCGCTCTCATCCGAGCCGTGCTCCAGCGCGATGTCCGCCACCGCGGACGCGGGAAGCAGGCTGGTCCCTCGTTCATCACAGGAATGGAGGTTCCCGTGAGCCTCGACCGCCAGGAAGCAGACCCTGCCTACCGGTTGGGGCGGCTATTCGCCCTTCTGGAAAATGTTCAACGCGCCGCGCTTGGGCGCGTGAACGCCAACATCCGCGACCGCTACTTCGGAGCCGCCTCGGCAACGCCGGCCAGCGTCTTCCCGCTGCTGCTGCGCAACACCACCCACCATCTGGCGGTGCTGCGCCGAAAGAGTGGCACAGGGGGTTTGGCCGTTTGGTTCGAACGCGAAATGAACGAGGTTATGGCCGGCTTGGACATCAACCTGCCGCGCCATCTGCACCAGGAAAGCCAGGGCCGTTTTGTCGTTGGCTACTATCATCAGCGCTACGCGCGAAAGCCCGCGCCGGATGCAACTGGAGCGGACACCGCTGCACCCGATCTGCCCACCGGCGAGGAGTGAAACCCATGCCTCCCATCACCAACCGCTACGAGTTTGTTTTTCTGTTCGATGTGACGAACGGCAACCCCAACGGCGATCCGGACGCCGGCAACCTGCCGCGTCAAGACCCGGAAACCAGTCAAGGGCTCGTCACCGACGTCTGCCTCAAGCGCAAAGTCCGCAACTATGTCAATCTCGTTCATGACGGCGACCCGCGTTTTGGCATTTACGTGCAGGACGGAGCCATTCTCAACCAGAAGCACCGCACAGCCTACAAAGCGGTGCGTCCCAGCAACGACGCGGTGACCACGGCATCCAAATTGTCCCCCAAGAATGAAGACGAGGAAGCCGCAATCCGTCGTTTCATGTGCGACAACTTTTTCGATGTGCGGACGTTCGGCGCGGTGATGAGCACCGGCGTTAACTGCGGTCAGGTCCGTGGGCCGGTGCAGTTGTCCTTTGCCCAATCGTTGGAGCCGATCCTGCCTCTGGAGATCACATTGACCCGTATGGCCGCCACGACGGAGAAGGAGGGCAAGGATCGTGCGGCGGGAGAAGACACGGCGGATGAAGACGATCGTCGCGAAAACCGCACCATGGGGCGAAAACACATCGTTCCATACGCCTTGTACCGCGCCCATGGCTACATTTCGGCCAAACTGGCCGAGCGAACCGCTCCGGGGAACAAGCCACGGAAAGCCGAAGGGAGTGGCTTTGACGACAATGATTTGGAGCTGTTGTGGACGGCGCTCGAACACATGTTCGACCATGACCGCTCCGCCGGGCGCGGCGAAATGGCCAGCCGTCGATTGGTTTTGTTCCGCCACGATAGCACACTCGGCAATGCGCCGGCCTCGGCATTGTTCCGGCGC
This sequence comes from Azospirillum sp. UENF 312511, assembly GCF_058780635.1. Lineage (NCBI taxonomy): Bacteria > Pseudomonadati > Pseudomonadota > Alphaproteobacteria > Rhodospirillales > Azospirillaceae > Azospirillum > Azospirillum sp. UENF 312511. The sequence goes on along the minus strand of NZ_JBSNCG010000003.1, from coordinate 982,668 downwards.
GTCACCGTCAAACGCCATTTCGAAGGAGTTTCCTATGACCTGACGAGCGCCGACTTGCACCGGCTGGCGCCAGCCCGTCGTTTTGAGGACTATGTAATCAGCGTGGATCATACGGCCCTGCCGGCAGGAATTACGATCATCGAAAGGTTCTGATTGGGCAGTTCGGAGATGCAGAGTTGTCGCCGTGTGCAACTGCGCGAACCCGAAGCGCGCACGTAAGCTCGATGGGGTAGCGGGTAGGTATAAACGTTGTGTGTCACTGGATTGTCCTCATGGGTTGCGGACATTCCCTAACGTGCTGTGCCGGTCGCAAGCGGTTCGCGCATTTGTCGGTATTTTGACTTACCTGCCAACACCTTAAGAGAAGGCAGTAGCTCCTCACGCGGGAGCGTGGATCGAAATGTGATTCCGAAGGTCTGGAGCCAGCCGCGCGCGAGTAGCTCCTCACGCGGGAGCGTGGATCGAAATCGGATGCCGCGATCAACTTGTAGGCGTTGGTCAGTAGCTCCTCACGCGGGAGCGTGGATCGAAATCCGACCACCTACCGCTTCCAGGGCACGGACAAGGGTAGCTCCTCACGCGGGAGCGTGGATCGAAATGCCCGCCTTCGCCCGCGCCGCCCGGCGGATGGCTGTAGCTCCTCACGCGGGAGCGTGGATCGAAATCCCTATGGCCGCGCCCTCGCCGCCGACCTCTCCAGTTGCTCCTCACGCGGGAGCGTGGATCGAAATCAGGGCAGCCTCGCCCTCGACCCGCCGGCCTCGGTTGCTCCTCATGCGGGAGCGTGGATCGAAACACGGGACGCAGCAGCATATGGCTGATGAACTTGTCGTCAGGTCTTCGCAGGAGCGTGGATCGAAACAGCTCTTCGAGTCGGTCAATCCAATCGCCAACGTATTTTCGAAATGAAAACATTGTCGGAGTGAGCGCTCGAACAGAAAGCGAAGATTATTTTCTGAGATCATCTATAATGTGAACAGATCCATGCTCAGTAATAGCAGAAACAAGGTGCATGGTCACGCTGATCCATTCGCGCATTGGAGGAAATGCATGGCCGCCACTCCGCTCAAGTTCCAGCCTGGCGATACGCTAGCATTCCGTAACGCCACCGGCGCTACAGAGCTGTGGGGGATCGTCGAACGCAAGCGCGGGGGTTATTTGCTCAGACCTTTCAATGGTTCTGACCCGCGGACCTGGAGCGACGACGAGATTGATAGCGCCTACGGGGCGCGCCGGCTCAACCATTTCCCATGCAACGTTCAAGGGTTATCGAAGAACATAGCGGATATTCTCGAGAAAACTTGGGATTACTGGCCGGAGGAGGCCAGGCGGCACGCAGAGCGGCGAGCTGTCTATGTGGCCAAGGTCGACGCCCTTATCGACGCATATCCGGTCCGAATGGAAGCCTACGCTGCAGCTGCCGAGGCCGTTTACACCGCTCATTGTGAGGAGTGGAAGGCGGAAGATACTGAACTGGCGATTAGGCGTGCTGCCGAGGATGCGGTCCTAAGACGCAGAAGAAAGCCGCGGCATTCCGATGCTCAACCCGTCAGCACGTCGCCTGTCCGGAAGCCAAGCCCTTACACCATCCGGTCGTGGTACATTCCTTGGAGTCAATACGGGCGCGACATACGCCTGCTGATCCCACATTGTCATCTGCGGGGCAACCGCCAAGCACGTTACTGTCGTCGATGGGATGACGCACCGGACACCTATAAGGTTATGGCTGCTGCGGTCGAAGATTACTACATGCGCATGCCGCGCAAGCGGAGAAATTACGCTTATAGCAAATACAAGGAGCTTTGTGAGGACAGAAAACTTCCATATGTTAGTTTTCGCTCTTTTCGTCTATTCATCGACAGGAACTATACGGAACGGGCTGAGTTTGAGAGTCGCTATGGTCGGCGCGCCGCCTATTTGAAGTACGGTATTTTCGAGCGCACAACACCGCCAGAGCGACCACTCGAAGAGGTCGAAGTTGACCATTGTTTGATCGATCTCATTGTTGTTCATCCACTCACTGGGCGGCCTCTTGGGCGGCCATGGCTCACGGTCATTCTTGATCGTGCGACACGCGTCATCCTTGGAGCCCATTTGAGCTTTGAGGTGCCATCCTACGCGTCCCTACAGCGGGCGTTGGCGCATGCGTTTTGGAAAAAGGACCTTTCTGGAATCAATGGTCTCGAGCACGACTGGCCCTGCCATGGCATTCCCGAGTGGGTCTTCTGCGACAACGGCAAGGAACTTCGGTCGAAAAGCCTGCGCCTGACGGAAACCATGCTGAATTTCGCCGTTGTCAACTTGCCCAGGAAGACGCCCTGGCTGAAAGGGGCAATTGAGCGGCTGTTTGGCAGCATCGGCGTTCAGGTGTTCAGCCATGAAGAAGGTGCGATCCTCTCGCGGACAAAGGACTTTTATGATCCTGTTGCTCGTGCTCGGCTAACTTTGGCCGAAGTCAGCCAAAAAATACTAAAATGGATTGTTGATGATTATCACGAGACCGTCCATCCCACGATCAAATGCCGCCCTATAGAAAAGTGGCGGCATCTTACGGAACTCTACCCAGTTCGTCCAGTTCCCGACTTCGATCACATAATTCGCATGACCGGAGAAGTCATCGAACAATCAATATCGAACGTTGGCGTTCATTACAAGGGCCTACTCTACTCCGATCGGAAAGTGCTCGAGGAACTCAGAGCGCGTCGGGGAGGTCTCAAAAAAAAGTGGATCATCCGCGTTGATCCTTATGATTATGGAGAGGTCTGGATCTTGGACGACCATGTCGGCCGGTGGTACGTGCTGCCCTGTACGGACCAAACAATTTCGCGCAATGTTTCCAGGTACCAGCACAAAGTCCATTTGCTGATTGCAAAACACAATCTCCCGCCGGGAACGCCGATCACCGTCAAGCATCTTGAAAAGGCAAAGGCCCTGGCAGAGGAAACCGTGCAGGTTCTTTTCGAAAATGGTGCAGCAACGGCCACCGCCGCTAAGGCCGCCCGTTACGCGGCGAATGGTCAGCCATTCAGCCCTCTGCTCAATGGCGCGATAACGGCAGACCCGCAACTGCCGCCACAGGACACTGATTCGTCTCCGCCGTCGGCACCCGACCTGAAAACAGCGGCCCTGGCCGACGCGTTGCCGCCTGCTGACGGCACATCCACGCCGGCATCGTCTCCCGGACGTCCGGAAAGGCAAAACTTCGACGACGACATCGAAAGGATGGTGGAGCAATGGGTGAACGAGATGAAGTGAGCGTGGGCGCCAATGGTCAACCAGCCGGCGCCATGGCGCACTTGGCGGATCCCATCCTCGATTTCGAATCCCTGGTGGTGCCGCATCCCAATCATGTCCAAGCGAAGGCGGCCATCGGTCGACTTCACGCCCGTTACAAACCGCCGGGTGGCAAACGGCTCAAAGCCAGAGCTCTGCTCGTTGTCGGAGCAACGGGGTCAGGCAAAACGACGGCTCTTGAGGATTATATGCGGGGTTGTCCCGATCTTACACTCGAGAGTGTCTCCTCATGGAGCACCTCTGGAGCCGTGGATGCTGCAAGGGTCGAGACATTGCAGGATGGCGATATTCGTCGGATCGTATATGTCGAGGCGGCGAAGAAAACAACCCAGCGCGCGCTCGTGGCCGCTCTTTTGGGTGCCTTTGGCTACAAGGCGCGTGAGCAATGGAACACCAACGATATTATTGAAAAAATTGAGTTTTACGCCGATCAGATGGGCACGGAAATGTTCTTTATTGATGAAGGACACCACTTCGTTCAGCAAAGGGACGACGATGCGACCGAGGATGTATCTGAATTCATAAAATCGCTTCTAAATCGGACAAAGAGGCAAATCGTCATCACTGGCCTGCCGGAACTCCTGAAAATCACTCGTTATGGACAGCTTCGCCGACGCTTGCAGCCTGCGATGGTGCTAAGGCCATACGACTGGACAACTAAGCAAGGGCGTATTGCGTTTTGCAGCATTCTGGGGACGGTCGAGAGAATGCTCGGTTTGCCCGAACCATCCGGCTTATCAGGGCACGACGTCGCTCGGCGATGGTACGTCGCCACCGGCGGGGAGATCGGCATCGTGTGGAAGTACGCGAGCGAAGCCCTTTCCCTGGCCAAAGAACACAACCTTCCATCCCTCAGCTTGGAATTGATGGCCGACGTCCATTCGAGTTGGAACCGGACCTACGATCAGGACGAGATAGTGGACTTCGATATTATTCTTGATGAGGACGAAGCAGCGAAGAAGGCTACCGAGGCATCGCGCGACAGCAATCCTTTCCTGTGCGACGAAGCCCGATTGAAGGAATTGTGGATCGAGTCGCGGCTAGCCGCTGACGGCTTATCGGGAGTGACAGTGATGAACTCCGGCAAAGACGGCTCGCGCCAGACCAAACTCAAGGCGAAGGGGCGCCAGCCCTTCACCCCCTTTACCCGATCCTGATGCCGCTCCCCTCCACGCGTCCAAGAGCGGATGATTGAGTGGCGTGAGTTTGCATCTGGTCAAGCGCGTGCACGAGCGTGCACGATTCCTGGCGGCAAATCGCTGACTGATGCTGCGCCGCAAACCCAGGGGCCTGTGTCGGAAAGGCTTGCAGGGGTTGACCTTCGATGGACAAACCAATCAGAAGCTTCAGCGCTCTCGGGAGGTTGCCGTTAAGGGTGAGGCCTGTACCCTTTGAGCCTGCGTATGGACTCCTTGGACGCGTGGCGGTTCGGCACGGCCACACATCGACCAGTGAGTTCATTTCTGAGATGGCAATCGGAATCCCCAATTTCGTGCATGAGATCGAAAACGGACGCCGCTTGGTTGAACTCGCGCTTCTCAGTGGCGTCCCCGAAACCCGCATTCGCGCATCGACGCTGTGTGTTGACGAGAACGGCGCTATGTCCATCGGTAGCGAGTTGATCAGCGCAAGGGTGTCCAATCGCATATCTTGCGGTGCCGGTCGTGTCTGTCCCGACTGTCTAAGAGTCGATCTCAAGGAACGCGCCGGACCGATGGCGTGCCGGCCCCACCGGAGAACGTGGTGGGGCTTGACGGCGGTAACATCATGCCCGCTACACGGCCTACTGCTGATTGATGCATGTCCCGCGTGTGGCGTCCAACTCGCGCGAAGACAAGCTTCTCCTCGGTTCTGCCGTTGTGGGTGTGACTTGGCCGATCAAGGATCGGTTTCCCTTGAGCCGTCGGACCTCGTGGCCGATCGCTATCTGGTTGGGCGTTTGGGCGGCGTCGATCGGGTCGGGCATCCGTTGCTCGATCGCATGCCCTTTCAGACTGCGGCTTTAGCGATGCTGCGAATCGGGAGGGTTACGTTGGCGGGAGCGAGGGGGCTGTCGAAGAAAGGGGACAACGTCGAACCCGCAATACAAGCACGAATGGCATCCCTCGGCTTTCGCACGAGCGAGTCCTCTCGGTGAGCATGCGTCCCATGGTCGGTTCGGCTGGGATGCTCGGATAAGGCGGCACGGATAAGCTTCACGTCCATCAGAGAACGTATTCGCTAGCAAGGTGCGGCGACTCCGAAGCCAGCGTGGGGTGAGGCAATGGGACATGCATCGGGGCTGGCCGCTTTGAGGCCTGCCACCGGTCGCGGAAGGCCCCCAGGCGGGGGCGGGTTGTCCGCTCGCGGGCCAGGCACTCCTCGAGGCTGTCGACGCTGGCGCTGTGCCCAGCCGGGTCAGGGAGCAACACTTCCGACTCGCAGTCGGCCCGCACCTACTCCAACTCGCCGCGCGCCATCATATCGGCCACTCGCTGCCATGGCTGCCGATCTTTGCCGGACAGGCCGATCAGGTCGGCGATGTCCTGCAAGCCAAGGCGCGGCCAAGTGCGAACAGCTTTATGGTTCCTAGAGTGCCTCGTGGTACAAATTTGTGGTTCCCGCGATGAGCTTTATGGTTCCCGATAATCCAAATTTCTCAATGATTCCAACATCCCTCGTTTGAGTTTATGGTTCCCTCCAGAGCCGCTACGACGGCGAACTGGAATACCGGGAGTCGGCGGGGCGGGCGGTGCTGACGCTCAACGGCCTGCGCATGGCCTCCGCCTCCTGCTGGTGGGACCCGGCCTTCGCGCGACCGGCGGCGGAGGGCGGCAAGCCGGGCGACTCCAGCGTCGTCGCCGCGGTGTTCGGCGGGGCGGACGGGCGCTTCTACCTGCACCGCGTGCTCTACCTGTCGGTGGACCCCGGCGATCCGGACACCGAGGCGGAGCAGCAGTGCCTCCAGGTCGCCCGCTTCCTGGAGCGGCATCACCTGCCGGCGGTGCATGTGGAGATCAACGGCATCGGGCGCTTCCTGCCCGGCCTGCTGCGCAAGGCGCTGCGCACGGAGAAGGTCGGCGCCGCCGTGGTCGAGGAGGCCAGCCGCCGCGCCAAGGCGCTGCGCATCCGCGAGGCGTTCGACGCCCTGCTGGCCGACCGCCGGCTGCTCGCCCACGCCGCGGTGTGGGAGACACCCTTCATCCGCGAGATGCGCGAATGGTCGCCGGACGGGCGCTATACGGGCCGCGACGACGGGCTGGACGCGGTGGCCGGCGCCCTGTCCTGCGAGCCGTTCCGCTTCGACCGCCAGCCGGCGCCGGGGCGCAAGCCGGACTGGCGCGCCGCGGCGGCGTTGCCCCCGGTGGAGGACTGGGGCGTGTGACCATGCACGCGAAGTCCCGCGGGCCCGCGAAGTCCCATGGTTCGACGGGCCGCCTTCCCTGACCGGAGGGCGGCCCTTTCTTTTTGCTTTTTTTGGAGAACGGAGATGCAGGAGTCCATCGACCTGTCCTGGTGGATCACGGCGGTCGAGTTGCCGGTCATGGGCGGGCTGTTCTGGCTGATCGCCCGGCTGCGCCGGGATGCGGAAGCCGCGCTGGAGACGGTGCGGGCGCGCGCCGAGACCGCCCAGGCGCAGGTCCGCGAGAGCTTGGCCGCCTACAAGCTGGAGGTCGCCAAGACCTACGTCTCGGTCGCGACGCTGAAGGATGTGGAGCGGCGGCTGACCGACCATCTGCTGCGCATCGAGACCAAGCTGGAAAACGGCTGCGCGCCGTTCGCCCAGCCCTACGTTCCGCCCTACGGCGACGGAGGCCGCCGATGAGGGGGCGCGTCCTGAAACCGGAACCCGGACCGGCGGCTCCCCCGCGGGGGCCGTCCGCCGACACGCCCGGCCAAGCCATCGACACGCTCGCCCGCACCCTGTGGGGGGAGGCGCGCGGCGAATCCGTGCGGGCCATGGAGGCGGTGGCGGCGGTCGTGATGAACCGCGTCGGCCGGGCGCGCGACCATGGAGGGTGGTGGTGGGGCAATGACGTCGTCGCCGTCTGCCGTCTGCCGGGGCAATTTCCCTGCTGGGACCCGGACGCGCCGGGGCGGCTCGGGCTGCTGTCGGTGACTGCCGCTGACCCGGTCTTCGCCGCGGCCCGGCGGATCGCCCGCCGCGCGGTGGCCGGTCTGCTCGACGATCCGACCGGAGGCGCGACTCACCTGCACCGGGCGGGTGAAAACCCGCAATGGGCGCAAGGGCGCAGCGTCTGTGCCGAGATCGGCGGGATCCAGTTCTACAACGACGTCGAATGACGCCTCGTGCGGCACCGGCGTCCCCCCGACGCGTTCCGGCGGGCCGGACATCCGGGTCCGGACCGCCGCCGCGGAAGGAGAGGGTGGAGCGGACCGGTCAGGCGGCTTCCTTGATCATCGCCAGATAGATCTTCCAGGCCGTCTCGACCGAGACGCCGCCGGCGCGCGACCCGGCGGCCAGCATCGCCGCCGAGGGCTTCAGCGGAACGGGCGTGCTGCTGGGCTCGACGGTGGCGGCCAGGGCGGCGCCCTCCACGCTGGACATGATCACCCCATGGATGCGCGAATCGAGCGCGTGTTCCACCGGGTGCCGTTCCTTCACAACATTCATCGCAATCGCGTTCATGGGGCATCTCCTTGCTTGCCCATCTCTCAGCAATCCCGATGCCAGTTCCGGAAAGTTGCCGCCGAAGCGGCGGATGTTCCGGAGAATCCTTGATTCTGCTGCTTTTCCGTGTGGTCGCCGGGGTACGATCCGGCGGAATGGGGAATTTTCCTTCTGCAAAATGCTGCGGGATTCCCAAAGCCACATTTGCAAATTGCGAAGCAAACAGCGCAACGTCCCATTCTGAAGTTATCAACGGTCCGCCGGTCCTCCCGAATTTGCCACGGCTGGCTTCGGCGGCCGGTTTTGCGCTAAGGTCGCCGTGCCATGACTGAACGGATCATCTTTCATATGTGCCGCGCCGCGGAGTGGGAACGGGCGCTCGCCGCCGGGGCCTACCACGGCTCGTCGCAGGACGCGGCGGACGGCTTCATCCACTTCTCCACCGGCGCCCAGGTCGAGGAAAGCGCGGCCAAGCACCGTGCCGGTCAGGACGGCCTCGTCCTGCTGACGGTGGACGGCGCCGCGCTGGGCGACGCGCTCCGCTGGGAGCCGTCGCGCGGCGGCCAACTCTTCCCCCATCTCTACGGCCCGCTGCCGCCCGCGGCGGTGCTGCGCGCCGATCCGCTGCCACTGGGGCCGGACGGCCGCCACCTCTTTCCGGCGACCTTCAAGGACGCCGCCTTCAAGGACACCACACCGTGATCGACCTGTTTCCCATCGTCGGCCCCGTCCTGCGCAGCTTCGATCCGGAGACGGCGCACGGGCTGACCATCAAGGCCCTGTCGAGCGGGCTGATGCCGCCGGTGCGGGAAAAGGACGACCCCATCCTGCGGACCACGGTGATGGGGCTGGACTTCGCCAACCCGGTCGGCCTCGCCGCCGGTTTCGACAAGAACGCCGAGGTGGTCGACGCCATGCTGCGTCTGGGCTTCGGCTTCGTCGAGGCGGGCAGCGTCACCCCCCGCCCGCAGCCTGGCAACCCCAAGCCTCGCCTGTTCCGCGCGCCGGAGCAGGGCGCCGTCATCAACCGCCTGGGCTTCAACAACGAGGGGCTGGAGCCCTTCGCCCAGCGGCTGGAGCGGCGGCTGTCCGGTGGCCGCAAGGCGCCGGGAATCGTCGGGGCCAACCTCGGCAAGAACAAGGATACGGTGGAGGCCGCGGACGATTACGTCCTCGGCGTGACCCGGGTGGCGGCGCTGGTCGATTATCTGGTCGTCAACGTGTCCTCCCCCAACACGCCGGGCCTGCGCGCGCTCCAGGGGCGCGACCCGCTGCGCACCCTTCTGGGCCGCGTTCTCGACGCCCGGTCCGCCTGCAAGCTGGCCAAGGCGCCGCCCGTCCTGCTGAAGATCGCCCCCGACCTGACGGACGAGGACAAGGCCGACATCGCCGCGGTCGCGCTGGAAACGGGCATCGACGGGCTGATCGTGTCCAACACCACCATCGCCCGGCCGGCGGAGATCCCGGAACCGCTGCGCGCGGAAACCGGCGGCCTGTCCGGCAGGCCGCTCTTCGCGCCTTCCACCGCCGTCCTGCGCGAGATGTACGGGCTGACCGGCGGCAAGGTGCCGCTGGTCGGGGTCGGCGGCATCGCGTCGGGCGCCGACGCCTACGCCAAGATCCGCGCCGGCGCCTCGCTGGTGCAGTTCTACTCCGCGCTGGTCTATGCCGGGCCGGCGCTGGTGCTGGCGATCCGCCGCGACCTCGCCGCCCTGCTGCGCCGCGACGGCTTCGCCTCGTTGAGCGACGCCGTGGGGGCGGATCACCGCTGAGCGGGGCGGGGGACCGGCGCATGGCGGCCCTGATCAAGTCGGCCTTGATCCATGGGGTGGCCGTCGCCGCGGCGGCCTCGGTCGTCCTCGGCCTGCCGGACCTGTCGCCGGGCACCGACCCGGCGGTGGGGTGGCTTGGTGGCGGGCTGATCCTTCTGGCGGGCCTCGTCGTGGATCTGCACCGCCGGCTGGCCTGCCGGGAGCGTGAAGCCCTGGGCCGGTTGGACCGTCTTCAGAAGAGTGTGGATGCGCTGGCCGAACGGCTGGACCGGCGGACCGCGCCGGCTCAAGCCGTCGACTCCGCCGCCGCTCACGAGGCCGTCCTTCAGGAGGTCAAGCTCCTGCACGCGCTGGTCGCCCGGCTCGGCGAATCCTGGCCGCCCGAGGCCCCCGAACCGCCGCGGCCGTCCCACCCGTCCCGTGCGGCGTTCCAGGCCCCGCGTCCGCCGGACCTGCGGTCCCCGTCCAGCGTCGCGGCCCCGCCGCTGGACGACGCCGCCGTTCTGGAAGCGGTGCGCGACGCGCTGGCCGCCGACCGGATCGACGTCCACCTCCAGCCGATCGTCAGCCTGCCCCAGCGCAAGCACCGCTTCTTCGAGGTGTTCTCGCGGGTGCGCGCGGCCGACGGGGCGCTGATCCTGCCGGACCGCTATCTGGAGATCGCGGAGCGCGCGGGGCTGATGGCCACCATCGACAATCTCCTGCTGGTCCGCTGCATCCAGCTGATCCGCGAGACGGAGCGGCGCCAGCACGCCATCGGCTTCTTCTGCAACATGTCCGCCGCCACGCTCAGCGACGCGGAATTCATGCGGCAGTTCCTCGACCTGTTGGCCCGGAACCAGACGCTGGTGCCCAAGCTGGTGTTCGAGTTGAGCCAACAGGAACTGCGGGCGGGCGGGGCGGTGACGATGGGCATTCTGTCGCAGCTGTCCCGCATCGGCTTCCGCTTCTCCATGGACCGGGTGAGCGATCTGGACATCGACGTGGACGCGCTGCTGCGCCACGACATCCGCTATCTGAAGCTGGACTGCGCCCTGCTGCTCGACCCCGCCCTGGCGCCGCGCGTCGAGGCGCTGCGCCGCCGCCTGGACGGCACGGGGATCGACCTCATCGCCGAGAAGATCGAGACGGAGACACAGCTCGACGCGATCCTGCGCAGCGGCATCGATTTCGGCCAGGGCTACCGGTTCGGCGAACCGAGGCCCGCGCGCAAAGCGCCGTGAAATAATTTTGCAAGGAAATTCGCCATTCGGGCGGCGAATTCAGGCCGGAAAGGCTCCCGGCACCCTTGACAGAAAGCCCACCCGCATTAGAGATTTCGCCTCCCGGCATCCGCCGGGTGCGATGCAAACAGTCAAATGGTGACTTCGGTGACGTCCAACATCGCCATCACGCTGCCCGATGGTAGCGTGCGGGAGTTCGACCGGCCGGTGACGGGGCTTGAGATTGCCCAGTCCATCGGGCCGCGCCTTGCCAAGGATGCGCTTGCCGTCAAGCTCGACGGCGAGGTGAAGGACCTCACCACCACCGTCACCACCAACGCCAAGATCGAGATCGTCACGCGCAGTCATCCCGACGCGCTCGAGGTCATCCGTCACGACGCCGCCCACGTCCTCGCCGACGCCGTGCAGAAGCTCTATCCGGGCACGCAGGTGACCATCGGTCCGGCGATCGCCAACGGCTTCTATTATGACTTCGCGCGCGAGGAACCCTTCACGCCCGACGATCTGCAGAAGATCGAGGCGAAGATGCGCGAGATCGTCGCCAAGGACGTTCCCATCGTCCGCGAGGTCTGGACCCGCGACGATGCGGTCGCCTACTTCAAGAAGCTCGGCGAGCATTACAAGGCCGAGCTGATCGAGGCGATCCCGGCGGACCAGGACATCAGCGTCTATCGCCAGGACGACTGGCTGGACCTGTGCCGCGGCCCGCACGCCCCGACGACCGGCAAGGTCGGCAACGGCTTCAAGCTGATGAAGGTGGCCGGCGCCTACTGGCGCGGCGACAGCCGCAACCCCATGCTCCAGCGCATCTACGGCACCGCGTGGCGCGACGAGAAGGAGCTGAAGGCCTACCTGCACCAGCTCGAGGAGGCGGAGAAGCGCGACCACCGCCGGCTGGGCAAGGAGTTGGACCTGTTCCACGTGCAGGAGGAGGCCGTCGGCTCGGTCTTCTGGCATCCGAAGGGCTGGACGCTGTTCCGCACGCTGGAGACCTACATCCGCACCAAGCTGAGCCAGGCGGACTACGTCGAGGTCAAGACGCCGCAGCTGATCGACAGCTCGCTGTTCAAGGCGTCGGGCCACTGGGACATGTATGGCGACAACATGTTCAAGGTCTCGGCGGACGACGGCGAGAAGATGCTCGGCATCAAGCCGATGAACTGTCCGGGCCATGTGCAGATCTTCAAGCACGGGCTGCGCTCCTACCGCGACCTGCCGATCCGCATGGCGGAGTTCGGGGCCTGCCACCGCAACGAGCCGTCGGGCGCGCTGCACGGCATCCTGCGCGTGCGCGCCTTCACCCAGGACGACGCCCACATCTTCTGCACCGAAGATCAGGTGGCGAGCGAAGCGGCGGAGTATTTCAAGCTGCAGCTCGGCGTGTACCGGGATCTGGGCTTCGACAAGATCGCGGTGAAGCTGGCGCTGCGTCCCGACGTGCGCACCGGCTCCGACGACCTGTGGGACCGGGCGGAGGGCGCGCTGCGCCAAGCGCTCGACGCCGCCGGGCTGGAGTATGAGGACCTGCCGGGCGAGGGCGCCTTCTACGGGCCGAAGGTGGAATTCCACCTGACCGACGCCATCGGGCGCACCTGGCAGTGCGGCACGCTCCAGTACGATCCCAACCTTCCCGAGCGGCTGGACGCCTCCTACATCGGCGAGGACGGCGCCCGCCACCGTCCGGTGATGCTGCACCGGGCCATCCTGGGGTCGCTGGAACGCTTCATCGGCATGCTGATCGAGCATTACGCCGGCAAGTTCCCGATGTGGCTCTCCCCGGTCCAGGCGGTGGTCTGCACCATCACCAACGAGGCCGATGGCTACGGGCAGGAGGTCGTCAGCCTGCTCAAGCGCCATGGCATCCGCGCCGAACTCGACACCCGGAACGAGAAGATCAACCTGAAGGTCCGCGAACACAGCCTTCAGAAGGTTCCCGTCCTGGTGGTTGTGGGCAAGCGCGAGGCGGAGGAGCGGACGGTCGCCCTCCGTACCCTCGGTGGTAAGGATCAGGAAGTTCTTGCCCTCGACGCGGCGCTCAATAAACTGAGTGAGGAGGCAAGGTCCCCCGCGGGCGCCGCCGCCTTCGATTCGCCGTTTTAACCGACCGCACCGTTCGGGCGGGCTTCCCTCCGGGAGGTCGCGCCCCGGTGGGTTTCCAGTCATGGAGAAGCGTCCATAGCCAGGATACCGTCCGAAGCCGCTCCGACCCGCGATGGACCGCGGGTAAACCGGGAGATCACGGCTCGCTCGATCCGTCTCGTCGGTGCCGACGGCGAGATGGTGGGCGTCGTTTCGCTGCGCGATGCGCTGCTGGCCGCTGAGGATGCGGGTCTCGACCTCGTCGAGATCGCCCCTCAGGCAGAGCCTCCTGTCTGCAAGATCCTCGACTATGGCAAGTACAAGTACGAGGCGCAGAAGAAGGCTGCCGAGGCGCGCAAGAAGCAGAAGATCATCGAGGTGAAGGAGATCAAGCTCCGACCCAACATCGATGACAACGATTACGACGTGAAGATGCGCTCGGCCCGACGTTTCCTTGAGGAAGGCGACAAGGTCAAGGTGACCATGCGCTTCCGCGGGCGCGAGATGGCGCACCAGGATCTTGGCATGAACGTGCTGGTCCGCGTGCGCAACGAGCTGGACGAGTTGGCAAAGGTCGAACAGATGCCGAAGCTCGAAGGCCGCCAGATGGTCATGGTCCTGGCGCCAAGATAAGGCGCCGAGGTGACCCTTCGGTGCGAAGGCCCGACCGCCTTCGGCAGAGCACACGCATCCCAAAAAGGCCCGCCGGTTCCGGCGGGCTTTTTTGTTGGGCGGCGGGACCGTTGCGCCGCTTCGCAATTACGGGGTAGCGGCATTGCGGAAGCGGGGCGGCGCGCCGACGTGAGGCTCATCCCGCCTCCAACATCCGGCCTATGCCCCGACCACCCCTGTTCCGCCGCGCCGCCCTGGCTTTGACGCTCGCGCTGCCGCTGCTGTCCGGCCTGTCCGCGCCGCCCCCCGCCCAGGCGATGGATCTGTTCGGGGACGAGTTCCGCACCGTCGACGATGTGCTGGCGTACAACCGCGGCCACGGCGTGCGCTTCCTCGACCGGCAGGGCCGCTTCATCGGCTCCATCGGCGAGACGTACGGCGACACGCTGACCCTGGAGAAGCTGCCGAAGCACCTGATCCAGGCGCTGATCGCCAAGGAGGACCGGCGCTATCTGGAGCATGACGGCATCGACTTCCAAGGTCTGGCCCGCGCCCTGGCCGTGGCGGTGACCTCCGGCCGCTTCAGCCAGGGCGGCAGCACGCTGACCCAGCAGACGATGAAGCTGATCTTCCTCAACCGCTACAACCGTTGGTCCCGCAAGGCGTACGAGCTGTACAGCGCCAGCGATTTCGAGGAACAGCTCGGCAAGAAGAACGTCCTGTATCTGTACCTCAACCGCGCCTATTTCGGTTTCGGCGCGTACGGGGTGGACGCCGCCGCCCGCGTCTTCTTCGGCAAGCCGGCGGGCAAGCTGTCGCTGAAGGAGTCGGCGATGCTCGTCGGCGCGCTGCCCGCCCCCTCCCGCCTGAACCCTTTTGCCGATCTGGAGAAGGCGGAGGCCAAGGCCGCCCTGGTGCTCGACGCCATGGCCGACGCCGGCTTCATCACCGAACGCACGGCGGAGCAGACCAAGCGCCAGCGCCCGTTGCTGGCCGCGGCCAACAAGGCGGCGGTGCTGTCCACCGGTCATTTCCGCGAGACGGCCAAGGCCCGCTTCGACCGTTTTGCCGCCGACCGCTACGGCGGCGATCTTCCAGGGCCGACCTTCACCGCGCGCACAACGCTCGACCGCGACCTTCAGGCTGCCGCCCTGCGCAGCGTGGAAACCACCCTGAAGCGCCACGCCAAGAGTCTGGGCGACGCGGAAGTCGCCCTGGTGGCGCTGGACGGCGATGGGGCGATTTTGGCGATGATCGGCGGGCGCGACGCGGCGGCCCGGCGCGACCACTTCAACCGCGCGCTCCAAGCCCGCCGCCAGCCCGGCTCGGCCTTCAAGCTGTTCGTCTTCCTGGCGGCGCTGGAGCGCGGGCTGACCCCGGACTCCCGCGTCGACGGCTCGCGCATGGAGTTCACGGACGGGCGGGCCATCCGCAATTTCGACAACCGCTACCCGTCCTCGGTGACGCTGGCCGACGCCTTCACCCATTCCACCAACACGGCCTCGGCCAGGCTGACCCGCGGCCATGCGGAGGAGATCGCCGCCGCCGCCCGCCGCCTCGGCGTCGAGTTGCCGTTGGAGCCGGATCTCGGCCTCGCGCTGGGAGTCAGCGAGGTGTCGCTGCTGGAGATCACCCAGGCCTACGCGGTGGTCGCCAACGGCGGCAGCAAGGTCAGCGGCCATCTGTTCCAGCGCATCGGCGATCCCGCCGGGCGGACGATCTACAGCTACACCCCGCCGAAAGCGGACCGGGTGATCGACCCGCAGGCCGCCGCCACCCTGAAGGCGATGCTGGGCGAGGTGATGCGGGACGGCACCGGCAGGACGGCCCGCCTGCCGGAAGCGCTCGCCAAGCGTGGGGCGGGCGGCAAGACCGGCACCACCAACGATTACCGGGACGCCTGGTTCATCGGCTTCGCCGACGGCGTGGCCGGGCGCGGGCTGACGGTGGGGGTGTGGGTCGGCAACGATGGCAACACGCCCATGAAGGGGGTGACCGGCGGCTCCGTCCCGGCGGAAATCTGGCGCCGTTTCATGGTCGAGGCGGCCCGGGTGAAGGGTTAGCGACCCTTCGCCCCGGCGAGCAGGGAGGCCCCGACGAAGCCCAACGCCCGCCCGTTCCGCCCGACCTCATACCAGGACCCGAAGGCGGCCATCACGGTGACCGTCTCCCCCCGCTCCAGGACGTCCGCCACCTTGGCGTCGCAGAAGGGGGCGACACGCAGGTTCGCGGCGGCGCGGACGCGCACCCGCGTCCCCACGGCGATGGCCGGGCGGCGCGTATCGGCGCTGCGTTCCTCGGCGATGGGACCGGGCAGGGCGCAGCCGCGATCCTCCTTCGATGCCTTGGCGTAGCCGCCTTTGAAACGGTTTGCCGGCGCGCTTTCCGCGACCGTCGCGGGGGCCGGGCCGGAGGGCTTGCGGGTCGGCAGCGGGGCGGCAAGGGTATCGGTGGCGGCCTGAGCTGGAGGCTCCGCCGCGGGAGCAGCGGCGGTGGCCGGTTCCGCCGCTGTCAATGGCTCGGTCAGCACCGGCAACGGAAGCAACGGCGCCAAGCCCTGCGCAGTTGCCTTTCCCGTCTGGCCCAACGGAGTCAGCCGGGGCAGAACGGCGGTCGGCGGCGGGCGCGGCGTGAAGGTCGGCTCGGCCTCGTCCGCCCGCGCCGAGGGGGTGCCGAACAACGCCAGCAAGGCGAGGAGGGAAAGGGCGAGCCGGCGCATCCGCCGCCTCAATCCACGGTGACGCGGGCGATGAGCGCGGGCAGGGTCTGGCAGCGGAACAGCCCGTCCAAGGTCTGCTGCTCGGTCAGGCGCAGCGACAAGGCGCAGCCGTAGGCGTTCACCGTCAGGGTGGTCTGTGCCAGCGCGCCAACGGCGGCGGAAGGCTTGGCGATGCTGTAGCCTGGGGCCCCCAGCCGTCCGGCGAGTGCGCCGTTGACCGGGTTGACGGAGTCGATCTCCAGCGTCAGCGGCCCCAGATTGTTCAGCACCGTTTCCGAATGCGGGTCCTCCTTCGTCGCGTAGAGCTGCACCGGCACCGCCTTGCGGCGGGCGATCCAGTCCTTCAGCGCCAGATTGCCCAGCACCGGGTCGCGGCTCTGCAACGCCGCCTCCAGGGCGATCTGGCGCAGCGCCGGGTCGTTGCCGCCCAGCGCCGCCTCGTAGGCGGCGATCCGCGCCGGGCGGTCGGCGCCCTGAATGCGGGCGCGCAGCTCGGCGATCCGCGCGGCGCGGGCGTCCTCCTGCCGCCGTTCGGCGGCGGCGCGCTCCTCTTCGGCCTTGGTTGCAGCGGCCTGCCGGGCGAGCAGGTCCTCCTCGCGGCGGCGGCGGGCGTCCTCCTCGGCGCCGCGGGCCTCGGCGTCGCGGGCGATCTGGTCGCGCAGGCGGTTGGCCTCGGCGGAACCGGCCAGCACCGGACGGCCGGGAAGCTCCTCCAGCGGCTGGCCGATGCCCTCCAGCACCTCCGGGTTGCGCAACTCGATGCGCGCGCTCCAGCCATTGGGGCCGAGCGTGGCGAGCGCGGTGGCGGTGAGTGTCTTCTCCAACCCGGCCTCGGCGACGGGGCGGATGAAGGTCACGGCGCCGTCGCGGCTGTCCACCGCGTAGGTCGGCTTGGCCAGCCGCAGCTTGACCGCGATCCGGACGGCGGTCCGCGACTCGACGGTTTTCGCGGCGGCCTTGCCGTCGGGTGCCGGGACGGGAATCGGGTCCGCGGTCATCTCCTCGACGGTCCAGAGGGGTGGGACGAGGCGCGACACCTCGGCGCGGATGCGGTCGATGGGCAACTCGGCCGCGCGGGCGGTCGGAACGGGAGCCAACCCGGGCGCCAGCCCGGCCATCAGCGTCACCGCGATCCCCCACGCCGCCGGTCGCACCATTGCTCGTTCTCCACCGGAAGTGACCACTACAGCTTGTGCCGGTTCGTTCAGGCACTGGTACAGCGAAGGCGCCAACGAAGGGAAGCGGCTTTTGCCCGAGCCGGCGCCGCGCGGTGGCTGGAACGGTGAACCCGGGGCCGGGATCGCGACCCCCGGTCGAAATTGGCTTTGTGCCCACACGCCGCTTGCAATATCATCATACAAGTGAATGTATGTTCGCCGGAAACGCGAGCGCCTTTCCGCAACGGCAGGGGACCAAGGGCAGCAATATGGCGGACAGACAGGGGAACAAGGAAGGGCCGGTCCTGGTCTGTCGCAATGTCAAGGTTTCCGGTCGACGCACCAGTCTTCGAATGGAGCCCTACATTTGGGACTCCTTGAAGGAAATCTGCGAGCGTGAGGGGCTGACGCTCAACGATATCTGCACCCAGATCGATCAAAGGCGCGGGGAAGCGAATTTGACCGCCTCCATCCGGGTCTTCATCGTCAGCTATTTCCGCAACGCCATCGGAAGCCGCGGCTTCTCCGAAGACGGGCCGTCCAGCATTCTGCGCAAGGCCATGGACGACGCCATCCCGCCCTTCGACTGAACAAAGGGACGGGCCTCCGTCCGTCCTACCAGCGCAGGCTGGGCAAGGCGTAAGTCGGCTGATGGCCGGACGCGGCGGCGGCGGCAGCCAGCTTGGCCGGGTCCACCGCCTCACCCCAGGCGCCGCCCAGCTCCTCCCGATGAATGCCGAAGGTGACCAGCGCCACGTTGATCCGGGCGGCGTTGGCGCCGGCCACGTCGGTGCGCAGGCTGTCGCCCACCGCCAGGATGCGCCGCTTGTCCTTGATGCCCATCAGCGACAGGCAGCGGTCATAGACCGGGGCGTGCGGCTTGCCGTGCCAGAACACGTCGCCGCCCATCGCCTCGTAGCGCTGGGCCAGGGTGCCGGCGCAGATAACCATCTGCTCGCCGACCATCACGATCAGGTCGGGGTTGGCGCAGACCATCGGCAGGTTGTGGCGGCGGCAGGCCTCCAGTGCCGGCTCGTAAACCGACAGCGACTCCCCGAAGTCGACGATGCCGGTGTTCACGACGAAATCGGCCTCGTCCGGCGACGCCGCGAGCGTGTAGTCCAGCCCCTCATACACGTCCATGTCGCGGTCGGGGCCGATGTGGTACAGGCGCCGGCCCAGAGCGGCGTGCCACGGGTCGTCGCGGTCGCGCAGCGCGTCGTAGGCGGCCTCGCCCGAGGTCATGACGTGATGGTAGCGCTCGCGCCCGATCCCCATGCCGTCCAGCTTGGCGATGACGCCGCCGGTGCGGCGCGGCGCGTTGGACAGCAGGCAGATCACCTTGCCCGCCGTGCGCAGGCGGTCCAAGCACTCCGGCACGCCGGGATAGGGCCGCTCGCCGTCGTGCAGAACGCCCCACAGGTCAAGGATGACCCCGTCGTAACGGTCGATGACGGGGGCGATTCCGGAAAGCTGGACGATGTCGGTCATGAGGTCCGGTGGTGTGACGGGCGGGAAAGGGGTAGTAGCTCAGCGGCCTTGCTGGGCGCGCTTGGGCTCGGCGAGAAGCTCCGCATAGACGGCCAGCGTGTCGGCGCACATGCGCTGCTTGGTGTAGCGCTCGGCGACGAAGGCGCGGGCGCGGGCGCCGATGGCGTCGCGCTGCTCCGTCGTCAGCGACAGCGCCTCGTCCAGCGCCTTGGCCAGCGCGTCGGGATCGGCGGGCGGCACCACCCAGGCGGTCTCGCCGGGAATCACCGTTTCCTGATAGGCGCCGATGGCGGAGACGATCACCGGGCGGCCCATGGCCTGGGCTTCGGCGATCACCCGCCCGAAGGCTTCCGGCTCCTGCGAGGCGGAGACGACGACGGTGGACAGCCGGTAGGCGGCGGCCATGTCGTTGCAATGGTCGGTCATCTTGACCATGCCCTCCAGCCCGGCGCGGCGCACCTGCTCCTCCAACTCCTGCCGGTAACCGGTGCGGCCCTGGTCGGACCCGACCAGCAGCGCGCAGACGTCCTTGCGCCCCAGCTTCGCCAGCGCGTCGATCAGCACCGTCTGGCCCTTCCAGCGGGTCAGGCGGCCGGGCAGCAGGATCACCGGCTTATCGTCGGGCAGCCGCCATTTCTGGGCGAGCTGGATCATGCGGGCGGAGCTGACCCGCTCCGGTGCGAAGGACAGCGGGTCGATGCCGCGGTGAATGGTGCGGATGACCGCCGGATCGACCGCGTAGTTCTCCAGGATGTGGCGGCGGATGAAATCGGAGATCGCGATGATCCGCTCGCCCCGCGCCATCACCGAATTGTACCAGCGCTTCAGCCGGTTCTTGTAATTGTACGGAGCGTGGAAGGTGGTCATGTAGCGCGCGCCGGTCGCCTGGCAGGCCAGCCAGGCGCTCCAGGCCGGGGCGCGGGACCGGGCGTGCACGATGTCCACGCCGTTCTCGCGGATGATCGCCTCCAGCTTGCGCGCGTTGCGGCGGATGACCAGCGGGTTCTTGGAGGCTAGCGGCAGGGTGATGTGGCGGATGCCGGCGCGGTCCAGCTCCGCCGCCATCGGCCCGCCTTCGGACGCCACCAGCGGCAGCGCGCCGGCTTGGGCCAGGGCCAGCGCCACGTCGATGCAGCCGCGCTCGGCCCCGCCGGTGACCAGCGCCGGCAGCACCTGGAGAACGACGGGCCGGCGCCCGCCCGCCGCGAAGGCGCCCTTCGCGAAGGCGCCGGCCGGGTTGCGCGGGTCCTCGCCGGTGCTAAGCTGGGATTCGACGTCCATAGTCACAGATTCCTAAAGTCCTGGCCCACAGAGGTGTCCGATATGACCGAACCCGCAGCCGGCCCCGTCCCGTCGCCGGGCGGCGCGCACCATAGCCTGAAGCGCGGCGCCGCGACCATAGCCTATCGTCACACCCCCGGGCGCGACCCGGAAGGGCTGGCCCCCGGCGTGATGTTCCTCGGCGGCTTCATGTCGGACATGACCGGCACCAAGGCGCTGGCCCTGGAGGAATGGGCGGCGGGCGAGGGGGTGTCCTTCACCCGTTTCGACTATCAGGGGCACGGCGCCTCCAGCGGGCGGTTCGACGAGGGCACCATCGGGCTGTGGGCCGACGACGCGCTGGCCGTCCTGGACCGTGTCACGGTGGGACCGCAGATCCTCGTCGGCTCCTCGATGGGCGGCTGGATGATGCTGCTGACCGCGCTGCGCCGTCCGGAGCGGGTGGCCGGCTTGGTCGGCATCGCCGCCGCCCCGGACTTCACCGAGGACCTGATGTGGGACCTCTTCGACGAGTCCGTCCGCCGCGAGATCCTGGAGACGGGCCGCTGGCTGCGCCCGTCCGACTACGGGCCGGAGCCACAGCCGATCACCCGCGCCCTGATCGAGGGCGGGCGCAACCACCTGCTGCTGCGCCAGCCGATCGCCTTCGACAAGCCGGTGCGCCTGCTGCACGGCATGGCCGACCCCGACGTGCCCTGGCAGGTCAGCCTGACCCTGGCCGACCGTCTGAGCAGCGCGGACGTGCGGGTGACGCTGGTGAAGGACGGCGACCATCGCCTGTCGCGCGACCAGGACATCGACCTGCTGTGCCGCACGGTGGCCGATCTGGTCCGCGGTCTCGGTTGAGGAGAGAGAGGCGTCGATCCGCCCAGCGGATCATCCAGAAGGCGGTGCAAGATTTTTCCCAAAAAGTGATTTCAGGGGCTTGCGCACCGCCTTCGGGCTGGATATAAACGCGGCCTCTGCGGAGGGGTGGCCGAGTGGTCGAAGGCGCACGCCTGGAAAGTGTGTATACCCCAAAAGGGTATCGAGGGTTCGAATCCCTCTCCCTCCGCCAGTTTTCCTGCTGACTTTGCTGTGGCGTCAGCAGAAGTGAGATACCGCCGTACTTCCGGGCGGTTAGCCTTATACTTTCCCAGACATCGACCCTGTAATGGGCCATAAGCCGCGCTGTTTGGCCGGTCTGTGCCCGCTTTTCTCCGCCGGTCCGTGACCGACTTCCCTTTCGGGCGCGAAAGGTTACTCGCCTGCCATGGCGCTGTCTGCCGGTTTGGGGAAGCTCCACGCATGACCGGAACCGTCGCGTTCCCGCCAAGACCACGATCGCCCGACAGCGCCGCCCAAGGTTTGGCTGAGTGACGCTGACGAAAGAGCGCGGCGCCCCGAGGGAGCACCGCGCTCTTTCCCGGATCGGGATATGATCAGCGGGAAGGGAAGCCGAGGAGCCGGCGCTGCTCGTTCCAGGCCAGCGGGATTTCGGTTTCCAGCATCGTGCCCAGGGTGAGGCGGCGCGGCTGCTCCCCGCGCAGGATGGCGTCGACGAGGTCGGGGGCGAGAAAGGCCAGCCTCAGGATCTGGCGGATGTAGGCCTTGGTGCAGCCGGCCTCGGTGGCCAGTTCCGACACCGACGCCACCTGTCCCGAGGCGAGTCGCCGGCACCAGCGATGCGCCCGGGCCAGCGCCTTGACCAGCGCCTCGTCGACACGCGGCCGGGCGGTCAGGTCCTGGCCGTCGGGACCGACGATCACCCGCCGGCCGCCCCACGTCTTCAGGCGGACGGGGATTTCCAGGATCCGTTCATCCACGTCCTCGATCAGAACTCTCGCCCCTCTGCATCAGGTGCAGCGCATTCCCCGGATCGACGCCTTCGCCATGCGGCAGCGTGATCCGGACCCGCTCCGCGCCCACCTCGATGCGCCGCACCAGGACGGCCAGCCGGCGTGCCTTCTCCTGCACCGTCAACCGCTCCCAGTCCCGTCGCCCGGCACCGGCCATGAGCGCACAGAGCCGATCCTCCACCAGCTGTTCGATGGCCGGGGCCGACACCCGGGTCAGCGTGCCGGCCGTCACCGGACGGTGCTGCAGGACCGCCTGGCTGGTGTAGTAGCGGTAGCGCCGTCCCTTCTTGAGGCAATGCGACGGGCTCATCATGTTGCCGCGGTCATCGACGATCAGGCCGGTCAGCAGCGGCCGGCCGGCAACGCGGGGGCGGTTCTCCCGCTCGACCCGGTTGGCCTCCAGGATCGCCTGCACCCGCTCCCACAGCACCTTCGCCCTGTTCGCGCTCAGCAGCTTCCGCAAGGCGATCGCGAAGGGCACCGGCAACCGGCCGCCGGCCATCGCCCGGCTGGAATTTCTGCGGTCGCGCATCGGAGAGCTGGAAGACATCGTCGCGGCCATCGAGCGCAACCCGCGCCGCATGCTGAAAGCCGGAGAGGCGCTGCTTCCCTATCACCGTGCAAGCCATGCCACCGATCCGGAGATCCTGCGGTCCTTCCGGTCGGGGCGCGTTGTCCGGGAAACCGCCGCCCCCTCGCGCCTGCCGGTGCCGTTGCAGGGTTTCCTACCTGAACGCATCCGTGTCCGGCAGCGGCAGAACTCGTTCGATCTGCCGGAGCACTGGCAGATGGCCGCCTGCCTGCGGTCTTGGGCGGCGTGGCTGACCGCGGTCGCCGAGACGCTGGCGAGCGGGCGCCACGGGGATGATGCCGGGCTGCGCCGGGGGGAGGCGCTCTGGGCGGAGCGGTGTCGCCGGCTCGCGCGGCGGGTCGGACGCCTTGCCACTGCGGCCCCGTTCGCGGAGGCGGGCGATGCTCCGCCGCGTCTGACCCTGTCCTCAGTGTTCCGCCACGATCCCGCCTATCGTCGGTTCTACCGTGTCGCGCAGGACATGAACCTCGGCATTGCTGCGGTGTTCGGCGACTTTCTGAATCTGCCGCTGGCCCGGACCTTCGAGCTCTACGAGCTGTGGTGTTTCCTGCGGCTGGTAAGGGCCGGAGCGGAGGAGTTCGGCCCGGATGGCCTCGATATCTGCGACCTGTTCATCGGTGACAGCGCTGGCGGCGTGACGCTGGCCGCGGGCGCCGTCACCGTGCCGGTGGGCGGTGGCTGGAAGCTTTGCTTCCAGAAGCAGTACCGAGAGTTCTGGGTCGAGCCGGACGGACAAGGTTCCTACAGCCGGACCATGACGCCGGACGTGGTGGTGGCGCAGGAAGCTGCGGCGCTTAGTGGCGACGACCGCGTCATCGTGCTGGATGCGAAGTACCGGATCGATGACGGGCTGAACGACGCACTGGGCTCCATCCACACTTACCGCGACGCCTTGGTGCGCGAGGCCGCGTCCGGCGCGGCGGAGGGGATCGTCACGGCGGCCTATCTGCTGACGCCGCACCTGCCGGTGCTGAAGCCGGGCTACCAGGAGACACCTTTGCCCGGGCGCCCGTTTCATCCGGACTACCGGGCCGGATTCCGTTTCGGTGCGGTGACGTTGCGTCCGGGCATGGCGGCCGCTGAAATCACGGCGGCACTGCGCTTGGTGGTGGCGGATGCCAAAGGAGGATCGCCTTAGTGGACGTGCTGACCCCGGAACAGCGCCGGCATAACATGAGCCGGATCCGGGGCAAAGATACCAAGCTGGAGTTAATGCTGCGCCGGGGGCTGCACGCGGCGGGGTTGCGGTTTCGCCTGCACTCGCGGGACCTGCCCGGTCGCCCCGACCTAGTGTTTCCGCGGCACCGGGCGGTTGTTCTGGTCCATGGCTGTTTCTGGCATGGCCATGACTGCCCCATGTGCAAGATGCCTGCGACCCGGCCGGAGTTCTGGGCGGCGAAGCTGGACGGCAACCGGACGCGTGACTGGCGCACTGCCGAAGCCTTGCGCGCTGCCGGCTGGCGGCTTCTGACTGTCTGGGAATGCAGCCTGAAAGGACCGGCTCGTCTGCCGCTGGACATGGCTCTGCGCCGTTGCGCGGATTTCATTCGGGGAGAGGAGGGACAGGCGGAGCTGACCGGCGACTGGGCCGGGCGGGTGCGGGCAGCAAAGCAAACTTGAGGTGCGCTCGCTGGCATGGGGAACCGGCATCTGCGTGCTATCCAGTTCCTGCTCGGCCACACCGAGCTGGAGAGCACGGTCCGCTATCTTGGGATCGAGGTCGAGGATGCTCTGGCGCTGGCCGAGCAGACCGAGATTTGAAGAGCAATGGGGGAGTGCTCTCGGCAACGGAGACATCTCCCGGCTCGTCCTGACCGATAGTGTTGAAAAACTCCCTGACGAGTACTTCGCAGCCGTTTTGACGCAATAATGATCCACTCTGCCGGCCTTCAGAGCGATATCGCTGCGTGGCACCCCTATAGAGCGACGGAAAATTTCTTGCTCCGGCAGGCTCGAGAGTTTTTCAGCACTATCCGCCAAAAGTGGACAGTCTGCTTTCGAAGATGGGGTGGGTAAAACTGCCGTTGATCACAGGTTCAAATTGCGGATGCGCAATGGACGCGAGCGACATGGATTGTTTATTCACACCTGATATCCACACAATCATTGCTGTTCTAAAACGACCTGTATATAATGTGTTGTTACCCGTCATGCACCAGGAAGTCATCGAGAGCTAAGAGCCTGTTTGAGAACTAGCGCAGAACACAACATACAGTAGGTGGTCTGAGGTTATTTCCCTATATGCTGCGGATTTTCCGCATTCTCAAACGGGTTCTAAGGCGTCAGGGGTTGAATATTTTGATAATCAGTCAAAGCGTGGTATGAAAACGGTGTGGCTATTTATCGAGCAATATTCGCTTGGTTGAGTAAGATAAATCATCGTGAATTCATGTTGTGAAGGCAATAAGCGATGGCTTGGTACGCTCACACTCCAAAAATGCCGGGTGATCCTTGGGAGCCGCTGCGTGAGCATCTGCTCCGTGTCGCGGCAAGGGCGGAGGGATTCGCGGCGGTCCTGTCTCCTGGAAGCGACTGGGCGGGCGCCTGGGCGCGGGCACTCGGCCTGCTGCACGATGCTGGCAAATACGCCGAAGCCTTTCAAAGGCTGCTGAACGGCGAAAACATTCGGGTCGACCACTCCACGGCCGGCGCGGTCCTCGCCCTGGAGCGTTACGGCAAGGACAGTCCCGTCGGCTGGCTGCTTGCCTATGCGGTGGCCGGGCATCATGCCGGGCTGCCAGACGGCGGGATGGGCGGAAACGAGGAGGCGAGCCTCACGGTCCGCCTGCGGAAGGCGAAGCTTCCGGACTCCGTCCGTGCCGAGGTGCTGCGGGAAATCGGGCCGCTGCTGCCCGCCGAACTGCCGTTGCCGACCTTCGCGGATTGGTTCGCCGTGGCGCTCTTCGCTCGCATGATCTTCTCCTGCCTGACCGACGCCGACGCCCTGGCGACCGAGGGCTACAGCGACCCGGAGCAGGCGGCCCTGCGCGGCGGACAGCCGGACCTGCCGACGCTGGCCGCCGCCCTGCGGATGCATCTGGTCGGCAAGGCGGCAAAGGCCACCCCCTCCGACGTCAACCGGATCCGCACGGAGGTTCTGGAACGTTGCCGCGACGCCGCAGCGCTGCCTCCCGGCCTCTTCTCGCTGGCGGTGCCGACGGGTGGCGGTAAAACCCTGTCCTCGCTGTCCTTCGCGCTGGAGCACGCGCAACGCCATGGCCTGCGGCGCGTGATCTACGTCATTCCCTATCTGTCGATCATCGAGCAGACCGCCGAAACCTTCCGCGAGGACGCCTTCGCCGGCCTGCCCGGCGCCGTGCTGGAGCATCATTCCGCCTACGCCCCGCCCGGCGGCTTCGACGACCGGGACGAGGAGGGCGTCGGCCCCGACCGCCACAAGCTGGCGTCGGAGAACTGGGATTCCCCGGTGACGGTCACCACCGCCGTCCAGTTCTTCGAATCCTTCTTCGCCGCCCGCCCGTCGCGCTGCCGCAAGCTGCACAACGTCGCCCGTTCCGTCATCGTGCTCGACGAGGCGCAGCTTCTTCCTCTGCCCCATCTGCGGCCCTGCCTCGCTCTGCTCCACGCGCTGGCGCGGGATTACGGCTGCACGATCCTGCTGAGCACCGCCACCCAGCCGGCGCTCGACCGGGACCGGCCACTGGCCTTCGGCCTGACCGGCATCCGCCCCATCATGCCGGAGGACGGCGCCCCGGCCCTGCACAAGGCCATGGAGCGCGTGACGGTGGAGTACGCCGGCTTGCTCGACGACGAGGCGTTGGCCGACCGGATGCGGAACGCTACCCAGGCGCTCTGCGTGCTGGACACGCGCGGTCACGCAGCCGACCTCTACCGCGCGCTGAGGGACCAGGAGGTGGAGGGGCTGTACCACCTGTCCGCCGCCATGTGCGCCGAGCACCGCTCCACCGTTCTGGCGGCGATCCGTGCGGATCTGGCCGAGGGGCGCCCCTGCCGCGTCGTCAGCACGCAGCTCGTAGAGGCGGGAGTCGACGTGGATTTCCCCCTGGTGCTGCGCGCGATGGCCGGGCTGGATTCCATCATCCAGAGCGCCGGCCGCTGCAACCGCGAGGGCCGTCCCGGCCTGTTCGGCCGCGTCGTCGTCTTCGACACGGCGCGGCGCAACGGCCTGTCCGACCTCAACCGCCGCCGCGACCTCACGCGGGAGATCATGGACGGCCGCCCGTGGGACGAGGCCCTGCATCCCGACGTGATCGCCACCTATTTCCGCCGGCTCTACAGCGCCGACAAACGCAAGCGGACCGCCAGCGGCGGCGATCCCTACGATCTGGCCGAAGCCTGGAGCCGCCTCGCCACCACCAACCGGTGCGACGCGATCCCCTTCCGCAGGGTGGCCGCCGACTTCCATCTGATCGACAACGACCAAGCGGCGGTGATCGTCCCCTACACCGAGGAGGCGCAACGCTGGGCCGACGCCCTGCGGGGCACCGAACGCCCCGGCGCCATCGCCCGCAAGCTGCAACGCTTCACCGTCACCATCCCGCGCGGCCCGCTCGCCCGCCTGATGGGCGCTGAGATCATCAAGGCCGTCGGGGAGCACGGGCAATTCCTGCTGCTGACGGATCTGTCCTACTACGACGATACGGCCCTTGGGTTGGTAACCCGCGATCCGCGCGACCGCACGGAGGTGGAGAACGTGGTATAGGGGAAATTTTTACAACCGCCTCTCCGGAGCGGATTGACTCACGGTTTCCTACAAATATAATGAAGTCCGTTAACAGGGCCTAGCACTGCTAATGTGGATTGAAACATTATTTTTGTTGGAACCGATGGTGAGTTGCCTTCTCTCCTGCACGGGGGAAGGCGTTTCATGGAGGCATAGCATGCGATTCGGTTGGTGGAAAAGCAAGACTGATGGAAGCAACTCAGAAGAAAGCGGCTTCCTTTTCGACACTGGACATATAGATGTTCTTAATGGTGCACTCTGGGACCGCAAATTCCGCGCCATCGGGAGCTTCTTCGGATTTGGCGATAGCAAGATTGAGAAGGAAGTTTCCCAAGAAGAATAAGAAATTTCTCAAATTGAACTTTCCAATTGACCTACTTATGAAACCAAACGAAAAATCAAAAGATGGAAATGAATCAGCTCTTTTCCAGATTTCAAAGAGAAAGAGTATGGCAGAATTATTAACATAAATTTTGTGCAAATTGCGATTTATTTATCATTCTTTTTTGTTAAATCATTGGATACCTTACTCCGCGAGCGAGTCTTTAAAGTTGATGATTTCGCAATAAAAATCTACCATGAAGGGTAGAATCCGTAGCCGAAAGGCGCCAACATGTCCCAAGGCATCACTCTACGCGTCCATGGTTCCCGCGCCCTGTTTTCCCGTCCGGAAATGAAGGCCGAACGCGTCTCCTACGACATGATCACGCCGTCGGCGGCGCGCGGCATTCTCGAAGCGATCCATTGGAAGCCGGCGATCCGCTGGGAAATCGACCGGATCACCGTCCTGAACCCTATCCGCTTCGACACCATCCGCCGCAACGAGGTGGCGTCGAAAGCCTCCTACAGTCTGGCGCGGCAGGCGATGGCCAACGGTAGCGACCTCGCGCTGCACCCGGAGGACGACCGGCAGCAACGCGCGAGTGTCTTCCTGCGCGACGTGGACTACATCATCGACGCCCATTTCGAGATGACCGACCGGGCCGGACCGCAGGACAATCCGGGCAAGCACGCGGAGATGGCGCGCCGGCGCATCGCCAAGGGGCAATGCGTCTGGCAGCCCTGCTTCGGCTGCCGCGAGTTCCCGGCCTATTTCGAGCCGCCGCCGGACATCCTGCCCGAACCGCCGGACGACCTGCGCGGCACGCGCGACCTCGGCTGGATGCTGCACGACATCGACTTCGCCGACGGCATGACGCCACGCTTCTTCCGCGCCACGCTGGTGAACGGGGTGCTGGACGTGCAGGATTGCCTGCGGCGGAGCGGCCTATGATCCTTACCGAGCTTTACCGCCTCTACGAACGTCTGCGCGACGCCGGCACGCTGCCGCCCTACGGCTATTCCCAACAGAAGGTGACCGGCTGCATCGTGCTGCGCGCGGACGGCAGCGTCTTCGCCGTGCAGGACGAACGCGCCGACGAGAAGATCGGCAAGAAGGACAAGACGGTCAAGCGCCCGTCCCTTGTGAAGGTGCCGCAGCCGCCGCGCCGGACCTCCGGCGTCAAGGCCGGGTTCCTGTGCGATTCCGCCGGCTACCTGTTCGGCACGGCGGAGGGCCGCGCCGGCCGGGCAGAAGAACAGTTCGCCGCTGCCCGCGCCCGCCACGAAGCTGTCCTGGCGGGAAGCAACCACCCCTGGGCGCGCGCGGTTCTGGCCTTCTTCCAGACCTGGACGGTGGGCACCGCGCCGGAGGTTGCCGACCCCGACATCCTGTCCGGCTGGCTCGTCTTCCGCGCGATGAACGAGGACGATTATGTCCACGACGCGCCGGAGATCCGTGCCGCCTGGGAACGCGCCATGGACACCGAGACGGAGGCGGCGGTCCTTGGCCAGTGCCTCGTTACCGGCGGGTACGGCCAGCCCATCGCCCCGATCCACCCGGCCATCGGCGGCGTGCCGGGCGCGCAGACGGCGGGGGCGGCGCTGGTTTCCTTCAACGCACAGGCCTACGAGTCCTACGGCAAGAGCCAGAACCTCAACGCCCCGGTGTCCGCCCGCGTGGCGCACGGCTATACGGCGGCGCTGAATCATCTGCTGTCCCAACGTGACAAGCGGCACCTCGTCATCGGCGAGGTCTCGGTGGTGTTCTGGACCGACCGGCCCACCCAATTCGAAGACGCCGCCGTCCTCGTCGCCGCCCGCCCCGACATCCCGCCCGAGGACGAAACCCGCGCCCGGGCGGTGAAGGAGGCGCTGGAGCGGTTGGCCAAGGGCCGCGACGCGCTCGCTCCGGGCGAGGCGGGTGCCCGCTTCTTCGTGCTGGGCCTGTCGCCGAACGCGGCGCGGCTGGCGGTGCAGTTCTGGAGCAGCGACAGCCTGGGCGTCATGGCCGACCGCCTGGCCCAACACCTGTCCGACATTGACCTGGTCCGGCAGTGGGAGTGGCAGCCGCGCTACCCCTCGCTTTGGGCGCTCGCGATGGAGACCAAAACCAAATACCGGGGCGACGGCGACAACGCCAAGCCCGACCCGAACGACAAGGGGCTGGCCAAGCTGAACGGCGACCTGCTGCGCGCGGTGCTGGTCGGCGGGCCCTATCCGGCCAGTCTGCTGGCGGTGTTGCTCGACCGCATCCGCGCCGACCATGCCGTGAACCACCCGCGCGTCGCGCTGATCAAGGCGGTGCTGACGCGCCGCTCCCGGCTGGCCGGAACCACCGCCCAAGCCGCCCAGGAAGAGGGGAACAATCTCGTGGGTCTCGACGAATCCCGCACCGAGACGGGTTACCTTCTCGGCCGCCTGTTCGCCGTGCTGGAACGCATCCAGCAGGAGGCCGCCGATGGCCGGGAACTGAACGCCACCATCCGCGACAAATATATCGGCAGTGCATCGTCCACGCCGAAGCTGATCTTCCATTTTCTGAACAGGCTCGCCCAACAGCATCTGAAGAAGCTGCGCCGCGACGATCAAGGAGCCTATCGCTTCCTTGAGAGCCGCCTGCAGGCCATCACTCAAAATCTCCACGATTATCAGGATTCGCTGAGCGTGGACGACCGCGGCCTGTTCTTCGTCGGCTACTACCACGAGCGACATTGGCTGTGGCTTCCCAAGGCCGAGCGCGACGCATTGAAAACCGCCCAACCGGGCGATCCAAACATTGTTCCGGAGTGACAGTCATGGGCATCCACGAGTCCCGCATCGAGTTCGTTTATCTGTTCGACGTCCGCAACGGCAACCCGAACGGCGATCCGGACGCCGGCAACATGCCCCGGCTGGACCCGGAGACGGGTCATGGTCTGGTCACCGACGTCTCGCTGAAGCGCAAGATCCGCAATTACGTCCAACTGACCCAGGAGGGCCGCCAGGGCTACGAGATCTATGTCCGCGAGAAGGCGATTCTGAACGACCAGCACGCCCGCGCCTACGAGGCCAACGGAATCGAACTGGACAAGGGCAAGGGCAAGGCGAAGGGTGAGGCCGACGCCCGCAAGGTGACGCAATGGATGTGCGACACCTTCTTCGACGTGCGGACCTTCGGGGCGGTAATGACGACGGGCGTCAACTGCGGGCAGGTGCGCGGGCCGGTGCAGATCACCTTCGCGGAAAGCCTGCACCCCATTGTGCCGGCGGAACTGTCGGTCACCCGCATGGCCGTGACCACCCAGGCCGAGGCCGACAAGCAGAGCGGCGATAACCGCACCATGGGCCGCAAGCACATCGTCCCCTACGGGCTGTACCGCGCCCACGGCTTCCTCTCGCCGCATCTGGCGCGGCAGACCGGCTTTTCGGATGCCGACCTGGACATCCTGCGCAGCGCGCTGGTGAACATGTTCGAGGTGGACCGCTCAGCCGCACGCGGCGAGATGGCGGCGCGCCGGCTGATCGCCTTCCGCCACAAATCCCCCCTCGGCGAGGCGCCGGCGCAGAAACTGTTCAAGCGTGTGGCCGTCGAAATGAACGACGGGGTGACCGCCCCGCGCGACTTCGACCGCGATTTCACCGTCAGCATCGACCGGGACGGCCTGCCCGAAGGGGTCGATATCGAGGAGTGGCTGTAGCCTCATGGAGGCGGACGACTCCGCCCTCGTCCCGCTGTCAGCTCTTCAGCATCTCGCCTTCTGCGCGCGTCAGTGCGGGCTGATCCATCTGGAAGACGCCTGGGCGGAGAACGCGCTGACCGCCGAGGGCCGGGTGCTGCACGAGCGGGTCGACAACGCATCCGGCGAAACGCGGCGCGGGGTCCGTATCGCGCGTGGCGTGCCCTTGCGCCATCTGCGGCTTGGGCTGGTCGGGCGGGCCGACGTGGTGGAGTTCCACAACCGGCGCGGCCTGCCGCCGCTGCCCTGCCCCGTGGA
This sequence comes from Azospirillum sp. UENF 312511, assembly GCF_058780635.1. Classification (NCBI taxonomy): domain Bacteria; kingdom Pseudomonadati; phylum Pseudomonadota; class Alphaproteobacteria; order Rhodospirillales; family Azospirillaceae; genus Azospirillum; species Azospirillum sp. UENF 312511. The sequence continues at coordinate 950,998 of NZ_JBSNCG010000003.1, read as the reverse complement.
GTACAAGCGTGGCAAGGCCAAGCCGCACGACGCCGACCGCGTCCAGCTCTGCGCCCAGGGCCTGTGCCTGGAGGAGATGCTGGGTCTTGAGGTGCCGGGCGGCGCGCTCTTCTACGGGGAAACCCGGCGGCGGCAGGAGGTGGCCTTCGACGCCGCCTTGCGCGCGCGGACCGAGGCATTGGCCGGCGAACTCCACGCGCTGTTGGCCTCCCGCGTCACGCCGCCGCCGGAACCGGGGCCCAAATGCCGGTCCTGCTCGCTGGAACCGTTTTGCCTGCCGACCCTGTCGGGCTCCCGTTCCGCCGCCGTCTGGCTGGACCGCATGCTCCGCGCCGACGCCGCGGAGGGCGCCGCCAAGGAAGATCCGCCATGAAGCGCTTGTTGAATACGCTCTACGTCACCACCCCCGGCAGTTACCTGTCCAGGGAAGGCGAGGCGATCGAGGTGCGGCGCGAGGATGGCGCACGCACGATGGTGCCGATGATCGCGCTGGAGGGCCTTGTCGCCTTCGGCAGCGTCGGCGCCAGCCCGCATGTGCTCGGCCATTGCGCCGAGAAGGGGATCAGCGTCGGTTTCCTCTCCGACACCGGCCGGTTCCTGATGCGGGTGGAGGGCCCGGTGTCGGGCAATGTCCTGCTGCGTCGCGCGCAGTACCGGGCGGCGGACAACCCGCTGCGGGCCGCCTCGGTGACCCGCGGCGTTCTGGCCGGCAAGCTGGCCAACCAGCGGACGGTGCTGCGCCGCCACCGCCGCGACCACACCGATCCGACCGGCGCGCTGGCGTCGGCCGAAGATGCAATCAGCCGCGCCCTGACCCAGCTCGACCGGCCGCTCGACGTCGACCGCCTGCGCGGGGTGGAGGGCGATGCTGCCGCCTGCTATTTCGGCGCCTTCGCCGCCATGATCCGGCGCGGCGAGCCGGAATGGCGGATCGCCGGCCGGTCGCGCCGGCCACCGCTCGACCGCATCAACGCGTTGCTGTCCTTCATCTACACCCTGCTGACCCACGATGTGCGGGGAGCGCTGGAAGCGGTTGGGCTGGATCCGCAGGTCGGCTTCCTGCACACGGATCGCCCGGGGCGACCGTCCCTGGCGCTCGACCTGTTGGAAGAGTTCCGGGCCCCCTTCGCCGATCGGCTGGTGCTGACCCTAATTAACCGGCAGGAGTTGTGCCTCGACGATTTCGAGATTGGCGAAACCGGTGCCGTTGCCCTCACCGCCGATGCCCGCAAGGCCGTGCTGGTCGCCTACCAGAAGCGCAAAAAGGAGGAACTGACCCACCCCTTCCTGAACGAGAAGCTGCCCTTCGGCCTGATGTGGCACGCACAGGCCCGTCTGCTGGCGCGGCACCTGCGCGGCGACCTGGACGCTTATCCTCCCTTCCTCTGGCGGTGACGCGGTGCTGGTCCTGGTCTGCTATGATGTCTCCACGGAAACCCCGGCCGGCCGTCGCCGCTTGCGCCGTGTGGCAAGGGCTTGCCAGGACCACGGCGTGCGGGTTCAATATTCAGTGTTCGAATGCACGGTCGATCCCGCACAATGGACCGCGCTGCGCGCGTCCTTACTCGGCTTGATCGAGCCGCAGACCGATAGTCTGCGCTTCTATCTTCTCGGTTCGTCGGCGCGGCACAAGGTGGAGCATGTCGGCGCTCGCACACCGACCGATCTCGATGGGCCTCTAATTCTGTAATTGTCAGTGCCTGTGCGAACCCCAAGCTCCCATGCATGCTCCGGGAGGATTCGCGCTCCAGAAAAGTCAAGGCTTCTGAATGCCTTGGCGCCTACGCTGGCAATGCGAGACGGTCGCTCTTCCATCAATCACATTCGTTCGCATATTGGTTGCCGTTTTGCATGTACAGCCAATAGCTTATACTATGGCCGTCGCCTCCTGCGCGGAGGCGTGGATTGAAACAATCTTGCCTCCTCCGGCTACGGGTTGATGGAGTCGCCTCCTGCGCGGAGGCGTGGATTGAAACACGCCGATCGCCTACGAGTGCAAGATTTCCGTGTCGCCTCCTGCGCGGAGGCGTGGATTGAAACACGTATATCCCGGCGCCCCGCTCGACGCCGCTGGTCGCCTCCTGCGCGGAGGCGTGGATTGAAACTAAGGGAGGCGTCGGCAAGACCACGACAACGGGCGTCGCCTCCTGCGCGGAGGCGTGGATTGAAACCTGCAAAGCGAAGCGAAGCGCACGGGCAGCCCCGTCGCCTCCTGCGCGGAGGCGTGGATTGAAACAACATCGCGGCGCGCGACCTCGGGCGCAGCACCGTCGCCTCCTGCGCGGAGGCGTGGATTGAAACAAGAGCTATGCGCGGCGGCTGGCGGACGGCGAGCGTCGCCTCCTGCGCGGAGGCGTGGATTGAAACGGCAAGAGCGGCCCGATGCGGCGTGCCCGCCCGGAAGTCGCCTCCTGCGCGGAGGCGTGGATTGAAACGTCGCTCTGTGTGTCCTTGGGTTGTTGTCGGCTGGTCGCCTCCTGCGCGGAGGCGTGGATTGAAACAACAGCGGCGACTTCTTCGTGAAGAACGCCGGCTCGTCGCCTCCTGCGCGGAGGCGTGGATTGAAACCGGCCCAACCTGGAAAAGGTGCTGCAGGTCGTGCAGTCGCCTCCTGCGCGGAGGCGTGGATTGAAACACGTTCTGGTCCGCGCAGGGATACGCCCAGCTCGTCGCCTCCTGCGCGGAGGCGTGGATTGAAACGAATGGAGCGCGCCGCCCGTCGCCGACAAGCGGACGTCGCCTCCTGCGCGGAGGCGTGGATTGAAACCTTGGTGTACACGGCTAGCTCCTGCTGGCTCTTAGTCGCCTCCTGCGCGGAGGCGTGGATTGAAACATCCGGCGGTGCTGGACCCGGAGACCGGCGGCGGTCGCCTCCTGCGCGGAGGCGTGGATTGAAACGCGACGTCAGGGATGGGGCAAAGCCTTGGCCTGTCGTCGCCTCCTGCGCGGAGGCGTGGATTGAAACTTCTTCGACAGGTCGAGAACGAGCGGCATGCCGTCGCCTCCTGCGCGGAGGCGTGGATTGAAACGCGTAAGGCTGCAGCAGCGCACCGCCAACGCCTTGTCGCCTCCTGCGCGGAGGCGTGGATTGAAACAATTGGTCCAAATCCAGCATGACGGAATGGGCGGTCGCCTCCTGCGCGGAGGCGTGGATTGAAACGCCGCGAACTGGTCGCCTCCCGGCAGGCCAACTCGTCGCCTCCTGCGCGGAGGCGTGGATTGAAACGCGCTGACCTGGAAGACCTGGGCTATGGAGTCGGTCGCCTCCTGCGCGGAGGCGTGGATTGAAACGGCGCCGGGTTCGTCGAGGCCGACTGCTCCAGCATGTCGCCTCCTGCGCGGAGGCGTGGATTGAAACATGTGGAAGCAGCAGCCGGGCGTCGTGGCCGAAGTCGCCTCCTGCGCGGAGGCGTGGATTGAAACGCCACCATCATCGCCGAAGCGGCCCTGCGCCCCGTCGCCTCCTGCGCGGAGGCGTGGATTGAAACAGCGCGGCCGATGGCAACGGAGATCACGTCTCTCGTCGCCTCCTGCGCGGAGGCGTGGATTGAAACGCGTGGACGAACCAGATCAACGTCGGCGATGCCGGTCGCCTCCTGCGCGGAGGCGTGGATTGAAACAATAGGGCGCTCGTCGATTTCGGCAAACTCAGAGTCGCCTCCTGCGCGGAGGCGTGGATTGAAACGTCCTGCAGAAGGAGGGCGGCCCGGCGATCACCGGTCGCCTCCTGCGCGGAGGCGTGGATTGAAACGGCCGCGATCCCGACCTGACCATCACCCTGGCGGGGTCGCCTCCTGCGCGGAGGCGTGGATTGAAACCTGCTCGCGATCATGCGGGACGAGGTGGAGGGCGTGTCGCCTCCTGCGCGGAGGCGTGGATTGAAACAAGATCAGGTTGACGGCCGAGATTGAACTGGACAGTCGCCTCCTGCGCGGAGGCGTGGATTGAAACCGAAGAGATGTTCACGCTCCGTAGCGCTCGGGTGTCGCCTCCTGCGCGGAGGCGTGGATTGAAACGTCGGTGCGGGCGCTCTGGCTGCGCAGGTAGTCGCGTCGCCTCCTGCGCGGAGGCGTGGATTGAAACCCGCGGCGGCGCCGATTATCGTTCGGCAGTCCCGTCGCCTCCTGCGCGGAGGCGTGGATTGAAACACGACCGATGCGACCCCGCTCGACTTGGCGCCCCGTCGCCTCCTGCGCGGAGGCGTGGATTGAAACCGGCTCGGCGTGGCCAGCCATTTCCAACGCGCCGGTCGCCTCCTGCGCGGAGGCGTGGATTGAAACATCATGTCCCAGTCGGCGCCCATGGTCGTGCCGCGTCGCCTCCTGCGCGGAGGCGTGGATTGAAACGACATCAACATCCCCTCCGACGACGTCACGGCGAGTCGCCTCCTGCGCGGAGGCGTGGATTGAAACAAGCTGCCCGACCTGCGCGGCGAGTTCGTACGCGTCGCCTCCTGCGCGGAGGCGTGGATTGAAACGTCTGGGACTCCTCCAGCACCGCGGCCGACGATGTCGCCTCCTGCGCGGAGGCGTGGATTGAAACGAGATCATGAGCGCGGCGGAAGCCGAACTGACGAGGTCGCCTCCTGCGCGGAGGCGTGGATTGAAACCTGGACCTACCCGATTCCTTTCCCGTCCGCGGTGGTCGCCTCCTGCGCGGAGGCGTGGATTGAAACCTGACCCTGGGCGGCGACGTCCAGTCCCACCAGGGCGTCGCCTCCTGCGCGGAGGCGTGGATTGAAACGCCCGCAAGCGTCGGCTCGACGCCATCATCGTGGTCGCCTCCTGCGCGGAGGCGTGGATTGAAACAGGACGTACATCGGGTTCAGCCGCTCGCCGCACTGTCGCCTCCTGCGCGGAGGCGTGGATTGAAACTCGGCAAGGCGACGAACAACAACATCGAGCAACAGTCGCCTCCTGCGCGGAGGCGTGGATTGAAACATGCCAGGAGGAATTCATGTCCGATCTTCACCGCGAGTCGCCTCCTGCGCGGAGGCGTGGATTGAAACTGACCGGCGAGGGCGCGCGGGCGCGTGAGGGCGAGTCGCCTCCTGCGCGGAGGCGTGGATTGAAACATCGGCTACACCGTCGATTGCGAGCCCTGCACGAGTCGCCTCCTGCGCGGAGGCGTGGATTGAAACGTCGGCTTCTGCGACGTGCAGGGCAACCGGCTGGAGTCGCCTCCTGCGCGGAGGCGTGGATTGAAACTTCGCATTCAAGGAGACATGCGCGACGTCGCCTCCTGCGCGGAGGCGTGGATTGAAACTTCGGAGATTGGACGTATAACGGAACCAGCAAGGTCGCCTCCTGCGCGGAGGCGTGGATTGAAACTTCGACCCGGCCAACGTCTCCGACCGCCAGCTTGTCGCCTCCTGCGCGGAGGCGTGGATTGAAACGTCTTGCCGCGGGGGAACAGCATCGTGTCCGCCGTCGCCTCCTGCGCGGAGGCGTGGATTGAAACGCTGCACCAAGGGCAGGACACAACCTCTGTGCAGGTCGCCTCCTGCGCGGAGGCGTGGATTGAAACCAGTTCAGCAAGGCCGGGGTGATCCTGACCGGGGTCGCCTCCTGCGCGGAGGCGTGGATTGAAACCCGTCGTCCGAACCTCCCGGCCAGTCCGGGCTCGTCGCCTCCTGCGCGGAGGCGTGGATTGAAACTTCGGTTGTTGGTCCAGGGTGCGCCGTGGACAGGTCGCCTCCTGCGCGGAGGCGTGGATTGAAACAGTTCGCCGGCGGAATCCCTCCAGGTCTGGAACGTCGCCTCCTGCGCGGAGGCGTGGATTGAAACAAGGATTTGGACCCGGTGATGGTCTCGCTGGCGTCGCCTCCTGCGCGGAGGCGTGGATTGAAACGCGCAGGCGAAGCAGATCTTCGACGGGCTGGACGTCGCCTCCTGCGCGGAGGCGTGGATTGAAACCTGAGCATCCAGGGGACCATCGTCGGCCCCGGCGGGTCGCCTCCTGCGCGGAGGCGTGGATTGAAACAAGCTCTTCACCTTTCACTGGCGCGACGATCCCCGTCGCCTCCTGCGCGGAGGCGTGGATTGAAACAACCTGCTGTTCACGACGCCGACGAAGGTGCCGGTCGCCTCCTGCGCGGAGGCGTGGATTGAAACAGCGTCGGAATGCCACGGGCGTTCAAGGCTGCCGTCGCCTCCTGCGCGGAGGCGTGGATTGAAACCCCCTCAGGATGCGCGGGACGCGGCGCAGGCTCGGTCGCCTCCTGCGCGGAGGCGTGGATTGAAACAACCTGGGGGCTGGCGCGCTGGGTGGCTCGACGTCGCCTCCTGCGCGGAGGCGTGGATTGAAACTGGCTTGAGAGTTGGATGAACGAACGGCGGAAGTCGCCTCCTGCGCGGAGGCGTGGATTGAAACTCCTGGAGGTCTCGAAGATCGTGGGGACCGACGTCGCCTCCTGCGCGGAGGCGTGGATTGAAACCTCCTCTTCCCCCGCCGCCCGGATGGCGGCAATCGTCGCCTCCTGCGCGGAGGCGTGGATTGAAACGGGCGAAGGACGGCGTGCGCCAGATCGGCGGCGGTCGCCTCCTGCGCGGAGGCGTGGATTGAAACAGTGGTCTTCCCAGAGACGCCGCGCTCGGCCTGTCGCCTCCTGCGCGGAGGCGTGGATTGAAACATCCGGGCAGCGCTGGTAGCGGTCGCCATCGCCGGCGTCGCCTCCTGCGCGGAGGCGTGGATTGAAACGCCATCGACATCAACAATGACGGCTGGGTGGCTGTCGCCTCCTGCGCGGAGGCGTGGATTGAAACTCCGAACAGGTCACCGGTGACGCCGCTGCATGGTCGCCTCCTACACGGAGGGCCGTCCCATCTCGCTGTAGAACGGCCGCAGATGGGCGCGGATGCCGGACAGATCGACAAACCGGTCGATCAAGCGAAGCAGATGATCCGACGGGATGTGGCGCTCGAGGCTGAACTCGTAGAACAGCGCCTCCTGCATCACCGTCCGCTCGCCCATCATGGCTGCGTCCTCCTTCTGCCAAGGAGGATTGAATCAGGGCTTCAAGCGGTCGGCAACACCGACTTTTTCAACACTATCGGCGCAAAGCGGACGATCTCACTCGTACCGAAAGGGGCAACTTCCCTGCCCCCGATATGGAGGTAAGCGTCGTCCTGAGGCTGCCTTGTGGGAATGGGGGCGGCGTGCTGAAATCTGGAGGTCGCCGCCACTGTGCGTGGCCGGCTCGGCATCGTGGCACGCAGCGTGATTTGCACCGCGGCGGTCCAGCGTATTGAGGTCATCACCGGCGCCGGTGGGTGGAGCACCTACTCGGCCGAGGAGGAGATCCGCTTGGTCGGCAAAGTCCGCGGCGGGCACGGCGCGGTGGCGCGCCGCCATGGCGTGTGAAACAGCCTGATCTAACTGACCACCTTGTTGATGATCTCCTCCGCGACAAGCGCCAGCCAGCAAGTGAGTTCAGAGGCGATCTCGCCCGTAACCTTTTCAGCGATCCTTCATCTCCCCCCGTACGAGAGTGCGCACGATATTCTCGCATTTTTTATGGTTTTTCGTTAAGCTGGGCACAGTCATGGGATGTGTGAAGCTGGCACGCCGCACGCATCCCATATCCTTCATTTTGGTCAGATAACTACTAATTATGAATGAGCATAGGCCATCTTTGCTCCGTCGTTCCGTTGCGCGGCAAGCGCGGATTCTGGATGGTTCGATCCTTCTCACGCCCGTCGATTCCTTTGCTCTGCACGATCCTCCCGATGCGGCCCTGGACAGGTTGGAAGGGCTCTACGCGACCGACCGCCCCCGGGGGCTGGAAGACAATCTGAAGAGCAAGATCTTGTTCTCCGGGCGGCGTCGCCTGTCCCACGACATCACTGCCATTTATCGGCAATGGTCGGAAGCGTTGGCGGCCGACGATCTTTCGATGCGGCTGCTGTCGGGGCTGCACGCGCATGCCACGATCTTCATGGGTCTTGGCCGGGTGGGAGAAACGGTCTTCCTGCTACCGGAAAAGGCGGGTGGCCATTTTGCGACCGCCGGAATCCTGGAGCGCCTCGGCTACAGGGTCGTCGAACCGCCGATCGATCTGGAGCGCCATCGCGTCGATATGGAGCGGGCAAAGCGGCTAGTCGACGGTAGCATTCTCTTCATCGATCGCAGCGAAGGGCTCGTCTATGAGGACTTCGGCCCTCTGACGGAAAACCCGGCGCTTTATTGCGTGCATGACGCCTCGCAATATCTGCCGGCCATTCTTACCGGCCGCTACCGGTCGCCCTTCGCGATGGGTTTCGATCTGCTGATCTCGACTCTGCACAAGAGCTTTCCCGGCCCCCAGAAGGCGCTGGTGGCGACGCGGACGCGCGACGAACGCTGGGAGCGGGTGAAACGGGTGATGAGCCAGTTCGTTTCCAGCCACCATGTCCGCTCCACCTATCTGGCCGGTTTGGGCCTGGAGGATATGGGACGGCTGGAGCGCTACACGGACCGGTTTCTGGAGAATGCGGTTGCCCTGGAGCAGGCCCTGGCGGATCTCGGCATCGACGTGGTGCGGCGGGCAGCCGATGCACCGCCGACCCAACATCTGTGGATCCGCTTCGACAGCGCGGAGGCGGCCTATGAAGCCTGCCGCCGGCTGGAACTCTGCCGCATCCACTCCAACTACCGGCTGCTGCCCTACGGGCTGGGCTACGGCCTCCGGCTCGGGACGACGGCGGCGACGCTGCAAGGGCTTAGGCCCACCCATGTGCCACGGCTGGCCCAACTACTCGGCGACATCCTGTCCGGCGGCTTCACCCTGTCGCGGCGGCACGCCGTGCGGGAACTGGCGAGCGCCATGGCCGACAGCGACGACCTGCGCTGCCCGTCGCCGCCTTCACCCGTGCTGTTCGGAGGGGTGCCATGACCGACGAGGCGTATCGCTACCAAGAGGCGGATTCGGTCCTGCTCGCCTGGGAGAGAGGCGTATGGGAGCCGTCGCCGCCGCCGCCCGCAGTCCATTCTGCCGCCTATCGACGGAAAATAGTCGGGCTTTTTAAGGGCCTGTGGACCGGATCCGCATCGCCTTCGCTGCTCAGCCTTGGATGCGGCAACGCCATGGTCGAGCTGGAGTTGTCCCAGGAAAGGTTCGACGTGCTGGCGACGGATTACGCCGGAGCGGCGGTGGCCCTGGCGGCGGGCAAAGGGCTGAAGGCAGAGATCCTGGACGTGCTCGCCCCGCCCGTTCCGTCCCGGCTTTATGATTTCGTCTATGCAGACGGGCTGCTGGGGCATATGGCGGTGCAGCCGCAGGGCGTGGAACGGCTGGCGGCCACGATGGCAACATTCGCGGGGCCCGGTGCCAGGATCGTGATGGCGCATGAATTGGCGGATGGCGAGGAGGCGGTCTGGAACGTGACAGGCCATGCTGGTTCGCGCTTCTATCGGCCACCGGCGGACGAGGCTTGGCAACTTCTGTCGTCCTGCCTGCCCGGATGGCGACGGCATTCGGTGGACATCGCCCATTACATCCGCCCCACCCGCGGGCCGAGACGCCGGGAAATCCTGGTTCTGACACAGTGAGGGCCGCGATCACTGGTGGATGATCGGGAAATAGGCGATCACGTCGTTGACGTCCGCCATTGAGATGTCAGGATCCGTCAGGACGTCGACGGTTTCGGAGATCCGCTTGTAGCCGTTCCGGACCCCGACCGTCCGGACGCTTTCCAGAACGGCCTTCGCTTCAGCCTGCGTCTCCCGGCTTCCTAGCATCGCGGCGGCCCGGAAGAGCTGGCACATGGCCAAGCCATAGGCGTTCTTGGCCTGCTCAAACGCCTTGGTCGCTTCGATCAAGGCGGCCGTCGCCTTCTTGCGGGCGCGGTCATGCTCCTGCCGCCCATCGTCACCCGCAGGACCACCCGAGACCAGCATGCACGCAGCCTTCCGGATGAAATACTTGAAATCATACAAATGCGGATAAGCGTCCAGATCCTTGAAGCCGGTCTTGGCGATGAATTGCCGGTATTCGCCGAGCGACAGCCGTATGTGCTCCAGTTTGACATCAGGCTGGGCCAGCCGCACCTCGAGAAGGCGTGGCTTTATGTATTCCGAGGTTTTGTCGCCGAACACGGCAAAGCCCTCGATGGCCTTCTGATAGGCGTCCATCGCCGCCGCCGCCAACTGATCGCGATCCGGTTCGGGTTTTCCGCTCACGCCTGCCAGCAGCAGCGTCTGCTTGCTGAAGGACGGCTTTTTCTTCAGCACCACCCGCTCGTAGAGATGCTGGTAGTGAATACTGTGGGAAACGAGGAATTTCTGACGGTAAGAAGTGAAACAGGGATGCTCCCTTTCCAGGACGATTGCCAATTTTCGGCTGAACAAGGAATAGACATTGTCTCCGGATGATTCCCCCAGGAGGTAGAGGAAGCGCACATGATCGAAAAGGACCCGGCGCGAAATATGGATGTATTCGAATTTACTTTCGGCGGTGAATTCCGCTTCGTTCTCTTCAAGAATCCGGGTGAGATCGGCAAGGATTTCGACCTCGAACCGGCCCTGGTGGGCAGCCAGATGCGCGCACCAGTAGCGGGCCGCGACCCTCACAAGCTCGGTGACGCCCTCCGTGTTCAGCACGGCGTTCAACCGATCGAGCGAATCGTCGCCATGCTCCGCTTCCACCGAGGCGATGGTGGCCCAGGCCCAGGCCATGGACCGGTCGCGCTCCCGCGTGGCGGCGGCCAAGCCCTGGCGCGCGTCCGCCCAGTCGCCGACCCGCTCCGCCAGCAGGGCCCGTTCATAGGTCAGGCGCATCCCCTCGGCGTTGGCGGGGTTGCGCTGCATGGCCCGCCGCATCAGGCCGAAGGCGCCGCTCACCATGGCCGCCGGGAAGCCGGTCCGCACGGCCTCGTCCTTTCCCAACTCCACCGCCAGCAGCCACGCCAGCAGGGAATCCTTTCCGACCCACGGCACCGTCAGCATCGCCTCGCCGGCGGCCTGGAACGCGCGCCTGAACTGGCCGGAGGCGTTCAGGCGGTCCTTCAGATGCTCTGCCAGTGCCTGATGGAACACGTAGACCCGGCGTTGGCCGATCGCTTCCAGCCCCAGCCCCTGCCGCCGCAGCCGGTTGAAGCATCTCTTCAGATAGAACCATTCGAGGGGATCGGAGAGATTGAAGGGCTGAACGGCCTTCAGACAGGTCTTCAGATCCGCTGCGGTGAACACGCCGCGATGGATCGACAGCACGGTGATGGTCGCCAGGACCTTGAGGGTGTCGCGATCCTCGGGTCGATCCGAGTTCATGTCCCGCATCAGCAGAAGATCCTGCACCGCCCGATCCATGTTGGCGGCACTTACTTGGTGCAGGCGCTGCCAGTTGACATGCGCCAGCCAGCGGATGGGGGAATTGTCCGGAACCGCCAGCATGTTCAGCTTGAGCGTGATGTCGTCGAACTCGTTCGACGGCTTGAAGACCGACCGCAGGGCAATAGGATCGGGCGTATCCAGGGCGAAGAAGGTGTCGTCCGCCTCCGCCTGCCGGAACGGGGCGATCACGTCCTCCGGGCACAGGGTGAAATACTTGCGCGGCTGCGACAGGACCAGCAGCATCTGGCATGGCAATTGCGTCCTGCGGATGAACCGGTTGAACGCTTCCAGCCGGTCGGCCGGTATCCGGTGGAAGTTGTCGATGATCAGGCTTGCCTGATTCAGGAAGCTGGCGTTCGCCTGTCTTAGAAGATTATCGAAATTATTACCATGGACGGCAAGGTCGAGATAATATATTTTTCGCGTGAGTTTTAAGAACTCCTGCTCGCACAAAAGTCGATCGATGATCACGATGGCGGTTGCGGTTTTCCCGACACCCGATTCGCCTTCCACTACGAAGAATTTCTTTCCCTTCCCCAGCGCCGCAACGACCTTTTCGGCAATGTCCCGCTGATCCGCTCTTTTGAAGGAGATGGAGAGGAAGTTCTCGTTGACCAGCAGTTGAGCCCAACCGGACGGCACCTCGGCGCCGCCGAGAGGCGTGCCGATCCTTGCGAACCTGTAGAGGAGAGACTTCAGGCCCGTTTCGACGGCCCACTTCAACTCCGCCAGATTCTTCCATTTCAAGATGATGGCGCTGCCGCCCGCCACCGCCAGGGCGGTCAGCAGGAGAAGATTCTCAGACGCGCTATCCTGCATCTTTTTGACGGTATAGCCGGCAACCAGACCACCGACGACGATGAAAAGCAGCAGCAGGGCCAGATGGTCCACGACATGGTCGTAGAAACGACGCAGCGCAGTAAATCGGAATGCGGCGGTCGGCATAATTAGTAGTTATCGTCTCGTTCCTCCCGCCGCTCGGGCGCGGGCTTCGGTGATGCTGGTGCGTAGGCTGGTGTCGGTGACGGTGGTGTAGCCTTCGGTCGTGCTGATGCTCTGGTGGCCGAGAAGGCGTTGCACAAAGCGAATGTCCAGGCCGTTTTCTAGAAGCTGTGTCGCCGCGGTGTGGCGGAGCATGTGCGGTGTTACGCGGCGGGCAAGTGCGGCGGCTTCCGCGGTTTCCCGGACGAGTTTGCGGATGTGTTGAGTAAATGCCGCCCCTTGGGCAGTGACGAGGAGGTGGTCTGTGCCATGCGCTGTCCGAGCGCGGGCGCCAAGATAGCTGGCGAGCAGAGCCCGCAGTTCGGGATCGGGTAGGAAAACCCGGCGCTGACGGCTGCCCTTGCCGTTGACGGTGATCACCCCCTCCGCCAAGTCAATGTCGTCCACGGTGACCGAGGCCAACTCGCCAACACGCAATCCGGTGCACAGTAGGACCTCCACCGCCAGCAGTGCTGTCAGGTCGTCCAGACTGGCGCGGCGCGCGGCGCGCTCCACCTTTGCCGCAGTCAGCCGGCCAGTGATGCCAGCGCGGGCGGCGGCGGCACTTTGCAGGCGCCGCGCCTCGTCGTTGGTCAGGCTGCGTGGCAAGCGCCGGGGCAGGCGAACACGCGCGTCAAGGCGGTGGAAGGGGCTGGTCTCGATCACCTCGTCCAGCTCCAGCCAGCGAAACATTACTTTCAAGCAGGCGATGCGCCGCCTGACGCTGGTCTCTTTCAGCTTTCGGGTGTCCATCAGGTGGGCCAAATACCGACGCAGCAGATGGCGGTCCACCGCTGTCACCAGTGTGGCTGCCCCGGCAAAACGCTCAAACTCACGCAGGTCGATGGCGTAGGCACGAATGCTGTGAGGTGAGAGATTCTTGACTCGGCAATGGGACAGGAATGCGACGCAGGCCTCATCAAGGGTCATGGGTGCAGTGGGGTAGGTCGCATACCTAAGTATGCATACTCCTTTTGTGCACTTATGAGAAGCGCGGTGCTTTCGCCTTCGCGTCGTTAGCTGTCAGGCAACAAAAACCGGAGTGATTCAGGCTTGTCGGACAGAGTTCCGGAAAAAGGGGCGTGAGCAGGAAAGCGACGATCAGCTGCGCGAGGATGTCGATGGCCGACCAGGACTTGGAGCTGGGGCTTGACGCCCTCACCAAAGTCGGCAGCGCCCACGTTTCCGTGGACACGGCGTCCGGCGCCGCTGCAGCGCCTTGATCGAGTCGATACCGATTCAAGGGAGTGGCTCCGGAAAGTACTGCGCTCGCCAATGGGAGCAGGGGAACGGCGTGTTGCCGGCGCACTCACGGATCCTGGTTCCGTGTGGCCGCGTAAGCGGCGAATCCGATGCCGTTACTCCCGTTCCGGTCCGCGCGCGTCGGACGCGACGGCTTCCATAATGCGCTTCAATTCTCCAACGATATCGCCATGATGTTTGGCGAGGTAAGAGGCCACGGCCGCGTTGCTGAGCAACTTGGTCATGAAGCCCTTGGCGACCACCAGCACCAGCATGGTCTCGCCGAGCGTGTCCTCCACGACCCGATAATCCTGATGCAGCTTTTCCATCTCGCGTTCCATGCGAGCAATGTCCTCCGGCGTGACGCCGGCGGCGGGCTTCGGCTTGTGGCCATCGACCAATTGCTCCGGCCGCGTCGTCGCCAGGATCATGCGTGCGTAATTGACCGTAAAACGGCTGGCCGACACCATCATCTCGGCCGCCACAATTTGACGCATGGGCTTCATCTTACGCAGAACGACGAACACGCCTTGGCTCACCATTCGGTCTTTCAGCATCGTGACCACTTCGGGGGCGATGCCCTTGAGCAATTGCTGGCGTTCACGGATGCGTTCGACATTGATATCGAAGGACTGCGCGATCCGCTCCGGAGCCAAGCCCATTTCGATCCCTTTCAGGATCATCTCATGCTCCTGGATAGGACTCAGACGGTTGATCCGCCGGTTGTAGGTAAAGCCCTCATCGTCGGTGGAAACAAGGCAGACCGCTTCCGTTCCGCCAAGCTCCTTCAGGGCTTCGAGCCGCAGGTGTCCGTCGAGCAGAATGTAGTGGCGGTCGTCCTCACCGGTCCCGCGCCCTTCCGGATGGACAGCCAGCGGCTCAATGATCCCGACCTCGCGGATCGTGGCGAGAATGGTCCGGTATTTCGGTGACTGGCGGATGTCCTTGCCAAGCTTGCGGGTCGGCAGGATATGGTCAACCGGGACGGTGATGGTCTCTCTCTCGAAGCCGTTCCGAACGTGGATCATGGCCGCGCGTCTCCCGACAACCGATCAGCCAACACCTTGGGCATGTCGTCGATGCCTTCGGCGCGCAGGAGGGTGCGGAAATGTTCGTCCGCCAGCAGCCGGCGGAGCATGGTCGTCACGAACAGGAGCCGTTGCTCGCCGATCTCCGCCTTCTTCACCAGAAGGCTCCGTCGACGAACCTCCGTCTGATAGGTCTGGAGCAACTTGTGCGGGGTCATCGCCGTGTCGATCTTCTGCGTCCAACGTCCATACTGCTTGCCCAGCACCCGGCGGCGGTCGATGAGCCGACGGACCTGGATCAACTGCTCACCACGCAGAAGCCCTGTCTCGTAAGCCTCCATCATCGCAACCTGGATATCCTCATCGCCCGCCCTGGCGATCTGGGAGGCGAGATTGATGGGCAGCCAACCCTTCTCGACGGCGGCGATGAGACGTTCCTCGCCGGCCTTCAGCAGGACGAGGATGCCACTGATGTAACTGGGATCAAGGCCGGTCTTTTCGGCGATCTTCATCACACCGTAGCCTCGCTCCTCCAGCACGCGGACCGCGGTGAGCAGATCCCGATTGGAATGCTTGCGGCGGGCGAGGTTCTCGATAAGGCTGATGAGGTAGAGGTCGGCTTCGCCGGCTTCGACGACCATCGCAGGAATCCGAGTCTCGCCCAGCGCCTTGAACGCTTCCATCCGGCCCTGGCCGCACACCAAGTCGTAAAACGGCCCTTCGCTGTCGGCGCCGTTTTCAGTCACGGTGACCGGGCGCTTCAGGCCGACGGTGGCGATGCTCTCGACGAGGCCGGAAAACACCTTTTGATTGCGGCTGCGTGGGTTCAGAACCCGGATGCGGTCGATGGGGATCCACCGGATTTCCGAAGGCCCGCCGACATGGTGTGCGGCGGGTTGTTTTCTCGAACTCATCCTGGCACCTCCTTGAGGCTGACGCGCTTGGCCATGTTCATCAAGGCGCTCAGACCGTCGAAGCGGTAGGCGTCGATGCCGGCTCCGTTCTCCTCCGCCAACCGTAGTTTCGGCGCCGTCATGTCGATGGAGGGAAGCAGATAGTAGTCACGGACATCGTCGTTGCCGGGCGTCATCCGCACCGCCACGGTCAGGTCGGGGACCAGCCCGGCATCGAGCCGAATCACCCAGCGCCGTGCCCCGGCTGGGGTTTCCTGGCAGCGGCTCAACACCAGCGACACGGTGAATTCCTCGTTGACGGTCAGAAGGTCGGTGCGTGCATCGATCGCCACCCGGCCGCCGGCTTGGCGGATGCGGGCGAGGGTATCCTCGACGAGGCGGGGGTGGAGATCGCGGAGGTGGCGGTTGATCTCGATATAGCGGTAGTCCCGTCCGGGCCGATAGCCGATCAGCGAATAGGCTCGTACCAAGCTGCCGAAGCGGTGCCGGTAGGCGCCGCTGGAGGGCATGCCCTCGCACTCGTCGATGACGAGACCGGAAAGGTATCCTTGATGCGCCAGCAGGCTCTTCAGCCGCTCCAGCATCTCCGGGTCGGACAGCCGTTGGCTGCGCGTGAGGATGAGAGCCTGTGCGGCCTGGAACAGCCCCGGATCAAGGATGGGGGCGAACGCTCCTTCGGCCCTGATCCACATGTCAGACCGGTTGACCACGCGTTTGCCTTTCAGTTTGCAGGAAATCCGGTTGTAGATGTTGGTGCCGATGTACTTCTCGTTGGTGAGCAGTTGATGGACGCTGCCCCGCGTCCAGGGGCGGCCGAAATCGGTGAGCTTACCCTCGGTGTTGAGGAGTGCGGCGATCTCTCCCTCGGTCTTTCCGTCCTCAACAAAGGTGCGATACACCCGTCGTACGGTTTCGATCTCATCCTCTGGACCAGGAACGAGGATCACCCTGTCGGTCTGAAGGCTCTTGCGCTCACCGGGGCCCAGCAGGCTCTTGGGTCGCCGATCCTGATCGATCATCTGCCGGCGCAAGCCGTAGCCGGCCGGCCCGCCCTGACGAAAACCCAGCTCGATCAGGCGGCACTGACCGGCAAAGACCTTGTGCGACAGCTCGCGGCTGTACTCCCCAGCCATCTTGCGCTTGATCATCTTTTGAAGGTCGGATCCCATGCTGCCGTCGTTCTCGAACGACTCGGCGCAGTACTCGACCCTTACACCCGCGCGTTTGCAGACGTACTCGTAATAGGCGCTCTCGTCAGCGTCTTGGAAACGTCCCCATCGGCTGACGTCGTAGGCCAGAATCACTGAATAGTGGGCACGGCCATTCTGGACGTCGTCGATCAGGCGCTTCAGGCCGTTGCGGCCATCGATGGCCAGCCCGCTCTTGCCTTCATCAGCATAAGTGCGAATGATTTCAAGGCCATGTCGGGCAGCGTATTGTCGTATGGCATCGGCCTGATTCTCGGTTGAGTATTTTTGATGTTCCGTCGACATCCGCACATACTCAGCCGCCCGCACCGGGCGGGAAGGATCAGGAGAGTCGGCATCCGTCCGGAGGGAGCGCATGGCGAAAGCAACTTTTCAGGACCGTCGCCTTCCAAATTATTTTACGCAGTGTATAAACGCAAGCGTCAAAGCCGCAGCGCGTCCACCTATCGCCCAGGGCGACGTGGTCGTAAGATCACGACGCGGCTTTCAGGAGTGTTCGTGCCAAAGAGAAGGGGAGCGCGGCTCCGTCGCCGGTGAAGATCCAGTCGGTGGTGATCCCGTGCAATTCCTTCAGTCGCGCCATAACCAACGGGTCAGGCAGGCGTTTGCCGCTTTCCCAGTGATTCCATGTCGCCGCCTTTACCCCCAAAGGCTCGTAAAGGTCCTTCTGGGTAAGGCCGAGCGCCAACCGGGCCGCTCGCAAGCGATTGCCGATGGCCTTCAGGTCGTCGAGATGGCGCTTTCGGGTCATGATCAATAGGTTACTCAGCGTAAAGAAAAGAGGCAAGGCACAACAACGCCGAATTGCCACGTTCACAGCGTCATCATGGGCGAACGCGGCACGGGTACCCGCCTCCCTTCCAACCCGCCACCGTGGACTTGGCGTTGCCGTCAGTTGCCCGCGGCCCGGGTGCAGGTCACCAGGAAATCGATCAGGCGCTGGGCCGACGCGTCCAACTCATCCCCGGCGCGGGTGCAGATGGCCAGTTCGCGGCGCGCCCACGGCTCGTCGAGCAGCAAGAGCGTCAGCCCAAAGGCGGCCACCAGCGGCTGCGCCGCCAGTTCCGGCAGGATGCCCAGCCCCAGCCCGTGCAGCACCATCTGGCACATGGCCTCGAAACTGCGGACTTGCACGCGCACCCTCGGGGTCTGCCCGCTGCGGCGCGCCTGATCGGTCACAAGCCGGTGCACGGCGGTTGCATGGTCGAGCGTGACGAGTTCTTCCTTGAGAACCGACGCGAAGGCGACCGGGCCGCCATGGGCCAGAGGATGGTCGGACGGCACGACGATGGCCAGGCGGTCTTCGGCGTACGTCCGGGTGCGGAGTTGCCACAGGTCGCCACCCCGCACGATGATGCCGATGTCTGTTTCCTTCTGGTAGAGCGCCTCGACGATCTCGAC
Source organism: Azospirillum sp. UENF 312511 (assembly GCF_058780635.1). Taxonomy (NCBI): domain Bacteria; kingdom Pseudomonadati; phylum Pseudomonadota; class Alphaproteobacteria; order Rhodospirillales; family Azospirillaceae; genus Azospirillum; species Azospirillum sp. UENF 312511. Next base: position 932,917 of record NZ_JBSNCG010000003.1, on the reverse strand, counting down.
ACTCGGGCGCTCCTGCAGTTCCAGACGGATCGAGGGGAAGGCGCGGGCGAACGCGGACAGGTCGCCGGCCAGCCGCTGCACCAGCGCCGAGCTGCTGGCGAACACCCGCACGGACCCCCGTACGCCGGCACGGTAGTCGGCCAGTTCGGCGTCGAGCTGCTGGTTCATCCCCAACACCCCGCGCGCGTAGCGCAGCACCGCCAGCCCCGCCGGGGTCGGCTCCACGCTGTAGGGCAGCTGGTGCAGCAGTGCGGTGCCGCAGCCGTCCTCCAGGAGCTTCACGGGCCGGCTCGCTGCCGACAGGGCGAGGTTCGACTGGCTGGCGGCGCGCGTGATGCTCTTCGTCTCGCACACCCGCAGGAACAGCAGCAACGTCTGGACATCGTGCCGCACCATCCACTACCCCCATCGGCAGCGGGCCGCCTTGTCCGATTCCGCAGGCAATCAGTGTGCAGCAGCCCCGACACCGGTGCAACGGCGCTTCCGCCTTCGAATTCCGCGAAGGCTGACTACAGGGAAATCTAATTCGTTTGTGCAGCAAACAAATGATGTCGTTTCTTCAAGAACGCACTTTGACCTCCAAGCGGCGGCCGGGTGCACGGATAGCACCGCGTAGCGGTCCTTGCCCCCTTACCCTGCTCGATGCGGATGAGCATGCGGGAGCCGTCGATATCGGCGACCTTCAGCGTGATCACCTCCGAGACGCGCAGCCCGGCTCCATAGGCTGTCGCCAACGCGGCGCGGCATTTCAGGCTGGGCACCGCCTCCAGGAAGCGCACGACCTCATCGGCGCCGAGCATCACCGGCAAGCGCCGCGGTTCCCGGGCGTAGGAGATCCGCTCTGGGACCTCCGCCTGTCCGAGCGTGACGCCATAGAAGAAACGGAGCGCCGCGACCGTCTGGTTGAGGCTGGCCCAGGAAATGCCTTGGGAAATCAGCTGAACCTGGAAGGTGCGGACCTCGTCCAAGCCGAGCCTCTCCGGCGACCTCCCGAAAAAGCGGCTGAACTTGGCGACCGCGTGGACGTAGGACCGTTGGGTCGCCGGCGATAGATTACGAACCGTCATGTCCTCGATCATGCGGCGGCGCAAAGGGCTCATCTCAGCCATCGGATAGCTCCTGTCGTGAGACGGGGCGGAAATGCCCGCACCCTCCAGACAGAAGTCGATCCAACTCGATCGCCCTATACCGCGTCAGCGGTTTCGTTCAATCCCTCTCAGGGAGTCAGCACTTCCGCTCCCTGGTATCATACGTTCAAACCGTCGAACAAAATCATGCAAAGTGGCACCTCAGAAGAGCCATTGCACCACGCCGAATTACATCCCACTGTGACGGGACCAGGAGCAGGCGCATACCACACTAGTGCTGCTTAACAGCAGAAGAATTCGATCAAAGCTCCTGAGTCGCTTCCCTTTCGCGTCCTAGACGGGCTGCCGTTCCTGCTGAGGATCGGTTTCAGCGTTTTGCATGAAACATGAACGCCGGATTGGAAAAGGAGGTCGTCATGAGTCGTTTCCTTACAATTCTCGCCATCGCTGCCGCCCCCATTCTGCTGGCCGGATGCACCACCCAGCTGAGTTCAGAGGACCGGGCTATGCTTCAACAGGCGCAGGCTGACGCCCGCGATGCCAAGGCCGAGGCCGCCAGGGCCACTGCCGCGGCGCAGGCGGCCTCCACCGCGGCCAGGACCGCCAACGACAAGGCCGACCGCATCCTTGCGGCCGCGGCGGAGCGCAAGGCTCGGTGACGAAGGGCAGGCGGCTCCGGCTCAGTGCAGAGGCGACGGCGACGATCCGAACAGGATGCGCACCGGCAATCCGGTGCGCATCCTGTTCGGCCTTGCGCGCATGATCCCTCCACTTCGGTGCTGTGCGGCCCGGTGACCTTCAAGATCAACAGCCAACCGCTGGAGCACGATTTCGCAGCCAACGCGATGGCCGCATCTTGGGCAACTCGTAATGCGCTGATGCCACCCAACCGCACCGGAAACGCCGAGAATTTAGAATAATCATTCTTCTTGGAGATCGTGCCATCTGTCTGCGTATATCTTCTTTACCATCAATTATGATGCTCTATGGATACCATCGCAATAAAGCATCTTATGATGTAAATACTAAACTATACAGAATTTTATTTGCTCGTCGGGGTCGGCCGGCCGGTAGGCTTCCTATTTGAGGCCATTGCCACGCGTTGCATCTCCTCTTGTCCACTGGACTGGCCCCGATCCCAGAAATAATTTGTAATTATCCTGCAAAACGGCACTTCCATGTGTTGCGTGGATTTGACGATAAGGAAGGGCGCTTCGCCGGACCATTTCATGCTGGCTCTATCCTATGCCCATACAGCTTGCCTTCACATCACCCGATGGGGCGGGGCGCAGTCGCCTTCCGATCTGCGGCCACCCGACCGTTGCCGACGCCCGTCCTGACAGTGTCGGCCACAAAGATGACCTGCGGCAACGGATCGACGCTCGGAGGCTCGCATGGCACGGTGGGACATCGTTGATGTCGATGCTGATCCGGCAGAGGTTCGGCGCCGTCGCCGCCGCCGGTTCTTCCGCTTGGGCGTCCCGATCCTCGGGGTTTTGGCGATGGCTGCTGCCCTGGTCGGAACAGCGCTTTACTCCTACGCCATGAACCGGCGGGATGCGCTGCTTCTGACCCAGAATCTGATCGAGGCGCTGGACCATCGCCTCGCCAGTCAGGTTTCGACTTATCTGGAGGTCGCCGCCGATGCGGTTGGCATCCTGTCCTCCGTCGACGGCGGTCCCGAGGCTCCGGCCTCGGAAACGCTTGCGCTCGCCGTGATGCGAACCCGCCCGCATCTCACCGCCCTGTATGTCGGGGCGGAGGACGGCCGCTTCATGATGGTCCAACGCTCTGCGACTGGGGCGCTGGATACGAAGCGCATCACGGTCGGGCCGAAAGGACGAACCGTCGCCTGGACGCGCCGCGACGCGGACGGCAGGGTGCGCGCGGTCGAGGCAGACCCCGGCGACCTCTTTGATCCGGCGTCACGCCCTTGGTTTCGCGCAGCGCTCGCCGAGAACCGATTCGTCTGGAGCGATATCTACGTCTTCTTCACCCGGCAATCGCCGGGCATCACCGTATCCCGCTCCATTTCTGGTGGCTCCGGTGTGGTCGCCGCTGCCGACCTTGACCTGACGGACATCGGTGGCGTCCTGAGCGGGCTGAAGGTCGGGGCATCCGGCAGGGCGGTGCTGGTCGACGGCAGCGGCCGTCTGGTCGCGGTGCCGGATGTCGGTTCCATGCTGCGGCCGGATGGAGAGACGCTGCGCCCGGCGCGGATCGAGGAACTGGGCGACCCGTTGATTCAGGAAGCGTTCAACCGGATCCGCATCGCGGGCGAGACCCGCGGGGTGATGGACATCGACGGAGACCGGTATGTGGTGTCGGCCCGCGTGCTGCGCGAGACGCTCGGGCGGAACTGGTGGCTGTTGCTGGTCGCCGCCGAAAGCGACTTCGTCGGCTTCGTGGCCGCCAACAACCGCACGACGTTGCTGCTGTCCGGGGCGGTCGTCCTGCTCGCCGTGCTCATGGCCGGGTTCCTTGCCTGGCAGGCCTATGCCGCCGACCGTGCCGCACACGCCATGCGCCGCCGACAGCGGGAGCTTGAGCGGCAAGGCGCCGCGTTGGCCGAACTGGGCAGGTTGGAAACGATCGCCGATCCCGGCGATGCGACGGCGCTCCGGCGGGCGACGGAAATCGCCGCGGATGCCACGGTGGCGGATGGCGTCAGCCTGTGGCGCATCGACGGGGATAAGTTGATTTGCGCCGATGGGTTCGACCGGGAAAGCGGCGGGCATGTCGCGGCGGCGGTCATTCCGCTCGACCGCAGCCCGCTGCTGAGCAAGAATCTGTTGGCCGGCGAGATCGTGACGGCCACCGACGCCGCGTCGGACCCGCACACGTCGGGCCTCGTCCCGTACCTCGATGCGACGGGCCGGCGCTCTCTCCTGGCGGTGCCGGTCCGGGCCGGAGGGCGCACATTGGGCTGCCTCTGGATCGAAGACGGGGCCGGCGACGCCGGTGCGGGTGAAGGCTTTGCCCGGATCCTGGGCATGCTGCTGTCCCCCGGCTCGTCGCATCGCGGGACCATACGCTCGCCGCCGCGGAACAGCCCATGACCCTTGCCGCCGAAGCCGGCGGCCTGCCGTTTGCTCCGTCGACGTTGCGGAGCGCGTCGATTGCATCCGAGCGCAACCGCCTGCAACTCCGCGAGATCGTGAGGCGGGGATTGCAGAGCGACCAGGTCCAGGCCATGCGGTTTCCGCAGGTGACCGTGCTGGTTCTGCGGATGGCCGACGACATCGCCCTGGCGACCGGCGACGCGGCGGAAACCGTTGCCATTGGACAGATCGTCGCCGCCTGTCAGAAGGCGGCGGAACGGCACGGCATCCGCTACCTGAAGATCCTGACCGACCAGATCGTCGCGGCGGAAGGCTTCGACGGAAATCCCATCGCCGCGGCCGCCCGGCTTGCCACGCTGGCGCTGGAGATCGACGCCGAATGCGCCGGGCTGTTCACGCGGCTGGGGCGACCGCCGGGCTACGCCATGGGTTTGGACAGCGGGCCGGTGATGGGCTCGGCCATCGGTTTCGGCCAGGTGGCGTTCAATCTCTGGGGTGAGGCGGTGCGCGTCGCCGGCGTCATGGCTGTGGCGGCGCCGGGCGGCGCCATCCAGACGACGGAGGCCACCTATGCACTGCTGCGCGACGGATTCGCCTTCCGCGCGCGCGGCGCCTTCTATCTGGAGCGGCTGGGCGAGATGACGACCTTCTACCTACGGGGCCGGCTGTGACCGACACACCCGCCCCGGCAACCGGAACGGTCCAGGCCGGCGATGGAACGGGCAGCAGAACGGCCAGAGCCTGGCGGCACGGTTGGGTTGTCGAGACGGCGGCGGTCGGGGCTGCGGTGCTCATTCATATGGTCCGGCCGGTCACGTGGCGCCGGTCGGTGCGGCGCGAGTTCGTCCACTTCATGGGCATCGCCGGTGTGGACATCGTGCCGACGGTCGTGATCGCCGCGATCCTTGCCGGTTTGGGGCTGCTGTTCCAGGGGCTCTGGTGGCTGGAGCAGGTCGGTCAGGGGCAACCGGTCCGAAACATCATCCACACCGTCCTGGTGCGCGAGGTGGCGCCGTTGGCGGTCGGACTGCTGTCGATCGGCCACAGCGGGCTGATCATCGTGAATGAACTGAGCCGGATGCGGGCCGATGGGCGACTGCGGGCACTTGATTCCCAGGGCATCGACCCCTTCGTCCTGTTCGTCGTGCCGCGGGTTGCCGCGCTGTCGGTGAGCCTGTTTTGCCTGACGATGCTGTTCGCGGCGATCGCTCCGGCAGCCGGACTGCTGACCGCCTTGCTTCTCGGCGTGACCAACCTGTCGTTCAGCGCGGTCCTGGTCAGCGTTCTCAGCACCATCGGTGCGCAGGGGTACGCCGTGCTGCCGCTGAAGTCCCTGGGCATCGGCTTTGCGATCGGAACCGTTTGCTGCGTCACCGCGATGGCCGAGCCAAGCAACCCGAACCGCAGCGGTGACGACGCACGGCTGGCTGTCGGGTTCTTCCGGTCCTTGTTCCTCATGTTTCTGGTCAGCGGCACCATCAGCGTCCTGGTGCGGTGATGGCCGATCCGCCGGTGATCGAGTTCGACGGCGCGGCGCTGGAAAACGGCATCACGGTCGACTTGGCGCTGCACGCGGGTGAACTCGCTCTGATCGATCCTGGCGACGAGTCCCACGAGCGGGCCGTGGTCGATGCCGCCTGTGGCCTGACCATTCCGGTCCGGGGAGCCGTGCGCATGCTTGGCCGGGATTGGCGCCGGCTCCCGCCCGATCTTGCCAACGCGCTGCGCGGCCGCATCGGGCATGGTTTCCGGCCGGGCGCCTGGATCTCCTACCTGAGCGTGCTCGACAACATCATGCTGGCGCAGCTCCATCACACGACCCGGCCCGATGCCGACATCCGCAACGAAGCCGTCCGCCTGTCGATGGCCTTCGGGCTGCCCGGCGTGCCGACCGGCCTGCCGGCGGACTGCGGACCCGGCGACCTGGCGCGGGCGGGTCTGGTGCGGGCCTTCATGGGATCGCCGGCACTGGTCATCCTGGAGAGCCCGCCGGGCGATCTGACCGGTGCCCTGGTCAACAGGATCCGCACGGTGCGCGACCGGGGCACCTCGGTGGTCTGGCTTACCCTCGCCCCGGAGCTGTGGCACGATCAGGCGATTCCAGCCAGTCAACGCTGCCGGCTGCACGGCGGCGTCATCGCAGCGGCGAAGGACCGGCCATGACGACGGACCGGCAGGCGGCCATCCCATTCGGCGTCCAATCCGGCTTCCGGCAGACCAGCCGGCGCGTCGGCCTGCTGGTGCTGGTGGCCGGCGCCCTGTTCGTCGCCGGGGTGCTCCAGGCGGGCCTGCTGGAGCGGCTGCTGAATCCATCGGTGACGCTCCGCGTCGTCCTGCCGGTCGACGGCCTTGCCGGCCTCACCCGCGGATCGGGCGTGCAGGTGCTGGGCACCGACGCCGGCCGGGTGGAGGAGATCGTCATCGATCCCAACGCAAGCTTCTACGCCGTCGTCCGGATCGAGCATGCCATGCAGCCCTTCATCCGCAGCGACTCCCGCGTCCTGATCCGCAAGCAGTTCGGCATCGCCGGGGCCTCCTTTCTGGACATCTCGCGGGGCGCCGGAGCGCCGCTGGATTGGGATTACGCGGTTCTGGAAGCCACGACCGAACGTGCGGCCACCGACGATCTTGGGAGGCTGGTGCAGGATCTGAGCGCCCGGGTGATCCCGCTCCTCGACAAGACCGACCGGGCGGTCGCCGCCCTGGCGGCCCTGGCCGAACGGCTGGAGCGGGGCGAGGGAACCGTTGGTCGCCTGCTCGCCGACGACACGGTGGCGCTCGGGCTGGAGGAGGCCGCCCGGATGGCGCCCCAGTCCATCGGCCACGCCGACGCGGCGCTGATCGCGGCCACGGACCTGCTCCGTGAGCTGATGACGGCGGCCCGGATGGTGCCCCCGTCCATCGACCATGTTGACGCGCTGCTGGTTTCGGCCGACCGTCTGTTGCAGAACCTGCACCGCCTGACACCACAGCTCCGCAGCCTTGTCGGCCGGGCCGATTCCGCCACGGCGGAGGTGCCGATGTTCATCGCTCAGGCGCAGGCGACGATGACCGAGTTGGAAAAGCTGCTGGTGACCCTCCAGAGCCATTGGCTGATCGGCAACGGCGGCGCTCCCCAAGCCCAACGCAGGCCCCTCTCGCCGCTTGAGGTCCGCCCATGAGGCTGCCGCGGACCGGCTCCGCGGCGGTGGCGACTCTAATGGCGATTGTGTTCAACGCGATGCTTCCGGTCGGCTGTGGCGGACGGCCATCGGCGGTGATCGACACCGGTGGAGTTGACGACGCCCACACCGTGTCGATTTTGGAGACCGCACGCCATGCCTTCCTCGCGGGCCGATACGACCAGGCGGCTGCCGGGTACGCCCGCGCCCTGGACCGCGCTCATGCACTCGACGATGCCGCCGCCATCGCCTTGGCGGGGCAGGAATTGGCGATTTCGGACCTGCGCAGAGGCAAAGCGGAGAGAGCGGCAGCGGTCGCCGCGCGGACCCGGTCCGACCTCGCACGTCGAGGGCATCCCGGTCTCCCGGCCTTGGCCCTGGTCGAGGCGACCGCCCGCTACCGGCTGGGTCAGTCGCAGCAGGCGTGGCAGCTTGCGCAGGAGGCCATCGAGTCCAGCAAGGATCCGCTCATCTCCGCGCGCGCCACATATCTGACGGGGCTTCTGGCGGCCGACCGCGGAGACAGGACCGCGCTGCGGATCGCGATCAAGGGATTGCCGGCATCCGAGCAGCCGGAACTGGCGGCCGACCGGCTGGCGCTGACCGGGCGGCTTGCCCTGTTGGATGGTGAGGCCGGCGCGGCCTTCAACGCTTTTACGGCCGAGGAGCGGTTACGGCGCGCCAGCGGTGACGAAGCGGGGGTTGCCCGCGCGCTGACCTCGGCAGCGCAGGCAGCGGAGAAGGGAGGGCGGCGATCGGAAGCGGCCGACTTTTACTTCCGGGCTGGCCGAAGCGCCGTCCAGGCGGGGTCTGGCGGCGACGAGGCGGCGGCGTTGCTGCACCACGCTGAACAACTCGCCCGCCAGACCAGCCAGCCCGAGCTTGCCGCGGAGGCTGTCCGGCTTCGGCGCGCGCTTCCACGTCTCGGAAGGGCGGCGGATGGTGAGGAACGGCAGGCCTGGTGATTCCATTGGTCGAACCCAACCCGCATTCGGCGGCTCTTAAAGTAATGCTGAAGCCGGTGAAATTCAGACCGGGTTGTTCGAGACGGAACTGCAGTCACCTCCCCCCGACCAGATTCATGAGACGGCACGATGCCGAACATGCAGCCTCATTGGAAACCCCCAATACGGCGGCCGAAGGCCAAACGGGAAAAAGGAGAACTCCTTCCAAAAGAGTCATGCTTGGATTTGAACTGCATGATCCTGCAATACGGGCTTATGGATGCGGAAACGAGACCCCGTCATGCTGTTTGATGTCTATAATCCTGCTGTATGGAATCGTGAGCCTCCTCCGGATTGGTGGACACCTCTGTTAAGCTCCCGCTGGGAGCGGAGAGGTGGACATGACGGCGACACGGCGCTGTTACGGACGAGCGCAAGCGGGAGGCCGTGGTCCTGTTGGAAAGCAGTGGCCGGTCCCTGGATCACGTCGCCAAGGAGTTGGCATCCAGCCGTTGATGAGCCGCAAGGGGAACTGCTGGGGCAATGCGCCGATGGCTACAGAACTCCTGAGCAGGCCGAGTTGCAGGTCGCATAACCCGGTGTCCATTGTGCCGGGTGATGCTCACGGTCTCCCTCCGCCAAAACCAGACACCAACGCTTGGCACGGGTCATGACAGTTGGGTCGGTTCGCCAGCGTCATGGATCAGTACGACGACGGACCGCGCTTCCACCAGATAGGACAACTCACTCAGCGTCGGCGCCAAGCTCCACTCGACGATGTCACATGGGGGGTCGAGCGAGGTGTCGATCCATTGGCGCCATGGCCCAACACGGCCGTCATTTGCTGGCGGAAGTTCAAAGCGAAGCGGTTTCCAGTAGGAGTTCAGAATCAGGTAAATGCGAAGCCGGCCCTGCTCCACCTTCGCTTCGACGGCGATGCTGTGGGAATCGCGGCTCCAATCCGGTTGCTCGGGAGTCACGCCGTGCCAGGTTATCTTCGCCTTCCGGAGCAGTTGCCGCAAAGGCACACGCTCGTACATCCTGTCCCGCAGGCTTCGGCGTGTGTTGAGCACAGTCACGAACCGGTGCACGTCCGTGTGCGTCTCGACCAGCGTCCAATCAAACCAGCTGGTCTCGTTGTCCTGGCAGTAGGCGTTGTTGTTGCCGGACTGGGTGCGCCGGGCCTCGTCGCCCATCGTGATCATCGGGATGCCGAGCGATAGCATCGTCACGGTCAGGAAATTCTTTACCTGACGGTTTCTCAACCGCTCGATTGCCGGATCGTCGGTCGGGCCTTCGACGCCGCAGTTCCAACTGCGGTTGTCGTCCGCGCCATCGCGGTTGCCCTCCCCGTTCGCCTCGTTGTGCTTGCGGTCGTAGGACACCACGTCGTTGAGCGTAAAACCGTCATGGCAGGTCACGAAGTTGACGCTTTGTTCAGCCTCCCGCTCCTCATGCCCGTAGATCTCCGGGCTGCCCAGGATGCGGTCCGCGATCTGGGTCACCGATCCCGGTTCACCGCGAAAAAACGCACGCACGTCGTCACGGAACCGTCCGTTCCATTCCTTCCAGCTGTCGCCGACGAAACTGCCGACCTGATAAAGGCCCGCCGCATCCCAAGCCTCGGCGATCAGCTTCGTACCGGCAAGCGCCGGTTCCGTTTCGATGTCCCACAGGATCGGCGCGTTCGGGATCGGATGTCCCGATGTGTCGCGGGACAGAACCGAGGCCAGATCGAAGCGGAAGCCGTCCACATGCATCGTCTCGACCCAGTATCGAAGGCTGTCCACGATCATGCGCCGGACGACAGGGTGATTGGCGTTCAAGGTGTTCCCGGTGCCCGTGTAGTTGGCGTAGCGGGATCGGTCGTCCTCGAGAAGATAGTAGGTGGGATTGTCCAACCCTCGGAAACACAGGGTCGGCCCGTTGTGGTCGCCTTCCGCCGTGTGGTTGAAAACGACGTCGAGGATGACCTCGATGCCGCCGCGGTGCAGCGCCTTGACCATGTCGCGGAACTCGTACAGCGGACCGAGCGGATCGGAACGCGAACTGTACGCCGCATGCGGCGCAAAGAACGAGACCGGCGCGTATCCCCAGTAGTTGACCTTTCCCGGCGGGCAATCCTGCGCATCGAACTGGAACACCGGCAGCAGTTCCACCGCGGTGACGCCCAATTTCTGCAGGTACGGAATCTTCTCGATCAGCCCGGCAAACGTGCCGCGGGCCTTCCCGCCGACGCCGGAACTGGGATGGCGTGTGAATCCGCGCACATGCATCTCATACACGATGGTCTGCGCGGACGACCGGCGCAACGGTGCGTCGCCTTCCCAATCGTAGGACCCCGGATCCACAACCACGCTTTTCATGGCGCCGCCGCAATCGTCACCGGGTTTGCGGATGTCGTCGCGGCTGTAGCGGTCCGGAACGACCACCGCGCGGCCATAGGGATCAAGGAGAAGCTTGTCCCGATCGAAGCGCAGGCCGTTGGCGGGGTCCCATGGCCCCTCGGCGCGATACCCATAGATTTGGCCGGCCGTCACGCCGGGAAGAAACACGTGCCAGTAATGATAGGTGCGATGGGTGGAGGGATCGAGGCGGATCACGCGCGCAGGCTCCGCATCCTCGGCGCGGTCGAAAAGCAGCAGCTCGATTCCGGTCGCGTGCTTCGAAAACACGCTGAAGTTCGTCCCCTGGCCGGTGGGGATCGCTCCCAGCGGTGCCGCGGCTCCCCGATCGGGAGGACTGGGTGTGCCAGACCGCCCCGCATCCTCGTCAACCTGGACCGCCGATCCGGCCCTCACGGCACCGCGCACGGCTTCGCATCCCATATCTCGGCGGCGTATTCGGCGATGGTGCGATCGCTGGAAAACCGGCCAGAGTTGGCGATGTTCATGATGACCTTGCGCGTCCAGTCCTGCGGGGCCGCGTAGGACGCCAGCAACCGCCGGTCCGCCTCCAGATAAGCCGTGAGATCGGCGAGATGCATGAATCGGTCCCCGCCCCTCAGCAGCGCGTCGCGCAGAGGTTCGAAGATGCCCGGTTCGTTGCGGTTGAAATGGTCGGAAAAGACCAGATCCAGCGCGGCGCGGGTTTCCGGTTCGTTGTGGTGATGCCAGAATGGGCTGTACCAGCCGGCGCTGCTGGCCACCTGATCCGCCGTCAACCCGAACAGGAAGAAGTTTTCCTCGCCGGCGGCTTGCGCCATCTCGATCGTCGCGCCATCGCGCGTGCCGATCGTCAATGCGCCGTTCATCATGAACTTCATGTTGCTGGTGCCGCTCGCCTCATAGCCCGCCGTCGAGATCTGGTTGGACACGTCGGAGGCGGGAATCAGCTTCTCGGCCAGGGACACGCCGTACTCGGGCAGGAACACCACCCTGAGACGGCCGCGCACCACCGGGTCGTCATCGATGGCGGCCGCGAGGTTGTTGAGGAATTTGATGATCACCTTGGCGAGACGGTAGGCGGGAGCCGCCTTTCCCGCGAAGAAGAAGGTCCGCGGCGCCATGTCGAGGTCGGGATTCTGCCGCATCCGGTTGTAGAGCACGACGATCCGCAACGCGTTCAGAAGCTGCCGCTTGTATTCGTGGATGCGTTTGATCTGGCAGTCGAAGATCGTGTCGGGATCGACGGCGATGCCGTTGGTCGATGCAAGCCACGCCACGAAGCGGTGCTTCATGGCGCGCTTTGCCTCCCGCACGGCGTCCTGGAAAGCCCCGTCGTCGGCAAGCGGCGTCAGCTTGGCCAATTGGGACAGGTCGGTGATCCAGCCGTCTCCAATGGCGTCGGTGATGCAGCGGGAGAGGGCGGGGTTGGCCAGCCGAAGCCAACGCCGGGGCGTCACGCCGTTGGTCTTGTTGCTGAAGCGCTCGGGATACAGTTCGGCCAGATCCTTGACCGTCACGGTGCGCAGCAGATCGGAATGGATCGCAGCGACCCCGTTGGTGCTGTGCGATCCGACGATGGCGAGGTTGGCCATCCGGATCTTCCGCGGATCGCCCTCCTCGATCAGGCTCACACGCTCGATACGGCCCTCATCGCCGGGAAAGCGGGTCCGCACTTCGTCAAGAAGCCGGCGGTTGATCTCCAGGATGATCTCCAGGTGGCGCGGCAGCAGAAGCTCGAACCAGGGCAGCGGCCATTTTTCGAGCGCCTCGGGCAGCAGGGTGTGATTCGTGTAGGCGAGTGTGCGCCGCGTGAGATCCCACGCCTCCTCCCAGCCGAGCCCCGCGTCGTCGAGCAGGATCCGCATCAGTTCGGACACCGTCAGGCTCGGGTGGGTGTCGTTGAGCTGGACGGCGACCTTGTCGGGGAGCGCCCGCCAATCGGTCGGGCTGCCGACCGGATTGGTCCGGCGGAAGCGCCGCACGAGATCCGCCAGGGAACAGGCGACCAGAAAATACTCCTGCACGAAGCGCAGGCCCTGACCCATGCTCGTCGAATCGTCGGGGTACAGGACCCGTGTGAGGGACTCCGCCGAGAGCCGTTCGGCGAGCGCACTGACGAAGTCGCCGGCGCTGAACGCCTGGAAGTCCAGCGCGTGCGGTGCCGCCGCCGCCCAAAGCCGCAACGTGTTGATCGTTCGGCCGCCGTATCCGATGACGGGGCGGTCATACGGAATGCCGAGCAGGCTGGACGGCCGGCCGGGCACGGCGGCGAACGTCCCGTTGCGCACCTCGAACGAGCAGCCGAGCCTGATCTCCACGGACTCCTGCGGCCGGGCGACCTCCCAGGGATCGGGCCGGCGCAGCCAGTTGTCGGGCTGTTCCTGCTGCCAGCCATCCCGCAGGCTCTGCCGGAAAATGCCGTATTCGTAGCGGAGCCCATATCCCATGGCCGGGATCTGCATCGTGGCCATGGAGTCGATGAAGCAGGCCGCCAACCGGCCGAGCCCCCCGTTCCCCAGCCCGGCGTCGGGCTCCTCGTCGAGCAGGGCAAGCCAGTCGATCCCCTTCTCGTCGGCGACCCGCGCCACGACCGGATCGAGAAGGAGGTTCATGACGTTGTTGGCCAGGGAGCGTCCGATGAGGAACTCCAGGGAAAGGTAATAGACGCGTTTTGGGTTCTCGCGTTCGTAGGTCTGCTCGGTGCGAAGCCACCGCTGTGACAGCACGTCGCGCACGGAGCGGGCGACCGCCTCGTAGCGTTCGCGGGGACCGACCGATGTGGGATCGACCACATGGTCGAACATCAGGTGCCGCTCGTAGAGCGCGTCGTGCGTTCCGGTGAAGTGGATCGGGCCGCACCCGTATCGCTGGAGCAGATCCGTCGATCCGGAGACGTTCGACGCCGTTGCGTCGGCCATGGTCATGTCGCTGCTCATGGCGTTTCCTCCTCGCCCGGTCGCAGCCGCCGCGCCGTCCGACGGATGGCCCGACCATCGTCTTATGGTTCAAACACTTATGGTTCAGACATTGTCGGCCTCGGTCGAGGCGGCTTTTCCAACCACTCCCGTCTGGCCCGCGCCCGTCTGGTCCCATATCCATCCCGCGATCTCGGGCATGTCGTCGCCATACCGCCGGATGTGTTCCTTGTGCGCGATGAGCTTGTCGCGCATGGCCTGCTTGACGTAGGCGGCGCTCGCGCCGAGCGCCGGAACCCGGTCGATCACGTCGCCCACGAGGTGGAACCGGTCGAGATCGTTCAGCACGCACATGTCGAAGGGCGTGCTGGTGGTGCCTTCCTCCTTGTAGCCACGCACATGCAGGTTCCCGTGGCCCGCCCGCCGGTACGTCAGCCGGTGAATGAGCCAGGGATAGCCGTGGAAGGCGAAGATGATCGGTTTGTCGGTGGTGAACAGCGCATCGAAGTCGCGATCCGGAAGCCCGTGCGGATGCTCCCCCGGGGGCTGCAAGGTCATGAGGTCGACGACGTTGATGACGCGGACCTTCAGGTCCGGGGCGTAATGGCGCAGGAGATCGACCGCCGCCAGGGTCTCCAGCGTCGGCACGTCGCCGCAGCAGGCCATCACCACATCGGGTTCGCCGCCGCGGTCGTTGCTGGCCCATTCCCAGATCCCCAGGCCGGCCGTGCAATGCCTGATGGCTTCATCCATCGTCAACCACTGCGGGGCCGGTTGCTTCCCGGCGACGACGACGTTGACGCAGTTCCGGCTGCGCAGGCAATGGTCCGTGACCGACAGCAGGCAATTGGCATCGGGTGGCAGATAGACCCGGACGACGTCGGCCTTCTTGTTCACCACATGGTCGATGAAGCCGGGGTCCTGGTGGCTGAAGCCGTTGTGGTCCTGGCGCCAGACATGGCTGGACAGCAGGTAGTTCAGCGAGGCGACGGGACGCCGCCAGGGAATGGTCCGGCAGACCTTCAGCCACTTGGCGTGCTGGTTGAACATCGAATCGACGATGTGGATGAAAGCTTCGTAGCAGGAGAAGAATCCATGTCGGCCCGTCAGCAGATAGCCTTCGAGCCACCCCTGGCATTGGTGTTCGCTGAGCATCTCCATGACCCGGCCGTCCGGGGCGAGATGGTCGTCCCACGGGACGGTGTCGGCAACCCATGTCCGGTCCGTGACCTGGAGCACGTCCTGCCAGCGGTTGGAGTTGTTCTCATCGGGACTGAAGAGCCGGAAGTTCCGCGCGTCGAGGTTCAGCTTCATCACATCGCGGAGAAACTGCCCCATCACGCGGGTGGCTTCTGCGACGGCCACGCCGGGAGCCTCCACCGGGACGGCGTAGTCGCGGAAATCCGGAAGACGCAGATCGCGCAGGAGCGTGCCGCCGTTGGCGTGCGGGTTGGCGCTCATACGGCGAACGCCGCGGGGTGCCAGGTCGGCGACGTCGGGGCGGAGGCGGCCCTCCTCGTCGAAAAGCTCATCGGGTCGGTAGCTTTTCATCCACTCTTCGAGAACACGCACATGGTCCGGGTTCTCATGCATTTCCCCCATCGGAACCTGATGCGAACGCCAGAAATCCTCGGCCCGCTTGCCGTCGATCTCCTTCGGGCATGTCCATCCCTTCGGTGTGCGGAGCACGATCAGGGGCCAGCGGGGACGCTGCGTGACCCCGTTTCGGCGCGCGTCGTCCTTGATCCGCCGGATGTCGGCGATGGCCGTGTCCAGAGTGGAGGCCATGCGTTCATGCATGTCGTCCGGTTCGTGGCCTTCCACGAAATAGGGGATGTATCCATACCCGCGGAACAGCTGCTCCAGCTCCTCGTGGCTGATCCGGGAGAGAATGGTGGGGTTGGCGATCTTGTAGCCGTTGAGGTGCAGGATCGGCAGAACGGCGCCATCGCTGAGCGGGTTGAGGAATTTGTTGGAATGCCAGCTCGTTGCCAGGGGTCCGGTTTCCGCCTCCCCGTCGCCGACGATGCAGGCGACGATCAGGTCGGGGTTGTCGAAGGCGGCTCCGTACGCGTGGGACACGGCGTATCCGAGTTCGCCGCCTTCATGAATCGAGCCGGGCGTCTCCGGCGCCACGTGGCTGGGAATCCCGCCGGGAAAGGAGAATTGCGTGAAGAGGCGCTTGATGCCCTCCTGGTCCGGCGAAATGTTCGGGTAGACTTCGCTGTATGTTCCCTCAAGATAGGCATTCGCGACCATGGCCGGTCCGCCATGCCCGGGACCGGCAATACAGATCATGTTCAGATCCAATTGCCGGATCATCCGGTTCAGATGGACATAGATGAAATTCAAGCCGGGCGTGGTTCCCCAATGCCCCAGCAACCTCGGCTTTATGTGTTCGAGGGTAAGGGGAACTTTGAGCAATGGATTGTCATAAAGATAAATCTGCCCAACGGACAAGTAGTTGGCTGCCCGCCAGTATGCGTCGATGAGAGCCTTTTCCTTGACTGACAGCGCTTCGGCCATGCCCGCCTCCCGCAGCCCTGGTGATGTGACGCGGTCCTCTGCGATGCCACGCCCGACCTCTCGGCGTTGGATCGGGTCGGTGTGCGGCATCCATCATTCCACCAAGCGTGGCAGCGGTCAGAGTGCCAGTGCCCGCCCATTCCGTCTTGGTCTCATCGGTGTATGACCTGGGTCCGGCATCCGCTTCGCGGGATGCGAAAAAGCGCTTTTGTTCGGCAGCGCCCCTTCAGCCGATGGAAACGATGAACTCGAAGGCCGATCCCCAGCCGCCCGCAACGACGCGGTTCTCACCGTGGTTCAGAAGGGCGGTGTCCCTCATGAAATCATGCCCGATCGGCTGCCCGTTGACGACCGTCCCAAGCGTGCTGCCAAGATCGGACACGAGCAGCCGGCCCTGGCTGCGGCTGATCATGAAGTGATCGCGCGACAGGCGAAAAGGCGGCTGGTCGTCGATGGACAGATCGGGTGACCGTGGGGGCGATGCCTCGCCGTTGATCGGGAGCCGACCGACCACGAAGGGCAGTTGCCCAACCTGGATTGCGCTTGGACCGATCCGGCTGCGCAGGGAGTCCGACCCGGCGGTCAATAGAATGCGTTCGTTGTCGTTGGGAAGTGCCTCCGACGACGGCGCGCCGTTCTCCGCCAGTTCCGCCTCGCGCGTCGAGAGCAGCAGGTCGCCGGCAATCTTGTCCTCGATCGTCCGCAGGCGGATGCTGAGACGCTGGATCAACCCACGCGCCAGGGATGCGTCCCGGCTCACCCGGTCCAGGAACTCCTGCGGGGTGAGAACTTCCGCGGCGCCATCGCTGACGGCCCGGGCGGTGGCACTCCGGCTGCGGCCTTCAATGACGCCCATCTCGCCCAGCCACTCGCCGCCCCGCACATGCCCGATCAGGATGGCGTTGTCTCCATTCTCGCGCAGGACTTCGATTTCCCCATGCCTGATCCAAAAAACGCAGTCGCTCGCGTCCCCCCGCCGGAACAGCAAATCGCCTGATTTGAACTGAATGGATTGGGCCATATCCGGAAGTTCTCCGCTGTTTGGCCGTGCGTCGCAATGGCACGACAGACGGGAATTCTGTACGATGAAAGCAGAAGTGAAACCCACCGAGAAAATGGACGCACACGACGGAGCCCCGCTTCTCCTTTCTTTTGGTGCATCGTTCCATCGTACGGCAAGATGGCTGTGAGTGTCCGGCCATCGATCTTTCCATCGGCTCAACATAGTCATGATCTCGCACTCCGCCGTTTCCGGCGAGCAGCTGGGTGTCCCATTGCTCCGACTTGAGCCTACCGAGGTCGCACTGATCCGGGCGACGACCGGCATTGTGGTCGGCGACGAGGCCATCGCGGAATGGTGGCTGCACTTTGGCCATCCGACCGCCGGCACGCTCAGGCGTCTCGGGTGTACGTCCGGCACCGGTGCGACAAACGGGCGACGTGCGCCGACACGCAAGCTGCTCAAGACGTACGATGTCGAGCCCGTCCAGGTCATCACCGAAACGCTGCGGTCCTATGGGGCGGCTTCCTGCCGGTGAGGCTGATTCATCGCAGTTTGATGGCCAAAGAAGAAGAAAATCACACGGCCTTAAGCGAAGCCAAGCAGCCAAGCCGTTTCGCAGATGCAAATTCGCAACTGCGAAATAAACGCATTCAGGAATAATCTTTTTGTCTAATTCAATAAAAGTCATTGGTCGGGATACCGTAACACCAGATAATTTTCAGAGCGGCAGAAGCCCTTTCCATATCGCCAGGATCCTATAAAACGCCGCAGGCGATGCAAAGGCGATGCGGAAACCGTATCGAACTTATGTAACGGCTCGCCGAGCGGTCAAGCTTGGGACTTCCGTTCCTGGTCGCCATTCCTTCAACGACATTCAACGAATGTGACCAGTGGACGCTGGAGCGGAAGATGCCCCACCTCATCGGCCCGCCTCATTGGAGGGAATCCTGACGGCAGGGAGACGAGGATAGCGGAGAGACGGCGATGACGACGGCTGACGTGAACGATCTCGTGTCGGTGAAAAACGCTGGCGTGGCGCAGACCCAGAAGTCGGACAAGCTGACCTTGCTCCCACTCGTTGCGCTCGTTGTCGGCTCGATGATCGGCGGCGGCGTTTTCAATCTTCCGTCGGACATGTCCAAGGGTGCGTCGCCCGGCGCCATCCTGATCGGCTGGATGATCACCGGCATCGGCATGATGATGCTCGCCTTCGTGTACCAAAACCTGGCCGTGCGCAAACCGAACCTGAACGCAGGCCCCTATGCCTATGCCAAGGCCGGCTTCGGACCGTTCGTCGGCTTCAACAGCGCCTGGGGTTATTGGCTGAGCGCCTTTCTTGGAAACGTGGCCTACGCGGTGGCCATCTTCTCGGCCCTGTCCCACTTCTTCCCCATCTTCGGCGACGGCAACAACCTGCCGTCCATCGTCGGCGCGTCGCTGTGCCTGTGGCTGATCCACGCGCTCGTGCTCAGCGGCATCAAACAGGCGGCCTTCGTGAACGTCGTCACCTCGATCGCCAAGCTGGTGCCGCTGTTCCTGTTCGTCCTGGTGGCCATCGTCGGCTTCCATTGGGATCTCTTCACGGTGGATTTCTGGGGAACCGGCGCCGGTTCCGGCACGGGCGGCCTCGGCTCGGTCATGGAGCAGGTGAAGAGCACCATGCTGGTGACTCTGTGGGTGTTCATCGGCATCGAAGGCGCCAGCGTCTATTCCGCCCGCGCGGCCCGCCGCTCCGACGTCGGGCGGGCGACCGTGATCGGCTTCGTCGGCGCGCTGGGAATCTACGTGCTGGTCTCGCTGCTGGCGACGGGCGTCCTGCGGCAACCCGAACTCGCCGACCTCAAGGTGCCGTCGATGGCGGGCGTGTTCGAATCCCTCGTCGGCCCGTGGGGCGCAGCCCTCATCAACATCGGCTTGGTGATCTCGGTCGGCGGCGCCTTCCTCTCCTGGACGCTGCTGTGCGCGGAGATCCCCTACACCTGCGGCCGCGACGGGACTTTCCCGAAATGGTTCGCCGCGGAGAACGCCAACGGGTCGCCCGTGAACGCGCTGTGGGCAACCAATCTCCTGATCCAGCTCTTCCTCGCGCTCAGCTTCTTTTCGCGCAGCGCGTACCAGTTCTTCTACTTCATCGCCTCGGTCGCGATCCTTCCCCCCTACGTCCTGTCCGGTGCCTACGCGTTGAAACTGGCCCTGACCGGCGAGGGCTACGGTGCCGAATCGCGGACGAAGGGCATCCTGGTCGGTGCCTTGGCGACGGCCTACGGCCTCTGGCTCGTCTACGCGGCCGGCCTTCAGTACCTGCTGATGTGCGCGGTCCTCTTCGCCCCGGGAATCCTCGTCTATGTCCGGGCCCGACGCGAGCACGGGGAGCGCACTTTTACCAGCGTGGAGATGGCCATCGCGGCGGCCATCGCCGTCCTCGCCGTGCTCGCCGCTTGGCTCATGTGGACCGGCAGGATCAGCCCGCTGTGATGGCCGCCGCGCCGTCATACGACAACAAGGCCCGCACGGAATAGCGGGCCATCGAAGCAGGGAGTTGCGTCATGTCTGAAGTCGGCGTGCATTCGGAAGTCGGCAAGCTGCGGACCGTCCTGGTTTGCCGGCCGTCTCTGGCGCACCAGCGCCTCACCCCCGGCAACTGCCACGACCTTCTGTTCGATGACGTCATCTGGGTGCACGAGGCGCAGAAGGACCACCACGACCTCGTGCTGAAGATGGAGGAGCGCGGGGTCGAGGTGCTGGACCTGCACGACCTGCTGGCGCAAACGCTCGACGATCCTCAGGCGCGCAGGTTCGTGCTCGACCGCCGCGTCACCGCCAACACCGTCGGGGTCGCCGCCGTGGAGGTCATGCGCCCCTGGCTGGACGAGATGCCGTCCAGGGAACTCGCCATCCATCTCATCGGCGGCATCGCCATATCGGACCTGCCGGACAACACCGTGAGCGTGCTGTTGAACGAGGCGTTCGGCGGCACCGATTTCGTGCTGCCGCCGATCCCCAACACGCTGTTCCAGCGGGACCCGTCCTGCTGGATCTACAACGGCGTGACCTGCAACCCGATGTTCTGGCCCGCCCGCAAGCCGGAGACGCTGCTGCAGCGGGCGGTCTACAAGTTCCACCCCCGCTTCCGGGACGGCGGCTTCACGATCTGGTGGGGCGATTCCGACGAGGACTTCACCGGCGCCTCCCTGGAGGGCGGCGACGTGATGCCGATCGGCAAGGGCGTCGTCCTCATCGGCATGGGGGAGCGCACCAACCGCCAGGCGGTCGGTCAGGTGACCCGCGCGCTGTTCCGCAACAACGCGGCGTCCCGGGTGATCGCCTGCCTGATGCCGAAAAGCCGCGCGGCGATGCATCTGGACACGGTGTTCTCGTTCTGCGACCGCGATCTGGTGACGGTCTTCCGCGAGGTCGTCGACCAGATCCGCTGTTACAGCGCCTATCCCCTGGACGACGAGGGGCGCTTCGAGGTGCGGCCCGAGGCGAGGCCGCTGCTGGAGGTCGTGGCCGACGCGCTGGGCTATTCCAGGCTCCGCGTCGTCGGCACCGGCGGAAACGCCTACGAGGCGGAGCGCGAGCAATGGGACGACGGCAACAACGTCGTCGCCCTCGAACCCGGCGTGGTCGTGGCCTATGACCGCAACACCTACACCAACACGCTGCTGCGCAAGGCCGGCGTCGAGGTCATCACCGTCCGCGGGGCCGAACTCGGCCGCGGACGGGGCGGCGGCCACTGCATGACCTGCCCGATCTGGCGGGAGCCCGCCCACTGACGACCCGCCGCGGACAGCGAACCCGGAGGGAACCCCAGGAGGAAAAGATGAGCTTCAATCTGCGCAACCGGTCGCTGCTCACCGTCCAGGATTACACGCCGCGGGAGTTCCGCTATGTGCTCGACCTCGCGCGCGACCTCAAGCGTGCGAAGTACGCCAGGACCGAGCAGCAGCACCTGCGCGGCAAGGAGATCTGTCTGATCTTCGAAAAGACGTCGACGCGGACCCGCTGCGCCTTCGAGGTCGCCTGCCACGACCAGGGCGCCAACGTCACCTACCTCGATCCCGCGGGCTCGCAGATCGGCCATAAGGAATCCTTCAAGGACACCGCGCGCGTCCTCGGCCGGATGTACGATGCCATCGAGTACCGCGGCGCCGCACAGGGCGGCGTGGAGCAGCTGGCGAAGTACGCGGGTGTGCCGGTCTACAACGGCCTCACCGACGAGTACCACCCGACCCAGATGCTCGCCGACGTCATGACGATGCGCGAGCACAGCGACAAGCCGATCACCGACATCACGTACACCTATGTCGGCGACACCCGGTCCAACATGGGCCATTCGCTGATGATCGTCGGCTGCCTGATGGGCATGGACGTACGCATCTGCGGGCCGCAGAGCCTGTGGCCGTCGGAGGAGTACACCGCCATCGCCCACAAGCTCGCGGCTGCCTCGGGCGCACGGCTGACCATCACCAGCGACACCGCCGAAGCGGTGGCCGGGGTCGATTTCATCCACACCGACGTCTGGGTTTCGATGGGC
The DNA here is from genome assembly GCF_058780635.1 of Azospirillum sp. UENF 312511. Taxonomy (NCBI): domain Bacteria; kingdom Pseudomonadati; phylum Pseudomonadota; class Alphaproteobacteria; order Rhodospirillales; family Azospirillaceae; genus Azospirillum; species Azospirillum sp. UENF 312511. Next base: position 911,294 of record NZ_JBSNCG010000003.1, on the reverse strand, counting down.
GAGCCCAAGGACGTGTGGCGGGAGCGGATCGCGCTGCTGAAGCCCTATCAGGTCAACCCGGAGCTGATGGCGGCAAGCGGCAACCCGCAGGTCAAGTTCATGCACTGCCTGCCGGCCTTCCACGACAGCGAGACGACGCTCGGCCGGCAGATCGCCGAGGATTACGGGATGCCCAACGGGCTCGAGGTGACCAACGAGGTCTTCGAATCGGAAGCGAACATCGCCTTCGAACAGGCGGAGAACCGCATGCACACGATCAAGGCGCTTCTCGTCGCCACTCTGGGGGAATGATGCCATGCGCGTCGTCGTCGCTTTGGGGGGCAACGCTCTGTTGAAACGCGGCGAGCCGATGACCGCCGACGTGCAGCGCCGCAACATCCGCATCGCCGCTGAGGCCATGGCCCCGGTCGCCCGGGAGCATCAGCTCGTGATCAGCCACGGGAACGGGCCGCAGGTCGGGCTTCTGGCGCTCCAGGGCGCCGCCTACCGGCCGGACGAGGCCTATCCGCTGGACGTCCTGGGGGCCGAGACCGAGGGCATGATCGGCTACATGATCGAGCAGGAGCTGGGCAACCTGCTGCCGTTCGAGGTGCCCTTCGCCACGCTGCTGACCATGGTGGAGGTCGACGGCGACGACCCGGCCTTCGGCGATCCGACCAAGTTCGTCGGGCCGGTCTACGGAGCCGCCGAGGCCGAGCGCATCGCGGCCGAGAAGGGGTGGGTGTTCAAGCCGGACGGCGCGTCCTGGCGGCGGGTCGTGCCGTCGCCGGCCCCCAAGCGCATCTTCGAGATCCGGCCGATCCGCTGGCTGCTGGATCAGGGAACCATCGTGATCTGCGCCGGCGGCGGCGGGATACCCACCATGTACCAGCCGGCCATGCACCAGCCGGGTAAGGAACGTACGCTGGTCGGCGTTGAGGCGGTGATCGACAAGGACCTCTGCTCGGAGCTGCTGGCGCGCGAGCTGGGTGCCGACCTCCTCATCATGGCGACCGACGCCGAGGCCGTGTTCCTCGGCTGGGGAACGCCGGACGCGCGGGCCATCCACCGCGCGAGCCCCGACGCGATGGGCAGGTACAGCTTCCCGGCCGGGTCCATGGGGCCGAAGGTGGACGCCGCCTGCCGGTTCGCGACGGCGACGGGGCGAACCGCGGCGATCGGGGCGCTCGCCGACATTCCGGCAATCGTGCGCGGCGAGAAGGGCACGCTGATCGACAACGCCTTCACGACGACGAGTTGGCACGGGTAGGCGGCCTGATTGGGGCGGCGATCCGGAAAAGGGGGCTGCGGCCATGGCGAACCACGTTTCGATGCCGGCTGAGGAAAAGCGGGAGGCGCGCCGGCCCACGCTGCTCGACGCCTTGCTTCCGATGATCGCCCTCATCGCCCTGCTAGCGTTGTCCTACCTCCTGTTCGGCAAGGACGCCTCCGCTGGGCCGAACCAGGTGGCGCTGCTGTTTTCCGGGATCATCGCGGCGGGGATCGCCTACAAGAACGGGATGCCCTGGGACGGGGTGCGCCAAGCCGTGGTCGACGGCATCGCCACCGGGCTCGCGGCCATCATGATCCTGCTGGCGGTGGGCGCGCTGATCGGCACCTGGGCGCTCAGCGGCACCATCGTGGCGATGGTCTATTACGGCCTCCAGATCCTCAGTCCCCACTATTTCTACGCGACGACCGCAATCATCTGCGCCCTGGTCGGCTTCAGCATCGGAAGCTCCTGGACCGTGGCGGGCACCATCGGCATCGGCCTGATGGGGGTGGCGGCCAGCATGAACCTGTCGCCGGAAATCACGGCCGGCGCGGTGATCTCCGGCGCCTATTTCGGCGACAAGGCCTCCCCGCTGTCCGACACCGCCAATCTGGCGACCGCGGTGACGGGGTCCGGGATTTACGAGCACATCCGGGAATCGCTGTTTACCTCGGTTCCGGCCCTGCTCGTCGCCATCCTTCTGTTCGGGATGCTGGGGGCGCCAGGCGATTTCGACGCGACCGCCATGATGTCCGGCATCGAAAGCCACTTCACGGTGTCGCTCTGGGCCTTCACGCCGTTGCTGCTGGTCCTCGGCCTGTCGATCGCCCGGTTTCCGCCCTTCATCACGATCTTCTTCGGCGCTCTGGCGGGCGGGCTTCTGGCGGTCGTCCTGGAGCCGGCACGCGTCGTCGCCTTCGCCGCCGCACCGGAAATGCCGGCCGCTGTCGCCATGCTGAAGGGGGTGTGGATGGCGCTCGCCAACGGTTACGTCGCGCACAGCGGCAACGAGTCCCTCGACGTCATCCTGACGCGGGGCGGCATGTCCAGCATGATGAACACGGTGTGGCTGATCATCACCGCGCTGTCGTTCGGCGCGACGGTGGAGCACGCCGGGCTCCTCAATCGCCTGATCGACCCGGTGATCCATCGGATGAGGTCCGTCGGCGGGCTCGTGGCGACCGTGGTCGCCACCTGCATCGGCGCCAACATCGTCACCTCGGACCAGTATATTTCGATCGCCCTGCCGGGCCGGTTGTTCAAGGCGGAATTCGCGAAGAGGGGCCTTGCTCCCGTGCTGCTGTCGCGCGTGGTCGGCGATTCGGCGACGGTCACCTCACCGCTGATCCCCTGGAACAGTTGCGGGGCCTATATGGCGGCGGCGCTCGGCGTGTCGGCGACCGGCTTCGCCATGTATTGCTTCTTCAACATTCTCAATCCCTTGGTGACGATTCTCTTCGCTGTCTCCGGTCTGCGGGTGTGGAGAACGACCATCGACGCGCCTCCGGGCAACGCACCGCCGCTGCAAGGCTGACGAACCCTGCACATGGCGTCGACCGCTGCCCAGCGCGGATGGGAGCAGTTCCGTCATTTGGCTCAACGTGTGGAGTGATCACTGCCAGGATGGAGGGGACGATCATGAACCGCTGTTTTCTGGCGGGCTGCGCTGCCGTTGCTCTGGCAATGGGCGCCGGGGAAGCCAACGCCCAGGCCAAGTACGAGATAAAAATCGGTGGCGATGCCTTCTTCGAAGCCGGCTTCGTCAATCAGGACCTCGACTCCGGCCTACGTTCGACCGAGTTCCGCAACCGCTTCCGCGTGCACATCACGCCGGTCGCCAAAGCGGACAACGGCCTGGAGTATGGTGGGCGCATCCGCATCCGCGCCTCCGGTTCCGACACCGGCGTCAACGCCGACCGTGCCTTCATCTTCGCACAGGGCAGGCTTGGCGAGGTGCGCCTCGGCGTGTCCAACTCCTTCAACGACGAAACCTTCATCTCGACGCCGGGCGACTATCTGCCGACCAGCATCATCGATCTCGATCAGGTGACGAACTGGGTTGGCCCGACGACGGCCGGGCAGTCCGTCAACCCGGCGAATGGCCGGTATCAGGGCTCCGACGTCCTCGGTGGGGTCGCCGAAGCCGTCAACGCCGCCAGCATCCTGTGGCCGTCGCTGACACCGGACGCCAACGCAACGAAGATCGTCTACTTCTCCCCACGCTTTGCCGGCGTGCAGTTCGGCGCCAGCTACACCCCGCGCAACGACTCCTTCAATCAGGACGTCAACCGGTTGAAGGCGTCTTCGGCGATCGCCAATCAGGGCGTCACCAACTCCTTCGCCAATCTGGTCGAGGTCGGAGCGAACTATGACGGCAACGTCTTCGGCTTCGACGTCAAGGCCAGTGCCGGCTATTTCTGGGGCACGTCCTCGGACAGCACGGTGGCCGCGGATTCCTTCCGTGACCTGAACGCTTGGCAGGTTGGCGCCCAACTCGGTTATGCCGGCTTCGCCGTCGGTGGCAGTTACACCAGCTTCGGCAAATCGGGCCAGAACAAGCGTCCGGGTTTCTTCGCGGACGACATGTACAATTGGACCGCGGGTGTGCAGTACACCGCCGGAGCCATCGTGGTGGGTGCGAACTACAAGTACGGCGTTGACCCCGGTTCCATGCTCGACCCGGGCAGCCGGCGGGTGACGGCCTACGAAGTTGGCGCCGGTTACACGGTCGCTTCGGGCCTGACCGTGAACGCCCAGTACGACTATGTGCTCTCCAACAGCGATCGCCCCGAGACCGCGGCCACGGGCTCGCCGGATGACAAGGCGCACGTCATCGTGCTTCGCACGGTCCTGGCGTTTTGATCTTCAGGGGAATGGAAAAGCTGATCCGGCGTGGAACGTTGAACCGAAAAGCACCGGAATGCCCGGCAACGGCGTCGCCGCCATGCGGGATACGGTCAACATCCATACGGAAGCCACGGCAAGGAAGAGAACCATGGCAAAAACGATGAAAGCGGCGGTGGTCCGCCAATTCAAAATGCCGCTGTCGATCGAAGAGGTTCCGGTGCCGGAGGTCGGTCCGGGCCAGATTCTGGTCAAGATCGAAGCCTCGGGTGTCTGCCACACCGACCTGCACGCGGCCGACGGCGACTGGCCGGTGAAGCCGAACCCGCCCTTCATTCCAGGCCATGAAGGCGTCGGCACCGTTGCCGCGGTGGGCGGTGGGGTGACCGCGGTGAAGGAGGGCGACCGGGTCGGCGTTCCCTGGCTGCACACGGCCTGCGGGCACTGCCGGCAGTGTCTCGCCGGGTGGGAAACCTTGTGCGATTTGCAGCAGAACACCGGCTATTCCGTCAACGGCGGCTTTGCGGAGTACACGCTCGCGGATCCCAGCTATGTTGGCCACCTGCCGGACAGTCTTGACTGGGAAATGGCCGCCCCGATCCTCTGCGCCGGCGTAACCGTCTATAAGGGCCTGAAGGAAACCGACACCAAGCCCGGCGATACGGTCGTGATCTCCGGGATCGGCGGACTCGGCCACATTGCCGTGCAATACGCGAAGGCCATGGGGCTTGACGTGATCGCCGTCGACATCTCCGACGAAAAGCTGGCGCTCGCCCGTGCCATGGGCGCGGACGCCGCGATCAACGCGAAGACGACCGATCCGGTCGCCGAGGTCAAGGCTTTGTGCGGTGGCGCCCAGGGCGTGCTCGTCACCGCCGTGTCCCGGCATGCCTTCAACCAAGCTCTCGGCATGCTCGCCAAGCGCGGCACCATGGCCCTCGTCGGCCTGCCGCCCGGATCGTTCGAACTGGACATTTTCAGCACGGTTCTGATGCGGAAGACGATCCGCGGATCGATCGTCGGCACCCGGTTGGACCTCGCCGAATGCCTCCAGTTCGCCGGCGACGGCAAGGTGAAGGTTCACTATTCGGTCGAGCACTTGGACAACATCAACGACGTGTTCAGCCGGATGCGCAACAACGAGATCGACGGGCGGGTGGTCATGCGGATGTAAAAAACACCAAATGACAGCCACTCCATGTGATCAGCAGCACGCCCGTGATTTCGACCAAGACTTACGTTGTTCCAACCTGCAAACAAGGGAACGATCGGCATGTGGTCGCGACGCGGGTTTCTGGCGGGAGCACTGGGGGTCTTCGTCCTGGCCGGCTGTGCCGGATCGGGAAGCGTTGCTTATGTGAACGATCCTTGGGGCTACCCGTTCTATGATGACGATTGGGTCTACTACTACGATGAGGGTGACGTGGACTTCCTCGCCGGCCTGACCGACGAACAGAAGGCCGCGCTCAAGCAGAAATGGGACACGCTCTCACCCGAGGAGAAGGAGCAGATTCGTGACCGGTGGAACGCTCTCAGCACCGACGAGCGCGCGCGCGTGCAACAAGCATGGAGCGGCTTGGATGCGGAGAGGCGACAACAGGTGGTTTCCAGCATGCAGACCCGCGTCCGCGATGGGACGCTCCGTTCCGTGACGCCTGCCGCGGCCGGGCCATCGCGTTTCCCGGCAGGATCCGGCGGTGGCCTGGATCGCAGTGGTGCAGGAGCCCGGACCGGCTCGTTTGATCGCGGCAGCTTTGGTGGCGGCAGGCTGGGTGGCGGTAGGTCGGGTGGTCGGCGTTAGCGTCATGGAACAAACGGATTTCGACGTTCGCAGATCAGGAAAAATTGCGAACGTTCGGGCTCCTTGCGTTCCAAATAACATTCGGTTCTCTCGAGGCAATGAACATGATGCACAGCCGCAGGAAGCCAATGGAAAAATCCCAATATAAATACATCATCATCTTGATGGCAAAAACGATTGTTGTCTTTGGGGCAATAGCCATCGCAGGGTATCTGATTTTTGGACATAATAACGATGTTCACCCGCTCGAAAACAAACCCATGGTCGTGCCGCTTCTGCGATAGAGACGGGTTTTCATTGGAATTGACTTTTTGCTTTTTGTCATCGCGTTCTTGGGTCCATTTGACCAGATTCCCTCTGCTTGGAAAACGGGGGTGGTCAAACTTCATTTGGTCTTTGCAATGCGTGAAAGCCGGGGCGGGTGCTCACCCGGAGCGGTTCGCCTTCCGCACCCCCCTCAAATGGGGCGCCACGAGCTTTTCGTAGGCAAACTTGACCTGCCGGTACTCCTCTTCGCACAGTTCGGCCCGTTCGGCCGGCAGATAGCCCTTCTCCACGAAATCGCCGAAGCTCTTCCGGTCGGAGCCATAGCTGATACACATCAGGTTGTAGAAACGTTGGGCCGGCAAGCTGTGCTCGTTCGCGAAGTCCTTCAATTCCGTCGGCGCTTCCTTCGCCTCGCTCGCATACATCACGGCAACGCTGGCGATCACCCGGCGGGCCTCGTCCTTGCCCAACTGCAGCAGCGTGTAGGCGGCGATCTGGTCGGCGGCATCCTCCTCACGGCCCAGGATCGGCACTTTCTTCAGATCAAAAATGGCGTGGGCGAGCTCGTGAAGCACGACCTCCAGAAAGGGGCCGACGATGTAGTTCGCAGGCGTCAGCCCCTCGCTGACACCGGCCGGTGGGATGTTCTGTCCGAGTTCCTGGATGTAGGCGAGATACTCGTAGCAGATGCTCAGTGTGGCGTCGGAGGTCTCGTAGGAGGCATTGATCTCACCGTCGCACCCTTCGGTCCTGATGGTCAGCACGCGCGGCAGGTCGATTCCCTCGACGCGGTCGCGGATGCGTTCCAGCACGCGCTTGTCCTGCAACGTCCGGTAAATCGCCTCGTGTGAAGGGTTTTTCGGCACGGCGTAGGCGATCCGGACATCGCCTGGACGGGCGCCCGCCGGGCAAGCGATGGCAACGGTCGCCAGTGCGATCAGAAGAACGCCACAAAACCTGTAAGCGAAACGGGTGCAACGTGAATGAGCACGCATGGGCCGCGCTCCTCTGCCGGCCAAGGGGACGTTAATCGGTCCCACAGACGTTATCCAACATGATCTCCGAACCGCTGTACAGATATCCTGACGGGGGAAATGTAGACTCATGAGGGGCAATTATCGTTGCATGGAGTTTCCTGTGCCAATATGGCCTGGACTTGCGTGTTCTGGTCGCGCTCCGAGAGCTGTGCTCCATCAACGGCACATCGGCGACACCGATCCAGACGGCGAATGCCTGGGCCCGAAAGTGCGGAAGTCGGTGGCGGCGTGGTGGTCGCGACGGAGTTGGAAAAACTGGCGATGGGGGTGCGGATGGACCGGAAGCGCTGAACTTGGCCTGCTGATTTGAAGCGTTTCATCTGACGCTCACGGCGTCATGGCGAAGGGCGAGGCGGCGCGGTTGCGCCGCTGCTTGTACAGGTTGCCGCCGCCGTACGGGCCGCCCCCCCGGAGTTGCGGCTCGGGCGATTTTCCAAGCCGAACCAACGCTGTTCTGGTCTGGCGCCGCGTCTTTTCCGGCCCGCTCGTCACACCAGGGTGGCAAGCGCTTCCTTGGTGAAATCGCGCAACGCCTCCATGCGCCCTTCGCGAACCTTCCGGACCCATTGTGGGTCGGAGAGCAGGGCCCGGCCGACGGCGACGAGGTCGAAGTCACCGCGCTCGAAGCGGCGCAGCAACTCATCCAGAGGGCTGGGCTGCGAACTCTCGCCCTGGAAGGCAGCGATGAACTCGCCCGACAGGCCGACGGAACCAACGGTGATCGTGGCCTTGCCGGTCAGCTTCTTGGCCCAGCCGGCAAAGTTCAGGTCCGAGCCTTCGAATTCCGGCTGCCAGAAACGCCGCTGCGAACAGTGGAAGATGTCGACGCCCGCGTCGGCCAGCGGAGCCAGCCACGCTTCCATCTCCTCCGGCGTCTTGGCGAGGCGCACCGCGAAATCCTGCTGCTTCCACTGCGAGAGGCGGAGGAGCACGGCGAAGTTCTCGCCGACCGCCGCACGCACCGCCTTGACCACCTCGACCGCGAAGCGGCTGCGTTCCGGCAGGGTGGAGCCGCCGAAGGCGTCGGTCCGCTTGTTCACTCCGGCCCAGAAGAACTGGTCGATCAGGTAGCCGTGGGCGCCGTGGATCTCGACCGCATCGAAGCCCAGCCGCTTCGCATCCGCCGCGGCGCGGCCGAAGGCGGCGATGGTGTCCGCGATGTCCTGCTCGCTCATGCCATTGCCGCCGGGCTTGCCCGGCACAACAAGGCCCGAGGGGCCTTCGAATGGCTGCGGCGGCATCCAGCCGGACAGGTGCGGGGCCATCACGCCCATGTGCCAGATCTGCGGCGCCATTGCGCCCCCCGCCGCGTGCGCGCCGTCGATGACCCTCTTCCATCCGGCCAGCGCATCCTCTCCATGGAAGCGCGGAACGTTGGGATCGTTCGAGGAGCTGGGCCGGTCGATGACGGTGCCCTCGGAAAGGATCAGGCCGACCTCGTTCTCCGCCCGGCGGCGGTAGTAGGCGGCCACATCGTCCGTCGGCACGCCGCCCGGCGAAAAGGAGCGGGTCATCGGGGCCATGACGATCCGGTTCTTCAAATTCAGCGACTTCAGGGCAAACGGGCGGAAGAGGATGTCCACGCTCATGGTGACGATCGCCTCTGCAATGGTTTGTGAAAGAGGACGTGGAAGCCGGGACACGGTCTTTCTCTGCGCCGATTGTCTTCGCCAACAGAGCGCCGCGACGCTTGTTGCCCAGGCGATGTCGTGCAGGATCGGCAATCGGCCATGTCGCGGCGTTGCGCAGCCACGATGCCGCTTGCCATGGACAACCCTTCCCTGGTTACGGCCCGCTCCGTCGGACCGGCCCGTGCGACGTGAACACCCGTCCGCCCGTGGACAGGACCCCTGGCAGTGGCAAGCGGCGCACGCAACAGCCGCAGCCGGCGGGATGCGCAGCCGAAGCCCGGTGCGGGTGGGTCGCGCCCGGCTCGGCGCCATCGCGGGCAATGCGGTCACCCGGGGTGCTGCTGGCAATGGCGGGTGCGCTGAGGCATGTTCGCGGTGCCGCGGCCCCGCATTCCGGGCAGGCGCATGGGTCCCGGAACTGTGCCATGGGCCGCATCGCCGTGAACGGCCCGCACGCTTCGCACTCGTAGTCGTAGATCGGCATGACGTCCTCACGCTCGGGCCCGTCCGGCGGGATGGCGGAGAGGCCGGGCGAGCGACGGCCCGCCCGGCCGGGCGGGTCACGCGGCGGGCTTGAGGACCACCTTGGTCCAGCCATCGTCGCGCGCGTCGAAGTGCTGGTAGGCGTTCGGCGCCTCACGCAGCGGCAGCTCATGCGAGATGATGAAGGATGGCTTCGCGCGGCCGGTCGAAATGAGGTCGCGCAGCTGCCGATTGTAAGCCTTCACGTTGCACTGGCCCGTGCCGATCGTCTGGCCCTTGAACCACAAGAGGCCGTAGTCGAAAACGATCTCGCCCTGCTTGTAGAGCGGGTCCTGGGGGGCCGGGTCCTGGGGCGTGTAGACGCCGACCACGCCGATGCCGCCGGTGAATTTCACCGACTTGACCAGATTGTTCATGGTCATGTTGGGGTGCTCGTGGCCCGCCGGGTCGTGCGCCTGGTAGCCGACGCACTCGCAGCCGCGGTCGGCGCCGATGCCGTTCGTCAACTCAAGGACCTGGTCCACCGGGGAGCCCTTGGAATCGTCGATGGGCAGGGCCCCGATCGAGCCGGCAAGGCGCAGGCGGTCGGGATGACGATCGACGACCATGACCATGCAGGCGCCCTTGATCATCGCCGCGTGGGCGGCCATGAGGCCGACCGGCCCGGCCCCGTAGATGACGACCAACTCGCCGGGACGCAGTCCGGCGAGTTCGGTGACATGCCAGCCGGTCGGGAAGATGTCGGCCAGCATCACATAGTCGTTCTGCCGCTCCTCCGCGTCCGGCGGCAGCTTCAGGCAATTGTAGTCGCCGTAGGGAACGCGCAGGAGGTCGGCTTGGCCGCCCCGATATGGTCCCATGTCGGCGAAGCCGTACGCGGCGCCGGCCATGTTCGGCACGACGCTTCGATCCGCCGTGGTCAGGCAGAACGCGCTCAAGCCGCGCTCGCAGTTCTTGCAGAATCCGCAGCCGATGTTGAAGGGGATGGCGACCCAGTCCCCGACCTTCACCCGATCGACGGCGTCGCCCACTTCGGCCACCTGCCCGAGGTTCTCGTGCCCGAAAACGCCGCCCCGCGGGAAGTCGGTCCGGCCCTCATACATGTGCAGGTCGGAGCCGCAGATGTTGGTGCTCGTGATCCGCACCAACACGTCGGTCGGTCTCTCGATCCGCGCGTCCGGCACGTCCTGTACCGCAACATCGCGCGGTCCGTTATAGACAACTGCTCTCATCGTGTTCTCCCGACCTGAAGCCGCATGGTGGACAAGGAGAGTGTCGTGCGGTCTGCCGTCGGACCACCCGGTCGTTACCTGAGGGAATTTCCGTAGCGCGGCGTGATCGTGCGCAAGGCCGCCCGCGGCTACAGGCTTCTCGGCGAGCGCACCGGCGCCCCGTTCGTTCGGGGCGATGGTGGAAGAACGCGGCGGCTTCCGGTGTGATGGAGCCCAATCATCCCGGCGGTTTTTGCCGGATCTTCCGGACGATCCACCGATCCGGCACGCGATTTGCGACGACGGAATCGTCGATCCCAACGCATCGCTAAAATGAACTAATAATTATTGTATTTTTATTCGAATAAACACCATTGATAATAATTGCCTTCTTCGGAATGGTGTAATTCAGCCGTGAATGGTGGGATTCATGCCGCACACATCCGTACGATACGCCTCCATCCATGAGGCGCAGCCAAGAGATGCCGGCCTGATGCCGATCCTGCGCCTCGTTCTCGACAACATGGCGGAGGGGGTGTGCGTCGCCGGTCCGGATGGCCGGATCATCACCGCCAACCCGGCGGCGGAGGCGGTGTTCGGGCCGCTCACCGGTGCGGCCTTCGACACGCTGTTCGGACCGCGCCTGCGGCTGGCCGACGGAACCACCCCGTGCCCGCCGGCCTCCTGGCCGATGGGCCGCGCCATCCGGGGTGGCGCGATGGAGCGGGAAAGCCTCTATCTCGCCCCGCCGCCCGGCGGTTCCGGAGTGTGGCTGCGGGTGAACGCCCGGCCCCTGATGGAGAACGGAGTCTCTGTCGGCGGCGTGCTGGTCTTTCGCGACATCACCCAGGTCAAGGCGGCGGAGGACCGCATGGCCTGGCTGGCCCACTTCGACCCGCTGACCGGCTTTCCCAATCGCGTGCAGTTCCATCAGGCGCTGGAACGGGCCATGGCGACCGTGCGGCGGTCGGGCGGTGGCCTGTCGCTGCTGCTGCTCGACTTCGACGGCTTCAAGGAGGTGAACGACCAGTTCGGCCACGCCGCGGGGGACGAGTTGCTGGCCGGGATCGCCCGCCGCCTGCGCGAGGCGCTGTCCGACGCTGTCCTTGGCCCGATGGTCACCGCCGCCCGCCTGGGAGGCGACGAGTTCGCGATCCTGGTGGAGGAGCGCGACGGCGGCGAGGTGACGGACCTGCTCGACCGGATGGCCCGCGTCACCGCCGATCCCTTTCCGCTGGGCGGCGTGCGCCATCGCGTGAGCGTCAGCATCGGCATCGCCCGCCATCCCGACCACGGCAACGGGGTGGAGGAGCTGATGCGCATGGCCGATCTGGCGATGTACCGCGCCAAGGAGCAGGGCGGCGGCACGGTCTGCCGCTACGACCCGGCGATGATGGCGGCCACGGTGGAACGGGCGCGGCTGCGCAGCCTGCTGGCCGGGGCGTTGGAGCGCGGGGAGTTCCATCTGGTCTACCAGCCGCTGACCGAGGCCGCGGGGGGCCGTCCGGTGGGTGTGGAGGCGCTGTTGCGCTGGAACCCCGCCGGTGGCGCGCCGGTCCCCCCGTCCACCTTCATCCCCCTGTGCGAGGACAGCGGGCTGATCCTTCCCATCGGGCGCTGGGTGCTGGAGACCGCCTGCCGCCAGTTGCGCCGATGGCAGGAGGAGGGACACGGCGAACTGGAGTTCGCCGTCAACCTGTCGCCCCGCCAGCTTCGCGATCCGGCGCTGGTCGACAACGTGCGCGGCGTCCTGGCCGCCACCGGGATCGAACCGTCGCGGCTGGTCCTGGAGGTCACCGAAGGGCTGCTGATCGAGGACATGGCCTTCAGTCGCCAGGTCCTGACCCGCTTGAAGGAGCTGGGGGTGCGGCTGGCGCTCGACGATTTCGGCACCGGCTACTCCAGCCTCAGCTATCTGAACAACCTGCCCTTCGACATTCTGAAGATGGACGGTTCCTTCACCCGCAACCTGGGCGACGCGGGGCGGGAGAACGCCAGCGGGCAGGCGGTGGCCCGCGCCATCATCGGCCTTGCCCGCAGCCTGTCGATGACCCTGGTGGCCGAGGGGGTGGAGACGCCGGAGCAGCTCGCCTGGCTGGCCGCCAACGGCTGCACCCTGATCCAGGGCTATCTGCTGGGCCGCCCGGAGGCGCCGCAGGCCGCCGCGGCCACCCTCGACCGGCTGGCCGCCGAGCACGCGCGGCGCCAGAAGGAGCGCGGCGACTTCGTGATCTGAGGAATCGAGCCGGGGGGCGCGCCCGGCCGTGCCCCCCATCTTTTACCGGATCATTTTTACCGGATCACGGGGCGGAGCGGGCCAGGGCGGCGCGCCCGGCGCTGGTCAGGATCATGTCGTTCTGGGGGGCATGGACGCGGGCGCACAGCACGTCGCGGTGGTGACGTTCCAGGGGGTTGTCGCGGGACAGGCCGGGATTGCCGGTGATCTCCAGCGCCTTGGCGACCGCGTCGATCGCGTTGTTGGTCACCGTGTGTTTGACCAGGAAGCTGTCGCTGGCCGGCGGGACGGTCCCGACGTCCACCGAGGCCGACAGCGAGCGCAGAAGCACCCTGTTGGTCAGCAGCAGCGCCTCGATGGCACCCAGCGCCTCCTGAAGGCGGAGCACGGTCGCCAGCGGGGCGCCGCCCAGCGCCGTCGGCTTGCGGGCGTGCAGGAAGCCGGTCAGCCAGTCCCGCGCCGAGCGGGCGATGCCGTCGTAGACGCCGCTGAACAGGGTGGACAGCCAGGCGGAGCCGACCGGGTCGGGCATCGTCCAGCCGGCGGCGGGGCGCCGTTCGCCGACATGGTCGTCGGGAACGAAGGTGTCGTGGAAGATCACCTCGTGGCTGCCGCTGGCCCGCATGCCGATGTGGTTCCAGCTTTCCCGCACCTCGATGCCCTGCTCGGCGAGGCCGTCGCCGCGCGGCACCACCCAGGTGCCGACCAGCGGCTCGTCGTCGTCCGTGCGCGCCCAGACGCCGAGCCAGGAGAGCACCGGCAGCCCGGTGGAGTAGAGCTTGGTCCCGGAAATCCGCCAGCCCCCCGGCACCCGGCGCGCCACGGTGGCCGGCAGGCCACCGCGGTGGGGGGTGCCCAGTTCCGGCTCGACCCGCAGCAGGTTGATGATGGCGCCCTCGGTCACGGCGCTGCGAAGGATGCGGTCGCGCAGAGGCTCCGGCCAGCCGGCGCCGCGCTGGATCTGGTTGAGGATGGCGTATTGCAGCACCAGCACCAGGGCGGTGGACGGTTCCCCCCGCGCGAGCCCGCCGACCACGGCCAACGCGTCCCTCAGCCCGCCGCCCTTGCCGCCCAGCGGCGTCGGAACGATCAGCGCCGGCAGCCCCGCCTCCCGCAGCCATTCGAAATTCTCGAAGGGGAAGCTGGCGGCGGCGTCGTGCTCCGCGGCGCGAAGGGCGAAGCGGGCGGCCAGCGCCGCAATCTCGGCCTCGTCCACCACCGGGGCGGGGACTGCCTCGCCGAGTAGCGCGGGCTGGAAGGAAAAGTCGGCATGGAGCGTGTCGGGGGGCATGTCGGGTCGGTCCGCTGCGAGAAGGGAAACTGGACGGCGACGGCGGTCAGACGAGATCCACCGTGATGCGTCCGGCGAAGCGCTGGCTGTCGGTCCCGCGCTTGATGACCGAGACGCTCTTCAGCTCGTCGGTGTAGAGGGCAAGCTGCTGGCGCAGCGCGTCGCCGACGGGGGTGACGTTGTGGGCGTGGCTGCGCAGCATCGCCTCCAGATCCTCCGCCGGGAATTTCGGGGCGAAGGGGGCATAGGCCGCGGCGGCGGCCCGCGGGTCGGCGTAGGCGGCGTGCTGCGCCTCGATCAGCGCCGCGGTCAGGGCCTTGGCCGCCGGGCGGTTGTCACGCAGCAGGCTGCCGCGCACCCCAACGAGGCAGCAGGTGCGGGTGGAGTACTCGCCGCAGACGTTGTTGGTGATCTCCACGAGATTGGGGTCCTGGGTGTGGCGCCAGACCAGCGGGTCGCCATCGGCCAGCGCCTGGATCTCGCCCTTCTCCACCGCCAGCCCCAGCAGGTCGGCGGGATACTGGCGCCATTCGACGTCCTTGGCCGGATCGATGCCGAATTTGGACAGGACGATGGAGAAGAAGTTCTTCGACGGGCTGGCCATGTCGCTGACGCCGATGGTCTTGCCCGGCAGGTCGAGCACGGTGTTCACACCCGCCGCCCTGGACCCGATCAGCCGCATGCAGCCGCCATGCAGGCCCGCCGAGATCTTCACGTCGAAGCCCTGTTCCAGCGGTTTCAGCCAGCGCAGCGCCATGCCGACCCCGGCGTCCGCCTTGGCGGTGGCGATGGCCTCCAGAAGCTGGTCGGTGGAGCCGGTGAAGTTGATCAGGTCGACCTCCAGCCCGTGCTTCCTGAACAGGTCCAGCTTGAAGGCCAGAGGCACGGCGGAAAAGCAGACGGCCCCCGCGTTCCAGGACAGGCGGAGCGGTTCCGCCGCCAGCGCGCGGCGGCGCAGGACGAAGGGAGCGGACAGCGCCACGGCGCCAACGGCGCCGGCGGCGATCACGCCGCGGCGGCTGAGAAGGGGAAAGGCGGGCTTTGCGGTCATGGTGCGGGAGCCTTTGCGGAGGAACGGGGGCGGGCGGTTGGTATCCCCTCTCCCGCCCCGGGAGAGGGAGGGGCCCACGCGTCAGCGTGGGAGGGTGAGGGTGCCGCCGAGGATGACGTGTCTTGCTCCTCGGACGACCCTCACCCGCCCGCTTCGCGGGCACACTCTCCCGGGGCGGGAGAGGGGCTCAAGGTCAGTCGAGCAGGTCGGGCTCCGCCGCGACGATCCATTCCCACAGCGGGTGGAAGTTGTAGGCGCCGCCCTGCTGGGTGCCGACCTGCGAGCGGGTCAGCAGGGCGGTCTCGTGGTCGATGGGCTGCGGCGTGCCGGCGGCTTCCGCCAGAAGCTGGGTTTGGGCGGCGTCCTCGGCGCTGATGAACCACCAGGCGGCCGCCTCCACGCTCGGGCCGAGGGTGAGCAGGCCGTGGTTCTTCAGGATCGCCAGCTTGCGGTCGCCCAGCGCCTCGACCAGCCGCCGGCCCTCGCCCTCGGTCAGCACGACGCCGGTGTAGGGGTCGAAGATCACCTGATCCTCGTAGAAGGCCGCGGCGTCCTGGCTCAGCGGGGCCAACGGCCGCCCGAGCGACGACCACGCCTTGCCGTAGGTCGAATGGGTGTGGGCGGCGGCCACCACGTCGGGGCGGGAGCGGTGGATGGCCGAATGGATGGTGAAGCCGGCCTGGTTGATGGCGCGGTCGCCGTGCAGGACGTTGCCGTCGATGTCCACCAGATGCAGGTCGGACACCCGGATGGTGCTGAAGTGCTGGCCCAGCGGGTTGATCCAGAAGCGGTCGTGATGCTCCGGGTCGCGGGCGGTGACGTGGCCGGCCAGCCCCTTGTCGTAGCCGTAGCGCCCGAACAGCCGGAAGGTGGCGGCCAGCCGCTGCTTGCGGTGCTGCCGCTCCTCCTCGACGCTGGTGTGGGTGACCGGATCGACGGGCGGCCAGAACTTGCGGGGGCGGGGCTGGATGTGGGTCATCGGAAGGACGCTCCTCGGGGGAATGGGGTCAGTAGCCGGCCTGGACGTTCACCACGTCGCGCAGCGCCGCGCCGCGCGCGTAGGCGTCCAGGTTGGCCAGGATTCGCTCGGCCAGCCGCGGCTCCACGTCCGGGGCGGACCAGGACAGATGCGGCGTCAGGCGGATGGCCGGATGGCGGTAGAAGGGATGGCCGGCGGGCAGTGGTTCCGGCTCGGTCACGTCCAGGGTGGCACCGGCGATCCGCCCCGCCTCGATGGCGGCCAGCAGGGCCTCCTGATCGACCAGCGCGCCGCGCGCGACGTTGACCAGATGCAGTCCCGGCTTGGCCCGCGCCAGCAGATCGGCGCCGACCACGCCGCGGGTGGCGGCGGTCAGCGGCAGGGCCAGCACCAGATGGTCGCTGACCGCGATGAGGTCTTCGAGCCGGTCGAAGGGCTCCACCTCCGGCTCCGTCTCTGACCCGGTCCAGCCGGACCGCCGCACGGCGCCGATGGACAGGCCGAAGGCCCGCGCCCGCTCCGCCACCGCTTGTCCGATGGCGCCGAAGCCGGCCAGCCCCAGCCGCCGGCCCGACAGGCCGCCCAGCGTCTCCCGCCGCCAGTCCTCCGGTCCGCGCAGGCGCACGGCGTCGAACCGCTTCTCGAAGGCCAGCACGGCGGCCAGCGCATATTCGGCGATGGGCACGGCGGAGACGCCGCGGGCGCAGGTGACCAGCGGCGCCCCGTCCAGCAGCCAGGGCGGATAGACGTCCATGCCGGTGGAGCCCGACTGTATCCAGCGCAGCCCCCGCCCCCAGCCGGCGGGGCGTGCGGCGGGCGCCGAGTCCCAGCCGATCAGCGGGCGCGTCAACAGCACCTCCACCCCGTCCGGGATGTCCCAGGGCGGACGGCCGTCCTCGTGCCGCAGCACCGTCGGGCGCGACGGGTGGGCGGCGATCCGCTCCCCCACCAGGGCGCCGATCTGGTTGAGGACGACCGGCGACCGGCCCGTGCCCGCCACCGCACCCTCACTCCGCCGCGACGGCTTGGGCCTGCCGGCGCTCGGCCACCAGCTGGCGGACGCGCGGCAGCAGCTCCCGGCCATAGGAGATGGCGTCGGGCAGCGGGTCAAAGCCGCGGATCAGGAAGGTGGTGATGCCGAGGTCGTAATAATCCAGCAGCGCGTCGGCCACCTGATCCGGCGTGCCGACCAGCGAGGTGGAGTTGCCCTTGGCCCCGGTCAGCCCGGCGATGGCGGTCCACAGCCGCTTGTCGTGGCGGTGGCCCTTGTCAGCGGCGGCATCGGCGATGGCGATCAGGCGGCGGGCGCCCTCGTTGTTGGGCAGCTCGCCGCGGCGGAAGCCGGTCTTGTCCAGCAGCGCCTTGGCCTTCTCATAGATGGCGTCGGCCTTGGCCCAGGCGGCCTCCTCGGTGTCGGCCAGGATCGGGCGCAGCGACAGGCTGAAGGCCGGCTGCGGACGGCCCGCCTTGGCGACGGCGGCGCGCACGCGGCCCAGCAGTTCGCGCACCTGCTCGTGGGTCTCTCCCCACAGGGCGAAGGTGTCGGCGTGGCGCCCCGCCACGTCGATGGCGGCCTGCGACGCGCCGGCGATCCACACCGGGATGCCCGAGGCGTTGTAGGGCTTCACCTGCGAGAAGGCCTGCTCGACGCGGTAGTATTTGCCCTCGTAGTCGAAGGGCGTCTCGCTGGTCCATTCGGCGCGCACGATGTCGAGGAACTCCGACGTGCGGGCGTAGCGGTCGTCCTTGTCCTCCACGCCGTTGCCGTCGCGCGCCAGCTCGCTGCGCTCGGCCCCGGTGATGACGTTGATGGCGACGCGGCCCCGGCTCAGCTGGTCGAGCGTGGCGAACTGGCGGGCCAGGATGGTCGGCGCCTGGAAGCCGGGGCGGTGGGCGATCAGCACGCCCAGCCGGTCGGTCACGCCGGTGATGTGCTGGCTGACCTGGAGACTGTCCGGCGCGTCGGAATGGAAGGCCTGGAGCACCGCATCGAAGCCGCCCAGCTCATGGGCCTTGGCGACCGTCTCGATGTAGTCGCGGTCGACCACCGGTCCCTGGCGCGGAATGATCTCCGACGCATTGTGGTTGCCGACGAAGCCGACGAAGCGCAACGGGTGGGCGGAAGCGGGGGCTGAAACGGTCATGGGGGCGATCCCTTCAAGTGCGTGGCGATGGGGTGGGATTGGGGGGCGTCCGGTCAGCTGAGCGGACGCGACAGGATGTCGTTGAAGCGGCGGTCGAAGGCCGGGGCGATGTCGATCCGCCTGGGCAGCACGCCCAGCTCGTGGAAGGTGTCGGCGACGTTCTGGGCCGAGGCGACGTCGGCGTCGGTGATCGGCGCGAGGTCGCGCTGGCGCGAATTCTTCCGGAGGATTTCCAGGTCGATCTCGGCGGAGACGCCGATGGCCGCGGAATGGACCTGCGCCCAGCGCTCCAGATTGGCGGCGCGCCAGGCGAAGGCGCGGCGCAGCCGCAGGAAATACTCCCCGATGGCCGCCGCCTTGCCCGGCTCGGCCAGCGCGTCGGGCGAGGCGAGATACAGGTAGTTGCCCGACAGATAGCCGTTGGAGGTGACGAGGACCCGCGCCCCCTTCTTGATGGCGAAGGGCACGGAATAGCCGTAGATCGCCCAGGCATCGAGCGCGCCCTGTTCGAAGGCGGCCTGTCCTTCCGCCGGGGTCAGGGCGACCGGCTGGATGTCGGTGAAGCGCAGCCCGACCTCGCCCAGCATCTTGGCGAGGTAATATTGCGTGGTGGTGGCGCGGACATAGCCGACGCGCTTGCCCTTCAGATCGGCGACCGAGCGGATCGGGCTGTCTGGCGGAACCAGCACCACCTGCCAGTTCACGTCGTCCTTGACGACGGCGACGATGGACAGGCGCGCCCCGGCGGCGATGCCGAAGGCGGGCGGGATCTCGCTGCTCGACCCCACGTCGATGGAACCGGCGTTGATCGCCTCCACGATCAGGTTGCCGGAGCCGAACTCGGCGAACTGCGACCGGAAGGGTGTCGGCAACTGGCCGGACGCCTCCAGCGCCAGCCCATCCAGCGCCTTGTAGTCGGCGATGCGGAGCACGGTTTCCGGCGTCGGGCCGGAGGCGGCGCGCGAGGGGGCGGGCAGGCCGCCCAGCGCCAGGGCGCCGCAGGCTCCGGCCGCACCGCGCAGCAGGCTGCGCCGCCCGACGCCGGACAGGGAATGGGAAACGGAAGCGGTGGTCGGGTCGAACGGCATGGGTCGGGAGTCCCGCGGTTTGGGAGTCAGTGGGAGGCGGCGGCGACGGCTCCCGCCGGCAGGGCGTAGCCGCCCACGGCCACGCCGGGCGCCGCCGATCTGGAATCGGTTGCGGTGCGCTGTGGCTCCTGCCCGGCGAGATGCTCCTCGTCGATGCCGAGTTCGGAGAGCAGGCGGCTGCGCAGCGCGATGAATCCGGGGTTGCCGTGGCGGCGCGGGCGGGCGAGCGGGACCGGGATGTCGGCGGCGATCCGGCCGTCGGCCATCACCAGGGCGCGGTCGGCCAGCAGCAACGCCTCGTCCACGTCGTGGGTCACCAGAAGGATCGCCGGGGCATGGGCGCGCCACAGCGTTTCGACCAGCCCCTGCATGCGCAGGCGGGTCAGCGCGTCGAGCGCCGCGAAGGGCTCGTCGAGCAGCAGCAGGCGCGGCTCCCGCACCAGCGCGCGGGCCAGCGCCGCCCGCTGCGCCTCGCCGCCCGACAGGGTCAGCGGCCAGGCGCGGGTGCGGTGGGACAGCCCGACCTCCGCCAGGGCGGCGAGGCCGCGGGCTTCCGCGTCGGCATGGCGCAGCCCCAGCGTGACGTTGCGCAGAACCGGCATCCAGGGGACCAGCCGCGGCTCCTGGAACACCACCGCGCGCTCGTCGGGCAGCGTGACCGTGCCGTGCGGCGCCGGGTCCAGCTTCGCCAGCGTGCGCAGCAGCGTGGACTTGCCGCAGCCGGACCGGCCCAGCAGGGCGGTGAAGGACCCCGGCTGAAGATCCAGCGACAGGCCGTCCAGCACGTTGCCGTTGCCGAAGCCACGGACCAGGCCGCGAACCGTCACGACGGCTTCGGTCTCGGGAGCGGCGGTTTGCGGAAGGCTGTGGCTCATGGAGGGTCACTCCTTGATGAAGGCGGGGCGCCAAACCAGGGCCGACCGCTCGATCAACCGGACGATCAGGTCGGCGAGCAGCCCCAGGATGGCGTAGACGATCAGGGCGACGATGATCACGTCGGTGCGCAGGAAGTCGCGGGCGGTCATCGCCAGATAGCCGATGCCGCTGGAGGCGTTGATCTGCTCCCCCACCACCAGGCTGAGCCACGCCACGCCGAGGGCGTAGCGCAGGCCGGTCAGGAAGGAGGGCAGCGCCCCCGGCAGGATGACGAGGGCGATCAGCTCCCGGCGGGTGAGGCCGAGGGTGGACACCGCCTCCACCACCTTGGCGTCGACCGTGCGGATGCCGGCGAACAGGTTCAGGTAGATTGGAAAGGCGGAGCCGAGCGCGACCAGGGCGATCTTCGGCGCCTCGCCGATGCCGAACCACAGGATGAACAGCGGCACCAGCGCCAGATGGGGCAAGGTGCGCAGCATCTGGAGCAGGGCGTCCAGCGCGTCCTCTCCCCGCTTCGACAGACCGGCAACCAAGGCGCAAACCGTGCCGACCGACACGCCGATGGCCAGCCCGGCGCTGACCCGGCCCAGCGACACCAGCAGATGAACCGCCAGCTCGCCGCTGGCCGTCAGTTCCCAGAAGGCCAGCAGGATCTGGGTGGGCGACGGGATGGAGCGGGTGGAAATCCAGCCGAGCCCGACGCTGGTCTGCCACAGCGCCAGCAGGGCCAGAGGCACCGCGCAACGGCGCAGGCCCGCCGCGAACGCGGCGGCGCGGGACGAACGTCCCGGCTGTTTCACGGTGGCTGCCGTCATGATGCCTCCCGAAGCCGGCCAGGGTTGGCGCTACGGGAAAAGCCTATTCCTATTGAGGAAATAGGAAAAACAAAAAACACAAACAGGATTGTTCAGAAATTCTCAAGCAACGAATGTCTAGTGTTGTTTTTTCGATCGGGCGCCGGCCAGCATCGCGCCCAGGGATTCGGTGAGAATTCCGCACAGCCGGTCCACCGCGGGGCTGGCCGCGGACGGCGCGCGGTGCAGTTCCAGCGGCACCGTGCCGAGCGCCGGCAATGCTCCGTCCGGTTCGAGGATCGACAGCGTGTCCGGCAGGCCCAGCGGGGTGCGGACGGTCACCCCCAGCCCGGCTTCGACCGCCGCCCACAATCCGGACAGGCTGGGGCTGGTGAAGGTGATGCGCCAGGGCCGCCCGCCGCCGTCCAGCCGTTCGATCCCGTGCTGGCGGAACATGCAGGGCGCGTCGAGCAGGGCGAGCGGCAGGGAGGTTTCCGGATCGCCCCGGAATCCCTTCGGCGCCACCCAGACCACCGGCAGGTGGGCGAGCGCCGCCGCACCGGGAATGCCGGGCGTGTCGCCGATCTCACCGAAGGCCAAAGCCAGATCGAGCGCTCCGTGTGCGACCCTCTCGCGCAGTTCGCGCCCGCGGCCCACCTGCGCCTCCACATGGATGCGCGGATGGGCGCGGTGGAAGGAGCCAAGCACGGCGGGCAGCCAGCGTTCCGCCAGATCCTGCGGGAAGCCGACCCGCACGGTGCCGTCCATCGCCCGCCCGCGCACGGCGGACAGCGCCTCGTCGTTCAGGGCGACGAGGCGGCGGGCGTAGCCCAGCAGCAGATCCCCGGCGTCGGTCAGCGCCACCGTGCGGCCCGCCTTGCGGAACAGCGGCTGGCCGACCTGCTCCTCCAGCTTCTTCATCTGGAGGCTGATCGCCGACTGGGTGCGGCCCAGCCGCTCGGCGGCGCGGGCGAATCCGCCATGCTCCATGGCGATGACCAGCGCCCGCAGCACGTCCATGTCGAGGTTGGTGGGAAGCATCGCGACCCCGCTGCGCGTCAGCGGACCGCGCCGCGGGCGGCCAGCAACGCGTCGGCCAGCTCCACGAAGCCGTCGCCGCCGGGGCCGCGGGTGATCCAGGCGGGCGGCGCGGAGAGCTTGGGCAGGATGCCGGCCACCGTGCTGACGCCGACCGACAGCGGGAAATGGGCGAACATCGGCGCGTCGTTGAGCGAATCGCCGGCGTAGGCGACCGCATCGGCGGCGGCGTCGATGTCCAGGCCGTGGGTCTCGCGCAGCACACGACGGGCCATGGTCAGCTTGTCGTAGCCGCCGATCCAGCCCAGCACCCACAGCGAATTGACCGTCACGTCCGCCCCGGCCTCGCGGAAGCGTGCGGCCAGGGCCGCCCGCAATCCGGCATCCTCCGGCGCGCGGAAGGCGAGGCTGGTCAGGCGGAAGGGCTGGTCGCTCGCCGGTTCCACCCCCGGCAACGCCTCGCGAATGGTGTGCGACAGCCGGTCGAGCCGTTCCGCGGCCGCCGCCCGCTCCGCCTCCCCGTGCCAGAAGCGGCGCTCGGCGTCGCCGTCCGGGGTGGGGCGCAGGAACAGGCCGCCGTTCTCGGCGATCACCCCGTCCACCGGCCACATGCGGGCCATCTGGTCGGCCCAGCCGGCGGGGGCCGCGGTCACCGGCAACACCGGAAGCCCGGCGTCCCGCAACCGCTCGATGGCGTCGTAGGTGCGGGCGGACAGGCGGCCGCGGTGGGTCAGCGTGTCGTCCATGTCGGTCAGCACGAAGCGCACGCGGGCGAGGTCCGCCGCCGGCGCCTGCGCTAGCGGACGCAAGACGGCAGGGGGGCTCACACCTTCTCCGGGCGCCGCACCCCGGTGGGAACGGTCATGGCGTGCGCCCTCGTCCCGCGGTTGGCTCACAGGATCGTCACGGCCTGGGACAGGTCCAGGCGCGGTGCGCGGGGACGGGCCGGCGGCCCCTCGGCATGGCCGAGCGCCACGAGGATGTTGGCGTGCAGGCGCCCGTCGGGGAAGAACTCCCGGTCCACCGCGTCGGCGTCGAACCCCGACATCGGCCCGGCGTCCAGCCCCAGCAGCCGGGCGGCCAGGATCAGGTAGCCGGCCTGGAGCGTGCCGCTGCGGAAGGCGGTTGCCTCCGTCAGGGCGGGATCGTTGGCGAACAGCGGCGTCGGGTCGAAATGCGGGCTCAGCACCGGCAGATGTTCGGTGAAGCGGCGGTCGTAGGCGGCGATGGCAATGACTCCGGCGGCCAGCTTGGACAGGTTCCCGCGGCTCAGCGCCGGGCGCAGTCGTTCCTTGGCCTCCGGCGTCGTCAGGAAGACGAAACGCGCCGGACTGCCGTTGAAGGCGGTCGGTGCCAGCCGGACCAGTTCGTAAAGCCGGTGCAGCGTCTCCACCGGGACCGGGCGGTCCGACCAGGACTGCGGCGTGCGGGCGTTCAGGAACAGGCGTTCGGCGGCCGGCACGAGGTCGTCCGGAAGACCGGCAAGGGGAGATTCGGCGGAAACGAGGGTGTCCGGCATGAAGCGAGGCTCCGTCTGGGAGAAAGGGGGGGGCAGGTCAGGGCAGAGCGGCCAGCGGCGCCGGGAGGACTGCGGCGCTTCATAACAACAATCCAATGACGTATTTATAATATATATTCCCTATAGAAAAATAGGATTTATGCCCGACGTCAAGCGCGCGCTTCGTCCCGGGTGAGCTTTTTCGACAATTCCGCGACGCGGACGGGGCGCGGCCATCGCGGCAGGATAGGGCAGGAGGACAGGGCAGCAGGACAGGAATGAGCGACTTTTCTCAACAAGCCGCTGCGTCGGCCTTTCCTTGCGGACGGCAACGGCGGGTGTCGCGTGGACTATTCCCCTTTCTTCGTCCGGTGCCGCGAGGCCAGGATCTCATGGACGGTGACCGGGCGGAAATCCCACACATCCACGCCGACGTCGATTTGCCGGGGCATGCCCTTCAGCTGGCCGTGGCTGTGGCCGTGCAGGTTCAGCGCACCCTTGTACATGCCATTCCAGGTGCGGAAGGCGTAATGGCACAGCACCAGCCGCCGCTCGTCCAGCAGCAGTTCCGTGTAGGGCTGCACGCTCGCCCAGCCGGGCAGGGCCAGGGTGGCGGGGCCGTCGTTGTTGCCGGTGATCAGGTGCTTGGTGCCGTGCAGGCGCTCCAGAAGCGCCGCCATCGCGTCCGGCTTGCGGTGCAGGGCGAAGTCGCCGAGGTGCCAGACCTCGTCGTCCGGACCGACCGTGGCGTTCCAGTTGGCCGCCATGGCCTCGTCCATGTCCGCGACCGACGCGAAGGGGCGGCGGAAGCGGCTGAGCGCGCCGGCGTGGCCGAAATGCGTGTCGCTGGTGAAGAAGACCGCCATCGGGGGGCCTCAACGCAGCGGCGGCGCAGAGGGTTCCCCGCGCCGCCGGTTGCGGTCGTCCGTCAACCGTGCTTGTGCCCGTCCGCCGACGGATCGAGCAGCCGGTGCAGGTGCACGATGAAGTAGCGGGTGTGGGCGTCGTCGATGGTCATCCCGGTGGCGCCGCGCCACGCCTTGTACGCCTCGTCGTAGTTGGGGAAGATGCCCACGATATGGACCTTCGTCGGGTCCACGAACTGGTCGGAATCGGGACGGACGAGTTCACCGCCGAAGACGAGGTGGAGAAGCTGCTTGTCGGGCATGACGCGGGCATCCTTGATTGGACGGGGTTGGGACGGATTTTTGAGTACGTCATATCCGTCGTCGGCCCGGTTCTTCAAGTGCAATGACAGTGCTGTACCGCCGCTCTTCCCCCTGATTGTCGCTTTTTTTCCGAAAGGTGGGCAAACGGCACCGCCTTGGGGCATAGTCTAAGGAAGAACAGACGAAGCGAGGGGTGATTCATGGTTGTTGGTAATACCACAAATCGGACGAAGGCCCGGCGCGAGGTGGCAGTCTGGGACTTGCCGACGCGCCTGTTTCATTGGAGCCTGGTCCTTCTGGTGACGGTTGCGGTGGTCTCCGCCAAGACCGACCGCATGACCATCCACATGCTGGCGGGGGAGGCGATCCTGGCGCTCCTGCTGTTCCGGCTCGTCTGGGGGCTGATCGGCAGCCAGACGGCGCGCTTCAGCCATTTCGTGAAGGGGCCGCGCGCCGTCCTCGCCTACGCCTGCGGAATGCTCCGCGCCGGGCGCGGCGGCACCGAGCCGGAGCCGGTCGTCGGGCACAACCCTATGGGCGGGCTGATGGTGCTGGCGCTGCTGGGGGCGCTGACGCTCCAGGCGGTGGCCGGCCTCTTCACCTCCGACGACATCCTGGTGGACGGGCCGCTGGTGGCGCTGGCGTCGGGGAGTGTCGTGGCGGGGTTCAGCACGCTGCACCGCATCCTGGCCGACGGAATCCTAATCCTGATCGGCGTGCATGTGCTGGCCGTGCTGGCCTATCTGGTCGTCAAGCGGGACAATCTGATCCGCCCGATGGTCACGGGGCGGAAGGCGATTCCGGTGGATGCGCCGGTCGATTCGCCGAAGCGTCGTCCGGCCACTCTGGCCCTGGCGGTGCTGGCCGCGGCGGCCGGGCTGGTGGCGGCGGTGGTGCAGGCGGGCTGAGGCCCGCCGCAAGGGTCCTTCCCCGCAAGCGGCGGGGAAGGACGTGTTTGCGGACCGGCCGGATCAGTCGGCGCGGTAGCGCTCGTGGCAGGCCTTGCAGGCGCCGCCCACGGCGGCGAACTGCTTGGCGGTGGCAGCCTTGTCGCCGGACGCCGCGGCGGCTTCCAGCCCCTTGGCGGCCGCCTCGTAGGCCTGGGCCTTGGCGGTGAAGTCGGCGTTGTTCGCCCAGATGTCGGCCTTGGCCTTGGTGTCGCCCTTGTCGCTGCCCGCCGGGAACAGGGTGGGGATCTGGGCGGCGAAGGCGCTCATGCGCTGGGCGGCCGGGCCGACCTGGGCGACCTTGTCGCTCCCCAGCAGGTCCTTGATCTCGGCCATCGCGTTCTTGCTGGTCTGGAAACCGTCCTTGCGCGCCTTGATCGAATCCTGGGCCATCGCCGTGCCGCCGACGAGGAGCAGGGCGGCCGTGGCGGCCAGCGTGACGCGGGTGAGCATGCAGATCCTCCGGATGATGGGTTTGATTAGAAAGAGGTAAGATACCCCGTCCGCGGCGCGGGCTGTCAAGCCGGGCCTGTGCGGTGCAGCATCCGGCCTTTGCGCCGTACGATGCGTCCGTCTGCCGGGAAACCGCCCCGCCGGGGAGTGATCGGCTTGCAAGAGCAATAAGGCGGAAGTAAGGTCCCGCGTCGCGTTCGCGCGGTCATACCAAGTTCTCACCCCAACCTTCCGCCACCTTCGTCATAGGGGCCAGTACGCCATGTCGATCATCGCGTCCCGTCTGTCGCGCATCAAGCCCTCGCCGACCATCGCCGTCACCCAGAAAGCCCGCGAGCTTGCGGCGGCCGGTCGCGACGTCATCGGCCTCGGCGCCGGCGAGCCGGACTTCGACACCCCCGACAACATCAAGGACGCCGCCATCAAGGCCATCCAGGCCGGCGACACCAAGTACACCGCCGTGGACGGCACGCCCGCGCTGAAGAAGGCCATCTGCGCCAAGTTCGAGCGCGAGAACGGCCTGACCTACGCGCCCGACCAGATCACGGTCGGCGTCGGCGGCAAGCAGGTGCTGTACAACGCCCTGATGGCGACGCTGAACGCCGGCGACGAGGTCATCATCCCGGCCCCCTACTGGGTGTCCTACCCGGACATGGTGGAGCTGGCGGAAGGCACGCCGGTCTTCGTCTCCTGCCCGGCCGAGCAGGGCTTCAAGCTGCAGCCCGCCGACCTGGAAAAGGCGATCACGCCGAAGACCAAGTGGCTGATCCTGAACTCCCCGTCCAACCCGTCGGGCGCGGCCTACACGCGCGACGAGATGAAGGCCCTGACCGACGTGCTGGTGAAGCACCCGCAGGTCTGGGTGATGACCGACGACATGTATGAGCACCTGCTCTACGACGGCATCGAGTTCGTGACCCCGGCCCAGGTCGAGCCGGCGCTGTATGACCGCACGCTGACCGTCAACGGCGTGTCGAAGTCCTACGCCATGACCGGCTGGCGCATCGGCTACGCCGGCGGCCCGAAGGCGCTGATCAAGGCGATGGGCGTGATCCAGAGCCAGTCGACCTCCAACCCGACCTCGATCGCCCAGGCCGCCGCCGTCGAGGCGCTGAACGGCCCGCAGGACTTCATCGCGGAGCGCGCCGCGGTGTTCGCCCAGCGCCGCGATCTGGTGGTGTCGATGCTGAACCAGGCCAAGGGCATCTCCTGCCCGAAGCCGGAAGGCGCCTTCTACGTCTACCCGTCCTGCGCCGGCACCATCGGCAAGACGACGCCGGACGGCAAGGTGATCGAGACCGACGAGGATTTCGTCACCTACCTGCTGGAGTCGGAAGGTGTGGCGGTCGTCCAGGGTTCGGCCTTCGGCCTCGCTCCGCACTTCCGCATCTCCTACGCGACCAGCACCGAGGCCCTGGAAGAGGCCTGCAAGCGCATCCAGCGCGCCTGCGGCAATCTGAGGGACTGATCTCCGGCGGCATTTGACCGGTCGTCGAAAAAGGGCCGGGGGCGAAAGCCCCCGGCCCTTTTCTTGTGCGCGGGATCGAAGGGGCTTTCACGCCTTGTGCGTGTGGTCGTCTGTGGTATGGGGCCGCGCCGTCATCGCCGGCGTCGCCTTTGGAGAACAACGATCAGGAGCATCCCGACGATGCCTTACGTCCCACCGACCCGGCGGAAAACCGCCGCAGCCACCTCCCTTCTGGCCAATCCGGGTCCCGACGATGGCAATCCCATCTTCGTGAAGGTGCCACAGGCGGACTGGGCCAAGCTGGGCTACCAATACACCCTGACCATCCAATGGCCGAACGTCGCCGTCGAGGGCACGGACCCGATCACGGTGCGCGCCCATGTCCACTACAAATGGAATGGCAATGGCTGGACCAAGATCGCGGGCAACGCCTGGATTTCCAAGCTGAACGACTGGAGCACCCAGGCCTCCGGGGCGGTCGTCGCGATGGCCCCCGGCCAGCCCCCGGACCAGAACTATCACCCTTGATGATCCACCCCTGACGGCGCCGACCTTCACGGCCGATGCGAGTTGGGGGGCAGGCGAGGGGGCCCGGAGGCCCCTCCGCTCACGCGCGGCGGTCGGCCCCCGCGGCGTGCAGGGCCGGCGCGGCGTCCTTGGTCGAGACCAGCCGCAGGACCAGGGCGCCCGCCGTCGCCGACAGAATCGACCCGGCGAAGACGCCCACCTTCACCGCGTCGCCCAGCTCCGGCGAGGTCGGGAAGGCCAGCGCGCCGATGAACAGGCTCATGGTGAAGCCGATGCCGCACAGCAGGGCGACGCCGTAGAGCTGCGCGGTGGTGGCGCCGGCCGGCATGCCGGCGAAGCCCAGCCGGATGGTCAGCCAGGCGGTGCCGAACACGCCGACCATCTTGCCGAGGAACAGGCCAAGCGCGATGCCCAGCGGCAGCGGGCCGGTGAGGATCGAGGCGTCCATCCCGGCGAAGGACACGCCCGCGTTGGCGAAGCCGAAGACCGGCACGATCAGGAAGGCGACCCAGGGGTGGATGCAGTGCTCCAGCCGCAGCAGCGGCGCATGCGGGTCCGCCGCCGCGCCGGAGGCGGGACGCAGCGGGATGGTCAGGGCCAGGGTCACGCCGGCCAGCGTCGCGTGCACGCCCGACAGCAGAACCGTGCCCCACAAGCCCGCGCCGAGGACCAGATAGGGCACGAGGCTGCGCACGCCGAACCGGTTCAGGCCGATCAGCGCCACCAGGAGCAGTGCCGCCACGCCGAGCGCGGGCAGGGACAGGTCGGCGGTGTAGAACAGGGCGATGATGATGACCGCGCCCAGGTCGTCAATGATCGCCAGGGCGGTCAGGAAGATCTTCAGCGAGACCGGAACGCGCGGCCCAAGCAGCGACAGCACGCCGAGCGCGAAGGCGATGTCGGTCGCCGCCGGGATGGCCCAGCCGTTGACCGTGGCCGGGTTGCCGGCGTTGAAGGCCAGATAGACCAGCGCCGGCACCAGCATGCCCCCCGCCGCGGCGACGCCCGGCAGGATGCGGCACGACCAAGTGGACAGCTGGCCGTCGAGCATCTCCCGCTTGATCTCCAGCCCGACCAGCAGGAAGAAGATCGCCATCAGGCCATCGTTGATCCAATGGCCGATGCTGAGCCCGAGGATGTAAGTGTGCAGCGTGTCGAAATAGGCGGCGGAGAGGGGGGAGTTCGCCACCACCAGAGCCAGCGCCGCGGCCACCATCAGCAGGATGCCGCCCGACGCCTCGTTGCTCATGAAGTTGCGGATGAAGGCTGCCGGGCGCCGGCCGGCGGGTTGCCTGTGAGCATCCATGGCGCGCCATTCCTTTCGTATACGGTCAATTAATTCGGTCGGCTGACACGTGGGGATGCGGAGGGGCCACGGACAGGTTGAATCGACCGGATTGAACCGAAAACGACCCCCTCTCCCGCTCCCGGAAAGGAGCGGGAGAGGGAATTCGAGGATTTATTGCGCGGCCAGCGTCTCCTTGCGGATCTCCACCGCCTTGTCGGCGGCCTTGCCGGTCAGTTCCTGCAGCCGTTCGAAGCTCCAGGTGAAGGTGCCGACGCCGAGCGACAGGGAGCGCAGCTCGACGATCAGGTCGTGCATCTCGGCCTGCGGCAGATAGGCCTTCACCTCGTCCCAGCCCTGCCAGCCGGGGCGCGCGTCGTAGCCGAGGATCTGCCCGCGCCGCCCGCTGACCAGCCGCTGCACCTTCGAGGTGAAGTCGCTGGGCACGGCGATGGAGACGGTCAGGATCGGCTCCAGCAGCACCGGTTCGCAGGCCGGCAGCGCCTCGGTCATCGCCTGCCGGGCCACCGTCTTGAAGGCCATCTCGGAGCTGTCCACGGCGTGGAACTGCCCGCCGGTCAGCCGTACCGCGAAATCCACCACGGGGAAGCCCAGCGGCCCGCGCACCGCGTAGTCGCGCACGCCGGTCTCCACCGCCGGGATGAACTGGCGCGGCACGACGCCGCCGACGATGCCGTCCTCGAACTGGAAGCCGGTGCCGCGGGGCAGCGGCTTGACCTCGACATGGATGTCGGCGAACTGGCCGTGGCCGCCGGTCTGCCGCTTGAAACGGGCGTGGTGGGCCGTGCCCTTGCGGATCGACTCGCGGTAGGGGACCTGCGGCGGCACGCCCTTGACGGTGACGTTGAACTTGTTGCGCAGCCGGTCCATGGCGATCTGGAGATGGATGTCGCCCTGGCCCCACAGCACCAGCTCGCCGGTGTCGGTGGACTGGTCCAGACGCAGGGACGGGTCCTCCTCGACCAGCTTCTGGATGGCCGCGGTCAGCTTCACCTCATCGTTGCGGTTCTGGGCGTGCAGGGCGAGGCCGAAGACGGGTGGCGGCAGCTCCGGCCACAGCGCCGACCGGCCGGCGTTGCCCTTGTCGGTCAGCAGGTCGCCGGTCGCCGCCTTGTCGAGCCGGCCGAGCGCCACCACCTCGCCGGCCGCCGCCTGGGACAGCTTCTCCTGATTGTGGCCCATCATGCGGAAGACGCCGGACACCCGCTCCCCGCCCAGCGTCATGCCGTCGTTGACCGTGCCGCGCCAGACCCGGACGAGGCTGATCTTGCCGGCGTGCGAGCCGTTCAGCGTCTTGAAGACCTGGGCGGCCACCGTGGCGTCTGCCGGGATGCCGGCGCGCTCCGCCGAGGTGGCGACGTCCGGCCCCTCGTGGCGCAGCGCCTTCAGCAGGCGGCGGATGCCGTTGTCGTTCTCCGCCGAGCCGAAGAAGACCGGCACGATCAGGTCGTCGGCCAGTTCGCTGGCCAGTCGGTCGTAGACCTCCTGGGTGTCGGGGGCGACGTCCTCCAGCAGCTTTTCCAGAAGCGCGTCGTCATAGTCGGCCACCGCCTCCAGCATCTCCTGCCGCGCCTCGTGCTCGCGGTCCTTCAGGCTGTCGGGGATCTGGACGAGGTTGGACGGCTTGTGCGGGTTGAAGTGCCAGGCGCGCTCGCTGACCAGATCGACGAAGCCGGTGATCTTCCCGCCCTCGCGGATCGGCACCTCGCGCAGCACCAGCTTGCGCGCCGACACCGCCTGATAGGCCTGCACCACGTCGCGCACCCGCAGGTCGCCCAAGCTGTCCACCTTGTTGATGAACAGCAGGTGGGGGATGCGGTTGTCGTCGAGGAACTTGAACAGGGGGGCGAGCAGCACGGCCTTTTCCGGTGCGGCCTCCGCCACGATCACGGCGACGTCCGCCACCATCAGGGCGCTTTGCGTCTCGCAGGCCAGCTCCACCGAGCCGGGGCAGTCGAGCACGCTCCAGCGTTCGCCCAGGAACTCGAAGGAGGCGACGTTGACCTCGACGCTCATCTGCCGGGCCTTGGCCTCGGGGGAGCTGTCGCCGACCGCGTTGCCGTCGCGGACGCTGCCCTTGCGCGTGGTCGCCCCGGCGGCGGACAACAGGCTTTCCAGAAGCGATGTCTTGCCGCTGAGATAGGGGCCGACCAGCGCAGCGCAGCGGGCCGTCTGGATCTGTGAATGGGGCATGCACACCTCCCGTATGGCGTCTTCCCGTGTGGGCATCGGCCGGAACGCCGGGTGGCCTGGGTGGGCCGGGTGGGACGCTGTGGCCGGAAGCACCGGCGGCGCGCATGGCCCTGACAGGGTGCCGGACTGGTCCGGTGCTTTGAAAACAGTGCCTTTTCAAGGTTATGGTCCACCCGTGGCGGGGGACCTGTCGATGGAAAAAAGGGGCGGCATGACGTCACGCCGCCCCCGCTGGGGTGTCATTCCTCAGGGCGGGCTGTTTGAAGGGGCACCATCGGCGTAGGGCGCCAGGGCCGCCGCGACCACCCGGTGGACGGGCGTCGGCACCCCCAGCTCCGAGCCGAGCTGCACCACCGCCCCGGACAGCCAGGGCAGCTCCAGCCGCCCGCCCCGCATCAGGTCGTTCAGCATGGACGAGGTCATGGCGGGCGGCACGCCGTCGAGCAGCGCCTCGACGCGGGCGACGATGCCGGTGCCAAGATCGATGTCGCGGGCGCGGGCCAGCCGGGCGACCTCGGCCACCGCGTCGAGGAACAGGGCGCGGCTTTCCGGAACGCGGCGGATCACCCCGGCGGGCTGGCGGGTCAGGGCGGTGACCCCGCTGAAGGGCGCCAGGAAGGCGAATTTCTCCCACTGCGCGCGCAGGATCGCCGCGGACAGCACCGCCTCGAACCCGGCCGCCTCGGCCAGCGCGTGGAAGGCGGTCAGCCGGGGCGAGGGGCGCCCGTCCAGCTCTCCGTAGGTCAGGCGGGCCAGCGTCCCGGTGTGGCGGATCACGCCCGGGGCGGCGATGGTGGCGCCGATGTGGGCGACGCCGCCCGCCACATGCTCCCGCCCCAGGATCTGGCACAGCGTGTCCATGCCGGTGACGCCGTTCTGCACGGTGACCACCACGGTGCCCGGCTTCACCAGGGGGCGGCAGGCCTCCGCGGCGCGGTCGGTGTCCCACAGTTTGACGGCGAACAGCACGAGGTCCACCGGCCCGACCTCGGCCGGGTCGTCGGTTGCGCGGACGTCGGTCAGATGCAGGGGTGCGGCCTCGCTCTCGATGCGCAGTCCGTCGCGGCGGATGGCTTCCAGATGCCGGCCGCGGGCGATGAAATGCACCTCGGCTCCGTGGGTCGCCGCGAGGCGTGCGCCGAAATAGCCGCCGACCGCGCCCGCCCCCATGATTGCGATGCGCATGCGTTGCTCCTCCCAAATGCGGTCCGGGCCGGCGCGCACCGTTGGATGGAGCCGATCGATCGGCGGAGGCCGGGCGGGCCTTTGGTGCCGGACGCTGGGGACAGTGTGGCGCGCGCGGAACTTTGCGGCAATAGGCCGCAGGATTGCGGATTGCCGGAGGCCGACTTTCTTTCGACAGTGGGCGAACCGATCGGCGCCCCTTTCCGCATCACGTTCCCGCATTGGCCGGTCCGGGGGATTTGCCATGGGATGTGTCATCAGCGCCTTCGTCCGAGTGCCGCCGCTCCGCGTCTTATGGGTTCTTTTGACCGCTCTTCTGATCGCAGCGCTCCACCCCGCGGGTGCCCGCGCCCAGCCCGGCGATCCGGAGCGCGAGCAGGTCCGCGCCGTCGCGCTGAAGGCGGCGGAGTTGATCGCCGCCCGGGGGCTGGAGGCGGCGGCGGCGGCGTTCAACCGCGACGGCGAGTTCAGGCACGGCGCGCTCTACGTCACGGTCATCGACTTCGCCGGGGTGTGGAAGGTCTATCCGCCCCGGCCCGCCGGGGTCGGGGTCAGCGTGATCAACGTGAAGGACCCGGACGGCCGCGACATCGTCCGCGACATCCTGTCGGTGGCGCGGGACTCGGGCGAGGGCTGGGTGGAGTACCGCTGGTTGAACCCCGCCAGCGACCGGATCGAGCCGAAAACCACCTTCGTGAAGCGGGTGCCGGGCCAGGATCTGGTCGCCTATGTCGGGCTGTACCATTGACGCCGCGCGGCCAAGTGTCCGGGGCGCCCGATACTGATGCTTGATACGGATGCTGTTGCGGCGCACATCTTGACCCGCACCGGGCGCGCCCAAGCTTGTCGGGGTGGCCTTCACGGCATGCCGGGGCATGCGGGTTGCGCAGGGCTGCTTTTTAGAAAGTTTCTAAAGTAGGGTCTTTACCCGGGGCGCAGCGGGGCGTAGCCTCGATTGCAGCCACGAATGGAAGACAACCCCTCGGAGGATTGGGAAACCATGCAGATCGACATCGGGATCGCGGAAGCCGACCGCAAGGCCATTGCCGAAGGCCTGAACAACGTGCTCGCCGACACCTTCGCCCTGTACCTGAAGACGCATTCCTTCCACTGGAACGTCACGGGGCCGATGTTCAACACGCTCCACACCATGTTCATGACCCAGTACACGGAGCTGTGGACCGCCCTGGACGAGGTGGCGGAGCGCATCCGCGCCCTTGGCTATCCGGCGCCGGGCAGCTTCTCGCAGTTTACCAAGCTCGCCTCGATCAAGGAGGAGCAGGGCGTTCCGAACGCGCAGGAGATGCTGCGCCAGCTCGTCGAGGGGCACGAGGCCGTCGCCCGCACCGCCCGGAAGGTCTTCCCGACCGCCGAGGAGGCCAACGACCAGCCGACCGCCGACCTGCTGACCCAGCGCCTGCAGATCCACGAGAAGACCGCCTGGATGCTGCGCTCCATGCTGGAGTAGTCGGCGCCGAACAGCGGTTCGCGATTCGACTTTGTGATTCGGCGGGGCGCCGTCCTTCGGGGCGGCGCCCCGTCCTTTTTGGGCCAAACACAACAACAGGGGGAAACAACCGGGCGGGACCGCGCGTTCTCCTTGGATGTCCGATGGACGCGGGAGAGGGCGCCATGGCCTCCTACAATTACGACCGAGCGCGGGGAGCGGAGCGGGCGGCGACGGGCGGGCAGGATGTCCTGCTGCTGGCCGCAAGGCTGCTGATCGGGGCGATTTTCGTGCAGAGCGGCTTCGGCAAGCTGATGAATCTCGGTGGCTTCGCTGAAAGCCTGGGAGGGCAGGGGCTGCCCATGCCGATGCTGCTGGCCGCGCTGGGCGGTGCGGTGGAATGCTTCGGCGGTCTGGCCGTGGTGCTGGGGGCATGGACGCGGCTGGCCGCGGCGGCGGTGGTGCTCTTCACCATCATGGCGACGCTGATCGCCCACCGCTACTGGACCTATCCGCCGGAGGCCCAGGGGATGCAGCGCATCCAGTTCATGAAGAACCTTGCCATCATCGGCGGCTTCCTCGCGCTGATCGCCGCCGGAGCCGGGCGGTTCAGCGTGGACGGTTTGATGAACCGGCGGTAGGAGGGAGCCGGGCGACCGGCCCCCGCCAAAAAAGGCTTACCAGTTGCCCGCCGGGCTCGGCTCGCCCTCGTGGTGAGCCAGCCAGCGCTCGGCCTCCAGGGCGGCCATGCAACCCATGCCGGCGGCGGTGACGGCCTGCCGGTAGATCTTGTCCTTCACGTCGCCCGCCGCGAAGACGCCCGGCACGTTGGTGGCCGTCGAGTCGGGGGCGGTGACGATGTAGCCCTCGGAGTCGGTCTCCACCTTGCCCTGGAAGACGGCGGTGGCCGGGACATGGCCGATGGCGACGAAGACGCCGGCCACCGGGATCACCCGCTCCTCGCCCGACTTCACGTTCTTCACGCGCACGCCGGTGACGCCGCGCGGG
The DNA here is from genome assembly GCF_058780635.1 of Azospirillum sp. UENF 312511. Taxonomy (NCBI): domain Bacteria; kingdom Pseudomonadati; phylum Pseudomonadota; class Alphaproteobacteria; order Rhodospirillales; family Azospirillaceae; genus Azospirillum; species Azospirillum sp. UENF 312511. The sequence goes on along the minus strand of NZ_JBSNCG010000003.1, from coordinate 876,069 downwards.
TTGCCCAGCGAGCCGTCGCCCTCGCCGACGATCTCCTCGACGACGCTGTCCCACACCACTTCGATCTTGGGGTTGCGGAACAGCCGGTCCTGCATGATCCGCTCGGCGCGGAAGCTGTCGCGGCGGTGGATGACCGTCACCTTGGAGGCGTGGTTGGTGAGGTACAGCGCCTCCTCCACCGCGGAGTTGCCGCCGCCGATCACCGCGATCTCCTTGCCGCGGAAGAAGAAGCCGTCGCAGGTGGCGCAGGCCGACACGCCGAAGCCGCGGTAGATCTCCTCGCTGGAGATGCCCAGCCAGCGGGCCTGCGCGCCGGTCGCGATGATGACGCTGTCGGCGGTGTAGGTGTCGCCCGAGTCGCCCTTGCAGACGAAGGGGCGCTGGCTGAAGTCGACGTCGGTGATCAGGTCGAAGACCATCTTGGTCCCGACATGCTCCGCCTGCTTCTGCATCTGCTCCATCAGCCACGGCCCCTGGATGGGGTCGGCGAAGCCGGGATAATTCTCGACGTCGGTGGTGATCATGAGCTGGCCGCCCGGCTGCATCCCCTGCACCATCAGCGGCTGCAGGTTGGCGCGCGCCGCGTAGATGGCCGCGGTGTAGCCGGCAGGACCGGCGCCGATGATGAGAACCTTGGTGTGGTGGGTGCTGGGCATCGCTCTGTCCGTCACGATCTGATCTGATGCGGACCATAGGGCCGCGCCGAACATATGGTCCAGTTCCGACGCGCTGTCATCGGAAAGCCTGCCATGCCGGCCCATCATGGTGACGATGCCTCACCCCGACCACTGGGGGGACCACCCGGGGGACCATCCGGGGAATGCCCCTCAATAATGGACCGGCGCGGCGCCCTTGCGGTTCTTCAGCCAAGCGCCGACGCGGTGGCGCCACTGCTCGTGCCAGATGTAGACGCTGTTGCGGACCCAGTTCATCTGCACGGCGCGGCGCCGGCCCTCGAAGGAATGGTGCCCGTGCCAGGAGGTGTCGGAGCGGCGGAAGCACAGCAGCGTGCCCTCGTCCGGCGGCACCTCAGCGGCGTAATCCTCCAAGTTCGGGCTGCGCAGGACGCGCAGGCGCCCGCCCGACGCCTCCCAGGGCGGGTTCATGTAGATCAGGACGGTGACGATCTTGCTGGCCGAATCGGGGTGGATATTGCCGTCGGTCGCCCGGCACATGCCACGGGCGGTGAACATGGTCGGGTAGCGCGACAGGTCCAGCCCGAACTTTTCCGAAAAGGCCTGGCAGACCGCCTCGCCGCGCAGCTCCTCGATCAGGGCGTCGAAGGCCGGGCCCTGCGGGAAGACGCCCAGGGGGATGGAGCCGGGCTTGTCCACCTTGGGGTAGTCGCGGTGCAGCGCCTCCAGATGCTCCCGCTTCACGAAGCCGGGGACGCAGAGGAAGTCGAACGGATCGTGCTGCAGCGGGGTGGCACGGAAGCGGTCCAGATCCAGCATGGAGGTGGGCATGGACATGGGGCGGTCTCCAGACGGCTGCAATTCAGGCCACGGCAATTCAGGCGACAGGCGTGTCGGGGAAGGCCAGTTCGTGGCGGGCGCGCCATTCAGGGCCGACATAGTTCACGATGATCGACTTGCGCACGCCACGGATCGGGCGCGGGGCGAAGCCATGCCACGTGTTCGTCGCGGGAACGAAGACCAGCCCCCCGTTGAAGGCGTAGGGCGCGCGGGTGACGACGGTGCGTGTGGCGTCCAGCACGTCGGTGCCCCAGTCGGCGCAGTCCGGCCCCTTGGAGAGATAGATCAGCATCGTGAACTTCTTCACGCCGATGTCGGTGTGCGGCTCCAGCCAGAAACCGTCGGTGTCCTGGCAGTATTCGATGCGCAGCGAGGTGCCGGCCAGATCGACGCCGCAGGTGCGCCGGATCGCCTCCGTCACCGCCCGGCGCTGGAAGGCCGTGGCGACCGCGTCGCAGACGGGATGCTCGGCCCGGCTGCGGGCGCAGAAATAGCTGCGGGTGGCGTTGTTGGTGTCCCGCTTGCCCATGGTGTCGCCGACCGGCGGCGGCGCCCAGGGCAGTGCGGCGATGCCGTCCGCGGCCTCGTCGGTGAGCGCGCGCGACAACAGCCAGTGGCGATACGGGTCATCCTTGGTCGGGGCGTTGTCCAGGCAGCGGATGAAGGCATCCTGGACCGCGTCAGGCGAAACCATGCAAAAAGATCCAATGCGTCCCGGCGGTAAAAGCGAATTACCACAGGGCGGCACACGCGCTAAATGAATTAGCGTTCATGAACCTTTTGACAGGATTCCGGTCTGAACAGCATAAGCATACCTTGATACGCCGCGGCGTTGCGGAGTGTGATGCACACCGGATTTCAGGCGCTGTGCTTGGCGCGGTGGGCGAGAAGCCGATGGCGCAACTCTTCGGCGACTTGCCGGGTATCGTCCAACGTTGGGTAGGTCCACTGTTCCAGGGCGCCGGTGAAGGGCCGGGTGATGCCTTCCTTGTAGAGTTCTTCGTGGAAGCTGCGGAACTTGGGCGAGCCGCCTTCCAACTCGATCACATAGACCGGCTTTCCGGTGGAGCAGGCTTCCGAGGTCATGGACACGCTGTCGCAGGTCACCACCACCGCGTCGGCCAAGCCGAGATAGGCGAAATAGGGGTTCTCCCCCGTGCCGTCCCACACCTCCGCCGGCAGGCCGTTCAGGCGGGCGCGCAGGATCGCCTCGTTGTCGGCGCCGGTGCGGCGCGACGGGGTGACCATCAGCCCGGCCCCCTTGCCGCGGGCCAGTTCCGACAGCTTCTCCGCGACGTCGCCCATGATGGTCGGGGTCAGGGCATAGACACCGTTGGTGCCGCCGATCAGCACGGCGACGCGCGGGTGCGGCAGGTCGGCGAGCCGGGGGGCGTGGCGCTGAGCGGCCTCGGCCAGCAGCTTGGGCGTCACGCGGTGCAGGGCGCCGCGGGTGGCCATGACGTTGGGGCCGCGCAGCCGGTCGTGGCGGGGCACCACGACGAGGCCGAAATGCCGCGGGTTGATCTGCGGGTCCTGGATGTAGACGGTGAAGGTCCGCCCGCGCGACTGCTTGCTGGCGGCCAGCAGCGGCGCGATGGCCTGGCGACCCGAGCCGATCATCAGGTCGGGCCAGGGCGCGCGGATCGGATCGCCCTCAGGCCCGGCGGCGAAGCGGTTGCCCAACCGCAGGAAGGGGCTGAGCTGGCGCCACGGGCTGCGCAGCCGCACGCGCTTCACGACGGGGGTGAGGCCCAGCGCCTCGGCAAGGCCGATGCACTGGTTTTCCATGCCGGGCTTGCCGTCCGACACGACCCAGCAGGTAAGGGAACCGGAAATGGTGGAATGCATCGTCACACGAATGGTTTGGAGGTGCGGCTGGTTGTCGCGCCTGGGTGGGCGTCGGGGCGGGATACATCGATAGAAAGTTTTTCCACCGGCGCCGATACGGGTTTCTTGCTTGGCGTGGATGGCTGCGCCGTGTAATATCCTTTCTTCAAATCACCCCCGGAGCGACCGAGCAAACCATGCGGCGGGTCAAACTCGACCGAATTGACCGGCGGATTTTGCGCGACCTGCAAAATGACGGCCGGATGACCAACGTAGAACTCGCGAGGCGTGCCGGCATCTCTGCCCCTCCGTGTTTGCGGCGTGTCCGCGCCTTGGAAGAGGCGGGCTTCATCCGCGGCTACCACGCCGACATCAATCCCGACGCGCTCGGGTTCGGTGTCACCGTGTTCGCCCAGGTTGGCCTGTCCAGCCAAGCTGAAGTGGACCTAAAGAAATTCGAGGAACTCGTCAACTCCTGGCCCATGGTGCGTGAGTGCAACATGCTGGCCGGCGAGTATGATTTCCTGCTGAAGATCGTGGCGGAGGACTGGGACGACTACCAGCGCTTCCTGACCACGAAGCTGACGGCGGCGCCCAACGTGTCGCATGTGAAGTCAGCCCTGTCGATCCGCACGTCGAAGCACACGCCCGGTGTGCCGATCGACGTCGACTCGCCGGACATTCCCGAACTCGCTGGAGGATGACGACGAGGAGGACGAGGGCGAGTCCTCGACCCGAGTGGCGCGCCGCTGACGCGGCGCCGCGCGGACGCAAAACCTTTCCCAGGCAGCCGGCACCGCACCCCGCGTTATGGGATGTGGTGCCGGCTGTCTGCGTTTCGGGAACGCGGCCCTCGCGCAATTTTATGACGCCAAGCGTTTCCAAAAATGGATTCCTGCCCGTCTTCGCACGTGCGATGCTTCCACACGGCGAAGGTGCTAAACTCGCGCAACCGACTCCGCCGACTTTGCCCGTGACCGGGAGACGATGATGGCCTCACCCCGCCGCCGTGCCCTTCCGCCGCGCCTCCTCCCGCTGACGCTGGCGCTCGGCGCCGCCTTGGTCCTGTTGCCTCTGCTCGCCTCCCCGCCGGCCCTGGCGGCCACGCCGGGCGTCCATGCGGAGGAGATCGTCCGCTTTCCCTCGCTCGACGCCGACCTGACCAGCGGCGCCCCGACGGCCCTGACCGGTCGCTTCCTGCGTCCCAAGGCCGACGGCCCCTATCCCACCGTCGTCCTGCTGCATGGCTGCAGCGGCCTTTACGCCAACACCGGGCGGGTGTTGGCCCGGCACATCGACTGGGCGCTGACGCTGCGCGAGCAGGGCTACGCGGTGCTGATGGTGGACAGCTTCGGCCCGCGCGGCGTGGCGGAGGTCTGCACGGTCAAGGACCGCCCTGTCCGGGCGACCGAGGAGCGCAAGCGCGACGCCTGGGCGGCGCTGGCCTATTTGCGCGCGCGCAGCGACGTCGACAGCGACCGGATCGCCCTGATGGGCTGGTCGCAGGGGGCGGGCACGGTGCTGGCCGCCTATGGGCCGGGCGGGCAGGGGAACGGTTTCCGCGCCGCCATCGCCTTCTATCCCGGTTGCCGGACGCCGCTGGGCGACGCCGACTGGCAGCCGGAGGGCCCGCTGCTGATGCTGCTGGGCGGCAAGGACGAGTGGACCCCGGCGGAGCGCTGCCTGGAACTGGCGAACCGCGAGCCGGTGAAGGAGCGCACCGAGGTGGTGGTCTACCCCGACGCCCATCACGGCTTCGACTCCCCTCATTCGCCGCTGCGCAAGCGCCGCAATCTGGCGACCGCTCCGGCGGGCGAGGCGATGGTCGGCACCGACGAGTCTGCCCGCAAGGACGCCATCGAACGGGTCACCGCCTTCCTGGCGGAGCGGCTGCGGGGATAAGGGTGCCCTAGGATAAGGGTACAAGGTCATGGGTGAGAACAAAACGCCCCGCACCGGCTGTCGGTGCGGAGCGTTTCATTTCGGCTCGCGGTCGGTGGCGGGGCGGTGTCTTGCGAACCGGCCCCTGAAGCTTGAACCCGCGCTTACTTGAAGGCGACGGTGACGATCTCGTAGACCTTGGAGCCGCCCGGCGTGGAGACTTCCACGCTGTCGCCGACCGACTTGTTGATCAGCGCGCGGGCCAGCGGCGCCTGGATCGACAGCATGCCGTTCTTGATGTCGCTCTCGTCCTGGCCGACGATCTGGTAGGTGATCTCCTCGTCGGTGTCCTCGTCCGCGAGCGTGACGGTGGCGCCGAACTTCACCGCACTGCCGGACAGCTTCGTCGGGTCGATGACCTCGGCGCGGCTGATCTTGTCCTCCAGCTCCGCGACGCGGCCCTCGATGAAGCTCTGGCGTTCACGCGCGGCGGTGTATTCGGCGTTCTCCGACAGGTCCCCGTGCTCACGCGCCTCGGCGATCGCCTTGATGACGTTGGGCCGTTCGACAGTCTTGAGGTGCTTCAACTCCTCTTGCAGGCGGTTGTATCCCGCCGCAGTCATTGGAACTTTTTCCATCGTTCAATCCATCACCATGCCGACGCAGCGCCCTGGGAAAGTTACGGCGCGGCGGAGGAGGTCCGCCGCGCCGTAAACCGTCCTAATAGGAACCGCTAAGGTACGACTGCAACGGCGCGACTTCAAGGCTGCCGTTCCGGAGTGCGGCAATCGCTTCCACCGCCGCGCGTGCACCGGCCATGGTGGTGTAGTAGGGCAGGTTGTAGGTCAGCGCCGTGCGCCGCAGGCTGAAGCTGTCGGACAGGGCCTGCGCGCCGTCCGTGGTGTTGATGACCAGATGCACCTCGCCGTTGATCATCGCGTCGACGATGTGCGGCTGGCCTTCCACCACCTTGTTGATCGACTCCGCCGGGACGCCGGCCTGGCGCAGCGCCGCCGCGGTGCCGGTGGTCGCCAGGACGCGGAAGCCCATGGCGTGCAGCTTCTGCCCGATCTGCACGGCCGACGGCTTGTCGCGCTCCTTCACCGAGATGAAGACGGTGCCCTGGACCGGCAGGGTGACGCCGGCGCCGAGCTGCGACTTGGCGAAGGCCAGCGCAAAGTTGTGGTCGAGGCCCATCACCTCGCCCGTCGACTTCATCTCCGGGCCGAGCACGATGTCGACGCCGGGGAAGCGGGCGAAGGGGAACACGGCCTCCTTCACGGCGGTGTGCGGCGGGGTCGGGCCGTTCAGCGTGAAGTCGGCCAGCTTCTCGCCGGCCATGACGCGGGCGGCGACCTTGGCGATGGCGGTGCCGGTGGCCTTGGCAACGAAGGGCACCGTGCGGCTGGCGCGCGGGTTGACCTCCAGGATGTAGACCGTGCCGTCCTTGACCGCGAACTGGACGTTCATCAGGCCGACGACGTGCAGGGCGCGGGCCAGCGCCTCGCCCTGGCGGCCGATCTCGGCGATGGTCTCGGCGGGCAGCGAGTAGGGCGGCAGGGCGCAGGCCGAGTCGCCGGAATGGATGCCGGCCTCCTCGATGTGCTCCATGATGCCGGCGATGTAGACTTGGCCGGTGGCGTCGGCCACCACGTCCACGTCCACCTCGATGGCGTCCTGCAGGTAGCTGTCGATCAGCACCGGGTTCTTGCCCGACACCTTCACGGCGTTGCCCATGTAGCGCTTGAGCCCGGCCATGTCGTGGACGATCTCCATGGCGCGGCCGCCCAGCACGTAGGACGGACGGATGACCACGGGGAAGCCGATCCGCGCGGCGACCGTCTCCGCCTCCTCCAGCGACCGGGCGAGGCCGTTGGCCGGCTGGAGCAGGTTGAGCTGGTGCAGCAGCTTCTGGAAGCGCTCACGGTCCTCGGCGAGGTCGATGGCGTCCGGCGAGGTCCCGAGGATCGGGATGCCGGCCTTCTCCAGCGCGTCGGCCAGCTTCAGCGGGGTCTGGCCGCCGAACTGCACGATGCAGCCGAGCACCGTGCCGTTGCGCTGCTCGACGCGGACCAGCTCGATCACGTCCTCGGCGGTCAGCGGCTCGAAATACAGGCGGTCGGCGGTGTCGTAGTCGGTGGACACCGTCTCCGGGTTGCAGTTGACCATGATGGTCTCGATGCCGGCCTCGCGCAGGGCGTAGACGGCGTGGACGCAGCAATAGTCGAACTCGATGCCCTGGCCGATGCGGTTCGGTCCGCCGCCCAGGATGACCACCTTCCTCTTCTCGGTCGGGTCCGATTCGCACTCGGCGGCACCCGTGCCGTCGGTCTCGTAGGTGGAATACATGTAGGGCGTGCGGGAGGCGAACTCGGCCGCACAGGTGTCGATACGCTTGAAGACCGGCGTGACCCCGGCAGCGCGGCGGGCCTCGGCGACCTCACCCTCGCTTTTGCCGGCCAACTCGGCCAGACGGGCGTCGGAGAAGCCCATCTGCTTCAGCGCCTGCCAGCCGGCCTTGTCGGTCGGCAGGCCGCCGCTGCGGATCGCCTGCTCGCGGTCCACGATGGCCTTGATCTGCTCCAGGAACCACGGGTCGTACTTGGAGACCTGCTGGACCTCGGCGACGGTGAAGCCGTGGCGGAAGGCCTGGGCGATGACCAGCAGGCGGTCCGGCGTCGGGCGGGCCAGCGCGCCGCGGATGGCGGCGGCGTCCGGCGTGTCGCTGTCGCCAATGCGCACCTCGTTGAAGCCGGTCAGGCCGGTCTCCATGGAGCGCAGCGCCTTCTGCACCGACTCCTGGAAGGTGCGGCCGATCGACATGGCCTCGCCCACCGACTTCATCGAGGTGGTCAGCAGCGGCTCGGTGCCGGCGAACTTCTCGAAGGTGAAGCGCGGCATCTTGGTGACGACGTAGTCGATCGTCGGCTCGAAGCTGGCCGGGGTGGTGCCGGTGATGTCGTTGGTCAGCTCGTCCAGCGTGTAGCCGATGGCCAGCTTCGCGGCGATCTTGGCGATCGGGAAGCCGGTGGCCTTCGAGGCCAGGGCGGAGGAGCGCGACACGCGCGGGTTCATCTCGATGACGATCAGGCGGCCGTTCGCCGGGTTCACCGCGAACTGGACGTTGGAACCGCCGGTCTCCACCCCGATCTCGCGCAGCACCGCGATCGAGGCGTTGCGCATGATCTGGTATTCCTTGTCCGTCAGCGTCAGCGACGGGGCGACGGTGATCGAATCGCCGGTGTGGACGCCCATCGGGTCGATGTTCTCGATGGCGCAGACGATGATGCAGTTGTCCGCCTTGTCGCGGACGACCTCCATCTCGTACTCCTTCCAGCCCAGCACCGATTCCTCGATCAGCACCTCGCCGACCGGGCTGGCGCGCAGGCCGCCGCGCACGATGTCCTCGAACTCGGCGCGGTTGTAGGCGATGCCGCCGCCGGTGCCGGCCAGCGTGAAGCTGGGGCGGATGATCGCGGGCAGCCCGACGAACTCCAGCGCCTCGGTCGCCTCCTGCATGTTGCGCACGAGGCGCGAGCGCGGCGATTCCAGGCCCAGCTTGTCCATGGCGTCGCGGAACAGGATGCGGTCCTCGGCCTTGGCGATGACGTCGCGCTTGGCGCCGATCATCTCCACGCCCAGCCGCTCCAGCGTGCCGTCGTCGGACAGGGCCATGGCGGTGTTCAGCGCGGTCTGGCCGCCCATGGTCGGCAGCAGGGCGTCGGGGCGCTCCTTCTCCAGGATCTTCGCCACCACGGCCGGGGTGATCGGCTCGATGTAGGTGGCGTCGGCCAGACCCGGATCGGTCATGATGGTGGCCGGGTTGGAGTTGACCAGGATGACGCGGAAGCCTTCCTCGCGCAGCGCCTTGCACGCCTGGACGCCGGAGTAATCGAACTCGCAAGCCTGGCCGATGACGATCGGCCCCGCGCCGATGATGCAGATGGATTTGATATCAGTGCGCTTGGGCATGGGTCCGCTTCTCGACGTTCGTGCAGCAAAAGCCCCCTCGCGCCATTGGCCCCTTTCGGGGCGCGGGTGTGAGGGGGCACGGATCAATATGTCGTTGCGAGGCCCCTTTATAGGGAACAAGGCGGCGCGGGGGAAGGGGTGGGATGATGCGCGGGCCACATGTCTGAAACATCGCCAGCGGGCGGCGAGGCAAGGCTTGAACCTGCGCCGAAAGGGCGTCATCAATCGGGGTGCGCCGGAAACCCGGCGTTTCCGATCTTCACCAGCGGGAGAAGCCCGCACACCCGTCCTGACCGCCGCCCCTGACGGCCTTGGAGTTCGCACCCGACGATGACCCACGCTTTCGCCAAGGACAGCCGCGCCTGCGCCGCCTGCGTTTCGTGGGGGGGCGACCGCGCCCTGTCGGACGACAACACGCTCGTCCATGTCGACCGCTACAGCGCGGAGGGGGAGTGCCGGACGGCGACCAGCCAGGATTACCGGAAGGTCACGCGCTCCTACCACACCTGCCCGACCTGGGCGCCGCTGCCGATGCTGAAGAAGCATGGCGGCCGGCCGGAGCGCCAGCCGGTCTTCGCCAGCCGCCCGGCGCCCGCCTCCGCCATGGCCTCTGCCGCCGTCAAGCCGGTGCCTGAGGTCGCGGCGGCCGCGCCGGTGCGCGTGGTTGCCGCCGCCCCAGCCGTTCCGCTGCCGCCGCCCGCACCGCCGGTCTGCCGGTCGGAGCCGCTCGACCTCGACCAGATCCCACAGATCGCCAGCCTGCTCTACGTCCACTGGCGCCGCGTCCTCCGCGGGCGTCCGATGCCGGAAGCGCGCGACATCGACACCGCGCAGATCCGCGAATGCGTGCCGCGCCTGTGCCTGATGGAGCCGCTGCGCGGCGGCGAGGATTTCCTCTACCGCGCCTGCGGGCGGGCGGTGCAGCGCCGGATCGGGCAGCGCGCGGTGCCGCGCCCGGTCAGCGACTGCCACCCCGCCGAGGCGGCGGCGCGCTTCAACGCCGATCTGCGCGCCTGCCTGGAGACGGGGGAACCGCGTGGCCTTCTGGTGCGCGACGACCCGATGCTGCCGGGCGCGCGCTTCGTCGAACTGCTGCTGCCGCTGTCCGACGAGGACGGCCGCCCGGCCCGCGTGCTGGCCTTCCGGCACGTGCCGGGGGGCTGACGGAGGCCGCGGTGCCCTGGAGCGCGCAGCCCCCACCGGAGTCTCCGATGCCGATGCCCGGCGAAGGCAAGCCGGCCGGCGGCGCCGACATGGTAGGGGTCTGGCCGTCCGCCGTCTGGATCGTCGTCGGCACGCTCTTCTATCTGGAGCATCCGCAGAGCTTCGCCGGCTGGAAGGGCGCGCTCTATTATGTGGTTGGCACCGCCGTCGTGGCGCTGGTGATCGGCCTCGTCAGCCTGAACCTGCGCCGCGCCATCGCCGGCATGCTGGCTGAGGTGTTTCCCCGCCGCGACCGCTTCACCGACCTCGTGAGCCTGATGCTGCGGCTGATGCTGGCCACGGCGGAGGGCATGCTGGTGGCGCTTCTCGCCCGCTGGACTCTGGGCGGGCTGGGGTAGGGTGATCCTTCGCCAACCAATCGGCGCTACACTGGACGTCCCGGGACCGGTCGTCCCGGGGGAAGGGGCGTCATGCTGAACCTGTCCGCCTACTGGTCACCGGCTGAACTGGCCGTCAACGGGGTCATCCTGCTGCATCTGGTCGGGGCGCTGGGGCTCGGCATCCTGATGGGCTACGAGCGCTCCTTCCACGGGCGGGCGGCGGGGATGCGGACCTACGCGCTGGTCTGCCTCGCCTCGACGGCGCTGACCGTGGTCAACGCCTATCCGGGGCTGTGGTATGGCGGCATCGGAAGCGGAAACGGCGGGGGCGGTGACCCGACGCGCGTCATCCAGGGCATCGTGACCGGCATCGGCTTCCTCGGCGCCGGGGTCATCATGCGGGAGGGCTTCTCCATCCGCGGCCTGTCCACCGCGGCGTCGATCTGGACGGCGGCGGCGATCGGGGTGACCGTCGGGCTGGGCTTCTACGCCGCAGCCATCGGCTTGGCCTTTCTGGTCATTCTGGTGATGAGCGCCTTCCGACGTCTGGAGGCGGTGCTGCCCCACCACACGGTGGTCCAGGTGATGCTCGTCTTCGAGCGCGATCAGGCGCCCCCGGCGGAGGTGCTTCGCGTCAAGGCGCTGGAGCACGGCTACGAAATCGTGTCCTGGGCCTTCCACCTGCGCAACGGCAGCGGTCATCTGGAATACCAGCTCACGCTCCAGGCCAACGGCACGCCGGACCCGATGGAGCTGATCGACAAGCTGGCCCGCACCAGCCGGGTGGTGGAGTTCCGCCTGTCACCGTCGCGGATGTGAGGGGCGGATGTGAGAGGCCGGCGTGCCTACTTGTCCAGCAGGAAATAGGCGAAGTCGATGCTGGGCGCGGCCAGCCCGAACTGCGTCAGCAGCGTGTGCGCCTGCCCACGGTGGTGGGTCTGGTGGTTGAACAGATGGGCCAGCACCGCGGAGAAGGGCATGGTGAAGGCCTGCCCGGCCAGTGAGCGGTAGTGGAGGTCCGTGGCGAAGCGCGCCTCTTCCTGCTCCGCCACGACGCGGATGATGCGCTCGTCCTCCGCTTCGCGGGCGGCGCGCAGCTCGTCGAAGCCGTCATAAAGGATCTCGTCGAGGGCAAAGGGCGTCGGCCCGTCCCCCTCGATGCGGCGCAGCCACACCCGGTCGGCCACCAGGATGTGGTTCAGCGTTCCCCGCACCGAGCGGAAGAAGGCGCTGCGGTCCTCGCGGTACTGGGCGTCCGACAGCTCGGCCGCCACCGCGTAGAGTCGGCGGTTGGCCCAGCGGTTGTAGCGCGCGAACCGTTCGAAATGCGCCTTCATCGCCCTCTCCCCTGTTCCTAAAGCGAATTTTCATTCGCTTTAGACTCATATGGCCTCATTCGCCGGCCGGGCTTCGGCCGCATGCGCGGCCGGGACCGCCGTCGCGGTCCAGAGCGGAATGCATTCCGCTTTAGACCCCCGCGCGCTTGGCCGACAGGCCGGCGGGGGACAGCAGCACCTCGCGCTTGCCCTGGTGGTTGGCTTGGCCGACCACGCGCTCCGTTTCCATCCGCTCGACCAGACGGGCGGCGCGGTTGTAGCCGATTTGGAGCTGGCGCTGGATGAAGCTGACCGACACCTTGCCCTCGCGCACCACGAGGTTGACGGCCTGCATGTAGAGGTCGTCGCCGGAGTTGCCGCCGCCGCTCTCGTCGTCCTCGTCGGCGACCGCCTCATCCTCTTCCTCGGTGATGGCGGTGACGTAGTTGGGGGCGCCCTGCGACTTGATGAACTGCACGATCTCCTCGACCTCCGAATCGGAGACGAAGGGGCCGTGGACGCGGGTGATGCGGCCGCCGCCGGCCATGTAGAGCATGTCGCCCTGGCCGAGCAGCTGCTCCGCCCCGGCTTCGCCCAGGATGGTGCGGCTGTCGATCTTGGAGGTGACCTGGAAGCTGATGCGGGTCGGGAAGTTGGCCTTGATGGTGCCGGTGATGACGTCCACCGACGGGCGTTGCGTCGCCATGATCAGGTGGATGCCGGCGGCGCGGGCCATCTGGGCGAGGCGCTGGATCGCCGCCTCGATCTCCTTGCCGGCGACCAGCATCAGGTCGGCCATCTCGTCCACGATGACCACGATGTAGGGGAGCGGCGTCGGCTCCTGCGGGGTCAGGTCGAAGACGGTCTCGGCCTCGCCGGGGACATGGCGGCGGGGCATCGGCTCGCCGTTGGCGATCATCTCGGCGATGCGGGCGTTGTAGCCCTCGATGTTGCGCACGCCGAGCTTGGACATCGCCTCGTAGCGGCTCTCCATCTCGCGCACGGCCCAGCGCAGCGCGATCACCGCCTTCTTCGGGTCGGTCACCACCGGTGTCAGCAGATGCGGGATGCCGTCATAGACCGACAGCTCCAGCATCTTCGGGTCCACCATGATGAAGCGGCAGCGCTCCGGCGGCAGCCGGTAGAGCAGCGACAGGATCATCGTGTTGATCGCCACCGACTTGCCCGAGCCGGTGGTGCCGGCGACCAGCAGGTGCGGCATGCGGGCGAGGTCGGCGACCACCGGCTCCCCGCTGATGTCCTTGCCGAGCGCGATGGCGAGATGGGCCTGCGACTCGGCGAAGGCCGCGTGGTCGAACATCTCGCGCAGATAGACCATCTCGCGCACCGGGTTCGGCAGCTCGACGCCGATCACGCTGCGGCCCGGCACGATGGCGATGCGGGCGGTGACCACGCTCATGGAGCGGGCGATGTCGTCGGTCAGGTTGATGACCGTGGCCGACTTGGTGCCCGGCGCCGGCTCGAACTCGTAGAGCGTCACGACGGGGCCGGGGCGCACGTCCATGATCTCGCCGCGGACGCGGAAGTTCCGCAGCACCGTCTCCAGCATCCGCGCGTTGCGGGCAAGGACCGTCTCGTCATGCTGCTGGGGCGGGCGCGGCGGCGGGTTCTGGAGGAGCGTGGTGCCGGGCAGGGCGTAGGGATCGTCCTCGCCGGCCGGCTCGCCGTAGGCCGCGCCATCCTCGTCCGCTTCGTCCCCGTCCAGGCCCTCGTCATCCAGGCCATCCCCGTCCAGCGCGACGGGTTCGGCGTCGTCCTCGGTCTCTCCGTCCTCATAAGCGAGGGTGTCGTCCGCCGCGTCCTCGGACTCCGCGTCCTCGGGCAACTCCTCGGCGTCGGGAATGAGGACATCCTCCACGTCCGCAGGCGCGTCCGTGGCCGCATCCGAGGCCAAGGCCGGGGGAGCCGTCTCGGCTGCGCGCGCCTCGTAGGCCCATTCGACGCCGGACAGGAAGGCGAATCCGGCGACCACCGCCAGCGCCTCGTCGCCGAGGTTGGTCGAATAGACCGTGCCGGCGCGCGGGGTGCCGGGAAGCACCTCCACGTCCCACAGCAGCCGCCCGTCCGGGCGCGCGTTGGGGATCAGGTTGAAGGGGCGGCCGTTCAGCGCGCACCACAGATTGAACTCGTCGGCGGTGACGACTCCCGACTGGGTCGCGGGCGCGGTCAGGTGGGGCGTGCGCGGCGTCATGCCGGGGCTCCCGGTTTCTGTTCGGTGGAGAAGGACTCGCCGTCTTCGGCGTCGTCGGGGGTGTCGTCGTCGGTCTCGGTCTCGGTCTCGGCGTCCTCGTCCGCAAGAGCCTCGGGATCGGGGGCCGCCGTGCCGTCCGCATCCGGTTCGTCGCCGTCCGGTTCGCCACCGTTCGGTTCGCCGCCGTTCGGTTCATCGTCATCCGGCGCGTCGACGTCCAGCTCCGCCTCTTCGTCCGTCTCCTCACCCGTCGCGGCGGGGATGAGCGCGGCGCAGGGCGGTTCGTCCGGCGGCAGTTCGTAGGCGGCGACCAGGATCTTGTCGATGGTTTCCCCATCGCTGGACATGGGCAGCGCCAGCCGCTCCCAGGTCCGCATCACGCCGCTGAAGTCGGCGGTGTAGACACGGGCGACCGGCAGCCGTTCGCGCAGGAGCGAGGCGTATTCGGGGCGCAGGATCGCCCGCTGCTCCTCCGGCAGATCATCCAGCGTGGCGCCCAGGCGCGAATGCCCGAAGGCCGCGGCGAGCGACTGGCCGTAATAGGAATAAACGAAGTCGTCGTCGCCGATGACCTCGAAAATCACAATATTATCCTTCCACGGCCGCAAATCGGCCGGGGCGACGGTGCTGGACACCGGCGGCTTCCCGCCGATGCATTTGGTGAGCCAGAAGTCAAGCAGGCCGCTCAGGTGCGGCGTCGCCAGCTCGGTTCTTTCCTTGATCATGGATTGGGCGCGGAATTCTCGGGCGGCGCCCCGCGGGGCTACCCCCTGGAGCTTTCATGGACCGCCGGAACCATACCCGGAAGGGACGGGCAGGCGCAACCGCAAGGGACCGCCCCGTTCAAGCCGGCTTAACCCTGTCGCCCGGATGCCGCAGTGGGGGGCGGGAACCGTCTCCATGGTTCAGCCCCCGCACCGCAAGACCGCGTCACGCCGCGCAGGTCACCCCGGTGCCGCCCAGTCCGCAATAGCCCGCGGGATTCTTGGACAGATACTGCTGGTGATAGTCCTCGGCGTAATAGAAGGGCGGGGCCTCGCGCAGCTCCGTCGTCACCGGGCCGAACCCCGCCTGCTCCAGGCGGGCCTGATAGGACTGGCGGCTGGCCTCGGCGGCGGCGCGCTGGGCGTCGGTGTGGGTGTAGATGGCCGAGCGGTACTGGGTGCCGACATCGTTGCCCTGGCGCATGCCCTGGGTCGGGTCGTGTGCCTCCCAGAAGACGCGCAGCAGCTCCTCGAACCCGACCTTGGCCGGGTCGTAGACGACGCGCACTACCTCGGTGTGGCCGGTGCGGCCGGAGCAGACCTCCTCATAGGTCGGGTTGGGGGTGTGGCCGCCCTGATAGCCGACCATGGTCGACCAGACGCCCGGCACCTTCCAGAACTTGCGCTCCGCCCCCCAGAAGCAGCCGAGCCCGAAGTCGGCGACCTCCAGCCCCTCCGGATAGGGCGGGGTCAGCGGGTTGCCGTTGACATGGTGGCGCGGCGGCACGGGAACCGGCGTGTCGCGTCCGGGCAGGGCCTCCTCCGCGCTGGGCAGCGCCAGGGGCTTGCGCATGAACATTCCGAGCATCTCGGCCTCTCCGATGGCGTAGGATTTGGGAATGGGGATTTGGGGATTATGTCGGGTCGCCCCGCCCCGGAGGCAAGTCGGCGCCTTTGTACGGGAGCCTTCCGCGGCTCCGCCTGTTTACCCTTCGGAATGTTCAGTCCAAGGTGGAACCGCGGGGAGAGAATCATGACGATCGATGACACCACCCTCCAGCGCCTGATTGCCAAGGGACGCCAGCACGGCAACCGGCTCAGCGTCGAGCAGCTCGGCCAGGACGTGCCGGTGGAGACGATGACCCCGGAGGAGGTCGCCACGGTGGTGGAGCAGCTGGAGGCCGCGGGCATCGACGTGGAGCTGACCGACGAGCGGCTGAAGCGCCCGCGTGGCGGCGGTGGCGACTACCAGCGCGGGGCCGGGGTGGTCACCATCGCCAGCCCTGCGGCGCCCGCCGTCTCCGCCCCCGGCGCCCGTCCGTCCGAACATGGCTGGGCCGACGAGGGGCTGGGCCACGCCCACGGCGCGCATCACGGCTCCCGCCGGGCGCCGACCTGGGACCGCGGCGGGGTGGACATGCTGCCCGTCGTCTCGGTCATCGTGGTGGCGCTGGTGCTGATCATCGCCCTGGGCGGCTGATCCGCCAAGCCGTCAGCCCGGCTTCGCCAGCGCGTGGATGAGGATGGCTGCGGTCGCCGCGACGTTCAGCGACTGGATGCGGCCGGTGCCCGGCAGGGTCAGGATGTCCTCGCAGGCGGCGAGGGTGGCGGGGGGAAGCCCGTCCTCCTCGTTGCCCAGCACGACGGCGGCGGGTCGCTCGCCCTTGGTGAGGACCGCCGGGTCGGTGACCACCGCCCGGCCGCGGCCCAGCGCCGTCCCGGCCACCCGGTAGGACTCGCGCAGCCGCTTCAGGACCGTCGGCAGGTTGGCCGCCCGGTACAGCTCCACCCATTCGAATCCGCCTTCGGCCACCCGGTAGGCGGACTCCGACGGCAGGGCCTGTCCGGGATGGTCCGACACCACGACGCGCCGCAGGCCGAAGAAGGCGGCGGTACGCAGGATGGCGCCCAGATTGTGCGGGTTGCCGACCCCATCGAGGATCAGCAGCGGCTGCCCGTCCACCGCCCAACGCTTCGCCGCCTCCACGTCGAAGGCGGGCACCGGACGCGGCGCGATCAGCGCGACCACCCCGCCGTGCAGCACCGTTCCGGCGACCTTCGCCAGCTCGTCGGCCTCCACCATGCGGTAGGGCTTGCGCGCCGCGGCCATCGCCTTGCAGAAGTCGCCGGTCTTCGCCTTCAGCCGCTCCTCGAAGAACAGCCGCTCAACCCGCGCCGCGTCGTGGGCGAACAGGGCGGAGACGGCGGACAGGCCGGCGACACGGAACAGTTTTCCCGCTTCCCGGCCCGGCTCCTCGCGTGCTCCGTCCCGGCGCAGATCCTTGCCGGCGTTGGCCGGACCCGGACGCGGGGAGCGGGCAGGGGAGGAGACGGGCGGACGGCCGCGCGGGGTCGTCGGCTTCGGCATGATGGACTCGGGGGCTTTGGGGGAACGGGCCGGCATTCTGGACCAACCCGTTCCCGAACTCAAAGCCCTCAGTGGTTTCCGTTCTTGCTCCGCGCGTAGCCGGCGTAGGCCGCAGCGGCGGCGGCCGCGACCCCGGCGACGAGCAGCGGCGACACCCAGGCGGGCGGCGGGGTGCGGAAGCCGCCGGTGACGCCGCGGCCGCGCTCCACCGGACGGAACAGGTTGCCGTCGCTCGCCGCGGCGGGCGGGGTCCGGCTGAAATGGCGGTGGGCGCCGTGTCCGGCGATCTTCTCCATCAGGCGCGGCGCCACCGCGTGCCCCAGCCGGGTCAGCGGGGTCATCGCCCCGACCATCGCCTGGGCGCGCGGGCGCAGCGCCACGGCTAGAACGGTGTCCGCCACGTCCTGCGGGTCGTCGTAGAACGGGCTCTCCGCGTCCAGCTGGTGGCCGGTGTAGTTGGCGCCGTGGGACATGCCCGGCGTGTCGGTGAAGAAGGGATAGACGCCGCAGACATGGACGCCCGGCGCGTCGACCAGCTCCGCCCGCAGGCTCTCTAATAGCCCTTCCAGCCCGAACTTGCTGGCCGCGTAGGCGGCGGCGTAGGGGGCGGGCGCCCAGGCCCCGACTGACACGGTGTTGATGAGCACCCCATGGCCCTGCCGACGGAACAGCGGCAACACGGCGTGGGCGGCGTGCAGCGGGCCGAACAGGTTGGTCTCGACGACGCGGCGGTGCGCCTCCAGCGGCGTCTCCTCGAACCGCCCGACGGCGCCGACCCCGGCGTTGCTCACCCAGACGTCGATGCCGCCGTACAGCTGCATCGCCCGGTTGGCCAGCCGCCGCACCGCCTCGGCGTCGGTGACGTCGGTGGGCACCACCTCGGCCTCGCCGCCCAGTTCCCGGGATTCCTCGGCGACCTCGCCGAGCAGGGCTTCCCGCCGGGCAGCCAGAACCAGCCGGGCGCCCTCCCGCGCGAAGGTCAGGGCGGTGGCCCGCCCGATCCCGCTCGACGCGCCGGTGATGACCACCACGGCCCCGCGCACGCTGTCCATCCATCCTCTCCCGTCAATGCCTCGATGCGGCATCAACAGGACAGGATGGCCCGGCGTCGCGGTGCTGTGGTTGGGTTGCCGTGGATCAGATCAGCTTGATCGCCAGGAAGCCGCCGATCAGCGCGACGGCGAAGGCGGTGGTGACCAGCGTCAGCCGCTTCTCGATGAAGGCGCGCACCGGCTCGCCGAACCAGTAGAGCAGGGCGGCGACCAGATAGAAGCGGATGGCGCGCGACAGGATCGAGGCGCCGATGAACACCCAGATGTTCAGCTTTGCAACACCTGCGGTGATGGTCAGCAGCTTATAGGGGATGGGCGTCATGCCCTTGATGATGAGAATCTCCGCGCCGTATTCGACGAAGGTATGGCGCAGCGTCTCGAACTGGGCTTCCAGGTGGTAGAAGTCGATGACCGCCTTGCCGATGGCCTCGTACAGGAAGAAGCCGATCATGTAGCCGGCGACGCCGCCCACCACCGAGGCCAGCGTGCAGATCGTCGCGATCCGCCACGCGGCCTGCCGGTTGGCGAGCACCATCGGCACCATCAGGATGTCCGGCGGGATCGGGAAGAAGGAGCTTTCCGCGAAGGAAACCCCCGCCAGCCAGGTGGTGGCGTTCTTCGAGGCCGCCTTGGCCATCGTCCAGTCGTAAAGGCGCTTCAGCATGCCGGTCGCAGCCCGTGTTGTGCCGGTGAGGGAGCCCCTGTTTTAGCGGGGGACCGTGTCAACGGCTACGACCAATTCGGGGCGGCCCCGGAAAGGCTACGCCATCGGCCTAGCGGGACGCGGGCCTGTTTCCGGATTCGGCGCTGTCCGGTTCCGCCTGCTCGGGGTCGGCGCGCGCCACCGGATCGCAGTCGCCGTCGCGGGAACCGCCGGGATGGCCGCCCGGCATGCCACGGTAGCGCGTGTCCGGGTTGGACCCGCCGCCGCCGCTCTGCTCGTCGCACAGCCGCCCGATGTCGGTCTTGTGAATGTCCTTGGGCTCTGCGCCTTTTTGTCCTGCGGTGTCGTCGGCCATGGCCGTTCTCCGGCTGCGGGGGGAAACCGGGCAACAGGCCAGCGCCGCCGCGGTTCCCGCCCCGCCCAGCTTCCGTTTCGCCGGCGCTCACTTGGTCGCGGCTTCCAGATAGGCGATCAGGTCGGCCCGGTCCTCCGGCTTCGCGACCCCGGCGAAGGCCATGCGGCTGTCGGCAATGACCGCCTTCGGGTTGGCGAGATACGGGTCGAGCGTCTTGGCGTCCCACGCGATGCCGGAGGCCTTCAGCCCCTCGGAGTAGTTGGCGTAGGTTTCCACGGTGCCGGCCTTGCGCCCGAACAGCCCGTGCAGCGTCGGGCCGACGCGGTTCTTGCCCGCCTCCACCGTGTGGCAGGCCTTGCACTGGCGGAACAGCTTCTCGCCGTTCGCCGGATCGCCGTCGGCCAGGGCCGGGAGCGGCGCCGCGGCGAGAAGGACCAGGGCGGCCAAGGCTACAGGGGCGGCGGTGCGGGCGGCGGTGCGCATGGGTCGTGGGCCTCCTTCGTTTCGCCGCGGCGGAAGGTCGCGGCGTCGAGGGAGACTTTACGGATCGCCGGAGTCCGGGCCATTGGACTTTGGATCAGCGGAGTCCGCGCTCTTTTCGGGCGCCGCCTCCGGCTTCAGCGCCTCGTCCAGCCAGGCGAGGTGGGGTGCCGCGGCGCGGCGGGCCTCCTCCTCCATGCGGCGATAGCGGGTGATCACCTCCTGCCCGAAGGCGGTCAGGCCGGTCCCGCCGCCCTCCCGCCCGCCGACGTTGGTGCGCACCACCGGCTCGCGGAAGGCGGAGTTCATGGTTTCCACCAGGAACCACGCGCGGCGGAAGGACATGCCGAGCGCCCGCGCCGCCGCCGAGATCGAGCCGGTGCGGTCGATCTCCTCCAGCAGGGACACCTTGCCGGGTCCGATGGCGCCGGAGGGGTGGAGGAAGCGCAGCCGGATGTCGGTCGTCATGTCCTGAAGTCTCGCCGGGAAACGGAAGGGTCTCCGCCCAAGGTATCATCTGTCGGCCAACGGTCGGTCCCGAATCTGGGGCGGGCCGCGTCTGCAACCAAAGTCGAATTTACCGGCCTTCCCCGAAACCGCGATAACGGCGGGGCGCTGTGACGGATACCGATCATCGGACGAACGGACACAGGGCGCACAACCCGCCAAACGTCATTCCACGACATTCAGTTCGGGCAATCCGCTTCGGGAGGAAACCGCCGTGATCCATCAGGCCCTGGAAACGCTCAGCAAGCAGGTCGCCATCCGGCCGCGCTACGACAACTTCATCGGTGGCCAGTGGGTGGCGCCGACGAAGGGACAGTATTTCACCAACCTGACCCCGATCACCGGCAAGACGCTGTGCGAGGTCGCCCGCTCGACCGCGGAAGACATCGAGAAGGCGCTGGACGCCGCCCACAAGGCCAAGGACGCCTGGGGCCGCACCTCTCCGGCGGAGCGCGCGCGCATCCTGAACAAGATCGCCGACCGCATGGAGGAGCGTCTGGACGTCCTGGCGCTGGCCGAGACGCTGGACAACGGCAAGCCGATCCGCGAGACGACCCACGCCGACCTGCCGCTCGCCATCGACCATTTCCGCTACTTCGCCGGCTGCGTCCGCGCCCAGGAAGGCACCATCGCGGAAATCGACCACACCACCTACGCCTACCATTTCCATGAGCCGCTGGGCGTCGTCGGCCAGATCATCCCGTGGAACTTCCCGCTGCTGATGGCCGTGTGGAAGCTGGCCCCGGCGCTGGCCGCCGGCAACTGCGTCGTGCTGAAGCCCGCCGAGCAGACCCCGATGGCCATCATGGTGCTGATGGAGATCATCGGCGACCTGCTGCCCGACGGCGTCCTCAACGTCGTCAACGGTTTCGGCATCGAGGCCGGCAAGCCGCTGGCCCAGAGCCCGCGCATCGCCAAGATCGCCTTCACCGGCGAGACGACGACCGGCCGCCTGATCATGCAGTACGCGGCGGAGAACATCATCCCGGTCACGCTGGAGCTGGGCGGCAAGTCGCCGAACATCTTCTTCAACGACGTGATGGCCGACGACGACGAGTTCCTGGACAAGGCGCTGGAAGGCTTCGCCATGTTCGCGCTGAACCAGGGCGAGGTCTGCACCTGCCCGTCGCGCGTCCTGGTGCAGGAGAAGATCTACGACAAGTTCATGGAGAAGGCCGTCGCCCGCGTCGCCGCCGTCAAGCAGGGCAGCCCGCTCGACCCCGCGACGATGATCGGCGCCCAGGCGTCCATCGACCAGCTCGAGAAGATCCTCTCCTACATCGACATCGGCAAGGCCGAGGGCGCCAAGGTGCTGATTGGCGGCGAGCGCGCCCATCTCGGTGGCGAGCTGGAGAGCGGCTACTACGTCCAGCCGACGGTCTTCGAAGGCCACAACAAGATGCGCGTCTTCCAGGAGGAGATCTTCGGGCCGGTTGTGTCCGTGACCACCTTCAAGACCGAGGAAGAGGCGCTGGCCATCGCCAACGACACGCTCTACGGCCTGGGCGCCGGCGTGTGGAGCCGCGACGGCAACCGCGCCTTCCGCATGGGCCGGGCCATCCAGGCCGGCCGCGTGTGGACCAATTGCTACCACCTCTACCCGGCCCACGCGGCCTTCGGCGGCTACAAGCAGTCGGGCATCGGCCGTGAGACCCACAAGATGATGCTCGACCACTACCAGCAGACCAAGAACCTGCTGGTCAGCTACAGCCCGAAGGCCCTGGGCTTCTTCTAAGCGTTTTGTCTCCTCCCTGACGACCTTTGGGCCGGCGGCCATTCGGCCTCCGGCCCTTTTTCTCATCCGACGGGCCATTCATTCAGGAGTGTCCGCCCATGGTCGAACGAGTCGTCGCCACACCGGCGGCCCTGGCGCTGATCGAAAAGCTGCGCGGGCTCTACGGGCCGCTGTTCTTCCACCAGTCCGGCGGCTGCTGCGACGGCAGCGCGCCGATGTGCTTCATGGACGGGGAGTTCCGACCCGGCGGGCAGGACGTGCGGCTGGGGGAGATCGGCGGCTGTCCCTTCTACATGGGGGCGGCGCAGTTCGAATACTGGTCGCACACCCAGCTCATCATCGACGTGGTGCCGGGCCGCGGCGCCAGCTTCTCGCTCGAAGCGCCGGAGGGCGTGCGCTTTCTAACCCGCTCGCGCCTGTTCTCCGATGGCGAGGTGGAGGCGTTGCGGTCCGATCCGGGCGATATGACGAAAAAAGCATAGCGCTGTTTCATGGAATGCGGTATTCAGGATTCGACTTTGGGACTTTCCCAGTCGGCACGGCCTCCGGGCGGTCTGATCCGTGTTCAGACCGGCTCCCCCGCGTGGTGGTGCATATGGAACCGAACTCAGGCGCCTTCCGCGACGGCGGAAGGCGCCTTTTTCGTTGCGTGGGAAAGACGCGGTCCATTGGACCTTTGGATGAGCGGAGGCCGCGGCTTCATGCGCGGCCCCCTTCATCCGATGAACCCCGGCGCGGCGTTCAGGCGCGCTTCCAGGTCGTGCCCTGCGGGCCGTCCTCGAGAATGATGCCGAGGTCGGCCAGCTCCTTGCGGATGCGGTCGGCCTCCGCGTAGTTCTTGGCCTTGCGGGCGGCCAAGCGGTCGTCGATGCGCTGCTGGATGTCGGCGTCGGACAGGGCGGCGGCCCCCTTCGGCGCCCAGCGGAACCATGTCTCCGGGTCCTGCTGGAGCAGGCCCAGCGCCTCACCGGCGGCGCGCAGCGCGCCCTTGGCGGCGGCCTTTCCGGCGTCTCCCGTCGCCTTGTTCACGGCTGAGGCCAGCTCGTGCAGGTGGGAGATGGCGAGCGGGCTGTTGAGGTCGTCCTCCAGCGCGGCCAATACGTCGAACGGCAGTTCGGCGTCCACCGGGGCGGGCTCGCCGCGCAGCGCCTGGTACCAGCGGTCGAGCGTCGCCTTGGACTGTTTCAGCCCCTCGCGGGTGAAGTCCAGCGGCTGGCGGTAGTGGGCGCTCAGCAGCGTCAGGCGGATGGCCTCGCCGGGGAACTCGTCCAGCAGATCATGCACGGTGAAGAAGTTGCCCAGCGACTTGGACATCTTCTCGCCCTCGACGGTCACGAAGCCGTTGTGGACCCAGTAGCGGGCCAGCGGCTCGCCGCCGTGTGCGCAGCGGCTTTGGGCGATCTCGTTCTCATGGTGCGGGAAGATCAGGTCCAGCCCGCCGCCGTGGATGTCGAAGGTGACGCCCAGATGCTCCTTGGCCATGGCCGAGCATTCGATGTGCCAGCCGGGGCGCCCGCGGCCCCACGGGCTGTCCCAGCCGGGCTGGTCGGCGGCGCTCGGCTTCCACAGCACGAAGTCGGAGGAATCGCGCTTGTAGGGGGCGACCTCGACGCGGGCGCCGGCGATCATCTCGTCCAGCGAGCGGCGGGAGAGCTGCCCGTACTCCGCCATTGACGGCACGGAAAACAGCACGTGCCCTTCCGCGGCGTAGGCGTGGCCGCGCTCGATCAGCAGCCCGATCAGGGCGACCATGTGCGAGATGTGGTGCGTGGCGCGCGGCTCGATGGTCGGGCGCAGCGCGTTCAGCGCGTCCATGTCGGCGTGGTAGAGGTCGGCGGTGCGCTTGGTCAGCGCCTCGATCGGCTCCCCGCTGTCGCGCGAGCGGTCGATGATCTTGTCGTCGACGTCTGTGATGTTGCGGACGTAGGTCACCGCCGGGTACAGCCGCCGCAGCAGCCGGAACAGCAGGTCGAACACCACCACCGGGCGGGCGTTGCCGATGTGCGCGGTGTCGTAGACCGTGGGTCCACACACATACATGCCCACCCGGTCCGGAGTCATCGGCTCGAAGCGTTCCTTGCGGCGGGTCAGCGTGTTGTAGAGGTCCAGCGGCACGGCGCCATGTCTCCTGTGAGAGGGTCTTCGAGAGCTTACGCGGTCTCTCCCGCGAGGCGCTTTTGCGCGCGGGTTCGGCCGATCAGGGGTAGCAGGTTCTTCAATTCCGGTCCATGGTCCCGCCCGGTGAGGGCGCGGCGCAGGGGGAGGAACAAATCCTTGCCCTTCCGCCCCGTCCTGGCCTTCACGGCACCCGTCCAGGTGCCCCAGGTGGAGAGGTCCCACGGCTCCTCCGGCAGCAGGGCCGCCGCCTCGGCCAGGAAGGCGGGATCGTCCGCCACCGGGGCAACCGGGGCGTGGGTCACCGCCCACCAGTCGCGGACCTCGGCGACGCGCGACAGGTTGGGGCGCACCGCCTCCCAGAAGGCGGCGTCGGCATCATCCAGACCGAGCGCGGCCAGCTCCCCGGCGACCCGCTCGAAGGGCAGCAGATGGAGGATGCGGGCGTTCAGCCGCAGCAGCTCCTCCGGGTCGAACTTCGGGGTGGCGCGGGACACCTTGGCGATGTCGAACTCGGCCACCAGCTCGTCCAGCGTCAGCCGCGGCTCGATGGCGTCGGAGGTGCCGAGCTTGGCGAGCAGGCTGGCCAGCGCCATCGGCTCGATCCCCTCCTCTTCGCGCAAGCTGGCCACGGACAGGCTGCCCAGCCGCTTGGACAGGCCCTGTCCCGTCGCGTCGGTCAGCAGCGGCAGATGGGCGAAGACCGGGACGGCCCCGCCAACCGCCTGGAAGATTTGGATTTGCACCGCCGTGTTGGCGACGTGGTCCTCGCCGCGGATGACGTGGGTGATGGCGAGGTCGGCGTCGTCCACCACGCTGGTCAGCGTGTAGAGCGGGCGCCCATCCTCGCGGATCAGCACGGGATCGCTGAGCGCCGACCCTTCGAAATGCACCGGGCCGCGCACGAGGTCGGTCCATTCGACCGGCGTATGCTCCAGCTTGAAGCGCCAGTGCGGCGTGCGTCCTTCCGATTCGAGGCGGGCGCGGTCGGCGTCGCTCAGGCGCAGCGCCGCGCGGTCGTAGATCGGCGGACGGCCCTGCGAGACGAGGCTGGCGCGCTTGAGGTTCAGCTCCTCCGGCGTCTCGTAGCAGGGGTAGAGCCGCCCGCTGGCCTTCAGCGCCGCCGCCTCCTCGTCATAGCGGCCGTAGCGGTCGCTTTCCCGCGCGAAGCGGTCCCAGGTCAGACCGAGCCAGGTCAGGTCCCGCTCGATCCCCTCCGCGTATTCCGGCTTGGAGCGCTCCTCGTCCGTGTCGTCGAGGCGTAGCAGGAAATTGCCGCCCGCCTTGCGCGCGAACAGCCAGTTGACCAGCGCGAGGCGCACATTGCCGACGTGGAGGAGACCGGTCGGGCTGGGGGCGAAGCGGACGGCGACGGACATGCGGGCATCATTCGAAAGTCGGGAACAGGGCGGCAGTCGTAGCACGCCGCGCGCCGGTCCGAAAGACGCCCATCAGGCGCCGCGGGGCCTATCGCGTTCGGAGAACAACCCCTCTCCCGCCCCGGGAGAGGGTGGCGCCGCAGGCGCCGGGTGAGGGTCGTCCGAGGATCAAGTCACCAGTCCTTGGCGGCACCCTCACCCTTCCCACGCTGCGCGCGGGCCCCTCCCCTCTCCCGGGGCGGGAGAGGGGATTTTAATTGCCGCCCGCACCCCTCCACAATTTCCGGCGCACATGGATTGTTTCGAATGAAACAATTCTTGCGCGGAGCGGTGGCGGAGGCGATGCTGTCCCCCTGTGCGGGTTTTCGGCCCGCGAAACCTATTGGAACGGGAGAGCGGCCATGAAGCTGGCCGAAGCCCTGCTGCGCGCGCTGAAGGATCGCGGCGCACAGGCCATGTTCGGGATTCCGGGCGATTTCGCCTTGCCCTTCTTCAAGGTGGCGGAGGAGACGCAAATCCTGCCGCTCCACACACTGAGCCACGAGCCGGCGGTGGGCTTCGCGGCGGACGCGGCGGCGCGCTACAGTTCGACGCTGGGGGTGGCGGCGGTCACCTACGGGGCGGGCGCCTTCAACATGGTGAACGCGGTGGCCGGCGCCTACGCCGAGAAGTCGCCGGTCGTCGTCATCTCCGGCGCGCCGGGCACGACGGAGGGCAACGCCGGCCTGCTGCTGCACCACCAGGGCCGCACGCTGGACACGCAGTTCCAGGTGTTCAAGGAGATCACCGTCGCCCAGGCGCGGCTGGACGACCCGGCTAAGGCCCCGGCGGAGATCGCCCGCGTGCTGGGGGCCGCCCGCGCCCTGTCGCGTCCGGTCTATCTGGAAATCCCCCGCAACATGGTCAACGCCGAGGTCGAGCCGGTGGGCGACGACCCCGCCTGGCCGGTGGACCGCGACGCGCTGGCCGCCTGCGCGGACGAGGTGCTGGCGGCCATGCGCTCGGCCATGTCGCCGGTGCTGATGGTCTGCGTCGAGGTCCGCCGCTACGGGCTGGAGGCCAAGGTGGCGGAGCTGGCGCAGCGGCTGGGCGTGCCGGTGGTGACCACCTTCATGGGACGCGGCCTGCTGGCCGACGCGCCGACCCCGCCGCTCGGCACCTACATCGGCGTGGCGGGGGACGCGGAGATCACCCGGCTGGTCGAGGAGTCGGACGGGCTGTTCCTGCTCGGCGCGATCCTCAGCGACACCAACTTCGCGGTGTCCCAGCGCAAGATCGACCTGCGCAAGACCATCCACGCCTTCGACCGGGCGGTGACGCTGGGCTATCACACCTACGCCGACATCCCGCTGGACGGGCTGGTGGACGCCCTGCTGGAGCGGCTGCCGCCGTCCGACCGCACGACCCGCGGCAAGGAACCCCACGCCTACCCGACCGGTCTTCAGGCGGACGGCGAGCCGATCGCCCCGATGGACATCGCCCGCGCCGTCAACGACCGTGTCCGCGCCGGGCAGGAACCGCTGCTGATCGCGGCGGACATGGGCGACTGCCTGTTCACCGCCATGGACATGATCGACGCCGGGCTGATGGCGCCGGGATATTACGCGGGCATGGGCTTCGGCGTGCCGGCAGGCATCGGGGCGCAGTGCGTGTCGGGCGGCAAGCGCATCCTGACGGTGGTCGGCGACGGCGCCTTCCAGATGACCGGGTGGGAGCTTGGCAACTGCCGACGCCTTGGCATCGACCCCATCGTGATCCTGTTCAACAACGCCAGCTGGGAGATGCTGCGCACCTTCCAGCCCGAATCCGCCTTCAACGACCTGGACGACTGGCGTTTCGCCGAGATGGCGGCGGGCATGGGCGGCGACGGCGTCCGCGTGCGCACGCGGGCGGAGCTGAAGGCGGCGCTGGACAAGGCCTTCGCCACGCGCGGGCGCTTCCAGCTGATCGAGGCGATGATCCCGCGCGGCGTGCTGTCCGACACGCTGGCCCGCTTCGTCCAGGGGCAGAAGCGCCTGCACGCGGCGCCCCGGGAGTAGGGGCAGGGGGAGCCGCGTCCGCAGGCTGGCGGCCAGCCTCCCACCGATCGGGCTGGCCCGCTAAGCCGTTGTCGCGCTTGCGCTTGGAGTGAGGTGCCGAAGCGAAATACCCCCTTCGGCACCGCCGCTGCGCAACAATTCGTTAACCATAAAAGCCCACCCTGTCCCTGCTTTCGGGCGAAATTGATTCAGGGACGAGGACGGCGATGACCTGCATTGTTGGCTTGGTGGACGGCGATCGTGTGTGGATGGGCGGTGACAGCGCGGGCGTGAACGGCCTGGACATCACCGTGCGCGCGGACACCAAGGTGTTCCGCAACGCCGATCTGCTGATCGGCTTCACCAGCAGCTTCCGCATGGGCCAGCTTCTGCATTACCGGCTGGAGCCGCCGCACCGCGACCCCGAGGCCGACGTCTTCCGCTACATGGTCGTCGATTTCGTGGACGCCGTGCGCGGTTGCCTGAAGGACGGCGGCTACGCCCACCGCTCCAACGACGTGGAGACCGGCGGCACCTTCATGGTCGGCTACGAGGGACGCCTCTTCTCCATCCAGTCCGACTATCAGGTGGGCGAGGCGGTGCGCGGCTACCACGCCATCGGCTGCGGGTCCGACTACGCGCTGGGCTCGCTCGCCTCCACGGCCGGTCTGCCGGCGGAGGAGCGGGTGCTGAAGGCGCTGGAATGCGCCGAGCTGTTCAGCGGCGGCGTGCGCGCGCCCTTCACCATCCAGTCGATGGTTCGCCGCCCGCATCTGGCGCTGACCGAAGCGGCGTAAGGCCACAATAAAAATCAGGACTTCCCGCGCCGTTTTCGCCATCCGGCAAGACGGCGCGAAGTCGTGCCTGCATCGCGGCAAACTGTGCTATAGGGACGGCGCTCCGTCCGCCAGAGATGGAGAAGAAAAAGACCATAAATACAGTGGGTGCTAGAGAATGGTGGACCAAACTGTTGGTGATGCCAATCGTTTGATTGGCGAAGAGTCGCGTGATGTCTCTGGCCGGGTCTCTGGCCGGGTGCATGGCCTGCCGGCTTACTGCAATTCGCCTTACTTCGTGTTTCCGGCGCTGATCCTTCTGCTGATCATGCCGCTGTCGATCATTTTCCACCCGTCCTGGATCGTTCCGCTGGCCGAGCTGTACGCGATCGGCATGATGGTGACGATCATCCGCCTGACGCGCTGAGTCTCCGGGTCTTCCGCCACCCCGGCCCTTCGCTTCCGCTTCCCAGGGAACGGCCGGGGTGGAGGCCCATCGCGTCCCCTTACGCCAGCAGGCCCGTCATCACCGCGCGGAGCTGGGCCGGGCGCACCGGCTTGTTCAGCACATGGCAGCCCTTGGCCTGCGCCTCCTCCACCACCTCGGCGGTGCGGTTGGCGGTGATGAGGACCGACGGCAGGTCCGCCCCGCAGCGCTCGCGCACCCGCGCGATCTCGGTGAAGCCAATCACCCCGTCGTCCAGGTGGTAGTCGGCGAACAGCACGTCCGGCGCCACCGCCCCCAGCCCGGCCAGCGCCTCGTCGCCCGACGCCGCCGTGGCGACGCTGCACCCCCAGCCTTCCAGAAGCGCGCGCATCCCGGCCAGCACCGCCGGCTCGTTGTCGATCACCAGCACCCGCGTGCCGGCCAGCCGGTTCGAGGCCGTCTGCACCGGCGCCTCCAGAGCGCGCACCGGGCGGGCGTAGCGCCCGAAGGGCACGGTCACCGCGAAGACCGACCCCCGGCCCGGCTGCGACCGCACGGTGATGGGATGGTCGAGCATCCGCGCCACCCGCTCCACGATGGCGAGGCCGAGGCCCATACCGCGCACCCGCTCGTTGGCGCAGGGCGTGTCGAGGCGGCGGAACTCCTGGAAGATCTCGTCCAGCTTGTCGGCGGGCACGCCGGGGCCGGTGTCCCACACCTCGATCCGCAGGCCCTCGCGGGTCCGCCGGCAGCCGACCAGCACACGCCCGGCGCCGCCCCGCGCCCCCCTCTTTGCCTGGGTGTAGCGCAGAGCGTTGGACAGGAAATTCTGCAAAATCCGGCGCAGCAGCCGGATGTCGCTGCGCACCACGGCGTGGCTGGGAACGACGCAGAGGTCCAGCCCGCGCTCTTTCGCCACCGCCGCGTATTCGGTGGCCAGCGCGCCGAACAGGCTCTTGATCGGGAAATCGGCGATCTCCGGCCGCACCGCCCCGGCGTCCAGCTTGGAGATGTCCAGCAGCGCCGACAGCAGGTCCTCCACCGAGGCCAGGGCGACGTCGATGTTGTCGACCAGCCCGCGGTTCGGCTCCGGCTGCTCCAGGTCGCCCAGCGCCGAGACGAACAGCCGTGCGGCGTTCAGCGGTTGCAGCAGGTCGTGGCTGGCCGCCGCCAGGAAGCGCGTCTTGGACAGGTTGGCCTGCTCCGCCTCCGCCTTGGCGAGCCGCAGCGCCTCCTCCGCGGCGATGCGCTCGGCGATCTCCTGCTGGAGCTGGCCGTTGAGCCGGGTCAGCTCGGCGGTGCGCTCGACGACGCGGCGCTCCAGGCTGTCCTTGGCGTCTGCCAGCGCCTCCGCCGCCATGCGCCGCTCGGTGATGTCGTGGATCAGGCCGAAATAACCCAACACCTCCGGCTTGCCGCCGCCGCGCCGCTCGCCGAAATGCGGGATGTAGGTGGCGACGGCGTAGCGCGGGGCGCCGTTCTCGCCGGGCAGCTCCAGGTCGAAGGTGACCTCCTCGCCGGCCAGCGCCCGCAGCACGTAGGAGCGCCGCACCTCGTAATAGAGGTCGCCCAGCGCCGCCCACATGGGCTGCCCCTCGATCTCCTCGCGCTTGCGGTTGAACCAGCCCTCGTAGGCCTTGTTGACGAAGCGGAAGCGCTGCTCGGCGTCGACGTAAGCGATCAGCGCCGGCACCGCGTCGGTGACCAGCCGGATGCGCTCCTCGCTGTCGCGCAGCGCCTGCTCGGCGCGCTTGCGCTCGGTGATGTCGGTGAAGGTCAGGACGAAGCCGCCGCCCGGCATGGGGTTGCGGCTGATCTCCAGCACCGTGTCGTCCAGCCAAGGCTGCTCGACGAGGCAGCTCGGCATCATCAGCGCCTTCAGCGACAGGCCGCGGTCGCCGAGTGCCGCGTGGTGCAGCACGAAGTCGGCGAAGCCCGCCCCGCGCTCCGCCACCTTGGCGGGCAGGCGCAGCAGGCCGGTGAAGCGCTCGTTCCAGGCGACCAGCCGCTGGTCGCGGTCGTACACCCCGACCCCCTGGGCGATGTTGTCCAGCGTCGCCTGCAGGAGCGCCGACTTCTCGGCCAGCTCGCGCTCGCGGCGGCGGGTCTCATGCTCCTTGATGTCGGTGATGTCGGTGTAGACGCCGACCACCCCGCCGTCGCGGGTCCGCCGCTCGTTCACCTGGACCCAGCGCCCGTCGGCCAGCCGGTAGACGTAGGGGCCCTTCAGCGCCCGGTGCTGGGCCAGCCGCTCCGACAGCCAGCGGTCGGGCCGCGGGTAGGCGTCGGCGATGGTGCGCGAGGAGGCCGCCAGCTCGGCGATCTCCTGGAAACGGATGCCCGGCAGGATGCGGTCGCGGATCTCCGGCCACAGGGCCAGATACTTGCTGTTGCACAGCACCAGCCGGTCGTCGGCGTCGAAGATGGCGAAGCCCTCGTTGACCGACTCGATGGCCTCCGACAGGCGGCTGCGCATGGTGTCGGCCAGCTCCTTGGCGCGGGCCAGCGCGCGGTGGCTGTCCTCCAGCTCGCGCAGGGCGCGCTCCAGCTCCAGCGTGCGCTCGCGCACCTTCTGTTCCAGGACGATGGCGGTCTGGAACAGGGAGAAGGCACCCCCCTGCACGTCCATCGACCGCTCGACCCGGTCCATCAGCACCTGGTTGATGCGGCGGAGCTTGGCGTTCTCGCGCTCCAGCGCCTCCAGCCGCTTGTCCTCGCCGGTGACCGGGAGGGGGGCGGGCGATGGATCGGCGGGTGGACGGGACGGTTCCCGCCAGTCGAAGATGAGCGTCATCGCGCACCTATCGCGACACCGGTGAAGGTCTGGTTGACGTGCATGGCGTTGTACTGCTCGCCGTAGGCGCAGAAGCCAACGACGTTGTGCCGCGCCAGCGCCGCCGACATGACGTGCTTGAGCTGCCGCTGCTCCAGCTCCAGCCGGCGCAGGATGCAGTCGCAGCCGAGCACGAGGTCCGGCGGCCCGCCGACCTCCGCGGCCAACTTGCGCATCATCTCCTCCAGATTCTCCACCGGGTCGACGCCGCGGGCGACGGTCAGCACGATCCCCTCGTCGATGGCGCAGTAGAAGGTCAGGCTCTCGTCGTCGTTGACCTTCTGGATGGAGCGGACATGGTACTCGCCCCCCACCCGCACGACGACGGGATAGGCGGCGAAGATCAGGGGAGTCAGCGGCTCCCCCTCCAGCCCGACCATGCGGGCGTATTCGCGGCCCGCCGGCTCGGCGTTGATCTCGGTGACGATGCGGCGCTGCGGGTCGGCGCCGGTCACCACCATCTTGGCGTCGGACGCCACGAAATGCTCGGTCCGGAAGACCACGAAGCGGCGCGCCGTGGTGACCAGCATCAGCACGGCCGCGTTGGTGTGGAACCGCCCCTCGTGCAGGACGAAGGTGCGCTCGAAGCGCAGCTCGTCCCCGGCGGAGCCGCCGAACAGCGGGATGTCCATCAGCACGCTGTGCAGCGCGCTGACCACCATCTCCTCCGCCCGCGACATGCCGTCGATCATCAGGAAGGCGAAACTGCCATGGTCGGGGAAGGCGTCGGTCCGGGCGGCCAATGCGACGTCGCGCTGCTCCATCAGGCTGCGCAGGACGCGCGGCGCCTCGGCGATGGAGAAGCGGTCGAGATCGTCGATGCGCTGGGTGGCGATGGTGAAGTCGGCGCGCGGGAAGCCGATCCCGACCAGCGACCCGGCGGCGTAGCCGAAGGGCGTGATCTCCCCCGCCGTGGTGCAGCCGACCACCGGCACCGGCCCGAACAACTCGGCCAGCGCCGCCGCCAGCTCCGCCTGGTCATAGTGAGCGGAGCAGAAGACCAGCACCATCTCCAGCTCCGCGGCGGCGGCGGGGTCCCGCCCGCACAGCCCCTCGAAAAGGTCCCGCGCGGCGGTGCGGGCGTCCTCCGCCATCGAGACGGCCCTTGGCAGGGATGGGCTGGGCACAGGGGCGCTGGGCGGAGCATCGGAGAGGAGAGCGTCCGAGGCCGGATGTCTGGTCACAATGCGGGTCCCGAAAAGCATCGGCATGGCATCCAACACCCCAAACAGCCACCCGACGCCGGAAGGCCGGCCGGGAAACGTGGGCGGATGACCTATAGGTTACTTCAGCGCCGCCCGCCGGGCAAAGCCGGCGCGGGGGTGCGGGTATGCGACCATGGTCTAAGAACGCTTGGCTTTGCCCGCTCTCAGCCGGTCCGGCGGGCCATCGTCTCGCGGCCGCGCGCCGGGGTGCTTCGCTTCTTCGCTTCGCCCGGCGGGACGCCGTTCATCAGGAAGCGCAGCGTCGGCGAGCGGCGGACCAGCCCGTGATGGACCGCCAGCGGCACGAACAGCCCCACCGCGGTGATCGCGGCGAATTCCAGCAGCGGCGGCGCGGTGACGGCGAGCAGGGCGAAGCCGGCGGCCATGACCACCAGATGGTGCAGCAGATAGATGGTGTACGAGGCCTGCGACAGCGCCCGGACCCGGCGGCTCTCCGCCGAGAAGAAGGACTGCGTCAGGCCGAGGACGAAGCGGAAGGCCGACCAGGCGGCGACGGCGCGCAGCGCCTCGTCGAGGAAGCGGACCGGCATGGGCTTCTCGACGCCGACCATGCCGATGTGGATGGCGAAGCACGCCAGATAGGTCAGCGCCACGCCCCAGCTCGCCTTGGCGTAGCGCGCGGCCCCGCCCGGCCAATGGGCGATCAGCACGCCGACCGCGAAGAAGCCCGCCGAGATGACGATGCTCACCGCCGTCGAGTTGGTCGGCACCAGCGGCGTCACCAGAAGGTCGGAGATGTTGTCGAAGCCCAGCACCCCCATCATGACGAGGCTGAGCAGGAGCGGCGGCAGCCAGTCCGGCGGGTCGGCCAGCCAGCGGGCCAGCCCCGGCGCGCGCTCCGCCAGCCGCCGGTGCAGCGCGACCAGCAGCGGGTAGGCGAGACAGAGCGCCAGCACGCTGATGAACAGCTCGACCAGGAACCACAGGTGATAGACGAGCCCGCCGCTCCAGAAGGCCGCGGGGATGGTCTGGGTGAGGAACTCCCCCGCGGTCAGGCCGGGGTCGATCGCGCGGCTTTCCATCCACAACTGCGCGACGTTCAACGTCGCCGCCATGGCGACGAGTGGCACCAGCAGCCGCGAGGCGCGCGAGGTCAGGGTCGCCTGCGGCCCGTGGCGGCGCAGGCTGTGGGTGATCAGCAGGCCGGAGATCAGGAAGAAGGCGGGCATGCGGAAGCTGTGGATGAAGTCCGCGAACAGCCCGATCCAGGCGATGCCGTCGGGGGAGTTCATCACCCAGTCATAGCCCGGCGTGTAGATCAGCGCCGCGTGGTAGGGCACGCCGAGGATCATCAGCAGGCTGCGCGCCGCGTCCAGCGAATGATCCCGTGTGCCGCCCATTCCAATTGATACGCCCGCCGCCGCCATCGCCCTCACCTTTCGGGGTCTCTTTCGTTTCGCCTCTCCGAACGAACGCGCCAGGGCATCGTCCGGACGCGCTAGGGGCGGCGGCGCATTCGGGGAACCGAGGTGGGGGTAAGCCGTTCTTGGCGGTTGCGCTCCGTCCGCACCGGCGCGCCGCGGGTTCACGGCGCAAGGGTTCACGGCGCAAGGGTTCACGGCGATGACCTGAACCTGCTACAAGACCGCTGCGGAGCGCTCGCATTCACGCGGGTGGCGCCGTCGTTCGCGCCCGTATTTCCGCGGGTGGCTTTTGGAGGATTCCGTCATGCTCTGGCTCGCCGCCTACATTGGCAGCGTACTCGCCATCAACTACGCCTTCAGTCTGGCGCCGCATCTGGATCTGGTGTGGTCCTGCTGGGCCGGGTTGATCTTCATCCTGCGCGACATGGTCCAGGTCCGTTACGGCCACTGGTCGCTGGCCGCCATGCTGGCCGCCACGCTGCTGTCCTTCCTGCTGGCCGACCCCTTCGTCGCGACGGCCAGCGTCACCGCCTTCGCGGTGTCGGAGCTGATTGACTGGGGCGTCTTCACCGTCACCCGCCGCCCGCTGCGCGACCGGCTGTGGATCAGCGCCGCCCTGTCGGTGCCGGTGGACACGGCGCTGTTCTTCGGCATGCTCGGCATCTGGGACCCGGCGGTCTGGGCGGCCAGCCTCGCGTCCAAGCTGGCCGGCGTGTCGGCGGTGTGGATGCTGATGCGCGCCCGGTCGGCGCGGCCGGCGACGGCCTGATCCGGTCCGGGATTTGGCAATCGCCGACTCGGTGACCCGCCGGTTCCGCCGCGGCTGGTCCCAGAAGTCCTAAAATCCGCGGCGTCGGCGATTGCCAAAAGGACCGGAGGGCGTCAGACCACTGAGGTCACGGTCTCGGTGGTCTGGCCGGGGGCGGGCGCCTCGTCGGGGATCTCGACCAGGAAGATGGCGCCGCGTCCCGGGCGCGACAGCACCCGCACCCGGTAGCCGAGCAGCCGGCTGAGCCGCGCCACGGTGGCGAGGCCGAGACCGAGGCCCTTGCGCCGGTCGCGCTCGGGATTGCCGATCTGATAGAAGTCTTCGAAGATCAGATGCAGCCGGTCCTGCGGGATGCCGGGGCCGGTGTCCTGCACCTTGATGGCGGTGAAACCGCGCGCCTGCCGGCAGGTCACCCGGATGGTGCCGCTGTGCGTGTATTTCAGCGCGTTGCTCAGCAGGTTGCGGACGATCCGCTCCAGCATCGCCGGGTCGGTCGTCACGCGGGCGCCGCCGCAGGTGACGCGGAAGCCCAAACCCTTGCCGGCGGCCTCCAGCCGGCCTTCCTCGCAGATGCGCTCCAGAAAGACGGGCAGGTCCAGTTCGGATAGCTGCGGGCTGATCACGCCGGTTTCCAGCGTGGCGATGTCCATCAGCGAGTTCAGCAGGCGCTGGGTCGCCTCGAAGCCGTCGCGGGCAGCATCCACCAGCTTGCGCAGCCGGAGGCTGTCCGCCTGTTCGCCGATCATGTGCAGATAAATGCCCAGCGTCTGGAGCGGCTGGCGCAGGTCGTGGCTGGCGGCGGCGAGGAAGCGCGACTTGGCGGCGTTGGCCTGCTCCGCCTCCGCGCGCGCCAGCGCCAGCGCGTCGTAGCTGCGGCGCAGTTCCTCCATGCGGTCGCGGTCCTGGAGCACGGAATTGACGGTGGCGACCAGAAGCAGGGTGATGATCAGGCCGGCGAACAGCACCGCCCGCGGCGTGGCGCTGGCCACGCTCTCCTCGAAGGCGTGGGTGCCGGACAGGACCAGCGTCCAGGGGCGGCCGAACACCTCGACGTAGAGAACCTCCTGAAAAGCGGCGTCCCGGGCGGTCGCGGAGTCGAACATCAGCGAGTCCGTGGTGCTCTCCGTCCCGTCATGGACGCGGATGTCCAGCAGTTGGGACGCGCCCTGGTCCATGATGCTGCGCATCAGGTCGTGCGCGCGGAAGGGGCTGTAGACGAAACCCAGCAGCGCCTCCCGCCGGTCGGCCGCGGTGGTCAGGGGCAGGGTCTGGTCGTAGACGGGCACATAGATGAGGAAGCCGGGCTGCACGTCTTCGTCGGTTTCCTGGACCAGACGCAACCGGGCGGTCGCCGCGGCGGTGCCGGTGCCCCGGGCGCGCTCCATAGCGGTGCGGCGGGTCGGCTCGGCGTGCATGTCGAAGCCGAAGGCCCGCAGGTTGCGGCTGGCGAAGGGCTCGATGTAGATGATGGGGAAATATTCGGGCCGCTCCCCTTCCGGCGTCACGCGGTAGCTGTAGAAGCCGGCGGCGTGCAGCGCCGCCTCGTGCTGTTCCCGGTCGGGCGCCTTCACGCGCTTGGCGTAGCCGATGCCTTGGATGCCGGGATAGCGGTCCTCCACATGCAGGCCGGTGACGTAGGCCCGCCATTCCGTGCGGCTGACCTGCCCGCCGCCAGCGTCCACCATCGCCACGGCGCCCTGCAGCATCTGTTCATAGGTGTCGAGCCGCGCCGTGACGTCACCGGCCAGATCGCGGGCCAGCGCGCGGAAGCGCGCCTCGGCCAGCCGGTGGTTCTGCTCGGTCAGCAACCACCAGGCGAGGCCGGTCAGCAGCAGCCCCAGCCCGAAGACCACCCAGCTTTCCCATGAGCGGAAGAGCCGTCCGTCGGGAACGGCGGTGCGCTTGCGCTTCGGCTCGTTGTGCCTTGGCCTGGGTGGCGCGGCGGGTGCCGGTGGTAACGGAAGGTCCATGCCGGTCCGGCCCGTCATGCCGTGCCGGCGGGCTGCTCCCGCAGCACCTTGGTCAGCACCGCCTGGAGATGGGGCGGCAGCACCGGCTTCTGCAGAACGGTCAACCCGCGGGCGCGGGCGTCGCGCAGCCCTTCGGTGGAGGTGTCGCCGGTGATGATGACGCCCGGCACCTCGGCACCGGCCTCCGCCCGGATGCGGTCGATGGCCTGGACGCCGGTGCGCCCTTCGCGCAGGCGGTAGTCGGCCAGGATGGCGTGCGGCGTTTCCCCGGCGACGGACAGGCGGTCGACGGCCTCGCCCTCGCTTTCGGCAGTGACGACCCGGTACCCCCACATCTCCAGCAGGAGATTGAGGGCCTGCAGAACCGTCCGCTCGTCATCGATCACCATGACGAGCTTGTCCTGGTCGTCGTCACCCGCGGGAGTCACTGTGTCCAATCCATCCGTTCACAAGGGCCGGTGATCATACAGACCAACAGGCGTCCGGCCAGAAAAGAGTACCGCACCCGTGAGATGGGCGCCATGCAGAGGGGCGGCTGTGTAGCACAAACGATGGTTTATTCGGTCAGTACATTTGTCCTATTACCTCCATTGCGTGCCTATGGCCGGCGCGGCAAAGCCCGGCATTCCTGGCGGGTTCGATCAAAAGCATTGAGCTGGCGAAGCGCATCGTCCATTCTTCCGGCCCTCCGGAGAGTCCTATGACCTTCCTTCGGGCGACCAATATCTTCGGGCGGCGGCAATGACGGGCGAACGCATCTATCTGTACGACACCACGCTGCGCGACGGGGCGCAGACCCAGGACGTGGATTTCTCCGTCGCCGACAAGATCGCCATCGCCCGCGACCTCGACCGGCTGGGAATCGACTATGTGGAAGGCGGCTGGCCCGGCGCCAATCCGACCGACGACCAGTTCTTCGCCGAGGCGCCGGATCTCGCCCGCTCGACCTTCACCGCCTTCGGCATGACCCGCCGTCCCGGCCGCAGCACCGCGAACGACCCGCAGCTCGCCGCCCTGATCCAGTCCAAGGCGCGCGCCGTCTGCATCGTCGGCAAGACCTGGGATTTTCATGTCGATGTCGCGCTGGCCATCCCGCGCGAGGAAAACATCGAACTGATCGCCGACAGCATCGCCGCGCTGAAGGCCGCCAAGGGCGAGGCGCTGTTCGACGCCGAGCATTTCTTCGACGGCTACAAGCGCAACCCGGCCTACACCGCCTCCTGCATCAAGGCCGCCTACGGGGCGGGGGCGCGCTGGGTCGTGCTGTGCGACACCAACGGCGGCACGCTGCCCCACGAGATCGACGCGATCGTCCGGCAAGTGATCGAGGAGTACGGCATCCCCGGCGACCGGCTGGGCATCCACTGCCACAACGACACCGAGAACGCCGTCGCCAACTCGCTGGCCGCGGTGCGCGCCGGGGTGCGGATGGTGCAGGGGACGATCAACGGGCTGGGCGAGCGCTGCGGCAACGCCAACCTCGTGTCGCTGATCCCGTCGCTGATGCTGAAGATGGGCTGCGACGTCGGCATCAAGCCCGCCGACCTGCCGCTGCTGACCGAGATCAGCCGCAAGTTCGACGAGCGGCTGAACCGCGCGCCGAACCGCCACGCCCCCTACGTCGGCGCCAGCGCCTTCGCCCACAAGGGCGGGCTGCACGTCTCCGCCGTGGAGAAGGACCCGTCCTCCTACGAGCATGTCGAGCCGGAGGCGGTCGGCAACCGCCGCCAGATCGTCATGTCGGACCAGGCGGGCCGCGCCAACGTCATCGCACGGCTGCGCGAGATGGGCATGGCCGTGGACCCGAAGGACGAGCGGCTGAACCGCCTGCTCGACCTCGTGAAGCAGCGTGACACCGAGGGCTACGCCTACGACACCGCCGAGGCCAGCTTCGAGCTGCTGGTCCGCCGCGAGCTGGGCGAGGTGCCGGACTATTTCACCCTGAAGCGCTTCCACGTCACCGACGAGCGCCGCTACAACGCCAAGGGCGAGCTGGTGGTCGAGTCCGAGGCGGTCGTCCGCGTGAAGATCGGCGGCAAGGAATATCACGAGGTGGCGTCGGGCAACGGCCCGGTGAACGCGCTGGACACCGCGATGCGCAAGGCGCTGGAGCCGCTCTACCCGCTGCTCGACGGGGTGAAGCTGTCCGACTACCGCGTGCGCATCCTCGCCGCCAAGGACGGCACCGGCGCCATGCCGCGCGTGCTGATCCGCTCGCGCAACGGCGACGGGCAGGAATGGTCGACGCTGGGCGTCTCCACCAACATCATCGAGGCGTCGATGGAGGCGCTGGTGGACAGTTACACATTCAAGCTGTTTAAAGGCGGCGCAACACCGCGAAGCTGAGACCAAAGTTCAGATCATGACCTCCGGCAAAGACCCCAACCGGCCCTCCGTCCTGGGCGGCCCGACCATCATCCTCGTGCAGCCCCAGCTCGGCGAGAACATTGGCGCCTGCGCACGGGCCATGCTCAACTGCGGCCTGACCGAGCTGCGTCTGGTGAAGCCACGCGACGGCTGGCCGAACGAGAAAGCGGTGGCCGCGGCGTCGGGCGCCGATCCGGTGCTGGACGGTGCCAAGCTCTACGACACGACGGCGGAGGCCGTGGCCGACCTGAACGTGGTCTTCGCCACCACCGTCCGCACCCGCGGGATGATCCAGGAGTTCGTCACCCCGCGCGTCGCCGCGACGGAGCTGCGCGCCCATGTCGACGCCGGGCACAAGACCGGCGTGCTGTTCGGGCCGGAGCGCACCGGTCTGGTCAACGACGATCTGACGCTGGCTTCAACGCTGATCACCGTTCCGCTGAACCCGGCCTTCTCCTCGCTCAATCTGGCGCAGGCGGTCCTGCTGATCGGCTACGAGTGGTTCCAGACCGGCGAGACCCCGCCGGACCGCGTGCTGCACACCGGCCAGACCCGCCCGGCGACCAAGGCGGAGCTCGTGAACTTCTTCGAGCATCTGGAAGGCGACCTCGACCGCACCGGCTTCTTCACCTCGCCGGAGAAGCGCCCCTCCATGGTCCGCACGCTGCGCAACGCCCTGGAGCGGATGCAGATGACCGAGCAGGAGGTCCGCACCTTCCACGGCGTCGTCGCGGCGCTGACCGGACGGCGCAAGGGCGAACCGTAACCCTCTTTCCTAACCTCTTCCCTTCCGGGGCCAATCGCTGCCTATACTGCCCCATGGAATACACCTTGCAGCATATGGACGTTGGCCTCGTCCTGCTCGACGGCGACCGGCGCGTGGTGTCGGTCAACGCGTCCGTGGCGCGGATGCTGGGGCGCGACCGTCCGCTGCTGGGGGCCAGCCTGCACGACCTGCACCCGCCGGGCAGCCGCGCCAAGGTGGAGCTGCTGCTGGCGGCGGCGCACGACCCGGAGTCCCCGGCGGCGGCCAGCTCCATGATGGTGGCCCTGCCGGGGCGGACCATCGTGGTGAAGGCCACCGCCCTGCCGCCGGGCGGCGGGGCGGCGCTGGCCCTGATGCTGTTCGAGGTGACCGGGAAGGCGCTTCACGAGCCGGTGCCGCCGCCGGTTGCGGACGCGGTGCCCGAGCCGGTCACCCCGCTGGTGAAGCTGCCGATCACGACGCGCCAGGGCGTGGTGCTGATCGACCCCGCCGACGCGGTCTATGTGCAGGCCGACGGCCATTACACGCGGGTCCACACGGCGGACGGCGCCTTCTTCTGCTCGCTCTCCCTGTCGGAGTTGGAGGCGCGGCTTGACGTGCGGCAGTTCGTGCGGGCACACCGCCGCTATCTGGTCAATCTGCGCCACGCCCAGGCCATCGACCGCAGCGACGGGCGGGCCGTCTTCGTCATGGCCGCCCCCGGCTCTCCCCGCGTACCGGTCAGCCGCGGGCGGATCGAGCAGTTGAAGAAGCTGTTGGCACTTTAGCCTTTCCCCTCACGCGCATCAGGGTTGTTTCCGCCGGCCTGTGACTTCGGGCGGCGGTTGATCCGTCTCAATCGTCCGGTGTCGCCGCAGGCGTAGAACAAAGCCATGGCCGGCGCCCGCATCGGGTGGGCGCCACGATGACGAGGAGATACGGCCATGGCTTTCCTGGACGACGACCGCGCCTATGTGGACCAGCTCGTGGTGGAGTATTACGGCGACCGTCTGACCGCGCTCTCGCCGGAACGGCTCGCTGCCCTGCACGTGCTGTTCGGCGAGGTGATGTGGCACGAGGGGATCGAGGCGCTGACCCCGCAGCGGCTGAACACGCTGCTGGACTTCACCGAGGAAGAGTTGTCGCACGCCGCCTGAGTGGGCCCCCTGAATGGTACGAGCGCGAACCGTTCGCGCAGGACACCCGCCGTTCACGCCGCCCGCCCGCCGTTCGTGCAGCGGGTCTTGTTCCTGGACCCGCCTTCCGCGATGAGGGATGTCAACACAACCCTCTTCCGCAGGAAGCACGACCGTGGACGCAACCGACACTCCCGACCGCTACGTCTCCTTCAAGGGCATCGACTGCGAGGGCAACTCCCGCCGCATCATCGAGCGCCTGTACATGCACATCGACGACCCGGCCAAGACCAACGCCTTCTGGGAACGCTTCCGGGCGAAGCTGGCCGTGGCCGACGATCCGTTGAAGCGTCAGGCGGACGGGCTGTGCCTGCTCTGCGCCAACGTCTACTACATCTCCGACCTGTTCGAGGAATATGAGGACGAGGAAGGTCTGGCCATGCTGCGCCAGCTCGAGGACGAGTGCTGCTGAGGCTTCGAGGTTTGACCCGACTCATGGTTTGACCCGACTCATGGTTTGACAAGGCGCGCCGAATCCGTATAGTGCGCGCCTTCACTCCTGGGAAAGCGGGCGTGCCTCTTGTTTGCGCCCCGTCCGCGGCCTGTTCCGCGGAACTACCGGGACAAAACCAACTCGTGTTCCACCGAGGACCAAAATGGCCAAGCGTCAACAGTCCAAGTACAAGATCGACCGCCGCCTCGGCGTAAACCTCTGGGGCCGTGGCAAGTCGCCGATCAACAAGCGTGAGTATGGCCCCGGCCAGCACGGCCAGCGCCGCAAGAAGCCGTCCGACTACGGCCTGCAGCTCATGGCGAAGCAGAAGCTGAAGGGCTACTACGGCAACATCGGCGAGAAGCAGTTCCGCCGCATCTACGCCGAGGCCGTGCGCCGCAAGGGCGACACCGGCGAGAACCTGGTGGGCCTGCTGGAGCGCCGCCTGGACGCGGTGGTCTACCGCATGAAGTTCGCGCCGACCCCGTTCGCCGCGCGCCAGATCATCAATCACGGCCACATCCTGGTCAACGGCCGCCGCCTGAACATCCCGTCGGCCCAGATCAAGGAAGGCGACACCATCGAGGTGCGCGCCAAGTCCAAGCAGATGGCCCTCATCCTCGAGGCCACCGCCTCGGGTGAGCGCGACACCCCGGACTACCTGGAAGTCGACACGGGCGCCCTGAAGGGCCGCTTCGTCCGCGTCCCGCTGCTGGCCGACATTCCGTACCCGGTCCAGATGGAACCGAACCTGGTCGTCGAGTTCTACTCGCGCTGACCGTTCGGCCCAGCCGACACGCGAAAGGCCGCGCCTCCGGGCGCGGCCTTTTTCGTTTGGGATGGGCGGTCGCAGCCGCCGGTGCTACTGTCGTGATGCACAGGGCGATGGAGACGGCAATGCACATCTCGCGGCTGGCCGCCGACAACAGGGCGCTGATTCCTCAGGACGTCCGCGACGCCTTGGGCTTGAAGGAGGGCGACCCGATCCTGTTTTCCGTGAAGGACGGGCAGGCGGTGATCCGCAAGGCGCCCATCGTCGATACCGCTTATCTGAAAGCGCTGGAAGGCGGTCTGTCGGAATGGGCCTCGCCCGAGGACGACGAGGCGTTCGATGATCTTTGACCGCTGGTCCGTGGTGGTCCTTCCCTTTCCCTTCACGGACCTCGGTACAGCCAAGCGGCGGCCCGCGCTGGTTCTCTCGTCGGCGGATTTTCAGCAGGCTCATGGCCACATTCTGTGCGGCATGGTCACGAGCGCTGCGCACAGCGCGTGGCCTTCGGATGTCGAATTGACCGCCTATGCCGAGGCTGGTCTGAAGAAACCCTGCAAGTTCCGCTGCAAGCTTTTCACGCTTCAGGATGATCTGGTGCTCTATGGGCTCGGCATGCTGGCCGAGGCCGACCGGCTGGCTGTGACCGCGGTGACCTCCGGGCTTCTTCCGCGATAGAACTGCCGGCTTTCATAGAAAAAAGCCGGAACCCTTGCGGGTCCCGGCCTTGAGGTGCGGGGATCGGGGGCAATCCCCGCGGGGGAGAGGGATCAGGCGTCGGCCGTTTCCAGCGCCGGATAGTCGGTGTAGCCTCGGGCGTCGCCGCCGTAGTAGCTGGCCTTGTCCGGCGTGTTCAGCGCCGCGTTGCGGCGGAAACGCTCCGGCAGGTCCGGGTTGGCGATGAAGGGCTCGCCGAAGCTCACCGCGTCCGCCGCGCCGGCGGCGATGGCCGCCTCGGCCTGCTCCTTGCTGTAGCCGCCGTTGATGATGAAGGGGCCCTTGAAGATCCGGCGCAGCTCCGCCGCGAGGTGCGGGGCGCCTTCCGGCGGGGCCATGTGGTGGCCCGGCTGGCCTTCGATGACGTGCAGGAAGGCGAGGCCGAAGGGGTTCAGCGCTTCGGTGACGTGGGTGTAGAGCGCCCGCGGGTCGCTGTCCGCCATGTCATTGAAGGTGCCGGTGGGCGACAGCCGGACGCCGACCCGGCCCGGGCCGACGGCGGTGGTCACCGCGTCCACAATCTCCAGCAGGAAGCGCGCCCGGTTCTCCACGCCGCCGCCGTAGCGGTCGGTGCGCTTGTTGCTGCGGTCGCGCAGGAACTGGTCGATCAGATAGCCGTTGGCGCCGTGGATCTCCACGCCGTCCAGCCCGGCGTCGAACACCGCGCGCTTGGCGGCGTCGGCGAAGGCCTTGACCAGACCGGGGATCTCGTCGGTTTCCAGGGCGCGCGGGGTGGGGAAGGGCACCAGACCCTTGCTGGTGTAGGACTCGCCGGCGGCGGCGATGGCCGAGGGGGCGACCGGCAGGGCGCCGTTCGGCTGGAATTCCGTGTGGGAGATGCGGCCGACGTGCCAAAGCTGCGCGGCGATCAGGCCACCCTTGGCGTGGACCTCCTCCGCGATGCGGCGCCAGGCGAGCGTCTGCGCGTCGGTGTGGATGCCCGGCGTGCTGGGATAGCCCTGGGCGGTGGCCGAAACCTGCGTCGCCTCGGTGATGATGAGGCCGGCGGAGGCGC
This sequence comes from Azospirillum sp. UENF 312511, assembly GCF_058780635.1. Lineage (NCBI taxonomy): Bacteria > Pseudomonadati > Pseudomonadota > Alphaproteobacteria > Rhodospirillales > Azospirillaceae > Azospirillum > Azospirillum sp. UENF 312511. Next base: position 831,858 of record NZ_JBSNCG010000003.1, on the reverse strand, counting down.
GCTGGCCGTAATAGTCGGCCATCAGCGGAGTGGGGACGTTGCCCTCGCCCGCGCGGCTGCGGGTCATCGGCGCCATGATGACGCGGTTCGACAGCTCCATGGAGCCAAGACGCAGCGGCGTGAACAGATCGGCGGTGGTCATGATGCGGTTGCCCTCTCGATTCAAAAATCGGGTCCCACGTTGGGGCGTCCCAAAGTGGTGTCCGGGGTTCCGCGGGTTGGGCGGTGCCCGGTATGTATGCGCGTACATACTTGCCAGCGCCATCCGGGCTTGTCAAGTATGCACGTGCATACCTATTATCATTTCAGCCGCCGCACGGATCAGCGGCCAGTGAGAGGGCCTGAATCGTGGACAAGACCGACACCCCGGCCACCGCTCCGGCAACTGACGACGGCTGTTGCGGCACCGGGACCGACGCGCCCGCGCGCAAGCGCGACCGCGAGGCGACCAAGGGCGTCCTGCTGGACGCGGCCAAGATGGTGTTCGCCGAGCGCGGCTTCGACGCCGCGACCACGCGCGACATCGCCGGCCGCGCGGGTGTGAACGAGCAGTTGATCCAGCGCTATTTCTCGGGCAAGGCCGGATTGCTGCTGGCCGTCGTGGAGCGCTACGGGCGCGAGGAGGGGAGCGGCTGCGCCATGCCACCGCCGGGCGACGACCTGGAGGAGGATCTGGCGGCCTTCCTGCTGCACCAGCTCCGCCACGCCTGGAAGTGCCGCGACTTCACGCGGGTGATGCTGGCGCGCGCGCTGGTCGATCCGGACATCGCGAACGAGATGGCGCGCACCCTGTCGGAAAGCCGCATCCCCTGCCTGCTCAGCCGGCTGGAAATCTTCCGCGCGCGCGGGGCGATCGCGGCGGACGCCGAGCTTGCCCACGTCGCGGCGGGCATCGCCACGCTCAGCTTCGGGCTGGGCTTCCTCGATCAGGTGGTGTTCGGGCGCTGCCCGGACCGGGTCAACGAGGTGGTGAAGACGCTCGCCCACACCATGGCCTACGGCCTTGCGCCGCGGGCCTGAGCCGCCTCAATCGGCGCGGCAGGCAGCGATGCGGGCCTGCTCCGCCCGGTTTTGTTCCGCCCGGCTTTGTTCGGCGCGGGCCTCGGCGCGGGCGGCGCGGTGGGTGAACAGCGCGTCCGCCGAATAGAGCGCCAGCGCCACCCAGATGCAGACGAAGGCCACGAGGTGGGAGGAGGTGAAGGCCTCGCCATAGACCGCCACGCCGAGCAGGAGCTGCCCGGTCGGGCTGATGTATTGCAGGATGCCGATGGTCGACAGCTTCAGCCGGGCGGCGCCGACCATGAACAGCACCAGCGGGATGGCGGTTACCGGGCCGGTCAGGATGATCAGCAGGTCGGTGCCCAGCCCGTGCGCGCCGAAACTCCCCAGCCCCTGGGCGTTCAGCCACAGCAGATAGACGATGGCCGGCGGCACCAGCAGCACCGTTTCCACCAGCAGCCCGATCAGCGGGTCGATGGCCGCCTTCTTGCGCACCAGCGCGTAGACGCCGAAGCTCAAGGCCAGCGACAGCGCCACCCAGGGAACCTCCCCGTAGGACAGGACGAGGCTCAGGACGCCCGCCGCCGCGATCATAACCGCCAGTCCCTGCCGCTTCGACAGCCGTTCCTGAAGGAAGGCCATACCGAGCAGCACGTTGATGATCGGGTTGATGTAGTAGCCGAGGCTGGACTGCACCAAATGGCCGTTGTTCACGGCCCAGATGAAGATGGTCCAGTTGCTGCCGATCAGCGCCGTCGTCACCAGGAAGATGCCCAGGCGCCGCCAGCTTCCCACCCCGCGCACGATGCCGGACAGGCCGCGCGTCGGCACCAGCCACAGCCCGACCAGCACCACGGTCCACAGCACCCGGTGGGCGACAACCTCCACCGCCCCGACGTTGCCGAGCTGCTTGAAGAAGATCGGCGCCAGCCCCCCCCAGATCAGGAAGGCGGTCAGAGCGGCGGCGAAGCCCAGGGTGGCGGGGTTGCGCCCGTCGGCCTGCGGCAAGGAGGGGGAGGGAGTCTGGGCCATGGCTCCCCTTTACCATGCCCAAGAAATGGGCGATAGGAACGCCCCCTCATGCCCGCACTGCGCGCCGGGAATGCCGCATTTCGCGCAGGGGTTTTCCCGCTCAGCCCCCTCCGCCGCCTGCGGTGCCGCTTCCGCTTCCGCTGCCGGTGGGCGCTCCGTTCCGGGGCATCGCGCCGGACGATCCCGACGAGCCCCGGCCGATCGGAACGTTGGTGCCGACGCCCTCGTTGCGGACCAGCGCGCGGGCCTCGCGCAGCCGGTCCACGCAGCCGTCCGGATCGCCCTTGCCGGCGGCGGACCGCGCCTCGCCCAGCAGGCCACGCAGCCGGTCCTTCTGCTCGCCGGTCAGGGCGGTGTGGTTGCGCCCGCCGGCCACCACCTTGTCGCCCAGAAACAGGTCGGAGAAGCGGGACACCTCGTCCCGGCAGGCGGTCAGCCGCTCCTGCTTCGGGACCGTTCCGTCCTGGCCCTGCGCCTGAACGGGAAGAGCCATCAGAGCCAGCAGCGCCGCCGCTGGAAACACGCGCCTGTCCATGACCGGGCCTCCTTGTCCGTGTCTTCTCCGTGCCGACACCTCCGCGGAATCGTCGATGGAAAAACAAGGGTGGGCCGAGGCCTGTTCCGCCAAAGGAAAAGGGCTCCGCGGTGGCGGAGCCCTTTGTCACATCCCTTCGACGGGGATGGCCGATCAGGCGTTGGCGCCCGTCGCGACGCCCTTGTCGGCCAGCAGCGACTGCAGCTCGCCCGACTCGTACATCTCGCGCACGATGTCGCAGCCGCCGACCAGCTCGCCCTTGACGTAGAGCTGCGGGAAGGTCGGCCAGTTCGAGTAGTCCTTCAGGCCCTGGCGCAGGCCCGGGTCCTCCAGGATGTTGATGCCCTTGAACTTCACGCCGACGGTGCTGAGCACCTGGACGACGGCGGCGGAAAAGCCGCACTGCGGGAAGACGGGCGTGCCCTTCATGTACAGCACGACATCGTTGCCCTTGATGTCCTGCTCGATGCGATCCTTGACGTTCTGGTCAACCATGTCTCTCGGCCTTCTTACGATGTCATCGTGACTTGGGGGATGCCGTCCTACACGCCTTCCGGCACGGCGGTGGTCAGGGCCAGGGCGTGCAACTCCCCGCCCATCTTGCCCTGGAGGGCGGCGTAGACCATCTGGTGCTGCTGCACGCGCGACTTGCCCTTGAAGGCGGCGGAGGTGACCAGCGCGGCGTAATGGTCGCCGTCGCCGCGCAGGTCGGCGATCTCCACGGTCGCGTCCGGGATGCCTTCCCTGATGAGCTTCTCGATCACCGCGGCTTCCATCGCCATGGCCGTCATCCTGTTCCGTCAATCCCTGCCCATGCGGGCGCTGCCCGTATAATTAGGCGGAGCGGCCGGGTTTGTCACCGGAGAAGAGACGACATTCCGCGGTGCGAAGGGTTCGCGCCACCGGCCCCCACCCCAACCCTCCCCCGCTGGGCGGGGGAGGGGACGGAATTCCCTCCCTTGCGAAGCGGGGGAGGGAAGGGGCCCGCGGCGAAGCCGTGGGAAGGGTGGGGGCAAAACTCCACCCCAAAACGAAAAGGCCGGGCGATGGCCCGGCCTTCCGTTCTTCGACCCCTCAGCCGCGTCCGATCACTCGGCGGCGGCCATGTAGCCGGGCAGCCAGGCCTCGTTGGCCTTCTTCAGGCGGGCGATGGTGATCGCCTCGCCGCCGCGGCCGGTCAGGGCCGTGCCGTTGGTCTTGCCGAGCACGCTCACCGGCACGCCGGCCGCCTTGGCCTTCTCCTGCACCGCGGCGGCCTTGTCGGCGCGGACGGCCAGGACGTAGCGGCCCTGGTCCTCGCCGAACAGGGTGCCGGCGTCGGCGCCGTCGAGGCCCGACAGGGTGGCGCCGATGCCGCCGGCCATGGCCATCTCGGCCACGGTGACGAGCAGGCCGCCGTCCTGGATGTCGTGGCTCGACACCACCAGACCCTCGGCGATCAGGCCGCGGACGAACTCGCCGTTGCGGCGCTCCACCGCCAGATCGACCGGCGGCGGCGGGCCGTCCTCGCGGCCCAGGATCTCCCGAAGGTAGAGCGACTGGCCGAGATGGCCCGTGCCCTCGCCGACGAGCAGGATGGTGTCGCCCTCGTTCTTGAAGGCGATGCCGACGGCGATCATGGCGTCCGGCAGCAGGCCGACGGCGCCGATGGCCGGGGTCGGCAGGATCGCCTCGCCGTTGGTTTCGTTGTAAAGCGACACGTTGCCCGACACGACCGGGAAGTCCAGCGCGCGGCAGGCGTCGGCCATGCCCTGGATGGCGCCGACGAACTGGCCCATGATCCGCGGCTTCTCGGGGTTGCCGAAGTTCATGTTGTCGGTGACGGCCAGCGGCAGGGCGCCGACGGCGGACAGGTTGCGGTAGGCCTCGGCCACCGCCTGGGCGCCGCCGCGCACCGGGTCGGCGAGGCAGTAGCGCGGGGTGCAGTCGGTGGTGACGGCGATGCCCTTGCTCTGGCCCGGCAGCCGCACCACGCCCGCGTCGGCCTGACCGGACATGAAGCGGGTGTCGCCGTTCACGAGGCTGTCATACTGCTCCCAGATCCAGCGCTTGGATGCCTGATCGGGGCAGGACATGATTTTTTCCAGGATGTCGCCCAGCGTCTTGTCGGCCGGCAGGGCGCGCACGGCGTCCTCCAGCTCCGCGGCGGCCGGGGTCGGCTCCCACGGGCGGTCGTAGAGCGGCGAGGCGTTGGAGACCGGGGCGATCGGCATGTCGCACCAGGTCTGGCCGTGCATCTTGATGACCAGCTTGCCGTTGTCGGTCAGCGTGCCGATCACGGCGAAGTCCAGCTCCCACTTGTCGAAGATCGCCTTGGCGACCTCCTCGCGGCCGGGCTTCAGGATGATCAGCATGCGCTCCTGGCTTTCGGAGAGCATGATCTCGTAGGGGGTCATCCCCTCCTCGCGCATCGGCACGTCGTCGAGCACCAGCTCGATGCCGAGCCCACCCTTGCCGGCCATCTCGACCGAGGAGGAGGTGAGGCCGGCCGCACCCATGTCCTGGATGGCGACGATGGCGTCCGTCTCCATCAACTCCAGGCAGGCCTCGATCAGCAGCTTCTCGGTGAAGGGGTCGCCGACCTGCACGGTCGGGCGCTTCTCCTCCGAATCCTCGCTGAACTCGGCCGACGCCATGGTGGCGCCGTGAATGCCGTCGCGGCCCGTCTTGGAGCCGACATAGACCACCGGATTGCCGACGCCCGCGGCGGCGGAATAGAAGATCCGGTCGGCCTTGGCGACGCCCACGGTCATCGCGTTGACCAGGATGTTGCCGTTGTAGGCCGGGTGGAAGTTGGTCTCGCCGCCGATCGTCGGCACGCCGACGCAGTTGCCGTAATGGGCGATGCCGGCGACCACGCCCGACACCAGATGGCGGGTCTTGGGATGCTCGGGCGCGCCGAAGCGCAGCGCGTTCATGTTCGCGATGGGCCGGGCGCCCATGGTGAACACGTCGCGCAGGATGCCGCCCACGCCCGTCGCCGCACCCTGGAAGGGCTCGATGTAGGACGGGTGGTTGTGGCTCTCCATCTTGAAGATGATGGCGTCGCCGTCCCCGGCATCGACCACGCCGGCGTTCTCGCCGGGGCCGCAGATGACCTGCGGGCCGGTGGTCGGCAGCGTCATCAGCCACTTCTTCGACGACTTGTAGGAGCAATGCTCCGACCACATCACCGAGATGATGCCCAGCTCCGTGTAGGTCGGCTGGCGCCCGAGGATCTCCAGGGCGTTGTTGTATTCCCCTTCGGACAGGCCGAACTCGCGGGCCATCTCCAGGGAGACTGCGGGCTGCTGCGCGGTGGTCACGACAGGGCCTCCACCAGACCATCGAACATGGGCTTGCCGTCGGTGTTGCCATGGAAGGCGGACACCGCGTCCTCGGGGTGCGGCATCAGGCCGAGCACGGTGCGCTTGGCGTTGAAGATGCCGGCGATGTTGTCCAGCGAACCGTTCGGGTTCCAGTCGGTCGGGTTCCAGCGCGGGTCGGCGCTGCCCTCGTCGCTGACGTAGCGGAAGGCCACCTGGCCCTCGCCGTCCAGCCGCTTCACCGTCTCCGCGTCGGTCCAGTAGTTGCCGTCGCCGTGCGCCACCGGGTAGCGGACGATCTGGCCCTTGCGGTACTTCGCCGTGAAGGGGCTGTCCGTGTTCTCCACCCGCAGGTGCACGGTGCGGCAGATGAACTTCAGCTTGGCGTTGCGCATCAGCGCGCCGGGCAGCAGTCCCGCCTCGGTGATGATCTGGAAGCCGTTGCAGATGCCGAGCACCCGCACGCCCTGATCGGCCCGCGCCTTGACCTCGCGCATGATCGGCGAGTGCGCCGCCATGGCGCCGGAGCGCAGATAGTCGCCATAGGAGAAGCCGCCCGGCACGAGGATCAGATCGACCTTGGGCAGTTCGGTGTCGCGGTGCCAGACCAGATGCGGCTTGGTTCCGCTGGCGGCCTCCAGCGCGGCGACGGCGTCGCGTTCGCGGTTGGAGCCGGGGAAAACGATGACGGCGGCCTTCATGGGGCTTGGAAAATCCGGCGTCGTGGGGGGAACGGTTCGAGGCCGGACACTAAAGGCCCCGCCCCGGCAAAGCAAGGGCAAGGACCCCGCCATTCTCCCTTATCGGCCCTGCGTTGACGCGCTGGCGGCCTGTTCGCGCAGCCAATCGGGGAAGGCGGGCGCCTCGGTGTGGCCGCGCTGGCGGCTTTCCAGCAGGTAATAGTGGCCGGATACCACCCCTTCGGCCCCCAGCGGGGCGGTCAGCCGCCCGGTTTCCAGCGGGCGCTCCACGAACAGCCGCGGCACGATGGCGACGCCAAGCCCGTCCTCCGCCGCCTGGATGGCGAAGTAGGTGTGGTCGACCTCCATCCGGTTGCGGAAGGCGTCCAGCTCCAGCCCGTGGGCCGTGCTCCAGGCCGGCAGCAGGTCGGCGCGGGCGCGGATGGTGATGACCGTCCGGCGGGTCAGGTCGGCGGGGCTGCGCAGAGTCTCCAACCCCGGCAGGGAGGGGCTGCACACCGGCACGCAATGCTCGCTCATCAGCGGCAGCGGCTTCAGCCCGGCGAAATGGGCGGGGTCGCGGCGGATGGCGTAGTCGAAGGGACGGCCGATGTCGATCGGGCCGGGGGCGGTGGACAGCGACACCGCCAGCTCGGGAAAGCGCTGCTGGAACAGGGGCAGGCGCGGCAGCAGCCAGTGCATGGCGAAGGTCGGGATGCAGTCCACCCGCAGCGTCCGCCGCCCGTCGCCGTCGAGCAGCGTGTCGGTCGCCTGCTGGATCTCGGTGAACAGGTCGGCGATGCGGGTGAAGTAGCGCGCCCCGGCCTCGGTCAGCCGGACCTGCCGCTGGCTGCGATCGAACAGGGGAACGCCGAGAAAGAGTTCCAGGCTGCGGATCTGGCGGCTAACCGCGCCGGGGGTGACGTTCAGCTCCTCCGCGGCGAGGCGGAAGCTGGAATGGCGGGCGGCGGCGACGAAGGCGCGCAGGGCGTTCAGCGGTGGGAAGCGGGAGGCCATTCGTTGAGCTTTTCTCACCGGTCGGCGGAAGACAAGTCGTTTGTCGGTTTCCTACCGGCTGGCTAGGGTGCCTGCCGCTTTCCGTCGCCCCCTGGTCCGTCATGTCGCACATCACCCGCCGGCTGGTCTGGTTCCTCGGCGTCTCGCAGCTGCTGTGCTGGGGGATCTCCTATTACCTGATCGCCATTTTCGGAAACCCCATGGCCACCGACCTGGGCCTGAGCCTGCCGGTGGCCTTCGGCGGCTTCACGGCGGCGCTGCTGGTCATGGGGGTGGTGTCGGGCAGCGTCGGGCGGGCCATCGACCGCTGGGGCGGACGCCCGGTGATGGTCATCGGCTCGCTGCTGACGGCGGCGGGGTGCCTGGGGCTGGCCACCTCCACCGGGCTGGTGAGCTATTACGCCTCCTGGCTGGTGCTGGGTCTGGCGATGCGGGCGAGCCTGTACGAGGCGGCCTTCGCCGCCCTGGCCCGGCTGGGTGGCCCGCTGGCGCGGGTGCCGATCTCGCAGATCACGCTGCTGGGGGGGCTGGCCTCCACCGTGCTGTGGCCGGTGGGTCAGGCGATGGCCGACGCCTGGGGCTGGCGCGGCGCTCTGGTCGCCTACGCCGTCATCGCGCTTCTGACGATCCCGCTGCACGCCGCCATCCCGTCCGACCGCTACGTACGCCCACCGGTGCCGGCCGGGACGGAGCCTGCCGGGACGGCGGACCCGCGGCGGCGGGCCTGGGTGGCGCCGCTGTTCTACATGGTGATGACCACGGCGGTCGGCGTGCTGACCTCGGCCATGTCGGCGCACATGATCGGCATCCTGGTCGGGCTGGGGGCGGCGCCCGCGGCGGCGGTGTGGATTTCCACGGTGCGCGGCGTCGGCCAGTCCTCGGCCCGGCTGTGCGAGGTGCTGTCGGGGTCCCGCCTGCACCCCACCGCCCTGGCGCTGCTCGCCTGCGGCCTGCTGCTGCCCGGCTTCATCATCGGCTTGTGGAGCGGCGCGGTGCTGGCCGCCGGCGTCGCCTTCTCCCTGCTGTTCGGGGCGGGGGCCGGGCTGGCGACGATCGTGCGCGGCACGCTGCCGCTGGTGCTGTTCGACCCGCAGAGCTACGGCCGGACGGTCGGGCGGCTGCTGGTGCCGAGCTTCTACGCCGCCGCGCTGGCACCGATGGGCTACGCGGTCATCATCGAGCGGGCGGGAGAGACGGCGGCGCTTCTGCTGTCCGCCGTCCTGGCGCTGGTGGCGGTGGGTGCGGCGGGGGTGCTGTGGGCGACCGCCCGCCGCTGAGGGATCAGTCGCCGCCGTTCAGGCGCTTGGTCCAGTCCTCGACGCCCTGGGTCAGCCGGCGTTCGGCCAGCGTCCTCCACGTCTGGGCCAGCACCGGCAGGGCAGCCATCTCGGCCAGGGCGTCGCGGTTCTGCGTGTCCACGTAGAGGACGTGCAGCAGCCGGGCGAGCGTCCATTGCGGGTAGGGGCGTTCGACCAGGGTCAGCCGGTCGCCGGGACCGATTTGGCCGGTTTCCGGCACGCGATAGTACCAGCCGGTGCGCCCGGTGGTCTGGACGCGCTTGGCCATGTCGGGCACGGCGAAGCGGTGGTTCAGCTTCCAGCAGGGCTGGCGGGCCTGGGCGACCTCAAGCAGGGCGGTGCCGGCGCGGAAGCGGTCGCCGACGCAGACATCGGCTTCGGTCAGGCCCAGCGTCGCGAGGTTCTCGCCGAAGGCGCCGGGCTGGCCGAGCAGCGGCACGTCCCCGCCCAGCTCGTCCCGCCACGCCGGGTGGTGGTCCAGCGGGTAGTGGTGGATGGCCTTGTCCGGCCCGCCATGGACGCGGCGATCGGCCTGCTCGTCGTCCAGGAAGCCTTCGGGGCCGACCGCGCGCGGGCCGTCCACCGGGAGCTTGGCGATGGCGCTGGTGCGCCCCGGCGGGCCGAAGGGGGCGGCCTTGCCGACGAGGACGGCGGTGATGGTGGTCTCGGTCACGGTGTCGTCCTTCCTTTGGGCGTCTTCTTGCTCTTGGCCGGCCTCTGTTTGGCCGGTTTCAGGGCCCTGGCCTGTTCCTGCAGGGCCACGTAATGGTGCCAGACGAGTTGCGCGGCGAGGCTGCGGTGCGGGCGCCAGGGCTCGGCGACGGCGATAAGCTGCGCCTGGGTCGGCTTCTCCGCCCATCCCTTCAGCCGCTGCACGCCGAGCTGGATGGCGAGGTCCCCCACCGGCCAGATGTCCGGCCGGCCGAGCGCCATCATCAGGTAAATCTCGGCGGTCCAGCGTCCGATGCCCTTCAGCGCGATCAGGGCGGCGATGGCCTCCTCGTCGTCCATCTTGTGAATGGCGTCGAAGTCCAGCCGGCCGTCCGCAACGGTCTGGGCCAGCCCGCGGGCGTAGCCGATCTTCTGGCGCGACAGGCCGCAGGCCCGCAGATCCTCGTCGGGCAGGGCCAGGATGGCGTCGGGGGTCACCACCCCGACCATGGCCTGGAGCTTGGCCCACAGCGCCGCGGCGACCGTGGTGGACAGCTGCTGCTCGATGATCAGGCAGAGCAGGCCGGAGAAGCCGTCCGGGCGGCGGAAGTCGCGCACCGTCGGGCCGCCGACGCGCAGGGACTCGGCGAAGATGGGATCGAGCGTGGAGAGATGGTCGATGGACATGGTCGAACGAAAATGGGGGATGCGCAGCGGTTGCGCATCCCCCATTTTCCGACAGGCAGGATTGAGCGCGGACGGCCTTAGGCCATCAACTCTCAGGCCACCAGCTCGATCGCGTAGTCTTCGATCACGGTGTTGGCCAGCAGCTTGGTGCACATGGCCTCGACCTCCTTGCGGGCGGCGGCCTCGTCGGTGCTCTTGAGCTGAAGCTCGATGACCTTGCCGGCGCGGACGTCCTCGACGCCGTCGAAGCCCAGCGTGTGCAGCGCGTGCGCGATGGCCTTGCCCTGGGGGTCGAGAACGCCGCGCTTGAGGGTGACGTGAACCTTCGCCTTCATCGGATGTCCGCTCGCTTGATGGTGCTGATGGGGTGGGGAAAACGGATTATTGGACGGTCTTGGGACCCTTGACGTCCACCGGGCCGCCTTCGGGCAGGATGCCGAGGCGCCGGGCGACCTCCTGGTAGGCCTCCTCGACCTGACCGAGGTCCTGGCGGAAGCGGTCCTTGTCCAGCTTCTCGTTGGTCTTGATGTCCCACAGGCGGCAGTTGTCGGGGCTGATCTCGTCGGCCAGGACGATGCGCATCTCCTCGTTCTCCCAGAGCCGGCCGAACTCCAGCTTGAAGTCCACCAGCCGCAGGCCGATGCCGAGGAAGAGGCCCGACAGATAGTCGTTCACGCGGAGCGACAGGGCCACCATGTCGTCGAGGTCCTGCGGAGCCGCCCAGCCGAAGGCCGTGATGTGCTCCTCGGTGACCATGGGATTGTTCAGCTCGTCGGACTTGTAATAATACTCGATGATCGAGCGCGGCAGCGGGGTCCCCTCGGGGATGCCGAAGCGCTTGGACAGCGAGCCGGCGGCGGTGTTGCGCACGACCAGCTCGATGGGGATGATCTCGACCTCGCGAACCAGCTGCTCGCGCATGTTCAGGCGGCGCACGAAGTGCGTCGGCACGCCGATTTCCGACAAACGGCTCATCAGGTACTCGGAGATGCGGTTGTTCAGCACCCCCTTGCCGGTGATGATGCCCTTCTTCTGGTTGTTGAAGGCGGTCGCGTCGTCCTTGAAGTACTGCACCAGCGTGCCCGGCTCCGGACCTTCGAACAGGACCTTCGCCTTGCCTTCGTAGATGCGCCGACGTCGTGTCATGAGAGATCGTCCAAAAACGTGTAGCCTGGACTGGCGGGTGACCGGTCCAGGGGATATGCACGAGTGATATAGCAAGCTGGCCCAGGGAACACAATGCGCGGGGTCCGCAGCGGCTCCTACCCCAACGAGACGGGCCCCAACGAGACGGGTTGCCACGGCGCCTCGTGAGGGCGGCCGGCGGCGAAGTGCCAGACGGGGTCGAGGTCCGGGCGCTCCACGGCCGGCAGGGCGATCAGCGCGCTCGACACCGTGCCGAATCCGCTGGGCAGCAGGAAGTTCATCGCCCCGCGCTCGCCCCGCTCGCCGTCGTCCCAGATGCGGCTCGCCAGCAGCTCCGGCCAGCCGCCCCACAGGTTTCCGGCCTCGCCCCGCTCCGGGTCGGGTGGTGCGGCGTGCTGGAAGAGGGGGAGATACTGGGCCTGCCGCGGGTCCTCCGCCACGTCGTCCAGATCGCTGGCGGTAACCATGTGCACGCCTGCGGGGATCTCGATCATCTCCGGGCGGTTGCGCGGGGAGGGGCCGCGGTGGACCAGCAGCCGGGCGTCGCGGTTGTCGGCGATCAGCAGGTTGAAGGGGCGGTAGGCCCGCGTGTCGAGCTGCGCCATGGCCAGCGCCGCCTCCGCCGCGTCGGCGAAGTCCAGCGCGTCCAGCACCAGCTCCCCGCGCGACCGCTTCCCGGCCTCCGGCCCCAGCGTGCCCATGCGGTTCAGCACGGCGGCGACGACGCCCTCGTCGTTCAGGCCCAGCCAGGAGCCGCCGGCCAGCTCGTCCAGTCCGGCGACGACGTTGGGGCGGTCGGGCCAATGGCGCGCCGGGGCCTTCCAGGGCCGTCCAGCCATCTCGTCGCGGTTGGCGCCCAGGATCAGGGGCCACGTTGCGTCCGGTCGTCGCAGGAGGATCACGCTGCACATGGGGAATCTTGCCTTCCGCTTCCCTCTTGGGTATGTCGCCGCACGCCGGATTCGCCGATTGGCCGGTGGGTGGGGGCGATGACGACGCCCGTTCCACCGGCTATATAGTCTTGTATCTGGGAGCGCAAAACCAATCCAAGGAGCCGGGTCCCATGACGACCTTCGACGAGCGCGAGAGGGCCTTCGAGAACAAGTTCCAGCACGACCAGGATCTGCTCTTCAGGATTCGCGCGCGCCGCGACCGGCTGGCGGGACTCTGGGCGGCGAGCCTGCTGGGCCTGACCGGGGGCGAGGCCGACGCCTATGTCCGTCAGGTCATCGACGCCGACATCGGCGCCACCGGTCCGCACGACGTTCGTGACCGTCTGGCCGCCGATCTGCATGCCAGGGGCGTCGACATCTCCGACCACCGCGTGGAGAAGGAACTGGCTCGTCTGCTGGACGTCGCGCGCGTGCAGGTGCACGCGGAGTAGAGTTTTCGTGGGGGGAGGTGTTGCCCCCTCCCTAACCCTCCCCCGCTCTCGCAGGGGAGGGGATTGAACTCCCTCTCCTGCGAAGCGGGGGAGGGAAGGGGCCCGCGGCGAAGCCGTGGGAAGGGTGGGGGCTCCGACGGCCAAAGCCCCCGGACCCCTCACTCCCCGAACACGCGCTTGAACACCATGTCGACGTTCTTCGTGTGGTAGGTCATGTCGAACATCGGGGCCAGCGTCTCGCGGGAGATGTGCTTGGCCACGTCGGCGTCCGACGACAGCAGGTCGAGGAAGTTGCCGCCCTTCTCCCACACCTGCATGGCGTTGCGCTGCACCGCCTTGTAGCTGTCCTCGCGGCTCATCCCGGCCTGGGTCAGGGCCAGCAGAACGCGCTGCGAGAAGACCAGCCCGCCCAGATCGTCCAGGTTCTTCTGCATGCGCTCTGGATAGACCACCAGCTTGTCCATCATGCCGGTCAGGCGGGCCAGCGCGAAGTCCAGCGTCACCGTGGCGTCGGGGCCGAACATGCGCTCGACCGAGCTGTGGGAGATGTCGCGCTCGTGCCACAGGGCGACGTTCTCGAGCGCCGGGACGACGGCGGCGCGGACGATGCGCGCCAGACCCGTCAGGTTCTCCGACAGCACCGGGTTGCGCTTGTGCGGCATCGCCGAGGAGCCCTTCTGGCCCGGATGGAAATATTCCTCCGCCTCGCGCACCTCGGTGCGCTGCAGGTGGCGGATCTCCACGGCCAGATTCTCGATCGACGAGGCGATGACGCCGAGCACCGAGAAGTAGAAGGCGTGGCGGTCGCGCGGGATGACCTGGGTGGACACCGGCTCCGGCGTCAGCCCCATCTTGGCGGCGACGTGCTGCTCCACCCGCGGGTCGATGTTGGCGAAGGTGCCGACGGCGCCCGAGATGGCGCAGGTGGCGATGTCGGCGCGCGCCTGGACCAGACGCTCGCGCCCGCGGGCGAAGGCGGCGTAATGGCCGGCCAGCTTCAGGCCGAAGGTCGTCGGCTCGGCGTGAATGCCGTGGCTGCGCCCGATGGTGACGGTGTCCTTGTGCTCGTAGGCGCGGCGCTTCAGAACGGCCAGCAGCTTGTCCATGTCGTCGAGCAGCAGGTCGGCGGCCTGGGTCATCTGCACGGCGAGGCAGGTGTCCAGCACGTCCGACGAGGTCATGCCCTGGTGGACGAAGCGCGCCTCCGGCCCGACATGCTCGGCGAGGTTGGTCAGGAAGGCGATGACGTCGTGGCGGGTCTCCCGCTCGATCTCGTCGATGCGGTCGATCTCCCACTTGCCGCGCTCCCACACGGCGGCGGCCGCCTCCTTCGGGATGACCCCCAGCTCCGCCTGCGCGTCGCAGGCGTGCGCCTCGATCTCGAACCAGATGCGGAACCGGTTCTCCGGCTCCCAGATGCGGGCCATTTCGGGGCGGGTGTAGCGGGGGATCATCGGACTCTCCGGGGGTGGCGGACCTGAACGCTTCGGCGGCGGGCGGGGGATGCGTTTGGGCCATTGCCATGGCGGAAACCGCCCCCTGTTGCCCGCGCGCGGGACCATAACCGCGCCGGACGGCGCTGCAAAGCCCCTTCACAGCCCCGGTGGACACGGGATGCGCGTCATAAGGTTTTCGAGGGCAGGCTTGTCTTCCCGGAAAAATCGCAAAGACTGGCGATTCGTCGCGCCGGTTTCCTCACCTTGAACTTGCCGAGTCCCCGCCACGCGCACTAATGATCTACTCTGTTCGCCGCGGACGGGTTAAGCCGGGCGTGGTTCCAGGAGGGCTTTCCTTGTCCGATCCGATCGCCGAGTTGATGCGCGAGCCGTCCCGGACTTCGGACGAAAGGCGCCTTTACCGCCTGCAGTTCCTGGCGTCCCTGTTTCTGATCGCGGCGGTGGTGGGGGGCTTGGGCGCCTACTTCATCTGGCAGCACCGGCTGGATTTCGAAGCCGACCTGAAGCAGACCGAAGCCCGCTACCTGGAAGTGCAGCGCCAGACCCTGCAGGAGGAGCTGGAGAACGCACGCTCCTACCTCGCCTACATGCGGTCGCGCACCGAACCGCTGCTGCGCGCCGAACTGCGCGCCAAGGTGGATGAGGCCTACGGCATCGCCTGGACCATCTACGAGCGCGAGAAGGAGTATCTGCCCGAGGAGTCGATCCGGCAGTCGATCAAGGAGACGCTGCGGCCCCTGCGCTTCTTCGGCGGGCGCGGCTACTACTTCATCGACGACATGCAGGGCACCTGCGTGCTGCTGCCCACCGCCCCCCAGCGGGAGGGCAGCTCGCTGCTCGACAACCGCGACGACCAGGGGCGCCCGATCATGCGCAACCTGATCCGCGCCGTGGACGATCCGGAGATGCAGGGCTTCACCCGCTACCGCTGGTACGCGCCAAGCAACCCGCACAGCATGTCCGACAAGTTCGCCTATGTCCGCCGCTTCGAGCCGTTCAACTGGCTGATCGGCACCGGCGACTATGTCGGGGCGGTGGAGGAGAAGCTTCAGCGCGAGACGCTGGAGCGGCTGCGCGCCCGGCGGTTCGGGGATTCGGGTTTCATCGCGGTGCTGCGGGAGGATGGCGAGGTGCTGCTCTCCCCGACCTCCCCGGCGGCGGAGGGCAAGAACGCCCGCGACCTGCCCTGGGAGACGGAGCGGGATCTGGTCAGCCGCCTGCTGGAGGCCGGCCTGACGGGCGGGGGGGAACTGCGCTTCGACTGGGTGCATCCGGTCACCGGGCGCCCGGCGCCGAAACTGTCCTACGCCACGGCGCCGGACGTCTGGGGGTGGGTGCTGGTCGCCGGCTTCTACACCGACGATATCGATTCCGTGCTGGCGCAGCGGCGGGCCGAGATCAGCGCCGGCATGAAGAAGCGCATCCTGACCACGCTGACGGTGCTGGCGCTGGCGCTGGGCGCCTCGGCCTGGGTGTCCTGGCTGGTCACCGGCTGGGTCCGCCGCATCGTCCGCGGCTACCAGTCCAACATGCGGGAGAGCGACAGCATGCTGCGCGAGCGGGCGCGGCAGCTCTACCTCGCCAACTTCTTCGTGGACCATGTGTCCGAGATCGTCGTGCTGGCGGATGCGGAGCTGCGCATCGCCTACGTCAACCCCTTCGGCTGCGACGCGCTGGGCGCCCCGCTGGCCGGGCTGGCCGGCACGCACGCCGACCTTCTGGAACGCTTCCGCGACGAGGCGTCCGAGGCGTCGGCCCATTACGAGACGCTGTACCACACCCGCGGCGGGCGCGCGCTGGAGCTGGAGGTGACGGCGAGCCGCGTCACCTACGAAGGCGACGCCTACTACTGCGCCATCGCCCGCGACATCTCGGAGCGCAAGCGCGCGGAGTGGGAGCTTCGGCTGTCCGCCAAGGTGTTCGACAACGCCGCCGAAGGCATGGTCGTCACCAACGAGAAGAACCGCATCGTCGCGGTCAACGACGCCTTCTGCCGCATCACCGGCTACAGCCGCGAGGAGGTGATCGGCGGCGATCCGGCCATGCTCTCCTCGGGCCGGCAGGACGGCGCCTTCTACGCCGCGATGTGGGTGAAGCTGAAGGAGGAGGGCCACTGGTCCGGCGAAATCTGGAACAAGCGCAAGTCCGGCGAGGTCTATCCGGAGTGGCTCAGCATCCAGATGGTGCGCAACGAGGCGGGGGAGGCCGTCAACTACATCGCCGCCTTCTCCGACATCACCGAGAAGCGCGCCCAGGAGGAGCGCATCCGGCATCTGGCGCAGTATGATTTCCTGACCGACCTGCCCAACCGCTTCCTGCTGCGCGACCGGCTGGAGCGCGCGATGCTCGCCGCCGACCGGCACGGCACCAAGGTGGGGCTGCTGTTCGTCGATCTCGACCGCTTCAAGACCATCAACGACAGCCTGGGGCACGGCGTCGGCGACCGGCTGCTGCGTGCGGTGGGGGCGCGGCTGTTGGGGACGGTGCGGGCCAGCGACACCGTCAGCCGCCAGGGCGGCGACGAGTTCGTCATCCTCGTCAACGACCTGGACGGTCCCGACGCGGCCTGTTCGGTGGCCCGCAAGGTGCTGCGGGCGATGACCGAATCCTTCCCGGTGGACGGGCACGAGCTGCAAATCTCCCCGTCCATCGGCATCGCGCTCTATCCCGACGACGCGACCACCATCGACGCGCTTCTGAAATGCGCGGACATGGCGATGTACGCCGCCAAGGAGGCGGGGCGCGCCAACCACCAGTTCTTCACGCCGGAGCTGAACAAGCGGGCGTCGGAGCGGATGTGGTTGGAAAGCAACCTGCGCCACGCCCTGGCCGACAACGAGCTGGAGCTGCATTTCCAGCCGCAGTTTGCGGTGGACGGCCGCCGTCTGGTAGGGGCGGAGGGGCTGCTGCGCTGGCGCCGACGCGACGGCACGATGATCCCGCCTGGCCAGTTCATCCCGGTGGCCGAGGACACCGGCCTGATCCAGCCGATCGGCGACTGGGTGCTGGGCGAGGCCTGCCGCCGCGCTGCCGACCTGCTCGCCCGCGGCCATCCGCTTCTCATCGCCATCAACCTGTCGGCGGTGCAACTGCGCCGCCCCGGTCTGGCCGACCGCGTGGCCTTCTGGCTGGACGCCTACAAGGTGCCGGCCCGCTGCCTGGAACTGGAGGTGACCGAAAGCGTCCTGATGGACGAGTCCGACATGGTGAGCGGCACCTTCGCCCGGCTGCGCGAGATGGGGGTGGCGCTGGCCATCGACGATTTCGGCACCGGCTATTCCAGCCTCAGCTATCTGAAGCGCTTCCGCGTCGACAAGCTGAAGATCGACCGCTCCTTCGTGACCAGCCTGACCGACGGCTCCGATGGCGGTGCCATCGCCGAGGCGATCATCGGCATGGCGCGCTCGCTGCGCATGCAGACACTGGCCGAGGGGGTGGAGACGGAGGAGCAGTTCGGCGGGCTCGCGCGGCTGGGCTGCGACCAGATCCAGGGCTATCTGCTGGGCCGCCCCATGCCCTACGACGATTTCGTGGCCTTCATCGCCCGTCACGCCGACGCCCCCGAAGCGGTGGGGGAGACGGTCGGCTGACGGGCGATGCGCCACGAAGCCGGCCTTACGCTCCCAGCACGCTGCGGTCGTTTTTGGCGACCAGCGCCTGGAAATAGGGGCCGAGCTTGGCGTCGTCGAGGCCGAAGGCCTGCTGGAAGCGCGCGATCAGGTCACGCTCGCCCTGTTCGGCTTGGCCGTCGGCCATGGCGCTGTCGATCATGTTCAGCAGGATGCACAGCCGTTGCTGTTCGTTCAGGTTCGGCGTGGCGGCGGCCAGGAAGGCGTCGGGCGGGGTGCTGCGCGCGTACTTGAAGCAGCGGTCCAGCTCCTCGCGCGTGGCGCTGCGGCCCATCACCGACAGCAGATGGCCGACCTCCTCCGGGTCCAGCTCGCCGTCCGCGCCCATGCAGTAGATCAGCGAGACGACCAGCGTCCGGCGGGGGGTGAGATCCAGCGGCGCCGATCCCTTGAACATGTCGAAAAGGCCCATGGTGCTACCTCTGTGGTGACGAACGCCGCACATATGGGGGCGCCGGTCGGGCCAACAAGATGGGACTGCAGAACAGGGTTGCGGCTACAGCAATCCTTGGGCTTTGAAGCTGACATGCTTGCCCTTGCCGACGATGACGTGGTCGTGGACCGCGATGCCCAGGCTGTGGGCGGCGCGCAAAATCTCCTTGGTCATCTCCACGTCGGCGCGGCTGGGAGTTGGGTCGCCGGAGGGGTGGTTGTGCACCAGGATGATGGCGCTGGCCGACAGCTCCAGCGCGCGCCGCACCACCTCGCGCGGGTAGACCGGGGTGTGGTCCACCGTGCCGGTCTGCTGCACCTCGTCAGCGATCAGCTTGTTCTTGCGGTCGAGGAAGAGCAGGCGGAACTGCTCCATCGGCTGGTGCGCCATGGCGGCGGTGCAGTAATCCAGCAGCGACTGCCAGTTGGCCAGCACCGGCCGGTCCATCACCCGCTGCCGCATCCCGCGCAGCGCCGCGGCCCCGACCGCCCGCAGCATTGCGACGGCCTTGTCGGAGGCCAGCGAGACCTCCCCCACGCAATAGCCGCGCAGGCGGGGCGGCGGGGCGTTGACGACGCTCCAGAGGTCGCCGAAATCGCGGATCAGCGCCTTGGCCAGCGGCTTCACGTCGCGGCGCGGGTTGACCGCGAACAGGATCATCTCCAGCAGCTCGTAATCCTGCAGCGCGTCCGGCCCGCCATCGAGGAAGCGGGTGTAGAGACGCTGGCGGTGGCCCTTGTGATTGGCCTCGTGGTGGGCCTCTTCCATGGCGACGTCAGGGGGCGGCTCCAGCCCGGGAAGCCCTTGGGCCTCCTCCGCATTCCCCGACCGCTTCGCGCTCTTCCGTCCCGCCATCCCGACGCCACCATACGAATGTGTGCGTCGGGACTATACCTCTTCCGCGCGAAAATCACACGGCTGCGGTCGCTTCCTCGGCCGGGACGGCGTAGGGGGGCTTGTGGAAGCCGGCGGGGGACAGGGTGAAGATCTCGCAGCCGTCCTTGGTCACGCCGATGGAGTGCTCGAACTGGGCGGACAGCGACTTGTCCTTGGTCACCGCGGTCCAGCCGTCGCCGAGGATCTTCACGTCGTAGCGGCCGGCGTTGATCATCGGCTCGATGGTGAAGATCATGCCCTCGCGCAGGACGGCGCCGGTGCCGGGGTTGCCGAAATGCAGGACCGACGGCGGCTCGTGGAAGACGCGGCCCAAGCCGTGACCGCAGAAGTCGCGGACGACCGAGTAGCGGTGGCCCTCCGCGAAGGTCTGGATGGCGTGGCCGACGTCGCCCAGCGTGGCGCCCGGCTTCACCTGGGCGATGCCGATCATCAGCGCGTCGTAGGTGACGTCCACCAGCTTCTTCGCCTTCACGCCGACGTCGCCGCACAGATACATGCGGCTGCTGTCGCCGTACCAGCCGTCCAGGATGGGGGTGACGTCGATGTTCAGGATGTCGCCGTTCTGCAGCCGCTTGTCGCCGGGGATGCCGTGGCAGACCACATGGTTGACGGAGATGCAGTTGGCCTTCGGGAAGCCGCGGTAGCCGAGCGGGGCCGGGACGCCGCCATGGTCGCGGATGTATTGCTCCAGCAGCCGGTCCAGCTCGCCGGTGGTGACGCCGGGCTGGACGTAGGGCGTGATGAAATCGAGCGTGGCCGCGGCCAGCCGTCCGGCCTTGCGCATGCCCTCGAAATCCTCCGGCCCATGAATCCGGATGCGATGGGAATCGAGGTCGTCGTGGTCCAAGAGAATCGTCCCCTACAGATCAGGTCCCAGGAAAACCCGCCGGCAGGCCCGGCGGTGAACAAAGAGCGCGGTCAATCCGTGCGGATCAGCCCATGCAGATTGGCAGCGGCCGTTCCAGTTCGATCGCCTGTGGGGTGATCCTACAGGACCAGCACACGGCTTCCACCCCCGATTCGAGCGCGAGGCGCAATCCGGCGGCGTAGGCGGGGTCGATGTCGGCGGCGACTCGGAAGTAGGCGCAGTCGGCGCGCTGCACAAGATAGACCATGACCGCCCGCGCGCCCTGGCGGACCATCTCGGCCATCTCCACCAGATGCTTGGCACCGCGGGCGGTCACGCAGTCCGGGAACTCCGCGGCCTGCCCATCGCCCCGCGTGGGGCGGCGCAGATGCACGTTCTTGACCTCGACATAGGCCGGCGGCCGGGCATCGTCCTCCAGCAGGATGTCGATGCGGGAATTGCGCCCGTACTTCACCTCGCGGCGCAGCCGGGCGTAGCCGGCCAGCTCCGGGATGGTGCCGGCGGCGATGGCGGCGGCGACCAGCCCGTTGGGGTGCGAGGTGTTGACGCCGACGAGGCAGGGCGCGTCCGGATCGTCCAGCGCCTCGACCAGCTCCAGCGTATGGGCGAGCTTGCGCTTGGGGTTGTCCGACCGTGACAGCCAGACGGCGGAGCCGGGGGCGTCCACCCCGATCATGCTGCCCGAGTTCGGCACATGGGCGGTGACCAGGGCGCCGTCGAGTTCCACGTCGGCGAGGAACCGCTTGTAGCGGCGGACGAGGCGGCCTTGCAGGAGGGGGGTGGGGAAGCGCATCTTGGGCTCTAGGTTAAAGCGCGCCCCCGCCGTCCGGCAAGCCCGCCGGTCCCGCCATCCCCGCATCAACCGAGAACGGAGCCGACTCCGCATGTCCTCGCCCGCCTCCTCCGCCACGCCGAACCCGACCGCCGCCGTCCTCGTCATCGGCAACGAGATCCTGTCGGGCCGCACCAAGGATGCCAACCTGCCGCACATCGCGGAGAAGCTGGCCGGCATCGGCGTCCGCCTGCGCGAGGCGCGCGTCGTCCCGGACGTGGAGGAGGAGATCATCGCGGCGCTGGACGCCCTGCGCGGCCGCTACGGCTACGTCTTCACCACGGGCGGCATCGGGCCGACCCACGACGACATCACCTCGGCCTGCGTCGCCAAGGCCTTCGGCGTGCCGCTGGAGCGCAACGCCGAGGCCGTGGCCCGGCTGGAGCGCCATTACGGCGACCCGTCGAAGCTGAACGAGGCGCGGCTGCGCATGGCCAACATCCCGGCGGGGGCGTCGCTGATCGACAACCCGATCAGCGCCGCGCCGGGCTTCCGCATCGGCAACGTCTTCGTCATGGCGGGCGTGCCCAACATCATGCAGGCGATGCTCGACGGCGTCCTGCCGCAGTTGGAGGGCGGGCCGGACCTGCACGCCCGCACGGTGGCCTGCGAACTGGCCGAGGGGCAGATCGCCGCGGACCTCGGCGCCCTGCAGGACCGCTACGCGGACCTGGAAATCGGCAGCTATCCCTATTTCCGCAACGGTTTCTTCGGCGTCAGCCTCGTGCTGCGGGGCACGGACGAGACCCGCGTGGTGGCGGCCACGGAGGAGCTGGCGGGCATCGTCCTGCGCTTGGGCGGTACGCCGAACGTCACGGTGGGGACCAAAGGCTAGAGAGGTCTCTAGGACGCCAAGCCATCCTTGGTCATATTGTCGCCGCCTTGGGTAATTCTATGTTGAGGACTGGGACGTGACGGTCATGAAAAGTCGTGCCATGAAACCCTTCGAAAAAGCGGCGATCCTGTTCTTGCTGAAGCATCTGGCGTCCGGCGTGGCCGGGGCTGTTGTCTTGGCGACGGGCCTTCTGATTCTCGACGTCGCCAATCTGGCGACCCTGATGGGAAACAGCGATCACGGCATTATTGCCGCGATCATGCTGTATGCCAGCCTCATCCTCACCTTCGGCAGCGTGGCGATGGGCATCGGCATCATGACCCTAAACGAGGACACGCGGCCCTGACCGGCGCGGGATGAACGCTGCCCGGTCGAGACCCGGCCGGGCCTGGGCCGTTCAGAACGGCCCGAAGCTGTCGTATGCCCAGACCAGCGCCACGATGGCGGCGACCCAGACCGCCGCGTAGGGCAGCCAAGTGTTGCGGTTGCGCCGCAAGGCCGCCGGGACGACCAGCACGGCGACCATCAGCACGCTCACCACACCCAGCCAGTTGATCGATTCCAAACTCACCTCCCTTGAACGCCAGGGTTGCGGGGATTTTTGCGTGTCCGGCGCTTGAAACGCGCTCAATCCTTGACCAAACGCCCGCCGATTGTCTAAGTCAATCCAGCGGAACGGTGGGCTGCATACAATGATATGCAACTCCGGCGGGCGGGGGCAACCCGTTCTCCGAGCCGATCCGCGACGGTGCGCGGGCGTGGCGGAATCGGTAGACGCAAAGGACTTAAAATCCTTCGCTTAGGCATGCGGGTTCGAGTCCCGCCGCCCGCACCACAAATCCAACGATGACGATGTTCGGGAACTCGCGCCGAAGGGGCGCGGGACCAACCGGTGGCGGACTGGTGGTCGGCCCGCGTCAGGTTCCCGTGAGCATTGTTGTTCTTCACGAGCATTTGCAGAACCGGCATTCGGAACTTCAAAAGTTACAAGAAAATATGGATCATGATCGCCGAAGGGAGAAATATATCTGTCATCAGGCATCCATAATTTTTTGTAATTCAAAGTCCATCGGCCTGTCTCTCTGGAATCGTTTTTGATATTCACTCGCAATTGCGATGGCTGATTTGGTGTGGTGCGGAGAATTTGTTTTGTCGACTGCCGTTCATCCGGTTGCCAAGGCTCCGCAAATGGGGCATGGTCATTCCAGAAACGTCGCAATTCGACAAACAAACCGCATGGAGGCAGGACGTGAAGGGCGATCCGCAGGTCATCACCCATTTGAACAAGATCCTGACCAACGAGCTGACGGCGATCAACCAGTACTTCCTGCATGCCCGCATGCTGAAGAACTGGGGCCTGAAGCGCATTGCGCACAAGATCTACGTAGAATCCATCGACGAGATGAAGCACGCCGACAAGATGATCGAGCGCATCCTGTTCCTGGAAGGTCTCCCCAACCTTCAGGATCTGGGCAAGCTGATGATCGGTGAGGACGTGCCGGAAATGCTCGGCAACGATCTGAAGGTGGAGCACAAGGCCCGCACCGACCTGATCGATGCCATCACCCTGTGCGAGCAGGTCCGCGACTACGAGACGCGCGCGCAGCTCACCGAGTTGCTGGACGACACCGAGGAACACATCGACTGGATCGAGACGCAGCTCGACCTGATCCAGCGCGTGGGCATCGTCGCCTACCAGCAGGAGCAGATCTACGGCGAGAGCTGAGCGCTCGAAGCCGCTCGGAACCGGTCGGAGGGGGCGTGGCTGCAGGCTGTGCCCCCTCGGCGTGTCCTCCTTTTGCGCAGGGCCATGGCGTCGGTCCGGCAACGCCTTGTTAACCATGTTCTCGTAGCTTGCGGGTTTCCGCTTCTGTTTGTACGGGAACCGCCATCATGCTCCCAAACACGTCCTTGCAGGTTGACGACCTGACACCGGAGGAGACCGCTGCCGTCGCGCACGCCTATCTGGCGGCGCTGGATGAGAGCGATCTGGATCAGGGCGATCATGAAAGCGCCTTCGACCGGGCGCTGGAGACGCTGCGTGGTTGCCGTCCCGGCCTGCCGCTGAACGTCGCCGCGGCGGAGCTGGAATTGCTGCTGGCCTCCCTGCCGGCCGCCGTGTCCCCAGGCGTGTCCCCGGCGCAGGAGCCCGCCCTGGCGTAAGGCGCGCCCGGCCGTCCTTCCCCGGTTCATGAAAAAGGCCCGCTCCGGTTTCCCGGGGCGGGCCTTTTCAGTTCCGGGTGTGGGCCATAGGCCCCTGGTTCAGAGCCCAGTCTGCGGCTTGCCGGTGTCGGCCGTCTTGGTCACGCCGGGGTCGATGAGGGGCTGCAGCGCCGGGGCGATGCTCTTCAGCAGCTGGGCGGGCAGGGCGCTGGTGAAGCGGTAGTTGTCGGCCTCCGGACCGTGGACGAAGGCGGTCATGGTGCCGAAGAAGCGGTCGCCGATGTAGAAGGCGAAGGTCGCCGTCCGGTTCACCGCCCGCGATTCGATCAGGTGCCCGCCGGGGCCGTAGCGGTCCAGCCGGTGGTCGCCCGTGCCGGTCTTGCCGCCGATCGGGATGACCGCGCCCGAGGAGTCCTTGAAGG
Organism: Azospirillum sp. UENF 312511; assembly: GCF_058780635.1. Taxonomy (NCBI): domain Bacteria; kingdom Pseudomonadati; phylum Pseudomonadota; class Alphaproteobacteria; order Rhodospirillales; family Azospirillaceae; genus Azospirillum; species Azospirillum sp. UENF 312511. The sequence goes on along the minus strand of NZ_JBSNCG010000003.1, from coordinate 807,588 downwards.
AGCCCCAGACGCGCTTGGCCGTGCCGTTCTGCGCCACGTCCATCAGCGCCTTGCGCAGGGTGGCCGCGACCTCCGCCTTCATCACGCGCTGGCCGCGCAGCTCGCCCAGTCCGACGACGGCCTCGTAGGGCGTACCGGCGGCGAAATGCAGCTTGCGCACGCGCACGGTCGGCTGGCGCACCCCGTCGTTCTGGATGATGCCGACCAGCTCGGCCAGCGCCGCCGGGCGGTCGGCGGAGCTGCCGATGGCGGTGGCGAAGGACGGGACGAGCGTTTCGAAGGGGTAGCCCAGCTTGCGCCACTGCTCGGTGATGCGCTGGAAGGCTTCCTCCTCCAGCCCGATGCGGATGCGGGTGTTCTGGGCCGACTGGCCCTTCTTGAACAGCCAACGGTAGCTTTCCTGGCGCTCCTGCACGCTGGCCTCCAGCACCTCCTGCCGCTTGGCGTCGGGGCGCTTCTGCAGATAGGAGACCAGCCACAGCTCCAGCGGATGGACGCGCGCCAGATAGCCGAGGTCGTTCAGCGGGAACTTGTCCGGCCCGTATTTGCCGTAGAGCGACGCGATGTCCCCGTCGTCCAGCTTGGCGTCGGGCAGGCGGGCGCGCAGGAAGGCGCCGAACTCCTTCACCCCGGCTTGCGGGCGCACGGTGCGGAAGATCACCGACAGGCGGTGCGGCATCGGCCGCGACCGGGCCGCCAGCATGTTCAGCATCGCGTCCGGCGTGTGCTTCCGGTAGCTGTTGTAGAAGCGGTTCAGGAAGTCGCTGCCTTCCTTGTCGGCGAAGCGGGCGAGGTAGGCTTGGCGGGCGGGGTGGTCGGGGTTGTGCAGGATGTCGGTGCTGTCGTCGCCGCCTTCGGACAGATAAAACTGCACGACGTCGCGCATCATGCGGATGAAGGGCAGGTTGACCGAATTGCGCAGCGACTCGGTCACGCTCAGGATGCTGCCGTTGTCCCGCGGGTTGAAGTTCACGAAGCTGTGCAGCCCGCCGCCGGTGAAGAAGGCCTCGCCGGGGTTCGCCGAGTAGCGGCGCTCCATGGCGGCGTCGAGCATGGCGCTCAATCCACGGTTGCTGGAGGTCGCCAGCCAGTTCGCCGCCCAGCGCGTCAGGTTGTCGGACGCCTCCTCCTCCACGTCGGCGAGGAAGTCCTTGGGCAGGTGGGCGTAGCGGGTGTGCAGTTCCGCCACGATCTCCAGATAGGTCGCCAGCGTGCGCAGCTTCGCCGTCGAGCCGAGGTCGAGCTTGGCGCCCTCGTTGATGTCCAGCGGCTGGTCGAGGTTGTCGGCCTGGACGCGCAGGTAGTTGGCGTCCGGCCCGCGCTCGTACAGCGTGATCGAATAGATGATCTTGGACAGGTCGCTGCCCTTGGTGTCGAGCAGCCGTTCGCCGGTCAGGCCCATCTGCGCGGCGAAGGCCGGGTCGCCCAGCTTCCCCAGAACCTCCACCACGCGCTGCTGCGCCGGGGCGTCAAGCGTCGATTCGGCGGTCAGGTCGATGCGGTCGAGCTGGTAGAGGCTGGACACGCCGAGCATGGAGAGAAGCCGGGCGCGGATGGCGTTGGGGGCCTTCTGTTCCACGAAATTGGCGGTCTGGGCCTGCGGCGGGTCCTCGCGGAACTTCAGCGTCAGGCCCAGCGCGGCGTCGCGCAGCGCGGTGTCGATGACGCCCGCGCCGTGCAGCACGCGCAGATGGCTGTCGGCCAGCCGCTCCAGCGCCTGTCGGTCTTGGATCAAATAGTAGGAGGGGCGGCGCTGGGCGAGAAGAAGGCTCAGCACCTGCTTGTAGGCCAGCGCCTTCAATTGCAGGGCGCGGGCGTCGGCGGGCTCCTCCGACAGCACCTTCTCGGCCATGGCGAGGTCGGTGCCGAACCAGGCCCACAGCCCGTCGCCCAGCCCGTTCACCTCGCCGAAGCCGGGGCGCCCGGTCAGCGGGGTGGAGTTCAGATAGTCGATCAGGATGCGGCGGCGGTGGGCACCGGTGTCCTCGCCGTCCAGATAGGCGCGCGTGCTGGCCGAGATCATCTGGCGCAGCTTCTCCGTGGCGCCGCTGGTCTGGCCGTCGGGAGAGTGGCGGTACTTCTCGATCTGGGTCGCCAGGGTCGAGCCCCCGGGGGAGCGCTGGCCGGGCTTGACCCACTGCACCGGCAGCATCGCCACGGCGCCGGCGAAGCGGTCCCACTCCACGGCGGGGTTGCGGCGCGGCTCGTCGGTGTTCAGCAACTCGCGGTTCTCGATGAACAGCAGCGTGGCGGCGACCAGCGGCGGCACATCCTCGAACTTGGCGAAAACCCGCTCCGGGTAGCGGGCGGAGAACAGCGCGGTGCCGTTGCGGTCGAGCAGGGTCAAGCCGGCGCGCGTCTTCTCATGGTAGATCGGGAAGCCGCCGGCGGCCATGAACTGGTCGAGCGTCGGCGACAGATGCGCCTGCATCTCCACCGCGTACATGTCCGAGGTCAGCGAGCGCAGATAGCCGGGCAGCCCGACATAGCCCATCCGCTCGTTGTAGGGACCCTGGGTGGGGTGACGCGCGGCGGGGTTCGGCCCCTCACTCAGCGTGTAGGTCATGTCCTTGGCGTAGCCGGCGAGCAGGCGGGCCTGCAACCGCGACGTGCGCATTTCTTCCTGCGCCAGAAGGGCGCCGCCGCCCAGCGTCGCCGCCAGCGTCACACCCCAGATCGCGCGTCGCACCCACAACCGTGTCATGTCCGGCTCCAGCCATGACCGCGGGGCAAGACCCGCGAATTGGTTAAAATGCTCGGTAAAATGGCCGAGCGATATGGCCGGAATGTAGAGGCGCCTTGGTTAACAACCGGTGTAATCCCTCGCCCTTCGAGGGTGCGAGTTTGCCCCGAAATCGGTGTAACTCAAAATCGTAGAGGACCGTTGCGCCGGCGCCACGAATGCGCCCAACGGTTGTGTGGTTAAGAAGCGCGACCGTGCGCCGCCACGAAATCCGTTAACGCCGCGCGCAGGCGGGCGACCACGCCGGACCAGTCGCCGGAGCGGTCCTGGCCGAACACGCGCATGGTCGGGTACCAGGGATTCGCCTCCCGGTTGCCCAGCCAGCGCCAGCAGGCGTCGGCGCGCGACAGCGTCCAGGTCGGCCGTCCCAACCCGCCCGCAAGGTGGCAGACGGAGGTGTCCACCGTGATGACGAGGTCCAGCGTCTCGGCCAGCGCCGCCGTGTCGGCGAAGTCGCGGACGCCAGCCATGGGGTTCTCGATGTCCATCCCCGCCGGGGCCTCGACCAGCTGCGCCGCGCCCGGCCCCATCTGGAGGCTGACGAAGCGCACCCCCGGCACATCGGCCAGGGGGGCCAGGGCGGCCAGCGGCAGGCTGCGCCGCCGGTCGATCGGGCTGGCCACCCCGCGCACCGTGCGCGGCGACCCGGCCCAGACGAGCCCGACCCGCGTCCGCCCGTCCGCCGGCACCCGCGCGCGCCACGCCGCGACGTCGGCGGGATCGGCGCGCAGATAGGGCATCGCGGCCGGGATGCTGTCCAGATCCGTCCCGAAGGCGCGGGGCAGGCTCATCATCGGGATGTGCAGGTCGAAGGCCGGAAGCTCGTCACCCCAGGCGATGGCGGCGGTCACGCCGTCCACCCGTGCCATCAGCCGCACCAGGGCGGGGGAGCAGCCGACGATCACCCGCGCCCCCCGCGCGGCCAGCAGCGGCGCGTAGCGGACGAATTGCAGCGTGTCGCCGAGTCCCTGCTCGGCGTAGAGCAGGATGGTCCGGCCCGCCACATTCTCCGCACCCGTCCATTGCGGCTGGGGGAAGCTGCGGTGCACGGGGTCGAGTTGCCGGGTTTCCCACCGCCACTCGAACTCCTCCCACCCCTCGCGGAGTTGGCCGGAGGCGAGCAGGGCGACGGCGAGCGCCAGATGGGCCTCGGCGTCGGCGGGGGCGAGACGGATGGCCTCCCGCCCGACGGCGACGGCCTCGTCGCGGCGGCCTTCATGCAGCAGAAGGGACAGGCGGTTGCGGTGGAAGGCGGCCCGCTGCGGGGCGATGCGCGTGGCGCGCGCGCACTGGCGCAAGGCCTCCGCGACACGGAGGGTCTGTTCCAGCAGCGGCGCCATGTTGCCGTAGGCGTCGGCGTTGCCGGGGTCCAGCGCCACGGCCCGGCGTCCGGCCCGCTCCGCCTCGTCGAAACGGCCCAGCGTGACCAGGAGATGGACGAGGTTGGTCTGCGCCTCGGCCAGCGTGGGATCGAGCCGCAGCGCCTCGGTCAGCGCCGCCACGGCGCCCTCCGGGTCGCCCGTCTGAGCCAGCGCGGCGCCGAGCATGCGGTGCGCCTCGGCCCGCTGCGGGGCGAGGGCGCGCGCCTTGCGGAAGGCGTCGGTGGCGCCGGCCCAGTCGGCGGCGGCGTAGAGCAGCAGGCCGGCCCGCTCGAACGCCTCGGCCAGCGGCTCGCTGTCGGTGGCGGCGCTGGCCGTCAGGGCGCGGGTCAGGGCGCGGAAGGCGGCGGGACCGTCACCGGTCTCGATCAGGGCGCCGCCCAGGGCGAACCAGTCACCAGCGCCGTCGGGTTGCAGGGCAAGGACGCAGCGGAAGGCGGCGGCGGCCTGCGCCGCTCCGTTCGTCGTGCCCAGCGCCATCAGCGCCTTGCCGAGATTGCCGTGGATGTCGGCGGCGAGCGGCAGGAGGGCCGCCGCCTTGCCGATCATCGCCACCCCGTCTGCCACCGCGCCGGTCTGGGCCGCCAGCAGCCCGGCGAAATGCAGGGCGTGGGGGTTGTCCGGGTCCGCCTCCAGGATGCGGCCGTAGAGCAGCCGCGCCTCCTCCAGCCGCCCGGACAGATGATGGTCGAGCGCGAGGTTGAGGGCTTCGGCGACGGTGGCCATGGGCGGGGCCTTCTGTGGTGGGGAGCTATGCCCCCAGCAGTTCCTTCGCCTTGGCGGCGAGGTCGGCCAGCGGGACTTCGACCTGCTCGCCCTTCACCAGATGCTTCAGCGTTGCCGTGCCGCGGGCCTTCTCGTCGGAGCCCATCAGGACGACCAGCGGGATGCCCGCCTTGTCGGCGTACTTCATCTGCTTGGCAAGCTTGCCGCCGTCGAGCTGGATTTCCGTGTTGATGCCCGCCGACCGCAGCGCCGTCGCGAGGCCATAATAGTCGGCGGACAGGGCCGGGTCCATTTGCGTCACCAGGACCTGGGCGGTGGCGCCGCCGTCCTTGATGATGCCGGCTTCCATCAGCTGGTAGAACAGCCGCGTCGCGCCGATGGAGATGCCCACACCCGGCAGCTTCGACTTGGTGTAGTGGCTGGCGAGGTTGTCGTAGCGCCCCCCGGAGCACACGCTGCCGATCCCCGGATGGTCGTTCAGGAAGGTCTCGTAAACCGTGCCGGTGTAGTAGTCGAGGCCGCGCGCGATGGCGAGGTTGATGCGCACCACGCCGTCCGGCACCTGGAGGGCCTTCAGCCCCTGGATGACGGTGGTCAGCTCCGCGACGCCCTGGCGGAAGGTTTCGTTCTCGATGCCCAGCGCGCCCAGCGCGGCGAGCGTCTCCTCGTTCGTGCCCTTGGCGTCGATCAGGGACAGGATCTTTTCCGCGGCGTCGGCGGCCATGCCGAGGCCGGTCAGGCTGTCGCGCACCTTGTCACGGCCGATCTTGTCCAGCTTGTCGATCTCGCGCAGGACCAGGACGCGCTTCTCCGCGTCGTCCACGCCCAGCCCGTCGAGCAGGCCGAGCAGGACCTTGCGGTTGTTCACGTTGATGGTGAAGCCGCCGAAGTCCAGCTCGCTGAAGACGTGGTAGATGACCGCCGGGATCTCCGCGTCGTAATGCGCGGACAGGCTGTCCTTGCCGATCACGTCGATGTCGCACTGGTAGAATTCGCGGAAGCGCCCGCGCTGCGCCCGCTCCCCGCGGTAGACGCGCTGGATCTGGTAGCGGCGGAAGGGGAAGGCGAGATCGCGCTCATGCTCCGCCACGTAGCGGGCGAGCGGCACCGTCAGGTCGAAGCGCAGCGCGATGTCCGGCTTGTTCCCCTGCTGGAGGGCGCCGGTGGACTGCACGAAATAGACCTGCTTCTCGGTCTCGCCGCCGGACTTGGTCAGCAGGGTGTCCACCGTCTCGAACACCGGGGTTTCCACCGGCACGAAGCCGAACCGCTCGTAGCCGCGGCGGATGGTGTCGAGCAGACGCTGGAAGGCCACCTGCTGGCGCGGCAGCAGCTCCATCGTTCCGGGCGGGGTGCGGGGGGTAATCAGGCTCATCGGCGCGGGTCCGGCTTCGAATGTCCCTAGGGATTCGGCTAGGGTTCTAGCGGCTTTCGCCGGTCGCGTCACCATTGCAGTGGCCGGATACCGCCCCAATACCCCCCTGATATCGTTGAGCGGGGGACCGTAAGGGGCTAGAACTCCGGCAAACCCCATACATCCGTGCCGGAGCCGCCATGCCCACCGACCGTCTCGTCCTCCGCCGTCCCGACGACTGGCATGTGCACCTGCGCGACGGCGCCATGCTGAAGGCGGTGCTGCCCTTCACCGCCCACCAGTTCGGCCGCGCCATCATCATGCCGAACCTGAAGCCGCCGGTGACCCGCACGGCGGACGCCGTGGCCTACCGGGAGCGCATCCTGGCCGCCCTGCCGGAGGGCCATGCCTTCACGCCGCTGATGACCGCCTACCTGACCGACGGCACCGACGCCGACGATCTGGCCCAGGGCTTCGAGGACGGCGTGTTCGCCGCCGCCAAGCTCTATCCGGCCAACGCCACCACCAACAGCGCCCACGGCGTGACCGACCTCGGCAAGATCGCCCCGGTGCTGGAGCGCATGGCGGAGATCGGCATGCCGCTGCTGATCCACGGCGAGGTGACCGACGCCCATGTCGATATCTTCGACCGCGAGGCGGTGTTCCTGGAGCGCACTCTCGGCCCGCTGCTGGAGCGCTACGCGGCGCTGCGCGTGGTGCTGGAGCACGCGACCACCGCGGAGGCCGTGGCCTTCGTGCGTGAGCACGCCGCCTCGGGCCGGGTCGGGGCGACCATCACGGCGCATCACCTGCTGATCAACCGCAGCCACCTGTTCGCCGGCGGCATCCGCCCGCACCTCTACTGCCTGCCCATCGCCAAGCGCGAGACGCACCGCGTGGCGCTGGTCGAGGCCGCGACGTCGGGCGAGGGGCCGTTCTTCCTGGGCACCGACACCGCCCCGCACACGGTGACCGCGAAGGAGAGCGCCTGCGGCTGCGCTGGCTGCTTCACCGCGGCCAACGCCATGGAACTCTACGCCGAGGCCTTCGACGAGGCGGGCGCCCTGGACAAGCTGGAGGCCTTCGCCAGCCTGAACGGCCCGCGCTTCTACGGCCTGCCGGTCAACGAGGACAAGGTGGTGCTGGAGCGCACGCCGTCCACGACGCCGGACATCGTGCTGACCGCGGACGGCGAGGCCGTGCTGCCCTTCCGCAGCGGCGAGACGACCCGCTGGACCTTCGCCGGCGCGGCTTGAGAGGCTGACGTTGCCCCCTCCCTAACCCTCCCCCTCGACGAGGTGGAGGGGACTGCCGCCGCTTTGCGGAAGGCACCCTCTCCCGCGAGAGCGGGGGAGGGCCGGGGTGGGGGCGACGCCTTCGGCCCTCAGAACAGGCTCCCCTGGGTCGGCGGGCGGTTCGGTTTCTTCGGCTCCGCCTTTGGTCTGGCGCTTTTGGGCTTCGGCTCGGGCGCCGCGGCGGGTGGCGCCTCAACCCGCGGCCCGCCGTCCACCGTCGCGGCGGCTTTGCCATCGGCGAAGACCAGCGACACCGCCAAGCCCGGCGTGGCCTGGGCGGCGCTGGTCAGCGGCCGGCCGTCGCCGGACTGCACCAGGGCGAAGCCGCGCTCCAGGACGCCCTTGTAGGAGTAGCTTTCCAGAAGCTTTCCCACCGCCGTCAGCCTCGCTGCGCGCTCCTCCACCGCCTTGCCGTAGCTGCGGCCCAGGCGCGGCGACAGGTCGGACAGCCGCCGGCTGCCATCGCCGAACTTCACCCGGATGGGGCCGAGCGTCAGCCGTCCGCTGACCCGCTCATACTGGCCGCGCGCGGCGACGACGGCGTGGCGCAGCGCGCCGTCGAGCGCGCGGGATTCCGAGGCCAGCCGCTGCCCGGCCTCCGCTAGCTTCTCGCGCGGGTGGCGCAGCGCCGCGCCCAGTTCGTTCAGGCGCGTGCGGCGGCGGTCGAGGAGCAAGGCGGCGGCCAGCGCCAGCCGCTCCGCCCGGTCGTCCAGCCGCTGGGCGTGGCTTTCCAGCAGGGCGCGCGGGTCGCCGAGGCCGCGGGCCAGCCCCTCCACCCGCGTCCGCCGCTCGGCCAGCAGGCGGGTGGCGGCGCCGACCATGCGCCGCTCGTCGTCCAGCACTTGGGCCAGCAGCTCCGCCCGCACCGGCACGGCCATCTCCGCCGCCGCCGTGGGGGTGGGCGCGCGGCGGTCGGACGCGAAGTCGATCAGGGTGGTGTCCGTCTCGTGCCCCACCGCGGAGATCAGCGGGATGCGGCTGGCCGCCGCCGCGCGGACGACGTTTTCTTCGTTGAAGGCCATCAGGTCCTCCAGCGAGCCGCCGCCGCGCGCCACGATCAGCAAATCGGGGCGCGGCACAGGGCCGCCGGGGGCGATGCGGTTGAAGCCATCGATCGCCGCGGTGACCTCCGCCGCCGCCCGCTCGCCCTGGACGGCGACCGGCCAGAGCAGGACCCGGCGCGGGAAACGGTCGTGCAGCCGGTGCAGGATGTCGCGGATGACCGCCCCGGTGGGGGAGGTGACGACGCCGATCACGTCGGGCAGGAAGGGGATGGGCTTCTTGCGACCGGCGTCGAACAGCCCCTCCGCCGCGAGGCGCTTCTTGCGCTCCTCCAGCATCTTCAGGAGGGCGCCCTCGCCGGCCAGTTCCATCGACTCGATGATGAGCTGGTATTGCGAGCGTCCGGGGTAGGTCGTCATGCGCCCGGTGACGATGACCTCCAGCCCCTCCGCCGGCTGGACGGCCAGCTTCGACGCGGTGCCGCGCCAGCACACCGCCTCGATCACCGCCGTGTCGTCCTTCAGACGCAGGTAGCAATGGCCGGAGCTGTGGCGCTTGGGCTGGGAGATCTCGCCGCGCACGCGGACGAAGCCGAACTCCTCCTCGATGCTGCGCTTCAGGCGCCGGGCGAGGTCGCCCACCGAGAATTCCGGAAGGTTCGAGCCGGGGCGCGGCTCGGGGGCGATCAGCGGAGAGGTCATATCAAGGTCTTGAGTCATGGCGGCACCATGATACAAGGCGCGGTGTCGGCAACAAGCGTGGAAGGACGAGGTGCCATGAAAGTCCTGGTGGTCGGGTCGGGTGGGCGCGAGCATGCGCTGTGCTGGGCCATTCAGAACTCGCCGCTGTGCGACACGCTCTACTGCGCGCCGGGCAACGCGGGCATCGCGGACGTGGCCGAATGCGTCGCCATCGGCGCGGAGGATGTGGACGCCCTGGTCCGCTTCGCCCAGGACAAGGCCATCGACTTCGTGGTGGTCGGGCCGGAAGGGCCGCTGGTGCTCGGCCTCGTCGACAAGCTGATCGCCCTCGGCATCAAGGCCTTCGGCCCCAGCGCCGCGGCGGCGGAGCTTGAGGGCTCCAAGGGCTTCATGAAGGACATCCTGGCCAAGTACGGCGTGCCGACCGCCGCCTATGGCCGCTTCAAGGACGTCGAGGCCGCCAAGGACTTCGTGCGCAAGAACGGCGCCCCCATCGTGGTCAAGGCCGACGGGCTGGCCGCCGGCAAGGGCGTGACCGTCGCCCGCACCCAGGAGGAGGCCTTCGCCGCCATCGACGAGGCCCTGGTCGAGGGTCGCTTCGGCGCCGCCGGGGCCGAGGTGGTGGTCGAGGAGTTCCTGGACGGCGAGGAGGTCAGCTTCTTCGCGCTGTGCGACGGCGAATCGGCGCTGCCGCTGGCGTCCGCCCAGGACCACAAGGCGGTGGGCGACGGCGACACCGGCCCGAACACCGGCGGCATGGGCGCTTATTCGCCGGCCCCGGCGCTGACCCCGGACCTCCAGGCCCGCGTGATGCGCGAGATCGTCGAGCCGACCGTCAAGGGCATGGCGGCGGAGGGGCGCCCCTTCAAGGGCGTGCTGTTCGCCGGCCTGATGATCGGCAAGGACGCCGCCGGCAAGCCGGTGCCGAAGACGCTGGAGTTCAACGTCCGCTTCGGCGATCCGGAATGCCAGACGCTGATGATGCGCCTGAAGTCCGACGCGCTGGCCGCCTTGATCGCGGCGGCGGACGGCCAGTTGAAGAACATCGACCTGCGCTGGCATGACGAGACGGCGCTGTGCGTCGTCATGGCTGCGAACGGCTATCCCGGCGATTACGTGAAGAACACGGAGATCAAAGGCTTCGAGGCCGCCAACGCTGTGGAGGGCGTGACCGTCTTCCACGCCGGCACGAAGCTCTCCGAGGGCCGGGTGCTGTCCACCGGCGGGCGCGTCCTGGGCGTGACCGCCAAGGCGCCGACCGTGGCCGAGGCGCAGAAGCGCGCCTATCAGGGTGTCGACGCGCTGGATTGGCCGGACGGCTTCTGCCGCCGTGACATCGGCTGGCGGGCGGTGGGGCGCTGACACCGGGGAAAATCTTGCAACGGAGGGGCGGGGTTGCCGCCCCATCCATCCTTTCACGGTCCGGCGCGGTCGCGCCGGACCATTCATGATTTCTGAGAACCGGGGGACCTCTGGCCACCAAGGCGGGGCGAGGCAAGCCGCGCGCCCGCTGCGTTCGCGGCGGGTGCCGCCTTTCACGTCAAGCCCAGCCCACCGCGTTCGAGCCCGCTTTCAAAAGGCGCGGAATGGCCAGAAAAGAAGGCGGCGGACGCTTTGCCTTTGCGCCGCCCGCCGCGGTTGATCGAATCCGGCGATTTTTGAATTCTGGTTGCTCCTGCTTCTTTCCGATCGCTCTGAGGCGTGCAATCCATTCCAATGCACGTCATATTGCTTTTGCTTTTCAGGCAATTTCTCACTAAGATTGAAACGATCGAGTGAAGAGAAATTTTCTGCCGTTCGGGGGCTTTTCGAGCTGCGAACAGTCGATGAGCGGGGTGGCCAGCATCATGTCTGGATGGAACGCAACGAAGATCCTGCAAACCATCCGCAACCACCGACAAAACTTCGGCGTTTTCCTTCGTGCACAGGGTGCCGGATGGCAGCCGCGAGCCTGCCGGATGCTGAAGCTTCTCCCCGCGCCGCTTTTCATCGTGCTGGTCGCCGTCGTCAACCCGCTGGGTGTCAAAAGCTCAAGCAGCCAGACATCGATCGACACCTACCGTCAGATCGCGGCCGGTGCCTATCCCGACACCGGACAACGGAAGATCGCCGTGGTCCAAATCGACGACCGGTCGCTCAACGCCGCCAAAGAGCCTCACCCGCCGTCATTCGACTTCTACGTTCGCCTTATCGAAGAAATCAAAGCGGCTGGCGCCAAAAGTATTCTTTTGGATTTGATGATCATCAGCAAAGTCAGGCACGGAGATCCGGAGGGGTTGAACCGGCTTGCCACCGTCATGGAAAACTTTCCCGTATTCCTGACGGCTGCCGATGACAGGGGAAATGAGGCCGGCTGCAGACCGGACGGGGTTCAGAACATTCCGGAATTGCAGAAAGCGGCAACCCGGGAACCCCATGCGCTGATCCGCGACCAAGCAACCCACGTCGACCTTTTCCTGGACAACTATTGCGGCTTCTCGCGGATGTCGGCATCCCTGGCCGCCTACCAGCATTATTGCCAGCAGGATGACGCTTGCCGGAAGAGCGCGAACAACCCGTTGGTCAACCAGGACGCATTCAGGAACAAGGCGCTGACCATCGAATGGGGGCGTGCCTGGCCGGCCGGCACCGAGGCCATCCACGCGGGTTATCGGAACCTTGCCGAAAGTTGCCCGAAACGTTCCTCCTTGGCCGCCCTCGGCAATGCGTTTTTCACGTTCTTTACGTTCCGGGGCGAAGGTCCGTCGAAGGAATCGCCGGGGTGTTCCTATCACCCGTTGATCCGCGCCGAATGGCTGGTCGCACCGGACCCTCGCCAAGAGGTCGATCAATCTGCCCTGCGCGCATTCCTGGCCGGCCGAATCGTCGTGGTGGGCAATAAACTTGCGGGCATCCCGGACGTCGGGCCCTCTCCCGTGTTCGGCGACATCCCCGGGATGTTCCTGCACGCCATGGCGATCGACAACCTGATCGTCCGCGGCGCGGACTTCATGACGGAATGGCCCAAAGGGAGCATCGGCGGGCTCGACACGTCAGGGCTGGCGGAATTCGCCGCCATGGGCCTGTTCGCGTCCGTCGGCCATGCGCTCTCCCGCCGGATCGTCCTGCGGAGGACGCGCGATGCCCTTCTCTGGACACTGGTGCTCGTGCTCGCCGGATGGGCATGCGGCCTGTTGATCTCTGCCGGGTTGGTTTGGATGTGCCGGCTGGAGCCGGTAAATTGGATTGGCGTTGTGCTTGCCGGCGCGGTGATCGCGAGTCCGGCCCGCTCCGCGGTCGCCAGGGCATGGCACGCAGCCTTGACGACGGAACCACAGACAATTTCCAAGAATGGAGACAAGCCGTGATCAAGACGTCTGTCGCGGCGTTGGCCGCTCTTTGTTCGTTCGCTGCCGCGGTGGCGGCGCAGGAGGCCGTGCAGGTCGAAAAAATATTCTCTGGCCCCGACGGCAGGGTTGCCGTGTTCAACGAGAAGGGCGTCGACCAAGGGGAATTGCCGAAGGATGCATTCAAGACGCTCCCCCTCGACGCTATCGCCTACAACCGGAACACCGGCTTCGTGAAGGTGATGGCGGGTGAGAAGGAGGTGTGGCTCAGCCCGTTCCAGGTGGAGGTCTCGGTCAAGGCGCAGGTGCTCACGCCATGCGAAGCCGCCAAGCGCGTGGCCGGCCCGGCCTATTCCGCGCGTGGCGCGCAAGACTGCCCCGCTAGATGAGCCCCGCTATGCGTCGCCCCCTCATTCTCACCGGGCTCGTCCTGAGCCTGCTTGCCGGCGGCTGCACATCGGTCGGCAAGCGGACTTATGAAGCTGTCCCGTCACGCTTCATCGACGTCGCGCAGGAACGTCGGGTCCCCGATGCTAGGGGCAGCTCCATGACGGCGTTGGCCGCGTCGCTTCAGAAGCAACCCACCGCGCCGGCACGAGGGTTCGACGGACGCGACCCGCTTCCGCCGGGGACCCGCGAACTGGCGGGGGCGGAGCCGCTGCAGCGTTATGCGAATCAGATCCTCGCGCGCCTCTTGGTGAAGTGGCCTCATGCCAAGCCACCCATTCGCGTCGTCGTCACCACCAACCCCGCCTATGTGGCGGAAGCGGTTCCGGGCGGCACCATCCTGATTTCCCAGGGCGTGTTCATAAATGCGCGGGACGAGGACGAGTTGGCTTTCATCCTGGCTCACGAGGTGTCGCACATCCTGCTCAATCACCTGGACGCCGACCGTCATCACGCGGCCCAGAAGACGATTGAGGACACCGCCGCGGGGGCTCTCCTGTCGGCCGTTCCCCGCTCCAATCCGGAGATGGCCAGGGATGCGACCCTGATCTATGCTTCCTACCGCACGTTCCAAGATGTCGTGGTGCAACCGTCCTGGACGCGCCAGCAGGAGGACGAGGCCGATCTCCTTGGCTTCGATCTGCTTGAAATGGCCCTCTACAACGGCCGCGTCTACAAGGACGCAATGGAGCGCTTCGCCGACGACGCCGGGAAGCAGAAGGCCAAGGCCGAGGACGAGCGTCGGCAGTTCGAATCCCAGATCAACAACATGATGGCGTCGGGGCAATACAGTGCCGGGATCAACGCGGCCTTCAAGGAGCTGGCCAGCGGCCCGGCCAAAATGCTGGACGAACTCGGCAAGCAACTGAAGGCAGGGCACAATTCCCCGGAACAGCGGAAGGAGGATCTGAGCGCCTACATAACCCGCCAGAAGCTGTTCGGGACGGCTCTTCGGGAGAGGTCCCGGTCGGCCTACGAGAAGGTTGTGTTCCAGGGGACCGCCCTCAAGGCGCTGTCGCGGAGCGTCCTCATGCAGCGGGCCGACAGCCTGATCGCACACGGGGACCTCGACGAGGCGGAGACCACCTTGAAGGAGATCGCCAAGGGCGGGTTCGAGTCTGATCCCTATCTGCGGATGACCTACTATCGCCTTCATCTGAAGCAGAACCGGCCGGACCTTGCGGTCAGAGATATGGAAATCGCCGTGAAAAGTTCCGCCGCTCCGCCGGAAGCCTTTGATTTCCTGATCGCAGAGCATCGGGCCGGCGGACGGGCATCGCAGGCGCTGGTCGTCCTCGATGGCAAGGACCGGCGCTTCGGCGGGGCTGAGCGGGGTTATCCGCTCCGCATCCGATTGCTGGTCGAGGCCGGGCGCACGCCGGAAGCCGGGGTCGTGATGGAGCAGTGCCGCACCCTGAGGGGTCCTCTCGTTCGCGATTGCGAGGATGCGTGGAGTCAGGCGACGGTGGCCAGCCTGTCCCCGCCGCGGTGACCGCGCACCGCCCCGGCACTCAACCGGGGCGGCGCCCCCTGAAGAACTTCCGCAGCATCTCCCCCGCCCGCGTCTCGTCGATGCCGCCGTAGACGTCCGGGGCGTGGTGGCAGGTCGGCTGGTGGTAGAAACGGGGGCCGTGCTCCACCCCGCCGCCCTTGGGGTCGTAGGCGCCGAAATAGACCCGCCGCAGCCGGGCGAAGCTGATCGCCGCGGCGCACAGCGCGCAGGGCTCCAGCGTCACATACAGGTCCAGCCCCGGCAGGCGCGGCTCGCCCAAGGCCGCGCAGGCGGCGCGGATCGCCAGCACCTCGGCGTGGGCGGTGGGGTCGTTCAGCTCCTCGGTCCGGTTGCCGGCGCGGGCCAGCACGGCGCCGGTCGCCGGATCGACCAGCACGGCACCCACCGGCACCTCCCCGCGGGAAGCGGCGGCTTCGGCCTCGTCGAAGGCAATGTCCATGGGGGAGGGGGGCGGCTCATGCGGGGCACCCTGCCCGGCGGTCCCTGTTTTCGTCAAGCCGCGGAACGTCCTCCGGCGCTGTTAAGCATCGGACGAAACAGGGAGGACGGTCATGAGCAACCATGTCTACAAGAAAGTGGAAATCGTCGGCACCGCCGAGACCACCATCGACGACGCCATCCGCAACGGCATCGAGCGCGCGTCCAAGACGCTGAAGAACGTGGACTGGTTCGAGGTGGGCGAGATCCGCGGCCACGTCAGCGGTGGAAAGGTCGCCCACTTCCAGGTGGTGATGAAGGTCGGCTTCCGCCTCGAAGAATAACGGCGGGGACCCCGTGCCGTGGGTTGCGGGCGGGGCTTGCAAGCCCTATGGTCCGTGCCCATGGACACCCCCGATTTCGAACATTCCAAAGCCATGCCCGGCGCCGCCGATGCGGACGCGGGCGAGCCCGATGCCGGCGAGCGCATCGCCAAGCGGCTGGCGCGCGCGGGCCTGTGCTCGCGCCGCGACGCCGAGCGCTGGATCACCGACGGCCGCGTCGCCGTCAACGGCACGACCCTGGACAGCCCGGCCTGCGTCGTGCGGTCCGGCGACGTCGTCCAGGTGGACGGCAAGGTCATCCCCGAGCCGGAACCGGCGCGGCTGTGGCGCTATTACAAGCCGTCCGGGCTGGTCACCACCGCCCGCGACGAGAAAGGGCGCACCACCGTCTTCGAACGGCTGCCGCCGGACATGCCGCGCGTCATCTCGGTCGGGCGGCTCGACCTGACGACCGAAGGGCTGCTGCTGCTGACCAACGACGGTGAGTTGGCCCGTTTCCTGGAGCTTCCCGCCACCGGCTGGACCCGCCGCTACCGCGTGCGCGTCTTCGGCGAGGTGAACGAGGTGAAGCTGGCCGAGCTGGCGAAGGGACCGACCATCGAGGGGGTGAAGTACGGTCCCATCGAAGCCGTTCTGGACCGCATCCAGGGCCGCAACGCCTGGCTGACCGTCAGCCTGAAGGAAGGCAAGAACCGCGAGATCCGCAAGGTGATGGAGGCGCTCGACCTCCAGGTGAACCGGCTGATTCGCGTCGCCTACGGCCCCTTCCAGCTCGGCAAGCTGGAGGAGAGCGCCGTCGAGGAGGTGCCGAAGCGCGTCGTGCGCGAGCAGGTGTCCCGATTCTTCACCGGCGCCGATCCGGCGGAGGAGGGCAAGGCCAAGGGCAAGACCTCTGCCGCCAAGACCGCCGCCAAGAGTGAAAGCGCCGGCACGGAAGGCGCCAAGGGCCGTTCCGCCGCTCCGGCGAAGGCGTCCAAGCCGCGCGACGCCAAGGCCGGCTGGGCCAAGGCGGAGCCGAAGGCCGTGTCCGACCGGCGTGGTCCGGCCAAACCGGCCTCGGGCGGATACGCTTCCGGCAAGCCCGCTTCCAACAAACCGGACGGCAAGCCGGCGGGCAAGCCCGGCACGCTGACGCTGAAGGGCGGCAAGCCCGGCGGTGGTGGGAAGCCGGGGCCGAAGCCGCGCGGTGGCGCTGGCGCTGGCGGTGCTTCGGGCGGTGGCGCCTCGGGTGGCCGGGGGCCGGAGCGGACCCGTGCGGATCGTCGGCGGTAAGCACCGCGGGCGGCGGCTGGCCGCCCCGGGGGGCAGCGATACGCGGCCGACCACCGACCGCACCCGCGAATCCCTGTTCAACATCCTGTCCCACGCCGACTGGGGGCCGGACGGCACCGACCTGCTGGAGGGCGCCGTGGTCGTGGACGCCTTTTGCGGAACCGGCGCCCTGGGGCTGGAGTCGCTGTCCCGCGGGGCCGCCCACGCCAGCTTCCTCGACATGGGCCGCGCCGCCCTGGACGCCGTGCGGGCCAACGTCGCGGCGCTGGGGGAGGGGGCGAACGCCGCGGTCCTGCGTGCCGACGCCACCCGCCCGCCGCCTCCGCCGGGCCGCCCCTGCACGCTGGCCTTCCTCGACCCGCCCTACGGCCAGGATCTGGCGCCGCGGGCGCTGGCCGGGCTGGCGAAGGCCGGCTGGCTGGCCCCCGGCGCCGTGCTGGTGGTCGAGGTCGCCGGGCGCGACCCGCTGCCCCTGCCGCCCGGCTTCGCGGAGCTGGACGAGCGCCGCTACGGCGACACCCGCGTCCAGTTCCTGCGCTACGGGGTGCCTCAGCCGTAGGTGAAGAAGGCTGCGGTGACTTGGTTCGGAGCGATGCCGGCCAAGGTCAGCCGGTCGCCGCCGCCGAAGTCGAGCAGGGCGCTGCCGCTGCCGTCCGATCCCAGCCGGTAGGTCATGTTGGAGGCGATCTGGATGCGGTCGTTCTGCGCGCGGCTGAAGTCGGCGATGCGGTCCTGGCCGCCGCCGCGCGTGAAGACGAACAGGTCCGCCCCGGCGCCGCCCCACAGCGTGTCGTTTCCGGCATCGCCCCACAGCGTGTCGTTGCCCTCGTCCCCCATCAGCAGATCGGCGCCCGAGCCGCCGTGCAGCGCGTCGTTGCCGGCCTGCCCGCGCAGCGTGTCGCTTCCGGCGTCGCCCCACAGCAGGTCGTTGCCGGCGCCGCCAAAGAGCTGGTCGTTGCCGCTCAGCCCGCTCAGCGTGTCGTTGCCCGCCCCGCCATAGAGGCTGTCGGCCCATGTGTTGCCGGTCAGCGTCAGGTTCTTCGGCATTTCCACGATCTGGAAGGTCTTGCCGGTGAACTGCTCGGCGTAATAGTCGATGGAGTTCATGTAGTTGGGGCGCAGCGTCGGGGTCAGGTCCGACATGATGGTGCCGGTGGCGGCGAAGTTGCCGTAGGTGGCCCCGCCCGCATACTCGTCGAAGGCGCCGATCATGTGCCCGAACTCGTGGGCCGCCAGCTCGTCCTGGTAATCGGGTCCCCAGTCGGTCTGGGTGCACCAGTTCAGCATGTCGCAGCGCCCGTAGCTGTTGCTGACGTTCACGTTGTAATGCTGGTTCCCGGCCGCCACGAACTGCACGTCGAAGCGGATGGCGTAGCTGTTGGTGCCGTCCGACAGGCTGTATTTGTCGCTCCAGATCCCCTCGATTCCCTGCTCCCAGACCTGCTTCATGGCACCGGCGTCGTCGCCGGTCAGATGGATGCGGGTCTGCACGACGAAGGCCGTGCCGTCGAAGGCGAGGTCGTACTTCACGTCCCAGCCGAAGCCGCCATCCGCCCGTGTCTCCGCGTAGTTGATGGTCACCGGGGCGAAGCTGGTGGGAACCGGCGCCGCGGGAGCCGCCAGAGCGCCGGCGTTCCCGTAGGTGTAGCTGACGGCCTGCGTCGTGGTGGACTGGATGGCGCTGCTCTGGGCGGCGCTGCCGTGGGCGGCGGTGCTCTGGGCGGCCCCGCTCTGGGCGGCGTGGTGGCGCATGGCACGCTTCATGGCACGATTCCCCTGGTTCTGTGCGTCTTGGGGGACATCATGCGGGCAGGATTGAAGGCTTTCTTGTGACTTTAACTATACATTAACCTTTTTCCTAAGGGCGTAGGACACCCCCTTACGGTTGGCTCGGCGGAGTGGCGGGACCTCGGCCGGTCGGCCCTGTTATGGCCTAGGCAGTTTTGTGCGGGGCGGGCCATGATCAAGGATCTCTGGTACAAGAACGCGGTCATCTACAACCTGTCGGTCGGCACCTTCATGGACGCCAACGGCGACGGGATCGGCGATTTCCAAGGGTTGCAGCGCCGGCTGGACTATCTGCAGGGGCTGGGCGTGACCTGCCTCTGGCTGGGGCCGTTCCAGCCGTCGCCGATGCGCGACCACGGCTACGACGTGGCCGACTATTACAACGTCGATCCGCGCTACGGCACGCTGGGCGACTTCGTGGAGTTCAGCCACGCCTGCAAGCAGCGCGGCATCCGCGTCATCATCGACCTCGTGGTCAACCACACGTCGGACCAGCACCCCTGGTTCCAGGCGGCGCGCCAGGACCCGGACTCCCCTTACCGGGACTGGTACGTCTGGTCGGACAAGAAGCCGGCCGACGCCGACCAGGGCGTCGTCTTTCCCGGCGTGCAGAAGACGACCTGGAGCTGGGACAAGGAGGCCCGCGCCTACTACTTCCATCGCTTCTACGAGTTCCAGCCGGACCTGAACACCGCCCACCCCGAGGTGCAGGCCGAGCTGCTGAAGGTGATGGGCTTCTGGATCGAGCTGGGCGTGTCGGGCTTCCGCATGGACGCCGTGCCCTTCGTCATCGCGACCAAGGGGCCGGAGGTCAAGAAGCCCAAGCAGCAGTTCGACATGCTCCGCACCTTCCGGGAGTTCGTGCAGTGGCGGTGTGGCGACGCCGTGCTGCTGGCCGAGGCCAACGTGCTGCCGACCGTCGATCAGGAGTATTTCGGCGACGACGGCGACCGCATGCAGATGGTCTTCAATTTCCAGGTCAACCAGAACCTGTTCTACGCCTTGGCGACGGCGGACACGCGGCCGCTGGCCAAGGCGCTGGACGTCACCCGTGTGCCGCGCCCCAGCACCAACCAGTGGGGCCTGTTCCTGCGCAACCACGACGAGCTGGACCTCGGGCGCCTGACCGAGGCGCAGCGCAAGCGCGTGTTCGACGCCTTCGGACCGGACAAGGACATGCAGCTCTACGACCGCGGCATCCGGCGGCGGCTGGCCCCGATGCTGCGCGGCGACCGGCGCTGGCTGGAGCTGGCCTACAGTCTGCTGTTCACGCTGCCCGGCACGCCGGTGCTGCGCTACGGCGACGAGATCGGCATGGGCGACGACCTGTCCCTGCCGGAGCGCGAGTGCGCCCGCACCCCCATGCAGTGGTCGGACGAGCCGCAGGGTGGCTTCACCAAGGCGGCCGACCCCGTGCACCCGGTCATCAGCGGCGGCGCCTACGGCTATGAGCGGATCAACGCCGCCCACCAGCGCCGCGACCCGTCGGCCCTGCTGAACTGGACCGAGCGCATCATCCGCATGCGCAAGGAATGCCCGGAAATCGGCTGGGGCGACTTCCAGGTGCTGCCCACCGGATCGAACGCGGTGCTGGCGATCCGCTACGACTGGAGGAACAACTCGGTGCTCGTCGTCCACAACCTCGACGACCGTCCCCACGAGATCGCGTTGGCGGTCGATGGCACGGGGGAATCGCCGCGGCTGGTCAATCTGCTGGCCGAGGACCACAACGACCCCGAGGAGGACGGGCGGCACCGTCTGGTGCTGGAGCCCTACGGCTACCGCTGGTACCGGCTGGGCGGGCTGGATTACCTGCTGCGCCGGACGGAGGGGCCGGTGGGCGGGGCGAAGCGGTCTTGACTTTGCCCGGCCCGCTGGGGGACGCTGGCGGTGCCGTCCCCAGCCGGGGGCGGCGCAACAGACGCTTGTTCTCAGGGCAGGGTGAAAATCCCGACCGGCGGTAGCCCTTCGCAAGAGGGGGAGCCCGCGAGCGCTCCCGGCCGTCAGGCCGGGAGGACAGCAGATCCGGTTCAAGGCCGGAGCCGACGGTAACAGTCCGGATGGAAGAGGACGAGCCGGTCATCGACCGTGGTCCGCCCGCAACGCATGGCGTCGGGCGCGGTCCGCGTGCGCTGGCCTGCGACGGTGGTCCGCGCGGGACATCCCGTGCACCGCCGGATGTCTCTTTGCGCCCTGATTCAGGCTCGCCCCAACCGGAGTGAGAACCATGAATCAGACCTTTGCCAGCAACCCGCTTTCTACCACGTCCTCCACCGGCCTTCTCGACCGCTTCGGCACCGCCGAGGAACGGGTGATGCGCGCCGTGGAGGCCATCCGCCAGGGCGGCGGGGTCGTCGTCGTGGATGACGAGGACCGCGAGAACGAAGGCGACGTGATCTACGCCGCCGAAACCATCACCGCCGAACAGATGGCTCTGCTGATCCGCGAAGGGTCGGGGATCGTCTGCCTGATCCTGACCGACGCCGACGCGCGCCGCCTCGACCTGCCGCCCATGGTCGGCAGCAACACGGCGCGCTTCGGCACCGCCTTCACCGTCTCCATCGAGGCGCGGGAGGGCGTGTCCACCGGCGTGTCGGCGGCGGACCGGGTGACCACCATCCGCACCGCCATCGCCGATGGCTGCCGGCCGGAGGACCTCGCCCGGCCGGGCCATGTCTTCCCGATCCGCGCGCACGCCGGGGGCTTGGCGGCGCGGCGCGGCCACACCGAGGCGACCATCGAGCTGACCACCCTGGCCGGACGCCGTCCGGCGGGGGTGCTGTGCGAGGTGATGAACCCTGACGGCACGATGGCCCGCCTGCCCGAGCTGGTCGCCTTCGCCGAGCGCCAGGGCATGCCGGTGGTGACCATCGAGGATCTGGTCGGGGCGATGCGGTTGCGTGCCGCCGCCTGACCGGCGTGGTGAGTGGGACCGGCTCCCTCCATTGGGGGCCATTGTGGGGCCGGTCCCCTCCGCCGTCTCCGGTGCGATATCACACCCGCCCGCTCTTTTCCCATTGAGGGCGACCGGATTGCCCTGTACGCGGTGCCCGGCGACAGGCGATGTCGGGATGTGAGCGGAGAGGGTTGATGAGGACGAGGGTGCGCGCGTGTTTGGCGGGGGTGGCGCGGTTGCTGGTCGCCGCCTTGGTTCTGGCCCTGCTTATGGCCGTGGCCCCGGCGCGCGCGGAGAACTGGACGGTCGCGTCCGAGGACTATTTCCCGCCGTACAATTTCACCGAGCGCGGCAAGCGGACGGGAATGGACACGGAGATCGTTGATGCCATGCTGAAGGACATCGGCGTCTACCCGGTTCACCGCCCCATGGCCTGGCCGGAGGTGGTGCGGGCTCACGATGAGAACGAGGTGGACGTCGCCTTTCAGTTCTTCACGTCACCGCGTCGTCTGGAGCGGGGGCATCTGGTCGGACCCTACCGTGTCGGCGCGACCGTGCTCATGGTCCGCAGCAATTCGGAGATCACCTACGCGCGCATCGACGATTTGCAGGGTCTGCGGATCGGCGTCGTCGACGGGTTCGAATACACCCCCGAGTTCGACAAATCCCCCCTGTTCGAGCGGGTCCGCAGCAGCAGCAACGTCGTGTCCTTCCGCCGCCTGCTTCTCGGCCGTGTCGACGCCATCGCCGGTGACCTCCAGGTGCTCCGCTACCTTGCCGACAGCGAGGGGCGGACGGGTTCGGTGAAGATCCTGCCCAAGCCGCTGGCCATGGTGCCGCGCTACATATCCGTCCCCAAACTGCGGGCGGAAAAGGCCGAGCGGTTGCAGGCGGCCTACGAAAAGCTCAAGCGGGACGGCACCATCGACGCCATCGTCCGCCGGTGGGAACGGTAAGGGGAGCCGATGACCGTACACCCGTCCCGCCTGGACCAGCTTTGCGGTTGCCGGCGTTGGAGCCGTCTCACCCCGGCGTGACGCCGTTCAGAAGGTGATAGCTGCGGATCACCTGGCTGTCGTCCATGGTGCCCTCGCCACGCCCGGAGGCGGAGAGGAACATCTGGTGGGCGACGGCGGCCAGCGGCAGGGCGGCCTTGGCGCCGCGCCCGGCCTCCAGGACGATGCCGAGGTCCTTGACGAAAATGTCCACCGCGCTGGTGATGCCCGGCTCGGCCTCCAGCATGCGCGGGCCGCGGTCCTTCAGCATCCAGCTCGACGCGGCGGAGCCGCTCATGATCTCCAGCAGGACCGCCAGATCGACGCCGGCCTTGGCGGCCAGCGAGAAGGCCTCCGCCACCACGGCGATGTGGACGCCGCACAGCAGCTGGTTGACGGTCTTCACCGTAGCGCCTTGCCCCGGCGCCTCGCCGACGTGGAAGACCTTGTCGCCCATCGCCGCCAGGACCGGGCGGACCCGCTCCACCACCGCGGCCGGGGCCGCCGCCATGATCGAGAGCGTTCCGGCCACCGCCCCGACCGTCCCGCCCGACACCGGGGCGTCCACGAAGCGCCGCCCCGCCGCCTCGACCCGCGCGGCGAGCGCGGCGACGGCGTCCGGCGGACAGGTGGCCATCAGGATCACCGTGGCGCCCTCCGGCAGTTTGTCCAGCGCGCCCTGAGCGAACAGGACGGACTCGGCCTGGGCGGCGTTGACCACCATCAGGACCAGGGCGTCGGCCCCGTCGGCGGCGGCGGCGGCGCTGTCCACCCCCCGCCCGCCGCGGGCCTCCAGGGCCGCGACGCTCTCGCGCCGCACGTCGAAGCCGCGCAGCGCGAAACCGCGGGCCAGCAGGTTGCACGCCATCGGCATGCCCATGGAACCGAGGCCGATAAAGCCCACCGTCGTCATGGCCGTATCACTTTCCTGAACTGAAAAGGGAGAGGAAGGCCCGATCCACTCGTCGGGAAATCGGGGGACCGGGCCGGAAGACGGATCACAGGAAACCGATGGAGATCCAGGGCACCGCCGCGACGACGATCAGGCCGATGGTCAGCGCCACGAGGTAGCCGATGATCGGCTTCATGCCTTCGTCGGGGTTGATCCGGCTGATGGCGCAGGCCGCGTAGTAGCCGACGCCGAAGGGCGGGGCGAACAGGCCGATGCCCATGGCGAGGATCACGATCATCGCGTAGTGCACCTCATGCACGCCGAGCTGGCGGGCGATGGGGAACAGCAGCGGTCCGAACAGCACGATGGCGGGGATGCCCTCCAGCACGCTGCCCAGGATGATGAAGGCGACGATCGACACCACGATGAAGACCGGCACGCCGCCCGGCAGGGCCCGCATCGCCTCGGCCAGCGAGCTGGAGAAGCCGGATTGGGTCAGCGCCCAGGCCATGCCGGTGGCGGCGCCGATGATCAGCAGGATCGCCCCGGACAGCGACGCCGTCTCGACCAGCATCGGGTAGATGCGGCGCCAGTCGAACTGGCGGTAGATCAGCAGGCCGGCGACCACCGCGTAGACGATGCCGATGGTCGAGACCTCGGTCGCGGTCGCCACGCCCTCGATCACCGCGGCGCGGATGATGAAGGGCAGCGCGATGGCCGGCAGCGCGATCAAGAAGGCTCTGCCGATCTCCGCCTTGCTGGCGCGGCGGACGTGCGACAGGTCCTCGTGGCGGTAGCGCCACCACACCAGCGCCGCCAGCGCCGCGCCCAGGACGACGGCCGGCAGCAGGCCGCCGGTGAACAGGGCGGCGATGGACACGCCGGTGACCGAGCCGATGGTGATGAGGACCAGCGACGGCGGGATGGTCTCGGTCTGGGCGCCGGTGGCCGACAGCAGGGCGACGAGGTCGCCGGGCTTGGCGCCGCGCGCCTTCATCTCGGGGAACAGCACCGGGGCGACCGCCGCCATGTCCGCCGCCTTCGACCCGGAAATGCCCGAGACGAGGTACATGGCGCCGATCAGCACGTAGGACAGGCCGCCGCGGACATGGCCGAGCAGGCTGGCCAGGAAGCCGACCATGGCGCGGGCCATGCCGGTCATCTCGATCAGCTGGCCGAGGAAGACGAACAGCGGCACCGACAGCAGGATCAGGTGGCTCATCCCCTCGTCCATGCGGCCCACCATGACGATGGCCGGGGTCGAGGTGGCGAGCGCCAGATAGCCGAAGGTCGCCAGACCGAAGGCGAAGGCGATGGGCAGGCCGAGGAACACCATCGCACCGACGCCCACCACGAAGAAGAGCAGCAGGTTGTAGTTGCCGAGCCCGGCGAACAGCGGCGCCGCCAGCGCCATGACGCCGACCACCGCCGTGACCGCCACCACCGCCCGCAGCACGTCGGACGGACGGCCCAGCCGCGCCAGCCGGAGAAGCGCCACCGCGATCATCAGGACGAAGCCCACCGGCAGCGCGCTCGCCCGCCAGGAGTTGGGAATGTCCAGCGCCGGGGTGGTGACCCACACCTCCTCCACCGCGAACTCGTAGGCCGGCTCGGCCATCAGCAGCAGGAAGGCCAGCGCCGCGGTGATCGCCACCACGTCGAGGAACGCCTGGGTGCGGGGCTGGAGCATGCCGACGATCGCGGTCATCCGCATGTGCTCGCCCCGGCGCAGCGCCACGACGGAGCCGAACATGGCGAGCCAGAGGAACAGGATGGAGGCCAGCTCGTCCGACCAGATGATCGGGCTGTGCAGGAGGTAGCGCCAGATGACGCCGACCAGCAGGACGCCGACCTCGGCGAGCACCAGCAGCGCCGCCGGCGTCTCGACCAGCAGCCCGATGCCGCGGTCCAGCCGGTCGAGCCAGCCGGTGCCGGCGCCCGATGGCCGCCCGGCGCCGTGAACGGCGGCGTCCGCCGTGTTGACGGGAGTGTTCATGGTAACCAGCCCTTCGCATGAACGATCGGTGGTGGGGACGATCGGTTGTGGGGAGGCGGCCGGCCCTGCAGGTCCTTCGGGAACCGGAGGGCCGGCCGCGTCGGCGGACCGCGTCAGCCCAGCTTGCCGGTCACCTTCTCAAGCAGGTCCCAGGCGGTGGACCCGTACTTCTCCTTCCACTCCGCGTAGAAGTTCGTCCCGGCGAGGACCTTGCGGAACGGCTCGCGGTCAATGGTGTGGAAGGTCAGCCCCTTGGCGGACAGGTCCTTCTGCAGCGATTCGGTGAGTGCGGCGATGTCGGCCCGCTGGTCGTCCGCCGAACGGTCCAGTTCGCGGGTGACGATGGCCTGGATGTCGGCGGGCAGGCGGGCGAAGGCGCGCTTGTTGCCGAGCACCCAATAGCCGTCCCAGACATGGCCGGTCAGGCTGCAGGACTTCTGCACCTCGTACAGGCGGGCGGTGGCGATGATCGCCAGTGGGTTCTCCTGCCCCTCCACCACGGTGGTCTGCAGGGCCGAGTAGAGTTCGTTGAAGTTGATCGGCGCCGGGGCGGCGTCGATCGCCTTGAACAGCGAGGTCAGGGCCGGCGCCGGCGGCACCCGCATCTTGAAGCCTTTGATGTCCTCCGGCGTCTTGATGACGCGGGTGGAGGAGGTGACGTGGCGGAAGCCGTTGTCCCAGATCTTGCTGAGCGTCATGATCGGGGTCTTGGCGATCTCCGCCCGGACATGCTTGCCCAGCTCGCCGTCCATCGCCTGCCAGACCGCGTCGTAGTCCTTGAAGGCGAAGCCCATGCTGGTGATGCCGGACAGCGGGACGAAGGTGGCGAGGATCAGCGAGGAGAGGTTGAAGATCTCCACGCCGCCGTTGCGCACCTGCCCCAGCAGGTCGGTGTCGCTGCCGAGCTGGTTGGCCGGGAACAGCTTGATGTCCAGCCGGCCGGACGTCGCCTCGCGGATGCGGTCGATGGCCTCCTGCGCGCGGATGTTGACCGGGTGGGTCGGGTCCTGGCCGGTGGCGTACTTGAACTGGAACTCGGCGGCGTTGGCCGGGCGCTTGAGGATGGTCACCAGCGGCACGGCGGCGGCGGCGGCCAGAACGGCGCGGCGGCTCGGGCGAAGAAGGCCCAGGGTCGAGTGAGCGGGGGTTTGGGGCGGTTTCTTGTCCATTGTTTCCTCTCCTGTGGTCTTTTGTCGTTCAGCGTATCGGGAACGGGCGCGGCGCGGTTCTTAAGGTGTCCTCGCTTCTGCGACAGCCGGGGTGGGGTGAGCGACGGGGGGTGAGGGGCGGCTTACAGCCACCCCTTGATGCTGGTTACCATGGCATCGGTGGAAATGCCGTAGAGGTCGTGCAGAGTCGGCAGGGCGCCGGCCTTCAGGAATTCGTCGGGCAGGCCGATCTGGCGGAAGGCGCTGGGGACGACCCCGGCGCGCAGCAGCGTGCCGGCCACCGCCTCGCCCAGACCGCCGATGACCGTGTGGTTCTCGGCGACGACGACCATGCGACCGCTGCGCCCGGCCTCGGCCAGGATGGTCTCGGTGTCGAGCGGCTTGATGGTCGGGACGTGCAGCACGGCGACGTCCACCTTGTCGGCCTCCAGGGCCTTCGCGACCTCCAGCGCCCGCATCGTCATGATGCCGGAGGAGATGACCAGCACGTCGGCGCCGTCGCGCAGAAGCTTCGCCTTGCCGAGTTCGAATTTATAGTCGTACTCGTCGAGCACCAGCGGGACGTTGCCGCGCAGCAGGCGCATGTAGACCGGCCCCTGGTGGGCGGCCATGGCGGGCACCGCCTGCTCGATCTCAAGGGCGTCGCAGGGGTCGATCACCACCATGTTCGGCATGGCGCGCATCAGGGCCAGATCCTCCGCCGCCTGATGGCTGGGGCCGTAGCCCGAGGTCAGGCCCGGCAGGGCGCAGGCGATCTTGACGTTGCGGTTCTCCTCCGCGATCGTCTGGTGCACGAAGTCGTAGGCCCGGCGCGAGGCGAAGACCGCGTAGGTGGTGACGAAGGGCATGAAGCCCTCGTGCGCCAGACCGGAGGCCGCGCCCATCAGCAGCTGCTCGGCCATGCCCATCTGATAGAAGCGGTCCGGGTTGGCCTGGGCGAAGATGTGCAGGTCGGTGTATTTCGCCAGATCGGCGGTGAGGCCGACGATCTCCGGACGGGCCTTGGCCAGTTCGACCAGCGCGTGGCCGAAGGGGGCGGGCTTGGTGCGCTGCCCTTCGCCCGCGATCGAGGCGATCATGGCGGAGGTCTTCAGGCGCGGCTTGGCGGCGGCAGCAGTGTTGGCGGCAGAGGCGGTGGCGGTGCTCATGCGGTCCTCCCGGCGTCCAGCGCGTCGAGAGCGAGCTTCCACTCGTGCGCGTCCACGCGGATGAAGTGATTCTTTTCGCGGGCTTCGAGGAAGGGCACGCCCTTGCCCATCTTGGTGTCGCAGACGATCATGCGGGGCTTGGGCTCCGGATGGTCGCGGGCGGCGTCGAAGGCGGCGACCACGGCGTCCATGTCGTTGCCGTCCACCCGCTGGACGAACCAGCCGAAGGCCTCCAGCTTGTCGACCAGCGGCTCGAAGGCCATCACCTGGGTGGAGGGGCCGTCGGCCTGCTGGTTGTTGACGTCGACGATGCCGATCAGGTTGTCGAGCTTGTAATGGGCCGCCGACATGATGGCCTCCCAGACCGAGCCCTCGTCCAGCTCGCCGTCGGAGAAGAGCGTGTAGACGCGGTTGTCCGACGCCTTGCGCTTCAGGCCCAGCGCGATGCCGACCGCAATGCTGAGGCCGAGGCCGAGCGAGCCGCCCGACATCTCCATGCCCGGCGTGTAGGCGGCCATGCCCGACATCGGCAGGCGGCTGTCGTCGCTGCCGTAGGTCTCCAGCTCGTCGGTCGGGACGATGCCGGCCTCGATCAGGGCGGCGTAGAGCGCGATGGCGTAATGGCCGTTGGACAGCAGGAAGCGGTCGCGGCCTTCCCAGTGCGGGTCCTCCGGCCGGTAGCGCATGGCGTGGAAGTAGGACACGGCCAGCACGTCGGCGATGTCCAGGGCCTGCCCGATGTAGCCCTGGCCCTGCACCTCGCCCATCAGCACGGCGTTGCGGCGGATGCGGTAGGCGCGTTCGGTCAGGGGAACGTTGTGGCCCAGTTGGGTGGTGTCCACGGGAGTCGTCTCCAGCGTTTCGGGATCAGTGGATGAGCATGCCGCCGTTGACGTCGAGCGTGGCGCCCGTGACGTAGGACGACAGCTCCGACGCCAGGAAGAGGCAGGAGCGCGCCACGTCCTCGGCGTCGCCCAGGCGGTTCAGCGGGATGCCCTTGAGGATTTCGGCCCGCAGCTCCGGCGTCAGCTTGCCGCCGGTGATGTCGGTCTGGATCAGGCCGGGGGTGACGGAATTGACGCGGACGTTGTCCGGACCCAGCTCCCGCGCCATCGCCTTGGCGAGGCCGAGAACGCCGGCCTTGGCGGCGCTGTAGTGCGGGCCGCCGAAAATGCCGCCGCCGCGCTGCGCCGACACCGAGGAGATGCAGACGATGGAGCCGGACTTCTGGGCGCGCATGTGCGGGACGACCGCCTGGCTCATGTAGAGCGTGCCGCGCAGGCTGACGTCGGTCACCGCCTCGTAGTTCTTCGGCTCGATGTCCATGAACTTCAGCGGCTGCGTGATGCCGGCGTTGTTGACCAGCACGTCGATGCGGCCGAACTCCTCGACCACACGGGCGGCGGCGTTGACGCAGGCGGCCTTGTCGGTCACGTCGCAGGCGATGCCGCGGTGCGCCTCGCCCAGCTCGGCGGCGGCTTCGGCGGCCTGACCGCCGTCGAGATCCAGGATGATCGCCCGCCCGCCGTGCAGCGCGAACAGCCGCGCCGTGGCCCGGCCGATGCCGCGCTGGGACGCCGCTCCGGTGATCACGCACACCTTGTTGGACAGCAACATGCTCGCTCCCTTTGTTCGAAGCTGGCTCCGCCATGGCGGCCGTGGGTGTGACGGCCGTGGGCGTGGCGGCCCTGGGGATGCCGCGGCGGAGCGTCGTTTTCGCTCGGTTTTGATGATTTTTCGGTACGGAGGGCGGATGGTTCGGGCCTCCGATCGTTGCAACAATCCTATGGTCTTGAGATGAATTCGACAAACGAATAAGATTGCCGAATGCTGAAATGAATTCATGAATATGGTGCGATGCGAAAACGGGTTTCCATCAAGGCTTTGCAAGCCTTTGAGGCGGCGGCGCGGCTCGGTTCCTTCGCAACGGCGGCGGAGGATCTCGGCCTGACGCCCTCGGCGATCAGCCATCAGGTGAAGATTCTGGAGGAGCAGCTCGGCCTGCGGCTGTTCCACCGCGTGCACCGGTCGGTCGCGCTGACCGACGACGGGCGGGCCTACGCCGCGGAGATCATCGCCGCCTTCGCCCGCATCGACACGGCGACCCGCAACGTTACGACGACGGGCAGCGGCACGACGATCCTGACCGTGCGCTCGATGCCCAGCTTCGCCGCGCAATGGCTGATGCCGCGGCTGGGGCGGGTGAAGGAGATCCATCCCGCCATCGACATCCGCCTGCGCGCGTCGGTCTCGCCCATCGACCTGACGACGGGGGCGGTGGATGTGGACATCCGTTACAACCCCGGCCCGCCACCGGCCGGCTGCGTGCTGGAGCTGTTTCCCGACGACGTCATCGCGCCGATGTGCTCCCCGGCGCTGGCGAACGGGCTGAACCCGATCCGCAAGCCGTCGGACATCAGCC
This sequence comes from Azospirillum sp. UENF 312511, assembly GCF_058780635.1. Classification (NCBI taxonomy): domain Bacteria; kingdom Pseudomonadati; phylum Pseudomonadota; class Alphaproteobacteria; order Rhodospirillales; family Azospirillaceae; genus Azospirillum; species Azospirillum sp. UENF 312511. Next base: position 777,763 of record NZ_JBSNCG010000003.1, on the reverse strand, counting down.
GGCACATCCTGATCCATTCGGAAATCAACATCGTCGGCTGGCGCGACTGGGCGAACCGGCACCGCGGCGTCGAGCTGGACATGGAGCGTGGCCTGCGCTTCGACCGCTCCTTCATGGCGATCAACGCTGCGGCGAACGGCATGGGTGTGTGCCTGGACAGCCTGCTGCTGGCCCGGCAGGAATTGCTGTCGGGCCGGCTCATCGTCCCCTTTCCGACCCGCGGCCTGCGGGCGCAGGGGCATGGCTTCGTCACGCTGAAATCGACCGCCAACCTTCCGAAGATCCGGCTGTTCCGCGAGTGGCTGTTCAGCGAACTGGAGGCGGGCCGGCAGTGGGAGGAGGAGTTCCTGTCGTCACTGAACAAGAGCGCGTAGGGCCGCCCCGGGGCGCCGGCAACCCGCGGCGTCCCGCCGTCCACGCCCGTCATGGGAAAGGCGACCGTCCGCTCCCGCCCCGTTGTCCTGTGCGGGGCGAGCGACGGCCCCTGCGGTGCTGCGGCGCTTTGGTCTTGCTCGCTTTAGGTGTGGGCGGTGCGGCGCCCGTCTGCTATATCCGGTCCGTCCATGGCCGGGCGGTGCAGGCAGAGGAATGATGAAGGAATCGTCGCCCATCACGGCACGCGTCGGCCACCCTCCCCAGGAGGACGTCGAAACCCCCAACAGGATCATCGACACGGCGGCTCGGCTTTTCGCGGCCCAGGGCTTCGCGGCGACCTCGGTCGAGCAGGTCGCCTCCACCTGCGGTGTGGGGAAGGAGACGATCCATCGTCGCTTTCCGTCGAAGGCCGCTCTCTTCGCGGCGGTGGTCGAGCGCATGCGCGCACGCACCCTGGACGGGCTTGAAGCCGAGATCGGCGCCGCGGACGGTGACGCGCTGTCGCGGTTGAAGCGCGTCGCCCGCTGGTTTCTCGCCGTCAGCCTCGAACCGGACATGATCGCGCTGAACCGGATCGCCTTGAGCGAAGCGATCCTCCCCGGCGAGGACCGGAGGGACCCGTGGGAGAGCGATCCGATCACCGACCGGCTGGTCGCCCTGGTCGCCGCGGCGCAGTGGGATGGCATGCTGGGCGGCGACGACCCCCGCGTGATCGCCGCGCACCTGCTGCACTCCATCGTGCTCGGGCCGTCGAACGACGTCATGCTGGGCCGCATGACCTACGCGTCCTCCGAGGCCCGGGACCGCTTCTTCGATCAGGCCTGGAGCCTGTTCCTGCACGGGGCGGGACGATCGCTGCCGGCCGCCGCCCGCTGAATTCGCTTGCGGAGCGCAAGTCCTTCCGGCTCTTCAAGGGCTGAGGGTGCCCTCACGCCGCACCGCCGTCTCCGTGAACGATCGATTGTTTTCGTCATCGGCTGCAAAAATTGCTCCGGCCCCGCGCAGGAGTGCGGCGGAGCGGCCCGTATCAAGGGCGGGAACATTTTTGGGCAATCGGGGGCATCGGCATGGCGGCAGGCCGGCGCGGCGGGCACCGCTCGCCTTGGGAGGCGGTCCTTTACGACCCGGCACGGGCGGAGGGCGCCTTCCTGCTCGGGCTGGCGGCGGCGCGGCTGGGGCGGATGGAGGCGGCCATCCGCTGGTTCCGGCGCGCCGCCCGGCTGCAACCTGGCTGGGCGGACGTGTGGGCGGCGTTGGCCGACGCGTGCCGCCGCGCCGGACGCTGGAAGGAGGCCGCAGCGGCCTTCGCCATGGTGCTTGCCCTGTCCCCCGCCGATGGCGCGGCTCTGGTCAACCTCGCCGTGCTGGAGCGGGCCGCCGGTCACCCGCGGGTGGCGGTGCGCCGGCTCCGCCGCGCCCTGGCGCTCGATCCGCGGCAGGCCGGGACCTGGAACAATCTGGGCAACGCGCTGCGGGACCTGGGCGCGACCGTCCAGGCCGCGGCGGCGTGGCGGACGGCTCTGGTGCTCGACCCGGGTCAAGCGGACGCGCTCGGCAATCTGGGCGGCGCGCGGCGCGACCAGGACCGTTTCGCCGAGGCGCGGGTTCTGCTGCGCCGGGCTCTGGTGCTGGCGCCGCAGCACGCGGCGCTTCACGGCGTCCTGGCCTACGCGCTGAGCGGCGAAGGCCGGCTGGAGGAGGCGGAGCGGGCCTGCCGCCGCGCGCTGGCGCTGGCGCCGGCCCTGGCCGATCCGCTGTGCACGCTCGGCTTGACGGTGCAGCGGCGCGGCGGCGCCGATGCCCTGCGCTGGTTCGACCGGGCCGCGGCGGCGTCGCCGGGCCACCCGCTCGCCCGTTTCAACCGCGGTCTGGCGGAGCTGGAGAGCGGCGCGCTCGTCGAAGGCTGGGCCAACTATTCTTGCCGCTTCGCCGCCGGTCGCGCCGGACGGGAGCGGCGCTTCTCCATCCCCGAATGGCGCGGTGAGCCGCTGGCCGGCAAACGGCTGTTCATCTGGCGGGAGCAGGGGGTGGGGGACGAGTTCCTGTTCGCCTCCTGCTACGCCGACGCCATCCGGCAGGCCGGGGGGGTGGTCATCGAGTGCGAGCCGCGCCTGCTGCCGCTGTTCGCCCGCTCCTTCCCCAAGGCCATCGTCCGGGCCGAGCAGCCGCTGCGCGGACGGGCGCTGGTGGAGACGGTGGACTGCGACCTGCACATTCCCGCCGGCTCGCTGCCGCGTTACCTGCGCGGTGGGCTGGCGGACTTCCCGCCGCGATCCTCCTGGCTGTTTCCCGACCCGGTGCGGGTGCTGGAACGGCGGCAACAACTGGACGGCATCGGCGGGGACCTGCGCGTCGGCATCGCGTGGCGCAGCCAGCTGATGACCGTCGAGCGGCAATGGGCCTATCTGCCGCTCGGAGACTGGGGGCCGGTGCTGGGCGTGCCGGGGGTGACCTTCGTGAACCTCCAGTACGACGACTGCGAGGTCGAGATCCAGCGGGCGGAGGCGCGCTTCGGCGTTCCCATCTACGAGCTGGAGCGGCTCGACCTGAAGAATGATTTCGAAGGAACGGCGGCGCTCACCGCCAACCTGGATCTGGTGATCGCGCCGGCCAATTCGGTGGCGGAGCTGGCCGGTGCGCTGGGCGTGCCGGTCTGGCGCTTCGGCGCGCGGGACTGGACCCATCTCGGCGGCGGCGTACGCCCCTGGTACCCGTCCATGCGGGTCTTCCATCCCCGCGCGGGCGAGCCGCTGTCCGCGGCGCTGGGGCGCATCGCGGCGGAGCTTCGCCGCGCCGCCGCCCTGGCGCGCCGGGCGGGTGCGGAGGCGCCGGGGCCGCGTCTTCCCGCCCGTCCGGCGCGGCGCGTCCACCCCCAGGCCCCCTCGCTGCGGCGGCATTGAGCCGCAGCGGCCGGAGGTTGCCGACGCCGCGCATTCCCGCTTTTGAAGGATAAGGGATCAGACCGGACGATTCAGGCCCGGGAAAGGAGCGGCGTCGGGCGCCAGGGCGTCGGAGGACGCCGTCCTGGTGCCAAAAGCCCGTTCAAAGATGCGGTCGGCCAGATCGGCGGGGGGCGTGGCGTCGCCGTCGGTTTCCGCCAGGGCGAGTTCGACCGCCACCAGTTCGTCCAGCATGGCCTGGGCCGCGACGGATTGGGCGAGGAGGCGGCGCGCCTCCCGCAGCGTCGCGCGGGGCCAGCGCTCCAGATCGCCGCCGTGGCGGTCCAGCAGCTCGCGAAACTCGTCTTCGGTCATCGCGTCATCCGTCTTCGAACGAATCCCTGGCGGCCTGCGCGCTGGCGCGCAACAGCGTGCGAAGCTGCTGGCGGGCGCGTTTCAGCAGCGATTCCACTGCAGTTACGCTGATTTGCATAATGGTCGCAACCTCGGCGCCGCTCAAGCCCTCGTTATAATAAAGGGCGAGGGCGGCGCGCTGCTGCTGCGGCAGCCGGTCCTGGGCGTCGCGCAGCCGGGCTGCCACCTGCCGGCGCTGGATGTGGGTGACCGCGTCGGGGGCGTGGTCCGGCGGCTCGGGCACCGAGTCCAGATCCTCCCCCGCCGGGCGGCGCTTGTGGTCGATGCAGCGGTTCAGCACCACCCGGTAGAGCCATGTGGTGAATTTGGCCCCCTCGTCGGTCCAGTGGTCGCGCCGCTGCCAGACCTGGAGGAAGGCGTCCTGGGCGATGTCCTCCGCCTCGGCGTCGCTGCCGGACATGCGGCGGGCAAGCGCGTAGGCGCGCTTCAGGTGGCGGTGGACGAGCGCGCGGTAGGCCGCCTGATCCCCGGCACGGATGCGCGCCATCAGGACCTCGTCGGTCTCCGCCGCCAAGCCGCTCACGCTCCTGCCGGACATGGAGTTGTGAAGGGTGCCGGACGGACGTGTGCCGTTCTCAGCCGAACAGGCCGCGCGCATGATCCATGGATCTCCCGATCACGGATGCGTGCGACCCTTTGGCCGAAGCACCGGTTGAGCTGGGGACCACGCCGCGTTCTGCGGCGATGGTCTGCCACGCCTTCGTCATGAAGGACAGCTGGCGGATGATGGCCTCGGTCGCGGCCACGGGATCCCGGCGCGCAGCGGCCAGACCGGCCTGCCGGACCAGGGACCGGTAGAAGCGCCGCAGCGTTGCCGCGACATCCCCACCTTTATCCAATTTCAGAATGGAATCAAGCCCCAAGAGGATGGTGATGGCGCGGTCCATGGCCTGGAAATGGGCGTCGAACCGGCCGTCCCGCGCGGCGTCGCGCGCTTGGTGCAGATGCGCCGCTGCCGTCTCGTAGAGGCGGACGACGGCAACCAGGGGCGGCATCGCCGCGCTGTTGGCGGAAGCGTAGGCGGACAGGGCCTTGGTCAGGGTCGGGTTGCGCATGGCACGGCTTCTCCGAATGGGGACGCGGGGACGTCGATGGGCGCGCGGCGCCGTCAATCGTCGCTGCTTTCCTTGTATTTCAACTGCTGGAGCAGGAGGTTCGCGGCCTCCGCCTTGGCCTCCAGCCGGGCGTAGTAGGCGGTCAGGCGCGTGCGGTAGTCCTCGGCCTTGGTCTTGATGTCGTCGGACCGTCGGGTCATGTCGGTGTTGTCGGCGTCGAGCTGCGAGACGATGCGGGCGATGTCGCCGCTGTCCTTTGCCGCGATGCCGTTCAGCGTGGTGTAGAGCCGGTCCGCCAGCCCTTGCGAGAAGCCGACGTCCACCGATCCGGTCTGGCCGGTGTAGACCAGAACCAGCCCGGCGAAGGCGGTTCCGTCGTTGCCGATGATGCGGTTGCCGCTGACCCGGAACAGCGACGCGTCGCCGTCCACCGACGCGCCGGACAGGGTTCCGTCCTCGGCTACCGTGATGTCCAGCGTAAAGTCCGTTCGGCCGAGGCTGCGGTCGTAGCGCAGCAGCTTCAGGTCGGTGGAGGAGCTGGCCATCTCCAGCCCCAGCAGCGCGCGCACCGCGTCGATGTCGCCGGTCAGCGCGGCGTTCAGCGCCGTCTCGTCCACTTTCAGCGTGTTGTCGCTGGCGAAGGTGATGCCCAGGCTGGCCAGCGACAGCGTGTTGCCGTCGTCCGTCGTCACCTTTGCGTTCAGGGCGTCGTAGACCGTCTTGGTGACCTGCCGCAGCAGGCTGTCCGCGAACAGGGTGGCGTCGCTGTCGGCGGTGCCGCTGCTGCCGACGGTCTGATGGCTTTGGGCGAAGGCGCGGAAGGCGTTGTAGGCGTCCACGAAGCCGGTGATCGCACTTTTGATCGACGCCAGATCGGTGCCGATCTCCACCCCGATCGTCTGGCCGGGCAGGGCGGCGTAAAGGTCGAAGGTCAGCCCGTCGACGGCGTCGGCGATGGTGTTGCTGCTGCGCTCCACCCGCACCCCGTCCACGGTGACGACGGCGTTCCGTGCTGCCACCAGCTCGTTGGCGTAGCCGCCGTCGGCGTCGGTCAGGCCGAGGCCGGTCAGGACGCCGCTGCCGCCGTCATCGAGGGTGATCGCCTTGCCGGTGTCGTTGGCGGTGAGGATCAGCTGGTACTGGCTGTCCGTCACCTTCACGATGCTGGCGGTCACGCCGCTGGTGGATTTCCGCGCGTTGATGGCGTCGCGGATGTCGGTCAGGGAATCCCCGGCCTCCACGTCGATGGACACGGCGGTGCCGCCCGCGACGCCCAGCGTGAGGGTGCCGGACTGGCCGAGCGCGGCGCCCTGGCTGGCGGTGGTCGCGGCACCGATCTTGTGGCGGGTGGCGAGCTGCTCCACGACGATGGAATAGGTGCCGGTCTCCGCCCCGTCCGCCGCGGTCACCGACAGCACGTCGCCCGCCGCGGTGGAGCCGCCGCCCGACAGATAGGCGGTGCGTTCCTCGAACAGGTTGCTGCCGGCGCCGGTCGAGACGCTGCGGTTGCGCAGCCCGTCCAGCGACGTGTTCACCGCCAGCAGCAGCGACTGCATGTCCTCATAGGCGGCGATCCTGGCCTCGTTGGCGGTGATCGTCGTGTCGATGCGGTCGGCGCGGGACAGGCGCTTCTGCACCGACGCCTCGATCAACGCCGAATAGTCGATGCCCGTGCCCGACCCGCTGGCGATCAGCGACGAACTGCCGGTCGATGCGGCGGTCGAGGATGAGGTTGAGGACACCGTCGTCATGGGCGTTGGTTCCACAGGGGAAGGGGCGGGCGAGGGGTGTGTGCGTGGCGGTGCGTTCGGTGCCGGCCCACCCCCCTCGCCTTAATCCTCTCCTTGGCGAAAGGAGAGGGATGGCGGGCCTTACCGCAGCAGCTGCAGCAGGTTCTGCGGCATCTCGTTGGCCTGGGACAGCACGGCGATGGCCGCCTGGGTCAGCACCTTGGTCGAGGCCAGCTCCGCCTGCTCCGCGGCGACGTCCACGTCCATGATCGCCGACTGCGCCGCCTCGGTGTTCTCGATGGAGGTGTCGAGCACCTGGCCGCGGAACTCGAAGCGGGAGATCAGGGCGCCCACGTCGGCCCGCGCGCTCGACAGCGTTTCCACTGCCGTGTCCAGCGCGGTCAGCGCGGCGCTCGCCGTGGCGGAGGTGCCGACGTCCAGCGTGCCGATGGACAGGCCGGTGGTGTTCACGTTGGCGATGGTGACGGTGATCTTGTCGGTGCTTTCCGTGCCGACGCGGAAATCCACGCCGTTGGCCCAGGCGCCGTTGCCGTCCAGCAGCGGGTCGTCGTTGAAGCGGGTGCCCGACGCGATGCCGTCGATCTCCTCGATGAGCTGCTGGAACTCGGCGTCCAGATAGCCGCGCTCGGTGTCGGTGACGGCGCCGGACAGCGACTGGGTGGCCAGCGAGCGCATGCGCTGCACGATGTCGGAGACGCGGGACATGCCGCCGTCCGCCGCCTGGAGGATCGAGGAGCCGTGCGAGGCGTTGGTCGCCGCCTGCTTCAGCACCGTGATGTCGGAGGTCAGCGAGGTGCCGACGGCCAAGCCCGCCGCGTCGTCCGACGCCTTGGTGATGCGCGAGCCGCTGGCGATCTTGGAGACGGAACTCGACTGGTTCTCGGAGTTGATGTTCAGGTAGCGCAGCGCGGAGTTCGCCGCCGTGTTGGTGGAGATGACGGGCATGATGTGCCTCCTGGTCGGAGCCTGATCGGATGGTGGGGCCGCCTGTGCATCAGCCCTCAGTGCGTCTCACGGCCGGCGCCGCGAAAGCTGGCGCGGAATCTTTGGCTCAGAGGAAATCGTTCAGGTTGGTCTGCTGGAGGATCTTCATCAGGCTCATGGTCGACTCCAGGTTGGCCTGAAGCTGCGACAGCCGCGTCGTCGCCTCGGCGAGGTCGATGTTGCGGATGTCCTCGACGTGGGTTTGGAGGACGAGCTGCTGTTCCAGGTGGCGGTCGATGGTCCGCTCCAGCGTGGCGGAGGCGGAGCCTAGCTTCGTCTGCACCACGGTCAGCCCGTCCGCCGCCGCGTCGGCGAGGTCGGACGCCTCGTCCACCAGGGCGGTGTCCACCGGGTTGGTCGGCATGTTGGCGATCAGGCTGATGGAGCGCAGCGCCTTCTCGATGGACGGGTCATCGGCGGTGACGCCGTACTGGACGATGAGGTCGTCGGCGGCCTGGAAGTAGGAAACGCTGCCGTCGCCCTTGTAATAGGTCGTGTCGGCGGCGGAGGGGCTGGTCGCCGTCGGCAGTCCGTCCAGCGACACCGCCGCGCGGTCGGTGCGCCCCCCGGCGAACAGGTGGCGGCCTTCCTGCTGGGTGTTCAGCAATCCGGCGAACTCCGTCATCAGGGCCTGCGCCTCGCTTCTGATGCCGTCCGCGGCGCCGCTGCCCGCCCCCTGGAGGCTGGCGACGAGGCTGCGCACCCGGTTGGCGAGGTCGATCATCCCGCCCACGGCGTCGTGCATGGTCTGGATGCGCCCGTTGACCACCTCCCCCTCGTCGACGTAGCGCTCGGAGCGGCGGTAGTGGCTCTCCAGGTTGACGAGGCGCCCGCTGTCGCCGGCGATGCCCTTGTAATCGACCGACGCCTCGCCGGTCGCCGCCTGCACCTGGGCGGTGGCCACCCGTGACTCCGCCGCCAGCATGTAGCGGACGAGCTGGTTCTGGTGGTTGAAGGTCGCGATCCGTTCCATGCCGGCCCCTTTTCATATGCCTCATGCGCCGGCGGGCTCCGGCCGCATGCGCGGCCGGGACCGCAGTCGCGGTCCAAAGCGGATTGCAATCCGCTTTAGCGAACCAAATTCAACGCCGTGTCGAACATCTCCTGCACCGCCTTCATGACCGCGGCGGCGGCCTGATAGGCGGATTGCAGGTTGCTGATCGCGGCGGTTTCCTCGTTGACGTTCACGCCGCTCTGCGAGGCCATCGTCGACTCCAGCCCGCTGGCGTAGGAGTCCTGGTCCTCGTAGGCGGTGGCGGCGCGGGAGGCGGCGGTCGCCGCCCCCTGGATGATGGCGCCCGCATACTGGGAGAAGGTGCCCGTCCTCCCGGACAGGCCACCCGCCGTGTCGAAGGACTGCGCGCCCGAGAAGGCCGTCTTCAGCGCCTGCGCCACCGAGCCCTCCCCCGCGGACAGCGCCGATCCGCCGGCGGCCAGCGTGGCGGAGGTGGAGAGCGCGCCGGTCGCCAGACGCCCGCTGTCCTGAGCGATCGCGTCGCTCACCTTGAGGTCGGCGGCGCCGGTGCCGGTCAGCAGGTCGTTCAGCCCGAAGCGGGCGGAGAAGCCCTTGCCGTCCGCCCCCGCGGTGCCGTCGCCGCCCAGCGCCACGCCGTTCGCGGCGTTGTCGGCCTGGATGACCAGCCGCCCCTGCGCGTCGAGATGGGCCGAGAGCGAGTCCATGGCGTCGATGGCGTCCACCGCGTCCTGCACGGTGGCGTAGGCGGAGAGGTCGAGGTCCAGAACCTCCACCGCCGTGCCGTCCGCCGCCGTGACGGCGACGCGCAGCGTACCGCCGCCGTTCAGCGCGTCGCTGCCCGACATGCCGGCGGTTCCGGTCAGCGCGTTGGGCGGGGGAAAGGCGGTGCCCTGGTTGTGGAGGACATTCAGCGTGTCCTTCAGCGTCAGGGCCAGCTCGTCCAGCCGGGCCTGCTGCGCCGGCAGGTCCTTGTCGCGGACCTGGATCAGCCCGCCCAGCGTGCCCGAGGAGACGGAGCCGGTGACGTCCTTGCCGTCGATGGTGATCGGGTTGAAGCTCGTCCCGGCGCCGACCGTGGTGGCGGGCGTGTAGGACAGCCGGTGCACCGCGGAGTCCAGCAGCGACGTGCCGGAGGATGTGGAGACCCGGACCATGCCGTTGGCGTCGGTCTGGTAGCGGATGTCGATGTCTCCGGCGAGGCTCTTCAGGGCGGTGTTGCGCTGGTCCTCCAGGTCGCCGGTGTCCTGGCCGAGCGCCTTGCCGGTCTGGATGCGGTCGTTCAGGTCCTTCAGCGTGTCGAGCGTGCCGTTGATGCGGGTCACCGTGTCGGCGATAGCGTGGTCGGCCTCGCCGCGCAGCTCCTGCACCGCCTTGGCGGTGGAGCGCAGCGTCTCCGCCACCGCGGTCAGGTCATCCACCGCCGCCGCCTTGGCGCTGCCGCTCTCCGGGGAGGTCGCCAGCGTGGCCAGCGTCTCGCCCAGCGTGTCGATGACCGAGCCCAGCGAGGACGCGGAGGTGGTGGCGCCCAGCCGCTCCTGAAAGCGGTCCAGATAGTCGCTGACCGTCCGGCTGAGACCCAGCCCGGACTGCGCCGACACCAGCGACGTCAGCAGGTAACGGTCCACCGTGCTGCCGATGCCGGCGACCTCCACCCCGGTGAAGCCGACGGCGGTGTCGCTCGTCGTCGGCTTGGCGGTCTTGCGGGTGTAGCCCTCCGTGCCGGCGTTGGCGACGTTGGCCGAGGCGACCGCCATGCCCACCTCGTTGGTGCGCAGCGCGGAGGTGGCGATGCTGCCGGCGACGCGCAGGGACATGACGGATCTCCTGTGCGGCGGGTCAGGCGGTGACGGCGAGGTGCTTCGCCCCCGCCGCGCGACCGAGCGCCGCGTAGGAGCGCGCCGGGCCGGACACGGAGGCGGCGGCGCGCAGCGCAGCGCCGATGGCCGCCTGCCGGGCCTGTCGGGCTCTGGCCTGCGCTTCCAGCGCGCGCACCGACCGCCCGAGCGGGGCCAGCGCGCCGTCCAGCGCCTTGCGCACGGCCAGCCGGGTTTCCAGCGGCACGCGCTTGCTCTGCGCCGCGGCCAGCGCGTCGTGCAGCGTTCCGGCCTGGCTGTGCAGGAGCATCTGCATGGCACCCGCTGCCCGCAGGGCGTCCACCGCGCGCCCCTCCCGCGCGGCGCTGGCGGCGCGCTCCGCGTGCCCTTCCAACTCCGCGACGAAGCGGGCGATGACCGCCACTGGGTCCGGGCGGGAGGCGGGCCTGGGAGATGTGGGCGGGTTGTGCGGGGTGGGGAGCATGGCGGTCTCCTTCATGTGTTCCCTCTCCCCTCTGGGGAGAGGGTTAGGGGGAGGGGGTTGCGCGTGTGCCGGACAAAGCGCCATGCGCAACTCCCTCACCGGCCCTCCGGGCCACCCTCTCCCCAGAGGAGAGAGGGCTATGAAGGGCGAATGCGGGCATCCTTCGAGGCGTCAGCCGCGCAGGGCGCCGGTGCGGCGGTAGGCGGTGGCGGCGCGCTGGGCGCTGCCGGTCTGGCGAATCGCCGCCTGCACCGCGGCCCGTGCCGCGGCGATGCGCGCCCGCAGGCCCAGCAGGTCGTCGATCAGCGCGAGGCGCTCCGCCGGTACTGGGACCGGCTGGGACCGGTGATGGTCCACCCGCTGGGCGAGGCGGCGCAACTCGGTGTCCAGAGCGGCTTCGCCGTCGAGAAGCGGTTGCGCGGGCTGCATGGCCGTCACCGCCGCCGTCAGCGCTTCATGGCGATCAGCGTGTCCATCATGTCCTGCGAGGTCGTGATGACCTTGGAGGCGGCGGAATAGGCCTGCTGGGCGACGATCATGCGGCTGAACTCGTCGGTCAGCTCGACCGTGGAGCTTTCCAGCGCGCCCGCCGTCACCGTCCCGGCCTTGGCGTCGCCCGCCGTGCGGAGCTGGTACTGACCGGCCGCCGCCGTCTGGGTGAAGGTGGTGCCGGTGACGCTTTCCAGCCCGTCGGCGTTGGCGAAGGTGGCGATGGGGATCTGGTAGATCGCCCGCGTCTCGCCATTGTCGAAGACGGCGCGGACGATGCCGTCCTTGCCGATGGTCGTGCCGGTCAGGGAGCCGGGCTTGTAGCCGTTCTGCGTCGTGGTCTCGACGCTGACCGAGGGCGTGCTGTCGCCCGACGCGTGCTGGGTCAGGCCGTTGTTGCTGTTGGCGGTGCCGAGGTTCAGCGCGACCGCGCTGCCGCCGGCCCCGGTGGTCCATCCGTCGACGGTGAAGGACAGGGCGGACAGGTCGGCGGCGGTCGTCGTGCCGTCCGCGGCCACCGTGGCGGCGGAGGCCAGCGTGCCGTCGGTGTTGAAGGAGAGCTGGATGGGGAACCCCGCGATGGTCCCGGTGGTCCGGGTGGCGTCGGAGGACATGACGGGGTCGGAGGCGTCCAGCTCCCACGTGTTCTCGCCGGTCTTGGTCCAGCTCAGGGTGATGGAGTGGCTGACGCCCAGGCTGTCGAACATCTCCATGTCGGTGGTGAAGCTGTCGCCGGTGTCCGCGTCCGAGGGCAGGTTGGCGTCGATGCCCATGGTCGAGGTCGCCTTGGGCGTGCCCTTGATGTTGGCGACGTTGACCGGGACGAGGCTGTCCACCGACCCCTTGTTGCCGGCGGTGACGGCGCCGTTGGCGTTCAGCGCCCAGCCGTAGAGGTAGTAGCCCTCGCTGTTCGACAGGTAGCCCTGGGCGTCGGTGGAGAAGGAGCCGTTGCGGGTGAAGGCGACGGTGCCGTCCGCCGTCTCCTCCGACACCACGAAGAAGCCCTCGCCGTTGATCGCCATGTTGGTGGAGACCGACGAGGACTGGATCTCGCCCTGCGCGCTGATGTTGCGGTAGGTGGTGGCGAGCACGCCGCCGGTCTGCTCGTCGATGGTCGAGGTCTTGTTGATGTAGGAGTTGAAGTTCGTCCCGGTGCTCTTGAAGCCGGTCGTGCTGGAATTGGCGATGTTGCTGGAGATGGAGGCGAGCGCCTTGCTCTGCGCCATCAGGCCGGACGTGGCGCTGTACATCGCGCTGGTGATGCTCATCGTCGCACCTGTCGCAAGAAAGGGGATGGGACCGCGGAGGAGGCCGGGAGGGGGCGGCTCAGCTCAGCGACAGCACGTCGTCGGCGGGCACGCTGACGCCGCCGATGCCCAGCGCCGCGCTGGTGCCGGAGGTGTCCACGGAGGTGACCGTGCCCTTGATCCGCGTCTCGGTGGCGATGGCGGCCTTGCTGGAGTCCAGCGCGGTGACGGTCAGGCTGTAGGTGCCCGACGTGTGGACCGCGCCGTCGCGTCCCGTGCCGTCCCAGGTGAAGGAATGGCTGCCCTGGCCGGTGGCGCCGCTGTCCTGGTAGACGATGGCCCCGTCCTCGTCGCGCACCGTCAGGGTGACCGACGCGGCCTCGCTGTTCAGCGAATATTCCCAGTTGGCCGCGCCGTTCTGCAGGGCGGTCGTGTCGCCCTCCGCCGTCACCGTCCGCCCGAGATAGCCCAGCGCCGAACTGCCGGTTCCCAGCGCCTGCACCGCCGAGGTCAGCTCGTCCAGCTTGTCGCTCATGGACATCTGCTGCTCCAGCGAGGAGAGCTGCACGAGCTGGCTGGTGTATTGGGCGGTGTCCACCGGGTTGGTCGGGTCCTGCACCTCAAGCTGCTTCAGCAGCAGCGTCAGGAAGGACTGGTAGCTGCCGGCCAGCGAGGCCGAGGAGCTTTTGGCGGACGAGGTGGTCGTGACGGTCGAGGAGCTGAGCGAGTCAACCTGCATGGCGGCCTCCGGGATGCAGCCTCCCCGTCGCGGGAATCGGGGATTCCGCGTCCGTTTCGGCGTGATGATCCAGCGTGTGGTCCGGGAGGAGGCGCCGCAGGGCGGAGCGTTGTCCCGTTCTGTGGCTATCCACGGAGGGGATCGGAAAAGCTGGCGGACTTTTTTCAGCGCGGGCGGAAAAGCGGCGGGAGAGGCCGCGTGGGGCGCGCCGTCGAGGATGGGTCCGCCGAGCTGGGCGGGGTGCACGGCGCTGTGCCGCCGCTGTGCCGCCGCACCATCGGCCCCGATCGTGCGACGGGGGAAAACGGAATCGTCGCTTTTTGGTTTGCTAAGTTTGAATCACGTCAGCCCTGTGGCGGGCGCGGTCAGGCCAGCCGGGCGAGCAACGCATCCAGCATGCGGTCGCAGGCGGTCAACTGGTCCTCCGCGACGAACTCGTCCGGCTTGTGGGCCTCGCCGATGCTGCCGGGGCCGCAGACGACGGTGGGAATGGACAGGCGCCGCTGGAACAGGCCGCCCTCGGTGCCGAAGGAAATCTTGCCCAGGCTGTTGCCGCCGGTGAGCGCCTTGACGAAGGACACCACCTCCGCATCCTCGTCGGTGTCGAGGGCGGGGTAGCTGGACAGTTCCGTGATGTCCACGGCGGCGGCGGGGAAGGCGGTCCGCAGACGCTTCTCCATGGCCTCGGCCTCGGCGCGGACGGCGTCGAGCAGAGGGTCCACCGGGTCCTGCGGCAGGTGACGGATCTCCATGTCGAGACGGCACTGGTTGGGCACGATGTTCAGCGCGGTCCCGCCCTGGATGACGCCGGCGTGGATGGTGGTCCAGGGCACGTCGTAACCGGCGTCGCGCGCCCCCTCGGTCTGCACCCGCTCCTGAAGGCGGCGCAGGCCGGTGAGCATGTCGCAGGCCATGTGGATGGCGTTCAGCCCTTGCGGGGCGAGGCTCGAATGGCACTCGGCGCCCCGGCAGTCGATGCGCAGCGCCGTCTTGCCCTTGTGGGCGGTGACCACCTGCATCAGGGTGGGTTCGCCGACGATGCAGAAACGCGGGCGGACCGGCAGGGCGGCCATCATGTCGATCAGGCGCCGCACGCCCAGGCAGCCGACCTCCTCGTCGTAGGACAGCGCGAGATGAAGCGGCTGGCTGAGCGTCCGCCCGGAGGCCCGTTCGGCCAGGGCCATCGCCGCGGCGATGAAGCCCTTCATGTCGGCGGTGCCGCGGCCGTAGAGATTGCCGGCCCGGCGGGTCAGGCGGAAGGGATCGCAGGTCCAGGCCTGCCCGTCCACCGGCACCACGTCGGTGTGGCCGGACAGCAGGATGCCCGGACGGTCGGCCGGGCCGACGCTGGCGAAGAGGTTGGCCTTGCGCCCGTCCTCGCTCGGCACCAGCCGCGTGGCGGCGCCGGCCGCCTCCAGCCGCTCCTTCGCCCAGAGGATGAGGTCGAGGTTGCTGTCGCGGCTGACCGTGGGAAAGGCCACCAGCCGCTCCAGAATGTCCAGCGTCGCACCCATGGCGGGATGGTCCTTCTTCCTTGATCGTCGATCAGTCCCGGCTTTTCCGCGCCGTCGGGACGGAGGCGGCCGTCGGCCGGCCTCCTCCGCTCCTCGTCAGGCCGCGCCGCTCACTTGGCGTCGAAGTAGCCGGCCTGGATGGTCTTGCCGATCAGGTTGCAGATGATGCGGCCGGCGGTGATCGCGGTGATGCCGTTCACGTCCTTCTTGGGCGTGATCTCCACGATGTCCATGCCGACGACGCGGCCCTTCTTCACCAGGCCGTGGATCAGCGTGCGGATCTGGGGATAGGTCACGCCGCCCGGCGCCGGGCCGTTGACGGCCGGCATGATGGTCGGGTCCATGCCGTCGGCGTCGATGGTCAGGTAATAGCGCCCGCCGTCGGGAATGCGGTCGAGCACCGCCTTCATGCCGACGTCCTGCAGCTCCACGTCGGGGATCAGCACGGCGCCGTAGGCCTGGGCCGCCTCGACCTCCTCCGGCCGGGCGCTGCCGGCGGAGCGCAGGCCGATCTGGAAGATCTGGCCGACATGGTCCATCTCCGCGGCGCGGCGGATCGGGCTGGAATAGCCGCCGCGGGCGCCGTTCACATGGTCGCGCCAGTCGAGGTGCGCGTCGATGTGCACGAGCGTGATCGGACCCTGATCGTCGTAGGCGCGCAGCACCGGGATCGGGATGCCGTGGTCGCCGCCGATGATGATGGGAAGCATGCCCTTGGCGAGCATCGCCCGCACCACCGCCTCGGCGTTGCGGTAATGCAGGTCGAGGTCGCGCGGGTTCGCCTTCACGTCGCCGCAGTCCACGACCTTGATGTCCTTCCCGCCGAGCAGCGGACCGCCGATGTCGAAGTCCCAGCGCTCCAGCTGGCGCAGCGCCCGCTCGGTGTAGCGGCGGACCCAGGTCGGGGCGTTGGTCTGGTCGTTGGTCACCTCGTCGATCGAGTAGGGATCGCCGTAGGGGATGCCGAGGATGCCGATGTGGCCGTCGAGCTGGTCGAGATCCGTGCAGATGGGGAAGTCGAGGAAGCTCTGCAGTTCGCGGCGCGGCGGGTTGGTCAGGGTGCTGCTCATGGCGGGCGTTCCAGGTCTCTTTTGTGGCCAGGTTTCTTCTGAGAAATGCGAGAAGGGATCAGGGGGCGTCGGGGATCACGGCGATGGCGTCGACCTCGACCACCCACTCCGGCCGCGCCAGGGCGCTGACGACGATGCCGGTGGAGACGGGATGGACGCCCTTCAGCCACTTGCCGATGGTGCGGTAGACCGGCTCGCGGTAGCGCGGGTCGGTGATGTAGACGGTGATCTTGCAGATGTGCTCCATCTTCGCGCCGGCCTCGTCCAGCAGCATCTTGATGTTGCTCATGGCCTGCTCGGTCTGGCCGGCGGCGTCGCCGATGGCCACGCTCTCGCTGGTGTCGAGGTTCTGGCCGATCTGGCCGCGCACGAAGACCATCGCACCGCGGGCCACGACCGTCTGGCAGAGGTCGTTGTCCAGCGCCTGCTCGGGATAGGTCTTCTTGGTGTTGAACTTGCGGATGCGGGTGTGGGTGGTCATGGGTCGTTTCTCTCTTGGGTGAAGGGGTGCGCCGGGCATGGTTGGGGCGTATCCGGGAGGCCGAAGCCGTCCCGGCCGTCACGCCGCCCGGAAAGGGTTGGCTGCGGATTAGTCGGTCAGTGCAGGGCCGCCAGTTCGGGGAAGACCGACGCCCGTTCCGCCAGCTCGGCCAGCGGGATGTGGCAGGCGATGCGGTGGCCGTCGGCCGCCGTCTGCACCGGCGGCGCGCGCTCGTCGCAGATGGCGCCGAGCTTGCGCGGGCAGCGGCCGCGGAAGGCGCAGCCCCCGCCGCCGGGCGGTGCGGTGGAATCCTCCAGCAGGATGCGCTCGGGCTCCGGCCCGTCCTCCGTTCCGCTCAGCCGCGGCACCGCCGACAGCAGCGCCTCGGTGTAGGGGTGGTAGGGCGGGCGCAGAACCCGGCCGATCGGACCCTCCTCGCAGATCGTGCCGCCATAGACGACCAGCACGCGGTCGGCGATGTGCGACACCACGGCGATGTCGTGGGTGATGAACAGGTAGGACAGCCCCAGCTCGTCCCGCAGGTCGGCGAGCAAATTGAGGATGTTCGCCTGCACCGAGACGTCGAGCGCTGACACCGCCTCGTCGCAGACGACGAACTCCGGATCGGTGGCCAGGGCGCGGGCGATGTTCACGCGCTGGCGCTCGCCGCCGCTCAGCTCGTGCGGGTAGCGGTCGGCGTAGGCGGCGGGCAGGCCGACGCGGGTCAGCAGGGCCGCGATCATCTCCCGGCGCTCCGCCTCGCCCTGGCGGCCGGCGAGGACGAGGGGGCGCTCCATGGCCGCCCCCACCGTCTTGCGCGGGTTGAGCGAGGCGGCGGAATTCTGGAAGACGAGCTGGGCGCGGCGGCGCAGGTCGCGGTCGCCCTCCTTGGCCTGCTTGACGAAGTCGGCGCCGTCGAACAGCACCGTGCCGGCGGTCGGCTCGATCAGGGCCAGCAGCGAACGGCCGATCGTGCTCTTGCCGCTGCCGCTCTCGCCGACCACGCCCAGCACCTCGCCGCGCTGGATGGTGAAGGAAACGTCGTCGACCGCCACCGTGCCGTCGCGGCGGAGCCACGGCAGGATCGACCGGCGCTCGCCGAAAACCTTGCGCAGGGCATCGACCTGCACCAGCGGGGCGGAGCGGGTCGGCGGTGCCGCCGGCGCCCGGGACGCGGTTGATTCCTCCGGCCACGGGGTGCCGGACAGGGCCTCGGCCTTCCAGCAGCGCACGCTGTTGCCGGCGGCGTCCCCGCGCAGCGCCTGGGGCAGGCGGCGGCAGGTCTCCTCGGCGAACGGACAGCGCGGCGCGAAGACGCAGGAGTCGGGAGGACCCGACAGCTTGCTGACCGTGCCGGGGATTGAGGACAGGCGGTGCCGGCGGTCCGTGGTGATGCGCGGCAGCGCCGCCACCAGACCCTTGGTGTAGGGATGGACCGGCCGGGCCAGCACGTCGCGGGTGCGCCCGGTCTCCACGACCTCGCTGCCGTAGAGGACGCAGACCGAATTGCAGATGCGGTTGACGATGCCGAGGTTGTGCGAGACGAACAGGGCGCTCAGATGATGGCTCTCGCACAGGCCGGCGAGCAGCTCGATGATCCGCGCCTCCACCGTGACGTCGAGCGCCGTCGTCGGCTCGTCGAGAATCAGCAGCTTGGGGTCGCAGCCGAGCGCGGTGGCGATCAGCACGCGCTGCTGCATGCCGCCCGACAGCTGGTGCGGGTAGGACTGCGCGATGCGCCGCGGCTCGCGGATGCCGACCTCGGCCAGCAGCTCTTCCACCCGTGGTGCGGCCTGCCGGGGGTGAATCCCTTGTGCTGGACCAGCGGTTCGGCGATCTGCCGCCCGACGGTCAGCGCCGGGTTCAGCGAGGTGAATGGGTCCTGGAAGACC
Organism: Azospirillum sp. UENF 312511; assembly: GCF_058780635.1. Lineage (NCBI taxonomy): Bacteria > Pseudomonadati > Pseudomonadota > Alphaproteobacteria > Rhodospirillales > Azospirillaceae > Azospirillum > Azospirillum sp. UENF 312511. Next base: position 759,578 of record NZ_JBSNCG010000003.1, on the reverse strand, counting down.
GCGGCGATGCGGTCGCCGCGCAAGCTCCGGCGGTGCGCGGCGGACAGGCGGCGCAGGTCGGTCCCCTCGAACAGAATCTCGCCGCCGTCGATGCGCCCGGCCTCGCCCAGCAGGTCGAGGATGGCCATGGCGACGGTGCTCTTGCCCGAGCCGGACTCGCCCACCAGCCCCATGACCTCGCCGGGCCGGATCGCGAAGCTGACGTCGCTGGCGGCGCGCAGCGTGCCGCGCGGGCTGGCGTAGTTGATGGTGAGGTTGCGCACCTCCAGCAGGGCGGACGCGGCGGCAGTCGTGGAGGCCGGGGTCGGATCGGGGGACGCGGCGGCGGAAAGGGGCACGAGAGCGGTCATGGGGTCAGTGTCCTCCCGTGTTGCGGGGGTCCAGCACGGCGCGCAGTCCATCGCCCAGCAGGTTGATGCCGATCACGGTGATGCCCATGGCGAGGCCGGGGCACAGCGCGATCCACGGCGCTTGCTCGACGAAAGGCCGGGCCTCGCTGATCATCAGGCCCCAGTCGGAGGAGGGCGGCTGGGCGCCCATGCCGATGAAGCTGAGGGCGGCGCCCAGCAGGATGGCGAAGACGACGCGCAGGCTGGACTCGACCGCCAGCGGCGGCCAGATGTTCGGCAGGATCTCGTGGAACAGGATGTAGGCGGTGCTCTCGCCGCGCAGCCGGGCGGCGGTGATGAACTCCTCCTGCATCAGCTCCAGGGTGATGGCGCGGGTCAGGCGGACCACCTGCGGCACGTAGACGATGCCGATGGCGACGACCGCCTTCCACAGGGCCGGCGGCGTGACCGCCAGGACGAGGATGCCCAGCAGGATGGGCGGGAAGGACATCAGCACGTCCATGCAGCGCATGATGATCTCGTCGGTCCGGCCCCGGCCGTAGCCGGCGACCAGCCCCAGCGGCACGCCGACGAGCAGGCTGATGGCGGTGGCGGCGACGCCCATGACCAGCGAGTTGGTCGTGCCGACGAGGGTGCGGCTGAACACGTCGCGGCCGTACTCGTCGGTGCCGAACCAGAAGTCCGGCCCCGGCGGCTGCAGCCGGCTCATGATGTTCATCTCGTCGTAGGGGTAGGGGGCCAGCCATGGGCCGGCCACGGCGACCACCAGCAGCGGCGCCAGCAGCGCGATCCCGAGGACGAGCGAGGTGGGCCAGCGCTTCGAAGCGGAGCGGGGCGGCACGGAGCGGGGGGGCGCGGCGGGGGTTTGGCTCGCGGCGGTCATGTCAGGCGTTCCCCATGCCATGGCGGATCTTAGGGTTGACGAACGCGTAGAGCAGGTCGGCCGCCAGGTTCGCCAGGCAGTAGGCGGTCGAGATGATCAGGATGGTCGCCTGGATCAGCGGCAGGTCGTGGCGCTGGATGGCGAACAGCAGCAGCCGGCCCATGCCGGGGAAGGAGAACACCGTCTCGATGACCACGACGCCGCCGAGGATCAGGCCGAAGTCGATGGCGAGCACGGTGATGGTCGGCAGCAGCGCGTTGCGCAGGGCGTGGCGGACGATCACCACCTTCTCCGGCAGGCCCTTGGCGCGGGCGTATTTCACGTAGTTGGTCTGCAGGACGTCGATCATGCTGGAGCGGGTCAGCCGCGCGATGCGGGCGATCAGCATCAGAACCAGCGTGACGACCGGCAGGACCAGATGCGACGCCCAGGGCACGAAGCCGTCGGCGAGCGGCGCGTAGCCGCCGGTCGGCAGCCATTTCAGGTAGCTGCCGAAGACCAGCACCAGGACGATGGCCCAGAAGAAGTCGGGAACGGCGATGCCGAGATAGGACACGCCCGAGACCATCTGGTCGGCCATGCGCCCGCGGCGCACAGCGGCCAGGACGCCGGCGCCGATGCCGATCACCGTCACCACCGCCAGAGCCACCACCGCCAGGACCAGGGACCGGCTCAGCGCCTCCATCAGGATCGGCGCGACCGGCTGCTCCAGCACCAGCGAGCGGCCGAGATCGCCCTGCAGGATGCCGGCGGCCCAGCGGCCGTACTGCACGATCAGGGGCTGGTCGAGGCCGAGCTTGACCGTGATGGCGTCGATCACCTCCTTCGAGGCGAACTGTCCGGCGATCATCGACGCGACGTCGCCCGGCATCGCCTGCGTCACCAGGAAGACGAGGATCGACATGACGACCAGCACCATCGCCAGATAGGCCAGCCGGGTGAGTGTGTAGAGGAGCATGGAGAGAGCTTCCCTTGGCCCGGGGCCGTCGGGGGCGCGGCGGGCGCTCCCGACGCCGTCGACGGCTCTACTGGCCGACCGAAACGTTGCGCAGGTCGAGGAACATCATCGGGTGGGAGGTGAAGCCCTGCACCCGCGCGCTGACGCCGTTGACGTGGTTGATGACGTAGGGGATGACGCCGGGAGCGTCCTGGACGGCCAGCGCCTGCACCTCGCCGTAGAGCTTCTTGGCCTCCTCCTCGCTGGCCGCCTGACGGGCGCCGTCGAGCAGCTTGTCCATCGCCGGGTTGGAGTAGTTCCACAGCGCGGCGTTCCACGACCCGCGCGAATGGTACCAGGGGTAGACCGAGGTATCGATCGTCGGGCGGCTGAAGAAGCCGTCGATGTAGAAGCCCGCCTTGCCCTCGATGTCCTTCAGGAAGACGTCGAAGGGCACGCGCTGCACGTTGACGGTGATGCCCGCCGGCTTCAGCAGTTCGCGGACCGCCAGCCCCAGACGCTCGCGGGTGGCGCGGCCGGCCGGGGTGTAGAGCGTGACCTCGAAGCCGTTGGGATAGCCCGCCTCGGCCAGCATCTTCTTCGCGGCGGCCGGGTCGCCCTTGGCGATCGGCAGGTCCTTGTTGAAGTAGGGGTGGCTCGGCGGGATCGGCGAATGGGTCGGCGTGCCGTAGCCGAACAGGGCGATCTGGGTGATCGCCTGCTTGTCCAGAGCGGTCGCCACGGCGCGGCGGACGCGCACGTCGTCGAACGGCTTGGTCGTGCCGTTCATGATCACGCCGTCCCAGGTGGAGGTCGGCACGGCTTCGGCCTTCAGGTTCGACGTCGCCTTGACCTTGTCCACCGCCTCCGGAGGCAGGTTCCAGGCGAGGTCCAACTCACCCGTGGTCAGCGCCGCCACCTGGCTGGCCGTCTCGGGCAGGATGCGGATGACCACCTCGTCCAGCTTCGGCAGGCCGGCCTCGAAATAGGTCGGGTTGCGCTTCACCACCATGCGGTCGCCCGGCGCGAAGGAGACGAACTGGAAGGGGCCGGTGCCGACGGGGTTGGAGGCCAGCGTGTCGAGGGCGTCGCGCGGCACGATGCGGGCCTGACGCTCGCCGAACAGCTCCGCGAAGCCGGAGTAGGGGGACTTCAGCGTGAATTCCACCGTGTGGGAATCCACCGCCTTCATCGACTCCACGATCTCGAAGTTCACGCGGGCGGTGGAGCCGGTCGCCTTGTCCTGGATGCGGGTGATGGTGGCGAGCACGTCCTCGGCGTCCATCTCGCGGCCGCTGTGGAACTTCACGCCCTTCTTCAGGAAGAAGGTCCAGGTCTTGAGGTCGGCGCTGTGCTCCCAGCGCTCGGCGAGGTCGGGCTTCAGCGTCATGTCGGCGGCAATCGCCGTCAGGCCGTTGAAGAGGAGGTAGGCGGCCACATACTCCTGACCGCCCTTCATCTTGGCGGGATCGAGGGTGTTCAGGTTCGAATCCACCGCCACCTTGAGCGTGCCGGCGGCCTGCGCGGCCAGCGCCGTGCCGGAGAGGAGGAAAGCCGAGAGCACAGCCCGTGCCACCAACCGTTTCACCATGATGAAGCCTCTCTGCTTGCGGGGTCCGTTGTGGACCTTGGTTCCTGTTGCCTCGACGCTCTCACAGACGTGTCATGAACGGAACGACCGAGGACGCGCCGCCCGGTGGTTCAGGGTATGCCTAAAAAATACTCATTTTTGCGGATGCGAGCCGGATGCCCGATTTTCGACCACAGACAAAGTCTGGATTTCTCCACCGGGATTTGGTTCGTCCCGCCGATAATCATGCCTAAAAATTAGGCTCACTCATCGGCGCTTGTCCCGTACCATGAATGTTTTTTGTCGGCACCATGAATGCATCCGTATGATGCCGGAGCTGGGATCAGTCCGTGCCGCCGTCCAGCACCCCATCCAGGCCGGGCAGGGTGTCGATTGCCGACAGGCGCTGGTGGAGCCGTTGCGCCGCCGCGGGTCCGATGGCGCGGCCGGCGCAGGCGAGGAACTTCGCGGTGTGGTCCTCCATCGACAGGGGGCGGGCGACGGTGCCGCGCGCCGAGGCGCAGAAGCGGTGGACGCTTTTCCCCGTCCGGGTCTCCACCATCACGTCGGCGCCTTCCGGGGCCAGCCGCGCCCGGTCGGGGTCGGCGTTCCAGCCGGGATCGGACCGCATGCTCACACGCTCCATCGCCGCGCGCAGGCGCGGGTCGGCCAGCGTCGGTCCGCTCAGATGATCCAGCGTCAGGTCGCCATGCAACATCACGCAGGCCACCGCAAAGGGCAGGCTGAAGCGGGCTTCGCCGGGGGTGGCGGGGCGATCGTAGGTGAGGTTGGCGGCCACCACCGGCGGCACGACGCAGCGCACCGCCGCGATGTCCGACGGGTCCAGCCGGTGCTCCGCCATCAGGTCGCGCACCGCGTCGGCGGCGGCGTGCGAGGAGAGGCAGACCGGATAGGCCTTGGTGTCGATGCCGGGGTCGAGCAGGTGCCACCGCCGGCCCAGGGCGTCCAGCGCCGTGGCGTCGAACCGGCCCTGCGCCACCAACCGGGCGAAGCCGCGCGGGTCCTCGACCACGCCGTGCGGCACGGCGCCGCCGCGCATCGCCAGACGCGCCGCGCGCAGCCCGTTCGCGGCGGCCTGGGCGGCCAGCAGCGGCTTGGCGCTCGTGCCGAAGCAGGCCCGTAGGCCGCCGGTCCCGCAGAGCGCGAAGGCGATGGCATCGGCGGCCCGGTCGCCGTCCAGCCGGAAGGCCTTGGCCGCCGCCGCCGCGGCACCGACGGTGCCGAACAGCGCGGTGGTCCACCAGCCGGCTTCGTACACGCCGTTGCCGAAGGCGATGGCCAGCGCGTATTCCGCCTCCGCCCCGGCCACCACCGCGGTCAGCAGATCGGCCCCTGTTCCGCCGACGGCCTCCACCGCGGCCAGGGCGGTCGGCACCACCACGGCGGAGCCATGGACGAAGCCGGCGTAGCAATTGTCGTCGAAATCCAGCGCGTGGGCGGCGGCGGTGTTCGCGAAGGCGGCCCCTTCGGCGCACAGCCGCCCGCCCCCCAGCAGGGTGCATGGACCGGTGGCGTAAATGTCCAGCGCTTCCTCCCGCGCCATGCGGGCGGCATCGGCATCGGCGCCGGCACCGGCCAGCGCCACGCCCAGCGTGTCGATGATGCAGCCCCGGCCGACCGCGGCGGCCTCCTCGGGGATGCCGGCCCGTTCCAGACCGGCCAGCCAATGGCCGATGAGCCGGGCAGCGGGAGGGGCAGCGGGAGAGGTGGTCATGGCGGAACCTCGCGCGGACAGGGGCGGACGATCCGGCAAGGCTGCCAGCGACCCTCGTCCTCCGTCAGGCCAAGAAAGGACTTTCATGGTCAGGATGAATCAGATTCATTATGCGGCGCCCCTTGGGCACCACCGCGCCCACCAACCGACGGAACCCGCCACCCCCATGCGCCACCGCGACTTCGACCTGGATTCCCTTGAAGTGTTCGTGACGGTGGCAGAGCTGGGCAACATGACCCGCGCGGCGGGCCAGCTGGGGCTGACCCAGTCGGCCGTGTCACACGTGGTGCGTCAACTGGAAACCGCCTTCGCCACCCAGCTCTTCGACCGGAGCATCCGGCCGATGGCGCTGACCGCCTCCGGCCACCGGCTGTGGCACTGGAGCAAACGGATCCTCGGCGACGCCCGCCAATTGCCGGCGGTGATCGGCGGCAAGGATGCGCTCTTCGTGCCGGAGCTGAGGCTCGGCTGCATCGACACGCTGGCCGCCCCCTTCATGCCGCGGTTGCTCCAGCAGCTCCGCGACAGCGTGCCGTCCTTCAGCATCGCGGCGGGCCTCAGCCGCCAGCTGCGGGAGCAGTTCATGGCCCGGCGCCTGGACGTGATCTTCACCAACGAGTCCTTCGACGACCTGGATCAGGTGGACAGCTTCCGGCTGCTCAGCGAGCCCTTCGTGCTTCTGGTGCCCCGCAGCGCGCCGGATGTCGCCGACGAGGCCGGGCTGCGCGCGCTCTCGCAGGCTTTGCCGCTGATCCGCAACACGGTGGACAGCAGCCTGGGCCGGATGGTGGACCAGCACCTGCGCCGGCTGGGCATGGAGATCCCGCGCAGCTTCGCCTTCGACGCCGTCGACACCATGATGGCCATGGTGGCCGAAGAGATGGGGTGGAGCCTGCTTCCGCCAACCGCGCTGGTGAAAAGCCGCCAGCATCTGGGGCGCCTGAAGGTGCTGCCCTTCCCGGCGGCCAGCTTCCGCCGGTCCGTCTTCGTGGTCGCCCGCAAGGGCGAGCTGGGGTCGTTGCCGGCGCGCATCAACAAGGCTGGCCGCGCCATCCTCACCCAGGGCTATTTCACGGACGTGTTCGCCTCGTCGCCCTGGCTGAAACCGATGATCGGGCGCTGACGACTGGCGCCTCCGCCGCCCCGCTCATCCCGCCTCATCCGTCGGCGCGCGGCCGGCTCCCGCCGTGGCGCCGGCCCCCGGGCGCGATGCCGAAGGAGCGGCGGAAGGCATGGCTGAAAGCGCTCTGCGAGCTGTACCCGACCGTGCTCGCGACGCTGGCGACGTCGGCGCCGGGTCGCCCCAAGGCGGCGCGCGCGAGGGTGAGACGCCAAGCCCGCACATAGGCCAGCGGCGTCTGCCCCACCCGGCGGGTGAACTGCGCGGAGAAGGCGGCGCGCGACATGCCGGCGACGGCGGCGAGTTGCGCCACGGTCCACGGTCGCGCGATGTCGCCGTGAATGGCGCGCAGCACCCGGCCGAGGCGGGGGTCGGGCAACGCGCCCAGCCAGCCCATCCCGACGGCCTCGCCACGCGCCGCATGGGCGCGGATCGCTTCCACCAGCAGCACGTCGGCGAGGCGGGCGGTCACGACCCCGTGGCCCAGAGGGGCCCGCTCCATCTCATCCCCCAGCAAGGCGAGGATCGTCGACACCGGGCCCGATCCGGGGGAGGACCGCGGGATCAGCAGGGCTTCCGGCAGCATGTCGAGCAGGAAATCGGCGTTCCCGTCGGCGAAGGAGACGCTGCTGCCGATCGCGATCATGGCGCTTCCGCCAAGCCGTACGGTGTCGCGCCCGGGCATGCCGAAGAGGCTCTGGCCATCGGTGCGGGGCAAGGCCGGATCGCTGGCGACGGCGTAGGGTATCCGTCCGATGAGGCAGACATCCCCGGCGCTCATCAACCAGGGAGGATGACCCGGGAGGATCAGCCAGTTCGTGCCCTTCAGCAGCGCCACGAACTTCAAGCGGTCGAGCGCCGGAAATTCCAGCGCCCAGTCGTTCGCGGCCTCCAGCCGGGTCAGGCGGCTGACCCGGGGACCAAGGACGTCCAGGACGTCCGACAGCGGATCGGCGGCATGACAAGACGATCGCGACAAAACCACGGACCCTCTCTCACAGATGATCTTGCACCATGCCTGAACTGCGTGTGCGAAGGAGAAAGGCAATGGGCATGGACGGCAAGGTCGTGGTCATCACCGGCGCGAGCAGCGGCATCGGCCGCGCCACAGCGATGCTTCTGGCCGAACGCGGGGCGTTCGTGGTCCTGGGCGCTCGCCGGGACAGTGCGCTGGCCGAGGTGTCGGGCGCGATCGCCGCGGCCGGCGGCATGGCCGTTCACAAGGTGACCGACGTTCGCCGGCGCGACGATCTCGAAGCTCTGGTCGCCCTTGCCGTCGAGCGGGGCGGCAGGGTCGATGTCCTGGTGAACAGCGCGGGGATCGGTCCGATCTCGCGCTTCGACGCGCTCCGCGTCGAGGATTGGGACGCGATGATCGACGTCAATCTGCGCGGCACGCTGTATGGCATTGCTGCCGTTCTGCCGCTGTTCCAGCGTCAGAAATCCGGCCACATCATCAACATCGTTTCGACCGCCGGCCTCAAGATCCTGCCCACCATGGGGGTCTATGCCGCGACGAAGAACGCGGTGCGCACCGCCACCGAAGCCCTGCGTCAGGAGGCCGGACCGCATCTGCGGGTGACCGAGATTTCTCCGGGCTTCGTCGCAACCGATTTCGCAGCCTCCATGACCGACCCCGCCATCCGGGAGGCAATGGCGAAGCGGGCCGCCACGGTCTCGATCCCGCCGGAAGCGATCGCCCGCGGCGTCGTCTACGCCATTGAGCAACCGGATGATGTCGATGTCGGCAGCATCGTTATCCGGCCGACGGCCCAGGACTGAGCGTCGGTTGTTCAGGGGCGTCACACCGTGACGCGCATCGCCGTCGCATCGGTGGAGGCCTTCCGGTGCATCGAAACACCGTCCACACGCCGCAGCTTGTCGGGGTTTCTGGTGATGTAGAGCGCGACGATCTTTCCCTGCTCGATCTGCAGGGCGGTGGTCTGGACGATCCCGCCGCCTTCGACGGAAATGAAGCCGGGGAGCCCGTCGATGACGGCGTAGCGTATGAGAAGCGATGGAGCCTGCTTGAACTCCTGCGCAAGCTGGAGGTGTCGCGCCATCACCTCGCCGAGTCCGATCAGCGGACGCTGCGAGGCCGGCACCTTGCCGCCGCCGTCCGTGCTTGCGGTCACATCATCGGCAAGAAGCAAGCGCAGCCGGTCCATGTCGCCCTCGCGCGACGCGGTGAAGAAGGCGGCGGCGATCTCCAGCCCTTGCTCCTTCGTCACCGCGAAGCGTGGGCGGGCCGCCTGAATGTGGTCACGCGCCCGGCTGGCCAGTTTGCGACAGGCCGCTGTTTCACGGCCGATGGCGCTGGCGACATCGTCGAACCCCATGCCGAACACGTCGTGGAGCAGAAAGGCCGCTCGCTCCAACGGCGACAGACGCTCCAGCGCGATCATCAAGGGAAGCGTGATGTCGTCGATGGCGTCCGATTCCCCCGCGTCGACGATCGGTTCCGGCAGCCATGGCCCGATGTAGGTTTCGCGCCGGCGCCGTGCCGATTTCAGTTCGTTCAGGCAGAGGCGCGTGACGATGGTGTGCAGCAAGGCCGCCGGTTGCCGGACCGTCTCACGGTCGGTCGACAGCCAGCGGAGATAGGCATCCTGAACGACGTCCTCGGCATCCGCCACCGATCCAAGCATCCGGTAGGCGAGGCGGATGAGGCGGGGGCGGATGTCGGCGAATGACGGGTCGGTGGAGCGGTCGTTCATGGCCTTGCTGCCTCGCCATGCCTTCGTTAATCCGCGTGAACGGCGCTGACCGTATAAAGGCTGGGCGCGACCGATGTCGCGAGACCCGCGAACATCTTCAGTTGCTCCTGCGTCTCGGGCTTACTCATGAAGCCCTCGAAGTGCTCCTTGGAGGCCCATTGAGCGTAGTTGACGACCGTCTTCCCGTCGAGGCTGCTGTGGATGCTGACCGATAGGAAGCCGGGCTGGTGGCGGATGGTGTTTTCGGTCGCTTCCGACAGCGCCTTCGCCAGGTCGGCCTGCGTCCCCGGCTCGACCCCGTAAACGTTTATCAGCGTCAGGCACGGGGACTGGGGATCAATCGTCGCTGTGTGCTTGGCCATCGTCGTCTCCCTTGAAAGTGCAGCCACGGGGGAGATGACAACGCCCACCCCCCGGACTGTGACATGCGGGGCGAAAAAACCAAAAATGCCGGGCGTTTATCGGCTCATGGCTGAAGAGCGACGTGTCCTGCGGTCCTCTCAGGGGGCAATGGCGCAATCAGGTTGGCTTCAGGTCAGCCATTGCGTCATGCCGACGTTGCTGGACACCACCGCGTCGATGCTGTCGCGCAGCTTGGCGAGGCTGATCGGCTTCACCAGATAGCCGTTGACGTTGTGCTCCTTGGCGAAGCGCACGGTGCTGAGGTCGGCGTCGCCGGTCAGGAAGATCACCGGGGTCTTGTCCACGTCCTTCACCTTGATCCCGCGCACGCCCTGGAGGAATTGCTTGCCGTTCATCGGCGCCATGTGGATGTCGCAGAAGACGATGTCCGGGCGTGTGCGCACCACCTCCATCAGCCCGTCCTTGCCGTTCGAGGATTCCAGGATCGAGCGGACGCCGATCTCCTTCAGCACCTTGCGGATCAGGCCGCGGGTGAAGTTGTCGTCCTCGACGATCAGGATGCTCAGCTTCGAGTAATCTACCGCCATGGTGGGCTGACCTTGTTCAAGACGTCGGTTTCAAAACGTCGGTGCGGGACTGTGCGACGCCCGCATCGCGGCGGTCGCGGTGATCAGCTCGTCCAGGGTGGCGTCCAGCATGCTGGCGAGAAGCGCGGCGGTCTCCGCGTCCCCGGCGTCCAGCAGGTCCTGGGTGTCGCCGGCCAGCCGGCCCAGCCGGGCCGCCCCGATCGACAGGGCCGCCCCCTTCAGCGTGTGGACCGCGTCGCGGGCCGGGCCGGCGGCTCCGGCCTCCAGCGCCGTCACGGCGGCCTGGATCAGCCCCGGCGCCATGCCCAGGAAATCACCGAGGAAGACCATGGCGTCCGGGTCGTCGCGGCCGAAATTCTGGCTCAGCTGGCCGAGGTCGAAAATCTGCGGGTCGATGTCGGCGTCCGCCCAGCTCGGCGCGAGGGATGCTTCGGCGACGGCCGCCGGCTCCGGCTTGGCGGGCGTCCGGCGGGCCGGCAGGCGCAGCGAGCGGGCCTGCGGCAGGAAGCGGTCCAGCGTTTCGGCCAGCAGCCGGGATTCGATGGGCTTCGTCAGATAGCCATCCATCCCCGCCTCCAGGCAGCGCTGCTGCGTGCCCGGCAGGGCATCGGCGGTCAGCGCGACGATGGGCAGCCGGTCCTCCGCCCCGGCGCCCGCCCCCGTCCCGCTCAACGCCTCCGCCAGCTCCCGCTCGCGGGCGCGGATGGCGTGGGTCAGGCCGAAGCCGTCCATCTCCGGCATGTGGAAGTCGGTCAGCAGCAGGCCATAGCGTCCCGGCTGCAGCATCTCCAGGGCGCGGGCGCCGTTGTCGGCCATTTCGATGGCGTAGCCGCGCTTGTTCAGCATGCGGCGGATCACCGTCTGGTTGATCGGGTTGTCCTCCGCCACCAGGATCAGCGCCCCGGCCGCGATGGCGGATTCGATGGGCGGCGGTTCCCAGCCGGTGGCGTCGTGCTCCCGCGGCTCCGACCGCCGTTCCAGGCTGGCCCGGCCCAGCGCCGCCGCAATGGTCAGCCAGACCCGCCGCCGCCGCAGAGGCAGATTGACGGCGCACAGCAGTCCGATGCGGTCGGCTTCCGACATGGTGGAGGCCAGCGCCCGCGGCACGGCCAGGATAACCGCGGGGACCGGACCGTCGGCGAAGGCGGGGGACTGCACGATGGCGCGGCAGCAGGCGATGGCGGCTTCGGATTGCACCCCGCCGTTGACCAGCACCACCAGCCGCTCCGGACCGGCCTGGGTGTCGGTCACCGCCTGGAGGCCTCCGGTCAGATCGTACCAGCCGAGCGGGGCGATGCCGGCGGCGGCCAGGATGCCTTGCAGCGCCCGACGCCCGTCGCCGTCGAAGCCCACGGCCACCACGCGGGCGTCGTCCACCGCCACCGCCGGGGCCGCCGGTGTCCGGGGCTGCGGGCAGTCGGCGGTCGGGGCGGCCACCGCGAAGGGCAGCTCGAACCAGAAGGTGGAGCCCTCGCCGAACACCGAGTCCACCCCGATGCCGCCCCCCATCATGGTGCACAGCTTGTGGCAGATCGTCAGCCCCAGCCCGGTGCCGCCGAAGCGGCGCGACGTGGAGCTGTCGGCCTGCTGGAAGGGCTGGAACAGCTTGGCCCGCTGCTCCCCGGTCAGGCCGATCCCGCTGTCGGTCACGGCGAAGCGCAGCATCACGCCTCCATCCGCGGGGCCATCCGCGGCGCCATCCGTGCCGGACCGCGGTTCGGCGCTGACCGTCACGGCGACGCTGCCCTTCTCGGTGAACTTGACGGCGTTGCCCATCAGGTTGATGAGGATCTGCCGCACGCGCGTCGGGTCGCCGGTCAGCCGGTCGGGAACGCCCGGCCCGACGTCGACGGACAGCTGAAGCCCCTTTTCCTCGATGCGCCCGGCCACCAGCTCCGCCGACTCCTCGACCACCTCCAAGGGGGAGAAGGGGACGGATTCGATCTCCATCTTCCCCGCCTCGATCTTGGAGAAGTCGAGGATGTCGTTGATGATGATGAGAAGCGCCTGGGCCGACGACCGGATGACCCCCAGCATGCCGTGCTGTTCCTCGGTCAGGTCGGTCTGATCCAGCATCTCGGCCATCGCCGTCACGCCGTTCATCGGCGTGCGGATCTCGTGGCTCATCACCGCCAGGAAGGAGGACTTCGCCCGCGTCGCCTCCTCCGCCTGGTTCTTGGCCTCGTGCAGGGCGGTTTCCCGCTGGGCAATCTCGGTGACGAAATGCTGCACCGAGCGGGCCATGGCCCCGACCTCGTCCCGGCGTCCGGTGTCCACGATGGCGCCGGTCAGCGGGTTCCCGGCCAGATGGACCATCTGCCTTTGCAGGCGGTCCAGCGGGCGGGTGATCGAGCGCGCGGCGAAGAAGGCCCCGGCGATGGCCAGCAGCAGGCCGGCGGTGGCCCCGAGCACGAGGGCGGACCGCAGGAAGGCCCCGATGGTTTCGGCGTTGCTGCGGAACGTATCGTTCAGCGCGCTGGCGCCCGACGCCATCTCCTTGGCGTCCGCGTCCATCTGGGCGATCATCAGGTCCTGGACGCTCAGCCCCTCGCGCACCTTGTCCAGGCTGTCCCGCCAGCTGGCCACGGCGGACATCATGCCGCCGCGCACCAGCGGGGGCAGCGCGATCCGCTCGATCTGCTCCTCCACCGCCGCGCCGTCCGCGATCAGCGCGATGGTCGCGCCGATGTCCCGGTGGCTCACCGCGTCGGCGGTGGCGTGCGCCAGCTTCAGCACGGCGATGGTCACGCCCTGCGCCTGCTGTTCGGTCTCGTTGGCCGACACGGCGTGGGCGGTGAGTTCGGTGACCTCGTTCAGCGTGGCGGCGTAGGCCGTGCCGTAGACGTTCAGGATCTGGTCGATGCGCTTTTCCAGCTCCTGCGCGCTGTCCCGGATGTCGCCGCCGTCCATCAACGCGCTGGACACCTGCGCGACCGCCGCGACGATGCGCTTCTGCCCCCGGCTCCCGCGCCCTTCCGCGGCGGCGGCCCGCTCCAGCGCGTCCTCCAGCGCTTCCGCGCTGTTGCTCAGGCGCAGCATCAGCACGCCGGTGTCGTGCGCCCCGGAAGTGCCGGGGGCGGCGGCGCCGCCTTGAGCCTGACCGTGTTCCCGGGACAGCCGGGCCGCCTCGTGCCGCCACAGACCGGCCAGCGCGGCGTAGATGCTGCGGGCGTTGTCCAGCACGTCGCGGTGCAGGGTCAGGCGGCGGTCGGAGTCCGCCACCGTCTCGGCATAGCCGAGGTTGGCGAGGTTCTGGCGCTGGCGGGCGGCGTCGGTGATGTCGATCAGCCGGGCCGCCTGCTGGGCCATGGCGCCGATCAGGGCGTCGTTCCGCTCGGTGACCGCCTTCAGCTCCTCCATCTGCGTGGCGTAGCGGTCCAGAACCCGCCGCGTCTCGCTGACGGCGCTTTCCAGCGCATCGTCCTCGGTGGCGTCGGCCAGGGCGTCCAGCTGGCGGCGCGCCTCGCCGGTGTGGGCATCGAAACGGACGGCCTGCGCCGCCCGCCGGCTGGACGCGGTGTTCAGATAGTCGGAGCGCGCCGCCTCCGCCCCCAGCAGTTCGCGGTAGATCGTGCCGGCGGTGACCACCGAACCGTTGGCGCGGTCGGATTGCTGGAGCAGGAACCACGCGACGATGGCGATGGCCGCCGCCACCAGCACCGGCATGCCGCCGACCGCGGCGATCCGCTGGGCGATGTTGGTGCGGGTCATCACCGCGCGCCGCCGCTCACTGGGCGAGATCGACGTGGTGGAACAGGTGCAGGCCGAAGGGATTCATCCGATAGCCCGTCACCTCCTCGCGCAGCACCATGAACACCATGGAATGGGCCAGCGGCAGCCATGGCGCCTGATCCTTGAAGATCTCCTGCGCCCGATGATACAGGGCGGTGCGCTTGGCGACGTCGGTGGTCTGCTTGGCCTCGATGATGACGTCGTCGAAGCTGCGGTCGCACCATTTGCCCATGTTGCCGCCGCCCTTGCGGGCTCCCTCGCAGCTCAGCAGCGTGTAGAGGAAATTGTCCGGGTCGCTGTTGTCGCCGGTCCAGCCGATCATGCCCAACTGGTGGTCGCCGTTCATCAGCCGCTTCATGTAGACCGACCAGTCGTCGGTCACCAGGGTGGCCTTGACGCCGACCTGGGCCAGATCGTTGGCCATCATTTCCGCCGCCCGCTTGCCGGCGGGCATGTAGGGCCGGGCCACCGGCATGTGCCACAGCTCGATCTCGAAGCCGTTGGCGTAGCCGGCCTCGGCCAGGAGCTGGCTCGCCCCCTTGGGGTCGTAGGGAATGTCCGCGATGGCGTCGTTGTAGCCCCAGCTCGTCGGCGGCAACGGATTCTTCGCCGTGCGCCCGGTGTCGCCGTAGAGCGCGTCGACCAGCGTTTCCTTGTCGATGGCCATGCTGAGCGCCCGGCGCACCCGCACGTCGTCCAGCGGCTTCCGTTCCACGTTGAAGGTGAGGAAGGCGACGTTGTAGCCCTCCTGCCGCAGCAGGGTCAGCGACGGGCTGTTCCGGATCTTCGGCAGGTCGGTCAGGTTGGGATAGGGCATGACGTGGCATTCGCCGGCCTGCAGCCGGTTCAGCCGGACCGTGGCGTTGGGAGTGATGGCGAAGACCAAGTTGTCAAGCGGCGGGCGCCCGGCCCAATGCCCCTCGAACGCCTTGTACTGGAGCAGATTGTCCTTCTGGTAGGAGAGAAGCTGGAAGGCGCCGGTTCCCACCGGCTCCAGGTCGAACAGCTCCGGCGTGCCGCGCTTGGTCATGGTGTCGGCGTATTCCGCCGAGGTGATGGCGGCGAAGACCATCGACAGGTTGGCCAGGAAGGGCGCCTGCGGCCGGTTGAGGGTGAAGCGCACCGTCAGGTCGTCCACCGCCTCGATCGACTTCAGGATCGACCCCATGGAGAGGTCGTTGAAGTAGTTGTAGGCCCCGTTTCCGACCGAATGGTACGGATGGTCCTTGTGCCATTGCCGGAAGAAGCTGAACAGCACGTCGGCGGAGGTCAGCGTGCGCGTCGGCGTGTAGCCGGGCGTGTCGTGGAAGCGCACGCCGGACCGCAGCTTGAAGGTGTAGACGGTGCCGTCCGGCGAGATGGTCCAGGATTCCGCCAGCGCGGGCACGATGCTCTTCGACTCCGCATCGAATCGCACCAGCGTGTCGTAGGCGTGCAGGATCGCGTCGAAGCTGGTGTTGGTGCGGGCCAGCGCCGGGGCCAGATTGTCCGGGTTGCCTTCCGAACAGAAGACCAGCGTCGATGCCGCCTCGGCCTTCTGCAGCGCTCCGGTGCCCGCCAGAGCCGCCACCGCGATCAGGGCCGCGATCGGGAATGCCCCGCCCAGCCGGGCCAACCCACTTTTCAACAAACCTGCCTTCACTGCGTCGTACTCCTTCGACCGATCACCTGCCCGAACCCCCCAATTGGCTCGCGGAGATTAAAGCCAAAAGACGCTTACTTGCAATTGATGATATCTTTCATAAGACAATCTTTAAGTTTCTCCGGGGAAACAATGCTTCTTCGTCGAAATCTTCTGTAACGATCCGGATGCGTTGAGAAGGGTGGCGGGGTGACCCTTCTCAACGCTGCCCATTCCATGACGCGTTTCTGGAAAGGAGGGTGGGAGAGGGCCGCCCGGTGGCCACTCGAAGAGTGCCGGCGCGGCGCCAAGGCCGACACCTCATGCCGGGGGACGGAAAGACGGCCCGGCTTGCGGCATTTCCACAGAATGATGGACCCGGCTCAGGACCCTGCGTGAAGAACCACGACCTTTGAGGATTTCCTCTGAGCCGGATCGCATCTTCAAAAATGAAGAAAACCTGTGTTGCTGAGGCGCAGCCATTTGTCCGGGGCTGCGCCATTCATGGCCGTTGCCATATCCGGAGTCGTTCAGCGTGCCCTGACAACGGTGAGGAAGGCGGGGTTGTCGAGGGCTTGGTCAATGGCCGCCTGCATGCTGTCGTTGGTCATTTTGGTCAGCTCATCCACCGAGCCGAAGACGCCGGTCGCGAACGGGTTTCCCGTATCCTCGCGGTTGTCTTCCACGACCTTGCTGTAGACCGGCTGGCCCGTGTCCTTATCCAGGACCGCGACACGGAACCGCGCGTGCGCCTCCTTGCGGACCAACTGACTGCAATCGAGCTTCTCGACCGTGATGTCCAGGCCGTAGCTTCCGCCATTGCTGGCGGCGAGAAGGCCGCGTGCCTTGAGAGCGTCCTCGAAAGCCTTGTGCACCACGTCCTTGACCGGGCCTGACGCTTCGATGGTCTTCAAGGCGTTGCCATAGCCGCCGCGGATCGCGCCCAGATGTTTGCCGGTGTACTTGCGCGCGTCGGTGACGGTGAGCACCTCGACCTCCGGCTTCGCCAACGGTGGTTTCTGCACGGCAGCCGGACTGTAAGTCATCGGCACCTGATGCGTTGAGCAAGCGCCCAGCAAACTTGCTGCAATCAGAGCCCCCAGCGCGGCCTTTCGCATCCCTGCGGTTCCTTCGGTTCGTGAATCGGCCGTCGCATGCGTGTTCACGCAAGCTGTCGCCACTCAGGCGAGCGTATACGTGAAGCGCAGGGAGAGAAAAACTGAAATCTTAAGTATGGGCATTGACGGAGACCACCCGAAAAGGAAGTATGCCGCACCTTCACCACACCGAAAAGGACCGGCCTGTGCGCAACATTCTGGCGGCCGCCGCCATTCTCTTTCTGGCCGCCTGCCAGACACGACCGATCACGACGACTCAGGAACACGCTGTGCCCCCTGGGGCGCAAGCTCTGCCGCTGAACGCCATCGAACTCGCCATCGTCGAGGCCGGTGCCAAGCGCGGCTGGCATTTCCAGCACATCGCGGATGGACAGGTCCGCGCCACCTACACCAAGTGGCCGTGGGTGGCCGAGGCCGATGTGCTGTTCTCGAACCGGAGCTACCGCATCCAGTACGTCAGCGCAAAGAACATGGAGCGCAGAAACGACGGGGTGGAGCGGGCCTACAACCGCTGGGTCGGCAATCTCGAACGCGACATTGCGGCCAGGCTGGACCAGATCGCCGCCCGCCGCTGAGTTCGGTCGCTTGACGTTGCTCCTGCAACAGGGGTAGGAGGTCGCTTCTCCGACCGGCAAGCCTCATGGAGACGGCATGAGCATCCGGGCCTGCGCCATCATCCCCAGCCACAACCACCACACGGCGCTCGGCGGAATCGTCGCGGCGCTGCGGGGGCATGGGCTGGAGGTCATTCTGATCGATGACGGCAGCGGTGAGCCTGCCCGCACCGCCATCGCGGCGCTGCACGCCCCTGAGGACGGGGTCGAGGTGCAACGGCTGGAGGTGAACCGGGGCAAGGGCGGCGCCGTCATGGCCGGCCTCCGGCGCGCTCATGAGCGCGGTTTCACCCACGCGGTGCAGGTGGACGCCGACGGACAGCATGACCTTGCGGCCGTTGCCGACCTCTTGTCCACCGCGGCGGCGCATCCCAATGCGCTGGTCAGCGGTCGGCCGGTCTATGACCACTCCGTCCCCCGCTCGCGGCTGATCGCGCGCTGGGCCACCCATGTGTGGATTTGGGTGGAGACGCTGTCGCTGCGGGTGAAGGACAGCATGTGCGGCTTCCGCGTCTACCCGCTGGCCCCCACCATGGCGGTGCTGGACAGCGAGCGGATCGGCACCCGCATGGACTTCGACCCGGAAATCGTCGTTCGCCTGTTCTGGCGTGGCGTTCCGCTGATCCACATCCCCGTGCGGGTCGTCTATCCCGAGGGAAACACCTCCAACTTCAACCTCCTGCGGGACAACGTGCTGCTGACGCGCATGCACACGCGCCTCGTGCTGACCATGCTGCTGCGCCTGCCCTCGGTGCTGCGCAACCGCCCGCCAGGAAGGGGAGCCGACGCGCACTGGTCGACCGTGGGGGAGCGGGGCGCCTGGTGGGGCATGAGGCTGGTGACGCTGGTCTACCGGCTGCTCGGCCGGCCGGGCTGCATCGCGCTCCTGTGGCCGGTGGTGAGCTACTTCTATGCGACCAACGCCGCGGGGCGGCGGCATTCGCTGGATTTCCTGGCGCAGGCCAACGCGGCGAAGGGCCTGCCCGCCCCTTCCTGGTGGGACGGGCTGCGTCACCACATGAGCTTCGCGGTCAAGGCGCTCGACACCTTCATCGCCTGGGCCGCCCCGGAGCGCACCGGCCCCATCGCCGTTGACGGGGCGGAGGCGCTGAGCCGTCTCGCCGCGGAGGGGCGGGGGGCGCTGCTGATCGTCTCGCACCTGGGCAACGCGGAGTTGTCTCGGGCCCGCCTGGGGACCCGGTTCGAGAAGGATATCAACGTGCTGCTGCACACGCGGCACGCCGTCCGCTACAACCGGATGATCCGCTCCGTCCGTCCCGACGCCGCGGACCACACCATACAGGTCACCGACATCGGCCCGCAGACCGCCATCGATCTCAAGGAGAGGGTGGAGCGTGGCGAGTGGATCGCCATCGCCGGGGACCGCACTCCGGTGGAGTTCAATGGCCGGGTCAGCCGGGTTCCGTTCCTCGGCCGGGACGCCGCCTTCTCGCAGGGACCCTACGTGCTGGCGGCGCTGATGGGATGCCCGGTCTATCTCCTGTTCTGCCTGCGCGAGGGGCAGGGCCACCGTGTCACCTTCGAGCCCTTCGCCGAGCGCATCGAGTTGCCGCGGCGCGGGAAGGACGAGGCGCTCGCCGCGCTCGCCGCACGCTACGCCGCACGGCTGGAACACCATTGCTTGCGCGACCCATTGCAATGGTACAACTTCTTCGACTTCTGGGCCGACCCGAAGGCCGGACCGCGGTGAGACCCCTCCACGCAATGATACAATCTCAGATGGCATCGCGTGGGATGAAGCGTATGGAGCGTGTGGCCCTCGTCCTGCACCGGCCGGCTTTCCTTCCATGACGCATCGTCCCTCGTCCGGTCAGTCCTCGGCGTGGCCGATGCCGACGTTCGGCGGTTGGCCGGCCGGGGCGCACGAGCATCATGCGGTGGTGGTCGGCGCCGGGATCGGCGGGTTGTCGGCGGCGGCGACCCTGGCGGCACGCGGGCTGAAGGTGCTGGTGGTGGAAGCGCACGACCGGCCGGGGGGCTACTGCTCGTCCTGGCTGCGCAAGGTCCGCGGCCGGGACGGCTCGGTGGGGCGCTACATCTTCGACGCCGGGGTGCAGGATTTCAGCGGGCTCGGCCCGCGCGGCCCGCTGCGGCGGCTGCTGGACGGCCTGGGCGTGGCGCAGCGCATGGACTGGCGCCGGGTCCGCCACCGCTATGTGCAGGACGACCTGTGCCTGGATGTACCGGACCAGCCGGCGGATCTGGTGGCCCGCCTCCAGGCGCTGTTCCCTCAAGAAGCGCCGGGGATCGCCGCCTTCTTCGCGGAGATGGGGCGCGTCTACGCCGATCTCTACGCCGATGTGGACGAGACCGGCGGCGTGCCGATGCCGCCCGCCACGCTGGAGGCCATGCGGTCCTGGATCGCTCGCCGGCCCGACGCCTGGCGCTGGATGCACCGCCCCTACGCCGAGATGCTCGACACCCATCTGCGCGACCCGCGGCTGAAGGCCCTGCTGACCACCATCAGCGAGTACGTCACCGACCGCCCCGAGCTGCTGCCCGTGCGTGAGATGGCGCCGCTGTTCGGCTACTATCTGGAAGGCGGCTGGTACCCGGCCGGCGGCTCTCAGCGGCTGGCGGAACTGCTGTGCGCGGTGGTGCGGGAGCGGGGCGGCGCCGTCCTTCTGCGCACCCGCGCCGAACGCATCCTGACCGAGGACGGCCGGGCCGCCGGCATCACCACCGCCGACGGAACGGTGCACCGGGCGCCACTGGTGCTGGCCAATTCCGACGTGGTCGGCACGTTGACGCGTCTGGTGGACCCGGCGCTGCTGCCCAGGCGCTACGCCCAACGTGTGAAGGGTCTGAAGCGCGGCCCCACGGCGGTGCTGGTCAGCCTCGCCGTGGAGGGCGTTCCGGACCTGCCGGCCCGCGTGTTCGTCGGGGCGGACGGCCTGCATTTCGGAATCGGCAACCCGAGCGCGGTCGATCCATCACTGGCCCCGGAGGGCCACGCCGCCGTCACCATGCTCTGCCTGCGGCCCGAACCGGAGGCCGCCGAATGGTTCGCCGCCGGAAAGGCCGCCAACCGCCAGCGCAAGGAAGCCTTCGCCGACCGTCTGGTCGCCGCCGCGGAGAGCGTGCTTCCCGGGCTGCGGGGGCGCATCCTCTACCGCCAGACGGCCAGCCCGACGACCTTCACCCGCTACGCGCTCGCCGACAACGGCGCCATCTACGGCGCCGCCCGCGGTCAATGGTGCCCGCCGAACAAGACGCCGCTGCCGGGGCTGATGCTGGTCGGCGCCGGCTGCCAAAGCGGTCCCGGCGTCGAGGCGGTGGTGATCTCCGGCATGGGCGCGGCGAACCTGGCAACGGGGGTCCCGGCGGAATCCCCGGCGGAGTCCGAGGCGGCGGAGTAGGCGCCCGTCCACCTGCGCTCGTCTACCCGCGCCGGAACACCAGCGACGTGTTGATGCCGCCGAAGGCGAAGTTGTTGGACATCAGGAACTCGGTGTCGATCCGCCGGCCCTCGCCCATGATGTAGTCCAACTCGGCGCAGCGCTCGTCCACATTGTCCAGGTTGGCGGTGGGGGCGAACCAGCCCTCGCGCATCATCTCGATGCCCAGCCACGCCTCCAGGGCGCCGCAGGCGCCCAGCGAATGGCCGAAATAGCTCTTCAGCGAATGGATGCGCGCGCGCGGGCCGAAGACGGCGTGGGTCGCGGCGGTCTCGGCGATGTCGCCCCATTCGGTGGCCGTGCCGTGGCCGTTGACGAAGCCGATGGCGTCCGCCGACACCCCGGCGTCCTCCAAGGCTAGGCGCAGGGCGATCTCCATGGTCCCGGCCTGCGGCTGGGTGACGTGGTTGCCGTCGGAGTTGCAGGCGAAGCCGACGATCTCCGCGTGGATGTTGGCGCCACGGGCGAGAGCGCGCTCGCGTTCCTCCAGGATCAGGGTGGTGGCGCCTTCGCCGATCACCAGCCCGTCGCGGTCGCGGTCGTAGGGGCGGGGGCTGGTGTGCGGTCGGTCGTTGCGGGTGGAGGTGGCGAACAGCGTGTCGAAGACCGCCGATTCGGTCACGTCCAGTTCCTCGGCGCCGCCGGCGATCATGGCGTCGGCCTTGCCCCACTTGATCGCCTCGTAGGCGTAGCCGATGGCTTGGCTGCCGGAGGTGCAGGCGCTGCTGGTCGGGATGATGCGGCCGGTCACGCCGTAGAACAACCCGATGTTCACCGCCGCCGTGTGGCTCATCATCTGGATGTAGCTGGTGGCGTTGAGGGTCTTCGACGCGCCCTGGGTCATCAGCTCGGCGAAGGCGATCACCGGGGCGGGGCTGCCGAACGACGATCCGTAGGCGATGCCCACGCGCCCGCCGCGGACGAACGGGTCGTTCAGCAGGGCCGCGTCGTTCAGCGCCTTCTCGGTGGCGTAGACCGCCATCCGGGAAACCGGCCCCATGGTCCGCGTCTTCTTGCGCGGGTAGCGGTCGTCCACCGAAAAGCCGGTCACCGGGGCGGCGAGGCGCGTGTTGATCCCGTGGAAACGGTCCCACTCCGCCATGGTGCGGACGGCGGTCTCGCCCTTCGCCATGCGGGCGCGGATGGTCGGCCAGTCCTCGCCCAGCGCGCTCACCCCGCCCATGCCCGTGACGACAACCCTGCGCATCACACCATACCCCCGTTCACCGCGATCACCTGCCGCGTCACGTACGCCGCCCCGTCGGAACACAGGAAGGACACCACCGACGCCACCTCCTCCGGCTGTCCGGCCCGGCGCATGGGGACCAGCTTCAGGGCTTCCTCCATGGGCAGCCCGTCGGTCATCTGCGTTTCGATGATGCCGGGCGCCACGCAGTTCACCGTGATGTTCCGTTTCGCCAACTCGATCGCCAGCGCCTTGGTGGCGCCGATGATGCCGGCCTTGGCGGCGCTGTAGTTGACCTGCCCGCGGTTGCCGATCAGCCCCGACACCGAGGACAGCGTCACGATCCGCCCACCCCTGCGAGCCGAGACCATCGGCATCACCAGCGGCTTCAGCACGTTGTAGAAGCCGTCGAGGTTGGTGTTGAGGACCGAATCCCAATCGTCGTCCGCCATGGCCGGGAAGGCGGCGTCGCGGGCAATGCCGGCGTTCAGGACGGCGCCCCAATAGGGGCCGTGCGCCTCCATGTCGGCCTCCAGCGCGGCGCGGGCGGCGTCGCGGTCGGCGATGTCGAAAGCGAGCAGCCGGCCCTCGCCGCCGGCGTTGCGGACGTCGGCCAGCGTCGCCTCGCCGCCGGCCGCGTCGCGGCCGTAATGCACCACCACCGCGAAACCGTCGGCGGCCAGCCGTGCCGCGACCGCGCGGCCGATGCCCTTGCTGGCCCCGGTGACCAGGATCGTCTTCTTCATCGTTTGACCTGTACCCCTTGGCTGGCGAGCAGCGCGGCCGTGTCCTCGGGCTGGTAGACGGTGAGCTGGGCCTTCGCCAGCTCCTCCCCGGTGCCCGCGCGCGTCACCACACAATCGAAAGACCCGATGTTCTCGTCCCGGAAGACCGGCGCCACCGACACCTCCAGCCGCTCGCCGATGGCGAACCAGGGAACGGAGGCGCGGAAGTCGCGCGTGCCCAGCAGCAGCCCGAGACGGACGTCGCCGCCGGCTTCCCTGGCCTCGGCCCCGACCTGGGCGCCGCAGGTTTGCGCCATCCACTCCACGGCGACATGGGCCGGGGCACCGCGCCCCGTCACCACGAAGGGCGCCCCCTCCCGCACGGTCAGCGCCGACACGAAGCGGCCGTCCACCCGTCCGACCGCCTCGTCCAGCAGGATCATCGGCCGCGCGTGGGGCAGCAGATCCTCGATGGGCCACGGACACGCGCTCATCGCCGGTCCCCCCGGCCCAGCACCAGGGCCACGTTGCTGCCGCCGAACGCGAAGGAGTTGCTGAGCATCGCCGCCGGCCCGGCGGGAAGCCCGCCGGAGAAGGTGGCGCCGGGGCCGATCAGGTTCAGCGGCGGGATCTCCGGGGCGGGCGTACCGTCCCACAGGTGCGGGGGCAGCCGGCCGTCCGGGTTGTGGGCGGGGTTCAGCGTCAGCCACAGGAACGCCGCCTCGCACGCCCCGGCGGCGCCCAGCGTGTGGCCGGTCATCGCCTTGGTGGAGCTGCACGGGGTCGCGTCGCCGAACAGCGCGTGCACCGCCTTGCCCTCCATGGAATCGTTCAGCGCCGTCGCGGTGCCGTGCAGGTTGACGTAGGCGATGTCCGACGGCGTCAGCCCGGCGTCGTCCAGCGCCGCCCGCATGGCGGCGAGGGCGCCGTGGCCCTCCGGGTCGGGGGCGCTGACATGGTGCGCGTCGGAGCTTTCGCCCACGCCCAGCAGCCGCACCGGGGCGTCCTCCGCGGTCAGCAGGAAGACCGCCGCCGCCTCGCCGATGTTGATGCCGTCGCGATTGGCGCTGAAGGGATTGCAGAGGCCCGCCGACACCGCCTCCAGTGCGCTGAAGCCGCCCAGCGTGGTGCCGCACAGCGTGTCGGACCCACCGACGACAGCGGCGTCGCACAGCCCGGCGCGGATCAGCCGCCGGGCGGATGCGAACACCTTGCCGCTGGAGGAGCAGGCCGTCGCCACCGTGTAGGCCGGCCCCGGCAGGTCCAGCGCGCGCGCCGCGAATTCCCCCGGCCCGCCGGTGGCGAGCTGGTCGTAATGGAACGGACCCGTCCACGCACCGTCGCGGCGCATCGCCGCGAAGCCGGCCTCGGCCTCGGCCATGCCCGAGGTGCTGGTGCCGATGATCACGGCGATCCGGTGCCGGCCGTGGCGCGCGGTCGCCGTTTCGACGGCGTCCCGGATCTGCTCCAGGGCCAGCAGCAGCAGGCGGTTGTTGCGGCAGTCATAGGTCTCCAGCCCTGCCGGCACCGGCGGCAGCGGCGTGTCCACCGAACCGACATGCACGGCGCGGCCGGGCACGAAGCCGGAGCGCGGGCGCAGGCCGTCGCGGGTGCCGACAAACAAGGCGTCGGCGACCGCGCCCGTTCCGGTGCCGATGGGAGTGGCGAGGCCCAGGGCGGAAAGTCCGAGCGGACGGCTCATGGCGCCGCCGCCTGGGATGCTGCCGTGGATGCTGCCATGGACTGTACCTCGATCTCGTAGCCCCAGGCGAGGTTGGCGTAGCGCAGCGTGCCGGTCCACGGCGCGCCGTCGGCCCAGCTGCGTTCGGCGTGCAGCACCTCCTTGCCGCCAATGCGCACGCTGCGCCGGTGCGCGTCGGCGCTCAGCGTGCCGCCCGCGGGGGCGAGCGCCTGCCGCACGACCGCTTCGGGCCAGTACAGCACGACGATGTCGGCCAGCATGCTGCCCGGCCGCAGGGCCGGAGGCAGCCAGGGTGCGGTCTCAACCTCCAGCCCGGCATCGCTCCAGGTGACGGTCATGGCGCGGCGGCCCAGACTGTCCACACCGACCAGCAGGAAGCGCTTCGGCGTGACGCTGATCCGGCCTTCGAAAACGAAGGTCTGGCCGTCGCGGCTGGCGGTGATGAGCTGCGCCGCCTCGACGCTCTGCCCAAGATCGGACGGGCGCGGCAGGGCCAGCGGCTCGCCGGGGGCGAGCAGCGGCGTGCTTGGGTCCGCCGGGCCGCCGCCGGGCACGGAGGCGCACGCTCCGAGCAGGAACAGGAGCGCGATCCACCCCTTATGCATGGTCATGACGTGAGGCGATTTCCCAGAAGCGAATTTGACGTAGAGCATACACCAATCAGAGTAGCCGCGCATTGTTTGTGGCTTCATTGTGGCGTGTGCCGCGCGCGGCCAGTGGTGCGAAAAGAAAGGCAATCGAGATTCCGACCAGCATGGTCACGCCGAAGCTGTGCACCGCCGGAACGGCGCTGAAGGCCAGCAGCCCGAAGGACAGCAGGGTCGTCAGCGTCGCCAGCCACACCGCCAGCATGGTCACCGGCTGCTGCTCCACGCCGCTTTCCGCGCAGAAGACGGCGTAGTCCACGCCGATGGAGAGGATCAGAACCAGCGCCATGGCATGGAAGAAGGTGAAGTCCTGGCCCATCAGCCCGACCACCGCGGGCGCCAGGATGAGCGCCGCCCCGGGTGGCAGCAGCGCCCACAGCCCCCCGCGCCAGCCGTAGCGCCACATCAGCACGGGCAGCATCAGCAGCCCCGCCAGCCCGGTCAGCAGCAGCGCCCGGTGCCGGTACTTGGCGAGCAGCGCCGAGAAGTCCGCCGTCGGATTGACCAGCCGGACGCCGGCCGTGCCGGCCACCGCGGCGCGCACGGCGTCCGGATCGCTCAGCCCCTGCAAGGCCACCACGTGCAGTCCCGGCCCGAGCACGAGCTCGCGCAGGAACGGCACGCTGTCCGCCGCCAGCGCGTCGTCGAGAGTCAGCACCCCCTCCGGCGCCTTGTTCGGCTCGGCCGGCGGCAGGCCGAGGCTGGCGCGCTGCGCCGCCAGCAGCGGACCGTCGAGCGCCGTGGCGACCAGAGCGCGGTTTTCCCGCTGCGTCCGGGCGGACGGCACGAAGGCGGCCGGCATCTGGTAGCCGGCGATGCTTCCCTTCGCCTTCAGTCCGGCCAGCGTGGCGGCGAGGTCCTCCTGCCGCCGCAGCGCCGCCTCGTCGTCCGCGGCCTGCACCAGCAGGAACTGCGCGGCGGTGGTGGCGCCGATCAGCCGTTGGATCTCGTCCTGCTCGTGCCTCAGCTCCGCCGAGACCGCCTGCAGCCGCCGGACGTCGTCGTCCGCCGACAGCCGCGCCAGCCCGACCGCTCCGGCCAGCGCGCAGCCCAGCACGAGAACGAGGCGCACGCCACGCCAGCGCCGCTCCTCCCAGAAGCTCCACAGGCCCGCCGCGGCGCGCAGCATCAAGGCGCCGTGCGTCAGCCGTCGCGCCCGGTCGAGCGAGGGCAGCCACAGCACCACCGTCAGGAAGGCGCCCACCAGCCCGATGATCGAGAAGGCGGCGATCTGCCGGAGCCCCGGAAAGGGCGCCAGCATCAGCGCCGCGTAGCCGATCAACGTGGTGACCAGCCCCAGCGCGATGCCCGGCAGCACGTGGCGCAGCCGGTCGTTCGGGCTTCCCGACAAGGGGTCGAACAGGCTGGCGCTGTAATGCAGGCTGTAGTCCACCGCCACGCCGATCAGGCTGGACCCGAACAGCAGCGCCGCCACATGCAACTCGCCGAACAGCAGCAGACTGCCGCTCAGCCCGACCGTCATTCCGACGCCCAGGGCCAGCAGATTGTGCAGCAGCGGCCCCGGCCGGCGGAACGCCAGCCCCACCAGCAGCATGGTGCCGACCAGCGACAGCGTGCCGAGCGTGGACGCCTCGGTGATCGCGGTCTTGGAGCCGGCGTGCGCGAAGAACACGGCGCCCAGCCGCTTCACCGTGACGTCCGGCATGTCCCGAACGGCGGCGTCGAAGGCGCCAACCAGCCGGTCCTGCAAGTCCAGCTCGAACGGTTCGCCGGCGAGCACGGCGCTGACCAGCACCCAGGTCGTGCCGTTCTCGGTGACGCTGAGCATGCCCTCGTCGGGGGTGAGGCGCGACAGCGGGAAGGGCAGGTTGGTGAGGAAGGAAGGCAGCAGCAGGAACGGGTCGGTGCGCAGCAGCCCGGCGTCGACGAGTTCGGCGAAGCCGAACGCCTGGGACAGCGCGCGGGTGGCGACCTCCTCCCCCTTGCCGGCCGCCAGGAGCGCCCGGTCGCCATCGCTGAGCAGGCTTTGGCGATGGGGGAAGTAGAGAGCCCCCAGCCGCTTCAGCCGGTCGACGTCGATGCCCTCGCCGATCCGTTCCACCTGCCCCGTGGCCAGAAGGGCGTCGCCAAGCGTCGTCGCCGCCTTGCGGGCGGTCTCGCGGTCGGCGTGCCCGACCAGCGCCAGCACCCGGCGACCCAGCGCCTTGGTCACCGCGTCGTTGGCGCGCTGCAGGACGGGGTCCTGCTCCTCGCGCGGCAGCAGGGCCAGCAGATCGGTGCGGAAGCCCAGCCCGTCGTGAAGGCGCAGCGCGAGGTAGCCGCTGGCCAGCAGGACGAGCGCGAGCCAGAGCAGCGCCCCCAGCCGTCTCACGGACGGCCCGCCGAGGCCAGCAGCGCCGCCTCGTCCGCCGTCGGCGGCTCCGCCTTCAGGATCTGGTCGCGGAAGGTCAGGCGGTCGCGGTCGCCGTCGGGCTTGACGATCTCCACCTCGTCCACGAAGCGCCCGCCGCGCACGTCGATGGCGCGGATCGGCATGGTCGGATCGTCGGCCCGGCGCGGCGTCAGGTGGAGGGTCCAGGCGTCGGTGCCGCCCCCGCGCTCCACCGCGAACATGTCCTCCAGCGCCTTCCAGTCTCCGGTCAGCGCGCCGCCCAGCATGGTGTAGAGCTTCGACATGAAGGGCAGGCGCGCGGCGGGCAGGCGCATGGTCTCGTTGCCCTTCACCTCCTGCACGAGGCCGGCGGGGCTCATGACGGTGGTGACGGCGAAGGGGGTTTCGGTGCGCCAGATCAGCCCGCGGCCGGGCGCCAGGACGAAGCGGCCCTCGCTCTTCAGCGGCGCCTGGAAGCCCTTGAGGAAACGCTCCTGCACGAAGGCGCCGCGCAGCACCTGCCCCTCGCTCAGTGTTTCGGCGGCCAGCGTTTCGGCAACAAGCACCGGGAAGGCGGCCAGCAGCGCCAGGAGGAAGACGACGATGCGCGTCACAGCAGAGCCCTCACCTTGTCCGTGAACACCGCGGGGCATTCGAAGCACAGCTCCGCCCCGTCCTCCTTCACCGCAAGCTGCACGGTGCGCGCCTTGGTCAGCAATTCGCCGCTCGGCTCGTCGTGGATGCGGTAGTCGATGCGGATGCGGTTCTCGTACTCGACCAGAGTGGCCGTGATCCGGATCGACTGGCCGAAGCGGATCGGCCGCACGTACTTCACATGGAGGTCGACGATGGGGAACACGTACCCCGACGACGCCATCTCCGGATAATTGTAGCCGATGCGGTCGAGCAGCGCGCAGCGCGCCTGCTCCAGATACCGGGCGTAGTTGCCGTGCCAGACCACCTGCATGGGGTCCAGGTCGTAGAACTGCGCGCGGGTGCTGACCTCTGCCGAAATCATGGGGCGATCCCCTCCACGCCGATGGAGCCGGAGGACAGCGTCTCGTCCCCGCAGCGGTACTCGAAGGTCAGGCGCCGCCGTGCCGGGGCGTGGCGCAACGCCAGCGTCACCAGCGTGTCCGGAACGGTGACGCGCCGGAACTTCACCTGGAGCGACTGCGCCGCCTCGATCCCGAGGCCGAGATGCGTGTTGGCGAACGTCACCGCCCAATCGATCTGCGCCACGCCCGGCACGATCGGCATACCGGGGAAATGACCGTCGAGCTGCGCAAGGTCGCCGGGAATGAAGAGGTCCAGTTCCACCCCGTCGGCAAGCGGCCGGACGGCGCGAACGTCGGGAGCGGTCGGCCGATGTGTGGCGATCACAGGCATGACGATCTCAGGCAGGGCACTCTCCTCGAACAGGGCGGCGATGTCGGCATGCCGACGCTTGCCCAGCGCGCCATCCGGCAGACGGCTCACGAAGCGCCAGCGGCGCGGCAGGCCGGCGGGTTCCTGAACGGCGGACAATTCCCGGCGCAGCAGGCGGCCGAAGCGGAAGGCGCCGATGTCCGCCAGGCGCGCCGCGCCCTCGGCGCTCGGCACCACGACGGCGCAGAGCTGCTCCAGCGTCAGCACGGCGGCGTCGGCCACCAGGGGGGAGCGCCGCAGCTGCGCCTCCACCTCGGGCAGGCTGACGCGCTTGCCCTCCACCTTCGCGATCCGGTCGGCGCGGCCAAGGACGCGGAAGCCGCCGTCCTCGGCCATCTCCACGAGGTCCGAGCCGACATGCTTCCGGCCCTCGACATGCGTCGCGCCGACCCGCAGGCGACCGTCCGGGGTGCGTCCGGCGACGACGCCGGGCAGCGGGCGCCAGGACGGATCACCGGCCTCGCGGCGGCGGTGGGCGATGGCTCCGGTTTCGGTGCTGCCGAAGATCTCGGTGACCGGCGTGCCGAAGACGGCCGCCGCCTCCCGCGCAGCGGGCTCCGGGAGAGGGGCTCCGGCCGACAGCACCAGCGCCGGACGCCGCGACGGTGGCAGCGGCGCGATCCCAGCCAGCCGGGTCAGGTGCGCCGGGCTGGTGACCAGCACGGACCCCGCGTCGAGCGCGGCCAGCGCCGTCTCCCACAGCTCGTGCATGGCGCTGGCGAAGGGGCGGCCGGTGACCAGCGGCCACAGCAGGCGGAAGTTCAGACCGTAGACGTGCTGGTGGGGGACCGTGGCGTGCACGCGAGCGGTTGGCCCGGCGAGCCGCCCGAGCACGGCTTCGGTCGCCAGCGCTTCGGCCTCCAGCATGCCGAGGGTGCGAACCACCCGCTTCGGCTCGCCGGTCGAGCCGGAGGTGAAGAAGGTCAAGGGCGTCTCGGGGTCGAGCGGGGCCAACGCCATCCCCTCGCCACCCGGCCCCAGGTTGCCGCCGAGATCGCTGCCGAGATCGCCGCCGACCGGGATGGCCCCGTCCGCGGTCAGGGAGGCCAGCGTTCCCGGCTGGGCGTTGGGCGGTATCGTCACCTCGGCGCCGGCGTGCAGCAGCGCCAACAACCCCACCGCGCCCCAATAGCCGTCCGCCGCCACCAGAAGCCCGCGCCGGCACCCCTTGAGCCGTGCCGCGTTGCCGGCCACGTCGGCGCGGAAGCGGGCGAAGGTGACGCCGTCGGCAACCGGCGCGTCGTCCGGCCGCCCCACGGCGAGCAGACGGGAGAGCGGAATGGCGGTCATGCCCCGGCGTGCCTCCGGCGCATGGAGCGGCGGACCAGGACTTCGCCGCCGAACAACAGGCCCATGACGATGTAGGCGATGAGGCCGGTCCACAGCGCCCACGCCTCGTCGCTGCCCCACAGGGCCAGCGCCCCGGCGACGGCGGCGTTCGACACCAGCCAGACGGTCCACACCACGGTGACGGTGCGGCAATAGGCCTGACCCGCCGGTGGCAGGTCGGGCTCCTGAAGACGGGCGAATCGCTCGACGAGGCTGGGCGGGCGCAACAGCGAGGCGCCGAACACCGCCGCGGTGCCGAGGCTGAGCGCGACCGGATAGGCCTTGGCCGCCAGCGCGCCATCGAGCGCGGCGAGCACGCCGACCAGGGCCGCCGCCGCCGCCAGCGGCAGGCGCCAGACCCGCGCCGCAGGCGAGGAGCACATGGCGAAGCGCGCGCCGATCAGCGCCAGGGCCACCGCCACGAAGGCCAGCGGCGGCACCAAAGCCCGCCCGCCATAGACCAGCACGGGATAGAAGGCCCCGGCGACGACCAGGGCCGCGACGCCGAACGGGGGCAGCCTATTCCTGGAGGAGGGCATGCACGCGGTCGAGAACATCGCCGACCGTACGGACGCTCTTGAACTCCTCGGGCTTGAACTTGCGGCCGGTCAGTTCCTGCAACTTCACCACGAGATCGACCGCGTCGATGCTGTCGAGGTCGAGATCCTCGAACAGTCGCGCCTCGCGGGAAATCTTCTCGGGCGGCACCTCGAACATGTCTTCGAGATAGCTTTGGAGGCGCGCGTAAATTTCATCCTGCGTCAGCATGGCCCTTACTCCGCACGCTGGGATTGAATAAAGCGGGCGAGAGAGCGCACGTTGGCGAAGTGCTGCTTCACGTCGTCGGTCACGGACTCGATCTTGATGCCGTAAGCCTTGCGCAGTGCGACGCCCAGTTCCAGTGCGTCGATGGAATCGAGGCCCAGCCCGTCGTTGAAGAGCGGTTCCTCGCTGTCAATCTCTTCTGGGGCAATGTCTTCCAGCTTGAGCGCGTCAACAATCAAGGTCTTCAACTCACGTTCAAGCTTTTCCATCGGCCAACCGTTCCGCAAAATAATCCTCCAAGCTGCGCACCAACTTTCTGGCCGCTAGCGAGCGGTACTGATAGCCGAGCAACCCGGTAACGTCCAGACGATCCCCTACCATGACGCGAAAAATCGGTCGGCGTGGCGGGATCATCCACCATTTTTCGCCCTTAATGAGCGTGGGCGGATTGCAGGTTATCGTGACCGGTTGCACCTCGGCTTCCAGCAGGGTCGCCAGATTGGCGAAGCCGCGGCGAAAGCGGACCGGCTCGCCGGGGACGGTGCGGGTGCCTTCGGGGAAGATGATGAGTTCGTCGCCGGCCTCCAGCGCGGCGCGGCAGGCGTCGAGCAGCGCCTCCGGGTCGAGGTCGTTGCGGATGTAACCGGCGCCGCGCACCATGCCGCCCAGCCAGCGGCTCTCCCACAGTTCCTTCTTCACGATGCACTGGGCGCGCGGCATCAGCGCCATCAGAAGCACCACGTCGAGCAGCGAGGGGTGGTTCGCCACCACCAGCTTGCCACGTCCATCGCGCAGGCGCTCGGCGCCCTCGACCTCCACGTCGATGACGCGCAGCACGCGCAGCATCCGGATGTAGAAGCGGAAAATGAGATGGACGAGGTGCTGGCAGCGCTGGCGCCGCACCGCGCCCGCCGGGCTGGTCAGGGCCACCAGCGGAAAGACGGTGGGCGCCAGGATCGCGCCGCCGCCGAACAGGAAGGCGAAGGCGAAGCCGGTGGCCGCGCGCCGCCACAGCTTGTCCAGACAGCTAGCCAGCACGGTGCCACACCCAGTCGAGCCGTCCCCCGTGCGAGGTTGCCCGGGGCGCTCCGGACAGCAGGAATCGCATGAAGTCGAGGGCTGTGGACGCCGCTGGCGGCCCTCCGGTCGCCGGCGCGCACCGCAGCGCAAGCCCTTCGCCCTCACCATCCGCGGGGCCGAGCGCCAGGGCGACCACCAGGGGCAGGGCTTCGTCGGCTGCGGTGCGGAACGGCGCGTACTCGTCAGGCATCGGCGCGTCGGCGTAGAGCAGCAGCACCGGCTCCGACGGGGTTTCGGCCAGGCTGGCGGCGGCTTCCAGGAGCCCGAAGCCGAAGCTGTCGGGACCGGCGGCCAGCGCCGTGTGGCCGCGGCGGTTGCCGGTATGGATGGACAACAACCCGGCCAGACCGTGATGCACGGACAGGCTGAATTCGGCCGGCGATGGCAATTCGCCCTGCCGCAGCGAGTTGATGATGCCGACGGTCCGCGCCAGCTCCCCATGGCCGGAAGCGAGGACGTAGCGCGCCGTGTGCGCCGCGTCGCCGCAGGCCAGCGCGGCGGCGATCAGCTTCTGTCCGATGGGCGAGGCACGACGGCGCAGCATCATGGGAAGCGCCGGCAGCGGGCCATCGTCGGGCATGGCGGGCGCGCCCGCCCAGTCCCGCCACGCGGCCCGGGTGCTGCGGTCCGGTGCCCAGGCACACCAGCCGCGGATGGCGACACGCAGGGTTTCAGTCATGATGCGGGCCGGACTCAGTGTTTGGCTTGGCGCAGGCGCCGTTCGATCTCGTCTTGCAACGCGCGCACCAACTTGTTGTAAGCCTGATGAACGGTTTCACCATGCTCCCGCAGGTTGGTCGTGGACACATGATCGATGGTGTAACTTTCCTGCGAATAGCGGATTTCGACGACCGCCTCGTGGTCCTTCCACGCCTTCGTCGCCAGAATCTCACCGGGCGCCTTCCACTCCGCGGACCAGCCGCGGTCGGTCGCCGCCTCCATGATCGTCCGTTGGAGCGCCGCGGCGGGCAGGTCGCGCGATACCGCCGGGATGGGCTGGTCGGTTACCCTGTAGATGGGTTGCCGACGGCTGCAGCCGCCGAGCACGGCGACCGTCGCGAGAATTAGGAAAAGCGCGCGGATACCGGTCTTCAAAGTCATGTCCTGCCGTTTCCGGACGCCATGGGGGCGAATCGGGACCCTATCATGACAGGGCCACGTTGTGGATAGAGGGGTGCGTCAATTTTGCGGTGCGGTGGCCGGCGTGGGCAGGCGGTTGCCGGTCTTGCCGTCGATGGCCGGCTTGGGAGGGCGTGGGGCGGCCACCGCCCGGGGCGGGGGGCAGCCGCGGTGCGGTCTGGTCATCAGGGCCGGGCATGCCTGGGCGCGCGCGTCGGCACCGCTTGGCAGGGCGCGCCGTGTGTCGGACACCCATGAGGCCACGTCCTGCGTCACCCGGTCGCCGTCCAGCGTGCGCATCAGCAGGTGCCGCCCTTTCGGATAGAGCGCGATGCGCGTGTCCGGCGGCAGGGATCTGGCCAATGCCGCCACCCCGTCGCGCGGCACATGGACATCCAGGTCGCCCAGCATCAGCAGCACCGGAACGTCCACCTTGCGTGCCTCGAAACGGGCGTCATGCATCAGGTCCACGATGCCGGCCAGCGTCTGGAAGCGCGTCCGATGGATGATCAGAGGGTCCTCGCGCATGCGCCGCAAAACCACCGGATCGTCGGTGGAGGGGGTGGCCACCCGAAGCGGCGGCACCGTCATGTCCGGCACCAGCGAACCGAGGATCATGGCCGCATCCAGCGTCACCGTCGCCCGAAAGCCGGTGCCCCAGACCGCCGGAGCGGACAGCACGATGCCGGACAGCAGTCCCCGCTCCGCCCGCGCCGCCGCCAGAACGACGACCGCACCGCCCATGCTTTCGCCCAGCAGATAGACGGGCACGCCGGGATGGCTTTCGCGCGCCAGCCTGGACAGCGCGACGACATCCTCGGCCATGCGTTCTCCGCCGTACCAATGACCGCGCTCCATGGCCTTTCCGAAGCCACGCTGGTCGATGGCGTAGGTGGCGATGCCCGCCTGCGCCCACAGCCGCGCCGGCCGGTCGAACGCGAGGCCGTAATCGTTCATGCCGTGGACGGCGACGATCACCGCGCGCAACGCGCTCTCCGCCTGCCAGGTGTGAAGCGGTATCGGCGCGCCGTCATTTGCGATCATCGCCCCGTCCGTCAGCACCGGAGTGGCGGTCACGACCGGCGGTGGGGGCAGCGGATCGGCGGTGCAGGCGCCGGTCAGCGCCGTCGCCGCAAAGGCCGCCGCCAGCAACAGCCGACGCCGCATCGCTCACTCCTCGTCTTCCGTATCCGTCCAGGCATCGCTGCGGCCGCAAGGCCCATGCCGGCCGCTCTACTTGGTGCCCAATTTGACCACGGTTCCCTTGAGCGCCACGCCTGCCATGATGTTGCCAGCGCCGCACATGTATTCCGTGTTGCTGTTCGTTTCCGTGTTCTTGTAATTGCTTTTGATGTTGATCACCGCATCACCGCCCTGTTTGCGGGCGCGCTCCTGCAGTTCCAGAACGGCGCTGAGGAAGACCCACTCGCAGGCTTCCTGATCGGACTTGTTGAAGGCGTTGGTCTTCTTGTTGGTCGCCCATTCGCCGAGGTTGGCAACGGGCTTCGGGTGCTTCTGCTCACCGAAATAGAGCTTCACGCCCCTGTCCAACTTCTCCTGAGCGGCGGCTGTGCCGAGGGCAGCCCCCACCGGGAACATGAGGCGCTCATCGCGGGCCAGTGCCGGAAAACTGGCAGTGACGATTGTGGCAATCAGCGTTAATGCGGCGGTGCGGTTCACGAATCCTCTCAGGGTAGGAGCTTTTCATGGGCGTTCCATCTTAGGAAGAGCCGCGGGCTATGCAACCGCTTTCAAAGGGTTCCGGTTGGCAAGCGCACCGGCCTGGGCCACGTGCCGCAACCCATGCGACGAAACCAAGCGGATTCGAACGGTCGTCCCAGCAGCCTGACGAGGGGGGATGATGAGGAAGCCGAGGCGGCGATCAGGTCTTCCCGGATCGCCCCCGGGGATCCCCCTCCGTGAGTCGACTGTCAGGCCACAGAGAGACCGACCTGATTCTGGCGCTTCCACGGCAAGATCGATCCGGCTCAGGTCTTCGCCTTATGCGCAAACGCCTCAGGGGCCGTTGCCGGGTGGTTCAAGCTGCCGCAAAGGCGCTGGGTCGTTCGAAACGGCCCTTTCGGGAATGGGGCACGGTGCTCCGGCGTGGCCTTAAGGTCCGGCCGGAGAGGTGGCTCGCACGGGACGCCCTTCGATGGGGTAGGCGGGGTCGTTGTAGCCTGGAGACGAGGGATGTCCGGTCGTCACCAGCCGGTCGATCAGCGCCTCGTCCTCGGCGGTGAAGGCGTAATCCAGCGCGCCGAGGTACGCGCGCCATTGCTCTTCCGTGCGCGGCCCGGCGATCGGAGCGGTCACAAGGCGGTTGTTGAGCACCCAGGCAACGGCGAATTGTCCCGGCGTGATGCCGCGCGATTCGGCATGGCTCTTGATCTCCTGGGCGATGTCCAGGCTTTCCGGGCGCCATTCCGTGTTCATCATGCGCCGGTCCTTGCGGCCGGCGCGGGTGTCGGCGGATGGTTCATCCCCGGGGCGATATTTGCCGGTGAGCACGCCGCGGGCGAGCGGGCTGTAGGGGACCACGCCCAAGCCGTAGTGGCCGCAGGCGGGCAGGATCTCGACCTCCGGCATGCGGTTGAGGGCGTTGTAGTAGGGCTGGCAGGCCACCGGCCGGTCGATGCCAAGACGGTCGCACAGACGGCAGATCTCGGCGATGCGCCAGGACCGGAAGTTCGACACGCCGAACGCGCGGATCTTGCCGCTGCGGATCAGGTCGCCCAGCGCGGCAACGGTCTCCTCCAGCGGCGTGTCGGGGTCCTCACGGTGCAGGTAGTAGAGATCGATCCAATCCGTGCCCAGGCGCCGAAGGCTCGCGTCGCACGCCACGTGCAGCCGGCGCCGCGAGAGGCCCCGCTGGTTCGGGCCCGGTCCCGTGGGATTGCCGACCTTGGTCGCCACCACCCAGCGCTCGCGGTCGCCCTTCACGGCGCGGCCGACGATTTCCTCCGACCGGCCTTCGTTGTAGACGTCGGCGCTGTCGATGAAGTTGATGCCGGCCTCCGCGGCTTCCGCGATGATGCGCACAGCCGTCGGTTCGTCGGTGGGGCCGCCGAACATCATGGTGCCAAGGCACAGCGGCGACACCTTCACGCCACTGCGGCCGAGCTTGCGGTAGTCCATCGTTGCCACCCTCCCGTTGTGCTGTCTTGGCCGGCCCGGCCCGCCATCGCGGCTGTGGATGATGCGCGTTGCCCTGGAAATGGCTTGCCGAGACGATGACGGAGTCCAAAGCCCACGTTCGGTGGAACGATCGTTCCGCGCCAGCCGGGCTCCGTTGAGATCGAACCACACATGACAGGCCGGAGCCAGCGTCGAAGAGAGGGGCGCCGCCGAGGAAAGGCGGAGGCGATCCGCCCCTCATCGGCGGCCGGCGATCCGGTTGGTGATAAAACCGCGCACCACGACATTCCCAGCGGTCACGGGCTGGAATGTTCGCGTCGAGGCTGCGGCACGATCGAGCACTCCTCTTTCAGCCGCTGACCCGACGGTTGGACTCCGGTGCCGACTGCTGCTCGAACAGGCGGCGGTAGAGACCGGCCGGGCGGTGCAGCAGGGCGGCGTGGGTTCCCTCCTCGACGATATGGCCCTGGTGGAAGACCAGGATGCGGTCCAGGCTGCGCACGGTGGACAGGCGGTGGGCGATGACGAGGGCCGTGCGACCCTGCATCAGGCGTTCCATCGCCTCCTGGATCAGCGCCTCCGACTCCGAATCCAGGCTGGAGGTCGCCTCGTCGAGGATCAGGACCGGCGCGTCGGCCAGGAAGGCGCGGGCCAGCGCCACCCGCTGGCGCTCGCCGCCGGACAGCTTGACGCCGCGCTCGCCGACCAGCGTCGCGTAGCCCTTGGGCAGGCGCGCGATGAAGTCATGCGCGTTGGCCAGCCGCGCCGCCCGTTCGATCTCCGCCGCGGTCGCGCCGGGGCGGCCGTAGGCGATGTTCTCCGCAAGCGAGCGGTGGAACAGGATCGGCTCCTGCGGGACGATGGCGATCTGCGAGCGCAGCGAGGTCTGCGTCGCCCTGGCCACGTCCTGCCCGTCGATCCGGACGCACCCCCCGGTCACGTCGTACAGCCGCTGGATCAGCTTCACGAACGTTGTCTTGCCCGAGCCCGACGGCCCGACCAGCCCGACCCGCTCGCCGGCCCGGATCGTCACCGACAGGTCGCGGTAGAGCGGCGTCGTGTGGCCGCCATACCGGAAGGTGACGCGGTCGAAGCGCACCTCGCCAGCCGTGATGCGCAGGGGCACGGCGTCCGGCCGGTCCTCCACCCCCAGCGGTTCGGCGTGGATGGCCACCAACTCCTCCATCTCGTTGATCGAGCGCTGGAGATGGTTGATGTGCATGCCGATGTCGCGCAGATAGCCATGGACGACGAAATAGGTGGTCAGCACATAGGCGACGTCGCCGGGCGTCGCCTGCCCCCGCCACCACAGCCACAGGGCGGTCGCCACCACGCCGCTGCGGATCATCAGCAGGATGACGAGCTGGGCCGTGCTGTGGCGGGTGTGGCGGGTCCAGGTGCGGCTGGTCCGGCGGCTCCATTTCCCGACGATCTGGGCCAGCCGCTCGTCCTCGCGCGGCTCGGCGCCGAACGCCTTCACCACCGCGTTGCAGCCGATGGCGTCGGCCAGCGTGCCGCCGAGCCGCGTGTCCCAGGCGTTGGACAGCCGCGCCGCCGGGGCGATGTAAAGCGTCGCGAAGAGCACGGTCAGCCCGATGTAGACCGCCGTCCCCAGCGCGATGACGAGCCCCATCACCGGCCATTGCAGACCGAGCAGCAGCATCGTTCCGGCCAGCACGACCAGCGACGGCCACAGCGCCAGCAGCAGCGTGTCTTTCAGTGTGTCGAGCGCCCACATGCCGCGCGTGATCTTGCGGACGATGGAGCCGGCGAAGCTGTTGGCGTGCCAGTCGGTCGAGAAGCGTTGGACGCGATGGAAGCTGTCCTGGCCGACGTCGGCCATGATGCGCAACGTCAACGGGATGACGCCGCTCCAGGCGAGGTGGCGCAGCACGACCATTCCGGCGCCGAGCCCGACCATGGCGGCGAAGGCGCCGACGGCGGCGTCGCGCGCCGTCTCGCGGTCGTCCGGCAGCAGAGCCAGCGCGTCGACCAGACGGCCGGCGAACAGCGGCATGAAGACGTCGGCCAGCGTCGCGAGTGCGATGGTGCCGGCGATCCAGGCCACCAACGGCTTCCGGCGGCTCCAGTGACGGAAGGTGAAGGCGAGAACGGCGCGGATTGCGTCCGTCCGGCCGGTGCGTTTCAAAACAGCCATGACTCCGTTCGGCGCGGGAACGCGCCGTCTCCACGGCGGGCGGCCCAAGACGCGGCCATGGCTGTGGCGCGATCAGGGCCGGGCGGCGCCGTCCAATGAATGGGAATATCGATGACCGTTGCCGGGCTCAAAAAGCCCGCGGTCCACCCTTGCGGTTGGGCGACCTAACGGTTGACCGGTGCGGGAGATGTCAGCAGGCAGGTCGTACGCATGCAGCCTCCCAACTTGCAGAAAAAAACCGAATAGCCTAGATAGCAGGCTTCAAGGGATGCGCCAATACGCCTTTTGTTATAGTTTGGTTGCGCCGTTGGAATGATCCTGCGGACCGCTTCGCAATTACGTGCGACCGTCGTGGAACCGTCCGCGGCCCGGTCGAGCAGTGAGAGCAGGAAGCGCGCGCGATTGCCGTTGTAGACCGCACCGCCGACGTGCTGGTGTTACGCCTTCGCTGGCGACTTGCCGGAAGCGAGGTGGAGATCGTCACGGTCCATGGGCGCCGCTATCTGCTGACCGCCAAGCCGGATGCCTAGGTCACCGGCTGGCACCGTTACTTTGTCGCCGCTGGCGGTTCGGGAGGACGCGGATTGCCCATGGACGCCCCGGACCGGGCGACCACGCGGCCAGCGGCGCGCCGGCGACCTCAGCCCAACGTGTCCCGGCGCGGCTCTTCAACGCCGCCTCGACGGTGCCTGGACAGAGGACCGTGGCCGAGCTGTCCTCGGCCGCCTGAACAGGGCCAGCCGGAGGCTCATTTCCGGGCCGCGGTGCAAGAGCCGGCAATACCATTGCACAAATTGCCGGTGCGACGGGGCGCTTGATATATTGCTCCGATTCGGCTGACCAGATCAGAGCGCTTGCGCTCCAGGGAGGATACGCTGATGGAGAACGCCAAAGCGGCG
This sequence comes from Azospirillum sp. UENF 312511, assembly GCF_058780635.1. NCBI lineage: Bacteria > Pseudomonadati > Pseudomonadota > Alphaproteobacteria > Rhodospirillales > Azospirillaceae > Azospirillum > Azospirillum sp. UENF 312511. Next base: position 720,304 of record NZ_JBSNCG010000003.1, on the reverse strand, counting down.
CACATCAACGAATTGGTCCGCGTCTCGGAGGGGATCGCGTCGAAGCGTGACGCCATCATCACCGAATCCTGGCGCCGGTGCGTGGCCGACCACAAGCTGGATCCGACCGTCCGGCGCGAGGCCTACATCCTGCCGCACGAGCGTCTGTGCCTGCACCGCGACGCGATGGACGAGTTCCTGCGCATGGCCCGCTTCGGGCTGGAGGCGCTGTATCATCAGGTGGCCGGCATGGGCTATGCCCTGCTGCTGACCGACAGCAACGGCGTCACCGTCGACTTCATCGGCGACCGGGCGTCGGACGACGACCTGCGCCGGACCGGCCTCTATCTCGGCGCGGACTGGAACGAGGGACGGGCCGGCACCTGCGCGGTCGGCACCTGCATCGCCACGGGCGAGGCGTTGACCGTCCACCAGACGGACCATTTCGACACGACCCACATTCCCCTTACCTGCACGGCGGCTCCGGTGTTCCACAGCGGCGGCGGGCTTGCGGCGGTGCTGGACATCTCCGCGCTCCGTTCGCCGGAGCCCAAGATCAGCCAGTATCTGGCCCTCCAACTGGTCAAGGCCTACACGCACAAGATCGAAAACGCCAACCTCTACAACAATTTCCGCCGGGAGTGGGTGGTCAAGCTCTCCGCCTCCCAGGAGTTCGCGGAAGTCGATCCGGACTTCGTGATCGCACTGGACGGCGCCGGGCGGATCATCGGCTTCAATCACCGCGCGTGTCGACTGCTGGCCGGCGAGGGGGAAGACCGGGAGCAACTCATCGGACAATCCTTTTCCGATCTGTTCGACTGCCAAGTGGACGATCTGGTGCGGTTCGTGCGCTCTCTGCCCACCGACCAGCGGACCCTCCGCCTGCGGCGCAGTGGGACGCCCCTGTTCGCGCAGGCGATGCCGCCGCCGGCCATCGCCGTCCCGCGCCCACGCAAAGGAGACGAGGGAAGCCTGCCCAAGCCGCTCCAGGCGATGTGCGGCGGTGATCCGGCGCTGAAAGCGGTGCTGACGCGTGCGGCGAAGCTGGTGAACACGCGGATGAGCCTGCTGATCCACGGCGAGACTGGCACCGGCAAGGAACACCTTGCCAAGGCCCTGCACCAGTCGAGCGTGCGCGCGGCCAAGCCCTTCGTCGCCGTGAACTGCGCCGCGCTGCCGGAGGCGCTGATCGAGAGCGAGCTGTTCGGCCATGAGCCCGGCTCCTTCACCGGAGCCACGTCGCGGGGCAAAAAGGGGCTGATCCTGGAGGCGGACGGCGGCACCCTGTTCCTGGACGAGATCGGCGACATGCCGCTGTCCTCGCAGACGCGCCTGCTGCGCGTCCTGGCGGAGCGGGAGGTCACCCCCATCGGCCGCACCAAGGCGGTGTCGGTGGACGTGCGCGTCATCGCCGCGACCCACCGCGATCTGGTCAAACTGATCAAGGCCGGGACGTTCCGCGACGACCTGTATTTCCGTCTCAACGGCGCGGTGTTCACCGTGCCGCCGCTGCGCCAGCGCGGCGACCTCGACTGGCTGATCGACCGGCTGCTGGCCGAGCGGACGGAGCGGGACGGCATCGGCTACGCCATCGCCGCTCCGGCGCTGGCGGCCCTGCGCGCCCACGGCTGGCCCGGCAACGTGCGCGAGCTGGTGAACGCGCTCGACTACGCCTGCGCCGTCTGCACCGACGGGCTGATCGAACTGATGGACATTCCCGACCCTGTGCAGCGCAGCGGCGTGTTCGAGGCGTGGCCGGCGGGCGCTCCGACGCCCGCCCCGGACAGCGCCGACCCCGCCGTCCGCCTGCGCGAGGTGCTGCGCCGCCTGCACTGGAACGTGTCGGCGGCGGCGCGGGACATGGGCGTGGACCGCTCGACCATCCACCGCCAGATGCGCCGTTTCGGCATCGTCCCGCCGCACCGGCTGGATTGAGGCATGCAACACCTGTTGCAACGCCCCTGCAACAGGTCATGCAACAGGTGAGGTGATCGCAACACCGCCACTCGTCGCGCAAACTGTTGCGGAACAACGATAGTCAGCTGCACGCACATTTGGCACGGCTCTTGCCACATCCCCCTTCAAAACATTGAAGCGAAGGGGAGGGGGCGTGGCACCGGTCATCGGCATCATTGCCAATCCAGTATCCGCACGCGACATCCGCCGGGTCGTCGCGAACGCGGCGAACCTCCAGATCACGGATCGCGCCAACATCGTCCTGCGCGTTCTGGCCGCGTTGCGCGCCTGTGGGGTCACCGACGTCCTGATGATGCCGGAAAATGGCGGCATCGGGCGTCATGTGGCGCGCGGGCTGTCGCGGGCGGCGGCGCACGGCGAGGCGCCCTATCCCACGATTCACCCGCTGCCCATGCCGGTCACCGGCACCGTCGCCGACACCCATCGGGCGGCGGACGCGATGCGCCGGGCGGGAGTCGCCGCCATCGTCGTTCTGGGCGGCGACGGCACGCACCGCGCCGTGGTGGCGCACTGCGGCGCGGTGCCCGTGGCCGGCATCTCCACCGGCACCAACAACGCCTTTCCCGAACACCGCGAACCGACCATCACCGGGCTGGCGACCGGCTTGGCCGTGACCGGGCAGGTGCCCGCGGACATCGCCTTCGCGGCCAACAAGCGCATCGACGTGTCGCTCAACGGCCGGATGGAGGAGATCGCGCTGGTCGATGTCGCCCTGGTGACCGAGCGCTACGTCGGGGCCCGCGCTCTGTGGAAGCCGGACAGCTTCCGCGAGCTGTTCGTCACCTTCGCCGACCCGGAGGTCATCGGCATGTCGGCCATCGCCGGCCTGCTGGAGCCCGTGACGCGGGAGGAGAGCGGCGGGCTGATGGTGCGCCTCGGCACACCGGCGTCCAACACGGCGGCGTCCGGCATGACGGTGCTGCGCGCGCCCATCGCGCCGGGGCTGATGGCCTCGGTCGGCGTCGCTGATTGGCGCCGCATGCCGGCCGGCGTGCCCTTCGTGCCGGAGGTGAAGGCCGGCTCCATCGCGCTCGACGGCGAGCGGGAGATCGCGTTCTCGGCGCAAGACCGCGTGTCCCTGACGCTCCGGGACGACGCCTTCCGCACCGTGAACGTGGGCGGCTGCATGCAGCACGCCGCCCAATACAGGCTGCTGACCGGTGCCCCGGCGCCGGTCACGGCCGAGCTTTGAAGAACCCGCCTTTGAAAACCTGCCTTTGAAAAACCTGACAGGGGAGAAACGTCCGTGACCAACAATCCTTATCCACTCGACAAAGCGGACCTGCTGCAAGCCTACCGGACCATGCGGACCATCCGCGAGTTCGAGGAACGTCTGCACATCGACTTCGCCAAGGGCGACATTCCAGGCTTCGTGCACCTCTACGCCGGCGAGGAGGCCTGCGCCACCGGCATCATGATGCACCTGAACGACAACGACCGCATCGCCTCGACCCATCGCGGCCACGGTCATTGCATCGCCAAGGGCGTCGATGTCCACGAGATGATGGCGGAGATCTACGGCCGTTCCACCGGCGCCTGCCGGGGCAAGGGCGGGTCGATGCACATCGCCGACCTGTCGAAGGGCATGATGGGCGCCAACGGCATCCTGGGCGCCGGCGCGCCGCTGATCTGCGGGGCGGCGCTGGCCGCCAAGTTCCGGGGCGACGGCGGGGTCGGCATCACCTTCGTCGGCGACGGCGCGTCGAACCAGGGCACCTTCCTGGAGAGCATGAATCTCGCGGCGGTGTGGAACCTGCCGGTCGTCTTCGTGGTGGAGAACAACGGCTACGCCGAGTCCACCGCCATGGAATGGGCGGTCTCCTGCGACAGCTACATCGACCGCGCCACCGGCTTCGGCCTGCCGGGCGTGACGGTGGACGGCACCGACTTCTTCGCGGTGCACGAGGCGGCCGGCGAGATCATCAGGCGCGCCCGCGAAGGCGGCGGTCCGGCGCTGCTGGAATGCAACATGATCCGCTTCTACGGCCATTTCGAAGGCGACGCCCAGACCTACCGCGCCAAGGGCGAGGTGGAGAGCCTGCGCGCCAACCGTGACTGCATCAAGCTGCTCGCCCAGCGCCTGACCGAAACCGGCACCGTCGCCCCCGCCGAGCTGGAAACCATCGACCGCGAGGTGAACGCGCTGATCGAGGACGCCGTGCGCTGCGCCAAGGCGGCCCCGCTGCCCGTCGCCGCCGACCTGCTGAAAGACGTCTACGTCGCCTACTGAGCGGCCCACGCCAAAAAACGGCATTCACCGGAGGAAACACCATGTCCCGCAAAATCAGCATGAAGACGGCGATCAACGAGGCGTTGGACCTCGAAATGCGCCGCGACCCGACCGTCATCCTCATGGGCGAGGACATCGTCGGCGGCACCGGCGCGCCCGGCGAGGACGACGCCTGGGGCGGCGTGCTGGGCGTCACCAAGGGTCTGTTCGCCAAGCACGGCGACCGCCTGCTGGACACGCCCCTGTCGGAATCCGCCTACATCGGTGCGGCCATCGGCGCCGCCGCCTGCGGCATGCGCCCGGTCGCGGAGCTGATGTTCATGGACTTCATGGGTGTCTGCTTCGACCAGATCTTCAACCAGGCGGCCAAGTTCCGCTACATGTTCGGGGGCAAGGCGGAGACGCCGGTGGTGATCCGCGGCATGGTCGGCGCGGGCTTCCGCGCGGCGGCCCAGCATTCGCAGATGCTCACCCCGCTGTTCACCCACATTCCGGGGCTGAAGGTCGTCTGCCCGTCGAACGCCTATGACGCCAAGGGCCTGCTGATCCAGTCGATCCGCGACAACGACCCGGTCATCTTCTGCGAGCACAAGAACCTCTACGGTCATGAGACCGAGGTGCCGGCCGAGTCCTACGCCATCCCCTTCGGCGAGGCGAACGTGCTCCGCGACGGCGATCACGTCACCATCGTCAGCTACGGTCTGACCGTCCACCGCGCCATGGAGGCCGCGGACGCGCTCGCCAAGGACAAGGTGGAGGCGGAGGTGATCGACCTGCGCACCCTGTCGCCCATCGACTGGGACACCATCATCGACAGCGTGGAGCGCACCGGCCGGCTGGTCGTGGTGGACGAGGCGCACCCGCGCTGCAACCTCGCCACCGACATTTCGGCCTTCGTGGCGCAGAACGCCTTCGGCGCGCTGAAGGCCGGCATCCAGATGGTGACGCCGCCGCACACGCCGGTGCCCTTCTCGCCCTCGCTGGAGGATCTCTACATCCCCAGCGCCGAGGCCGTCGCCGCCGCCGTCCGCCGCACGATGGCCCCCTCGCCCCGCAGCACCCTCGCCGCCTGATTCCGGAGCCGCTTTTTCATGACCACTCCCAACGAGCGCATCAAGCCCATCGTCATGCCCAAGTGGGGCCTGTCCATGTCGGAGGGCAAGGTCACCGGCTGGCTGAAGCAGCCGGGGGCCACCGTCAACCTGGGCGACGACCTGCTGGAGGTCGAGACCGACAAGATCACCAACGTGGTCGAGGCCGGCGAGGCCGGCGTGCTGCGCCGGGTGCTGGGCGAGCCCGGCACCGTCTATCCGGTGAAGGCGCTGATCGCCGTGCTGGCCGAACCCGACGTGCCGGACAGCGACATCGACGCCTTCATCGCCGGCTACGCCGTCCCCGCGGCCGACGGCGAGGAGGGCGGGGCGGATGCCGGCCCACGCTACGAGTTCGCTGAGACGGCGGCCGGCACCCTCCGCTACGCCAAGCGCGGCGACGGGGCGACGACCGTGCTGCTGGTCCACGGCTTCGGCGGCGACCTCGACAACTGGCTGTTCACCATCGACGCCCTGGCGGAGGGCGCCACGGTCTACGCGCTGGATCTGCCGGGGCACGGCCAGTCCGCCAAGACGCTGCCCGACCCGACGCTGTCCGGCCTGTCGAAGGCGGTGCGGGACTTCATGGACGCGGTGGGCATCGGAGCCGCGCATCTGGTCGGCCATTCCATGGGCGGTGCGGTGTCCATGCGCACGGCGCTCGACGCGCCGGAGCGGGTGGCGTCGCTGTCGCTGATCTGCTCGGCCGGCCTGGGGCGGGAGATCAACCAGGGCTACATCACGGGCTTCATCGACGCCACCTCGCGCCGCGACCTGAAGCCGGTTCTGGAGACCCTGTTCGCCGACGCCGGGCTCGTCAACCGCCAGATGACCGACGACCTGCTGAAGTACAAGCGGCTGGACGGCGTGGACGGTGCGCTTCGGGCCATAGCGTCCTCGATGTTCGGGAACGGGGAGCAGACGGCCCTTCTCGGTGAGGCGGTCGGGGCCGCGAAGGTGCCGACGCTGGTCGTGTGGGGCGCGGAGGATCGCGTCATCCCGGCTGCCCACGCCACGGCGCTGGACTCCGCCGCACGGGTCGAGGTGGTCCCGAACGCCGGTCACATGGTGCAGATGGAGGCGGCCGGGACGGTCAATGCCCTCATCAAGGACCACGTCACGAAAAACGCCTGACCTTTCCACCCGTCCGGCCGGCTTGGGGCTCTCTCACAAGCCGGCCCTTGGAGACGCACCATGCCCAACCTCAAGGACAAGAACATCATCGTCACCGGTGCCGGCCGCGGAATCGGCGCCACCATGGCCCGCGCGCTCGCGGCCGACGGCGCGCGGCTGATCATCGCCGATCGCACGGAGGAGGACGCGAGGACGGTGGCGGAGTCCATCCGCGCCGGGGGTGGCGACGCCGTCGCGGTCACGGTGGACGTCCGCGACCGCGCCGCGGTCCGCCGCATGATCGATATAGCCGTCTCCTCCTTCGGACGCCTCGACGTCCTCTTCAACAACGCGGGCGTCGCCCAGACCAAGCCCTTCCTCGACATCACGGAGGAGGACTGGCGTTTCGTCACTGACGTCAACGCGCTGGGCGTGCTGATCGGCATGCAGGAGGCGATCAAGACCTTCCGCGCGCAAGGCGGGGGCGGAAAGATCATCAACACCGCCTCCATCGCCGGCAAGCAAGGGTACGAACCGCTCGCCCATTACTCGGCCAGTAAGTTCGCGGTGGTTGCCTTGACCCAGGCGGCGGCGCGCGCCTTCGGCAAGGAGAGGATCACCGTCAACGCGATCTGCCCCGGCGTCGTCGCGACGGAGATGTGGAAGATCATCGACAAGGGCTTCCGCGACACCGGTCTGACGATGGCCGAGGACGAAGCGTTCAACCGTTTCGCGGCCGGCGCCGTGCTGGGCCGTCCTTCAACGGCGGAGGATCTGGTTGGGGTGGCGCGCTTCCTCGCCTCGTCCGATTCCGACTTCATGACCGGCCAATCCCTGCTGGTCGATGGCGGAATGGTCTTCACCTGACCGCAAGCCGGCGAAGTCGAGCCGACGCGCACCATCTCAACAAAAAAAGGCTCAACGACAGAATTGGAGCGGATTCCGATCACTCTGGTTCATCGCCAGCGGCTGCGAAGCAGGATCCGCAATCCCTGGATGTGATGGCGTTGATGGCGTCGCGAATGGTGTTCCAGAGGTCGGGTAGGGTGCGGGCGATGACGGTCCTGAGGTGTGTTTTGATTTTTGAGAAGGCCATCTCGATCGGATTGAAGTCGGGGCGGTAGGGCGGCGGGAGCATCACCGTCGCCCCGGCTCTTTCGATGGTGTGTCGAACAGCGGGGGGTGTGGGAAGAGCATTATCATGCTCGGTCTCAGCCCTGACTGCTGCCGAGAATCCCAGTGCGGTTCAGCATCAGCTTCCCAGAAGATTAGTCCGGACTTGCAGCAGATGCTCCTGAAGGGCGGCACGGGCCTGATCCCCGTCACGGTCCTTGAGCGCGCTGACGATGCGCCGGTGCTGCTCCTCATAAACGGCGCGCCGGGCCGGGGTGAGGCTGCGCACCTTTAGGCGCGCCCATTCCGGCTGGTTTCGGATGGCGTTGATCGCGTCATAAACATCCGCCAGCAAGCCGTTCTTGGCCGCGCCGATGATCGTCACGTGCAGCATGCCGTCCCAATGTTCGAACTCCGGAATGTCCTGGGCGCGCTCGGCATGGGCCAGGCATTCCTCCATCCGGTGAAGATCCGCCGCGGTGGCCCGCCCAGCGGCCAGTTCGGCCGCTTGCGGCTCGACCATCAGGCGCAGTTCCATGACTTCCGCCGGGCTGGCGCCGATGATGCGGCTGGTCAGGCTCTGATCCCCGGCCGCGGCCTTCTCCCTTGCCTCCGACGTGACGAACGAGCCGCGGCCCACATGGCGGACAATCTTGCCTTGCTCCTCAAGCACGCGAAGGCTCTTGCGCAGCGTGTTGCGGGAAACGTTGAAGCGCTTCTCCAATTCACGCTCGGTCGGCAGCTTGGTGCCCGGACCCCAGGTTCCGTCGGCAATGCCTTGTTCGATCAACGCAACAACCGCGCTCGCTCCGGAAGCAGCCCGATCCCTGAGATTCAGCGCGTCCATACCCGTTCCACCAGCATTTTTGCTCCATTCTTCATCCAATATGGCGCGTCCGCAGCCGCCGTGCAATCTCAATTTTAGGGTGGTCAACGCTCAGATCCAGACAACCTGTCCAGAAAAAATGGGCCAAGCGCATTTTATTCTTGACCAATCATGAGCCGTAATCGTCATATTGGGTCATTGATGGCGCTGATGGCGCCGCATTGGTCCTATAAATGGATCATAATTGGATCAGGGGATGCAGAGCATGAGATTCGTCACCTTCCAACATGATGGACGCCGCAAGGTCGGAGTGATCGATCCGGACACGCAGCGGGTTTGGCCGATCGAATCCGTTCTCGGCGAACCGGTCCGTGACATGCTCGATCTCATCCGCCGTTACGACGCGGCCAAGGGCGAGATGACGCTTGGTTCCGTGGGGATTCCGCTGGCCGACGTCCGTGTCGACGCGCCGATCCCGCGCCCGGACCGCAACATTTTCTGTGTCGGCAAGAACTACCACGACCACGCCCACGAGTTTACCCGCAGCGGTTTCGACGCCGGGTCGAAGGTGGCGGCCGACGCCATCCCGGAAGCGCCGATCTTCTTCACGAAGCCGCCGGAAACGGTGATCGCCAATGGTGATCCAATCCGTTACCCGCACGGGGTCAGCGACAGCCTCGATTATGAGGCCGAACTGGGCGTGGTCATCGGCAAGGGTGGCCGCGGGATCACCAAGGCCGACGCCTACGACCATGTCTTCGGCTACGTCATCATCAACGACATGACGGCGCGTGACTGGCAGTCGCGCCACAAGCAGTGGTTCCTGGGCAAGAGCTTCGACACCTTCTGCCCGATGGGCCCCTGGCTGGCGACGGCCGACGAGGTCGACGCGGCCAATCTGGCGCTGCGCTGCTGGGTGAACGACGAACTGCGCCAGAACGCCAACACGCGCGATCTGATCTTCGACATTCCGACCATGATCGAGACCCTGTCGGCCGGAATCACGCTCTACCCCGGCGACATCATCGCCACCGGCACGCCGGCCGGTGTCGGCATCGGCTTCAACCCGCCGAAGTTCCTGAAGCCGGGCGACCGCGTGACGATCGAGATCGACGGGCTCGGCCGGCTCAGCAACGTGCTCGACTGAGCACGGGCGGCCATTCTGCAACGGCAACAAGGGAAACACCTTATGGCACAGCATCCGGCTGTCGAGGTTCATGGCGCGGGCGACCCGGTGATCCTGGTCCATGGTCTGGGCGGCACCTCCAACGTGTTCACCCCGCAGGTCGGCGCGTTGTCGCGGTTCTTCCAATGCGTGCGCTTCGACCTTCCCGGTTCCGGGCGAAGCGCCGTCACCGACGACGTGTCGATTTCCGGCTTCGTCGATGCGGTCGTGGCCGTTCTCGACGGCCGCGGCATCGAGCGCGCCCATGTGGTCGGCCATTCGCTCGGCACCGTCGTGTGTCAGCATCTCGCCGTCCGCCAGCCGGAACGGGTGCGCAGCCTGTCGTTGATCGGGCCGCTTCACGCGCCGCCCGAGGCCGCCCGTCCGGCTCTCCGCGACCGTGCCGCCAAGGCGCGCGCCGAAGGCATGGTCGGGATCGCCGATGCGGTCGTTCAGGGCGGCACCTCGGCCGACACCAAGGCCAACCGGCCGGAAGTGGCGGCGTTCGTGCGCGAGATCCTGATGCGCCAGGACCCGGAAGGCTATGCCCGCACCTGCGAGGCCTTGGCCGCCGCCGAACCCGCCGACGTGGCGCGGATCGCCTGTCCGACGCTGCTCATCGCGGGCGACGAGGACGGCACGGCGCCACCCCCAGCCGTACGGGCCCTGGCGTCGAAGATCCCGGGATCGAACCTGCGCATTCTCGATCGCTGCGGCCATTGGACGACGTTCGAGCGTCCGGCGGCGGTCAACGAAGCGCTGGTCAACTTCCTGTTCTCTGTCGCCTGAGCACCTTGCGGAAAAGCGCATCGCCGTGACGCGTTCCCTTCGCGGACGCGGCCCACCAAAGAAGCGGCCCACCAAAGAAGGCGGTGTCGTTCGGATGGCGGAGCCACGGTCCCGGCAAAGCCATCCGCAGCACGAACGAGACAATAAGCCGGCAAACCGGCATCCCCGATCGACCAGGAGGAAACGATGCTAATGACTCTCTTCACCAACGTGCGCGTCCTCGACAGCACCGGCGAGCAGCCTTTCGCCGGCGAAGTGCTGGTCCAAGGCAACCGCATCGCCGAGATTTCCAGGCAGGAAGGGACGATCTCCCGCGACGCGCACCGCCATGTGGACGGCGGCGGCGCCACGCTGATGCCGGGCCTCATCGACTCGCACCTGCACCTGTCGTGGAACAACCAGCCCACGCTCGCGGCCATTCAGCAGATGCCGCCGGAAGAGCATGTCCTCTTCGCCGCCGACATGGCCAAGCTGGTGCTGGACGCCGGCTTCACGGCGGGCTTCGGCGCCGCCGCCGCCAAACCCCGCCTGGACGTGGTGATCCGCAACGCGATCAACGCGGGCCAGATTCCCGGACCGCGGTACCGCGCGGCGGGCCAGGAGATCGCCACGCCCGGCGGGCTTGGCGACACGTCGCCGCCGCACATCGAGCATGAGGGTCTGAATTTCGGCATGATCGTGTCCGGGCCGGAGGAGGTCCGCCGCGCCGTCCGCAAGTTCATCAAATACGGCGTCGACAACATCAAGCTGAACCTGTCGGGCGAGGAGATCACCGGGGTCGGGGCCGAGGTGACGCCGATGGCGCGCGAAGAGATCGCCGTGGCGGTGAGCGAAGCCAAGATGCATGGGAAGACCCTGTGCGCGCACGCGCGCTCCTCCAAGTCGGTCAAGCTGTGCGTCGAGTTCGGCATCGAAGGCATCTTCCACGCCTCCTACGCGGACGAGGAAGCCCTCGACATGCTGGAAGCGGTGAAGGATCGGCACTTCGTGGCGCCCGGTCTGGCGTGGCTGCTCACCACGGCCCGGGAAGCGGGCGCGTATGGCATCGCCCCCGGGTCGCCGCTGTCCCAGCAGTACGAACGCGAGCTGGAAATCGCCGTCGACAGCATGAGGAAGATGCACAAGCGCGGCATCCGGGTTCTCCCCGGCGGCGACTACGGGTTCGCCTGGCAACCGCACGGCACGAACGCCCGCGACCTCGAGATCTTCGTGAACCTGCTCGGCTTCACGCCGATGGAGGCCCTGGTGTCCGCGACCCGGTCCGCCGGGCAGATCATGGGCATGGGCAACGAGCTGGGCATGATCCGGGAAGGCTGTCTGGCCGACCTCCTGCTGGTTGACGGTGATCCTCTCGCGGACGTCACCATTCTGCAGGACCGGAAGCGCCTCCTGGCGATCATGAAGGACGGCATCTTCCACAAGGCGCCGGAAGCCCTCGCCCCACGCGAGCGTGTCTGAAACCAATCCGGACCCGACCGTGCCCAGCGCATCGCTCCCGGCGGAGGCTCCGCCTTCTTTCCGGGAGCATGGACGCTCGCAGCGGCTGGGTCATCGCACAGGCCATGAAAAGGAGGGGGACGCGCGATGGACGATCTCGGCTGGCGCAGCGTGCTGTTTGTCCCGGCATCTCGGCCCGACCGCTTCGACAAGGCGATCGCCGCCGGCGCCGATGCGGTCTGCGTGGATCTGGAAGACGCCGTGGCGCCGGCTCACAAGCAGGATGCCCGTGCCGCGGCCATGCGCTTCCTGGTGGATGGCGACAACGGTGGCAGTGGCGGTCCCGACCGCGTGATACGCATCAACACGCTGCGCAGCGTGGCGGGAATGCGCGATGCGCTCGCTCTCATCGAGGCGCGCCCCTCGGGTGGCACCGTGGTCGTCCCCAAGATCGACTCGCCCGAGGAGGTCTGCTGGCTCGACCAGTTGCTGACCGAAGCGGGACTCGATCTTCGCCTGGTGGCTCAGATCGAGACGTTGCGTGGGGTCGATCAGGCCGCCGCCATCACGGCCGCGTCCCGCCGGGTGAGCGCCGTCATGTTCGGAGGCTTGGATCTGGCGGCGGAACTCGGTGTCCCGGCGTCCTGGGATGGGCTTCTGTACGGCCGATCGCGGGTCGTCCACGCCGCCGCGCGGTCCGGCATTCCGGCCATCGACATGCCCTTCGTCGCGGTGCGCGACGCCGACGGGTGCCGCGCCGAGGCGCAACGCGCCCTGTCTCTGGGCTTCACGGCGAAGATGGCCATCCATCCAGGTCAGGTTGCCACCATCAACGAAGCCTACACACCGACACCGGACGAGGTCGCCGACGCCGAACGGATCGTCACGGCCTGGAGGGACGCCCCGGACGGCGTCATTCAAGTCGACGGGAAAATGGTCGAGCGCCCGATCGTGCTCGCCATGCGACGCACACTGGCCCGCGCGCAGGCTGCCGAACACGCATCCACATCGAGGCGGCAGGGTGATGCCGCCTGACGACCTTGCGCTCGGCTGGAGCCGGCCTGCAAAGGCGGACTTTTAAAAACAGAAAGAGGGGGAAAAGGCAATGCGCAGACACTCATCATTCCGGACGAGGCTGGCGCTGGGAGCCATCGTGGCAGCGACCGCCAGCGCCGTTCTGGCGTGCCCATCCATGGCGGCGGACGTCCGGACGGGTGCCAGCCCGTCGGGGGGCGGCACCCGTCCCAACATCCTGCTGATCCTTGCCGACGATTTGGGCTATTCGGACATCGGTGCGTTCGGAGGCGAGATCCAGACGCCCAATCTCGACGCCTTGGCGCGCTCCGGTCTCCAACTGACCAACTTCCATGTGTCGCCGGCCTGTTCGCCGACGCGGGCCATGCTGATGGCCGGCACCGACAACCATGTGGCCGGGCTGGGGACGATGGCGGAACTGCCGACGCCGGAGCAGAAAGGAAAAGCGGGCTACGAGGGCACCCTCGGCACCAACGTCGTCCCGTTCCCGGAACTGCTGCGCGATGCGGGCTATCACACCTACATGGCCGGCAAGTGGCATCTGGGCATGACGGAGGAACTCAGCCCTCCGGCGCGCGGCTTCGATCGGTCCTACGCCATGCTCCAGGGCGGGGCGGGGTTCTTCGACCAGACCGGCAACGCGCCGCCGCCTGACGGCAAGGGCACGACCAAGGCGCGCTACCGCGAGAACGGCAAGCCGGTCGACCTGCCGAAGATCGACTACACGACGAATTTCTACACGGACAAGGTCATCGAATACATCGGCAGCAACAAGGCCGATGGGAAGCCCTTCTTTGCCTATGCGGCGTACACGGCGCCGCACTTCCCTTTGCAGGCGCCCGACCACCTCATCGAGAAGTACAAGGACACGTACAAGGCGGGATACGAGGCCATTCGGAACGAGCGCTTCAAGCGCATGCAGGCGGCAGGGTTGATTCCGGCAAGCATGACGCCGTCCGAGCCGCCCGCGTTTTGGCCGAAATGGGAGCAGCTTTCCCAGCAGCAGAAGGATGTCGAAGCGCGCCGGATGGCGGTTTACGCGGCCATGGTCGATTCCCTGGACCAGAACATCGGCCGGCTGGTGTCCTACCTGAAGGAGATCGGCGAGTTCGACAACACCATCATCGTCTTCCTGTCCGACAATGGCGCCGAGGGGAACGACATTCTCGACTTGGTCCCCGCCGCGTGGGTCGAGGAAACCTTCGACAACAGCCTGGACAACATCGGGCGTCCGGGCTCCTACGTCGGCTATGGGCCGGGGTGGGGCCATGTGAGCGCCGCCCCCTTCCGCCTTTTCAAGGCGTTCCCGACCGAGGGCGGCGTGCGTTCGCCGACCATCATTTCGTACCCCAAGCTGGCGCATCGCGGAAAGATCGACGGCCAGATCGCCTCGGTGATGGATCTGGCGCCGACCTTTCTTGAGGCCGCCGGGGTCAAGCACCCTGGAAACAGCCACAAGGGGCGTGCCGTCCATCCCATGCAGGGAACCTCCCTCTGGCCCTATCTGAATGGCCGGTCCGATCGCGCCCACCCGAAGGATTACGCGTTGGGAATGGAGCTGTTCGGGCGTGCCTCCGTCAAGAAGGGTGACTGGAAGCTGGTCTGGGTGAACCAGCCGTGGGGAACCGGCGGGTGGGAGCTCTTCAATCTCGCCGATGATCCCGGCGAGACCCGCAACCTCGTCGATGCCCAACCGGAAAAGGCCAAGGAAATGATGGCCTCGTGGGATGAGTACCGGGAAAGGAACGGTGTGATCTTCGATGAGAAGATCGCCGGCCAGCTTCAGTACAGCAATGGCACGCGCTACTACCAGGAGCTTGAGTGGTAAGCGATGCGACAGCGGCGGCCGGGCTTGGACGGCCGCCGGCCACGACCGGGATGCGGCCGATCGCAAGGAAAGACGAACCCATGGCCAACGAAAGTGCAGTCTTCTTCACGGCCCTCGTGACGGCCGGGGTTGGTGCCGCCGCGGGACTGGCGATGTTCGCCTGGCCTGCCCAGGCCCCAGCCATGCCGAACGTCGCGCAGGACACGCTGTGCGACGGTTCCGCCGCGCCCCTCGGCACGAAGGAGGCGCCTCCCGGTATGGTGTGGATTCCGGGGGGCGATACCCGGATTGGCTCCGACCAGCATTACCGCGAGGAAGGGCCGGTGACGCGGGTGAGCGTCGATGGCTTCTGGATGGACCGCACCGAAGTCACGAACGCCCAGTTCCGCCGGTTTGTCGATGCGACGGGGTATGTCACCGAGGCGGAACGCGTCGTCGACGGAACCGGCGCCGGTGCGCGCCGGCCCTCCGGTTCCGTGGTCTTCGTCGATCCGACCTCCCAGGCCGGGAGGAGCGACACGTGGTGGCACTTGGTTCCCGAAGCGAACTGGCGCCATCCGGAGGGTCCCGGCAGCGACATCGGGGGCCGCGAGAACCATCCCGTGGTGCATGTCACGTACAACGATGCCATCGCGTATGCGCGATGGCTCGGCCGGGAACTTCCCACCGAGGCGCAGTGGGAACACGCGGCCCGGGGCGGGCTGGATGGCGCGCCATACGCCTGGGGCGGCGAGTTCACACCGCAGGGCGTGGCGATGGCCAACACGTGGCAGGGGTTTTTCCCGATCCAGAACACGCGAGGCGACGGCTATCTGGCGACCGCCCCCGTGGGCTGCTTCACGGCGAACGGTTACGGGCTGCGGGATATGATCGGCAATGTCTGGGAATGGACGTCGGATTGGTATCGGCCGCGGCATGACGGTCTGGGCGACGTCAACCCGACCGGGCCCCGGCAGGAGGACAGTTACGATCCCCGACAGCCGGGGGTCCCCAGCCGGGTGATCAAAGGAGGCTCCTTCCTGTGCGCGCAGAACTTCTGCCAGCGCTACCGGCCGGCGTCACGCCATCCGCAGGAGGTCGGCCTCGGAGCAAGCCATCTGGGGTTCCGGACGGTGCTGAATACGAGGTAGTGGCGGCCCACGGACGTGAACCGCCACACGGCTGGCGCGGGCCGACTCCGGCATACGCTTGATGGCATCGCGCGGCGGTCTGCGCTGGAGCCGGTCATCAGTAAAGAGCTTGCTGGACCGGGCCAAGGGCAGGGGTTGCCACGAGACGCGGGAGGCTGCGTAGCGGTTGGTCCACCGCCAACGCTGTGGGCTGGTGGAGAGACGTTTGTTTGGTCTGTCTCGACCCTCATAGCGTCCGAAAAACCCGGCGCGGTTCAAACTCCCGCATAGATCTCCCATCAGGAGACTAGAACATGGCACTCGAAGGAGTGCAGCCGTCCTCCTTTACCGATCTTCGCCACGTCCTTCCCTACCTCTGCGCACAACCACTCACGCACATGTCCCGCAACACCACCGGCCTGCGCTTGATCGCCAAGTATGAAGTTGAATGTCGCGCGGGTGTTGAACCCCCTGTCCGACGCCGCCAGAAGCGAGCGGTAGCGAAGCAATCGGGACGTCACCGACAGCCATCCCAGGACGATCCCTTGCCCGTTCAAGGCCGACTGAAGCGCCACCGAATAATCGGAGAAAACCATCGTCTTGTGGTTCGGAGGCAATTCCAAGCCAGCGAGGCGGGCGAACGTATCCCAGTCGCACCAGTGATCGCTGAGGGTGATCAAGGTGTGCGTCCGGTTGCGCCGCGGTTGGTCGAGCGTTCCCATGCGCTTTATGTAGTCCAACGCGGCCACCGGCTGGATGATCTCATCCAGGAAGTGGCTCTCCGGAGGAGCCTTGGCCGTTTCTGGAAAGCGGCGCAAGCCCAGATCAGCCCGAACCGGACTCTGCCCAACACCTCCGGCGATCAGCTCGAAGCGCAGGTCCACGTCGGGGAACGCCAGCCGGAAGTCGAACAGCCGCGGAATCAGCCAATGCGCGGCCATCGATGAAGAGATGGACAAGAGCACCGGCTTCCGCCCGCTCTCCTTGTCCTTCCACGACGCAATCAGTTTTTCGATGGCGTCGAAGCTGTTGGACATCAACCCGCTCAGCTCGGCGCCGCGCGTGGTCAGACGCACGCGCGGCCCTGACCGCAAGAACAGCTTCACACCGATGGCCTCTTCCAGGGACGCCACAGCCCGGCTGACAGCAGGCTGGCTAATTCCCAGTTCTTCCGCTGCGCGCGAGAAATTCCGGTGCCGCGCAGCCGCCTCAAAAGCCAGAAAGAGGTTCGTTGGCGGCAAAACCCGCTTCATATCATGCGTCCTGGTTATGATTACCCCCATGCCGCCGGTATACCGCACCCCGCAAAAGCAAACAAACCATTTATTATCAGTCTGTTACGAACTCGCTTCCCAGGCCTGTCGCCGTGCTCCATACACGGAGGAAGTAACAGGGAGAGCAGAGAATGAATTTTTCAAAAATCAGCCGACGTGATTTCCACACCTTGTTCGGAACCACTCTGGGGACGGCTGTGCTCGGGGGGATTCCCGTCATCGCCCAAGCGGCCGGGACAACGAACAGCCCCTCCGCGATGGTGCCGAAGAAGGGGGGGCGCGTCCGGCTGGCCCTTGCCCAGCAGAGCACCAACGACACCTTCGACAGCGCGCGTTTCACCAACGCCAACGACTACATCCGCGGGTCCGCTGTCTTCAACACGCTGACCCGCGTCGACGGCTCGGGCCAGGCGCAACCGGAACTGGCCCTGTCCTGGGAAGCCAACCCGTTGGCCACCGAATGGCGCTTCAAGATCCGCAAGGGCGTGGAATTCAGCGATGGTCAGCCCCTGTCGCTTCAGGACATAGCGTTCTCCATCATGCGCCACAAGAACGAAGCCAAAGCCTCGTCGGCGAAGCCCCTGGTGGCCAATATCGCCGCGGTGACCACGGAAGGTGACGATACCATTCTGGTCCGCTTGGCTGAGGCGGACGTCGAGTTGCCCGTTCTGCTCGGCCTGCTGCAGTTCTGCGTGGTGAAGGACGGCACAGAGGATTTCTCCAAGCCGGTCGGCACGGGCCCCTTCGTCATGGCGGAGTTTCAGCCCGGCATTCGCACCGTGCTGACTCGCAACACCAATTTCTGGAAGGACGGTCAACCTTATCTGGACGAGATCGAGATGATCTCGATCACCGATGCCAACGCACGGGTCAGCGCCTTGCTGTCCGGCGACATCGACATGGCCGCGGACCTGAAAGGCGCGGGCATCGATCAAGTCGCGGCGAACCCGTCCACGAAGATTTTCGAGACGCCGAGCACCCGCTACGCCGGGTATCAGTTTGACGCCGCCACCAACTTCGACCCGAACCTCGGGTTGGCCATCGCCAACATGTTCGACCGCCCGAAGATCGTCGAAACCGTGCTCAAGGGCCACGGCTCCGTCGCCAATGACCATCCGGTCGGCAAGATGAGCCCCTACTACAACGCCAACCTGCCACAGCGCGAACTGGACCTCGACAAAGCCAAGCATTACCTGAAGAAATCGGGAATCGGGCGGACCCCGCTCGAACTCTCGGTCAGCGATGGGGTGGTCTACAGCGTCGAAATCGCCCAGCTTCTGCAGCGCTCCGCCGCCCAGGCAGGCCTCAACCTGACCTTGCGGCGCGAGCCGTCGGAGAGCTACTGGACCGCCGTCGCCGGCAAGCGCCGCTTCTTCGCAACCAACTTCTTCCCCCGTCCGACGCCGCATCTGCTGCTCAACGTGACCTGGAAGAGCGGCTCGCAGTGGAACTTCTCCCACTACGGCAACCCGCGCCTGGACTCTCTCATCGACGGCGTTCGGGCCACTCTGGATGTGGACAAGCGCATCGCCATGTACCATGAGATCCAGGAGATCCTGCACAACTGCGGTGCGGTGACGATGCCGGTCTTCCTGAGCTATCTCGACGGTGTTTCAAGCCGCATCCAGGGGCTTACACCCAACCAGATCGGAAACTTCTCCGGCTTCCGGTTCTCCGATCAGGTCTGGCTTTCGTAAGCGCTAGGTCTCGCCGTGATCAGATTCATCGTCAAGCGGCTGGCAGCAGGCTTCGTCCTGCTGCTGGTCATCTCCCTGCTCATTTTCGTCGGCTGCGAGATGTTGCCCGGCGATGTGGCGCAAATCATGCTTGGACAGTCGGCCAGCCCCGAGAACGTGGCTGCGTTGCGGGCCGAACTGGGATTGGATCAGCCCGCACCGGTTCGCTATCTGGCTTGGCTGTGGGGCATATTTCATGGCGACTGGGGCGTTTCGATGACCTCCCGCCAACCCGTCAGCGTGATGTTGTCCGAACGCCTGTCCAACACGTTGACGCTGGCCGGGCTGACCACGTTGGTCTCGGTTCCCCTGGCCTTGCTGATCGGCATGGTCCTGGCTGTCCACAAGGGCACCCGTCTGGACCGGGTCGGGACCATCGTCATCGTCGGTCTGTGCGCGACGCCGGAATTCCTGGTCGCCACGCTGGGTGTGCTCGTCTTCTCGATCCATCTGCGCTGGCTACCGGCGATCTCTTACGTGACGCCCGGCTCGGGGGTCCTGACCCTGATCAAATCCATGCTGTTGCCGTTGGCCACCATGACCATCATCGTCACCGCGCAGCTCGCCCGGATGACTCGCGCGGTGGTCGGCAACATCCTGACGCAGCCTTATGTCGAGACGGCCCGGCTGAAAGGCGCCGGATCGGTCCGCGTGATCACGGTCCATGCCTTGCGCAACGCCGTCGGCCCGCTGATCAACATCATCGCGATGAATGTCGCCTACCTCATCAGTGGCGTGGTGATCGTCGAAACCATCTTCGCCTTCCCCGGCCTCGCCCGGCTCATGGCGGATTCGGTTCAGGCGCGCGACCTGCCGGTGGTCCAGGCCTGCGCAATGATTTTCTCGGCCGCCTACATCGGCCTGATCATGGTCGCCGACATCGTCGCCAAGCTGTTCGACAGCCGCAAGGAACCGGGGGCTTCCTCATGATGCCGCACCAGACACCCTCCCAGCTCAAAAGCCTGTTCCGGCCGACGCTGCTGTCGGTTGTCGTCGCCCTCCTGCTGCTGGTCGCCTTCGCCGTTCTGGCGGCACCGCTGTTGCCGCTGCACGACCCCGACGCTTTTCTGAGCAGCGACGGCTTCGTTCCGCCGTCCGACGAGTACTGGTTGGGCACCGACTTCCTCGGCCGCGATCTGCTGGCGCGGCTGCTCAGCTCGGGCCGCGTCACCCTTGGCATGGCCTTGCTCAGCACCATTCTCGCCCACCTGATCGGCGACACGCTGGGTTTGCTGACGGCGTTGCGCGGCGGATGGTTCGATGCGGTCGTCAGTCGTATCGTCGACGTGGTTCTGTCCGTTCCCAAGATCATTGCCGGTCTCGTCGTGCTGGCCGTGACCGGCCCATCCCTCGTCGCCATCGTGGTTCTGACAGCCGTGGTCTATGCCGCCGGCGTGTTCCGGATCGCCCGCGCGCTTGGGCAAGATCTGATCGCACAGGATTTCATCACCGTGGCCCGTGCCCGCGGCGAGGGCAATCGGTGGCTTCTGTTCGGCGAGATGCTGCCGCATGTGGTCATGCCGTTGACCGCGGATTTCGCCCTGCGCCTGAGCTTCGCCATCCTCTTCATGAGCGGCCTGAGCTTTCTTGGTCTTGGCGTGCAGCCGCCGATGGCGGACTGGGGCGGACTCGTCCGCGAAAATCTGGACGGCCTGCAAATCGGTTCCTGGGCACCGATCTATCCGGCTCTCTCCATCGCGGTCGTCTCCGTCCTGCTGAACCTGTTCGTCGATGGGCTGCAGGAACGTGAAAAGAAGGGGGGCGGGGTATGACGCTTCTCCATATCCGGAATCTGAACCTGTCCGCGGACAGCGGGAAACCCATTCTGCGGGACGTCTCGCTGACCCTGGAACATGGCCAGATCCTGGCGCTCATCGGGGCATCCGGGTCCGGGAAAACGACCCTGGCGCTGACCGCCCTGGGGCACATGCGGCCGGGCGTCCGCCACGTCTCCGGGCAGGTGCTCTTCCGAGGCCAGGATCTGCTGCGGATGAGCCGGCGGGCACTGGCGCAGCTGCGTGGCCGCAAGCTGGCCTACATCGCCCAGAGCGCCGCGGTCTCCTTCAACCCGCGCATCCGGCTGGACCGCCAGGTCACGGAAAGCAGCCGCATCCATCACACCATGTCCCCCGACGCGGCCCACGCCCGGGCACGTGAGGTCTATCGGACTCTTGACCTGCCCACCGGCGAAGCCTTTTACAACCGATTCCCCCATGAGGTTTCCGGCGGGCAACTGCAGCGGTTCATGATCGCCATGGGCCTGCATGAAATGCCTGAGATCCTGGTCTGTGACGAACCGACCAGCGCCCTTGACGCCACCACCCAGGTTGAGGTGCTGAAGGCCCTGGACACCGGGATCCGCGCCAGCGGGACCGCCGCCATCCTGGTCGGCCACGACATCGCCCAGGTGGTCCAGGTCGCCACCCACATCCTGGTGATGCGCAACGGCGAGGTGGTCGAGCGTGGCACGGTCGAGCAAATCCTCCATCATCCCGAACACCCGTACACGCAGCAACTCCTGGAGATGCATCGCGGTTTCGATGCCGAATCCGGGACCATGGCGGACACCGTCGCCGCTACCGCCAGCGCGACAGCGGTGTCCCCGCCCGCCCGGCCGCCGCTTCTGGAGGTTCGCGATCTGGCCGTGTGCTACGGCACCGGCGGTTTCGCGGTGAAGGCACTCAGCGGTGCGTCGCTGACCCTGAACGGCGGCGAGATGATGGCGGTGGTCGGCGAGTCCGGGTCGGGCAAGAGCACCATGGCCCGTGCCATCGCCGGCTTGGTCCAACCCAGCCAGGGCGAGGTCCTGGTCAACGGACAGCTTATGGAACGGGATGTGCTCAAGCGTCCACTCCCCATGCGCCGGGCTGTCCAGATCACCTTCCAGTCGGCCGACACGTCCCTGAACCGCCACCACACCGTGGGCCGCATCCTCGGACAGGTGTTGACGTTCTTCGGAGAACGCTCCAAAGAGCGCCGCGCCGAGCGGATACGCGATCTTCTGGAACAGGTCCATCTGCCCGCCGACTATGTCGACCGCAAGCCGAGCCAGATGTCCGGCGGTGAAAAGCAGCGCGTCAACCTGGCCCGCTCTCTCGCCGCCCGGCCGGACGTGCTGATCTGCGACGAAATCACCTCGGCGCTCGACAACATCGTCGCGGCATCGGTGCTCGACCTGATCAACGAACTCAAGCGCGAGCTGAACATCGGCATCCTGTTCATCAGCCATGACCTTTCGGCCGTGGCGGCGATGTCGGACAAGATCATGGTCCTGCGCAACGGCGAAGTCGTCGAACAAGGCCCCACGGCGCAGGTCCTCGGGGCTCCCCGTCATCCCTACACCCGGCTGCTGCGCTCCTCGGTCGCCGCAATGCGCCTCGGATGGCTGGAGGAGGCTTCCGCGCTCCACCGGTCCCTGCGCGATGAACTCGGCGCCTGAGCCTCTATCCCATCCCATTCACCGGACAGCGTCATCATGAAGATCACCAAAGCCACGATCTACGTCATCAACGGCGAGGGCCTCAAACCCGTCATCGTCAAGCTCGATACCGATGAGGGGATATCCGGCCTCGGCGAGGTCGCCACGGCTTACGGCTGCGGCCGGACCGGCGCCGCGGGCATGATCCAGGATCTGTGCGCACGGTTCGTGATCGGCGCCGATCCGACCCGCATCAACAGCCTGATCGGCGAGATGTACGATCAGTCCTTCTGGCTGAAGAACCCGGGGGGCATTGCCGGAGCTGGCCTCAGTGCCATCGAGCAGGCTCTGTGGGACATTCGGGCACGGGCGCTGAACGTTCCGGTCCACGAGCTGTTCGGCGGACGGATGCGTGACACGCTCGCCTACTACGCCAATGGCTGGTACTTCGGCGCGACCTCCGTTGCCGATCTGCTGCGCCAAGCGGAGGCGGCCGTGAAGGACGGCCACAAGGCCCTGAAAATGTACCCCTTGGCGCGGATTCAGCCCAACGGGACCCTTCGGCATACGGTCAACCGCTACGCGGATGACCGCGACGCGGTGAACACCGCGCTGGATATCGTCGCGCAGGTCCGGCGCACCGTGGGTGCCGACGTCACGCTCATGCTCGATCTGGCCGGTGGTTTCTCGGTGAGCGATACCATCCGCTTCGTCCATGGTCTGGAAGACCTGGATATCGCCTTCATCGAGGAAATCTGCGATCCGGGAGACCTGGGTGCGCTGGAACAGGTCGCCGCCAAGACGAACATTCCGATCGCCACCGGCGAGCGGCAATACCTGCGGTACGGCTTCCGCGATCTGTTGGAGCGTCGGGCCGTCGGCATCCTGCAGCCGGACATCGGCAACACCGGCGGGTTCGCCGAAACCCATAAGATTGCTGCCATGGCCGATGCCTACGGCGTCAAGGTGCAACCCCATGTCTGCGGCAGTTCCGTTGCGGCCAGCATCGCCACCCATCTCAGCGCCGTGATCCCGAACTTCTACGTGCAGGAACACTTCCCCTACTGGGCCCGCATTCCCGGCTGGATCGAAGTGGCGACGGAGCCCTTCGAGACCCGTTTGAAGAACGGCGCTCTGCAGATTCCGGACGGGCCGGGTTACGGCGTCACCCTGAAGGATGCCGTGGTCCGGGAGCACATCTGGGCCGAGGTTCGCTAAGACCGCCCACGGGCGGATGCGGCACATGTTCAAGACCACCGAGGGAGGGCGCTGCCTTGCCCCGGTGGCCGTTACAAAGCAGTCCAATGACTATGACCGGAAACGATCTGCGTCCGGCCGGCGCCTCCCCTTTGCCTGCCGACATCCAAGACGAGGAATTGGAGGCGCTCCGCGCCGAGACGCCGGGGCTCGCCGGACAAACGTTCCTCTTGAGTTGCGGCGCGTCGCTGATGCCACGCCCCGTGGTCGAGCGGATGCACGACTACCTGGACCTGGAAGCCCGGCTGGGCGGATACGGCGCCTTCGCGGCTTCCGAGGAGCGCTTGGAACGTGTTTATGGGTCGATTGCCCGGTTGATCAACGCAGCACCCTCCGAGATCGCTCTCGTCGAGAACGCCACGGTCGCGTGGCAGCTGGCTTTCCATTCCCTCGACTTCGCCCCTGGCGATGTGGTCATCACCGCCGAGGCGGAATACGGCGCCAATTATGTGACCCTGCTCCAGATGCAGCGGCGCCGGGGAGTCGTCATCCGCGTGTGTCCGTCGGATGAGCAAGGCGTCGTCGATCTGGCGGCGCTTGAGCGGATGATCGATCCGAAGGTTCGCCTGATTTCGCTGACGTGGGTGCCAACCAATGGCGGATTGAACAATCCGGCGGCCGCCGTCGGCCAGATCGCCCGCGCGCACGGCATTCCCTATCTTCTGGATGCCTGCCAAGCGGTCGGTCAGATGCCGGTCGACGTCCAGGCGCTCGGCTGCGACTTTCTGGCCGCGACGTCGCGCAAGTTCCTGCGGGGACCGCGTGGCGCGGGCTTCTTGCATGTCCGCCGCGCGATGCTGGATCGGTGCGAGCCCCCCTTCATCGATCACATCGGCGCCCGGTGGGTGGAGCGCAACCGCTATGAGCTGCGCGACGACGCCCGGCGCTACGAAAGCTGGGAAAGCAACCACATGGCGCGGCTCGGCATGGGCGAGGCCGCCGATTATGCGATGGAAATCGGCATCGACCGCATCTGGCGCCGCTGCCGCGGTTTGGCGCAACGGCTTCGAGATGGCTTGGCAAGCGTGCCCAGCTTCCGGACTCATGACCTGGGCGCGTGCCCCAGTGCCATCGTCAGCTTCAGCTCCGATGCCGTGGACCCGCGGACCATCGTCGCCGGAGCTGCAGCCCGTGGCATCGCCATCAGCACCTCGTCGCCGGAAAGCACCCGCCTGGACGCCGAACGCCGCCATCTGCCCACGCTGGTTCGCGCTGCCCCGCACTACTTCAACACCGAGGCGGACGTCGACCAGCTCGTCGCTTTCGCCGAATCCCTGATCCGTTACGGCGATGGCTGATCTCACGTCCCCACGCATGGTTTAGGAACCGCGCGGGGCCGGACCGGCGTCAGACCCCCAGGCTGGTTCACACGTTGGAGGGGCGTTGGTCAATCATTCTCCCGGCCGCTTGCCTCGCTCCGCAACGGTGCCCATTCCGTGGCGCGTCACTGGAAAGCGGGGGTTGGGAGAGGGCAACGGCTAGCCGATGATTGCTGGCGCGATGCCGAAGCGGGCCCTCTCCGGGGCAGTTCCATTGTGGTTCAGGGTCAGTCTAACTGTGGCCCAACATAACTGTGGTCCGACAACCCTAACGGCGCCCGAACAGCCGCTCGATGTCCGACAGCTTCAACTCCACATAGGTGGGTCGCCCGTGGTTGCACTGGCCGCTGTGGGGAGTGGCCTCCATCTGGCGCAGCAGGGCGTTCATCTCTTCCACGCTCAAGCTGCGTCCGGCGCGGACGGAGCCATGGCAGGCCATGGTGCCGCACACATGCTCCAGACGCTCCTTCAGCGACAGCGCATCGCCCAGCTCTGCCAGTTCCTCGGCGAGGTCGCGGACGAGGCTTTTCACATCACTCTGACCCAGCAGTGCCGGCACCTCGCGCACCAGGACGCAGCCGGGGCCGAAGCCCTCCACCGCAAGACCCAACTCGGCCAGTTCCGCGGCGCGGCCCAGCAGGCGGTTGGCGGACGGCTCGTCCAGTTCCACCAGCTCCGGGATCAGCAGGGCCTGCCGCTTCACGCCGCCCTCCAGGAGGGCGGTCTTCATCCGCTCATAGACCAGCCGCTCATGGGCGGCGTGCTGATCGACGATGACGATTCCCTCGGTGGTCTGGGCGACGATGTAGGTGTTGTGGACTTGGGCGCGGGCCGCGCCCAGCGGGTGGCTGTCCAACGGCGGAGCGGCGGCGGCCTGCGCCGAGTAGTCCGGCGGGCGCGCGGCGGGCGCGGCCTGCCAGCCGGCGAGGCGGCCTTGCAAGGGAGGGAGCGGCGCCTGATGGGGGGCCTGGAAGGCGGTCGCCCGGTCGGCCAGCCCGCGCGGCACGACGGAGCCGTAACTGCCGCCCCAGGATTGCGCCGGCTGGTGCCCCGGGCTGCGGTAGGGCAGGGGGGAAGGCGACGGAATGGCTCCGTCCGCGTCCAGCTCGCTGTTCTCCGGGCGCAGCGCACCCAGGGTCGCCAGCCCCACAGTGGTCGAGGCGCGGTGCCCGGCCTCGGCCAGCGCGTGCTTCAGGGCGCCGACGATCAGCCCGCGCACCAAGCCCTGGTCGCGGAAGCGCACCTCCGCCTTGGCGGGGTGGACGTTGACGTCCACCTCCTGCGGGTCGAGGTCGAGGAACAGCGCCAGCATGGGGTGGCGGTCGCGCGGCAGGAAATCGGCATAGGCCGCCCGCACCGCGCCGACCATCAGCTTGTCCCGCACCGGGCGGCCGTTGACGAACAGATGCTGGTGGCGGGCCGTGGGGCGGTGCAGGGTGGGCAGGCCGATCCAGCCGGCGAGCGTCACCCCCTCGCGCGCCGCCTGCACAGGCACGGCGTTGTCTTGGAAGTCGCGGCCCATCAGGGCGCCCAGCCGGGTCAGCCGGGCGTCGAGCAGGTCGCCCTGCGCCGCCGACAGGCGCAGCGTCGAGCGGTTGTCGCCGTCCAGCGTGAAGGCCACGCCGGGATGGGCCATGGCCAGCCGTTCGATGCAGTCGCCGATGTGGTCGAACTCGGTCCGGGCGGCCTTCAGGAACTTCAGGCGGGCGGGCACGGCGGCGAACAGGTCGCGCACCTCGACGCGGGTGCCCTGGGCCAGCGCGGCGGGCTGCGGCGCGCCCTTCAGGCCGGCGTCCACGGTCAGCGCCCAGGCGCTGTCGGCGCCGCGCGGGCGGCTGGTCAGGGTCAGGCGGCTGACCGCCCCGATGGAGGGCAGCGCCTCTCCGCGGAAGCCCAGCGAGCGGATGTCGAGCAGGTCGTCGGACGGGAGCTTGGAGGTGGCGTGCCGCTCCACGGCGAGCGCCAGCTCGTCCGGCCCCATGCCGCAGCCGTCGTCGGTGATGGTGATGAGCGACTTGCCGCCATCACGCACCACCACGTCGATGCGGGTGGCCCCGGCGTCGATGGCGTTCTCCACCAGTTCCTTGACGGCGGCGGCGGGCCGCTCGATCACCTCGCCGGCGGCGATGCGGTTGACGAGCGTGTCGGGCAACATGCGGATCGGCATGCGCCAAATATAGTAGGCTCAGGCGCGGAATGCCACCATGAGCGGGGGCGTGTGCGGCGAACGGCTGCGGCGGTCCTCAGGCCCCGGCGAACAGCCCCTTCAACCCTTTCAGCAGGCCGGCGGCCATGTCGGTAGCGGTGTCGTCCATGCCGACCGAGCGGACGGAGGCGAGGACGCGGGTGTTCGGCCCCTCGCCACCGTCGGTGACCGCCCACAGGCTGGCGCCCTGGCCGGGCCGGGTGTCGGTGAGGCGTCCCAGCGTTCCTCCCTTGATGGCCCCGAGCAGCGGGCTGCCGCGGTCGCTCCCGTCCTTCAATGCGATCATGCGCAGCGGATCGTCCGTTGTCTTCGACCGGCTGGTGAGGCCGAGCCGGTCGAAGACGACCTGCAATTCCCTGCCGCTGTTGGGCATGCCGATGCCGATCACGCCGGCCTCGGCGTCGGCATCCTCCGCAAACGGGTCCTTCACTCCGGCGGCGCGCAGAGCGTCCGGGATCTCGGGTTTGCTGAGGCCGTTCTTCGCCGCCAGCTTGTCCAGCAGGCCATGCGCAGCGCCACCCAAAAAGATCGGCTGGTCCTCGGGCAGGTTGAGCGTCTGGCGCAGCATGCCCATCGCCTGCCTCATGTAGTCGGCCTGCTTGAGGTCGTAATCGCGACGCGCGAGCATGGCGTCCACGCCCGCCGCCACCGGGTCCTTCACCGACGTCTCGTCGGCCTTTGGGGCCGTGAAGGAGATGGCCCCGGCCTTCATGGCCCGGACCGCGTCGGGGGACAGGCTGACCGTGTCCACCGTGCCGTTGCGGCCGATCGTGGGAGCGAGGGGTCCCGAAGCGGAGGCATCGGGTCCCTTGGCCGGGACCGGCTTGGCGCCGGCGCCGAAAGCGGCGGGTGTGCTGCTGGTGACGTCGGTGATGGACATACGCGCTTTCCCCGCTTTTCGATGGCGCGGCCTTCGGGATGCATCCCGAGGTGGTGAGTGATGATGCCGCGCACGAAACCGGTTGTCCATGCGGCGGAAGTGTCCAGTCTGATGATGGCTGTGCGGGCCGGGTCGTCTCGTCAGGCGCTGAGGCGACGTGACGATCAACGCGGCGCTGTCGTGAACAAATAAAAACATAAGGCCGCCTATTTTTTGGCTTGTGAAGAAAGCTATGAAAAATACAAATGAATTCATATTGCCGGTTTATTTGAAATGAACTTGTCGAAGTAGGAAAGTGCTTGTTCATTTTCTTATGATTTGGAGAGAGAAATGACTGAAACTCCTATCACTTACGCCTCGGCGGTCGATGTCCCGGTGGTGCGCCAGCCTTTCAATCTGCAGGGCCAGACCAATTCCCTCAACATCACCATTGGCACGCCGAGCGGCCTGCTGCACGAGGTGCAGGTGGACACCGGTTCGACCGGCATCGTCATCCCCGCAACGTTGCTGATGGTTGACGGCGACACGTCGAAGGGACTGGCCGCCGGCGTTGTGTCGCTCGGGCCGGCACAGATCACCTATCACCCGTCGGGGAACACGCTGGCCGGTTGCCTCTATCTCGTGCCCAGCTTGGCGCTTGGCGCGTCGCTGGACGAGTCGAAGCAGGTCGTTTCCGTCTGCGAGGCCGGGCCGCTGGTGGTCTTCGGCGCGCAATATGCCGGCAACACCGGCACGCCCGGCGTCCAGAACCCGGTCGATCCGGGCATGGGCATGATGGGTGTCGGCTCTGGCCGCCCGGCGCTGAGCTACACCGCGAACGCCGGTCAATCCGATCAGGTGGTCTACACGCTGAGCAACCCGTTCCTCTCGGCGTCGGTGGACGGCCAGCCGCTCTACCCGTCCTATCTGCTGTCCTCGGCGGGGAGCGGGGCGAGCGGCTGCATAGCGCTGGGCGTCACGACCGCCGAGTTCACGGCCGCCCCCTTCAACGGCCAGACCGTCGCGCTGACCTCGGCCAAGCCGCCGGTCACGCCGAACGTCACCAACGGCTGCAACTGTGCCCCGCCGTCGGGAACCTCCTGGCCGGCGGCGCCGGCCCAGCCCTATTGGCTGACCGGTCCGGCGACCATCACCATCAGCACGATCAACGACGCGCAGCCGCTGAGCGCCACGCTGCTGCTCGACAGCGGGGTCACCGGGGCGATGATGAGCGTTCCGCAGGTGAAGAACTGGGCGGCCAATCTCGGCGGGGCGGAGATCACCATCGCGGTGCCGAACGGGTCCAGCCCCGATGCGGAGCCGGTGATGACCTACAGCTTCGCCATGTCGAGCGCGGCCCCGGTCAAGGGCATCTTCGCCATCGATGCCGCGCTGTCCACCGCGGCGGCCCCGGCGTCGCTGGAACCGGTCCTGCCGAACGCCGACATCGCCTTCGTCAACACGGGCATCAACCTGCTGCTGGCCTACAACTGTTTCTTCGACGCGCAGCTGGGCCAGCTCGGCTTCGCCACCACAGCAGCGGTCACGCTGCCGTAAGCGGCGGCCGTTCCTGCGTGGGGACCGCCCCGCTGTCCCGTACCGCCACGGCGAGGCGGGAAGGGAGGGGCGGTTCCAGGCACGGGGCGGTCACGCCGGGCCGGTCTTGTCGGCGGGGTGGCCGTCCTCCTGCGTTTCCGGTTCGCTGGGAGTGGCGGGGCAGCTGGCGCTGGACGGGCCGGTGACGACGTCGAAATCGAAATCGGACATGATGGGACCTCCGGTTTGTCAGGGAGGCCGCCGTGACCGTCGGGAGGATTTTGCGTGCACCGCGTGCTGAAAACACAAAAGCCGCCTCGGGTCGGGCGGCTTTGGATGCATCGTGGGTGTGCGATACCTAGGCCGCCGGTGTGTACCAGCGGTACCAAAATCGCCCCAGAAGGGCGGGAGAGGTGAGGCGCACGGGGTTCATGGCCTGCACCCTACGCCGGATCGATGTGCTGCACAAGGATTTACTGCGGCCGGCGCCTCGGTCACCGGCGGAACGACGTCCTGGCGGGGCACCCCGCTGCGCTGACTCAGCCGCCGTTGCGCCCCATGGCATTGGCCATGCGCGAGGCTTCTTCCTTCACGATACCAGCCACATCGTCCTCTGCTATGCCACGGGCGGCGTCCGACAGGGCTGACAAGGACACGCCGGCCTCTTTCAACTTGTTGCTTGCCGCCTCCTCCGCTCCACTCTGCTGGAAGCGCTGGTCGCCGAGATTCATGGTGTAGGGTGACACGATCCGGGTCGAGCGGGGCGGACCGTTCACCCGCCCACTGCCTCTGGGGTCAGCGCCGGGCTCCATTCCGGAAAGAGCGCGCAGGACTGCGCTGTAATCGTCCGAACCGCCCTGGCCATTCTTTTCCAGTTCCCCTAATCGTGAAACCAACTCCTTGCGCCGGGCAAGCGTGTTGTCCGTCGCTTTCAGCATTTCATCCGCAGTGACGCTGTCGGCGCGGGCGAAGAGGTTGGAGTTCTGGGTTTCGAACATCATGCTGCCGGTCGCGAAGCTGGAGCGGCGCGCTTGCTTCAGGCTGCCCATCAACGCGTTGTTCACATCGTCACCGGTGACCTTGCCGCTGTCCACGAGGTCGCCGAGCAGGGCACGCTCGTTCTGCTTCAGCTTGTTGAAAAGGTCCAGCGACGGCCCCTTCAGAACTCGCCGCCAAGGTGCTCAGGGACAACGTGTCCTTTGTGCTCTCGGCGGTCGAGGTGGCTGCGCCGCCAATCTGATTGTTGTCGGCGGTGCGTAGCTGGGTGGTGCCTTTTGAGGAGGAGGCTGATGATGTCGAATATGCGCCAGTCAAGGCCGATTGAACATCCATAGCTGCATCCTCCTGAGTTCCTGATTCCTTTCTCCTTCTATAGCCCATTCTTTCATTTGAAGCAATGGTCACGGCATAAAAGTAAGATTTTGATTACTTAGGCATCTAAGCAATATCATGGTATGTTTTGATTTCGTATATCTATAAAAAATGTATTTGCTTTATACGGAATCGTGATAATTGTTTTTGTGTGCATTTATTGTGGGTGCACAAATATAATGTGTGGAGGATGATTGTGACTTACTATAGCTATGCCCTGACCAATGGAAATGATTTGGCGCCGAGCGGGTCTTACCCAGGATCCATCACGGATCAATTCTCGATTTACGGCCTGGGCGGCAACGATACAATCGTCGGCGGCTACTATGCTGATTATCTGGATGGCGGCGACGGCAACGATAACCTGTTCGGACATGGCGGATCCGATACGCTTCTGGGCGGTAATGGCGACGATACTCTGAACGGCGACACCGAGGCGGACCTGTTACACGGTGGCAGCGGATATGATGTGATCTACGGAGGGACGACTTCGGCATCGGGAAACGATACGCTGATCGGGGGAGGCTCTTAGAGTGCGGATCAAAACCGGGTAGGGCTGAGGTAAATCAACGGCTTCAGCCCACTTTCCACGGGTTTTGATAGGAGCTCTTACTCGTGGGACGAGCTTTACGGGGGTGCCGGTGACGACACCTACTTCCACGATCCGTTGCTAGGCGGAAATACCTACATCTTTGACACTGCCGACAGCAATCCCGGCTCAGCGGATAGGCTTGTTTTCCTCAATGCGACGTTGAGCGATCTTCAAGCGACCTGGGTCAACAACAACGACCTATGGATTTACTTGAAATCAGATATCAATGATAACGGCCAAGTCGACAACGGCGTTTTGATCAAGAATTTCCGTACGAATTCCAACACTGTGGGAATTTCGACGATCGAGCAGCTTCAGGTTGGTAGTACGGTTTACAATTTCCCCGCGCTTCTGGGCGTTGTCTGATGATGCTGATCGCGCCATAGCGAATCAAGGAGAGGCGGGAAAGCGGCTGTCTGCCACTCTTCCGCCTCTCCTTCGTTCGCCGTAAAGGTCCGCTCAGCGGTGCTTGCGGTACCAGCCGATCAGCCCATTGGTCGAGCTGTCGTGCCCCAGCGCGGCGGTCGGGCCATTCTGGAGTTCGGGCAGGATCTTGCCGGCCAACTGCTTGCCCAACTCCACCCCCCACTGATCGAAGCTGTTGATGGCCCACACGATGCCCTGGACGAACACCTTGTGCTCGTAGAGCGCGATCAGGGCGCCCAGCGTGCGCGGGTCCAGCTTCTTGAACAGGATGCTGTTGGACGGCTTGTTGCCCTCGAACACGCGGTGGGGGACCAGCGGCTCGACGGTCTCGGCCGGCTTGCCGGACTTGGCCATCTCGGCGCGCACCTCGTCGGCGGTCTTGCCGCGCATCAGGGCCTCCGGCTGGGCGAAGAAGTTCGACAGCAGGATGCGGTGATGGTCGCCGATGGGGTTGTGGGTCTCCGCCGGGGCCAGGAAGTCGGCGGGCACCAGCTCCGTCCCCTGGTGGATCAGCTGGTAGAAGGCGTGCTGGCCGTTGGTGCCCGGCTCACCGAAGACCACCGGGCCGGTGGCGTAATCCACCCGCGCGCCCTGGCGGTCCACCGTCTTGCCGTTGCTCTCCATGTCCAACTGCTGGAGATAGGCGGGGAAGCGGTGCAGATACTGGTCGTAGGGCAGCACGGCGTGCGACTTGGCGCCCCAGAAATTGACGTACCAGACGCCGAGCATCGCCATCAGCACCGGCATGTTGCGGTCCAGCGGCGCGGTGCGGAAATGCTCGTCCATCTCGTGGGCGCCGGCCAGCAACTCATAGAAGCGGTCCATGCCGATGCCGAGCGCGATGGACAGCCCGATCGCCGACCACAGCGAATAGCGCCCGCCGACCCAGTCCCAGAAGCCGAACATGTTGGCCGGGTCGATGCCGAACTTGCGCACCTCCGCCTCGTTGGTGGAGACGGCGACGAAATGCTTGGCGACATGGGCGGGGTCGCCGGCGCTCTCCAGGAACCAGCGCCGCGCGGTGTGGGCGTTGGTCAGCGTCTCCTGGGTGGTGAAGGTCTTGGACGCGATGACGAACAGGGTCGTCTCCGGGTCCAGCCATTCCAGCGTCTCGCTGATGTGGGTGCCATCCACGTTGGAAACGAAATGCACGCCGATCTGCGGGTGCAGGTAGGGGGTCAGCGCCTCCGTCACCATCACCGGGCCGAGGTCGGACCCGCCGATGCCGATGTTGACGATGTCGGTGATCGGGTGGCCGGTGTAGCCGGTCCAGGCGCCGTCACGGACCTGCCGGACGAAGCGCTCCATGCGGTGCAGGACGGCGTTCACCTCCGGCATGACGTCCTGGCCGTCCACCATGACCGGGCGGTTGGAGCGGTTGCGCAGCGCGGTGTGCAGGACGGCGCGGTCCTCGGTGATGTTGATCCGCTCCCCGGCGAACATGCGGTCGCGCCAGCCTTCCACGTCCTGCTGGCGGGCGAGGTCGAGGAGAAGGGTCCGAGTCTCCTCGGTGATGCGATTCTTCGAATAATCGAACAGCAGGCCGCAGGCTTCCAGGGAGAAGCGGTTGAAGCGGTCGGCGTCGGCGGCGAACAGGTCGCGCATATGGAGGGTCGAAACGTCCTGGCGGTGACGGGCCAGGGCTTCCCAGGCGGGCGAACGGGTGAGCGCTGACATTGGGATTTTGCCTCCTTCTCGCGTGCGCGGAGCCTAGCACCGATCGGTGCGCGCCGGGTACGCGCCAAAGCGGCGCATCCAACGTGCACAAAGGTCTAGGTGAAGCGGTCTAGGTGAAGCGGACTATGCGGGGCGGTGGATGAAACCGGCAACCGCCGCCCTGTGTTCTTTTCGGGACAGGAGGTGACCATGAGCGATTCGAACAAACCCGAACAGAATCCGCCGGTTCCGACAGATGAGGAACGCCGCGAGGACGAGCGGCCCGATCAGGTGGGGATCATCCCCGGCAAGGTGCCGGGCCGCCCCATTGATCCCGGCGATCCGCGCTTTCCGGGGAGCCAGCCGGACTTGGCGTGAGGGGGGTGGTCGCGCTGGGCCCCCCTCCCGACCTCCCCTGCAAAGCGGGGGAGGGTTGGGTGGGGGCTCGCCGCGACCACGCCCCGGTCAGCTCCCCCCGTCGATCGTCCGCGTCGCGGTCACGCCTTCCGGACGGCCGACCAGCACGGTCAGCAGCCGGTTGGGGTCGAGCAGCCGCTTGGCGACGCGCTGCACGTCGGCCTGGGTGACGCCGTTGATGAAGGCGTCGCGGCGGTCGAGATAGTCGATGCCCAACTCGTCGCGCTTGACCTGGAGCAGGATGCCTGCGATCGCCTGGGTGCTGCTGAGCTGGAGCGGGAAGCTGCCGGTGAGGTAGGTCTTGGCGTCGGCCAACTCCTCCTCCGTCACGCCCTGGTCGGCCATGCGCTTCCATTCCTGGCGCATGATGTCCAGCGCCTGACCGGCCTTGGCGTTCACCGTGTTGCCGCCGGCCATCACCAGCGCGGAATGCTCCATCGGGATCAGGTAGCTGTAGACGCCGTAGCTGAGGCCGCGCTTCTCCCGCACCTCCTCCATCAGGCGGGAGCCGAAGCCGCCGCCGCCCAGGACGTAGTTCATCACGGTCGCCGCGTACCAGTCGGGGTCGGCGCGCTTGAGCCCGGTCTGGCCCATCAGCATGACGGTCTGCGCGGTCGGCCGGGTGGCGACCAGCGTCTCGCCAAGCCCCTTCGGCTCGACGTCGGGGATGGCGGCGTTCGCGGAGGTTGCGGGCAGGCCGCCGAACACGTGGTCGAGTGCGCGGCCCAGATCCTCCGGGCTGATGTCGCCCGCCGCGGCGACAACCAACCGGTCGCGCCCGAAGCCGTTCTTCACGAAGCCGCGCAGATCGTCCGGGGTGATCGTCGGCAGCGACTCCAGCGTGCCGCGGATCTCGTCGCCGTAGGGGTGGCCGGGATAGGCGGTGGAATAGAACAGCCGCCGTCCGACGTAGTTGGGGTCGGCCTGATCGCGGCGCAGGCTGGACAGAACGGCGGCGCGCATGCGCTCCACCGCCTCCGCGTCGAAGCGTGGCTCGGCCAGCGACAGGCGGGTCAGCTCGAACGCCTCGTCGCGGCGGTCGCTCAGCGTGCGCAGGCTGCCGCCGAAGCCGTCGCGTCCGGCGTCGTAGCCCAGCGCGATGGCGTTGTCCTGGAGCCGCGCGGCGAAGGCCTGGCTGTCATAGGGACCGGCTCCCTCGTCCAGCGTGCGGGCGGCGAGGTTGGCGAGGCCCTCCTTGCCCTTGGGGTCGGACGCCCCGGCCCCCTCGAAGGCCCATTCCAGGGCGATGATGGGGACCTTGTGGTCCTCGACCAGCCACGCCTCGATCCCGCCGGGGCTGACCACCCGCTTGATCTCGATGGCGGCGGCGGGGGTGACGACAGCGAAGGCGGTCAGGAGCAGGGTGAGGATGGTGACGATGGCCCCCTCCCTAACCCTCCCCCTCTTCGAGGTGGAGGGGACCGGTTCGGCGCTCAGGCCCTCCACCGCGGAGCGGGGGAGGGAGGGACCCGCAGAGCGGGAGGGAGGGGGCACGATGCGTGCGATCATCTCAGCTTCCCTTGTCCTGGAGCGGCAGCAGAAGGCCGGTGACGTGGTTGGTCTGGCCCAGAACGGCGCGGGCCGCGGCGTTGACCTGATCGGCGGTCACCGCGTCGATGCGCACCGGCCAGTTCTCCACGTCGTCGATGCTCTGGCCGGTGGCGATGGCGGCGCCCAGCGTCTGGGCCGGGCCGGTCAGGCTGTCGCGGGCGTAGGCGGCCTCGGCCAGCATGCGCTTCTTGGCGGTGGCCACCTCCTCCTCGGTCACGCCCTTTTCGACGAGCGTCCGGATGTCGGTCTCCAGCGCCGCTTCCAGCTTCTCCATGGTCACGCCGGGGGCCGGCGAGGCACCCGCCGCCAGCGAGGTCATGTCCCAGGACGACGGGCTGTAGCCCAGCCAGGCCGAGGTGGCGATGCGCTGCTCGACGACGAGGCTGCGGTAGAGGCGGGAGGTCGGGCCGCCGCTCATGATCTCCGACAGAACCTGGAGCGGGTAGGCGTAGCCCTCCTTGTCGGTGCGGTAGGAGGGGGCGAGCCAGTTGCGGCGGATCGAGGGCTGGCGCACCTCGTCGTCGCGCAGGATGACCCGGCGGGCGGCGCTGATCGGCGGCTCCTGCACGCGGACGCGCTCCGGCACCGGGCGGGCGGCGATGCTGCCGTAATATTTCTCGGCGAGCGGCTTCAACTCCTCCGCCGTCACGTCGCCGGACACCACCAGCACGGCGTTGTTGGGCGCGTACCAGCTCTTGTAGAAGGACTCCGCCTCCTCCCGCGTCAGGGTGGCCATCTCCTGCGGCCAGCCGATGATCGGCGTGCCGTAGGGGTGGTGGACGTAGAGGGTGGCGTTGATCTGCTCGCCGATGCGGTCGGCGGGTTCGTTCTCGATGCGCTGGCGGCGCTCCTCGATGATGACGTCCCGCTCCGGATAGACGACCTGATCGGTGAGGCGGAGGTTCGACATGCGGTCGGCCTCCATCTTCATCACCAGCTCCAGCCGGTCGCGCGCCACGTTCTGGAAATAGGCCGTGTAGTCCCAGGAAGTGAAGGCGTTGTCGCGCCCGCCGTTCTTGGCGACGATGCGGGAAAAGGCGCCGGGCGGAACCTCCTCCGTCCCCTTGAACATCAGATGTTCCAGGAAATGGGCGATTCCCGACACGCCGCGCGGCTCGTCCGCCGCGCCCACCTTGTACCAGACCATGTGGGTGACCACCGGCACGCGCTGGTTGGTCACCAGCACGACCTGCATGCCGTTGGACAGGGTGAAGGTCTCCGGAAAGAAGACGCCCTTCTCGGCGGCAAAGGCCGGCGTGATGACGGGGATGGCGCTGGACAGGGCGCCAGTCAGGGCGAACGCCAGGACGCCCGCGGTGGCGAGCCGGCGCCAGGGCCGTTTCCAGGGTGGGGGAGCGGTGGGGCCGTTGGGGAGCATGGGCCTCTCGTTGGGAACGAAGGGGACGGGAATGCAAAAGGGGCGTCCCCGTCTGGGAACGCCCCCTAGATACTGGTGCGGCGAAGCGCCCGGAACAATGCCCCGAGTTGGAGCCCTGAATTCGGACCCTGGAAGCGGCTTAGAACAGCCCTTCCAGCGGCGCCTTGCGCTTGCGTTCGATGGTCGGGACGGTGCCGTCATTCAGCGCCTTGCCGGTGGCCTGGGCCTCGCGCAGACGCTGGTTCTCCTTCTTCGGGTCGACGACCTCGTAGGGCTGCTCCTGCGTCTGCCAGAACAGCAGGGAGTCGATCCAGCTCTTGTCGGCGACGACGAGCTGGGTCGTCTCCTGATCGACCTTGTTGCGGATGCCCGGCTCGATGCCGCCCTTGGCGCCGGCCTGGGCGATCAGGGCCGACTCGCCCGCCGTGTGTCCGGCGGCGGCGGCAGTGGCAGCGGTGCGCGAGGAGCCGCCGAAGACGGAGGCGGCGGCCACCGCGGCCGACGTGGCGTCCTGCGGCCGCGCCGCGCCGGGGCGCGGCTCCGGCAGGCGGGCGAGGCTCGGCGGCATGGTCAGCGGCGCGCGGGACACGACCGTGAACTCGTCCGGGCTCTGGCGGTCGAGGCCGATGGAGCGGCGGACGTCGGAGCATCCGGTGAGCGCCAGCGCAACGAGGGCCAAGCCCAGCAGCGGGCCCCGCCCCAGGGAACGGGTGGAGCGCCGTGCGATGGAGGAGGCGAAGGAAAGCATGGTCACGTTCGAGTCCCGTCGTCTAGTCGTCAGGCCGCTTGTCGTCGGGCCGCGTCCCTTATAGCGGCTCCGTCGCGTGAACTATTACGACTTTTCGCGGCCGGCGAACAGCCCATCCAGCACGAGAAGCGCCACGCCGACGCTGATTCCGCTGTCCGCCACGTTGAAGGCCCAGAAATGCCACCCCCCGATGTGGAAATCGAGGAAATCGGCGACGGCCCCGTAGAGGAACCGGTCGATCACGTTTCCGATGGCTCCGCCGATGACCATCCCCAGCGCCAGCGCGAGGTAGCGCCGGTCGGCCTGCCGCAGCCAGAGCAGCAGCGCCACCACAATGGCGAAGGCCACCGCGGCCAGGACGTAGGGCATCCAGGCGTGGGAGCTGCCGAAGGTGCCGAAGCTGACCCCGGTGTTCCAGGCCAGCACGAGATTGAAGAAGGGCGTGACCTCGATGACCCGTGGGTAGGGCTGCATGACCACGTCGAGGATCCACCATTTGGTGAGCTGGTCGAGGACCACCACCAGCGCGGCGACGGACAGGCCGAAGACCGTGTAGCCGCGGCTGCCGGACGTGGAGAGGCTGCTCATGGAGTGCTCCGAAGAGTGAAAGGCGTTCGGGCCCCCTCCCTAACCCTCCCCCGCCTTCGGCGAGGGAGGGGATCACGCTCCCTCTCCCGCGAAGCGGGGGAGGGATGGGGAGGGGGCCTGCTGCAAATCAGAACGCCGGTTCCGCGTCCACGGCTTCGGCGCAACGGAGGCACAGCGTCGGGTGTGCGGCGTTCGTGCCGACCTCCGGAAGGATCTTCCAGCAGCGCTCGCACTTGCCCCCTTCGGCGAGGCCGGACACCACCGCGATGCCGGCCACGTCGGGCAGGACGAACGCCCCCTCGGGTGCCGTGCCCTCCGCCACGGTGATCTGCGAGGTGATGCAGATCTCGGCGAAGTCCACGCCGTCGAGCAGCGCCTTGGTCGCCGCGTCCACGAAGACGGTCGGGTTGGCCTGCAGGGACGAGCCGATCCTCTTGTTGGCCCGCTCCAGCTCCAGCGCGCCGGTGACGGTGCGGCGGACGGTGCGGATGGACTCCCACTTGGCGGCGAGACCGTCGTTGCGCCACTCCGCCGGGATGGCCGGGAAGACGCGCAGATGCACGCTCTCCTCGTTCCAGCCCTCGACGCCGGTCAGGCCCTCGGGACGGGCGAGCCATGCCTCCTCAGCGGTGAAGCAGAGGATCGGGGCCAGCCACGCGGTCAGGGTGGAGAGCAGGTGCTCCATCACCGTGCGGACCGAACGGCGGCGGACCGAACCGGCCGCGTCGCAGTAGAGGCTGTCCTTGCGGACGTCGAAGTAGAAGGCCGACAGCTCCACGGCGCAGAAATTGTGGATCGCCACCGACAGGTCGTGGAAGTCGTAGGCCTCGATCTTGGCGCGGACCAGCGCGTCCAGCTCCGACAGGCGGTGCAGGACCCAGCGCTCCAGCTCCGGCATCTCGGCGACGGCGATGCGCTCCGCCGGGGTGTAGTCGGCCAGCGCGCCGAGGATGTAGCGCAGCGTGTTGCGCAGGCGGCGGTAATGGTCGGCCTGGTACTTGATGATCTCCGGACCGATGCGCTGGTCCTCGGTGTAGTCGGTGCTGACCACCCAGAGGCGCAGGATGTCGGCGCCGTACTTGTCGCAGACCTCCTGCGGGGCGACCACGTTGCCCAGCGACTTGGACATCTTGCGGCCCTGCTCGTCGAGCGTGAAGCCGTGCGTCAGCACCGCGTCGTAGGGCGCCCGGCCGCGCGTGCCGCAGCTTTCCAGCAGGGAGGAGTGGAACCAGCCGCGGTGCTGGTCGGAACCTTCAAGGTACAACGAGGCCGGCCACTTCAGCTCCGGCCGCTGCTCCAGCACGAAGGCGTGGGTCGAGCCGGACTCGAACCACACGTCGACGATGTCCTTGACCTGCTCGTAGTCGTCCGCGCGGTAGGCGTTGCCGAGGAAGTCCTGCGCCGGGCGGGCGAACCACGCGTCGGAGCCTTCCTTCTCGAAGATGTCGGCGATGCGGTTGAACACCTCGGCGTCGCGCAGGATCGCGCCGTTGTCCTTGCGGACGAACAGGGCGATCGGCACGCCCCAGGCGCGCTGGCGGCTGATGCACCAGTCCGGGCGCTGCTCGATCATCGCGCGGATGCGGTTCTCGCCCTGGGCCGGGAACCACGTCGTGTCGGAGATCGCCTGCAGCGCCGTCTTGCGCAGGTCGTTCGTCTCCATGGAGATGAACCACTGCGGCGTGGTGCGGAAGATCAGCGGCGCCTTCGAGCGCCAGCTGTGCGGGTAGCTGTGCTTGATCCGGCCCTTGGCGAGCAGCGCCCCGACCTCCTGAAAGGCCTTCAGCACGGCGCCGTTGGCCTCGCCCGGCTTGCCTTCGGCGGTGTAGACGCGCAGGCCGGCGAACAGCGGGACGTGGTCGTAGTAGCGCCCGTCCTCGCCGACCGTCTGCGGCACCTCGATGCCGTTGGCCTGACCCAAGTGGAAGTCGTCCTCGCCGTGACCCGGTGCGATGTGGACGAAGCCGGTGCCGGCGTCGGTCGTCACGAAGTCGCCGGCCAGCAGCGGCACCTTGAAGTCGTAGCCGCTGCGGGTCAGCGGGTGGTGGCAGTAGCCGCCGGCCAGACGCGAGCCGGGGAAGCGGTGCAGCAGCCGCGCGTCGGCGATCTTGGTTTCCTTGAAGACGCTCTCGGCCAGCGCGGTGGCGACGACGAGCCGCTCGCCGACCTCGGCGAGGCTGCCCTCCTCGACCGCCAGCACCTTGTAGGTCGCGTATTCGATCTCGTCGCCGAAGGCGATGGCGCGGTTGCCCGGCAGGGTCCAGGGGGTGGTCGTCCAGATGACGATGTTGGCGTCGTCGACCTCTGGCGCCGGCGAGCCCCAGATGGCGAAGCGCGCGAAGACGGTGGTCGAGGTGTGGTCGTGGTATTCAATCTCCGCCTCGGCCAGCGCGGTCTTCTCCACCACCGACCACATGACCGGCTTGGCGCCCTTGTAGAGGCCGCCGTTCATGGCGAACTTGTGGATCTCGCGGACGATCTGCGCCTCGGCGGGCAGCGTCATGGTTAGGTACGGGTCAGCCCAGTTGCCCTCGACGCCCAGGCGGCGGAACTCGCCGGCCTGCACGTCCACCCATTTCTGGGCGAACTGGCGGCACTCGGCGCGGAACTGGTTGAGCGGAACCTCGTCCTTGTCCTTGCCCTCGGCGCGGTACTTCTCCTCGATCTTCCACTCGATGGGCAGGCCGTGGCAGTCCCAGCCGGGGACGT
Organism: Azospirillum sp. UENF 312511; assembly: GCF_058780635.1. NCBI lineage: Bacteria > Pseudomonadati > Pseudomonadota > Alphaproteobacteria > Rhodospirillales > Azospirillaceae > Azospirillum > Azospirillum sp. UENF 312511. The sequence continues at coordinate 679,571 of NZ_JBSNCG010000003.1, read as the reverse complement.
AGTTGGAGTCGAAGCCCTGCATCTGGCGCGAGCGGACGATGACGTCCTTCAGCACCTTGTTGACGGCGTGGCCGATGTGGATGTTGCCGTTGGCGTAGGGCGGGCCGTCGTGCAGGACGAACTTCTCACGGCCCTTCGCCGTCTCGCGCAGCCGCTGGAAGAGGCCCATGTCCTCCCAGCGCTTCAGCAGCTCCGGCTCCTTGGTGGGCAGGCCGCCGCGCATGGGGAAGTCGGTGCGGGGCAGGAAGACGGTGGACTTGTAGTCGCGGGTCATGTCGGGGATATCCTGAACCTGAAGCAGAACCGTCGGGCGGCAGCGGTCAGGCCCCCGACGCACGCACAAACGAGGCGGTCCCGGCCCCCCTCAGGAGGCCGGGTTGGTAATTCGCGCCATACGCGCCATGACCCACGCCGGATGCAGCATCGCGCGGGATATTAGCGGTGTGGGCGGTGCGGTCAAGGCGCGGCGCCTCCGGGTGCGTCAGTCGAAGCTGGCCTTGCCGCCGTGGGCGGCGGACCAGGTGACCGGGTCGTTCAGGAACTTCTCGACCTCCGACAGGGTGTTCTCGTCGAAGTATTGGTTCTCGCGAGCGACCTTCAGCACGTCCCACCAAGTGCACAGCTCGTGCAGGCGGACGCCGATGCGGTCCATGTTGGTCTTCGACTGCGGGAAGATGCCGTAATGGAAGATCACGAAGCTGTCGGTCACGGTGGCGCCGCCGTTGCGCAGCGCCGTGACGAAGTTCTCCTTGCTCTTGCCGTCGGTGGCGAGGTCCTCGACCAGGATGACCCGCTGCCCCTCGGTCAGCACGCCCTCGATCTGGGCGTTGCGCCCGAAGCCCTTCGGCTTCTTGCGGACATACTGCATGGGCAGTTCCAGCCGCTCGGCGATCCAGGCGGCGAAGGGGATGCCCGCCGTCTCGCCGCCGGCCACCGCGTCGATGCTCTCGTAGCCGATCTCGCGCTCGATGGTCTGGACGGCGAAGTCCATCAGAGCCTTGCGGGCGCGCGGGAAGGACACGATGCGCCGGCAGTCGGTGTAGACCGGGCTCGCCCAGCCGGAGGTGAAGATGAAGGGCGTCTCGGCGTTGAAATGCAGCGCCTTGATTTCCAGCAGGATCTTCGCGGCGGTGGCGGCAATCGTGGCCCGATCACCATTGGCAGGGGCGGGCAAAGCGGCGGTGGTCATGGCCTAACGGCTCCCAGGGAGGCTCAAACTGCCCCGTGTGTAGCCCCCCGGCGTGCAAATCGCAATGGCCGGACCTTGTCGGTCAGCCCAGCCCGTGCCGGTTGGGCGGGATGAAGTCATCGTCCAGAATCTGGGCGAGGCTGTAGGGGCAATCGGTGGGAAGGGCTTCGGGCGCCACGCCGTCGAACAGCTCCAGAGCCTTGACCGCCAGCCGGTGCCCCTGCTTCCACGCCTTCGGGAGAAGATCGGGCGCCTTGCGCGCCAAGGTGCCGCTGTCCTCCAGCGCGTAGACCGCCCGGCCGCGCTGCTCCACGACGCTGAGCATCCATTTGTTGCGTGGCGCCGGGGCGGGCGAATGCTCCAGCTTCAACAGATGTTCGATGACGTGGGTGAGGGCGCTGACCAGCGCGCTTTCCTGGCTGCGGCCCAAGCTCTCGACCTCCTCCGCCAGATTCTTCAGATCCAACTCGGAGTTGACGCGCGTCTCCGCCATCCGACGAAGCGCGGCGGCCTGCTCCAAGGTCCAGGCGTACCAGTCGGTGTCGTAGAGGCGGCCGTCGGGCATGGGACCCTCCCGGTGGAATCCGTGCGTCAGGTTAACCTGGACACCGCGGGCGGTCCATATGGACTCACTTTCCCGGCAGGGCCAGCGCGATGCAGCGGGTCAGCACCGGGTTGCCAGTCATCTCGCGGTAGGCCTGGACGATGGCGGGCTCGGCGGCCTTGCATTGCTCCATCGTCTGGAACTCGATGGTGGTCGGGCCGCCCTGGTTCAGGATGAACAGCAACAGGATGACGCGGTCCATCGCTCAACCCTCCGTCCGCGGTTCCCGGGCCAGCACGGCGCGGGCGGCGGCGGCGTCCTGGACGATCTGGTCCTTCAGCTCGTTGAAGCTGCCGAACTTGCGCTCCGGCCGCAGGAACTCGATGAGCTGGACGCGCAGATGCTGGCCGTAGAGGTCGCCGTCGAAGTCGAGGATGTGGGTCTCCAGCCGCTCCACCGTTCCGCCCACGGTCGGGCGGCGGCCCAGATTGGCGACGCCGTTGCGCCACACCGTGCCCGCCCCCTGGTCCACGCCGGTGCGCACCGCGTAGACGCCGAAGGCGGGGCGGAGATAATCGGCAAGCTCGACGTTGGCGGTGGGGAAGCCGATGGTGCGGCCCTTGTGGTCGCCATGCTCCACGCGCCCCTCGATCTCCCAGGGGGAGCCGAGCAGCCGGGCCGCCTCGCGCGGGTTGCCGGCGACCAGCGCGTCGCGCACGCGGGTGGAGGAATAGACGCCGTCCGCGTCGTCGGCCACCGGGCCGACCTCGGTCACGCCGAAGCCGTGGGCCGCGCCGGCCTGCCGCAGCAGGGCGGGGTCGCCGCCGCGGCCGTGGCCGAACAGGAAGTCGTAGCCGCAGACGACGTGCCGCACGCCCAGCCCGGCCACCAGATCCTCCTGGATGAAGGCGTCGGCGGTCTTGTGCAGGAAGCTCTCGTCGAAATGGCAGACGAACAGCAGGTCGACGCCCAGCGCCTCGATGTGGCGGGCCTTGACGCGGAAGGGCGACAGGCGGAAGGGGGCGTCGTCGGGACGGAAGACGGAGCGGGGGTGCGGCTCGAAGGTCATCACCGCCGAGGGCGCGCTGAGATCGCGGGCGATCCTCTGGGCGGTGGCGATCACCGCCTGATGGCCGCGGTGCACCCCGTCGAAGTTGCCCAGGGCGACGACGGCCCCACGGGCGTCCTCCGGCAGGTCGGCGGTGTGTCGGAACAATCGCATGCGTCACGCCCTGATGGTCTGCGGGCCGCGCACGGCCCCCGGAAACGATGGCGGCCCGCCGGGGCGGGCCATGCCATGGGCGTCTTATATAGACCGGAGCCGGCGCGTGGTCTACGCACCGGCGACCGGCAAGTCATTTCACTTGTTAAAGGCTTGCCCGTATTGAAGGCTCGCCTGCGGGATCAGCCGCGCGACGGGACCATCAGCAGGGCTTCGCCCTCGATCACCACCGTCTCGCCGACGGTGCAGACCGTGCGGACGACGGCGCGGCGCTTCTCCGGGATGATCTCGGTGACGGTGGCGCGGGCGGTCACCGTGTCGCCGGCGCGGACCGGCGCCTTGAAGCGCACGGTCTGGCTCATGTAGATGGCGCCCGGACCCGGCAGCTTGGTGCCGAGAACGGCGGAGATGAAGCTGACGCTCAGCATGCCGTGGGCGATGCGGCCCTGGAACATGGTGCCGCTGGCGTATTCCTGGTTCAGATGGACCGGGTTGGTGTCGCCGGAGATGCCGGCGAACAGCACGATGTCCGCTTCGGTAACCGTCTTCGCGAAGGACGCCGTCATGCCGACGGTCAAATCCTCGATGCAGTGGCCCTCGTTGTCCTTCAGGACTTGGCGAACATCATCCATACCGCGGTTCCTTTTCATCAAGCACCGGCAGAGCGGTGCGACAACACGTATGGTGCAACGCGATATATGCACTGCAACCACGTGATGGCAACACAACTCGCCTGAAAAAGTGAAAAAACCGCTAACCTCTTTCGAAAGAGGAGGCAGTCGAGGCGTCCTGCCTATTTCCTCCGGTCCGGCGATTTCAGTTCCGTGACAGTAAAAGTCCGGAGCGGCTCCAGTTAATATGTACACTGACAATTCGGCCTGCTGCACCGCGGAATGCGCGGCAACTCGGGGGCGGATGGCTTGACTTCGCGCCGCCGCGGCCAACCGTCACCTCTCATCCCCCGAACCGCGATGGAATCCGAGCCATGCCCCACCGCTTCGCGCTGGTCACCGGCGGCACCTCCGGCATCGGCGCCGGCTTCGCCCGCGCCTTGCCCGCCGACACCGGCCTCCTGCTGGCCGCCCGCAACGCCGAGGCCCTCAACACCGCAAAGACGGAGCTGGAGGCCGCCGGACGCCGGGTGGAGGTGCTGGCCACCGACCTGACCACCGACGCGGGGCGGAACGCCCTGATCCAGAAAGCGGAGACGGTGGAGATCGATCTGCTCATCAACAACGCCGGGTCCGGCGCCTTCGGGCCGGTGCTCCACAACAGCCCGGAGGCGGAGCGGACGACGGTGGAGCTGAACGTGGTGGCGACCACGGTGCTGACCCGCGCGCTGCTGCCCGGCATGATCGAGCGGGCGGCCCGCGACGGCCGGCGGGCCGGGCTGATCCTGCTGTCGAGCACGGCGGCCTTCCAGCCGATCCCGTTCCTCGGGACCTACTGCGCCAGCAAGAGCTTTGTTCTGGCCTACGGCGAGGCGCTGGCGACGGAGCTGAAGCGCATGCCGGTGGATGTGCTGGTGCTGTGCCCCGGCGCCACCCGCACCGCCTTCGGCAAGCGGGCGGGCTTCGCCCTGAATGCCCTGCCAGGGGCCGCCGATCCGATGGACGTGGCGCGGGAGGGGTTGCAGGCGCTGGGGCGCCGCACGGTGCATGTGCACGGCTTCGGGACCCGCAACATGCTGCGCCCCTTCCTGTGGTCGCGCCACGCGGCGTCGGACGGGCTGGGCGCGCTGCTGGCCGCCTTCGACCGGGGGCAGCGCGCCGGCAGGTCCGCCCGTCCGCCGCGCGGAGGGGCTTAGCGGTCGGACCCCGACCCGCTCTGTTGATCGGCGCGGGACGAACCGGCCCCGGACGACCCGGACAGAGCCGCGCCGTTGCCCTTCTTCTGGGAGCCCGGCTGCTCCGCCACCTGGGTCTGGTCGGCCTTCTCGGCCTTGGCCTCGACCTTTTCCTTCACAGCCTCGGTCGGCTGTTCGGACGGCTTGGCCTCGACGCGCACGGGGGCCACGCCGTCCTCGATCATGTCGAGCTGCTTGGCGGCCTTCTTCGACAGGTCGATGACCCGCCCGTCCACATAGGGGCCGCGGTCGTTGACGATGACGTCGACGCTCTTGCCGTTGTCCTGGTTGGTCACGGTGACCTTGCTGCCCAGCGGCAGTTCGCGCGAGGCGGCGGTCGGCTTGTTCTGGTCGAAGCGCTCGCCGCTGGCCGTCTTCTTGCCGTGGAACGAGCCGCCATAGAAAGACGCCTCGCCCTCATGAACGATCACCGGCTCGCCCTCGTCCGTGCGCTCCACGGCGATCGGCGGCACCGACGCGTCCTTGGGGCTTTGCGCTTTTGAGGAAGGCTGGGCCTGGGCGGCGGCCATGGGGGACAGGGTCAGGGACAGGGCGCAAAGCGCCATGGACAGTGTACGCACCATGTGCATTCGAATGTACCTCCCAATGGACCTCGACAACACCTGGGGGAGGACGGGGGTTCCACCGGATGGCCGCCGGACGCTGGACCCACGCCGTGCGTTGATGCTTCAATCGTCCCGTCAACGAGGGAGAGCGCAGGAATGGCCGTGAGCGTGGCGGATCTGGGTGTGGGGCCACGGTTCGGCTGGGTGACGATGGGGGATGGGACCCGGCTGCGCACCGCCCATTGGATGGCCACCAAAGCCCCGCCGCGCGGCACCGCGCTGCTGCTGACCGGTCGGGCGGAGTTCATCGAGAAGTACACCGAGACGGCGGGTGCGATGCTCGCCCGCGGCTTCGAGGTCTTCGCCTTCGACTGGCGCAACCAGGGCCTCTCCGACCGCCCCCTGCCCAACCCCCAAATTCATCACCTGGACAGCTTCGACACGTTGGCCGGCGATCTCGACGAGGTGGTGGAGCGGCTGGTGAGGCCGCGGCAGCACGGGCCGCTGCTGCTGCTCGCCCACAGCATGGGCGGGCTGGTCGCCCTGATGGCCCTGCTGCGAAACCCGGCCCTGTGCGACGCCGCGGTGCTGACGGCGCCGATGTTCGACATCTTCACCGGCCCGGTGCCGCGCCGCATGGCGGTCTGGCTGGCCGAACGCCTGTGCGCCCGCGGGCGGGCCGCCGAATACGCCTTCGGCCAGCACGATTACGACCCGGTGGAGGGGCTGTTCACCCCGGTCAACCCGATCACCTCCGACCCCCGTCGCTACGCCACCTACCACGACGCCTTCCGCGACCGGCCCGAGCTGCGGGTGGGCGGGGTCAGCTTCGGCTGGGTGAGGGCGGCCCTGCGCGCCGCCGACCACATCCGCTTCACCGCCCCGCTGGAGCGGGTGACGACGCCGATCCTTCTGCTGAGCGCCCCGGCCGATGCCATCGTCCGCTCGGAATCGCACCGGCTGGCCGCCGCCCGGCTGGGCAACGCCGTGCTCAAGGAGCATCCCGACGCCAAGCACGAACTGCTGATGGAGCGCGACGAGATCCGCGACCGGGTGTGGGCTGACGTCGACGCCTTCCTGGCCGCCCTGCATTTATAAACCGGGCATCTCTAAACTGGGCATCTGTAGGCCGGGCTGTGCTAGATCCTTGGCGCGGGCGCCCGCGCGCCCACATGAGGGACGCTTTGCGACCGCTTTTCTGTTCAAGGGTCTGTCTTCCATGTCCGATTTCTGGAAAGAGTCCGGCTTCCATCTGCTGACGCGTGACGCCGACGGCTGGCTCGCGGTCACACCGGACTTCCTGCGCGCCTATCTGATGCGGCCGGAGATGCGCCCGCCCGAGGACGCCTGCGAGACCGAGCACACGCTGTTCGCCGGCCTGCTCGACGATCCCGCCCGCCCGGTTCCGCCGGGCATGGTGGAGGCGATGGCCGACGCGGACGCGCGGGAGAACTGGGCGGTCTGGCTGGGCTTCCGCGACCGGCTGCTCGCCGCCGGCACGGTCGAGGGCTGCTACCTCCGCCTGTTCCGCGAGGGTGCGCGGGGCGTGCCGGGGCTGTTCATCGACCAGATGGCCCATGTGATCCTGCGCAACCTGCTGGATGGCACGCCGTCGGGCCTGCGCGCGCGGGCGGGCGAGCTGTTCTTCCGGCCCCAGACCGTGTCGGTGGACGACGGGCGCGTCCGGCTGGCCGACAGCGAGACGGTGGAGATGCTGGCCGCGACCGGTGGCTTCGGCAGCCTGGGCCGGCTGGTGGTGGAGGCCGGGACCGCCCCGCGCTCCGTCGACCTCGACGTCCTCGACGAAACCAACCACCCCCGCTATTGGGAGCGCGACTCGCGGCACGATACCGTGCTGGACGTGACCTTCGCCGCGGCCGGGCTGGACGCGCTGTGCCGCGTCCTGGAAGGCTGGGTGAAGCATTTCCTGGGGGTGGGGGTGTCGATCCATCCCGTGCAGCGGATCAGCGACGAGCGCTGGGTCTGGCATGTCGGGCTGGACGGCGAGGCCACGGCGATCCTCAACGACCTCTACAACGGGGCCGAGGTGGGGGAGGAGCGGCTGGCCCGCATCCTGTCGCTGTTCCGGCTGGAGTTCGCCGACCCCGCGGTGATGCGCGCCGACATCGCCGGGCGGCCCGTCTATCTGGCCCTGGCGATGACCGCCGACCGCAAGCTGCGCCTGAAGCCGCAGAACCTGCTGGTCAATCTGCCTCTGGCGCAGATGAACTGACCGGCCATCCTATAACCATACTGTCAGTGTGACCATCTGCCGCCCCGGCTGCGGGTGGGCGGCGGATTATAAGGATGTTTCCTGAAGGGGGAAACGTCATGCAATTAAACACAACGCAGCCGAAGACGATGAAGCCGAACCTTGCCGACCCGCGCTGGGAAACGATGGCGTGGCAGGACGGCTTCGGCGTCGGGAACGCCGTGATCGACGCCGACCACAAGCGCCTGTTCGAGCTGTTCAACGAATTCGTCACCGCGGTGAACGAGTTCCGCGCCGACAGCGAGATTCAGGACGTGCTGAGGGACCTGCTCGACTACACCGACACGCATTTCGACCGGGAAGAGACGCTGATGCGCGAGCACGGCTATCCCGATTACACCGCCCACAAGGCGCTGCACGACAGCTTCGTCCGCCAGCTTCACGACGTGAACAGCGCGCTGGACGCGGGTGGAGAGAAAGGCGCCTTCGTGCTCGGCTTTCTCGCCAAATGGCTGTCCGGCCACATCCTGGGCGTCGATACCAAACTGGGTGCCTACCTGCGCGAGCGCGGGGTGGAGGCGTAACGGGCAAAGCCCCTCTCCCAGGGCGGGAGAGGGGCGCTGTCCCCTGATGGTTACTGCTTGTTCAACTCGCCGCTGTGCTTGGGGCCGCGGTTCAGCGAGGTCATGCTGTCGCTGTACTGGAACTCCGGCATGTCGCGCACGCTCGCCTGGGTGACGTCGCGCAGCGTGATCGGGCCGTTGCCCGGCAGCACGTCGGCCAGCGCGATGTCCGCGGCGATCTCCTTGCCGCCGATGCCGAGGAAGCCGCCGCTCTGGATCACCAGAAGCTGAGCGTTGCCGTCCGGGCCGAGGATCACGTCGGACACCTTGCCGACCTTTTCGCCATCGGCGCCGATCACCGTGCGGCTCATCAAATGCTCGACGCTGGCGCCACCCGTGGTGTTGCTTGCGGCGCCGCTTGCGGGCCCGGCCGGGCGGGCGCTCTGCCCCTGGTCCATGATGACCGAATTCGGGGCCTGGGAACTCGGGGCCTGGGTGGAGCCGCCGGTGCCGGTCTGGGCCGCGGCGGCACCGGTCATCAGCGCCAGGGCGGACAGGGTCGCGATCACCGTCTTGTGCATGGAAGCTCTCCTCGTTGCACGAAACCGACCCTTCCAACCGGAGGGAGCGGGAAAGGTCACGCGGGGCCGCCTGTGACATCGTGGGGCGACTCGGGGCGCCGTCCGGGTGCCTCGCCACGGGGCGGGTCCAGCGGGCAAAAGTGGGGTCGCGGGTATGAAGGGCTGGAGAAGGGCGTACCGCCAATTCGCCCCCGTGGCTCCTGGGGTCGGAGGGGCCCGGCAACCCCGCGAAAGTGACGGATTCCTTACAGGAATCAGGCGCCGGAGGCTTTCGGTGCAGGACTAGATGTGGGGGTGGGCGGATTTTTTCCGGGAACCGGCGGCGGCTTGGCCCGTTGACCTGATGCGCCATATCTAGGAGGTAGGCCCGCGTCAAGCACACAATATCTTGGGCCGGGTCTTGCTTGGCCCAAAGCTTGAGGCTAGGATGCGCACCAACATACAGGGTGTTGCGTTCGTCAGCCAGCGCGAGCTGCGCCGCACGGAGCGCGACACCTTTGTTCGCCAGCCAGAGGGAGCACGAGTCACATGCGGGTCCAGCGTCGTTTCACGAAAGAGGGTCAGGATGCTTACGCCGCTCTCGGCTTCCGCCGCACGACGAGCGAGATCCGCAACCCTGACGGCTCTGTGGTCTTCCAGCAGACGGACATCGAGGTTCCCGAGAATTACAGCCAGGTCGCCAGCGACATCCTGGCCCAGAAGTATTTCCGCAAGGCCGGCGTTCCGGTCGCCCTGAAGGCGGTCGAGGAGAACACCGTCCCGTCCTGGCTGTGGCGCAAGACCGCCGACGAGGCGGCGCTGGCGGCCCTGCCGAAGGAGAAGCGCTATTCCGGCGAGAAGTCGGCCAAGCAGGTCTTCGACCGTCTGGCCGGCACCTGGACCTACTGGGGCTGGAAGGGCGGCTATTTCGACACCGAGGCCGACGCCCGCGCCTTCTTCGACGAGATGCGCTTCATGCTGGCCGCCCAGATGGCGGCTCCGAACAGCCCGCAGTGGTTCAACACCGGCCTGCACTGGGCCTACGGCATCGACGGCCGGAGCCAGGGCCACTTCTACGTCGATTTCAAGACCGGCCTGCTGACCTCCTCCGCCTCGGCCTACGAGCACCCGCAGCCGCACGCCTGCTTCATCCAGTCCGTCGCCGACGATCTGGTGAACGAGGGCGGCATCATGGACCTGTGGGTCCGCGAGGCGCGCCTGTTCAAGTACGGCTCGGGCACCGGTTCCAACTTCTCCCGCCTGCGCGGCGAGGGTGAGAAGCTGGCCGGCGGCGGCAAGTCGTCGGGCCTGATGAGCTTCCTGAAGATCGGCGACCGCGCGGCGGGCGCCATCAAGTCGGGCGGCACCACCCGCCGTGCGGCCAAGATGGTCACGGTGGACATGGACCACCCGGACATCGAGGCCTACATCGACTGGAAGGTGACCGAGGAGCAGAAGGTCGCCGCCCTCGTCACCGGCTCCAAGATCTGCCGCGAGCACCTGACCGCCATCATGGCCGCCGCCCAGGACGGCCAGGACCCGAAGGTCAACAAGGAGCTGAAGAAGGCCGTCGTCGCCGCCCGCAAGGCGCAGGTGCCGGAGAACTACGTTCAGCGGGTGATCCAGTTCGCCGCCCAGGGCTTCACCAGCATCGAGTTCAAGACCTACAACACCGATTGGGACTCGGACGCCTACCTGACGGTGGCCGGCCAGAACTCCAACAACTCGGTGCGCATCTCCGACGACTTCATCCAGGCCGTCCTGAACGACGACGAGTGGAAGCTGATCCGCCGCACCGACGGCACGGTTCATCGCACGCTCCGCGCCCGCGACCTGTGGGACAAGGTCGGCTACGCCGCCTGGGCCTGCGCCGATCCGGGCGTGCAGTTCGACACCACGATCAACGACTGGCACACCTGCCCGGCCTCGGGGCGCATCAACGCCTCGAACCCGTGCTCGGAGTACATGTTCCTCGACGACACGGCCTGCAACCTCGCCTCGCTGAACCTGATGTCGTTCCGTCTGAAGGACGGCTCCTTCGACGTCGAGGCGTTCGAGCACGCCTGCCGCCTGTGGACCATGGTGCTGGAAATCTCCGTGCTGATGGCGCAGTTCCCGTCCAAGGAGATCGCCCAGCTTTCCTATGAGTTCCGCACGCTGGGCCTGGGCTTCGCCAACCTCGGCGGCCTGCTGATGTCCTCCGGCCTGCCTTACAACTCGGCGGAAGGCCGCGCCTACTGCGCCGCCATTTCGGCCGTGATGACCGGTGTCGCCTACGCCACCTCCGCCGAGATGGCGCAGGAGCTGGGCGCCTTCCCGGCCTATGAGCAGAACCGCGACCACATGCTGCGGGTCATCCGCAACCACCGCCGCGCCGCCTGCGGCGAGATGGAGGATTACGAGGGCCTGTCGGTCAAGCCGGTGCCCTTCGTCGCCGACGAGTGCCCGGAGCAGGAACTGGCGATGGCCGCCGTCCGCGCCTGGGACATGGCGCTGGAGCTGGGCGAGCAGCACGGCTTCCGCAACGCCCAGGCCACGGTGGTCGCCCCGACCGGCACCATCGGTCTGGTCATGGATTGCGACACCACGGGCATCGAGCCGGACTTCGCGCTGGTGAAGTTCAAGAAGCTGGCCGGCGGCGGCTACTTCAAGATCGTCAACCGTCTGGTGCCGGAGGCCCTGCGCACGCTGGGCTACACCGCCGACGAGATCGCCGCGATCGAGCGCTACGCGGTTGGCCACGGCACGCTGAAGGGCGCGCCGGGCGTCAACCACGAGACGCTGGCGGCCAAGGGCTTCCCGGCCGAGGTGCTGGAGAAGCTGGAGGGCAACCTCGCCACCGCCTTCGACATCAAGTTCGCCTTCAACCGCTGGACGGTCGGCGCCGACGTCATCGTCGACACGCTGGGCATCCCCGCCGAGCAGATGGACGCGCCGGGCTTCGACCTGCTGACCGCTCTCGGCTTCACCAAGGCCGAGCTTGAGGCGGCGAACACCTTCTGCTGCGGCGCCATGACGCTGGAGGGTGCGCCCTTCCTGAAGGACGAGCATCTGCCGGTGTTCGACTGCGCCAACCCCTGCGGCCGCATCGGCAAGCGCTTCCTGTCCTGGGAATCGCACATCACCATGATGGCCGCCTCGCAGCCCTTCATCTCCGGCGCCATCTCCAAGACCATCAACATGCCGAACACGGCCACGGTCGAGGAGTGCAAGGACGCCTACCTGCTGTCCTGGCGCCTGGGCATCAAGGCCAACGCGCTGTACCGCGACGGCTCCAAGCTGAGCCAGCCGCTCTCCGCCGCCCTGCTGGACGACGAGGAGGACGCGGTCGAGGAGATCGTCGAGGCGGCGAACGCCACCCGCACCCAGATGGTGTCCGAGCGCATCGTCGAGAAGGTCGTGGAGCGCATCATCGAGCGCAAGCGCACCGAGCGCGAGCGCCTGCCGCACCGCCGCAAGGGCTACACCCAGAAGGCGACCGTCGGCGGCCACAAGATCTACCTGCGCACCGGCGAGTATGAGGACGGCCGCATCGGCGAGATCTTCATCGACATGCACAAGGAGGGCGCCGCCTTCCGCTCGCTGATGAACAACTTCGCCATCGCGGTGTCGATCGGCCTGCAGTACGGCGTGCCGCTGGAAGAGTTCGTGGAGGCCTTCACCTTCACCCGCTTCGAGCCGTCGGGCATGGTGACCGGCAACGACACCATCAAGATGGCGACCTCGGTCATCGACTACATCTTCCGCGAGATCGCCATCTCCTACCTGGGCCGCACCGATCTGGCGCACGCCACGCCGGAGGATCTGGTGCCCTTCACGGTCGGCAGCGGCGACAAGCAGGGCGACCTGCCGGAGACCGGCGCGGTCCAGCCGTCGGACATCGTCCGCAAGGTCGCGTCCACCGGCTATGTCCGCAACAACCTGCGCGTCCTGAACGGCGGGCAGACCCAGCGGGCCTCGGCCGCGGCGGCCCTCGCCGCCACCGGCGCCGCGGTCCAGGCCACGGCGTCCGCCGCCCACGCGGCGGTGGCCTCCAGCCCGGCGGTCGGCGCCGCGGTGGTCCACGCCGGCGGCACGGCCCCGGTCGGCGGCACCACCGGCACGGCCTACGGCGGCAGCAACAGCGACCAGCGCTACGACCGCATCCGCGAGGCCCGTGCCCGCGGTTACGAGGGGGATCAGTGCGGGGAGTGCGGCAACATGACGCTTGTCCGCAACGGCACCTGCCTGAAGTGCGACACCTGCGGCTCCACCACGGGCTGCAGCTGAGGCCAGCCGGTTCCATCCCCGGCATGGCGTGGAAAAGGGGAGGTCCTCGGACCTCCCCTTTTTTAATGCGGTTTTATCAGGCGGCCTTTTATGCGGGCTCCGGTGAGAGCGCGCTCCGGCGGGTTCAGACCGGAATGTTGGGAAAGACGCGGCCGGACAGCTGGGCGTCGGCCAGCTCCGCCGGGACGGCGTCGCGCTCCTTCAGCCAGCGGGCGAACTGGCGGTCGGCGGAGTTGATGTGCAGCATCAGCCATTGCGGCAGGAAGCTCGCCAGATACTCGGCGATGTTCTCCTCCGGCACGTTGCCGGTGGTGAAGGCGTGCAACTGCTCCCACGCCAGGGAATGCTGGACCAGATGGTCGGCCAGGAAAGGATAGCCGGCCTCCTCCATCACCTTCTGCTCGCTCGCGAAGTGAATCTCCGTATAGACCACCGCATCGGCCAGCGTCCGATAGACCTCCTCGCGGGAGCGGCCCTCGGCGACGGCGACATGGAACGCCTGGACCAGTTCGATCCAATGCTTGTGCTGCTCGTCGATGTCCTCGACGCCCAACGCAAGATCGTCGCTCCAGACGAGATCCTGAAAATTCTCGGCGGGCATGTCCATGATCGCGATGACTCGGCTTAAGGTGGTGGAAGCCTGCGCATCATAAACACGGTCGTATGTGCATCAATGGTCTGAATTGAGATAAATTGTCGCGGTTTCGGTGGTGATCCGGGACGCGCGACGAGGGGCTGTGTCCTTGCCGGACACCGGCTGCGGGTCAATATGCGGGGCTGTGACGACACAGCCGACGGGATGCGCCATGCGACGTGCCATGAACCGCCGCCTCCGCCTTTTGCCACTGCTCGCCGCGCTGGCGCTGCCGCCGATCCAGGCCGCGAGCGCCCAGGACGTGGCGCCCCAGAGCGCACCGGCCCGGAACGAACAGAACCAGGGCGCCCCGAAGCCGGCGGACCGGGCCGGCGGGTTCGACGCCCAGCGCAGCGAGACCAGGCACCAGCTGCCCTTGCCGTCCGGGCCGCTCGCCTACACGGCGGTGGCGGAGTTCCTGCCGCTGCGCGACGGCCCGCGCGAGGAGGCGGCGGCCCGTGTCTTCACCGTCTCCTATACGTTGGATGGAGGCACGCCGGACGGGACGTCCCGCGGCCGGCGGCCGGTCGCCTTCGTGTTCAACGGCGGGCCGGGGGCCTCTTCGGCCTATTTGCACCTGGGCGCCCTGGGGCCGAAGGTGGTCGGCTTCAACGACGACGGGTCGCTGATCCGCCCGCCGGCCCCGCTGCTCGACAACCCGGACAGCTGGCTGGCCTTCACCGATCTGGTCTTCGTCGATCCGGTCGGCACGGGCTACAGCCGGGGCATCCAACGCGACGGCGGGCGCGACGGCGGGAAGGACGGCGGCGCGCGGCGGGACGAGGATCCCGGCAAGCGCTTCTGGTCGGTCGACGCCGACAGCCGGGCCATGGCCGAGATCGTCCGGCTCTGGCTGACCCGCAACGGGCGCTGGGAGTCGCCGAAATTCCTGGTGGGGGAAAGCTATGGCGGGTTCCGCATCGCCAAGATGGCCAACCGGCTGATCGACGACACCGGAATCGCGGTCAACGGGCTGATCATGGTGTCGCCGGTGGTCGATTTCGCCACCATCCGCGGCGGCGGCGGGCTTCTGGTGCCGGCGCTGCGGCTACCCTCCTACGCCGCCTCGGCCGCCGCCAACGGTCTGGCGTCCGGCACCCCGGAGCAGGCGGCCGTGGCGGCGGAGCGCTACGCCTTCACCGGCTACCTCACCGGGCTGGCCGGGCTGGACTATCGCCGGCCCGGCGCGGCGCGGGACTTCTTCGCCGAGGTGGCGCGCACCACCGGCCTGCCCGAGGAGCTGGTGACCCGTTTCCGCGGCGAGATTCCCACCGACGTCTTCGCTCGCGAACTGCTGCGCGGGCGTGGGCAGGTCGCCAGCGTCTATGACGGCACCTTCACCGCCGCGGATCCCGACCCGTCGGCGGCGCGCCTGTCCTTCGATCCTTTCCTGAAGGGCACGGTGCCGACCTACACCACCGCCTTCGCCGCCTACGCCCACGAGTGGCTGGGCGTGCGGACGGAGGTGCCGTTCGATCTGCTCAGCGACCGGGTGAACCGGGGCTGGGAGTGGCCGCGCTCCGGCCAGCCCAGCGCGGTGGACGATCTCCAGGCCGCCCTGACCCTGCAGCCCGCGCTGCGGGTGCTGATCGCCCATGGGCGCACCGACCTCATCACCCCCTACATGGCGTCGCGCTGGGTGGCGTCCCGCCTGGAGCTGCCGGACGGGCAGGCCGACCGGGTGGCCGTGACGGTCTACGAGGGCGGCCACATGATGTACACGCGCGCGCCCGAGCGCGCGAAGCTGGCCGCCGACGCGCGGGCCCTGATCGAGGCCGCCTTGCGGTAGAGGTGGCCTCTGATAGGGCGGATGGGCGGCCAAAAGAAAACAGGCGCCCCGGTGGGGGCGCCTGCTGCGCAATGCCTTGCCTCGGCCTGTGGTCGCCGGCTGGACCTTGCCGGTTAGAACAGACGCAGGATCGACTGCTGCGACTGGTTGGCCAGCGAGAGGGCGATGGTGCCGAGCTGCTGACGGGTCTGCAGCATCAGCAGGCTCGCGCCTTCCTCGTTCTGGTCGGCCAGCGTCAGCTTGTTGGCGCCTTCGACCAGCACGTCGCTGAACTCCTTGGTGAAGGTTTCGCGGGTCGTGATGATGTTCAGGTTGGTCGACAGCGTCTGCGAGGCCGACCGCAGGCTCTGCTTCGCGTAGTCGATGCTGGCGACCGCCTTGTCGATGTCGGCGCGGTCGGTCCAGTCGTTCTGCGCGTAGTCCAGACGCAGGCCTTGGCCGCTGGTGCTCAGGTTCTGCGACTTCACCGTGATCGCATTGGTGTTGCGCTCGTTGAGCTGCACCGTCAGATCGTTGGAGGTGTTGGCGTCGGTCACCTGCACCGAGACCAGGTTGGCCGCCGAGCTGGCCGCCGCCGCCTGCTTGATGCTCTTCTGGTCGACGTTGAAGCGCACCGTGCCGGTGTCGAACGCGAAGGCGTTCTCGCCTTCCGACAGCTTGCCCTCGCCGCGCTTGGACATGCCGTCGCGGGTCACCGTGGCGCCGCTCAGGTTGCTGACCTGGATCTGGATGTCGACCTTCTTCTCGATGGTCGAGATGCCGTTGCCGGCGTTGGCGGCCTGCTCCAGAAGATTGCGGTCCACCACGAAGGACACCACGGTGCCCGACGCGAAGCTCTCGGAGATGCGCTTGGTCAGGGCGTTCTCGGCGGTGGCCTTGACGGTCATCTCGCGGGCGGCGTTGGTCGTCGTCGCGCCCGACAGGGTGATCGTGCCGGTGTTTTCGACCGTGACAGTCTGGACGTCCTTGCCGCTGAGGCGGCCGTTGGCGCCCAGCGCGTTGTTGATCGACGCCGTAAGCTGTTTGGCGATGTTGACGCGGGCGGTCTGGCCCGTCGCCACGTCACCGGCGGTGGCGATGTAGGTGAAGGTCTGGTCTTCGACGGTGATGGTGAAGCTGTCGCCCGCCTCGATCGTGCCGCCCAGCGTCACCTGGGTGAGCTGCGCGGTGCCCGACTTCGCCGCCTTCGTCGTGTTGGCGGCCATGGTCTGGGTGTTGTCGAAGTAGGTGATCGTGCGCGACTCGTTGCCGTCCGTGATGATGAAGGACCGCTCGCGGCCCTTCGCGCCGCGGACCTCGATCTGCACGTCGGAGAAACTGCCGAGCGACGTGGCCATCGTGCCGGACAGCTTCAGGCCGACCAGGCCGTGGGCCATTTCGGCGCTGTTGATCTCGCCGGCCGCGCCCTCGATGGAGCCGTCGCCCTTGACGCGCACCGTGTAGGTGTCGGTCGACACCACGTTGGTGACGCGGGCGTTCTCGATGCCCTGGATGGTGTTGACGGCGCGGCGCGACTCGCTGGTGGAGTCCAGGCGCATGCCGTCGCCGGCCAGCAGGTTCTTGCCGGCATAGCCGCTGTCGCCGGCCAGCTTGTCGATCTGCTCCTTCAGCGCGTTGAACTGCGAGGCCAGCGTCTTGCGGGTGGCGACGGAGCCGGCGTCGGTGCCGAGCGCGGAATAGGCGGCGGTGGTCAGGCCGCGCGCCTGCTCGATCATGCTTTCGATCGCGGTTACGCCCTTGTCGGCGGCCTTGATGGTGCTGATCGACTGACCCATGGCGTCCTTCAACGACGACAGGTCACCGGCGCGCTGGGTCAGGCTCTTCGCTGCGAAGAACGACGTCGGACCGTCGAGAGCCGAGTTGATCTTGTTGCCGGTCGAGAGGATGTTCTGTTTGACACCGATCTTGTCGTTCACGCTCTGCAGTTGCAGCAGATTCGTGCGCATTGACGCGGTGAGAGTGACGTCGTTGATGGCCATGGTTCCAAGTCTCCTTCTGAGGCTCGCCCCGCGGCTGGTGCTTGAAACCGAAGCGAGGCAACGTGCATTTGCGCGGTCCTCCTCTATCAAGACCCGTGCCAATTTCCGGGCCATCTGGTAACGCATTGATACTGAAAGAGATAATGGAGCCTTGCGTGATGGGGTGGCCCGCGCAGGCCGGACGGTCCTTCCCATGCCGGTGGAAAGTTTTGCCGGGCAGAAAGGGTGTTGCGCCCCGGACTCCGGGACAAAACTTCCCAGTTGGCCGGCCGGTCGGCCGCGCGCCGGGTGCCGGTAAGCTCTTGGTGCCGGCGGAGGAGGGAGCTATCGTCGGGGTCTCGCACCCATCGCGGCGCCACCCATCGGAGCGTTCTCGGCGCCCGCAACGAAGACGGAGGGATGAGCATGGCCGGACGCATCGAGGCGCGGCTGAAGGAGTTGGGGATCGAGCTGCCGCAGGCGGCGGCCCCGGTGGCGGCCTATGTGCCCTACACCCAGTCGGGCAACACGCTCTACGTGTCGGGGCAGGTCACCGTGTGGAACGGCGAGCGCCGCTTCGTCGGCAAGCTGGGCCAGGACTTCACGGTGGAGCAGGGCCAGCAGGCGGCGCGGCTGTGCGCCCTGAACATCATCGCCCAGGCGAAGGCGGCCTGCGGCGGCGATCTCGACCGGGTGGTGCGCGTGCTGCGGCTGGGCGGCTTCGTCAACGGCACGCCGGACTTCCATGACCATCCGCTGGTCATCAACGGCGCGTCGGAACTGATGATGCAGGTGTTCGGCGACGCCGGA
Organism: Azospirillum sp. UENF 312511; assembly: GCF_058780635.1. NCBI lineage: Bacteria > Pseudomonadati > Pseudomonadota > Alphaproteobacteria > Rhodospirillales > Azospirillaceae > Azospirillum > Azospirillum sp. UENF 312511. Next base: position 661,409 of record NZ_JBSNCG010000003.1, on the reverse strand, counting down.
AAGCACGCCCGCGCCGCGGTCGGAGCCCCGTCGCTGCCCGGCAACGTGGCCGTCGAGGTGGACGCCATCCTCGAACTGGCCTGATCCGGGCTCCGCATCGGGGGAGGGGGCGGGCCTCTTGCCGCGGCGCGGCAAAGCGCCCACCTCCCTCGGCGTACCCGCGAAGGAGAGACCATGCCCGACGGCAAGGACAGCGGCCCCACCCCCGGCGCCGACCCCGAGGCCGGGGGGACGATCACCGTCAAGGTTCTGACCGGCATCGGTCTGGCCGATCCCCAGGAATGGGACGCCTGCGCCGGGCCGGACAACCCGTTTCTCAGCCACGCCTTTCTGCTGGCGCTGGAGGAATCGGGATCGGTCACCGGCCGCACCGGCTGGCAGCCCAGCCACCTCGCCGCCCTCGACGGGGCGGGGCGCATCATGGGCGCGGTGCCGCTTTATCTGAAGAACCATTCCTATGGCGAATATGTCTTCGACCACGCCTGGGCGCACGCCTATGAGCGGGCGGGCGGGCAGTATTACCCGAAGCTGCAGTGCGCCGTGCCCTTCACCCCGGTGCCGGGGCCGCGCCTTCTGGTCCGGCCCGGCGCCTCGACCCAGAGGATGGAGGCGGTCGCTGGCGCCCTGATCCAGGGGATGGAGGAGGTGGCGCGGCGCTACGGCGTCTCCTCCGTCCACGTCACCTTCCCGGAGGAGGGTGATTGGCGCCGCCTCGGCGAGGCCGGCTGGCTGCTCCGCGAAGGCGTGCAGTATCATTGGGAAAACCGCGGCTACGCCAGCTTCGACGATTTCCTGGGAACCCTGAACAGCCGCAAGCGCAAGACCATCCGCAAGGAGCGGCGCGAAGTGGCGGAGAGCAGCGTCCGGCTGCACAGCCTGACCGGCGCCGACCTGAAGCCGGAGCATTGGGACGCCTTCTACCGCTTCTATCTGGAGACCGCCGACCGGAAATGGGGCGGCGGCTATCTGAACCGCGCCTTCTTCCGGCTTCTGGGCGAGACCATGGCCGACCGGGTTATGCTGGTGATGTGCGAGGACAACGGGGAGTGGGTGGCCGGCGCCCTGAACCTGATCGGGGCCGACGCCCTCTATGGCCGCAACTGGGGCTCCGACGGCAGCTATCGTTTCCTGCATTTCGAGGCGTGCTACTACCGCGCGCTGGACTTCGCCATCGAGCGCGGCCTCGGCCGGGTCGAGGCCGGCGCCCAGGGGGAGCACAAGATCCAGCGCGGCTACCTGCCGGTGCCGACCTACAGCGCCCACTGGGTGGCCGACCCCGGCTTTCGCCGCGCCATCGCCGATTACCTGCGCCGCGAGCGGCCCGGCGTGGCGGCGGAGCGCGAGGCGCTGATGGAGCTGTCACCCTACCGCCAGGATGGCCTGCCGGAGCAATAGGGCCGGATCAGTAGGGCCAGATCAGTAGGGAACGCGGTCGGGCCGGGCAGCCCATTCGTCGAAGACGGCGCGCGCCTCGTCGGCCAGCAAACGCTGCATGGGGACTGCCCGCTGCTCCAGCGGCAGGGCAATTTCCGTGTAGAGGAAGGCGTCGTCGAAACCGATGGACGCCGCGTCGTCGCGCGCGTTGGCGTAGACGATGCGCCCGATCCGCGCCCAGTAGATCGCCGACAGGCACATCGGGCAGGGCTCGCAGCTCGTGTAGACGGTTGCCCCGGCGAGGCTGAAGCTGCCGAGATCGCGGCAGGCGTTGCGGATCGCGACGACCTCGGCGTGCGCCGTCGGGTCGTTGGTGGAGGTCACGCAGTTCCACCCCTCGCCGATGATCCGGCCGTCCCGCGCGATGACCGCGCCGAAGGGGCCGCCGGCGTTGCCCTGCATGTGTGTGCGGCTGAGCGCGATGGCGCGGCGCAGGCACTCCGTGTCGAAACTCGTCATGCTTTCCCTCTCCCAACCCTAACCGCGTTGTCGTTCAATGGTTTAAAGACTGCTCCATGGCCCCGGTCCGGCATGCGTCCGTGGCATTGCAGGGGTGGCGGACGATTGGGGATTTCTCCTTTACTGCCCATGCGCAATGCGTAGTGTGGGCGGGATCAGCCGACCGACGGACCCGCCCGATGACCGACCGCGCCATGGAATTCCTGAAGCAGGTGCGGGACCATCTATTCTATCTCAAACTGAGGCCGGGCGGTGTGCGCCTTCAGGCGAAGGGCGTCGATCTGTCGAGGCTGCGGCTGAAGGGCTTCAACCTGCAAACGGCCATCCTCACCCAGGGCAACTTTTCCGATGCCCAGCTTGAGGAGGTCAGCTTCGCCATGTCCGACCTGTTCGGGGCGAATTTCAGCCGGGCGAAGCTGGTGGGCTCCTCCTTCGCGCGGGCGGACCTGCGTGGGACGAACTTCCTGAAGGCCGACCTGACCCGCACCGACTTCGAAGGGGCCGATCTGCGCCCCGGCCAGATCATGGTCCACCGCGCCGGGCGCGAGGACGAGGAGGAGCGGCGGCCCGCCAACCTGACGGACGCGCGGATGGACGGCGTCAACTTCAAGGGCGCCGACCTCAGCCACGCCGAACTGGCCAACGCCTCGACGGCGGGCGGCGACTTCAGCAACGCCAACCTGTTCGCCGCCAATCTGGCCGGGGCCGACCTGACCGAGGCGAACTTCAGCGGGGCCAAAATGAAGCGCGCCGTGCTGAACGGCGCCAACCTGACCCGCGCCATCCTGCGCAACGCCGACCTGCGCGAGGCGACCCTGCGCAACGTCGACCTGACCGTGGCGGACACGCGGGGCGCCAACCTCAGCGGTGCCGTCTACATGAAGAACGCCGACGCCCTGCCGGCGCCGGTGCGCAGCGTGCTGGACGCCCATATCCTGTGGATCAACAGCGGCGGCGGGGCCGGGCTGCGGGCGGACTTCACCGGGATGGACCTGCGCGGGCTGGACCTCACCGCCTGCGATCTGTCGGGCGGGGTGTTCCGCGACGCCAAGCTGGACGAGGCGCGGCTGTCCAACGCCTCGCTCTCGCTGGCCGATTTCGGCGGGGCCAGCCTGCGCCGGGTGCGGCTGGACCAGGCGGTGCTGACCGGGGCGAACCTGAGCGGGGCCGACCTGACCGGGGCGGACCTCCACGGTGGTGACCTCGGCATGGTGGAGTTGCGCAACCCGGACGGCACCCCGACCGGGCGGAGCTGGCCGACCAACCTGACGAACGCCACGCTGGCCGCCGCCGACCTGCGCGGCGCCCGGCTGACCGGGGCCAAGCTGGCCGGCGCCAGTTTCGAGATGGCCAACCTCGCCTCCGCCGACCTGCGCGGCTGCGACGACGCGGCGGCGAACCTGTCGAAGGCCAGCCTGATGGGCGCCCGCCGCGGCCCGCTGGACGCGCGGCCGCCGCGCGACGGCGGCGGGCCCCTCATCGCCCTGTAGGCCTCACGTCCAGGCGGCGAGCACCGCGGCCGCGGTGGACTCGCGCAAGGGCGCGCGCTCGGGCGGACTTCCGCCATCGACGCGCAGGCCCATCAGGGTCTCCACCAGCGGCTCCGGTCCCGGCGTGACGCGGACTTGGCCGCGGGCGGCGATGTGGGGGTGGTCCGGCATCTCCGCCAGCGTCGGCAGTGCCTCGAAGCAGCAGTCCACCGGGTCGAGCAGCGCCTTCCAGTCGGCGAGGCTGCGTGTGGCGAACAGGGCGTCCAGTTCCGCGATCAGGGCGGCCTGGGGCAGCGGGTCGCCCTGCCGGGCGATCCAGTCGGGGCGTCCCACCGCCTCGCAGAAGCCTTGCCAGAACTTGGCCTCCAGCGCCGACAGGGTGGCGAAGCGGCCGTCGGCGGTGCGGTAGATGCGGTAGCAGGCGGCCCCGCCGGACAGCAGCGTCTCGCCGCGGGCCGGGACCTCGCCGCGGGCGTCGGCGGTCAGGTTGAAGCCCTGCCAGCCCAGCACCGTTTCCATGATCGACAGGTCGAGGAAGCAGCCTTCGCCGCTGCGCTGGCGCCCGAACAGGGCGGCGACCACCGCCAGCGCTGCCTGCTGGGCCGAGGCGAAGTCGGCGACCGGCGGGTGGCTGATCGAGGGATGGTCCGGCATGCCCGAGGAATCCAGGCCGCCGCCGACCGCCATGTAGTTGAGGTCATGGCCCGCCCGCCGGGCGTAAGGACCGCTGCTGCCCCATCCGGAAAGGCTGGCGTGGACCAGCCGCGGATTCAGCGCGCGCAGCCGGGCGTGGCCGACCCCCAGCTTGTCCAGCACGCCCGGGCGGTAGCTTTCCACCAGGGCGTCGGCCCCGGCGATCAGCGTCTCGAAGGCGCCGCGGTCGCCCTCGTCCTTCAGGTTCAGGCGGATGACCGTCTTGCCGGCGTTCAGCAGCTTGTAGGCGGCGGTCGTGCCGTCGGCGTCGGTGCGGCCCATCTGGCGCAGCGGGTCGCCGCTCGGGGCCTCGACCTTCACCACTTCGGCGCCGAGGTCAGCCAGCATCTGGGCGGCGTAGGGACCCGGCAGATACTGGCCGAGGTCGATGACGCGCAGTCCGCTCAGGAATGGCAGGGGCATGGTGCGTTTCCTCATTCTTCGTTTCGGCGTGCTTCGTTTCTGGGGGGCCGCCTGGAAGGAGTGTCCGTGATGCGGCGTCGGGAATGCAACCGTCCGCCCTTCACAGTCGTGCCGCCTCCGCCGTCCGTATCAGACCAATGGCGCGGAGGAAAACATGTCCACAGGCAAGGCTGCCAAATACAAGGTCTACAAGGATCACCGCAACGAATGGCGCTGGACCTTCCACGCCGCCAACGGCGAGGCCATCGCCGTCAGCAGCGAGGGCTACACGGCCGAGCGCGACTGCCTGCACGGCATCGCCCTGATGAAGAGTTCCAACGACGCGGTCGTCCTGGTCGAGGAATGATGGTTCAAAGAGCCGGCCGACCGGACAAAAAGAAAGGGGGCCTTGCGGCCCCCTTTTCGCGTTCCGTGCGAAGCGGCGTCATTCCGCCAGTTCGTGCACGACCTCGTCCTCGTCCTCGTCGCCGGAGCGCCGCTTGCGCGACCCCTCGGTGTACTCGAAGGCGGGCTTGTCGTCCTTCACGGTGACCTTGACCAAACCGCCCTTGGCGAGCTTGCCGAACAGCAGCTCTTCCGCCAGCGGCTTCTTCAGGTGCTCCTGGATCACGCGGCCCAGCGGACGCGCGCCGTAGAGCGGGTCGTAGCCCTTCTTGCCCAGCCACTCGCGGGCCTGATCGTCGAGTTCGATCGTGACGCCGCGGTCCTCGAGCTGCGCTTCCATCTGCATGATGAACTTGTCCACCACGCGGTTGATGACCTCCTGGGTCAGCGGCGCGAAGGGGATGATCGCATCCAGGCGGTTGCGGAACTCCGGCGTGAACAGCTTCTCCACCGCTTCCATGTCCTCGCCGACCCGACGCTCGCGCTCGAAGCCGATGGCCGGCTTGGCCATGTCCGCGGCACCCGCGTTGGAGGTCATGATGAGGATGACGTTGCGGAAGTCCACCGTCTTGCCGTTGTGGTCGGTCAGCTTGCCGTGATCCATGATCTGCAACAGGATGTTGAACAGATCCGGATGGGCCTTCTCGATCTCGTCGAGCAGCAGCACGCAATGCGGATGCTGGTCGATGGCGTCGGTCAGCAGGCCGCCCTGGTCGAACCCGACATAGCCCGGAGGGGCGCCGATCAGGCGGGAGACGGTGTGCCGCTCCATATACTCCGACATGTCGAAGCGGGTCAGCTCGATGCCCAGCGTGAGGGAGAGCTGGCGGGCCACCTCGGTCTTGCCGACGCCGGTCGGGCCGGTGAACAGGTAGTTGCCGATCGGCTTCTCCGGCTCGCGCAGGCCGGCACGGGCCAGCTTGATGGCGGAGACCAGCGCGTCGATGGCCTTGTTCTGGCCGAAGACCATGGTCTTCAGGTCGCGCTCCAGGTTGAGGAGCGTTTCCTTGTCGTCGCGGCTGACCGACTTCGGCGGGATGCGGGCGATCTTGGCGACCACCGCCTCCACGTCCTTGACGGAGATCTTCTTCTTCCGCTTGTTCTCCGGCAGCAGCATCTGCGCGGCGCCGACCTCGTCGATGATGTCGATGGCCTTGTCCGGCAGCTTGCGGTCGCCGATGTACTTCGCGGACAGCTCCACCGCCGAACGGATCGCGTCGTTGGTGTAGCTCACCCGGTGGTGCTTCTCGTAGTAGGTCTTGATCCCCTGGAGGATCTTGATCGCATCCTCGACCGTCGGCTCGTTGACGTCGATCTTCTGGAAGCGCCGGACGAGCGCCCGGTCCTTCTCGAAATAGTTCCGGTATTCCTTGTAGGTCGTCGAACCGATGCAACGCAGCGAGCCGGAGGCGAGGGCCGGCTTCAGCAGGTTCGAGGCGTCCATCGCACCGCCCGAGGTCGCACCGGCGCCAATGACCGTGTGGATCTCGTCGATGAAGAGGACGGCACCTTCCGTGGCCTCCAGTTCGGAGACGACGGCCTTGAGGCGCTCTTCGAAGTCGCCGCGGTACCGCGTACCGGCGAGCAGGGAGCCCATGTCGAGCGCGAAGATGGTGGCGCCCTTCAGCACCTCCGGAACCTCGCCATGGACGATGCGGCGGGCCAGCCCCTCGGCGATGGCGGTCTTGCCGACACCGGGGTCACCGACATACAGCGGGTTGTTCTTCGACCGCCGGCACAGGATCTGGATGGTCCGTTCGACCTCCTGCTCCCGTCCGATCAGCGGATCGATCTTCCCGCTGGCCGCCTTCTTGTTCAGGTTGACGCAATAAGCCTCTAGGGCTTCGCTGCCTTTCTTCACGACCTTCTCCGCCGCCGCGTCCTCGTCGGCTCCGGTAACGCGCTTCGCTTCCGAGCGGCCCGGGGCCTTCGCGATTCCGTGAGAGATGTAGTTCACCGCGTCGAAACGGGTCATCTCCTGCTCCTGCAGGAAATAGACCGCGTGGCTTTCGCGTTCAGAGAACAGGGCGACGAGCACATTTGCTCCCGTCACCTCTTCACGCCCCGACGACTGGACGTGGATGGCCGCGCGTTGCAGCACCCGCTGGAAGCCAGCCGTCGGCTTAGCATCATCGGGCCTGTTCGTGATCAGGTTCGCAAGCTCGTTGTCGAGGTAATCCGAGAGTTCGGCGCGCAGTCGGTCCAGATCGACCCCACAAGCGCGCAAGACGGCCATGGCATCGGCATCCTCGGTCAATGCGAGCAGCAAGTGTTCGAGCGTCGCGTATTCGTGCCTGCGCTCGTTCGCATGGGCCAGGGCTCGGTGCAGCGTCTGTTCCAAGTTACGCGACAGCATCTGTGGCCTTAATCCTTTTCTAGCGTACATTGCAGCGGGTGCTGGTGCTGGCGCGCAAAGTCCATCACCTGCGTGACTTTCGTCTCCGCCACCTCGTAGGTGAACACGCCGCACAAGCCCACACCCCGCCGGTGCACATGCAGCATGATCCGCGTAGCCTCCTCGCGCGACTTGGCAAAGAAGCGCTCCAAGACATGAACGACGAATTCCATAGGTGTGTAGTCGTCGTTCAACATCAAGACCTTATACATCGAGGGCTTTTTAGTCTTAGGCTTGGTTTTGATAACCACGCCCGTGGTGGTGCCCTCGTCGCCGTGCTTGTCGTTTTCGGCCATGGTCTCAACAGGTCAACATCGCGATGTACGTCGCATGAATGATATGAGAACTCCGGGCGCGGTGGGAAGGGGCCGTTTTCGGTGAGTCCCCATTTGGGAGAGGCCCATTCGGAACAAGACCTGCCCGGCTACCCCGGAATTGGTGGAAGGCATTTGATTTTGCGGCAGAACTGCCGCACCGGCGTGCCAAAAATGGCACGGCCCGCACCCTGTAGATGTCCCTCGCGCCCAAAAGAAACAAGCCCGGCGGTCTGCACCGCCGGGCTTTCCCGGAACTTCACAATGCCGTGAGGCGGCAGGATTTAAAGCGGTACCGCCTTGCGCCGTCCGCACCCCCGGACGATAGCGTCCCGGGGGCGGCGGAGGTGGGAGCCGCCCCGGCCCTGCGGCCGGGTCTGTGGAATTGCTGGCTCCGGGACATTTTGTCTCAGGCTGACGTCTGGGACCGGCCTGGATCAGGCGGCCTTCGCCGCGACCGGCTTGGACAGCGTCTCGACCGTGACCTGGAGGCGGTCGTTGATCGGCGCGAAGGCGTCCTTGGCGGTCTTCAGCGACAGCTCCTGCAGCTTGGCGCTCTCCTTGACGAAGGTCTCGAAGCTCGCCTTGGCGAAGCTGCTCTGCAGCTCGACCAGCTCCTGGACGGTCTTGACGGCCAGCAGGGCCTTGCCGGTGGCGGCGCTCTTCTCCAGCGAGGACTGGGTGAAGGAGGCGACCTGCTTGCCGGCTTCCTCGGCGCCCTTGGCGACGATGGTGCCCGACTTCACGACGGCGTCGACGTTGCCCTTGGTCAGGGCGGTCAGCTCGTCGAAGCCCTTCAGGATCTGGGCCGAAGCCTTCTCGAACTGCTCCTGCTGGGCCTTGACCAGGCCGTCCACGTTCTGCTTGGCGGCGGACACGGCGTCTTCGAAGGTCTTGGTGGCGGCGGCGAACTTGTCGGTCATGGAACGGCTCCTCGAATTTCATCGGGTTGACCCGCGCCGGACCCACCGATTGGCGACCGCGCGGATGATCCGACCAGCGACCCCGTGGCTTCGGGCGTCGGGTCGATGCTGCAATGCAGCATGACTAAACTTAGGGCAGGTTCCGGCGCCTGTCAACGGGATTTTGTGCGGTGCACAAAAACTTTTGCGCGTCCCGGCCGGCCCCGTCACGCGCGGAGCCCGGCCGTCGGGGAACGGCCGGGCTCCGTGGTTTCGCCGTGTGGGCGGATCAGGCCGCGATCGGCTTGGACAGGGTGCTGACGGTGACCGACACGCGGTCCTTCAGCGGGGTCAGGGCCGCCGTGGCGACGCGGGTGCCGATGCCCTGGAGGCGGGAGGACTCCGCGACGAAGGCGTCGAAGCTGGCCTTCACATACTCGCTCTGGAGATCGACGACCTCCTTCAGCGACTTGGCGGTCAGCAGGGCCTTGCCGGTGGTGACCGACTTGTCGAAGGACGCCTGGGCGTAGGCGGTCACCTCGCGGGTCAGCTCTTCCGCACCCTGGGTGGCGATGCTGCCGCTCTGGATCAGCGCTTCCACGTTGGCCTTGTTCAGGGCCTGAAGCTCGGCGGAGATCTTCAGAAGCTGGGAGGACAGCTTCTCGACCTGCTCCTTGGTGGCGGACGCGGTCTGCTCGAACGTCTTCGCGGCCTGCTCCTGGCCGGCCTTGACGAAGCCCTCGACCTGCTCCTTGGCCTGGGCGGCGGCGTTCTCGAACGCCTGGGTGGGGGCGGGGGCCGGCTTGGCCTTCGTCACGGTCGTCATGCCTTGCGTTCCTTCCTTGGTCGAAGCCCGGCGCGCATCAACCCGGACCGGCGGACCGTCCGCCTGCGGGGCGCAGACCGGCTGCGTTGGGGAGGCCCGGACGGCTCCGGGCCCGAAAATGCTGCAGTGCAGCAATGGCTAAACTATGGGCAGATGTCCGTGGAGTCAACAAAGAATCTTGTGCGTCGCACAATATATCAGTTGAGCCCGGTCCCTTTGCTTGGTTGGTACGGCGAAAGCTCCACCGTTCCGCCCCATGGGAAAACCGATCCACTTCGGCTCGACTGGGCGGAGCCTTTACGAAAGCTTTACCGCCAATCCTGCCCAATCATACTCTGCCCGCCGAAGGGACGCGCTTCGGCCAAAGGTCAGACCAACCGCGGCGGAACGTCGCAGCTTTCAGTTCGGGAACGTTCTTTCATGACCTATTGCCTCGGCATCAAGACCCGCGACGGCCTGATCGGCCTGTCCGACGGGCGCATCACCAGCGGTTCGCAGCTGTCGTCCGCGCGCAAGGTGACCATGGTGGGCAGCGGCGGCGACCGCTTCTTCATCCTGAATTCCGGCCTGCGCAGCGTGCGCGACAAGACGCTGGCCTACCTGCGCCGCGACATGTCCCGCCGCCGCGGCGAGACCTACCCGACCATGCTGGACGCGCTGTCGGCCTTCACGGCCTGCCTGCGCCAGGTGGCGGCGGAGGACAAGGAGGCGCTGGAGGCGTCCAAGCTGGCCTTCAACCTGCACGCCATCATCGGCGGCCAGCTTGCCGAGGACCGCGAGCCCTACATGTTCCTGGTCTATCCGGAGGGCAACTGGATCGAGGTGGACGAGCGCACCCCCTACCTGTCGATCGGCGCCACCGCCTACGGCAAGCCGATCCTGGACCGCGCGCTGTCCTACAGCACGGACATGCGGACGGCGCTGAAGATCGCCTACCTGTCCTTCGACAGCACGCGCTTCTCGTCCAACGACGTCGGCTTCCCCATCGACATGGTGACCTTCAACGCCGAGGAACGGCTGTGGCGCCAGTCGAACTTCGACTACGACGATCTGGTCGAGCAGCGCCTGTGGTGGAACCGGAATATCACCGAGCTGGCCCGCCGCATGCCCGACGGCCCGTGGGTGGACACGCTGCTGGCCGCCGGCGCGCGGGCGGATGTCGCTGAGGAAGAGGTGGTCTAGTTTCTTGCCCCCTCCCTAACCCTCCCCCTCTTCGAGGTGGAGGGGATTTTTCTCCCTCCCCTGCGAAGCGGGGGAGGGCCGGGGGAGGGGGCAATGTCAGCCCTGCCCACTACTTCCCGGCGAACAACCACGTCCCGAAGGGCGCCGTCGGTCCGACCAGCCCGTCGCGGCCCACCTGGACCTCGAACACCACACCGGCGCTGTCCACCTGTCCGCCGGTCGGCAGGGTGCGCGGCGCGTCCTGCGGGCGTGGCAGGACGGGGTAGGGCACGCCGGTCCCCTGGCCGCTGCCATCCAGCTCCTTCAGCGGCCCGTCGAACCGGATGTCGGAGAAGCGGTCGGACGGGTAGGGGTAGGCGTTGAAGAACCAGCTTCCCCGCCGGCAGCCGTTGATCAGCCAATAGACGCCGTTGGACGGCAGGCGCACCCCGCTCGGCGCCGGCTCGAAGGCGCCGCTCTCGTAGAGGCGCAGGACGAACAGGGCGAACTGGCGCGGCGAGAGCTGGGCCTTGGCCACCGGGCCGCGGGCGACCGCCGCCGGGTCGTCCAGATCGATGCGGGCGAGGTCGGTGGCCTCCAGGACGCGCGCCTCGACCATCGCGCCGCCGGTGCCGCGGTCGCCGACGATGTCGTAGGTCCGCACATGCTTCTGATAGTCGGCGTTGAAGACCAGCCGGTAGCGGTCGGTCTCCCCCTTGGTGCAGGCGGCGCGCAGGTCGTCGCCGTTGAGGTAGCTGACCCAGGTGAGCTTGCGCGCCACCGGGTTGTCGGTCGGCCCGACCGAGGCGCAGCCGGCGAGAAGACCCGCCGCAGCCACCGTGATTCCCGTCACCCTGGCGCATCTCCCTCTTCGTCCGTCCCGTGGGGCAGCGCGCGGAATTGTCGGGCGTCGCACGGGCGGGCGGGTCATGAGGTGCCTCGCGTCCAGTCGGGAAGGGAAATGGTCCTGCGCTTCCGGGAAAATGGATCGGCGGTCGCGCTCCTTCAACGCGGTTCGCCCCCTACGGGTCCGTGCCTCATCCAATTTCGTCACAGCGCCGCCGAAGAAATCGAAGCGGCAAATTAACGAATTGTCGCTAGACACTGATTTCCATGGAATTTACCATTGCGCCAAACAGCAAGTATTAGCCTTTGGCGGGGGCATCATGAACGTAACGGGCCAGACCGTTCGAAGCCTGCTTTTGGCGTTCGCTTGGCGCGGGCGCGAAACGGAGGGGGAACAGGCCACAGAACGTTTGGCGAATGGACGTTCGACTCTGAGAAGTGCCTTCAGCATTACCCCTTTCGTTCGAGGGCTATGCGGCCGGGGCCTGTGCGGCGCCCTGGCGGTGCTGGCGGTGACCATCCTGGCGCCGTTGCCGGCGCTGGCCGCGAAATACGCGGCGATCGTCGTGGACGCGCGCACCGGTGAGGTGCTGCACGAGGAGAACGCCGACACCCTGACCTACCCGGCGTCGCTGACCAAGATGATGACGCTCTATCTGACCTTCGACGCGCTCGACGAGGGGCGGCTGCGGCTGGATCAGGCGCTTCCGGTGTCGGCCTGGGCGGAGGCGCAGTCGCCGACCAAGCTCGGGCTGCGCGCCGGCAAGACGCTGCGGGTGGAGCAGGCGATCCTCGGGTTGGTCACCAAGTCGGCCAACGACGCCTCGGTCGTGCTGGCGGAGGCGCTGGGCGGCAGCGAGGCGAAATTCGCCGAGATGATGACCCGCAAGGCCCGCGAGCTGGGGATGCGCAACACGGTGTTCCGCAACTCCAACGGCCTGCCGAACATGCAGCAGGTGACCACGGCGCGCGACTTCTCGATCCTGTCGCGGGCGATGCTGTCCGACCACTCCCGCTACTACCCCTATTTCAGCCGCCGCGCCTTCGTCTATGGCGGGCGCAGCCTGAACAACCACAACCGGCTGATGTCGCGCTACGAGGGCATGGACGGCATCAAGACCGGCTACACCGTGGCCAGCGGCTTCAACCTCGCGGCGTCGGCGGTGCGCGACGGGCGGCGGCTGGTCGCCGTGGTGCTGGGCGGCAAGTCCGCGGCCTCGCGCGACGCCCGTATGGAGGCGATTCTCGACAAGGCGTTCGACAAGCCGAGTCGCGGTTCAGAGGCGCCGGTCGTCGCCCGCGCCGGGGACGAGGACGCGCCGCGCGCCACCGCCAAGGGCAGGCCGCCGGCCAAGCCGGAGACCATCGCGCAGCTCGCCTCCACCGTCTCCACCCCCGCCGCGGTCCGCCCGCCGGCCCGCGCCCGCGACGAGGACAGCGACACGAAGGCCGACGGCTCGAAGTGGGGCGTGCAGGTCGGCGCCTTCTCCACGCGGGAGGCCAGCAACCGGGCGCTGACCCAGGCGACCAAGCAGGCGCCCTTTCTGCTGCGCGCCGCCAAGCCGGCGGTGACGCCGGTGAAGGCCAACGGCTCCACCGTCTACCGCGCCCGCATGGTCGGGCTGGACGAGCGGACCGCCCGCAAGGTCTGCTCGGAGCTGACCCGCAACGGCCACCGCTGCGTTACGGTGTCACCGAACGAGAAGCTGTAAGCCGCTTCTTCCCCGCCAAAAAGAAAAGGCGCAGCCGCGGGGCTGCGCCTTTTTTCGTGCCCGCGGAGCGGAGGCCGGTCAGGCACCCGGCTCGTTGGCGTTCGGGAAGAACAGCGAATTGCCGTTGATCTTGTAGTCAGCGATGGCCTGCTGGCCCTCGGCGGAGACCAGCCAATCGACGAAGGCCTGCCCGTCGGCGGCCTTGACGTGGCTGAACTTGGCCGGGTTCACCAGCATGACGCCATACTGGTTGAACAGGCGCTTGTCGCCCTCCACCAGGATGTCGAGGTCGCCGCGGTTCTTGAAGCTGAGCCAGGTGGCGCGGTCGGTCATGGCGTAGCCGTTCACCGCGGCGGCGGTGTTCAGCGTGGCGCCCATGCCCTGGCCGATGGCGCGGTACCAGCCGTCACCCGTCGTGGGATCGACGCCGGCAGTCTTCCACAGCGCCTGCTCCGACTTGTGGGTGCCGCTGTCGTCGCCGCGCGACACGAAGGGGGCCTTGGCGGCGGCGATGCTCTTCAGCGCCGCGGACACGTCCTTGCTGCCGCCGACCTTGGCCGGGTCGGCCTTCGGCCCGACGATCACGAAGTCGTTGTACATGACCGGCTTGCGCACGGTGCTGAAGCCCTCGGCGACGAACTTGTCCTCCGACGGCTTGTGATGGACGAACAGCACGTCGGCGTCGCCGCGCTTGGCGATGTCGATGGCTTGGCCGGTGCCCTTGGCGACCACGCGGACCTCGATCCCGGTCTTCTCGGTGAACTTCGGCAGGATCGACTTGAACAGCCCCGAATCCTCGGTCGAGGTGGTGGAGGCCACGGTGATGAAGCGGTCGGCGGCGGTGGACGGCTGAACGGAGCCGAGCAGCAGAGCCGCCGCGGCGGCGCATCCCAGCACGAAAGAACGGCGCAGCATCGGACTATCCCTCTCCAGGTTCTTGCCCGCCTTGGTTGCGGGCTGTGGCGGCGACTATGGGAAACTTCGAACGGCTTTGCAAATTTTCCAGAATCAGTGAGCGGACAGCGGCTCAGGCCCGCCGCGTCTCCCGCACCATGGCGGCGGCGAGGTTCACCGACAGCGACAGCGTCATCAGGATGACGCCGAGGCCGAGCGCCAGCGGCAGGTCGCCCTTGCTGGTCTCCAGCGCGATGGAGGTGGTCATGACGCGGGTCACCCGGTCGATGTTGCCGCCGACGATCATCACCGCCCCGACCTCCGCCGAGGCTCGCCCGAAGCCGGCCAGCACGATGGTCAGCAGGCTCCAGCGCGCCTCCGACAGCAGGGTGAACAGGGTGGTCAGCGGCCCGGTCCCCATCACCCGCAACAGGTCGCCATACTCCATCAGCAGATCCTCGACGATCTGGCGGGTCAGGGCGGCGACAATGGGGACGATCAGCACGGTCTGGGCCACGATCATCGCGGTCGGGGTGAACAGCAGCCCCAGCACCCCCAGCGGACCGGAGCGCGACAGGATCAGATAGACGATCAGCCCCACCACCACCGGCGGCAGCCCCATCGCCGTGTTCAGGAACAGGGTCACCACGCGCCGTCCGGGAAAGTGGAAGGCGGCGACGGCGGCGCCCAGCGGCAGGCCGATCAGGGCCGACAGCAGGACGGCGGTCAGGCTGACGCGCAGCGACAGGCCGACGATCCCCACCAGACCGGGGTCGAAATCGGCGATCAGGTGGAAGGCGGTGACGAAGGCCAGACCGAACTCATGCATAAAAGTACTCGTGCATACCAAGCGCTCGCGCGTCAAATCGGGGCCGCATCGCTTCCGTCTTGCGGGAGCCGATCATCCGCCGCTTGCCCCGGCGCGCAATCTTCCCCACTCTTCCGGTCATGGACCTCTCGGAATTCACCATAAGGCCGGACCCGGCGAATCCCAAGCTGACGGAGCGCGTTTCCGGGCTGGATCAGGACGGGCGCCCGGTGGAGGCGTCGGTCACCGTGGAACGGCCGCTGACGCTGTACCTGAACGGGCAGGAGATCGTCACCATGATGACGATCGCCGACTACCCCGATTATCTGGCGGTGGGCTATCTGCTCAACCAGAACATGCTGAAGCGCGACGACCGGATCACCGGCATCGACTACGACGAGGAGATCGACACCGTCGTCGTCCGCACCGAGCGCGCCACGAACTACGAGCAGAAGCTCAAGAAGAAGACGCTGACCTCCGGTTGCGCCCAGGGCACCGCCTTCGGCGACGTGATGGAAACCTTCGAGTCGGTGCGGCTGAACCCCGACGCGCGGCTGAAGACCTCCTGGATCTACGCTTTGTCGAAGAAGATCAACCTGACTCCCAGCCTGTACCTGGAGGCCGGGGCCATCCACGGCTGCGTGCTCTGCCAGGACGACCGCCCCCTCGTCTACATGGAGGACGTCGGGCGGCACAACGCGGTGGACAAGGTGGCGGGCTACATGCACCTGCACGGCGTGCCGGCGCACGACAAGATCTTCTACACGACGGGGCGCCTGACCTCGGAGATGGTCATCAAGACGGTGCAGATGGGCATCCCGATCCTGATCTCCCGCTCGGGCTTTACCGCCTGGGGGGTGGAGCTGGGACGGCAGGCCAACCTGACCATGGTCGGGCGGGCCAAGGGCAAGCGCTTCCTCGCTTTGGCCGGCACCGACCGGCTGGACTTCGACGCCGATCCGGCCGCGGTCGGCGACGAGGGCGGGCGCCACCAGCGCAAGGGGAGCCGCGATGACGACTGAGGGCATTGCCGGCGTGCTGCTGGCCGGCGGCCTGTCGCGGCGCATGGGCGGCGGCGACAAGAGCCTGCGCACGCTGGGCGGGCGCAGCATCCTGGAGCGCATTGTCGCCACCGTGCGCCCGCAGGTCGGGCCGCTGGTGCTCAACGCCAACGGCGACCCGGCGCGCTTCGCCGCCTTTGGCCTGCCGGTGGCCGCGGACGTGGTGGAGGGCTTCGCCGGGCCGTTGGCCGGAGTTCTGACAGGGATGGAGTGGGCGCGGGCCAACGCGCCGGACTGCCGCTGGCTGGCCAGCTTCGCCACCGATGCGCCCTTCATCCCCGGCGATCTGGTCGCGCGTCTGGCGGCGGCGGTGGAGCGCGAGGGCGCCGACCTCGCCTGCGCCCGCTCCGACGGGCAGGAGCATCCGGTCTTCGGCCTGTGGCGGGTCGACCTCGCCGACGACCTCCGCCGCGCGATGGTGGAGGAGGACATGCGCAAGGTGGACGCGTGGACGGCCCGGTACCGTCTGGCGGTTGCCGACTTCGCCACCGATCCGGTAGACCCCTTCTTCAACACGAACCGCCCCGACGATCTGGCGGAGGCGGAACGGCTGATGGCGGCGGGACTGGTCCGATGAGCGAGACCCTGAACAAGACCGAGACGATGGCCCTCGGCATCGTGCTGGAGCGCCGCAAGGGCACCAGCGCCTGGGCGGAATGGGCGTGGCGTCCGGTCTCGGTGATTCCCGGCGCCCCGCCGCTCGACGGCCCCTGGAGGTTGCTGCGCGAGGGGGAGGGCTGGGCGCACTTCCACGCCGCGACCCTGCCGCTGGAGCTGTTCCGCAGCGACACCGAAGGCTACAAGCTGAACCTGTCGCAGGAGCCGCCGCGCCTCTGGGTCGTGCTGCGCCCGGACGAGACGGGGGAGCCGGGGGGCGTCGTGCCCTTCGTCGTCACCGCCTCCGCCCACGAATGCGAGGCCTATCAGGTGAGCGGCGTGGAGATGGTGGAGACGGTGCCGATGCCGCCGGAGGTCACGGCCCTGGTCCGCGACTTCACCGAGCAGCACCATGTGGATGTCCCCTTCGTGAAGCGCGAGCGCAAGCGGCACTTCCCGAAGCAGGGGTGATGAATTCTTGATGGGGCTCCGGCGCCGCGCCCCCCTCCCGGCCTCCCCCCGCTCTCGGCGGACCGAAGGTCCGCCTGCCGCGTCAGCGCAAACCTCTGGTTTGCGCGAGAGCTTCGCAGGGGGAGGAGCTGATTCCCTCCCCCGCCCAGCGGGGGAGGGTTAGGGTGGGGGCAAGGTCTGGCAATCCCCGAGACGCACAGCATGACCGACGAATCCTTCCTCTCCCGCTGGTCCCGCCTGAAGCGGCAGCCCGCCGCCCCCGCCCCGGAGCCGGCCCTGGAGCCAGCACAGCCGCCGCCGGCCGAGGAGCCGACCGCGCAACTCCCGGTGGACGCGACAGCCGAGCCGGCCGAGCCGGCCGAAGCCGCACCGGACTCCGATGACCCGCTGAAGGACCTCCCCCCGGTGGAGGAGCTGACGCTGGAGTCCGACTTTACGCCCTTCCTGCGGGCGGAAGTCCCGGACGACCTGCACCGGCAGGCGCTGCGCAAGCTGTGGACCTCCGACCCGATCTTCGCCAACGATGACGGGTTGAAGGACTACGCCGACGACTACGCCAGCCTGTTCACCGGGTCCTCGCCGGTGAAGACGCTCTACCGCGTCGGCAAGGGCTTCCTCGACGCCGCGGAAGAGGCGGCCGAGAAGGCGGAGCAAGGAGCCGGCGGGACGGCCGCGGACGGCAACATCGATGAAGACGGGAAAGAAATAGTGGCGCTTCCCGAAGGTGCGGAGCCCGAGCAGGTCCCCTCTGCTTCGCAGGAACCGGGTATCGATATGATAAAAAGAGCATAGCGATAATCCAGCCCAAGTCGCGGTAAGCACACTTCTGAGTCAACCTTTGTTGACAAACACCGCGAATCTGCCCTTTAATATACCAATCCTGAACGTTAAGCCCCTGATATGGCGAGGCTTTTCGCGGGTGCAATATGAGGTTGTCGGTCCAGGGCGTCTCGGGCGCCGGCCCATGACGCCGTGAGACTGCAGCGGGCGAGCCAATGCGCCGCCGTTGTCGCGACGGGTGGGGCCGGGTGCCGGAGCTTTGCCGATCTGGTCCTTTTGTCGTGTCGGGAGGGATGAACGCCGTGTCCGTGACCGGTGAACACGATCCGTCGGCCCTGCCGCCGGAGGAGATGCAGCGGGCGCAGCTCTACGCGCTGCTGGCGCATCTGCTTGCCCGCCCACCTGGCGGGGAGTTTCTGGCCGCTCTGTCGGCGCTGGACGGCGACGCGAGCCCGCTCGGGCAGGCGCTGCGCGGTCTGGCCGAGGCCGCCCGCGGCACGGACGCCGCTGCGGTGGAGGAGGAGTTCAACACCCTCTTCATCGGTGTCGGCGGTGGCATCCTGTCCCCTTACGGCTCCTACTATCTCACGGGTTTCCTTCACGAAAAGCCGCTGGCCGAACTGCGCGGCGACATGGCGCTGCTGGGCATCGCCCGCGCCGACGAGGTGAAGGAACCCGAAGACCACATCGCCGCCTTGGCCGAGATGATGGCGGGTCTGATCACCGGGGCCTTCGACGCCCCGGCCGATCTGGAGGAGCAACGCCGCTTCTTCGACCGCCACATCGGTTCCTGGGCCGGCCGGTTCTTCACCGATCTGGAATCCACGCCGTCCGCCGCCTTCTACCGCGCGGTGGGCACGCTGGGTCACCGGTATCTGGAGGTCGAGGGCAAGGCCTTCGACATGGCGGCGTGATCGGGCGGCGTGACGGGGCGGCCCGACCGCGCACCGGCACCGCCGCCGAACAGACAGCAAAACAACGAGACCGGTCCACGACAAGGCCGGTCCGGAAACGCTCAAAACAAGGCCCGGAAACCGGGCGTCCCATCGGTCTTCAGTCTCGGGGAAGCCGCGAAGAATAGGGTGAAGCTATGACGGACAAGAAGGAAAAGACCACGCTGGCGCGGCGCGACCTGTTCCGCGCGGCTGGATTGGGCGTCGGCGCGCTCGGCGCCGCCGCCGTGGGCGCCGTGGCGGGCGCGGAGCCGGTGCAGGCCGCCGAGCCCGCTCCCGCCCAGGGCTACCGCGAGACCGACCATGTCCGGACGGTCTACGAACTGAGCCGCTTCTAAGAAGGACCGCCGCACATGCTGACAAAGAAGAAGGCGGCTGCTTCCGGCGGCCGTTCGCTCGCCACGGCCAACGGCCGTTCGCTGTCGAAGATGGTTTCGGGCCTGACCGGTAACACCGTCGACCGTCGTTCGTTCCTCCGCACCTCGGGCATCGCCGCCGGTGGCGCCGCGATTGCCGCCACCATGCCCTTCGGCATGGTGAAGAAGGCCGAAGCGGTGACCGCCACCCCCGCCGCGGGCGCGCCGGTCAAGCTGGTCAAGAACGTCTGCACCCACTGCTCGGTCGGCTGCACGGTCACCGCCGAGGTGCAGAACGGCGTGTGGATCGGCCAGGAGCCGAGCTTCGACAGCCCGATCAACCTGGGCGCCCATTGCGCCAAGGGTGCCGCGGTGCGCGAGCACGCCCACGGCGACCGCCGCCTGCGCTACCCGATGAAGATGGTGGACGGCAAGTGGACCCGGATCTCCTGGGACCAGGCCATCCAGGAGGTCGGCGACAAGCTGCTGGCGATCCGCGAGAAGTCCGGCCCGGATTCGGTCTTCTGGCTCGGCTCGGCCAAGCACAGCAACGAACAGGCCTACCTGATCCGCAAGTTCGCCGCCTTCTGGGGCACGAACAACGTCGACCATCAGGCCCGCATCTGCCATTCCACCACCGTCGCCGGCGTGGCGAACGTGTGGGGCTACGGCGCCATGACGAACTCGTACAACGACATCCAGAAGTCGCGCGCGATGTTCTTCATCGGCTCCAACGCCGCGGAGGCCCACCCGGTCTCCATGCTTCACATCCTGAAGGGCAAGGAGCAGAACAACGCCCCGCTGATCGTCGCCGATCCGCGCTTCACCCGCACCGCGGCCAAGGCCGACGAGTACATCCGCTTCCGCCCCGGCACCGACGTCGGCCTGATCTGGGGCATCCTCTGGCACATCTTCGAGAATGGCTGGGAGGACAAGGAGTACATCGCCAAGCGCGTCTACGGCATGGACGAGATCCGCGCCGAGGTCGCCAAGTGGACTCCGGAAGAGGTCGAGAAGGTCACCGGCGTTCCGGGCTCGCAGCTGAAGCGCGTCGCCCGCACGCTGGCCTCCAACCGTCCGGGCACGCTCGTCTGGTGCATGGGCGGCACGCAGCACCACATCGGCAACAACAACACCCGCGCCTACTGCGTGCTCCAGCTGGCGCTGGGCAATGTCGGCGTGACGGGCGGCGGCACCAACATCTTCCGCGGCCACGACAACGTGCAGGGCGCCACCGACTTCGGCGTCACCTCGGACTCGCTGCCCGGCTACTACGGTCTGGCGGAGGGTGCGTGGCGCCACTGGGCGCGCGTCTGGGACGTCTCCTATGACGAGGTCCTGGCCCGCTTCAAGGACAAGAAGCTGATGGAGGCCACCGGCATCCCGGTGTCCCGCTGGTTCGACGGCGTCCTGGAAGCCAAGGAGAACATGGACCAGCCCGAGAGCATCAAGGGCATGGTCTTCTGGGGTCACGCGCCGAACAGCCAAGTCCGCCTTCCGGACATGAAGAAGGCGATGGAGAAGCTGGAGCTGCTGGTCGTCGTCGATCCGTTCCCGACGATGACCGCCGTCCTGTCCGACCGCAAGGACAACTTCTACCTGCTGCCCGCCGCCACCCAGTTCGAGACCGTCGGGTCGCGCACCGCCTCCAACCGTTCCGTCCAGTGGTGCGACAAGATCATGGAGCCGCTCTTCGAGGCGAAGACGGACCATGAGATCATGTACCTGTTCGCCAAGAAGTTCGGTTTCGCCGAGCCGATGTTCAAGAACATCAAGCTCCATGGCAACGAGCCGGACATCGAGGACACGACGCGGGAGTGGAACCGCGGCATGTGGTCGGTCGGCTACACCGGCCAGTCGCCGGAGCGGCTGAAGCTGCACATGCAGCATCAGGCGACCTTCGACAAGACCACGCTGCGCGCCAACGGCGGCCCGTGCGACGGCGACTATTACGGCCTGCCGTGGCCCTGTTGGGGCACGCCGGAGATGAAGCATCCGGGCACCGCCAACCTCTACGACACCTCCCTGCCGGTCGCCGAGGGCGGCGGCGCCTTCCGCGCGCGCTTCGGCGTCGAGCGCAACGGCGTGACGCTGCTGGCCGAGGGCTCCTACCCGGTCGGGTCGGAGATCAAGGACGGCTACCCGGAAGTCACCTATGCCATGCTCGACAAGCTGGGCTGGACCGGGGACCTGACCGAGGCCGAGATGGCGGTCATCCGGAAGATCGGCGGCGAGAAGATCGGCGCCGTGTCCTGGACCACCGACCTGTCGGGCGGCATCCAGCGCGTGGCGATCAAGCACGGCCTGAACCCGCCGGGCAACGCCAAGGCCCGCTGCGTCGCCTGGAACTTCCCGGACCCGGTGCCGGTGCACCGTGAGCCGCTCTACACGCCGCGCCGCGATCTGGTCGCCAGCTACCCGACCTACAAGGACACCAAGTCCTGGCGCCTGCCGACGCTCTACAAGTCGATCCAGGACCGCGACGTGTCGAAGGAGTACCCGATCATCCTCACCTCCGGCCGTCTGGTCGAGTATGAGGGCGGCGGCGACGAGACCCGGTCGAACCCCTGGCTGGCCGAGCTGCAGCAGGACATGTTCGTCGAGATCAACCCGTTCGATGCCAACAACGCCGGCATCAAGGACGGCCAGATGGTCTGGGTCGAGGGTGCGGAGCAGGGCAAGGTGAAGGTCAAGGCCATGCTGACCGAACGTGTCGGCCGCGGCGTCGCCTTCATGCCCTTCCACTTCGGTGGCCATTATCAGGGCCAGGATCTGCGCGCCAAGTACCCGCAGGGCGCCGACCCGATCGTGCTGGGCGAGGCGGCGAACACCGCCACGACCTACGGCTACAACTCGGTCACGCAGATGCAGGAAACCAAGACCACCCTCTGCCGGATCTCGGCGGCCTGAGACGCTAGGAGTTCATCACCATGGCCCGCATGAAATTCCTCTGCGACGCGGACCGCTGCATCGAATGCAACGCCTGCGTCACCGCCTGCAAGAACGAGCACGAGGTGCCCTGGGGCATCAACCGCCGCCGCGTCGTCACCATCAACGACGGCAAGCCGGGTGAGCGGTCGATCTCGGTCGCCTGCATGCATTGCTCCGACGCGCCCTGCAAGGCCGTCTGCCCGGTCGACTGCTTCTACCAGACCGAGCAGGGCGTGGTCCTGCACAACAAGGACCTGTGCATCGGCTGCGGCTACTGCTTCTACGCCTGCCCGTTCGGGGCCCCGCAGTACCCGCAGGCCGGCAACTTCGGCACCCGCGGCAAGATGGACAAGTGCACCTTCTGCGCCGGCGGCCCGGAGGCCGACAACACGGACGCGGAGTACAGGAAGTACGGCCGCAACCGTCTGGCCGAAGGCAAGCTGCCGCTCTGTGCCGAGATGTGCTCGACCAAGGCCCTCCTGGCCGGCGACGGCGACAAGGTGTCGGACATCTACCGCGAGCGCGTGGTCGCCCGCGGCTTCGGGTCCGGCGCCTGGGGCTGGGGCACCGCCTATCAGATGAAGGCGGGGTCGTGACCGTGATTCGCCGCACCGTCTGTGCGATGGCGCTCCTTCTCGTCACCCCGCTTCTGGCGGGGTGCAACGAGGAGGAGCAGGCGCGCCCGATCCATATGGAGAAGGGCGTCTACCGCGGCGCCGCGGACACGCATCTGTCCGCGGATCAGGTCCAGGCGCTCCAGCAGCGCTCGGCCGGCCAGCGTTTTTGAGAGGGCGTTTCCGATGGGCGCTGTTCTCAAGGGAAGGGCTGACGCAATGACGTCGAATCATTCCAAGGGCGGGGTCGGCAGGACACTGCACATCGTCCTGCTGGGCGTCGCCATGCTGGCGCTGACGCTGGTCATGGCCAACGTATCGGCCGCGTCGGCGGCCGAGGCGTTCCCGCCGGTCGCCAGCCAGCCGGCCGACGGCACCTCCAAGACCGACATGTGGCGCGGCATCCGCTCCGGCGAGCAGGGCTATGTCTCCATCCCCAACAAGAGCGCCGGCGTGCTGGTGCAGTCGGAGGGGGAGCTGTGGCGGTCGGTCCGCAACGGCCCGCTGTCCACCTACGGCGGCTGGGCGCTGGGCGGCATGATCGGGCTGCTCGTCCTGTTCTTCCTGGTGCGCGGGCGCATCCGGATCGATGGCCAGAAGACCGGCCGGACCATCCAGCGCTTCAACGCTTTCGAGCGGGGCGTGCACTGGCTGACCGCCGGCAGCTTCGTCATCCTGGCCTTCACTGGGCTGAACGTGCTGTACGGGCGCTACACCGTCCTGCCGCTGCTGGGGCCGGAGGCGTTCGCCACGATGACCCAGTACGGCAAGTTCGCCCACAACTACCTGGGCTTCGCCTTCATGCTGGGCATCCTCCTCATCTTCGTGATGTGGGTGAAGCACAACATCCCGGAGCGCAATGACATCACCTGGGCGCTGAAGGCCGGCGGCCTGTTCAGCAAGGGCGTGCATCCGGCGGCGAAGAAGTTCAACGCCGGCCAGAAGGTGATCTTCTGGGCGACGGTGCTGGGCGGCGCGGCGCTGGGCTTCACGGGCGTGCAGCTGCTCTGGCCCTTCTCCTTTGCCTCGATGGCCGACATGCAGCTCTACCAGCTGATCCACGCCGCGGTGGCGGTGGTGCTGACCGCGGTCATCATCGCGCACATCTACATCGGCTCGGTCGGCATGGAAGGCGCCTTCGACGCCATGGGCACGGGCGACGTCGAACTCCAGTGGGCGCGCGAGCACCATTCGCTGTGGGTTCAGGAGGTCACGGGTGAGACCCCCGGCCGTCATGGGGGCCATCACCACGGCCGCCACCGCGCGCCCGCCGAGTGAGGATCCCATCCATGCGTTCTTTCCTGATCGGCCTGCTGCTGGCCGGGGCGCTCGCCGCTCCGGCCGCCGCCCAGACCTCTCCGGCGGCCAAGCCGGCGGACGAGGTGAAGCGGATCGTCGAGCAGACCTACAACGTGCAGGTTCTGCGCGTGACCGAGGCGGCGCTGGGGGACGGCACCGCCGTCTACAAGGTCGCCGCCATGATGCCGGGGACCGCCGGCAACGCCGCCTTCATGGTCAACACCCTGACCGTCGATGCGGCGACCGGTCTCGCGCTTCCGCCCTTCCGCCACCACGCGGCGGGCTACAGCCTGCCCCAGGGCGGCAGCTACGAGCCGAACCGGACCTCCAACAACCCCGCGGTCGCCCGCGGGCATACATGGCGCTGAAATAGCCGGGCGCTGAGAAAACCGGGCACCAAGAACGTCCGGCGCTGATACCTGTTACCCCTGACCGGCGGCTGAGAGGCCGCCGGTCTTTTCCTTTTCGGGAGGTGGTTCGGGCATGGGGAAAGGGCGTCATCCGGGGAACCCGCCGTGCCACACCCGCCGCCGGCTGCTCGCGCTGGCCGCGGCTGCACCCGTCCTGACCGCTCCCCTGCTGTCCCGAGCCGCCGACCTCATCGGCCATGGCGCCATGGTGAACGCCGTCGCCGTGTCACCCGACGGCGCCCGCGTCCTGACCGGAAGCTGGGACTATTCGGCCATCCTTTGGGACCTCGCCTCCGGTTCCCAACTCGCCTCCTTCCACGAGCACGCCGCCGGCGTGACCGCCGTGGCCTTTCAGCCGGACGGCAAGCGCGCCCTGACCGGCAGCCGCGACGCCGCCATCATCCTCTGGGACCTGGAGAGCGGACGCCCACTGCGCCGTTTCGAAGGCCACACCGGCACCGTCGCCGGTCTGGCGGTGGCGCCGGACGGCCGAAGCTTCGCCTCCGCGGGCTGGGACTTCGCCATCCGGGTCTGGGACCCGGAGAGCGGCGCCGCGCTGCGGGTGCTGGAAGGGCATGGCGCCAATGTGAACGCCGTGGCCTACACCCCGGACGGTGGGCGGCTGGTCTCCGCCGGCTATGACTTCCAGATCCGCGTCTGGGACGCCGCGACTGGGCGGGAGAAAGCCGTTTTGGAAGGGCATGAGGGCAGCGTCAACGGTCTAGCCCTGTCCCCCGACGGGCGGCTGGCCGCCACGGCGTCCAGCGACGAGACGGTGCGGCTGTGGGACCTGGAGGGTGGCACGCTCCTGCGCACGCTCTATGGGCACACGGGATTCGTCACCTCCGTCGCCGTCTCGCCCGATGGTAGGACCCTCCTGTCCGGCGGAGGCGGCGATCGGCGCGTCCGGCTGTGGGACGCCGCCACCGGGCGACAGCTCGCGTCCTTCCGCGGCCATGAGAAGCCGGTCCTGGCGGTCGCCTTCACCCCGGACGGGCAGGGCGCCCTGTCCGCCGGCTACGACGCGGTGGTCCGCCATTGGGACCTGACGAGCAAGGCCGACGCCGACCGTCCCTGAGGCCTTGCGGCTGGCATGATTAGCCCTCTCCCCTCCGGGGAGAGGGTGGCCCAGAGGGCCGGTGAGGGGGTTGCGCTTGTGCCGAACGTGGCGCCACGCGCAAACCCCCTCACCCTGACCCTCTCCCCGGAGGGGAGAGGGGAATTGGAACATGCCTCAGTTCGGCCTCCGACCGTTCTTGACAGGCACTGTTCACCCATGGCCCGTTCGGTACTCCGTCGTCCCAGAATCGAGACCGCCGCCCATGACCAGCCTGTCCCACCCGGTGCAGCGCCGCGCCATCATCGACACCTGCCTCGCCATGAACGGGGCGGGCGTCAACCAGGGCGCCTCGGGCAACCTGTCCGTCCGGGTGGAGGGCGGCTTTCTCATCACACCGAGCAGCCTGCCTTACGACGAGACGGCGCCCGAGGACATCGTGGAGATGGGCTTCGACGGGACCTATGTGGGACGGCGGCGGCCCTCGTCGGAATGGCGCTTTCACCGCGACATCCTGAAGGCGCGGCCCGACGTGGATGTGGTGCTGCACGCCCATTCGACCTTCGCGACGGCGCTGGCCGTCCATGGCCGGGGCATCCCCAGCTTCCATTACATGGTGGCGCTGGCCGGCGGCGATTCGATCCGCTGCGCGCCCTACGCCACCTTCGGGACGCAGGAGCTGTCCGACCACGCCGTCGCGGCGCTGGAGGGGCGGCTGGCCTGCCTGCTGGCCAACCACGGCATGATCGTGCTCGGCAAGACGCTGAAGGGGGCGCTGGGCCTGGCGGTGGAGGTGGAGGCGCTGGCCCGCCAGTATCTCCATGCCCATCTGCTGGGCGAGCCGGTCATCCTGCCGCCCGAGGAGATCGCGCTCGTCGCCGAGAAGATGCGCCGCATGAAGTATGGCCTGCCGCCCGACGAGGGGGCCGGGCCGGAGGACACCGCCCGCCCCCGCGAGGCCTGACGTTAAGAGGCCAGCTGGGCGACGGGGCGCAGGGGGGCGACGGTAACCAGCGGACGCTTGGCAGCCCCGGCGGTGCCGACCTGGAGCGGGCGTTCCTCCGCCGGGGGCTGGTAGTAGGCGGGCAGGGCCACCGTGACGCGGGTGCCCTGACCGGGCTCGCTCGCCACCTCGATGTCGCCGCCGAGCATGGCGGCGTAATGGCCGACCAGAGTCAGGCCGAGCCCGGCACCGCGTCGCTTGGCGCCGCTGCCGCCCTGGACGAAGGGCTGGAACAGACGGGCGGTCTGGCTGGTGGCGAAACCGCTGCCGCTGTCGGTCACGGTGAAGCGCAGCCAGGGCTCGCCATCACGCTCGACCCGCTCGGCGGCCAGCCGGACGGCGCCGCCCTGGGTGAACTTGCAAGCGTTGTCGAGCAGGTTCAGAAGCGCCTGCCGGACCTTGCCGAAATCCGAATACATCTGGCCGAGCGCCGCGGCCTCCGCCTGGAGCGTCACCTCGTTGCCGTTGAGGTCGGCGGCGGGCAGCGTGCGCTCCCGCGCCTCGATCAGCAGCCGGTGCACGTCGAAATCCTGAAGCACGACGTCCATGTTGCCGGCCTCGATGCGGGCGTAGTCGAGAATCGCGTCGACCAGGGTGAGCATCTGCTCGCCGGTCCACTGGATCTGCTCGATGTCGGTCGCCAGTTCCCCGGCGCCCAGCCGGTGCAGCTCGCCCATCAGCGACTGGCTGGAGGCGACGATCTCGTTGAGCGGGGCGTGAAGCTCCTGCCCGATGTTGACCAGGAAATGGGTCTTCGCCTCGTTGGCGGCGTCGGCGCGCTCCTTGTCGCGCAGCAGCTGGCCGTGCCGGTCGGCGGCCTCCTGGCGCTGGCGCTCCATCTCCGCGGTGTTGTCGCGCAGGACGCGGACGGCGCGGGCCATGGCGGCCACCTCGTCCGCCCCCTCGTCCGGCGGCAGGGCGATGTCGGTCCGTCCGGCGGCGAGCGAGGTCACGGCGGCGGCCATGCCGGCGACCGGGCGGGCGACCCGGCGGTTGACGAACCAGACCATCGCCAGCCCCGCCAGCGTCACCCCCAGCGCCGCCCACAGGGCGATGCGCAGCGTGCGCCAGGACTGGTCGGCCAGACCGCCGCGCAGCTCCGCCGCCACGGCGTCGTTGCGCTGGCGGATGTCCGCCGCGTGGGCGGCGACGGCGGCGGCGTTGGGCGTCAGTCGCTCGGCGCGCAGCCCGTCCTCGTCGGCCAGGGAGGCCTCGATGCTGTCCAGCACCCCGTCGATACCGGCCAGAGCCGCCTCCACCTCGTCGATGGTCTGGCGGGTGCCGGGAACCCAGAGATAGCGGTTCATCTCCGCAAGCTTGGCGCGGGCGTTGCCCAGTTCGGCGCGCATGCGCAGCGAGTCGCGGTCGTCGCGCCGCGCCACGTAGCGGCCGAGATGGTCCTGCATCATCAGGATGGCGACGGTCGCGTCGCCGGCCAGCGCCGCCGAATCGACGCCGCCCGCGTCCTTCAGCCGGCCCAGCCCGGCGCGGATCTGGGAAATCTGCGGCTCCAGCACCGACTCGGTCAGCCGGGCGCGCTCGCCGCGCAGGGCGACCAGAGCCTCGAAGCCGTTCCAATAGGCGTCCAGCGCCGTGCGCGCGCCCTCCACCGAGCGGCGGTCGGCACCGTCCTGAACCATACCGGCCAGGGCGGTCAGCCGCTCCAGCAGGCCGTCGCGGCGTAGCCCGGCGTCGAGCAGGCTCTGCTGGTCGCCCTCGGCTAGATGGTCGCGGACGGAGACCTCCAGGTCGCGCAGCCCGATGTCCAGGTCGGCAGCGGTCTGGGAAGCGTCGGCGTAGCCGGAGAAGGTGCCGACCTCGCGGCTGACCCCGTAGAGCGAGGCCACACCGATCAGCGCCAGCAGAAGGACCAGAGCCAGGACCACGCCGAAGCCCAGCCCGACGCGCGCGGCGAGCGTCAGCTCGTCCAGGTGGCGCAGGAGGCCGACCCCCGGAAGGGAGCGCGCGAGGCGGGCCGGGGCATCGGGGGGAGGGGGCGTCGCCGGACCGGGGCAGGGTTCCGTTCCGCGTCACGCCACGTCCCGTACGCGCTGTCGTTCGTAAGCCACGAGATCCGGCCGAAGGTTGCGGGCGGGAAAAGCCCGACGTTGTCAGAAACCCCTCCGTGTGCACGGACGGGTGGCGCGGATTGTAGCTTGGCGCGGCAACGGCGCAAACAGACAAGTGCGTAAGGTTCAGCCCCCTTTAAACATCTCCCCTTTGAACATCTCTGGCTTCGTCTCAGACCGTGCCGTGGAAGGCGTAGGCTTGCATGCCGATGCTGCCATGCTCGAACCCGGTGTGGAGCCGCTCCGTCCGCACCGCGCTCCCGGCGGCGCCGAAGGCCACGGGCAGGGGCAGGAAATGCTCGTCGGTGGGGTGCGCCGCCTTGGCCTGCGGGCAGAGCGTCTTCCAGCCTGCCAGCGACGCCTCGTCTCCCGCCGTCAGCACCCCGTCGAGCCAGCCGGCGAAGTCCTCCGCCCAGCCGGCCACGTCGCGCTCGCCGAAGCGGAAATCGCCGAGATTGTGGACGGCGCCGCCGCTGCCCAGGATCAGCACGCCCTCTTTCCGCAGGGGCGCCAGGGCGCGGCCCAGCGCGATGTGGTCGGCGGCGGTCGCGCCAGGCTGGACGGAGAGCTGGGCGACCGGGATGTCGGCCTCCGGGTACATCAGCATCAGCGGCACCCAGGCACCGTGGTCGAGCCCCTGGCTGGGGTCCACCGCGGCGCCGGTCAGCGCCCGCACGCGGTCGGCCAGCGCCGGGGCACCGGGGGCCGCGTAGCGCATCGCGTAGAGGGCGCGGGGGAAGCCGTAGAAGTCGTGGATGGTGTCCGGTCGAGCCGTCCCGCTGATCGCCGGGGTCGGGGTTGTCCAGTGGGCCGACACCGCGATCACCGCGCTCGGGCGGCCCAGCCGCGTGCCCAGACCGGCCAGGAAATGGCGGCCCGGCGAATCCTCGATGATGAGGGTGGGGGCGCCGTGCGAGACGAAGACGCTGGGGAAGGCGGAAGAGGGCAGGGCGGTGGCCGGCTGGATCGTGGTCATGGAATGGGCTCCGGGTTGCCAGACCATTCCACCAAAGAAAAACCCCGGCGCCTAGGCCGGGGTTTTTCGAAAGACCGTTGCCGGTTCCGCAACGATGCGCCGGGATCGGCGATCAGTGCAGGTGCTTCGGCAGCTCGGCGATCGACTGTTCGATCAGCTTGTCCGCCTGGGCCGGCTGGATGCCGGTTTCCAGGATGCGGCGGCTGGCGTCCATGGCGATGTCGACGGTCAGGTTGCGGACCTCGGCCAGCGCCCCGGCTTCCGCCTGGGCGATGCGGTCCATGGCCTGGGCCTCGCGGCGCTTCAGCGACGCTTCGAGATCGGCGCCGGCCTGCGAGCGGAGGCGGTCGGCCTCCTCGCGGGCGTGGGCGATGATGGCCTCGGCCTCCTTCAGCGCGTCGCGCTGACGGCGCTGGTAGTTGGCGAGCAGCGCCTGGGCGTCTTCACGCAGGCGCTGGGCCTCGTCCAGCTCCGCCCGGATCTTCTCGGCGCGGGCGTCGAGAAGGCCGGTGATCGCGCCGGACGCCTTCTTCCACACCAGGGCGGCGAAGATGATGAAGGCGATGGCGACCCACATTTCAGGCGTGTTCATGACCGGCGCTCCTCGATCACGGCGGCGACCGCCGCATCGGCCTGGGCCGCGTCGACGTTCAGCCCGGCCAGACGGCCGGCGACGTCACGGGCGATGTCGGCGGAGATGGAGCGGACATTGGCGATCGCCTGCTCCTTGGCCGCGGCGATGTTCGCCTCGGCGCTGCGCAGACGCTCGGCGTTCTCGGCGTTCAACTGGGCCTGACGGGCGTGGTTGTTCGCGTCGATCTCGGCAGCCACCTGGGCGATCAGGGCCTGGGCTTCGGAACGGGCCCCGGCGAGGGACTGATCGACCTGGGCCATGGCGGCCTCGGCCTCTTCCTTGAGCGAAGCGGCCTTGCTCAGGTCGCGCGAAATGCGCTCCTGGCGCTCCTCCAGAACCTCGGCCACGCGCGGCAGCGCTTTCTTGGACAGGAGGTAGTAGAGGGTGATGAAGGTCAGCGCCAGCCAGAAGATCTGGGTGGGGAAGGTGGCGGGATTGAGCTGCGGCAGGCCGCCGGCGGCGTGCTCGCCGCCATGGGCGGCTTCCGGCGCGTGCTCCGCCGTCGCCGCCAGGACGTTACCGGCAAGCACGGTCAGAGTGGCGAGCGAGGCGCCCGCAGCACCCGACCAGCGGACCAGCCGTCGCTTGGCCAACAGGTTCGGCATGGATCGGTCCCCCTAGGCAAGAATGCGGCGCCGAAACTTCGAGAGCCCGGCGCCGCGTCAGAGCGAAATTGAAAGTTCGCTCGGGCCTTAGGCGAACAGGATCAGGAAGGCGATCAGCAGGGCGAACAGCGCGACGGCTTCCGTCAGCGCGAAGCCCAGAATGCCGATCGGGAAGACCTTCGGCTGGACGGCCGGGTTGCGGGCGATCGAACCGATCAGGGTCGAGAAGATGTTGCCGATACCCAGGCCGACGCCGGCGAGGGCGATAACGGCCAGACCGGCACCGACGTACTTGGCGGCTTCAGCTTCCATGGTACTCATTCCTCTAGGTAAGGGTGAACTGTGGTGGAAAAGGTAACGAGGTGATCCGGGTCGGCGCTGGTGCTCAGTGCAGTTCCAGCGCGTCGCGGATGTACAGGCAGGTCAGGATCGAGAAGACGTAGGCTTGCAGGAACGCGACCAGGAACTCGAAGCCGGTCAGCGCGATGTTGATGGCCAGCGGGACGAGGCCGGCGAGGAAGCCGACGGCACCCAGGCCGCTGATCATCATAACCGTGAAGCCCGCGAACACCTTCAGCATGGTGTGACCGGCCATCATGTTGGCGAACAGTCGGATCGACAGGCTGACGGGGCGCATCAGGTAGGAGATCACCTCGATCGGGATGAGGATCGGGGCGAGCGCCAGCGGCGCGCCGTGCGGCATGAAGAAGCTGAAGAAATGCAGGCCGTGCTTCATCAGGGCCAGGACGGTCACGAACACGAACACCGTCGCCGCCAGCGTGAAGGTCACGATGATGTGGCTGGTGAAGGTGAAGGTGAACGGGATCATGCCGACGAGGTTGCCGAACAGCACGAACATGAAGATCGCGAAGACGAATGGGAAGTACGGGCGGGCGTCGTGCCCGGCGTTGTCCCGAACCATGTTCGCGACGAATTCGTAGAAGATCTCGGCCAGGGACTGCAGGCGGCCCGGAACCAGGGCGCGGCCAGACATGCCGAAGACGAGCAGCGCGTAGATCAACGCGACCGCCACGACCATGAAGAAGGCCGAGTTCGTGAAGGACACGTCATACCCGGCGATCACGATCTGGAGGATCGGGTTGATCTGGAACTGGTGCAGCGGATCCAAGGTCGTCCTCGCTCAGTGTGCGTCGCCGTTGGGGCGCTCGTTGTCATCCTCACGGGCCCGGCGGTAGCCGGGGGCTAATCCGAGCCCGGTGATGGCCCGGTAGACATTCAGAATTCCGGCCGCCGCGCCGAGGAAGAACATGACGATCAATCCCCAGGGCGCCGTTCCGAGCCAGCGGTCGAGCAGAAGCCCGCCACCGACGCCAACGATCATGGCAGCGACCAGCTCGGTCCCGATTCGAAAGGCGATGCCGAGAGGACTCTGCGGCAGCCGGTGATATTTCCCCGGACCGCTCTGCGATTCCTTCCCTTCACGCGCCTTCTTCAGTCGGGCGTCAAGCTCTGCCAGAGACGGCGGGGGCTTTTCGTCGCTCATGTCGCTTCGTTGTCCCCGTTGTCTCGCAGCCACGCGAAAGCGGCGAGACCATACGGACAGGGCACAACCCTGTCAAGTCGCAAAACCCTTAATACAAGTGCTTGAAAACCCAACAAAACCGCGCCGAAACCTTGGTATTACCGGGTCAAGAGGCGCGGCTCCGCTCATGTTTTCCGTCAGCCGGCAATGCGGGTGCCCAGATCCTGGGCCACGCGGTCGGCGGTGGTGCCCGCCGGATAGACCCCGAGGAAGCGCCCGTCGGGGCCCATCAGGTAAAGGAAACTGGAGTGATCCATCAAGTAATCCTCCGGTTTTCCGCCTTCCTGCGGCGCCTTGGCGTAATAGACCCGGTAGGCCTTGGCGGCCGCCTTGACCTGCTCCGGCGTGCCGGTCAGCCCGACCAGATTGGGGTGGAACAGCCCGACATAGTCCTTCAGATGCGCCACCGTGTCGCGCTCCGGGTCGACGGAGATGAACATCGGCTGCACCTTCTCCGCCTGCACGCCCAGCAGATCCATGGCGCGGGCCATCGTGCCCAGCTCCGTCGGGCAGACGTCGGGACAATAGGTGTAGCCGAAATAGATCAGCAGATACTTGCCGCGATAGTCGGCGTCGGTGACCGTCTTCCCGTCCTGGTCGGTCAGGGTGAAGGGGCCGCCGATGGGCACGCTGCTCTGCACCGTGCTGGAGGCGTTGTCGACCTGCCACCAGGCGATGCCGGCGGCGATCACGAGCCCCACGACGGAGGCGGCGGCGATGCGGATGAGTCGGGCTTTCATGACCGACTGGAATGGGGCGGCGCACGGTCCAGGTCAAGAGGACAATCTGCCCAGGGCGGGGCGTCGCGCGCTCACCAGAGGCGCCGGGTGGCCCAGCGCAGGGCCAGCGCCGCCGGGACCGTCACCAGCGCGATCAGGAAGATCGTGGTGCCGGTCAGGGTGCCGGTCGTTGCGTAGATCGCAACGGCGGCGAGACCTCCCGGAATGCCGAAGAGCAGCCAGGTCAGGCGGGGCTTGCAGGTTATGAAGCCGACGAGAGCCCAGGCTATCAGCCGTACCAGCACATGGATCACCCAGTCCATCTGAGACCCTGCTCCGTTTCCGGCTCCTCACGCGGCCTTGCGCGCCGGCTCTCCCGAATGGGCCAGATGGTCGCCGATGCGCTTGTCGAAGCGCTGGATGTGGCCGGTCAGCCAATCGCGGAACAGCGCCAGCAGATCGTCGCCGACCCGCGCCTCCCCGGCTGCGAAGCGCTGCTTCAACTCGGCCACGCGCTTGCGCAGGGCGTCGTGCTGCGCCTTGTGCTGGACGAAGTCGGGATAGCCCGACCGCTGCATCACCCGCTCCTCCTCCTCGAAATGCAGGACGGTGTAGGCGACGAGCTGGTCGATGGCCGACCCGATGGCCTGCGGCACTTCGCCGCCCCGGATGCGCCGGGCCGCCCGGTTGATCAGCGCCACCAGGATCATGTGGTCGTTGTCGATGTCCTCCTGCCCGACGGCCAGAGTGTCGTTCCAGGGCATGAAGACCTCTTCGCCGGCGGGGGCGAAGAGGGTGGCCAGCTCCGCGCTGTTGATCGCCTCCACATTGACCAGGAAGGCGTCGACCAGGGCGCGCAGGGCGCCGGCCTGCTGCGCGAGGCTTTCGGCGGCGTCGAGCAGGCTGTTGGCGGCCTTCTCCGTCTCCAGGGCGGAGGCCGAAACCTCGTCGATGCTGGTGGAGACCTGCCGCGTGCCCTGCGCCGCCTCCCCCGCGCTGCGGGCGATCTCGCCGGTCGCCGCACCCTGCTGCTGGACCGCGGCGGCGATGGAGGTGCCGATCTCGTCGCTGCGGGCGATGATCCCGGCGATCTCGCGGATGGCGGTGACGGCGCCGTGGGACGCGTACTGGACCTCGCTGATCTGGGCGGCGATCTCCTCCGTCGCCTTGGCGGTCTGGCCAGCGAGGTTCTTCACCTCGCCCGCCACCACGGCGAAGCCCTTGCCCATCTCGCCGGCCCGCGCCGCCTCGATGGTGGCGTTGAGCGCCAGCAGGTTGGTCTGGCTGGCAATGCTGGTGATGAGGTCGGCGACCTCGTTGATCTTCTGCGCGGCGTGGCCCAGCCCGTCGATGCGCTCGCTGGCCTGGCGGGAGGCGGTCACCGCCTCCAGCGAGATGTGCGAGGAGGTGGCGACCTGGGTGCCGATCTCGGCGATGGCGCTGCTCAGCTCCTCGGCGGCGGCGGCGACGGTCTGCACGTTCACCGACGCCTGCTGCGACGCCCCGGCGACCGAGGCCGCCTCGCGCATGTTGCGGTCGGCGGTGTCGGACAGGGATCGCGCCGTGTTCTCCAGCGCCTGCACCGCCTGCCCGACCGTGCCGACCATGGCGCTGACCGTGGTGTCGAACCGCTCGGTCAGCCGTTCCAGGGCGCGGGCGCGCTGTCCGGTCACGCGATGCTCCACCTGCTGGCGCTCCCAGTGGCGCTGCAGGTCGATCTGGTTCTTGCGGAAGATTTCCAGGGTGCGGGCCATGACGCCGATCTCGTCGCTGCGCCGCGTGCCGGACACCGTCACCGCCGTGTCGCCGCCGGCCAGCGTCTGCATCACCCCGGTCATGGCGTGCAGCGGGCCGACGATGGCCCGGCTGACCAGCAGGGCGATGCCCGTCGCCGCCAGGGCGATCAGCAGCCCCAGCCCGCCGAGGAACAGGGCGGCCTCGCGGAAGGCGGCGGCCACGTCGTCCACATAGATGCCCGAACCGATCAGCCAGCCCCAGGGCTCGAACCCGCGCACGTAGGAGATCTTCGGCACCGGTTCCGCCTGGCCCGGCTTCGGCCACAGGTAATCGACGAAGCCGCCCTCCGCCGCGACGCCGACGCGGGTCATCTCGACGAACAGCAGCTTGCCGTTCGGGTCGGCGGTGCGCGACTGGTCCTGCCCGTCCATTTCCGGGCGGATCGGGTGCATGATCATGCGCTGCGCGCGGTCGATGACGAAGAAATACTCCGAACCGGCGTAGCGCAACCGGCGCAGCGCGTCCTTGGCCGCCGCCTGGGCGGCGTCGCGGGTCAGCGCGCCCTTGCGCTCCATCTCCTCGTAGTGGGCGACGAGGCTGTGCGCGACCTCCACCACGCTGCGGGTCTTGTCCTGGCGGTCCTTCATCATCTCGGCGCGCAGGCCGAACAGGCTGACGGCGGCGATCAGGGCGAGGCCGACGGCCGCGACGCCCAGGATGACGGAGATCTTACCCTTGATGCTGATGCGCTCGAACACCTGACGTTCCTCCGGAATCTTCCTTATATCCGGCACACCGGCGCCGGTTCCGGGCGGTGCGGCGACCGTCCGAAAATTCTGCTAAATTTTTTGTTACTTTTGCTCCGCGCATCTGATCGTCGTCAAGACGGATCAATCCAGGGTGAGAAAACGTCGCGGGCCGCCGTGCAGAAGTTTGAAAGAGGAGGATCGAAGCGCCGCGAAAAAGAAAAGGGAGGCCCGAAGGCCTCCCGCAGTTGCGAACCGGTGGGGTGGTTGCGCGTCGATGCCCTTCGTTTGCCGATGGCGTCAGAGCACGGTCAGCATGCTGGCGACCAGAGGGTGGCGGACGATGTCGGTGTCGCTCAGCCGGACGACGGAAATGCCCTCCACCGCCTCCAGCCGGCGCGCGATGTCGGCCAGACCCGACAGGTTGTCCAGCAGGTCCGTCTGGTCGGGGTCGCCGGTCAGGACCATGGTGGAATGCCAGCCCAGACGGGTCAGCAGCATCTTGATCTGGGCGTAGGTGCAGTTCTGAGCCTCGTCGATCACCACGAAGGCATTGTTCAGGGTGCGCCCGCGCATGAAGCCGACGGGCGCGATCTCGATGGTGCCGTCGGCCATCAGGGCGCGCAGGCGCTTGGCGCCCAGCCGTTCGCTCAGCGCGTCGTAGAGCGGGCGCAGGAAGGGGGCCATCTTCTCGTGCATGTCGCCCGGCAGATAGCCGATGCTCTCGCCCGCCTCGATGGCCGGGCGGGACAGCACGATGCGGTCGACCTTGCCCTCCTCCAGCGCCTCCACCGCGGAGGAGATCGCCAGATAGGTCTTGCCGGTGCCGGCGGGGCCGAGCGCCACAACGAGGTTATGGTCCTTGATCGCCTCCATCAGCCGCTTCTGGTTGGGGCTCTGGGGCTTGACCTTGCGGAGATAGCTCTGGTCGCGGCGGTCGTCGCCGCCCACGGGGTCCCAGCCGGCGGCGGGGAACAGTGGGTGGACCGTCGACTCGGACGCTGAAACGGCGCTGCCTTTGGTCTGGCGTTTGGCCATATCGCTCTCCTAACGTCACGTTGGTGGGCGGCGGCTCCGGGCACAAAAAAACCTCCCGCAAGGGGGAGGTCGTCGATGCTGCTGTGCAACGGGATGGCCGGAGTCTGGCTTGCCGGTGCGAGGCGTGCGTCCCGTCGGCTGCGCCCGTCATGGGGTGCCGGCGACATTCGGACGCTCGGGAACGAAGCAGGGTGCAAGCGGAACCTCTTCGTCGGAATAGGAACCTCACATCACAAACATAGGGCGTGCGGCGATGAACGTCAGGCGGAATTGCGGGCATCGCAAAAGATTCACACAAGATGTTGTGGATGAGTCGCAGGTGGGAGCGCAGCGGCGACGGACTACCGCCAGAGGCGGAGGGAACCCGCCGCCACCGCGACAAGCGGATGTGCCGAGGGTGCGCGAACCATCTTTGCGAGTGTCGCGGCGAGGGAAAGATGCCGCAGCGCGAAAAGGGCATATCCCTGCAAAACCCTTTGCCCGGCGAATCCAGTTCCATTACCATACTTTGTAGTGAGACCTTCCGCTGACGCAACACATGGACCTCCAGCCCGGACGGGGACCCCCTGTTCCGGCCCATGGCGCGTGTGTCCGGTGGTTGTCACTCCATCGGCGCCGGGAAAGGCTTGAACGGATGGGGTCCGCGCCGCTAGAACCCGGGTGGTTGACCCTTCCGCCCTGGTGCCTGGCCGATGGCCCCAGACATGCGGACGACACGGATTCGGCAGGAACACAAGCAGGATGGCAGCGGTGAGCAGCGCCAGGCAGGGTGCCGATCGGGACGGTCCGTTCCAGTTGCGGGGCAATTCCTTCACCATGATGGTGCTGAAGGTGAATGATCCGGCGTCACCGGACTTCTTCACCCAGCTCGCCGTCAAGGTGCGGCAGGCGCCCAATTTCTTCCGCAACGCCCCCGTCGTCCTCGATTTCGAGGAGCTGACGGAGGACACCCCGCGCTTCGACATCGCCGCCCTGGTGACCAACCTGCGCGCGCTGTACCTGCTGCCGGTCGGCTTCCGGGGCGGGCCACGCGCGGTCCACGAGGGCGCACTCGCCGCCGGGCTGACTCCGATGCCCGCCGGCCGAGCCGCCAAGCTGGAGTCCGCCGCCCCCCCTGCCGACCCGCAGGCCGGCGCCGCCCCGATTCCCGCCCCGCCGCCCGAGCCGCTCTACCGCCCGGCGCTGCTGGTGACCGAGCCGGTGCGCTCCGGCCAGCAGATCTACGCCGAGAAGACGGATCTGGTCATCACCGCCCCGGTCTCCCCCGGCGCGGAGGTGGTGGCCGACGGCAACATCCACGTCTACGGCGCGCTGCGCGGCCGGGCGCTGGCCGGCGTGTCCGGCGACACCAACGCGCGCATCTTCTGCCACAGCCTGGAGGCCGAGGTCGTCTCGGTGGCCGGGCTGTACCGCGTCAGCGAGGATTTCGGGAACGACGTGCTGAAGAAGCCGGTGCAGATCTTCCTGCGCGACGGCTATCTTCACATGGAGCCCCAATGATGACGCTTTTGAGCGCTTTCTGTCGAACGGCCCTCTGTGCGAGGACGGTGTCACGCAAAGCGTGCCCGGCACAGGCCCCGATCTGCGTAACCCGGTAACCGGACCTTGGCGGCAACATTTAGGAACGTGGGAGAAGCTCCGTTGGGCAAGATCATCGTCATGACTTCCGGCAAGGGCGGCGTCGGCAAGACGACCTCCTCCGCCGCTTTCGCGACCGGACTCGCCTTGCGCGGCTTCAAGACGGTCGTCATCGATTTCGACGTCGGGCTGCGCAACCTCGACCTCATCATGGGCTGCGAGCGGCGCGTGGTGTTCGACTTCATCAACGTCATCAACGGCGAAGCGAAGCTGAGCCAGGCGCTGATCAAGGACAAGCGCATCGACAACCTGTCGATCCTGCCGACCTCGCAGACCCGCGACAAGGACGCGCTGACCCGCGAAGGCGTGGAGAAGGTTCTGAACGAACTCTCCAAGGACTTCGACTACATCGTCTGCGACAGCCCGGCGGGCATCGAGCGGGGCGCGCTGATGGCGCTGTACTTCGCCGACCACGCGGTGATCGTGACCAACCCGGAAGTCTCCTCGGTCCGCGACAGCGACCGCATCCTCGGCGTGCTGGCCTCGCGCTCGCGCCGGGCGGAGCAGGGGCTGGAGCCGGTGACCCAGCAGCTTCTCCTTACCCGCTACGATCCGGAGCGGGTGGAGCGCGGCGAGATGCTGAAGGTCGACGACGTTCTGGAGATCCTGGCGATCCAGCTGCTCGGCGTGATCCCGGAGAGCCAGGCCGTGCTGCGCGCCTCCAACGTCGGCATGCCGGTCATCCTCGACGAGGCGTCCAACGCCGGCCAGGCCTATCTGGACGCGGTCTCCCGCTTCCTGGGCGAAGACGTCGAGCACCGCTTCGTCACGCCGCAGAAGAAGGGTCTGTTCAGCCGCCTCCTCCGGAGGTCCGCATGAGCATTTTCAGCTTCTTCCGCTCCGCCCCGCGCGCGTCGGCGGTCCAGGCCAAG
Source organism: Azospirillum sp. UENF 312511 (assembly GCF_058780635.1). Taxonomy (NCBI): domain Bacteria; kingdom Pseudomonadati; phylum Pseudomonadota; class Alphaproteobacteria; order Rhodospirillales; family Azospirillaceae; genus Azospirillum; species Azospirillum sp. UENF 312511. The sequence continues at coordinate 622,559 of NZ_JBSNCG010000003.1, read as the reverse complement.
GAACGCCTCCAGATCGTCATGGCGCACGAGCGCGCCGGGCGGACCGGGCCGGACTATCTGCCGATGCTCCAGCAGGAGCTGCTGGCGGTCATCGCCAAGTACATCGACATCGACCAGAACAAGGTCGAGGTGAAGCTGGACCGCGGCGGCGACTGCTCGACGCTGGAGCTGAACATCGAGCTGCCGGCCCGCGAGGCGGCCGCCAAGGCTCTGAAGGAAAGCGCCAAGCTGGCGGTGGCCGGCAACCGTCCGGCGGCCAAGGACGGCGACGAGTCCGATGCGGTCAAGATGGCCGCGGGCGGCGCCCTGACCAACGGCGGCGTCAAGAAGCGTCGCTGAGCGTCCTTGCGCTCCGTGAACCGATCCCGCCGCAGCCGGCCCGCTGCGGCGGGATTTTTCATGCCCTTCGGGACGCTTCCCGCGCGGTCATAGGCCGCAGTTCCCTGGCGGGCTGGACTTCCGTGCGGGTTTACCTCCGCCGTTCGAAGAGGTATCAACGGATTAGAGCCCGTCAGGGACCGGCCTTCGCGGGCCAAACCCTCCCCGGGCCGTGTCGCGGCAGTGAGGGAGTGGCGGCCGATGTTCTTCGAATGCTCGCGGCTGATCGACGGCAACCAGCCGCGCCTGTCCAACGGCATCACCGTGACCGACGTCGACGGTGACGGGGCATTCGAACTGGTGGTCACGGGCTACGCCACCAACAACCTCATCCTCAAATGGGACGGCTCCCGGCTGGTGGACATCGCCGGGCCGCTGCTGGCCGACGCCTCGGGCTGCGCGGTGGCCATCGCCGCCGCCGATGTGGACGGCGACGGGCGGGAGGAGCTGTATGTCCTGAACTCCGACCGGGCGAGCGGGCCGAAGGAGATGGGCGACCGGCTGTTCGCCTGCTTCGGCAAGCACTGGCTCGACCTGCTGGCCCAGCCGGAGAACGCCGGCATGGCGAACCGCGTCGCCGGACGGTCGGTGATCGCCATGGACCGGCATGGCCATGGCCGCTACGGATTCGTCGTGGCGGCGGACGGCGGCCCCTTCCGCCTGTTCGAGCTGAGCCGGCGCGGGCGGCTGGAGGACGCGGCCGAGGACGCGGGCATCGACCTGATCGGCGCCGGGCGCGGGCTTCTCGCCCTGCCGTTCCTGTCCGATCGCGTCGACCTGTTCGCCTGCAACGAGGGTGGCCCGAACTTCCTGTTCCGCAACCTCGGCGACGGCACCTACGAGGAAATCGCCGAGGAGCGGGGGGTCGCCGATTCGCGATTCGCCGGGCGGGCGGTGACCGCGGTGGACGGGCCGGGCTATGGCGGGTTCGGGCTGCTGGTCGGCGCCTGGGAGGGGCCGCAGCGCCTGTTCGTCCAGCGCTCCGGCGGCGGCTTCGTGGACGAGGCCGATCCCGAGATGTCCTTTCCGGGTCGGGTGTCCAGCGTGATCGCCGCCGATTTCGACAACGACGGCTACGAGGAGCTGTTCTTCAACCTGCACGGCGAACCCAACCGCCTGTTCGGGTGGCGCGACGACCGCTGGCAGGCCATCGAAATCGGCGACGCACTGGAGCCCAAGGGGCTGGGGACCGGGGCGGCGGTGGCCGACATCGACGGCGACGGACGGCTGGAACTGCTGATCGCCCATGGCAATGGGGTGGGCGCCGGGCATGGTGGCGGGCATGGCGGCGGATCGCCGCAGCCCCTGTCGCTCTACCGCACGGCGGCGAACCACAACGGGTGGCTGCGCGTGCTGCCGCTGACCCCCTACGGCGCACCGGCCCGCGGCGCTGTGGTCGCCTGTACGGCCAACGGGCGTCGGCAGGTGCGGTCCGTCTGCGCCGGGTCGGGCTATCTCTGCCAGATGGAGCCGGTGGCCCATTTCGGGCTGGGCAGCGCCCGCGGGGTGGAGCGGCTGGAGGTGCGCTGGCCGGACGGCATGACGGCCATCGTCGAGAACCCGCCCATCGGCCGGCTGCTGACCGTTCCCTATCCGCCGGAATGAGGCCGCCGGAATGAGGCCGCCGGAGTGAGACGCGGCACAATGTTGCGTCCGGTCAACGGTTGAGCGATGTCGCGGGTTGAGCGATGTCGGGCGGACGGTTGAGCTGAATCATATTTCCGTCCGGCAACAAATTTAATCTTTTGTATAACCTGCATGGTCTTTATTTTGCGGCGTCCGCCAGTGCCCGACGGGAACGCGCGGATGGGGAGATGTACGCCCTGTAACCGACCGCGAACCAATAAGGGGGCGCCGGGCTCTCGGCCCGCGACCGCAGGCACATGGCACACAGCGACGTTCTCAGTCCCGGCCCCCGCGACCGGACGCTGACCGGGGTCGAGCGGTTTTTCGACGCCGACGAGGTCATCGTTTCCAAGACCGACCTGAAGGGCCGGATCACCTACGCCAACCGCGTGTTCCAGCGCGTCGCCGGCTACAGCGAGGCGGAACTGATGGGCGCTCCGCACTCCATCGTCCGCCATCCGGACATGCCGCGCTGCGTGTTCAAGCTGCTGTGGGACACGCTGGGGGCGGGGCAGGAGATCTTCGCCTACGTCGTCAACCGGGCGCGCAACGGCGACCATTACTGGGTCTTCGCCCACGTCACCCCCAGCTACGACGTCAACGGTCGGCTCGTCGGCTACCACTCGTCGCGCCGGGTCCCGGACCGCAGCGCCATCGACAAGGTGGTGCCGCTCTACCGCACGCTTCTGGACATCGAAAACCGCCACGAAGACCGCAAGCAGGGCATGAACGAGGCTTTCGCCACCGTTGTCGGGCTGCTGACGGAGAAGGGGATCGGGTATGACGAATTCGTCTTCTCTCTCTAAGGCGTTCGGGCTGGGGGCGGTCGCCGCGCTGCTCGTCGCAGCGCTGTTGGTGACCGACGCGCTGGACGTCGGCGGCGCGCCGCTGCGCATCGGGATCGGCGCTGCCGCGCTGGCCGCGCTGGTCGGCGTCATGCTGTGCATGGTGCGCGCCCGCGCCGCGGTGGGGCAGGCGGTGGCCGTCTGTCAGGCGGTGTCGCGCGGCGACTTCGAGGCGCGGGTCGTCAACGTGCGGGAGAAGGGCGACCTGGGCGAGCTGATGCACGCCCTGAACGACTCGATCGACCGCACCGACGCCTTCATCCGCGAGGCCACCGCCTCGATGAGCTACGTGTCGGCCAACAAGTATTTTCGGCGGATCGTGCTGAAGGGGATGCAGGGCAACTTCCTGCACGCGTCACGCACCATCAACACCGCCACCGACGCCATCGCCGCCAAGGTGAAGGGCTTCGCCGGGGTGACCGACCGCTTCGAGACTCAGATCCGCGCGGTGTGCGAGCAGGTGTCCGGCACCGCCCACCAGCTGGAGATGTCCGCCCGCACCATGGAGACCGACGCCCAGACCGCCACCGGCAAGGCCTCCTCGGTGGCCGCCGCCGCGTCGCAGACCGGCTCCTCGGTCGGCAGCGTCGCCGTCGCGACGGAGGAGCTGTCGGCGTCGATCCGGGAGATCGCCCGGCAGGTGGAGGAGGTCGCCAAGGTCGCCGCCAACGCGGCGGGCGAGGCCGAGCGCTCCAACACGCTGATCGCCGAGCTGTCGGGCGCCGCCAAGACGGTGGGCGAGGTGGTCACCCTGATCAACGACATCGCCAGCCAGACCAATCTGCTGGCCTTGAACGCCACCATCGAAGCGGCCCGCGCCGGTGAGGCGGGCAAGGGCTTCGCCGTGGTGGCGCAGGAGGTCAAGCGGCTGGCCGACCAGACCGCCAAGGCCACCGGAGACATCGCCGGACAGATCGCCGGCATCCAGTCCTCCACCGACGTGGCGGTCGCCTCCATCGTCGGCATCGGCCACACCATCCAGGACATCAACCAGATCGCCGGCGGCATCGCCGCGGGCATCGGGCAGCAGGGCTCGGCGATCCGCTCGATCGTCAGCAACATGGATCAGGCCGCCGCCGGCACCCGCGCCGTCACCGAGGACATCCAGGACGTCACCACCGCGGCCGAACGCACCAGCGGCACCGCCCACGAGGTCTTCGCCGCGTCGGAGCGGATGAGCGTCCAGGCCGACCGCCTGACCCGCGAGGTGCAGCTTTTCCTCGACGAGATGCACAAGGTCGCCTGACGCTTTTTTGTGCATTTTGGTGCTTTTTGTCTGAAAAAACGCACTTGCTCATTAGACGGGCATTGATTAGACGCCCGGCATTTGCTTGTATGCTAAGCAGTGTCGGAGCGGCGGGCAGGGGTCCTGCGACCTTTTGCCTCATTTTTTAGGAGAAACCGTTGCTTTTGTTGCGGCGCACGCGGTGTGCGGGGTGCGGTGCGGCAAGGCCGGTGCCGTGTGTGATTGTTCGGACTCCAATATGACGCCGAATTCATCACAATTTCGAAACTGACATCTCAGAAACGTTGAGGCTGAACCCGGGGCGCCGCCCGAAAATGCAGGCGTTCCGCGGCTTTGCGCGTCCGGAGGGTTCCGGGCTGGCGTTTGGCACAGCGTTTGATGGTTAGACGTCTAAAAAGATATCCCACCCAAACTCACAGAGGTGCTCGGGATGAGTGTGGCCGGAAACGAACTGTTCGAGCTTTCCCGGGGCGTCCTTGATGTCGCCTCCCGGAAGGTGTCTTTGATCGAAGACATCACCCGCCGCACCAAGATGCTGGCGATGAACGCCCTGATCGAAGCGTCGCGGGCCGGCGACGCCGGGCGGGGCTTCGCGGTGGTCGCGAACGAAGTCTCCGAGATTTCCAAGCAGGTGAACACCATCACCAAGGAGTTGCGGTCGGAGATCGTCTCCCGCGTCGATCACCTGACGACCACGGGCAGCGCCATGGTGCAGGAGATGCACGGGCGGCGTCTGGCCGACCTGTCGCTGAACATGATCGAGATCATCGACCGGAACCTGTACGAGCGGTCCTGCGACGTGCGCTGGTGGGCGACCGACAGCGCCGTGGTGGACTGCGCCGCCGACCCGACGGAGGTGAACCGCGAGCACGCTTCGCACCGGCTGAGCGTCATCCTGGAGTCCTACACCGTCTATCTCGACCTGTGGATCGCCGACCTGAAGGGGGAGGTGATCGCCACCGGCCGTCCCGGCCGCTACCCCGGCGCCCAGGGCGCCCGCGTGGGGGACGAGGGGTGGTTCCGCCAAGCGCTGGCCACGCGCAACGGCGGCGAGTTCACGGTGGGCGACGTGGCGCGCAACGGCCGCCTGGAGGACCGCGTGGTCGCCACCTACGCCACCGCGATCCGGCGCGGCGGCGAGGCGGACGGCGATCCCATCGGCGTGCTGGGCATCTTCTTCGACTGGGAGCCGCAGGCCGCCGCCGTCGTCCAGGGCGTGCGGCTGGAGGATGAGGAGCGCGCCCGTTCGCGCTGCCTTCTGCTCGACGCAAGGCACCGGGTGATCGCCTCGTCCGACGGGCGCGGCATCCTCAGCGAGACCGTCCAGCTCCGCCGCAGCGGCGAGAGCATGGGCCATTACGCCGACGGGTCCGGACGCACCTACGGCTACGCGCTGACGCCGGGTTACGAGACCTACAAGGGGCTGGGCTGGTACGGGGTGATCGTGCAGGACCCGGACCCGCGCCAGCAGCAGGCGCCTGCAACCGCTGGTATGGGTGGGCGAATGGGAATGAACGGCGCCGGGCTTCACGGGTAAGGCTGGCATTCGCACCCTGCTCTGGTCATCGCGGCGGGTTTGCTTACACTTCGGGTCCGCCGCGTTGCTGGAGAGTTTCATGTCGTCCACCGCCCGCCGTCTTTACGTCCGCCGCGATACCTTCCCCATCGCGGGGACCTTCCGCATATCGCGCGGCGCCAAGACCGAGGCCGAGGTCGTGGTCGCCGAGGTGGTCGAATCCTGCAAGCGGGGCCGTGGGGAGTGCGTGCCCTACGCCCGCTACGGGGAGTCGCTGGACGAGACGGTCAAGACGCTGGAGTCCCTGGCCGGGGCGGTGGCGGACGGGCTGGACCGCGAGCGGCTGCGCACCCTCCTGCCGCCGGGGGCCGCGCGCAACGCGTTGGACTGCGCGCTGTGGGACCTGGAGGCCAAACAGGCGGGCAAACCGGCGTGGCGGCTCGCCGGCTTGCCCGACGCGCCGAAGAAGCTGACCACCTGCTACACGCTGAGCGTGGACGAACCCGCGGCGATGGCCGCCTCCGCCAAGGCGCGGGCGGCGGACCATCCGCTGCTCAAGATGAAGCTGACCGGGGAGGGCGACCTCGACCGCGTGCGCGCGGTGCGCGAGGCCGCCCCGACCACCCGCCTGATCGTCGACGCCAACGAGGCCTGGACGCTGGAGATGCTTCGCCGCTTCGCCCCGGTGCTCGCCGATCTCGGGGTGGAACTGATCGAGCAGCCGCTGCCCGCCGGCGAGGACGAGGCGCTGCGCGGCATCGATTGCCCGGTGGCGCTGGGCGCCGACGAATCCTGCCATGGGCTGGACTCGCTCGACCGGCTGAAGGGCATCTACCGGGTTGTGAACATCAAGCTGGACAAGACCGGTGGCCTGACCGAGGCGCTGCTGCTGAAACAGGCGGCGCAGGAGTCCGGCTTCGACATCATGGTCGGCTGCATGGTCGCCACCTCGCTGGCCATGGCGCCGGCCGTCCTGCTGGCCCAGGGCGCGCGCTACGTCGACCTCGACGGGCCGCTGCTGCTGGCCGAGGACCGCACGCCGGCCCTTCATTACGACGGCGGCACGCTGTTCCCGCCCGCCCCCGAACTCTGGGGATGAGCGTCCCGGCCGGCAACCTGCTGGCAGGCCTGCCGTCCGGGAGCTTGCCGGACGAGATTTTCACGACATTGACGGACACGGCGTCGTTGTCCGGGACGGTGCGGATCGAACGCATCCTGTCCACCGGTCAGGCATCGCCGGACGGCTTCTGGTACGATCAGGACTGGGACGAGTTCGTGCTCGTCGTCCTGGGCGGCGCCCGCTTGCAGATCGAGGGTGAGGCGGAACGCGCGCTCGGCCCCGGCGACTGGATGATGATCCCCGCCCGGCGGCGGCACCGCGTCGCCTGGACCGATCCCGCCGCCCCGACCGTCTGGCTGGCGGTCCACATCGGCGCACAAAAACCGCCGCAAAAATCCGGCAGGGGGAAACCGCATGACCATCGACATCGCGCGCGCCCGCGCGGAGACGCCGGGGACCCGGCATGTCGCCCATTTCAACAACGCCGGGGCCGCCCTGCCGCCGCAGCCGGTGCTGGACGCCGTGACCGCGCATCTGGCGCTGGAGGCCACCATCGGCGGCTACGAGGCGGCCGAGCGCGCCGCCGACCGGCTGGAGGGCGTCTACGACTCCGTGGCCCGCCTGCTCGCCTGCTCGCGGGAGGAGGTGGCCCTGGCGGAGAACGCGACGGTGGGCTGGGGCATGGCTTTCAACGCGCTGGCCGCCCTGCCGGGGGAGGGCTTCCGGCCCGGCGACCGCATCCTGACGGCGCGCGCCGAGTACGCCGCCAACCTGATCCCCTTCCTGCAAGCCTCCCGGCGCACCGGCGTGGTGGTCGAGGTGATCCCCAGCGACGAGACCGGCCAGACCTCGGTCACGGCGCTGGAGGCGATGATCGGGGAGCCGGGGAAGGGGCCGGTCAAGCTGATCGCCATCACCCACATCCCGACCAACGGCGGCTTGGTCAACCCGGCGGCCGCCATCGGGCGGGTGGCTCGGCGGCACGGCATCCCCTATCTGCTCGACGCCTGCCAGACGGTGGGTCAGATGCCGGTGAACGTCGAGGAACTGGGCTGCGACTTCCTGTCGGCGACCGGGCGCAAGTTCCTGCGCGCGCCGCGGGGCACCGGCTTCCTCTATGTCCGCAAGGATTGGCTCGACCGCATCGAGCCGTACACGCTCGACCACAGCGGCGGCGCGCTGGTAGGGCCGGACCGCTACACCATGCGCCCCGACGCCCGCCGCTTCGAGCTGTGGGAGAGCAACACCGCCGCCCGGCTTGGGCTGGGCGTGGCGGTGGATTACGCGCTGTCCTGGGGGCTGAAGGCGATCCGCGACCGCGCCTTCGCGTTGGCCGACAGGCTGCGGCACGGTCTGGGCGGGCTTCCCGGCGTGACGGTGCGCGATCTCGGGGCGGAGCGCTGCGCCATCGTCACCTTCACGGTGGACGGCCATGACCCGCGCGGCATCAAGGCCGCTCTGCGCGGCCAGGGGATCAACCTGTCGGTGTCCTCCGCGCCCTCAACCCCCTTCGACATGGACGCCCGCGGCCTGACCGAGGTCGTCCGCGCCTCCCCCCACTACTACAACGACGAGGCGGAGGTGGAGCGGCTGCTGGCGGCGGTGAAAGCGCTGTAGGCGTTACAGCACCGACTCCACGACGTCGGCCACGCCGTCCGCGTAGCGGTCCCAGGTCAGACCGGCCAGGAAGGCGGCACCCGCCCGCCCGATGGCCGCGGCGCGGGCGCGGTCGGCCCACAGGCCTTCGAGCGCCGCGACGATCTCCTCCACATCGCTCTCGCCCCAGCCGTCGGTGCCGAAATCGGTCTGGATGGCGCGTTGCCGGGTCAGGGGGAGGCAGCGATCCGCCCCGATCAGGTCGAGATGCCCGGTGTTGGCCGACAGGATGGCGGGCACGCCGCAGGCCATGCATTCCATGGCGACGAGGTTGGTCCCGCCCTCGCCGCGGTTGGGGAACAGGCCGACATCGACCTCGCGCAGGATGCGGGCCATGTCGGCGTTGGGCACGGGCCCGAGGTCCATCACCTGATCGGCGCGCAAGCCGTTGGCGGCGGCCCAGCCGGCCCCGTCGAACTGCCCGTTCTCGTGGAAGCGCACAGGCGCCACCGCGGGGTTGGCCTCCAGCGAGCGGGCGCTCTCCGGCCAGGGGTTGTGCCACGCCGTCAGCAGCAGCGCCTCGGGATGGCGCTCGGCGAAGGCGCGGAAGCCGAGCAGGGCGAGGTCCTGCCCTTTGCGGAACTCCGGCTTGCCGCCGGAGAAGACGACGAAGCGGTCCTTGAACCAGCCGACTTTCGGCGCCGGATGGAAATGGGTGGGATCGACGCCTTGCAGGACCGTGCGCACCCGTCCGATGCCGGCACCGGTCAGCACCTGCTCGACGAAGCTGGACCCGGCGACGATGGCCGCGCATTGCTCCGCCCGCGCCCGGCCCTCCGCGTCGATGGCGGTGTCCTCCAGATAGCAGACGCCGACGGTGGGCTGGCCTTTCAGCGTCACGCCCTCCACCGACCGGCTGCCGACGAGGTTGTTGCCGAGCCCGCGCAGCACCGGCACCGACACCCCGACCTCCTGCCCGGCGTGGGGCGCGATCTGCCGGCAGAGCGCCTCGGACTCGCGGACGAAGCCGGCCATACGCCGCCATTCCAGCGGGGACAGCGCGATGTCCTCCAGCCGCAGCGGCAGCGAGCAGACCGGCACCAGCCGACCGCTGCGCGTCCAGCTCAGCGCCAGTTGCAGCCCGTTGACGCCCCAGCCGCTGTAGCTGGACAGGCCCCATTGGATGACGGCGGGCTGGGCGGTGGGCATGGGATGCGCTCCGGGTTGGTGTTCCCTCGCCCCTCCGGGGAGAGGGTGGCCCGGAGGGCCGGGTGAGGGGGATGCGCTTGTGCCGGACGTAACGACACGCGCAACCCCCCTCACCCTAACCCTCTCCCCGGAGGGGAGAGGGGAAAAAGTTGAGGAAAGGGCAAAATCAACCGTGCCGCGCGGTGGGGGAGACGTCGCCCATGGATTCCGACACCGGGGCGTAGGGTTCGTCCATCAGCCCCTCGACCTTGGCGGCCATGATGAAGTCGTTCTCGTGCAGGCCCTTGATCTTGTGCGTCCAGAAGGTGACGGTGCAATGGCCCCAGCCATAGAGGATCTCGGCGTGGTGGCCTTCCGCTTCGCACAGGTCGCCGACGCGCATCGCGAAATGCTGGGCCTCGCGGAAGTTGGAGAAGCGGTAGTCGCGCTCCAGCCGGTCGGGGTCCGGCCTGATCGACCAGCCGGGCACCTGCACCAGATAAGTTTCGGCCATGGCGCGGTCCATCGGCGGGATGCCGCCGCGGCAGGGTTCGCAGCTCTTTCCAGCCAGCTCCTGTTGTGTCGCCATCTCGCGTCCTCCTGTGTTGTTGGTTCGGACTCCTCGTTTCGAACAATGCTGGGGCCGAAGCCTCGCGGCGGCAAGCCTCAGGACAAGCAATGGACGCGCGCATGACGGACCTGCCCTTCGCCGATTACCAACAGCCCACGAAGACCGCCGCCGGGCCGCACCTCGCCATCGTGGGAGAAGCACCGGGAGCGGAGGAGGCGCGGCGGGGCGTTCCCTTCGTCGGGCGCAGCGGGCAGCTCCTCGACGAGACGCTGAAGGCGGCCGGGGTGGAGCGGGCGGAATGCCTCGTCGCCAACGTCTTCCGTTACCAGCCGCCGGGCAACAAGGTGGGGCATTTCTTCGCCTCCCGCACCCGCGCGAAGAAGGAGGGGCGGGCGCTGGACGAGCGCTGGGGGCCGTTCGGCACCTCCGACTGGGTGCTGGCCGAGTTCTCGGGCGAGATCGAGCATCTGCAGCGGACGCTGGAGGGCTTCGCCCCCCGCGTCATCGTCGCGCTGGGCCGCACGCCGCTGTGGGCGCTGACCGGGCTGAACGGGATCATGCAGCTGCGCGGCACGGTCCAGCCCTGCCGTCTCGTGCCGGGGGCCGAGGTGGTGGCGACCTTCCACCCCAGCTACATCCTGCGCGGCCAACTCGCCGAACAGCCGACCTTCCTGGCCGACCTGAAACTGGCCGTCTCGCGGTTGACGGCGTAAGCGCCTTTACGCCCGCTCCGCGGCCTCGGCCAGACCGAGGAAGGCGGGAAGCTCGTGGGTGATGACGTAGGTCGGGATGGGGGTCAGGAAGTCGCGCATCCGGCCCTTCTCCATGAAACGCTTGCGGAAGCGGGAGTGGGTGAACAGGGTGCCCAGTTTCGGCACGATGCCGCCCGCGATGTAGATGCCGCCGCGCGCACCCAGCGTCAAAGCGAGGTTGCCCGCCACGGTGCCGAGCATCGCGCAGAACATCTCCACCGCCTCCACGCAATGGGGATTGGTGTTGGCGGTCGCCGCATCCGACACCTGGGCCGGGGTGAAGGGTTCCGGCTCCTGGTGGTCGAGGACGCACAGCGCCTGATAGAGGTTGACCAGCCCCGGCCCGGACAGCACCCGCTCCGCCGACACATGGTCGAAGCTCTTGCGGAGCTGGGCCAAAACGGCGCTCTCGCGGTCGCTGACCGGGGCCATGGTGACGTGGCCGCCCTCCGCGGCCAGCGCGGTCCAGCCCTCGGGGCCGGGCACCAGCCCCGACACGCCCAGCCCGCTGCCCGGCCCGACCACGCCGACGACGCGGCCCGGCACCGGCGCTCCCTCGCCCACCTGGCGCACATCGGCGGCGGTAAGGCGGGGCACCGACAGGGCGACGGCGGTGAAGTCGTTGATGACAGCCAGCCGCTCCAGCCCCAGCTTGCCGCGCACCTCGGCCGTGGAGAAGGACCAGCCACGGTTGGTCATCAGCACCGCGTCGCCGGTCACCGGACCGGCGATGGCGAAGGCGCCGCGGCTGGGCCGGGCGTCGTGCGCCACGCCGCCCAGATAGGCGAGCGCCGCCGCCTCCAGCGACGGGAAGTCGGCGCAGCGCAGCACGCGCGAACCGTGGATGCCCGTGCCGTCGATCAGGCCGAAGCGGGCGTTGGTGGCGCCGATGTCGGCGACCAGGGTGACGGGGCCGGAAGCGGCATTGCTGTCTGTGGTCATGACATCAGTTTCACCCGTACGGCGCGCGCGTCAAGGCATCGACGTAGCTTTCGCGCCACCAGCCGATGTCGTGGCTGCGCAGGATGCGCATCATCGCGGCGTGGCGCTCCTTGCGCTCGGGCAGCGACATGGTCAGGGCGCGCTGGAGGGCGTCGGCCACCGCCTCGATGTCGAAGGGGTTGACGATCAGCGCCGAATCGAGTTCCCGCGCCGCCCCGGCAAAGGTGGACAGCACCAGCACGCCGGGGTCGTCGGCGTCCTGGCAGGCGACATACTCCTTGGCGACGAGGTTCATGCCGTCGCGCAAGGGGGTGACCAGCCCGACATGGGCGGTGCGGTAGAAACCGGCCAGCACGCGCCGTCCGAAGCTCTTGTTCAGATAGCGGATCGGCACCCAGTCGAACTCGGCGAAACGCCCGTTGATGCGGCCCGACAGCTCCGACAGCTCGCGCTTGATGGCGATGTATTCCGGCACGTCCTCCCGGCTCGGCGGGGCCACCTGGAGGAAGGAGACGCGGTTGCAATGCTCCGGATAGGCCGCCAGAAGCTGTTCGAAGGCCTGGAAGCGCTGCGGCAGGCCCTTCGAATAGTCCAGCCGGTCCACCCCGATGATCAGCCGCCGCCCGACGAGGCTCTCCTTCAGCCGCTCGGTGTGACGGGAGCGCACGGCGGTCTCGGCGATGCTCACCAGATTTTCGGTGTCGATGCTGATGGGGAAGGCGCGGGCCAGCAGCGTGCGCCCGAAGGCGTGGATCAGCATGCCGCCCTCGGGGCCGCGGTCCTCCACCTCGCCGTTCAGCTCCTGCCGGATGTAGTCGGCGAAGCTGCGCAGATCCACCTGGGTGTGGAAGCCGACGAGGTCGTAGGCGCACAGCTCGCGGATCAACTCCCGGTGATTCGGCAGCGCCACCAGGATTTCGGGGGCCGGGAAAGGCGTATGCAGGAAGAAGCCCATGCGCTGGGTGCAGCCGCGCTGGCGCAATTCCTCGCCGAAGGGGATCAGATGGTAGTCGTGGACCCACACCATGTCGTCGGGACGCAGCAGCGGGACGAGCTTCTCCGCGAAATAGCCGTTGACCCGCTTGTAACCCTCGCGCGTGCGGCGGCTGACCTCGATCAGGCCGACGCGGTAATGGAACAGCGGCCACAGGGTCTGGTTGGCGAAGCCGTTGTAATATTCCTCGAAGTCGCGGCGGCTGAGGTCCAGCGTCGCGTAGGTCAGGCGCCCGACGTCGGTGCGCCGGGGTTCGCTCTGCGACTCCTCCTCGACCACCGTGCCGCTCCAGCCGAACCAGATGCCTCCGGTCTTCTTCAGCGCGGCCAGCACGGCCACGGCGAGGCCCCCGGCGGCCTGCTTGCCTTCGTCGATGGGGGCGACGCGGTTGGATACGACGACCAGTCTGCTCACGTGGGTGGTTCTCCGGTGCCGGACGACCGCTTGAAACGGCGGCCGAATCGCGTGTGACGGGGCAGACCCCGGAACGCGCAGGGACAAAACGACCGTGTGGGGGGTTGGTTCCCTATCGGTCGGATGGGTTATGCCGAAGGACCGGGGTGGGTTGGCGGACGCGCCGCCAGCCCCAGATTGTGCGGGAGCAGAGCCGGGATTCTGTGTGCAATGCAGCATAAACGGCTGTTTGCGCTGCGCCGAAGCTTTGTCTTAACTTTGGTTAAACCATTGAATGACATGAAAAAACATTTTCCCTCTTGATCCCCGGGCGGGGCTTCATCATATTGTGCAGTGCGGCATCGATCGTGTCTGCGATGCGGGCGGTGCCGTAACGCACTTCTTGGGCGTTTCCTCCCTAGACTCGGGCCGGGGCCTTCGCCCCGGCCTTTTTTTGTGCGCGGCCCGGCGAGCGACGGGCTGATCAGCGCGGGGCAAGGGGGGTGGACGGCAGGTGGGCGACGTTGTCCACCATCTCGTGCATGTGCCGGGTCAGGACGGTCAGGAAGGGCAGACGGGACAGCGTGGCCTCGTCCATGTAGAGGTCGCGGCTGATTTCGATCTGAAGCGCGTGGATGCCCTGGCGCGGGCGCCCGTAATGGCGGGTGGTGTAGCCGCCGGCGTAGGGCGCGTTGCGGCTGACCGTGTAACCCAGACCGCGCAGGAAGCGCTCCGCCGTCTCGGTGACCGCGGGGGCGCAGGAGTTGCCGAAACAGTCCCCCAGCACGATGTCGCTGCGCCGGTTGTCGCGATCGCCCAGCCCGGGGGAGGGCATGGAATGGCAGTCGATCAGCACCGCGTGGCCGAAGTGGGCGCGCGTGTCTTCAACGAGGCGGCGCAGTGCGTTGTGGTAGGGGGTGTAGCACTGCTCCACCCGCCGCACCGCTTCGGAGAAGCGCAGCTTGCCGCGGTAGATGTCCTCGCCGTTGGCGACCACCCGCGCGATGGTGCCCAGCCCCGCGGCCACGCGCGGCGAGCGTGTGTTCACGTAAGGCGGCAGGGGGTCGGCGAACATCTCCGGGTCCAGCTCGTAGGCTTCGCGGTTGACGTCCAGAAAGGCGCGGGGAAACAGCGCGCGGATCAGCGGTATGCCCAGGGTCGGGGCGCCCGCGAAAATCTCGTCGACGAAGCAGTCTTCCGATTTGCGCAACGCGCGCGGGTCGAGCCGCGCCGCCGCCAGGAACTCGGCCGGATAGCGGTTGCCGCTGTGCGGCGAGGCCAGCACCAGCGGCTTGGTCTGTTCGTCCGGGGCCAGAAGTTCGAAGGCCGGCTCCGGTGTGGCGGCGTCGACGGAAGCATCCATGGCACTGTGATGTAGTGGACCTGGACGGCTCTGTCACGCACCGTCCCGCTCACGCCCCAACAGATGTGAGGCGCCTGCCGTCCCGTCGGCGGGAAAAAAGGCGGCGTTCGTCGTCGGGCCGCAAAAAAGTGAAATCGAGGCTTGCCAGACCTCCGGGATGATGGTACACCCCACGCCCACGCCGGACGGGACGCAAGACGGATGCCGAACCCCGAACCGACCGGCGACACGGATGGGCGCGTAGCTCAGCGGGAGAGCACTACGTTGACATCGTAGGGGTCACAGGTTCAATCCCTGTCGCGCCCACCATCCTCGAAGGCCGGAACCCAGACGGGTTTCCGGCCTTCGCCATATCTGGGCTTTGCCGCATTTGGACCCTGCGGGCGCACTGGCCTTGAGCAAAGAAAAAGGCCCTCCCCCGCGAATGGGGAAGGGCCTTCGATGCGCGCCGGATGGCGGGCCGGCTCAGATGGCGGCCTTCGCCTTGGCCTCGATGCGGCGGCGGTGCAGCACCGGCTCGGTGTAGCCGTTCGGCTGCTCGCGGCCCTTGAAGACGAGGTCGCAGGCGGCCTGGAAGGCGACGCTGCCGTCGAAGTCGACGGCCATCGGGCGGTAGAGCGGATCGCCGGCGTTCTGCTTGTCCACCACGGCGGCCATGCGCTTCATCGTCTCCATGACCTGCGCCTCGGTGGTGATGCCGTGGAGCAGCCAGTTGGCGATGTGCTGGCTGGAGATGCGCAGCGTGGCGCGGTCCTCCATCAGCCCGACGTTGTTGATGTCCGGCACCTTGGAGCAGCCGACGCCCTGGTCGATCCAGCGCACCACGTAGCCGAGGATGCCCTGGGCGTTGTTGTCCAGCTCCTGCTGGATTTCCTCTTCCGACCAGTTGGGCCGGTCGGCCAGCGGGATGGTCAGGATGGCGTCCAGGCTGGCGCGCTCGCGGCGGGCCAGCTCCTCCTGACGGGCGGCGACGTTGACCTGATGGTAGTGCAGGGCGTGCAGCGTGGCCGCGGTGGGCGAGGGCACCCAGGCGGTGTTGGCGCCGGCCTGCGGGTGGACGATCTTGGCGGCCAGCATGTCGGCCATGCGGTCGGGCATCGCCCACATGCCCTTGCCGATCTGGGCGTGGCCCTTCAGCCCGCAGAGCAGGCCGGTGTCCACGTTCCAGTCCTCGTAGGCCTTGATCCAGGCGGACGACTTCATGTCGTTCTTGCGGATCATCGGGCCGGCTTCCATGGCGGTGTGCATCTCGTCGCCGGTGCGGTCGAGGAAGCCGGTGTTGATGAACACCACGCGCGCCGCCGCGGCCCGGATGCACTCCTTGAGGTTCACCGTGGTGCGGCGCTCCTCGTCCATGATGCCCATCTTCAGCGTGTTGCGCGCGATGCCCAGCGCGTCCTCGACACGGGCGAACAGCTCGTCCGCGAAGGAGACCTCCTCCGGTCCGTGCATCTTCGGCTTCACGATGTAGACGGAGCCGGCGCGGCTGTTGAGGCGGGCGCCCTTGACGTCGTGCAGCGCGATCAGCGAGGTGATCATGCCGTCGAGGATGCCTTCCGGCGCCTCGCTGCCGTCCTTCAGCAGAACCGCGCTGTTGGTCATCAGGTGACCGACGTTGCGGATCAGCATCAGGCTGCGGCCCGGCAGGGTGATCGTCTCGCCGTTGCGGCTGGTGTAGCTGCGGTCGGGGTTCAGCCGGCGCTCCACCGTGCCGCTGCCCTTGGGGAAGCTGGCGGTCAGGCTGCCGGTCATCAGGCCCAGCCAGTTGCGGTAGGCCAGCACCTTGTCCTCGGCATCCACGGCGGCGACGGAATCCTCGCAGTCCTGGATGGTGGTCAGGGCGGATTCGAGCACGAGGTCGGCGACCCCGGCCGCGTCGGTCTTGCCGATCGGGTGGCTGCGGTCGATGCGGATTTCCATGTGCAGGCCGTTGTCGGCCAGCAGGATGGCGGTCGGGGCGGATGGCGCGCCGTTGTAGCCGACCAGACGCTCCGGCTCGGCCAGACCCGTGCTGCGGCCGTCCTTCAGCGCGACGACGAGGCGGCCGTTGTCCACCGTGTAGCCGGCGGCGTCGGCGTGCGACCCGTCGGACAGCGGCGCGGCGCGGTCCAGCACGTCGCGGGCGAAGGCGATGACCTTCTCGCCGCGCTTCGGGTTGTAGCCGGCGGTGCGCTCCGCCCCGTCGTCGTCGGGGATGGCGTCGGTGCCGTAGAGCGCGTCGTACAGGCTGCCCCAGCGGGCGTTGGCGGCGTTCAG
Organism: Azospirillum sp. UENF 312511; assembly: GCF_058780635.1. Taxonomy (NCBI): domain Bacteria; kingdom Pseudomonadati; phylum Pseudomonadota; class Alphaproteobacteria; order Rhodospirillales; family Azospirillaceae; genus Azospirillum; species Azospirillum sp. UENF 312511. Next base: position 605,833 of record NZ_JBSNCG010000003.1, on the reverse strand, counting down.
CGCGTAGCGGGCGTTCATCACCGGCACGACGAGCTGCGGGCCGGCGGTGGTGGAAATCTCCGGATCGACGTTCTCGGTCGTCACGGCGAAGTCCGGGCCTTCCGGCAGGAGATAGCCGATCTCCTTGAGGAATTCGGTGTGGGCGGCGCGGTCCAGCGGCTGGCCGCGGCGGCTGCGATACCATTCGTCGATCTGGGCCTGGAGCGCGTCCCGCTTGGCCAGCAGCGCGCGGTTGCGCGGGGCCAGATCGTGGAGGATCGCGTCAAGGCCCGACCAGAATTGCTCCGGCGTCACGCCGGTGCCCGGCAGGGCTTCGTTCTCGATGAAGCGGTGAAGCTCCGTGGCAACTTGCAAGCCGCCAACCTGAATGCGTTCCGTCACCATTGCTGCTCTTTCCTTCCGAAGTCGTAGACACCGCGGTTTTTCGGTTTGTCGTTCTTTGGCTGACGTTTTTTCACCGCAAGCCCGCTCCGGCGCGGTCCGTTCGGTCCGGTGTCCGGCGCGGGGTTCGCGCGACAAGGTACACATTCGCGGCGCCGCGGTCTTCCTCCGAATTGACGCGATGCAGCGGTTGCGCGGGGAACTCCCCCAAAGGCCCGCCAGCACCTATGTTGGGTGGCATGAGCATATCCGGCGATGCCTCCACCGCGGCGGGACCCCCGCGGGAACCGCTGTCGGGGCTGGTGGAGCGGGTGACCTTCCACAGCCCGGAGACGGGATTCTGCGTGCTGCGGCTGAAGGTGCGCGGGCAGCGCGACCTCGTCACGCTGGTCGGCCACGCCGCCACCATCGGCGCCGGGGAGTTCGTGCAGGCCAGCGGCGCCTGGGTGAACGACCGCAACCACGGGCTTCAGTTCAAAGCGGACTTCCTGCGCGCCACCCCGCCGACCACGGTGGAGGGGATCGAGAAGTATCTCGGCTCCGGCCTGATCCGCGGCATCGGGCCGGTCTACGCCAAGAAGATGGTCAAGGCCTTCGGCGAGGCGGTTTTCGACGTGATCGAACAGGAGCCGGACCGGCTGCGGCAGGTCACCGGCATCGGGCCGAAGCGGGCGCAGCGCATCATCGCCGGCTGGGCCGACCAGAAGGTGATCCGCGAGATCATGATCTTCCTGCACAGCCACGGGGTCGGCACCTCGCGCGCGGTGCGCATCTTCAAGACCTACGGGCCGGATGCCATCCGTCTCATCACCGAGAATCCCTACCGGCTGGCTCGCGACATCCGTGGCATCGGCTTCAAGACGGCGGACGCGGTGGCCGCCAAACTGGGCATCGAGAAGACCGCGATGATCCGGGCGCGGGCCGGCATCGGCTACGCCCTGGCCGAGGCGACCGACCAAGGCCATTGCGGCGTGCCGGTGGCCGAGCTGATCCCCATGGCCGTGAAGCTGCTGGAGATCGACGCTTCCATCCTGGAGACCGCGGCGGAACTGGAGCGGCAGGACGGCGCGGTGGTCGCCGACAGCCTAGGCGGCGAGCCCTGCCTGTTCCTGGCCAGCCTGCACCGGGCGGAGCAGGCCATCGCCGACCGGCTGCGACGGCTGGCCGGCGGTCCCGTGCCCTGGCCGGAGATCGACGCGGAGAAGGCGATTCCCTGGGTGGAGGCGAAGGCCGGGATCACGCTGGCCGAGGGGCAGCGGGAGGCGCTGCGCCAGGCGGCGACGTCGAAGCTGCTGGTCATCACCGGCGGGCCGGGGGTCGGCAAGACGACGCTGGTGAACAGCATCCTGACCATGCTGAAGGCCAAGGGCGTGTCGATCGCGCTGGCCGCCCCCACCGGCCGCGCCGCCAAGCGGCTGAGCGAGAGCACCGGCATGGAGGCGCGGACCATCCACCGCCTGCTGGAGACCGATCCGCAGGCCGGCGGCTTCAAGCGCGACGAGACCAACCCGCTGGACTGCGACCTGCTGGTGGTGGACGAGACCAGCATGGTCGACGTGCCGCTGATGAACGCCCTGCTGCGCGCCGTGCCGGGGCGGGCCGCCCTTTTGCTGGTCGGCGACGTGGACCAGCTGCCCTCGGTCGGGCCGGGGCAGGTGCTGGGCGACGTGATCGGCTCCGGCGCGGTGCCGGTGGTGCGGCTGACCGAGATCTTCCGGCAGGCGGCGACCAGCCGCATCATCGTCAACGCCCACCGCATCAACGCCGGCCAGATGCCGGAGACACCGAAGGCCGGGGAGGACAGCGACTTCTACTTCGTCGAGGCGGCGACTCCGGAGACCGGGGTGGCGAAGCTGATCGAGATGGTCCGCGACCGCATTCCCCGCCGGTTCGGCGCCGACCCGGTGCGCGACGTGCAGATCCTTTGCCCGATGAACCGCGGGGGCCTCGGCGCGCGGTCGCTGAACATCGAATTGCAGAGAGTGCTGAACCCGCCGGGCGAGTTCCGAGTCGAGCGATTCGGCTGGACCTTCGGCCCCGGCGACAAGGTCATGCAGGTCGAGAACAACTACGACAAGGAGGTCTACAACGGCGATCTCGGCATCGTATCCGCCGTTGATACCGAAGAAGGTGTGCTGACCGCCACCTTCGACGGCCGTCCGGTGACCTATGATTTCGGAGAATTGGATGAGATTGTCCTGGCCTACGCGACGACGATCCACAAGAGCCAGGGGTCCGAATACCCGGTGGTTGTGATCCCGGTAGTGACCCAGCATTACACGATGCTCCACCGCAACCTGATCTATACCGGCGTGACGCGGGGCAAGCGGCTGGTGATCATGCTCGGCCAGCGCCGCGCGCTCGCCATGGCGGTGCGTGGGGTCCAGGGACGGCGGCGCTGGACGAAGCTGGGGGAGTGGCTGTCGCCACTATGACCCTTGGAGGAGGACAACCATGTCGGGATTTTGTCACAGACGTATGCGCGCAGGGTTTGCGCCGCCTGCCCCGGTGTGCGCAGCGTCCGTCATCGCGCGCTGTGGAAAATGTCCTAAGCTGTTCAATTGACGAAAGAAACTCCTGTCTCCCCAAGGGCGGGGCGGGGGTGGGCGCCCAGGGTCCGCCGGGGGTGGCACCGGGCGCCTTCGGGACCGGTACCCCTTCCGAACGGACGGCATTCCCCTTGGCCGAATGTCGCAGGAAAGGGCGTCTGGCCTTTGGCGTGCTTGACGGATGGCTCGTACCCTGTGACAAAGATAATTCGGCATCCTTTATGAGCTTGAAGACACATGTTCGACCGCCCGCCCCGCCAGGGCTACCGCGCTCCCGAGATCACCAAGGCCAACGTCACCGCCACTGTGAAGTGGTTCAACCCCACCAAGGGGTTCGGCTTCGTGTCACCCGAGGACGGTTCGCCCGACGCCTTCCTGCACGTCTCCGCGGTTCAGGCCGCCGGCTATGACGCGCTCGACGAAGGCGCGACCATCGTTTGCGACCTCGCCCGCGGCCCGAAGGGTCCGCAGGTTGCTTCCATCCAATCCGTGGACACCTCCACCGCGTCCCGTTCGGCCCGTCCGGCCCGCACGGGTGGCGCCGGTGGCTTTGGCGGCGGCGGTTATGACCGTGGCGGCTACGGCGGCGGCGGCGGTTACGACCGCGGCGGCTGGGGCAACGACGCCGGCGGCGGCGAAGAGGTCGACGGAACCGTCAAGTGGTTCAACGCCGACAAGGGCTTCGGCTTCATCACGCCGAGCACCGGTGGCAAGGACGTGTTCGTCCATGTGAACGTTCTGCGTCGCTCCGGCATGCAGACGCTCCAGGAAGGCGATCAGGTGCGCGTGACCGTCCGCCAGGGCCAGAAGGGTCCGGAGGCCGGCAAGGTCGAGTACCGCTAAGCCGTCTTCAGCCTCTGAAGAGCGGACTTTGAAAACGGCCGGGGCGCTTCCGCAAGGAGGCGCCCCGGTTCGTTTTCGGGACTCCGGCGCCAAGGCCCGAGGCCGACGGCTGGGGGATCCGCATCGTCGCGGCGATTCCCCATCTTGCCCAAACCTTGTGCAAGCTGCGACATTGGCCGAGGTTCTGTGGTGACGAGGTGAGGGTAGGCATGAGGAACGATCCGCCGGGTTATCGGCCCCAGGACGCCGCGACGCTGCGGTCCAACGCGCTGTTCGGCCGCCTGCCCGATCGGTCGCTGGAGCTTCTCGTCAGCACCGCCCAAGTGCGCACGGTGCCGCGCGGCACCACCCTGTTCGTTCAGGACGAGGACGCCGACCGCTTCTTCGCTTTGCTCGACGGCTGGGTGAAACTCTACCGCCTGACCCGCGACGGGGCGGAGGCGGTGGTGACCATCGTCGCCCCCGGCGAGACCTTCGCCGAGGCCGCCATGTTCGCCAGCGGCAAATTCCCGGTCTGCGCGGAGGCGGTCGCCGACTCGCGCGTCATGACCCTGACGGCGGAAGGCTTCGCCCGCTGCCTGCGCGAGGACGAGCAGATCGCCTTCGCCATGCTGGGGTCGCTGTCGGTGCGGTTGCGCCACCTCGTCCAGCAGATCGAGCAGTTGCAGGTCCAGCCGACCGCCCAGCGGGTCGGCAGCTTCCTGTTGCGCTTCTGCCCGGAGGGAGGCGGCGCCACCAGCTTCGCTCTGCCCTTCGACAAGGCGCTGATCGCCCGGCGCCTCGGCATGCAGCCGGAGACCTTCTCCCGCGCGCTGGCGAAGCTGCGCGGCGTCGGGGTGGAGACGCAGGGCGGGACGGTGTCCGTCGCCGACCTGGACGCGCTGCGCCGCTTCTGCAACGCCGACTCCGGGGGCGACTCTCGCGGCTGACGGGCTGGCGCAGTCTTGGGTTGTCGTCGGCCGCGGCGCCCCGCCGATGAAGGGTTGTGGCGGAGTGCAGGGGCATGTTCACGCGCGGCGGCGCTGTGATATCCTCCCGCGACCGGAGGCTGCCGGCGGTGCGGAGTGAGTTCGATGAGCGACGAGTTTCTTTTCGCCGACGACGAGCCGGGTATCGAGGCCGAGACGGCGAAGGAAGCGGCGCCGGAGCCTGCCGATCCCTGGATCATCCTGATCGTCGATGACGATCCAGCCATTCACGCGACCACCAAGATGGTGCTGCGCGGCTTCACCTTCGAAGGTCGCCCGGCGCAGTTCCTGTCCGCCGGCACCGCGGCCGAGGCGCGCAGCCTGCTGGAGCAGAACCCGGCCATCGCCGTGGTGCTGCTGGACGTGGTCATGGAGTCGGACGACGCCGGCCTGCGGCTGGTGCGCATGATCCGCAGCGAACTGAACAACCGGCGCGTGCGCATCATCCTGCGCACCGGCCAGCCGGGGCAGGCGCCGGAACGCGACGTCATCCTGAACTACGACATCAACGACTACAAATCGAAGACGGAGCTGACGGCGCAGAAGCTGTTCACCTCGGTCGTTGCCGCCCTGCGCGGCTATCAGGACATCACCGCCATCGAGGACCACCGCCGGGGGCTGGAGCGCATCCTGGACGCTTCGTCCGCCCTGCTCGACAAGCGGACCATGGCGGAGTTCGTTCGCGGCGCGGTGTCGAAGATCGCCGAGATCTGCCCGCCCTGCGACGGCATGGCCCTGTGCAGCCGCTGGACGGAGGAGGAAACCGGCGGTGCCGCGCGCGACCCGCTGGTGCTGGGGGCCGGCGGCATCCACGCGGCGGCGGAGGGCAAGCCGGTGCGCGCCGCCTTGCCGGCGGAGGCGGCGGAGGCGGTGACCCAGGCGCTGGCCGATGGGCGGAACCGCTATGAGCGGGAGCGCAGTTTGTTGGTCTTCCGCTCCACCTCGCGGCACCACGACACGGTGTCCACATCAGCCACCAGCGCCCCCTGACGGAGGACGAGCGGCGGCTGCTGGAGGTGTTCTGTTCCAAGGTCGCGGTCGGCTTCGACAACGTGCATCTGTACGAGGAGCTGACCGCGCTGAACCGCAACCTGGAAAGCCAGGTGGCCGACCGCACCCGCGAGCTGGTCGCCGCGACCGAGGCGGCGGAGGCGGCAAGGGCGGAGGCGGAGGCGGCCAATCAGGCCAAGTCGCTGTTCCTGGCGACGATGAGCCACGAGATCCGCACCCCGATGAACGGCGTCCAGGGCATGCTGGAGCTGCTGGAATACACGCCGCTGACCCCGGAGCAGCAGGAGCTGGTCTCCGTCGTGCGCGATTCGGCGGGGGCGCTGCTGACCATCATCAACGACATCCTGGATTTCTCGAAGATCGAGGCCGGACGGCTGGACCTGGAGAACGCCCCGGTGTCGTTGTCCGCGGTGGTGGAGGGCGTGGCCGAGACGCTGGCCCCGGCGGCGCGGCAGAAGGACCTGACGCTGGTCACCTACGTCGATCCCGACCTGCCGCCGCTGGTCATGGGCGATTCGGTGCGCATCCGGCAGGTGCTGTTCAACATCGCCGGCAACGCCGTGAAGTTCACCCCCTCCGGCTCGGTGCGCATCCGCGCCGAGCTGGCGCGCTTCGAGGACGGGCGGGCGACCATCCAAATCACCGTGACCGACACCGGCATCGGCATCGCCACGGAGGCGCAGGCCCAGCTGTTCCGCCCCTTCACCCAGGCGGAAGCCTCGACTACGCGGCGCTTCGGCGGCACCGGGCTGGGGCTGTCGATCTGCCGCCGTCTCGCCGAGCTGATGGGCGGCGAGGTCGGGGTGACGAGCGAGCCCGGCCGCGGCTCGACCTTCTGGTTCACCTTCACCGCCGATCTCGCCGCAGACGGCGACGCCGTGGGCGTCGCGGCTCCGCCGCTGGCCGGGCTGTCGGTGCTGCTCCTGGCCGCCGACGCGGAGGAACGGCGTTTCCTCGCCCGCTATCTGAACACCGACGGTGCCGTGCTGCTGGACGCGCCGGACGCGGCGGCGGGGATGCGGGCCCTGCCGCCCGGCACGCCCTGTGACGTCGTGCTCACCACCGCCGAGGCGGACGTGCAGGCGTTGGACGCCGCGGCGCCGGGGCTGGCGCGCGGACGGGTGCTGCTGGGCGGGCGCGGCGCCCTGATCGACGCGGTCGGGCTGGCCCGTCCGGTGCGCCGCGGTCATCTGGTGCGCGCCGTGCTGGCCGCTGCGGGCCGCGGACCAGCGGTCGAGGCCGAGACGGGGCATCCCGGCCCGGCCGGAGCGTCCCTGGCGGGAGATGGCGCGGCGACCCCGCCGCGCATTCTGGTGGCCGAGGATCATCCGACCAACCGGCAGGTCATCCAGCGGCAGCTCGCCCTGCTCGGCCATACGGTGGACATGGCGGAGGACGGCGTCGAGGCGCTGGCCCTGTGGCGCGACGGCGATTACGCGCTGCTGCTGACCGACTGCCAGATGCCGGAAATGGACGGCTTCGAGCTGACCCGCCTGATCCGCGCCGAGGAGGCGGCGAAAGGGCGCCCGCGCCTGCCCATCATCGCGGTCACCGCCAACGCCATGGCCGGCGAGGCCCAGCGCTGCCTGTCCGCGGGGATGGACGACGCCGTGTCGAAGCCGGTGGAGATCGGCCAGCTGCGCCGCCTGCTGGAGCGCCATCTGCCGTCCCAACCAGGGGCCGAGCCGGAGGTCGCTCCCACCGCACCCGTCGCGGCTCCGGACTCCGCCTCCGACGCGCCGCCGATCGACGTGGGCGTTCTGGCGACGCTGTTCGACGGGGATATGGAGTTCGTCGGGCAACTGCTGCAGGAGTTCATCGTCTCCAACAGCGCCAGCCGCGACCGTCTGGTCGCCGCCCACGCGGCGGAGGATTGGGACGGCGTGCGGCAGGCCGCCCACAAGCTGGCGGGGTCCTCCCGCACGGTGGGCGCGCGCGATCTGGCCGCGGCGAGCGACGCCATCGAACTGGCCTGCATGGACCGGCGGCTGGACGGCATCGGCGCGCTGGTCGCCCGCGCCGACCATGAGCTTGGCCGTGCCGCCGCTTTCATTGATGGCATGGCGCCGGCTTAGCGAGCCGGCGCCATGCCCATCGGTCGATCAGGCGGTTCCCAAGTGGTTCCTCAAGCGGCCATCGGCCGCAGGGCACGGTCGCGGACCAGCGTGTTGAACCGCTGTTCGAAGCCGGCCTTCGCTTCGTCCGGCAACTCGAAGCGGACGTGGCAGCTCTGGGCCTCGACCGTCACGACGGTGAAGGGCAGGGGCATGCCGAAGCCGTCGATGTGCAGCGCGCCGCGCCCGCCGTTCGTGGCGCCGTCCCAGACCTGCAGCGCAGCACCGCTGGAGGACAGGTTGTGCAGGCGGCAGATCCGGTTGCCGGCGGAGGTTTCGGCGCGGGCGGGCAGATCCACCGCGTAGCGGGCCTCGCGGCGGCGGTCCACCTCGCTCATCGAGGTGCGGACGACGCGGACCAGGATGCCGCGCAGCTCATCGATGCTCCCCGAGACGTCGTCGGCGACGGTGCGCACGTCGGACGCGCGGTCGCCGGTGGCCTGCGCCTCGCTGGAGACCTCGGCGATGCGGCGGGAGACCTCGCGCGCGGCGTCGGCGGTCTGGTTGACGTTCCGGCTGATCTCCTGGGTCGCGGCGGCCTGCTCCTCCATCGCGGCGGCGATGGCGGCGGCCACTTGATCCACTTCGGTGATGCTCTCGGTGATGGTGGAGACGGCGGCCACGGCGCCGCCGGTCGCGGCCTGGATCTCGCCGATCTGGGTGGCGATGTCCTCGGTCGCCTGCGCGGTCTGGTTCGCCAGATTCTTCACCTCGCTGGCCACCACGGCGAAGCCCTTGCCGGCTTCCCCGGCCCGTGCCGCCTCGATGGTGGCGTTCAGCGCCAGCAGGTTGGTCTGGCTGGCGATGTTCTGGATGAGCTGGGCGACGTCGCCGATCTTCTGCACGGCGTCGGACAGCGACTGGATGGTGCCGCGCGCCTGATCACCCTTGTCCACGGCGATGCGGGTGATGCTGCTGGCCTGCGCCACCTGGGTGCCGATCTCGCGGATCGAGGCGGCCAGTTCCTCCGAGGCGGCGGCGACGGTCTGGGCGTTGCGCAGGGCCTGCTCCGCGGCGGCGGCCACCGACTGGCTGTTCGCCCCGACGGCGTCCGCCGACCGGGCCATGGCCGCGGCGTTGCCTTCCATCTGCCCGGTGCGCTCGGCGACCCGGTCCACGGCGTTTCGGGTTTCCCGTTCCACCGTCTGGGCCATGTTCTCCAGCGCGTCGCGCTTGGCGATCTCGGCCTGCTCGCGCTGGCGCTCCTGCTCCCGGCGCATGCGCTGGTTCTCCAGCCCGTTGGCCTTGAATACCTCCACCGCGCGGGCCATCGCGCCGATCTCGTCGTGCCCGCCGCTTCCCGGCACGGCTTCGGCATAGTCGCCGTCGGCGATCCGCCGCATCGCGGCGGTCAGGCGCCCCACCGGGCCGACGACGCGGCGGACCACCACCATCACGCCCAGCAGCACCATGGCAATGCCGACGGCCAGCAGCGTCCAGGCGGTCGTGCTGGCCATGTCGTGGGTCTTCTGGGCGGCCTCGTAGCTTTCGCCGGCGACGCGCACCTGGAGGTCGATCAGCAGGCCGATGCGGTCGGTGACGGGGTCGATGGTCTGGTACAGCTCCTTTCGGACGAAGCCGTCCAGCGCCCGGCTGTCCTTGTCCGACAGGATGCCGATCAGCCGCTCGATCAGGATGTCGGCCTTGGCCATGTCCGGCTTGACCTGATCGACAAGGGCCCGCTCCTCGTCATTGAGCATGTTGGCGAGATAGGCGGACCAGTGCGACCGGATGTCCTCCTTCGCCTTGCGGGCGGATGCCAGGCTTTCGTCCCAGGTGAAGTTGCCGTTGCGGGCCTTGTGCGAGGCGTCGACGATGAAGACGGCGTAGGCGTCCGAGATGATCTTCAGGTTGCGCAGCGGCAGCACCCGGTCGTCATGCACCGACCGCAGGTCGGCGTTCGCCATGTTGAGCGCGCGCAGCCCGACGACGTCGCTGACGGCGAGCAGCACGCCGAGCAGGTTCAGAACCACGAGAAGAAGGACTTTGATGGAGAGGCGCATTGCAAGCTTTCCGCGGATTTCGACAGGCTCCCGCTTTTCCCATCGTCGTGCGACGGCGCGGGCTTCGGAGACGTCAGGCGTGGACGGAACGAAAAATCGCCGTCCGCGGGATGGCGCGGACGGCGATTCCTGGTTTCTGCTCTGCACAGCGGGCCGCGCAATCCGGGCCTCGTCCGAACAGCCGGAGAGTGTCTACGAGCGGTGACTCGTGTCCAACCCCTCGGGCGTCATTGGACCTTGACCTCGTTCCCGTGATCGCGGCGGTAGATGTGCACATGGTAGGCGGCCATCGGATTGCCCCGGACATACTCCAGCAGACGGCGTTCCATATCCGGCGTGGCGTTGCGGATCAGCATCTGCCAGGCCGGCTCCATCGTGGCGCGCTGGGTCTCGTTGTGCGGCAGCATGATGAAGCCCGCCCATTCTGGCCGGAAGTCAGCAAGATAGCTTTCGGCATAATGCCGCATCATGGACGCGTCGTTGACGTTGACCGACTTCATGTTCTCGAAGCAGACACGAAGCTGCATGTTCCGTCTCCCTCGTTCCGCGGGTCTCGATACAACGGATATGTGCAGCGTCCGTCCCTTCCGCATCCTCCGATTTGTTGAAAATTCGGGTGGGAGCGCCGATCCCCCGCCGACAAAGAAAACCCCTCCCCGCGGAGCGGGAAGGGGTTTCAGTCATGGCGGATAGGAGAGGGAGACGACCGGCAAACCAGCGGCGAAGGCCGTAGGACCGCCGGTGCGTTCCTCAACCAAACTTATAACTGATGCCGTAGCCGCCCCGCGGGTAGTCCCACTGAATATTTTCCTTGTCCTGGCAGACCACGCGGCAGGTGCCGCATTCCAGGCAGCCGTCGGTGGCCAGCGTCACGCTGCCCGTCTCGTTCTTGCTGTAGCAGGCCGCCGGGCAGCAGATGGTGCAGGCCTGGGACTCGCAGGATTTGCAGACCGCCTCGTTGCGGATCTGGATGTGCGGCCGGCTCTCGTCCACGATGTAGCGGTTCTGGTACAGCTTCTCTTCGATCTTGACCACGATGCTCATCGCACGGCCCTCACCAGCTTGATTGCGTCGCCGACCAGACCCATGATCGAGCGCTTCTTGACGAAGGACTTCATGATCTCCTTCTCCTTCGTCCTCTTGTCGACGCTGTCCACGGTGAACCAGCTGTGGGCGGCGGCGGTCAGCGTGTCGGGATAGGCGCCGAAGAACTGCTTGTTCTCGTGCATGATGCCCGGCAGGTTCCTGTACTTCTTCAGGTCCTTCATGATGAAGCTGTCGTCCAGCTTCTTCTTGTAGGCGGCGAGGTTGGCGGCGTTGAAGGGCTTGCCGGCCTGCTTCAGCTCGATCACCGTCTCCGCGGCCATGCGGCCCGACGCCATGGCGAGGTTGGAGCCCTCGCGGTGGGCGGCGTTGTTGAAGTGGGCGGCGTCGCCGACCACCATCCAGCCGTCGCCGTAGAGCTGCGGAACCGCCTTGTAGCCGCCCTCGGGGATCATGTGGGCGGCGTATTCCTTCATCTCCGCCCCTTCGATGAGCGGCTTGATGACGGGGTGGTTCTTCAGGTCCTCCAGCATCTTGTAGGGCGGGATGGCGCCCTCCTTGAAGTCGGAGATCAGGCAGCCGATGCCGATCGTCAGCGATTCCTTGTTGGTGTAGAGGAACGCCGTGCCGACCATGCCCTTGGTCACCTTGCCCATGATCTCGATGACCACGCCCTCCTCGTCCTTCAGGCCGAAGCGCTGCTGGATCAGTTCGGGATCGATGAACAGGATCTCCTTGACCGCCAGCGCGACGTTCTGCGGCGCCAGCTCCTGCTGGAAGCCGGTGCGGCGGGCGAGCAGGGCGTTCACGCCATCGGCCATGATGACCACGTCGGCGTGGATCTCGCCGCCCTCGCGGTCGGTGCGCACGCCGATGACCTTGCCCGAGGCGTCGCGGATCAGCTCCGTCACCGTGGTCTCGCAGATCTGCAGGCCGCCGGCCTCGCGGATCTTCTCGGAGAACCACTTGTCGATGTTGGCGCGGATGATCGTGTAGCGGTTCGGCTTGTCGCTGTTGAAGGCGTCCGACCGGTAGTTGGTGCCGATGTAGTTGTCGTCGCCGAGCAGCCAGACGCGCTGTTCGATGATGTGGCGCTCGGTCGGGCAATCCTCGCGGAAGTCCGGGATGATCTTTTCCAGCTCGGCGGCGTACATGATGCCGCCCTGGACGTTCTTGGCGCCGGGATATTCCCCGCGCTCGAGCTGGAGAACGTTGAGGCCCTGCTTGGCCAGCGTGTAGGCCGCCGCGTTGCCGGACGGGCCGGCACCGATGACGATGGCGTCGAACTTTTCGACCATGGTCCTTGTGGCTCCTGTTCGTCCGGTTGCTTAGCCGGCCAGCCGGTTGACCGAGAGGCGCTTGCCGAAAGCGTCGGTCAGGGCCGGCAGGATGGTCAGCGCGTCGCCGACCAGCCCGAGATGGGCGAAGTCGAAGATCGGCGCGTTGGGGTCGGTGTTGATGGCCAGGATCAGGTCGGACTTTTCCATGCCGACCCGGTGCTGGATGGCGCCGGAGATGCCGGCGGCGATGTAGAGCTTCGGGCGCACCGTCTTGCCGGTCTGCCCGACCTGGCGGTCGAAGCCGGTCCAGCCGGCCTGGACCAGCGGACGGGTCACCCCGACCTCGCCGCCCAGAACCCTGGCGAGGTCGAAGACCAGCTTCAGGTTCTCCGGCTTGCCCAGCCCCTTGCCCGCCGCGACGATGATGTCGGCGAAGGCGAGCTGCGCCTCGTTCTGCTCGCGGTCGGCGATGAAGCTCAGCACCTTGGTGATGACGTCGGTCTCACGCAGGTTCGGGAACACCTCGACCACGCGGCCGGTGCGGCTGTCGTCGCGGTCGGGCATCGACATCACGCGCGGGCGCACCGTGGCCATCTGCGGGCGGTAGGCCAGCGTCTGGATGGTGCAGAGCAGGGTGCCGCCGAAGGTCGGGCGGGTGGCCGCCAGCGACCGGTTGTCCATGTAGATGTCCAGCTCGGTGCAGTCGGCGGTCAGGCCGGTGGCGAGCGTGGTGGCGATGGCGCCGGCGAGGTCGCGGCCCAGCGTGGTGGCGCCCAGCAGCACGATCTCCGGCTTGTAGGTGTTGACCACGTCGGTCATCACCCGCGTGTAGGGATCGGTGCGGTAGTCGGCCAGGACCGGGTCGGTCACCTTGTAGACGACGTCGGCGCCGTAGGTGAAGGCGTCGCCGCAGATGGCGTTCAGCTCCGGGCTGTCGGCGCCCAGCACCACGGCCCCCACCTCGACCCCCAGCTTGTCGGCGAGCTTGCGGGCCTCGCCCACCAGCTCCCACGACACGGAATGGACGGAGCCGCGCTCCTGCTCCACGATCACCCAGATGCCCTTGTATTCCTTCAGGTGCTCGGGCAGTTGGAACTTGCGTCCCTGCGGCTTGCTTGGTTCGCTCATCGGGATGTCTCCGGCGGAGGATTCGTCAGGAACGGCGCGTCAAGGCCAGCGCGTCACAGGCCGGCGGCGGCGCGGGCGAGCAGCTCGTCGGCGAGTTTCGGCTGGGCGCCGAGGATGGCTTCGACCGCGGCGGCGGCCTGGGCTTCGGCGGTGGGGGCCTCGGCCTCGACCATGGTGGCCTTCTGGGCGCGCGGCTTGGGCACGAAGACCTTCGACACGACGGTGGGCGAGCCCTTCAGCCCGACCTTCGTCTCTTCGGCGCCGGTGGTGTCCTTGTTCCAGGTCTTCAGGCCGTAGCGGGCGGCGCGGAACATGTCGTCCATCTTGCCGAAGCGGATGGTGTTCGTGCCCTCCAGCATCGTGATCATGCAGGGCAGGGCGGTCTTCAGCACCTGCACGCCGCCTTCGGAGCGGCGGTGCACGACGATCTCCTTGGCGCCCTGGTCGATCGATTCGATCTTCGTGATGTAGGTGAGCTGCTGGAAGCCCAGCCGCGTGGCGATGCCCGGACCGACCTGCGCGGTGTCGCCGTCGACCGTCTGCTTGCCGCAGAAGACCAGATCGACCGTCTCCTCCTCCGACAGCTTCTTGATGGCGGAGGTCAGGGCGTAGGAGGTCGCCAGCGTGTCCGACCCGGCGAACTTGCGGTCGGTCAGCAGCACCGCGTCGTCGGCGCCCAGCGACAGCGCCTTGCGCAGCGAGGTTTCGGCCATCGGCGGCCCCATGGTCAGGACGGTGACGCGGGCGCCCACCTTGTCCTTGATCCGCAGCGCCTCCTCCAGCGAGAAGAGGTCGAAGGGGTTGATGATGGCCGGGACGCCCTGACGCATGATCGTGTTCGTCACGGGGTGGATGCGGATCTGGGCGCTGTCGGGCACCTGTTTGATACAGACAACGATGTGCATCCCGGTCTCCTTGACATTCCGCCGCCTGTCGCGCGGCGTGGCTATGGTCCTACCAGCAAGCGGCGTGCCAGTTCTACGCGACTGCGGTAAGATATTGTATTTAAATGATTTTATCGCTGTTGAGAGATTGTCGCAAAAACGACAAAGAACGGACGTGTCGGCTTCTCAACAGGGGGCTTCCGTCACGGCCTGACCGACGCCCCAACCCGATCCGGCCTCTGTCGCCTACCGGACAAACCCGACAACGGCCGCACAGGGCGCGGAGGATGGCCGGAAAGCATGACGGCCCGCGGACGCTCGCCGGGGGCGGGTCCGCAGGCCGTCTTGGAAACGAAGGGTGAAACGGATCAGGTCGGCAGCAGGGCGTCCAGCGGCACGAAGCGGTCGGCCATCTTGCGCGCCTCCTCCTGGTGGACCTTGAAGGTCTTCTCGGCGATGGCGTTGGACGCCACGAAGTCCTGATAGGCGCGCTCCAGATGGGCGCTGTAGCGGGCGGCCATGCCTTCGTCGTCCAGCCCCTCCATGCCGGTGTCGGCGGACAGATAGTCGTGGAAGCGCTGCAGGATGTGCAGGCGGTTCACGTTCACCACGCGCTGCTCGTAGGTGACGCCGAGGAAGCGCAGGAAGTCCTCCGCGGTCTCCAGATCCTCCAGATCGTCCTTGAAGCTCATGGCGGGGTCCTTTCCGTTCAGATGACGTAATGATCGGCGCGCGCGCCGGTGACGGGGGAATGGGTGTGGTGGTCGCGGTCGCCGCAGGCGTCCTGGTCGCACAGGTTGCCGCAGCTCCGGCAGACGATGCCGTCGAGCGGCAGATCGTCCAGCCGGATCGCGCTTAGCGGTGGGGCGGGGCGCGTAGCCTCCTCCGCCGCGTGGGCTTCCAGCCGGGCCTCGATGCGGTTGATGTGGTCGATCAGGCAGGCGATGGCCTTGCCGACCGGGTCGGGCATCAGATGGTGGTCGAGGTCGATGCCGTGGGCGGCCAGCCGGCGCTGGGTGTCCGGACGGACGATGCGGCCGGGGATGCCCACCACCGTCATGCCCTCCGGCACGTCCTTGGTCACCACGGAGTTGGCGCCGACGCGGCCGTGGGCGCCGATGGTGATCGGCCCCAGGATCTTGGCCCCGGACCCGACCAGCACGCCGTCGCCCAGCGTCGGGTGCCGCTTGCCCTTGGTCCAGGAGGTGCCGCCCAGCGTCACCCCGTGATAGAGCGTCACGTCGTCGCCGACCTCCGCGGTTTCGCCGATGACGACGCCGGCCCCGTGATCGATGAAGAAGCGGCGGCCGATGGTGGCGCCGGGGTGGATGTCGATGTTGGTCAGGGCGCGGGCCAGATAGGACAGGAAACGCGCCGGCCAGCGCAGACCCCGCCGCCACGCGGCGTTGGACAGCCGATGGACCACCAGCGCGTGGATGCCGGGGTAGCAGGTGAGCACGTCGAAGACGTTGCGTGCCGCTGGGTCGCGGTCGAAGACGCAGGCGACATCCTCGCGCAGCAGCCGCCACAGGCTGGTCTCATTCATGGCGAGGTCCGGGTGGGCGTCGATCGCGGCCATGGGGTCCTCCGGATCACGAAGAGACGACGCTCCAGCGGGTGGCGTCGTCGTGGAAGGCGCGCAGCTCCTCCGCCGTCGGGGCGCGCTTGGCGCGGGTGGCGAGGGCGCGGACCCGCGGCAGCACCGCCTGGGCGGTGGCGTCGTCGCAGGCGATGCCGAGCTGGCCGTAGGCCATCTTCACCCCAGCCGTGCCGGAATGCTTGCCCAGCACGATGCGGTGTTCGCGCCCCACCTCGGCGGGGTCGAAATTTTGGTAGGTGGCGCGGTCGCGCAGCAGCCCGTCGACGTGGATGCCGGCCTCGTGCGTGAAGACGGCGTCGCCGACGATCGACTTGTTGACCGCCACCGGCCGGTTGGAGGCGCGCTCCACGAGGTCGGAGATCGCCCCCAGCGCGCGGGTGTCCACGCCGCAGTCCTGCCCGTAGAGCACCTTCAGCGACACCACCACCTCCTCCAGCGGGGCGTTGCCGGCGCGTTCGCCCAGCCCGTTGACGGTGGTGTTGACGTGGGTCGCTCCGCCCAGCACGGCGGCCAGCGAGTTGGCGTTGGCGAGGCCGAGGTCGTCGTGGGCGTGGATCTCGATCTCCAGGTCGGTGGCCCGGCGCAGCCGTTCGATGCAGGCGCGCGTTTGGAAGGGGTCGAGCACGCCCAGCGTGTCGGCGAAGCGGAAGCGGCGGGCGCCGGCTTCCTGCGCCACCGTCGCTGCGGCGATCAGGAAATCCATGTCGGCGCGCGAGGAGTCCTCGCCGCCCAGGCTGACCTCCAGCCCGTGGTCGCGGGCCGTCTTGACCTTGCGTTCGATCTCCGCCAGGGCCCAGGCGCGGCTGCGCTTCAGCTTCCTGGTGATGTGGATGTCGGAGACGGGCATCGACAGGTTGACGGTGCCGACCTTGCAGTCCAGCGCCGCCTTCAGGTCGGTGTCGTGCATGCGGCACCAGACCATCAGCCGGGCCTTCAGCCCCAGCGCGGCCACGGCGCGGATGCCCTCGCGCTCCTCCGGACCCATGGCGGGGATGCCGATCTCCAGCTCCGGCACGCCGGCCTCGTCGAGCGCGCGGGCGATGGCGATCTTCTCGTCGAGCGTGAAGGCAACCCCCGCCGTCTGCTCCCCGTCGCGCAGCGTCGTGTCGTTGATGATGGTGGAACCGGCCATCGGCATGACGTGAACCTCGATGCGAATGCGTCGCGGTGGTTGCCCCCTCCCTAACCCTCCCCCACTTCGCAGGAGAGGGGACTGCCGCCGCTCTGCCCCCTCCACCGCGACAGCGGGGGAGGGATGGGGAGGGGGCCGGGAGGTGTGTTGTGTCGCAGACCGGGCCGGGGAACCGCGTCCCGGCGGGTGTCGTCGGGCGGGTTGCCGGGACGCGGGCCCGGCCCGGCCTGCGATCTCGGTGTTACGAGTAAACCGGTGCGAACTCCTTGGGGGCGCCCGCCTGCGACCAGTAGGGCGACAGCGAGCGCAGCTTCGCGATGATGCCGGGGACCACCGCGATCACCCGGTCGATCTCCTCCTCGGTCGTCTCGCGCGACAGGGAGAAGCGGGTGGCGCCGTGGGCGGCGGTGTAGGGCACGCCCATCGCCCGCATCACGTGGCTCGGCTCCAGCGACCCGGAGGTGCAGGCCGACCCTGAGGAGGCGGCGATGCCGGCCTCGTTCAGCAGCAGGAGGATCGCCTCGCCCTCGATGTACTCGAAGGCGACGTTGCAGGTGTTGGGCAGGC
Organism: Azospirillum sp. UENF 312511; assembly: GCF_058780635.1. Taxonomy (NCBI): domain Bacteria; kingdom Pseudomonadati; phylum Pseudomonadota; class Alphaproteobacteria; order Rhodospirillales; family Azospirillaceae; genus Azospirillum; species Azospirillum sp. UENF 312511. Next base: position 588,329 of record NZ_JBSNCG010000003.1, on the reverse strand, counting down.
GGTTGGCCGGGTTGCCGGTGACGAAGCAGTTGGGAACGGCGGCCAGGATGGCCTGCTCCAGCTTGTCGCGCAGCGCCTTCACCCGCGTGTTCTCGTCGGTCATGTGCATGAGTGCGAGCTGTGCCGCCGCTCCCAGCCCGACGATGCCCGGCGCGTTCTCGGTGCCGGCGCGGCGCGAGCGCTCCTGGTGGCCGCCGCGCAGCATCGGGCGGAAGCGCAGGCCGCGCTTGACGTAGAGCGCGCCGATGCCTTTGGGCGCGTGCAGCTTGTGGCCGGACAGCGACAGCATGTCCACCGCGCTGGTGGCGAGCGTCATCGGGATCTTGCCGACCGCCTGCACCGCGTCGGTGTGGAACACCGCGCCGGCGGCCTTGGCGAGCTGGGCCAGCTCCTCGATCGGGAAGATCGTCCCGGTCTCGTTGTTTGCCCACATGATCGAGACGATGGCGACGTCCGGCCCCAGCGCCGCCTTGTAGGCGTCGAGGTCCAAGTTGCCCCGGTTGTCCACGCCGATGCGGTGGACGGTGTAACCGCGCTTCTTCTCCAGATAGTCGCACAGCGCAAGGACGGCGGGATGCTCGACCACGCTGGTGACGATGCTCTTCTTCTTCGGATAGGCCTCCAGCACCGACAGGATGGCGGTGTTGTCGCTCTCCGTGCCGCCGGAGGTGAAGACGATCTCGCTGTCATGGGCGGCGCCGAGCAGCGCCTGCACCTGCTTGCGCGCCCACTCGATCTTGCCGCCCACCGCGGCGCCGAAGCCGTGCATGGAGGAGGGGTTGCCGAACTGCTCGGTGAACAGCGGCAGCATCTCCGCCAGCACCTCCGGATCGACGCGGGTGGTGGCGTTGTTGTCGAGGTAGATTCCCTGTGCAGTCATGGCTCAGGCCCCCGCCGGCAGGAGGGAGGCGGGCTTGACGCGGACGAACTCGCCCAGCGCCTCGACCAGCTTGGCCTGCACGCCCATCATGGTGCCGGCGGACTGCGAACAGCCGGAGCAGGCGCCGGTCAGGCGGACATAGATGTCCTTGCCGTCGATGTCCACCAGCTCCACGTCGCCGCCGTCGCGCTGGATCTGCGGGCGCAGCTCCTCGATGGCGAACATGATCTTCTGCATGCGCTGCACGTTGGTCAGCTTCGCCGGGGCGGCCTCGGCCTTCGGGGCCAGCGGCTTGATGGCGTCCAGCCCGACCGTGCCGGGGGCGTGGGGCTTGGGCGGGGCCAGCGCGCCGGTCTTGGCGAGCACGGCCTCCAGCACCTCCTCGATCTTCTCGTGGCAGGTCTGGCAGGAGCCGCCGGCCTTGGTGTAGTGGGTGACCTCCTCCAGCGTGGTCAGGCTGTTGACGGTCACCGCGCGCTCGATCATCGCCGCGTCGATGCCGAAGCACTTGCAGACCAGCTCGCCTTCCTCGTGGTCGTCGACCCATTCCTCGCCCTTGAAGTTGGCGATGGCGGCGCGGAGCGCCTCGGCGCCCATGACCGAACAGTGCATCTTCTCCGGCGGCAGGCCGCCCAGATACTCGGCGATGTCGCGGTTGGTGACGGCCAGCGCCTCGTCCACCGTCTTGCCGATGATCATCTCCGTCAGCGCCGACGAGGACGCGATGGCCGAGCCGCAGCCGAAGGTCTGGAACTTCGCGTCCTCGATGACCTGGCTGTCGGGGTTGACCTTCATCATCAGCTTCAGGGCGTCGCCGCAGGTGATCGACCCGACCTCGCCCACGGCGTTCGCCTCATCCAGCGCGCCGGCGTTCTTCGGGTTGAAGAAGTGTTCCTTGACCTTGTCGGTGTAGTTCCACATGACGCCTTGCCTTTCCCGCGTTACCGGGTGGGGGGAGAGTGTTCGGGGTTAGTGGGCGGTGCCGCAGCCGCCGGCCGCCGGCGCGGAGGAGCAGCTGCCCCCCGGACCCGCCGAGAAGGACTTGCCGCAGCCGCAGCTGCCCGTGGCGTTGGGGTTGTCGAACTTGAAGCCCGCGCCCTCGACCCCTTCGACGAAATCGACCACCACGCCGGTCAGGAAGGGCTGGCTGGTCGGATCGACGAAGATCGTCACCGGGCCGAAGGTCAGCACGGCGTCTTCGTCGCCCGCCGTGGCCTCCAGCCCCATTTGGTACTTCATGCCGGCGCAGCCGCCGTCGGCCACCGCGATGCGCAGGCCGGCCGCGGCGCCGCCAGACTTCGCCAGCACGCGCTCCAGGGTGTTCACCGCCGCATCCGTCAGGGTCACCATGTCTGCCGCCTCCAAATGCTTCGTCGGGCATGCCGACCGTTCCTGGTCATAGGATCAGCAAGCGGCGTGCCAACTTTTAAGTTGTTGATTTTGATGAATTGTCAGGTCAAGCGGCTGGTGTTTTCCCGACAATTGTCGGGTCGGGACCATGTCGGCTTTGCGACATCCTGCGACGAAAGGACGCACAATTTGATTATGGGCTTTTGCGAAGTGGGCTTGCGGCCCATACAGGATTGTCGGTCGGGCGCACGGTTTTGCGAAACAACGGAAGGGGACGGGTGATGGAGCGGCCGGTCGAACTGCGGATGTCCAACGGGCGGATGGCCTTCGGCGAGGTGCCCGAGCACATCGACGAGAAACTGCAGGAGGCGGTGAAGGCCCGCCCCGACGCCGCGGCCTGCGAGGCCCTGCTGTGGGAGGCCCACCGGATGGGGCCGCGCGTCCTGCCGGTCTTCTACGCGCTCTACAAATTCTATTTCAACCGCAAGCGCTTCGCGGACGCGGAGCGGGTGGCGATGATCGGGCTGGACGCGGCGGCGCGTGAGGGCGGCTATGCCGGCGACTGGCGGAGCCTGCGCGCGGACAGCACCGATTGGGCGAAGGAAGGGCCGCCGCGCTTCACCCTTTTCACCTTGAAGGCGTTGGCTTTCATCAGCCTGCGCAGCGGGCGGGTGGAGGAGGCGAGGGTGATCCTCGCGAAGCTGACGGACATCGATCCGCAGGACCGGGTCGGCTACGGCGTCATCGCTGCGCTGGCGAAAGGTCTGGGGGAGGAGTGACTTGGGAAGAGGGGTGATTGACGGATCGGTTTCGTCAATCACCCGACCCGAAGCACACGGCCTCCGCGCCGCAATCGCGGCAGACCGGGGCGCCGCAGGGGATCAGCCCGTCCCGCGCGCAGAGGAAGCGGTAGAGAAAAGCCTTCCAGCGGGTGCCGGTGGCGTTCAGCAGGGCCAGCGAGTCGAAATGGCGCTCCATCAACGCCGCGAGATGGCTCGGTCCGGCCAGACCGAGATCCCGCCACAGTTCACCCTCGTCGAGCATGGCCCGAGCCACGATGGCGGCGAGCCATGCCTCCTCCTCGATGCCCAGCGAGCGGTGGGCGAGCAGAAGAGCGGCGATGTCGTCCGCTTCGCTCTGGAGAAGCGGGGGCAGGGGGGTGGGCGAACTGTCGGGAACCGGCAGGCCGGCCGCGAAGGCGCCAGGGAAATAGCGGTCGAGAAGCTGGCCGAGCGCTCGGTCATCCAGTCCCAACGCGCCCGGACCCGCCGGCCAGCGGCGGGACAGGATGCAGGCGAACAGATGCGCGTCGAAGACGTTGCAGCGTCCCTGGCGATCGGTCAGCCAACGGTACAGCCGCGTGGTGTCGCCCACCCCCGGCGGGGCGGCGTGCAGGATGCCCATGGCGTCCTCCTCCGGGGGCGGGCGGCCGTCAGGCCGCCTAAGTCAATGTCGGCGACCGTCAGGCCGCCTGGGGCAAGTGGGTGATGCAGTTCTTGGAGCAGACCTTGCCGCAGCTCTCGCAGCCGATGCAGTTGCCGGCGTTCTTGACGCTCATGACCTTCTTCTCGGCCTCGTCGTCGAAGGCGTCGACGATGTCGCCGTCCTCGGTGATGCCGATCAGCTCCAGCACGTCGCGGCCGCAGACCTTGAAGCAGCGGCCGCAGCCGATGCACATCTTCTGGTCGATGCTTTCCACGAATTTCGGCGTCCAGGCGGCGCCGCCGCGGGTGGTGCCGGTCACGAACTCAGCCATCGTCTGCTCCTCAATCGGGCTTGGTGTGTTGTTTGGTGGGAATGGGCGTTGCCCCCACCCCGGCCCTCCCCCGCTATCGCAGGGGAGGGAGATGATCGCGAAGCGGCGGAGTTCCCTCCCCTGCGAAGCGGGGGAGGGTTAGGGTGGGGGCAATGTTTCCATTCAGGCCGCTCAGGCGGACGCCGTCTCCAGCGCCTTCAGCTCGGCGCGCTTCTCGGTCAGGGTCTTGTAGGCGTCGTAGGTCTCCTGGGCGACCCGGAGGATGGATTGCCAGTTCTGCGGCAGTTCCTCCGACAGGTCGTGCAGGTCCATCTTCTTCTGGGTCGCGCGGGCGTTGAGCTTCTTGACCTCGTCCTTCAGGGCGTCGATGTCGGACATGGCGGAATCCTCACAGATCGGCGACGTCAGGGTATTTGCGGATCAGCGCCACGGCCTCCTCGACGATCTTGGCGCCGTCGGCGGCCAGCTTCTCCAGCGACGGGAAGCCGAAGCGGTGGACGTCGCGCAGGTGCTTCGACACCACGACCAGCCGGCCCGTGGTCAGCACCATGCGGCCGAAGCCCTCGTGGCTCATCTTCATGATGGGGGAGGCGATGTGGCCGGTCTGCTTCTCGACCGTGATGCCGACGGCCTTGTAGAACAGCTCCAGCCGCCACAGCGTGTCGGGGTCCGGGTCGCCCATGATCGGAATGGCGGCGCGGGCTTCCTTGTCGAGGATGAAGGGAGCGAGGATCGTCTCATCGCTCTTGCCTTCCCAGGCGCCGTAGCTGTCTTCGGCGCGGAACAGCATGACCAGAGTCTTCAGGAAGGCCTCGGAAAGGTCGCTCCCGGTGGCCACGGTGGTGTCGGTCATGCTCTCAATCCTCCTCGTCGAAGGCCAGCTCCTGCGGCTGGCCGGCGTTCAGGGCCTTGCGCAGCCAGGGCGGCGGGTTGCCGTTGATGGTTTCGACCAGACGGTCGAGCAGGGCGGTGATGCTGTCCGTGGCCTCCACCTTCACGGGGTGGATCTTCTTCGCCACCACGCGGGCGGCGGCGGAGGCGCCGATGGCCGACAGGTAGACGATGGCGCAATCGGCCAGCGCGTCCAGCTTCGGGATCAGCTTGTCCTCGTTGCCGTCCTCGAACATCGAGCCGCCGAACTGGCAGGTCTCGACCATCGTGTAGCCGGCCTTGTCCACCTCGTAGACCACGATGTTCTTGGCCCACCCGAAATGCGCATCGACGTGCTGCATGTCCTGGGTGCAGAAAGCGACCTTCATGGAACCTCCTTTGCGGGGCCGGCCGTCCTCGGCTTGGCCCACCACACTCAGCCGGCGCTGCATCCGCATGATCCGCTCCCGCAGTGCTGGCCGTGTTCATGCCCGTCCCCATGACGATGACCGTGACCGTGGTCATGGCCGTGGCCGTGCTCGTCGTGGTCCATCTCGCGGGACAGGAACAGGTTGCCGATTTCGAACAGAAGCTCGCGCGTGCCGCGATAGCCGATATGGACCTTCAGCCCGGCGCCCAGCCGGTCGAACATCGGGAGGCCCATGCGGTGCAGCGGCACGCCGATGCGCCCCGCCCCCTGCCGCCCGTGGGAGTTCGACACGATCAGGTCGGCGTCGCGGGCCAGCGTCTCCACGTCGGAATGGTCGCCGACCATGACGGTCGCGGCCTTCAGCTTCTCCAGCACGGCGGTCTGGGTGGGGGAGACGGCGGCGATCACCTCCGCCCCCATGTCGGCCAGGAAGCTGGTGACGGCGTAGAGCAGGTCCGGCTCCAGCGCCACGGCGATCCGCTTGCGGCTGTAGAAGAAATGCCCGTCGAGCATGCCGTCCACCAGCGTCTCGCGCTGGCGCCGCAGCTTCGCCGGCACCGGACGGCCCGACAGCTCCGACAGGGTGCGGACGAGGCGGTCCGACGCCTCCAGCCCGGTCAGCCGGTCGAAGAAAAGGCTGCGCACGTCGGTCTTCAGCTCCAGCGCCGCGGCGGCGACGCGCATATGCTCGCCGACCACCAGCGTGGCTTCCGACGCGCCCATCGACGCGATCTGTTCCACCGTCACGCCGCCCAGCGAGGTCGCCGTGAAGTCGTCGGGCTGGCGGCCCGACATGGACAGCGACAGGTCGGGCAGGAAGATCGGCGACAGGCCGAAACTCTCGATGATGTCGCGCAGCTCTTCCACGTCGCCCGGCGACAGGTGGCTGCCGGCCAGCACGTTGATCTGGCCCTTCACCGTCTTGTCGGACGGCTGGACGACCTCCTCGACGATGCCGGTCACCGCGGCGGAGAAGCCGTCCTCGAACCCGCCGGAGAAGTCCGGGGTGTTGGCGAAGACCAGCTTCAGGCCGGCCAAGGCGGGGTTGCGCTGGCGGAACAGCGAATACTGGCCGGCCATGTCCTCGCCCTTGGTCTCGGTCACGCCGGTGGTGGCGACGCCGATCAGGGCGGGCGCGTTGCGCTCGTGGATGGTGCGGACGGCCTGCTCCAGATTCTCGTAGCCGCCGAGGATGGTCGAGACCTGATCCATCGCCGTGGTCTGGAGCGGGATGGCCTCGCGGAAATGGCGGACCAGCAGGACCAGCCCGAAGGCGGTGCAGCCCTGGCTGCCGTGGAACAGCGGCATGCAGCGGTCCACGCCGAGGAAGGCGAGCGCCGCGCCCAGCGGCTGGCTCATCTTCAGCGGGTTGGTGGCGGCCGCCTTGGCGGAGTGGGGGAAGCGCTGGATGTTGCCCATGGCGATTACGCTCCCACCGGCTTGGCTTCCGGCCTGGCATCCGGTTTCAAGTCCCAGGGGGCGGCCAGACGCACCTGCCGCCAGATCGGGTTGGACAGTGTCTTGTCGATTTCCTCACACAGATTGACGATGCCGTCATAGCCCGCGTAGGGGGTGTGGCGCTCCTGGTTCAGGTCGAGCCACGGCACCTTGGCCTTCAGCGCGATGAACTGCGACCGGCCGCCGGACATCATGATGTCGGCCTCGCTGTCGCGCAGCATCTTGTAGATGTCGCGGGGCTTCAGGTCGTCCCACTGGTGGAACTCCTCCCCCTTCATCTTCTTGATGCGCTCCTTGTCCTCCTTGGTCGACTTCTTGGTGGAGGTGCCGACGATGGTGAGCCCGGCGCCTTCCAGCGCGGTGACCATCGACCAGCTCTTCACGCCGCCGGTGAACAGCAGGACGCGCTTGCCGTCGAAGCGCGGCTTGTAGGGTTCCAGACGCCGCCAGACGCGGCTTTCCTCGCGGGCGATGACGCCTTCGGTGCGGTCGATGATCGCCTTGTCGGCGCCGCGCTCCACCAGCATGCGGGCCATGGTGCGCAGCGTGTCCGACATGTCCGACACGCCGTAGAAGGAGCCTTCGAAATAGGGGATGCCCCAGCGCTCCTGCATCTTGCGCCCGACATTCACCAGCGCCTGCGAGCAGACCACCATGGTCAGCCGCGCCCGGTGGGCCTGCGCCACCTCGTTGTAGCGCCCGTCGCCGGAGATGCAGGACAGGATGCGGATGCCGATCTCGTCGAGCAGCGGCTTCACCAGCCACAGCTCGCCGGCCAGATTGTATTCGCCGACGATGCAGATGTCGGTCGGGGTCGTGACCTCCGGCTCCACCGTGCCGATGACGTGGTCGAGCAGCGTCTCGCCGGCCAGCTTGTTGCCCAGATTCTTCGACCCGACGAAGCCCGGCGCCATCACCGGGATCACCGGCTTGCCCAGCTTCTTCGCCGCGAACTTGCAGACCGCCTCGATGTCGTCGCCGATCATGGCGGGGACGCAGGTCTGATAGACGAAGACGGCCGGCGGATCGTACTGCTGCACGATCTCCTTGATCGCCTTGTAGAGCTTCTTCTCGCCGCCGTGGATGATGTCGAGTTCCGACATGTCCGTGGTGAAGCCGGTGCGGTAGAGCTGCGAGCCTGACGATTTGGTGCCGCGGTTGTCCCAGGAGTTGCCGAGGCAGGCGATCGGCCCGTGCACGAGGTGGGCGGCGTCGGCGATCGGCTGGAGCGCGATCATCGCGCCGTCATAGGCGCAGCCTCCGGCGGCGGCTCCCGGCTTCAGAGCCTTGGAGCAACCCTTCTTCCGCTCCTTCTCCGACTTGGCTTGGTTGGTGGAGCAACCCGGCTCGTTGAAGACGTCCTGGAGCTTTTCCTGGAGCATGACCTTCTCCCGCCATTGGCCGACATCGGCGCCTGTGGGCCAGTCGCCTGTAAGTCAGTCATATGCAGGAGGTGTGCCAGACTGTGAATTGTTTATATTCAATAAGTTAAGGAGATCGGCCTCGTGTGCGATACCCGACAATCGCGGACTTTGTCGGGTATCGCACAGCCTGGGGCGATGGCCGGACGCGCACGGCGCGTGCCCTCAACGGGCCAGAACCTTGGCGGCTTCCTTGGTTTCCGAGACCGCCGAGGCGATCTGGGTGATCGCGGAGTTGATGGCGCCGATGTTGTGGTCGACGGCGCTGACCGAGGCCGACGCGTTCTGCATGTTGGTGGACATGTCGCCGGTCACCGCACTCTGCTCCTCCACCGCTCCGGCGGAGACGGTGACGAACTCCATCAGGTTGCTGGTGGCCTGACGGATGTTGCCCAGCGACGCGACCACGTCGGACGAGACGGCCTGCATGCCTTCGATCTCCTTGGAGATCTGGGCGGTCGCGTTGGCCGATTGGTTGGCGAGATTCTTGACCTCGTTGGCGACAACCGCAAAGCCGCGCCCCGCCTCGCCGGCCCGCGCCGCCTCGATGGTGGCGTTGAGCGCCAGCAGGTTGATCTGGCTGGCGATGGAGCTGATCAGATCGACGATGCCGCCCATCGCCTTGGCGACCTCCGTCAGGCGCGCCGCCGCCCGGTCGGCGTTCCCCGTCTCGTCCATCGCGGTGCTCGCCGCTTGGCGCGAACGGATCATGCTGTCGGCGATCTCGCGGGCCGACGCGGCGAGTTCCTCGGCGCTGGCGGCGACGGTCTGGACGGTGCCTTGCGTCGCGCCGGACCGCTGGGCGGCGTCCTCGGCCTGCCGGCCGGCGGCGGAGAGCGCGGCGTCGATCTCGGTGAAGTTGTTGTCGATCAGCGCCTTCAACTGGTCCAGCAGTTCCACCTGACGGGTGATGTCGGTGGCGAACTTGACGATCTTGGACAGCCGGTTGCTGGTGTCGAACACCGGGTTGTAGGACGCCTGAATCCACACAACGCGGCCGCCCTTGCCGATCCGCTTGTACTGGGCGGCCTGGAAACGGCCCTGCCGCAGGCTCTCCCAGAAGGCCCGGTAGTCCGCGCCGCCATGCTCCGCCGGATCGACGAAGGTGCTGTGATGGCGCCCCTCGATCTCCCGCAGCGTGTAGCCGAGCAGGGACAGGAAATTCTCATTGGCGGTGATGACGGTGCCATCGGGGGTGAATTCGATCACCGCCTGGGACTTGGAGATGGCCTCCGCCTTGCCGCGCAGATCGATGTGCTCCAGATGGCGCTCGGTGACGTCGGTGCACACCTTGACCACCTTGTGGGTGACGCCCTGGCGGTTCTTGATCGGGTTGTAGGACGCCTCGATCCAGACTTCCCGCCCGCCCTTGCCGATGCGTTTGTAGAGGGAGGACTGGAACTCACCCCGGCGCAGACACTCCCAAAAATTCTTGTAATCCAGGCTATCGTGAAGGTTCGGTTCGACGAAAATCCGGTGATGCTTCCCTTTGATTTCCTCAAAGCTGTAGCCCATACATCGGAGAAATTGATCATTCGCCGACAATATGTTGCCAGATGTGTCAAAGGTGATTATGCCATTAGATTTGTCTAATGCGGTGGTTATTTCCGTCGCTTCCGTGTCTGCCGACCTTAGAAAGGTTTTAAAGGGCATGTTGATTGTCCTTATGGGGCAAAAAGGGAATGATGATTTGAGGTTATCGGCAATTTATATAAAAAACAATTAATTGGCGTTCATGCGGTGTTGTGGGGTGCCATGTCGTTTCGGCGATGATTGTATTCGCTAAGATATGTCGTTTCGCAGATAGGTAATTGTACGCAATTTTTTGTTGATGTTGTGGTCATTCTTCCGGTGGTGATGGCTCGTGGCCCAGAGATTTAGATCCCAGTTTATTCAACCAACAAGCGCAAAAGAGGGGATTCGCAAAAGCGAACGAGACCGTTTTCCGTCGATCTCTTTCCATGGAAAGCTGTGAGGCGGGTGTGCCTGCAAAGGGTGCGGGCTGGCGCTGCCGGAGTGTTCCACCGAAAGTAACGCCTGTGCGGAACCGCGCGCTGCGGTGGCAAGGGGCGCGGTTCCGCAGGGCCATCGTCAGGGAACGATCGTCAGGGAACGATCACATAATCGGGGTTGGCGATCGCGAAGACGGCGTCGCGGTCCGGCTGGGGCGGGTAGATCCACTTGGTGTTGATCTCGCGCTTCACCGCCTTGCCCTCCTCGCGGGTCAGCCGGACCTGCCGGTCCCAGCCTTCGGTGAAGAGCGCGCCCCACGGGCCGAGATCGAGGCAGGTCACGTATTTGGGCTGGCTGTAGGGGTGGCTGGGCAGGCCGACCAGCTCCGCCGCGGCGTTGTGGCCGGCGACGCGGCCCAAGCTGAGGGCGTGCTGGCAGGACATCGCGGCGACGTTGCCGAGGTCGTCGGTGGCGGCCCGCGCCACGTCCCCGGTGACGAAGATCCCGTCGCTGCCGACCGCCTGCAGGAACGGATCGGCCGGGACGCGCCCGAACCGGTCATGCTCGCCGCTGATCTGCGCGGCCAGAGGGTTGGCGCGGGCGCCCGCCGTCCAGACGACGGTGTCGGCGGCGATGCGCTCGCCGGTGGAGGTGGTGACGCCTCCAGCGTCGATGGTGGCGACCGCCGTGCCGGCGACGATCTCCACGCCGCATTCGGCCAGCGCCTGCTCGATGACGGGGCGCGGCACCGGGCCGAGGTCCGGGCCGATGGCCGGCGCCTGTTCGACCACCACGACGCGGACCTTGGCGTCCGCGCCCAGGATGGCGCGCAGCCGGTCCGGCATCTCCGCCGCCGTCTCGATGCCGGTGAAGCCGCCGCCGGCCACCACCACGGTGTTGCGCGCCGCCGTCTCCGGCTGGGCGGCCAGGGCCTTCAGATGGGCGTCGAGGGCGTGCGCGCTGTCGAGTTGGTCGACGTTGAAGGCGTGCTCGGCGAGACCGGGAATGGGCGGGGTGAACAGGCGGCTGCCCGCGGCCAGGACGAAGCGGTCGTAGGGCAGGGTGAACCGGGCGCCGTCGGTGCCGGTGACGTCCACCGCGCGATGGCCGGCGTGGATCGTTGTCACGACGCCGGAGACGTGGCGGACGCCCACCGCCTCGAACAGCGCCGCGAGGTCCGGCGCCATGCCTTCCAGCACCGCTTCGTAGAGGCGGGGGCGGATGTGGAGCTGGGGGGCCGGCGAGACGACGGTGATCGCGACGTCGCCGTCGCGGCCGGCCAGCGCCACGGCGCGGGCGGCGGACAGGGCGGCCCACAATCCGGCGAAACCGGAACCGGCGATGACGATTTGTTGGGTCATGACTCTGTGTCCTTCTGAAAGCCGGACAGGAGGGAGCGTTCTGGCGCGCGGGTGCGCGGCAGCCATCCCGTCCGTCCGGCGGAGGTCCGGGAGGTGTTTCAGGGCATTGGATGAGGCGTGGTGGTCGGGCCGGCTGCGGTGGCCAGCTACGGTGTCTGCCGTGTCCGTGATGCGGCGCGGGCGCTGAGGCGCGAGTCGATCCAGGTCTGGACGTCGCCTTGGAAGTCCGGCGGGGCCTTGCGCCCGAAGGTCTCGCCGACGCTGGCCAGAGTCTCCTTGGCCAGCGTGTCCCGCATCGCCTTTTCGGCCTTCAGCATCACGGCGTGGATGGCGCAGACGCCGGAGGTTGCCCAATCCGGCGGTCTGTCATTGAAGACCGCGCAGCGGCCGCGGATCTCCTGGCACTCGAACAGCGGCTTCTCGCCCTCGATGGCGTCGACGATGACGAGGAAGCTGATGTCTTCCGGCGCCTTGGCGAGGCGGTAACCGCCGCGCACCCCTTCGCTGGCCGTGACGATCCCCGCCTTCTCCAGCTTCGGAAAGATCTTGGCGAGGAAAGAGGGAGAGATGCCCTGCAACTCCGCCAGATCCCGGCTGCTCAGCGGCGTGTCGCCGGCGGCGGCCAGCCAGAGCAGGCAGTGGATGCCGTATTCGACGCTTGCGGTGAGGTGTGCCATGGCGTGGCCCGTCCAACGGTCTCGACAACACAGACCGTATCAGTCCGCGTTATCGGGCGCAAGACGGAAAACGCAGATAACGTTTGTCCGCGTTCACGGAGGCGGCAGGCCGGACATGGAAAAGCCGGAGCCCACCTCGCGGTGGACTCCGGCTCTCCGGGGAAGCGGCCGGGCGGGGGGATGGAGGCCCCGCGCCGGCCGGGGGAGGTCAGCGCACCAGATCGAACGAGTAGTCGGTCTCGCCGACGATGTTCGTGTTGGCGTCCATATCCTCGAAGATCCGATCCAGGATGCGCACCAGCACGTTCAGAGCGCCCTGGTAGCCCCAGGTCGGGTAACGGTGATGGTGGTGGCGGTCGAAGATCGGGTAGGTCAGGCGGATGAGCGGGATCTTGGTGTCGCGCTCCAGGTACTTGCCGTAGCTGTTGCCGATGATGTAGTCGACCTTGTCGGTGAACAGCAGCGAGCGCAGGTGCCAGAGGTCCTTGCCGCCGTAGGCCTTGCCGGACTTGCCGAACGGCGAGGCGTCGAGCGTCTTCTGGACCTGCTTCTCCCACTTCTTCGAGCCGGAGGTGGACAGGATGTGCACCGGCTCGGCGCCCAGCTCCATCAGGAACTTCGACATGCCCAGGCAAAAGTCCGGGTCGCCGTACACGGCGAAGCGCTTGCCGTGCAGGTGGGTGTGGCTGTCGGCGATGGCGTCGACGAGACGGCCGCGCTCCAGCTTCAACTCCGCCGGGACCGGCTTGCCGGACAGCTCGGCCAGCTTCATCAGAAGCTCGTCGGTGCCGGTGACGCCCATCGGGTAGTTGTACTTGGCGACCTGCTGGCCCTTCTCCTTGATGAACTGCAGGGACTGCGGGGTGCAGTATTCCTGCATGGAGATGGTGGCCTTGGCGTGGACGGCCTCCTTCGTGGCCTCCAGCGGGGTGCCGCCGTCATACATGCGGTACTCGCCGTCGGCCGGGGTGTCGAAGTTGTCCGACACGTCCGACAGGATCGTCAGGTCGATACCGAACAGGCCGGCGATGCGCTTCAGCTCGCGGTTGTTGCCGACCGCGAAGCCGTCGAAGCCCGGGATCAGGTTGATCTTCTCGTTCTTCGGGGTGTCGAAGTTCTCCGACGTGCCCCAGAAGTGGGTCAGAACGCCCTTGATCATGTTGTCGTAGCCAACGATGTGGCTGCCGACGAAGGCCGGGGTGTGGGCGAAGGGAACCGGGAAATCCGCCGGGACGCTTTCCTTGTTCTTCGCGTTGTTGATGAAGCCCGAGAGGTCGTCGCCGATGACTTCCGCCATGCAGGTGGTCATCACGGCGATCATCTTCGGCTTGTACAGCGCGTAGGCGTTGGCCAGGCCGTCGATCATGTTGTTCAGGCCGCCGAACACCGCCGCGTCTTCCGTCATCGACGAGGAGACCGCGGAGTTCGGCTCCTTGAAGTGGCGGGTGAGGTGCGTGCGGTAGTAGGCGACGCAGCCCTGCGAGCCATGGACGAAGGGCAGGGTGCCCTCGAAGCCCTGGGCCGCGAACATCGCGCCGATCGGCTGGCAGGCCTTCGTCGGGTTGATGACGACCGCCTCACGGGCGAAGTTCTTTTCCTTGTACTCTTCCGTCTTGGTCCACGCGGAAACCCGGGCGACCTCTTCGTCGGAGTGGCCGTACTCGAACTCCGTCTTCTTGCGCTCGAGCAGCTCCTTGTATTCGGGCTGACGGAAGAGCGTGAAGTGGTCGATGACCTTGTCGGCGCTCTGGGAAACGGGGTGGGACATGCTCATTACTCCTATCTTCCAGAGGCCGCTTTAGAACGGAGCCTTCATGATGCCCCAGACGGGGTTGTTGATGGCCAGATCCATGTCGCGGGCGAAGATCGCGAAGCCGTCGTAGCCGTGATACGGACCCGAGTAATCCCAGGAGTGCATCTGGCGGAAGGGCAGGCCCATCTTCTGGAAGACGTACTTTTCCTTGATGCCCGAGGCGACGAGGTCCGGACGCATCACCTCGACGAACTTCTCCAGTTCGAAGGCGGTGACGTCGTCGTAGATCAGCGTGCCTTCCTTCACGTAGTGCTGGGTGCGCTGATAGTCGTCGTTGTGGGCGAATTCGTAACCCGTGCCGACGATCTCCATGCCCAGGTCATGGTAGGCGTCGACCACGTGGCGCGGACGCAGGCCGCCGACGTAGATCATCACCTTCTTACCTTCGAGCCGCGGCTTGAACTTGGCGATGACGGCGTCGACCATCGGCTGGTACTTGGCGATGACCTTCTCCGCGTTCTCCTTGATGGTGTCATCGAAGAGAGCGGCGATCTTGCGCAGGGACTCGGCGATCTGCGACGGGCCGAAGAAGTTGTACTCCATCCACGGAATACCGAACTTCTCTTCCATGTGGCGCGCGATGTAGTTCATCGAGCGGTAGCAGTGGATGAGGTTCACCTTCGCCTTCGGCGTGTTCTCCAGCTCGGCGAGGGTGCCGTCGCCCGACCACTGGGCGATCACGCGCAGGCCGATCTCTTCCAGCAGGATGCGGCTGGCCCAGGCGTCGCCACCGATGTTGTAGTCACCGATGATGGTGACGTCGTACGGGGTGGAGACGAAGCCTTCCTTCGGCTCGGTCTTCTCGAAGATCCAGTCGCGGATGACGTCGTTGGCGATGTGGTGGCCCAGCGACTGGGAGACGCCGCGGAAGCCTTCGCAACGGACCGGAACGACCGGCTTGCCCAGCTCCTCGGACTTGGCGCGGGCGACCGCCTCGATGTCGTCGCCGATCAGGCCGATCGGGCACTCGGACTGGATGGAGATGCCGTTGACGAGCGGGAACAGCTCGTTGATCTCCTCGATCACCTTGTGCAGCTTCTTGTCGCCGCCGAAGACGATGTCCTTCTCCTGGAAGTCGGAGGTGAAGTGCATCGTGCCCCAGCTGTCCACGCCGGTGTCGCCGACATAGTAGTTGCGGCGGCCGGACCAGGAGTAGTAGCCGCAGCCGACCGGGCCGTGGGAGATGTGGATCATGTCCTTGATCGGACCCCACACCACGCCCTTGGAACCGGCGTAGGCGCAACCACGGATGGTCATCACACCGGGGATCGACTTGATGTTCGACTTGACGCCGCAGTCCTTCGCCTCGGCCTCCAGCACGTTCAGGTGCTTGGCGCGGCGCTTGCGCGACTTCTCGGGATACGCTTCGAGAACCTTGTCGACGAGACCCTTGACGTCGACGCCTTCGTTCACGGACAGGCTCATGGTGCCAGTCTCCTGCATGCTCTCATTGTCCGCGCCACTTCAGCGCGGGACCGAGCCCCCTCTCTCCCACCCCGCGCACAATGGCGGGGTGGGCTGGGGAGGGGGCCAGTTCAGACCTGTGCCCCGTCAGGGATCCAGGTGTCAGGCCTTGGCGGCTTCCTTGGCCTGGAGCTCGGCGAGCTGCTGCTCCTCCGACTTCATGATGCCGAAGTCCATCAGCATCTCTTCCAGCTCTTCCATCGTGATCGGGGTCGGGATGGTACCCTTGCCCTTGTTCGCGTGGACCTTGTTGGCGAGCTGGCGGTATTCCTGGGCCTGCTGGCTGTCCGGCGCGTACTCGATCACGGTCATGCGGCGCAGCTCGGCGTGCTGCACGATGTTGTCGCGCGGCACGAAGTGGATGAGCTGGGTGCCGAGGCGGGCGGCCAGGGCCGAGGCGAGGTCGATTTCCTTGTCGGTCTGGCGCTCGTTGCAGATCAGGCCGCCGAGGCGCACGCCGCCGCTGTGCGCGTACTTCAGAATGCCCTTGGCGATGTTGTTGGCGGCGTAGAGCGCCATCATCTCACCGGACATGACGATGTAGATTTCCTGGGCCTTGTTCTCGCGGATGGGCATGGCGAAACCGCCGCACACCACGTCGCCCAGCACGTCGTAGGAGACGTAGTCCACGTCGTCGTAGGCGCCGTTCTCTTCGAGGAAGTTGATCGAGGTGATCACGCCGCGGCCGGCGCAGCCGACCCCCGGCTCCGGACCGCCGGACTCGACGCACTTGATGCCCTTGTAGCCGATCTTGAGAACGTCCTCGAGTTCCAGATCCTCGACCGAGCCGGCTTCGGCGGCGAGGTGCAGCACGGTGTCCTGCGCCTTGGCGTGCAGGATCAGGCGGGTCGAGTCGGCCTTCGGATCGCAGCCGACGATCAGGATCTTCTGATCCAGCTCGACCAGCGCGGCCAGGGTGTTCTGGGAGGTGGTGGACTTGCCGATACCGCCCTTACCGTAGAACGCAATCTGGCGCAAAGACATGGGAGGTTACTCCTTTGCTTGGGTCTACAGGGTGTCTTCAATTCCGGGGCGGCCTGCCCAGCGGCCGCTTCGACCCCTTCTCTGCATCCCCCGTGCCAGTTCGCGGAAAATTTTTAAGTCGTTGAAAACGAACAAGAAATTAGATTGCGGACGAGCGCGGTCCGCTTTGTCGGGCCTGTGACATACCCGACAAAGCCCGACATTTTGTCGGGTCTCTCGCAATGAAAAGGAAGGGATGGACGAATGTCGTCCGCCAGCGTCAGAAGACGGCGTCAGGCGGCGGCGTGGTTCAGCGCGTCGCGGGCGACCACGAGGCGCAGCGCCAGCGCCTCCAGCTCGTCGCCGTCCTGGCCCATGTCATAGAGAAGCTGGGCCAGCGACTGGCCGCGGGCGAGCAGGCGGCGCGCCTTGGCCGGGTCGGCGGGGCGGGCCAGCAGGATGCCGACGAGACGCTCCCCGGCGATGCCGGCCAGCGCGCGGCTGCGCTCGGCCAGACGGCGCTCCAGCGTGTCGAGCACCGCCGGCCGCCCGGCATGGTCGAGGTCGGTGCAGAACTGGTGCAGGGAGCGGAGCTGGCGCAGCAGCGCCTCGAACAGCAGCTCGTCAAGGTCGCCGCCGTTGGCGGCCTTTCCGACAAGATCGAACAGCGTGTCGGAAAGCCGCCACGCTGCCGACAGACAGTCGTTCATCGCCTTGCGGTCGGCGGGCTCGACGAAGGCGTTGGCCTCCTCGCGGTGCTCCTCCTGGTCGTCGAGGTTCCGCATCGCGACGACGAGCAGCCCGTCCACCGAGGCCAGCGTGGCGAGGCTGGCGTGCAGCGCCTTGATGCCGCGGTCGGCGCCGAAGCCGTCCATGGCCTCCGCCGCCCGGCGCAAGGCGTGGCGGGTGAGACGACGCGATTGATAGACGACGTCGCGCAGGGCGACGGTGGCGCCCAGCGTCTCCAGCATCAGCCGCCGCGCCTCGAAGCGCAGCAGGGCGTGGGCGAGGCTGTCCATGGCGCCGGCGGTGGCGCCCCCCGCGACGCCGGCCGGATCGTCTTCCGCGGTTGCGACGGGCGCTTCGCCGCGGACCAGCCGGTCGGCGTCGGCGCGGGCGTCCGCCTCGATGGCCGAGACTACCGACAGCACGGCGCCGCGCCCGGCGCCGCGCAGCAGGGCGACCAGGGCGCGCAGGGCGGTGGCCACCTCCAGTGCGCCGGGCAGCCCATCCTCGGCGGTGCCCTTGTTGTGGACGACGCGGTCGATCAGATGGTCGCGCAGGCGGGGCAGCAGGACGTCCAGGATGATCGGGGCGGTCGGGCGCAGCAGCGCCTCCAGCAGGCGGCCCTGCGGCTGGCCGAGCATGGCGGCCAGCGGGTTGACCGGCTTGGGCACCAGACGCGGGCGGTGGGGCTCCAGCAGGGCCAGCACCTCGTCGCCGCGCAGCGGGGTTATGGTGCCGCGCAGCAGCCGGGCGAGCGTCACGGCGTCGCGGGCCTCCCTGGCGCCGCGCAGCGGAACCGGCGCCCGTCCCGAGCGCATCGGCATCTTTTCCGAGACGGCGGAAGGAAGAAGAACGCGCGGGGGCTGTACCGCCCGGTTGCGCGTCTCCTGTTCCTTACGCTTCATCGGCCACATGGCCTTGCCTCGTCTTGCGGTGCACTGAATCCCGTTCGATCAACTATGGTGTCGTCTCATCATCCGTTCAAACGGATATTTTTAAGATATTTGGAGTAAGCCAAAAGTTGTTTCGGCTGTTTAGTAGAATTGTTTTCGAATTCGAAATGTATTGCGGGCTAGGTGACATCGCCTTGCGATGACGCGGACCCTTGGCGGACGCGCCGGTTCGCGGTATCCATGAAAGAATTGTGGATTTGAGAGCGCGATGGCGGACGGTTCGGCGAGCGGTGGCTTGAGGGATGCGCGGGGGCGGCTGATCGATCCGGATTCGCCGCTGGCGTTGAAGGCGCATCGCACCAACCTGCTGAACGTGACGGCGGAAGCGCTGTGCGCGGAGTCCTTCAACGACGAGCCGCGGCGCCTGCGCATCGGCGGCACGCGCAGCGAACACGCCGTGCTGTTCGAAGCGCTCGACGAGAGCCCGAACAGCCTGATCGCCGCCGACATCTTCCAGCACCACATGGCCTTCACCTTCGGGTTGAACCCGGATTTTTCCGGCGCCGAGGGCACGGACGGGCGGCGGCGCTACCGCGCCAGCTACCTGCGCCTGCTGAAGGGGTGGCTGTTCGACAGCAACAACGCCGAGGGGGCTGTGCTGAAAGGCTGGGTGGAGAGCCGCTTCGGCCTGCTGCCCACCTATCACAAGGAGCCGATCCTCCGTTTCGCCTCCGACGCGTGGCGGACCTATGGCGAGGAGAAGGTCGCCACCCGCTTCCACAACAACAACATCAATCTGCAGCTCGACCTGCTGTACGAGTATTGCCAGTGGTGGATGCGCCGCGGCTGGCCGGACGCGCCGATGCCATCGCGCGCCAGCCACATCCGGCTCTACCGCGGCGTCAACGACTTCGAGGAGCATCACATCGTCGCGCGCCCCGACAAGCGCACGGCGGTCCTGCGCCTCAACAACCTCAGCTCCTTTTCCATCGAGCGCGACATTGCCGGCCAGTTCGGGGACTACATCCTCGAAACCTGGGTGCCGCTCACCAAGGTGGTCTTCTTCCGCGACATCCTGCCCCGCTACCCCTTCAAAGGGGAGGGCGAGTATCTGGTCGTCGGCGGGGACTACAGGGTGGGGGTGTCGCTTCTCTGACAACCGATCACGGGACAGATCCGGCCCATGACTGACCATTCCATCCGCTCACGCGCGCTGGGCGCCTATCTCGGGCTGGCCTGCGGCGACGCGCTGGGCGCCACCGTCGAGTTTCTGACAAAGGGCGAGATCGCCCACCAGTACGGCGTGCACAAGCACATCAAGGGCGGCGGCTGGCTGAAGCTGCCCGCCGGGCAGGTGACCGACGACACCGAGATGTCGATCCATCTCGGCCGCGCCATCCTGGCCGCCCCGGAGTGGGACGCCCGCCGCGCCGCGGAGGAGTTCGCCGTCTGGCTGAAGGGCGTTCCCGTCGATGTCGGGGACACGACACGGCGCGGCATCCGCCGCTTCATCATGCACGGCACCCTGTCGGAGCCGGAGAGCGAGTATCACGCCGGCAACGGGGCGGCGATGCGCAACCTGCCGGTCGCCCTGGCGACGCTGGGCGACGACGACGCCTTCGAGCGCTGGACG
Organism: Azospirillum sp. UENF 312511; assembly: GCF_058780635.1. Classification (NCBI taxonomy): domain Bacteria; kingdom Pseudomonadati; phylum Pseudomonadota; class Alphaproteobacteria; order Rhodospirillales; family Azospirillaceae; genus Azospirillum; species Azospirillum sp. UENF 312511. The sequence goes on along the minus strand of NZ_JBSNCG010000003.1, from coordinate 568,681 downwards.
GTGGAGCAGGCGCACATCACCCACTGCAACGCGATGTCCGACGCGGCGACTCTGACGCTCGGCCACATGGTCCGCCGTCTGGTGCTGGGCGGCAGCGTGCGCGACGTGCGCGACGAATCGAACAAGCTCATCGCGCAGCACCGGCAATTCAAGTTCCAGCCCTACCGGGGTCTGGCCACCGCCTACATCGTCGATACGATGCAGACGGTCATGCATTATTATTTCCAGACCGATTCCGTGGAATCCTGCGTCGTCGAGACCGTCAACCAGGGCGGCGACGCCGACACCACCGGCGCCATCGCCGGCATGCTGGCCGGCGCCACTTATGGCGTGGAGACCATCCCGCCGCGCTGGCTGCGCAAGCTCGACCGCGACGTCTACAACGAAATCTGCGCCCAGGTGGACGGGCTGCTCGCCCGCTCCCCGGCGCTCAAGCAGGGGTGATTTCGACCATGGCCGACGTGATCTTCTTCGAAAAGCCCGGCTGCGCCGGCAACAACCGCCAGAAGGCGCTGCTGGCGGAGGCCGGGCACACCGTCCACGCCCGCGACCTGCTGTCCGAGCCCTGGACGGCGGACCGCCTGCGCCCCTTCTTCGGCGACCGCCCGGTGGCCGAGTGGTTCAATCGCGCCGCCCCCGCGGTGAAGAGCGGCGAGGTCGATCCGGACGCGCTGGACGAGGCCGCCGCCCTGGCGCTGATGCTGACGACGCCGCTGCTGATCCGCCGCCCGCTGATGCAGGTGGGCGACCGCCGCGACTGCGGCTTCGAGGCGGAGCGGGTGGACGCCTGGATCGGGCTGGCCGCCGGAGCGCCGGAGGGCAAGCTGGAAGGCTGCGCCCGCGCCGGGATGCCACCCTGCCCACCACCCGCAAAGGGGTGACGGGACAACCCAGACTGTCGTAGGTTTGCCCCCGTCCTGTCTGATACCCGACAATCCTGTGATGGGGGCCGATCCATGTGCGAACTCCTGGGCATGAGCGCCAACGTGCCCACGGACATCTGCTTCAGCTTTCGCGGCCTGATGCGCCGCGGCGGGCAGACCGGTCCGCACCGCGACGGCTGGGGAATCGCTTTCTACGAGGGGAAGGGCTGCCGCACCTTCCACGACCCGGCGCCGAGCTGCGAGTCGGAGATCGCGCGGCTGGTCAGCAGCTATTCCATCAAGTCCTGCGTGGTCATCTCCCACATCCGCCGCGCCAACCGCGGCCGGGTGTCGCTGGAGAACACCCACCCCTTCACGCGGGAGCTGTGGGGCCGCGTCTGGACCTTCGCCCACAACGGCCAGCTCAAGGGCATCAAGGAACGGACGCTGACCTTCTACGAGCCGGTCGGGACGACGGACAGCGAGCACGCCTTCTGCTGGCTGCTCGACCAGATCCGCATGCAGTATCCGGAGCCACCCAAGAGCAGCGGCGCCCTGATGCGGCTGATCCGCGACCTCGCCACCGACCTCGGCACGCTGGGCGTCTTCAACATGCTGCTCAGTGACGGGCGGTATCTGTGGTGCCATTGCGCGACCAACCTCGCCTGGCTGACCCGCAAGGCCCCCTTCGGCCCGGCGACGCTGATCGACGAGGACATGAGCGTCGATTTCGCCAAGGAGACGACGCCCGACGACGTGGTGACGGTGGTCGCCACCCGCCCCCTGACCCGCGACGAGGATTGGACCGTCATGAAGGGCGGCGAGATGGTCGTGTTCAAGGGCGGCAATCGGGTGCGCTGACCGGGGATTGTTCTGATCCGTGCAACGAAGATTGGCGAAATCGGGGCTCAATCGATTGGCGTAAGCGGGCTTATGGTCACTTCCGAGACAAACCGAAGCGGTGACGGTGCCGGACCGGCGCCCCGCTTCCCGGACAGGAAGACGTGACCATGAAGATCCTTCGCATCGACTCCAGCCCGCTGGGCGACGCCTCCGTTTCGCGCCAGCTCACCGCCTCCATCGTCGCGGCGCTGCGCCAGGCGACGCCGGACGCCGAGGTGTCCGTCCGCGACCTCACCGTCGCCCCGCCGGACCACTTGACCGGCGAGCTGATGCAGGTCGTGAAGTTCCGCAACCTGGAGGGCCTGACCGCCCGCCAGCAGGAGGAGCTGGCCCTGACCGACGCGCTGGTCGACGAGTTCCTGGCCGCCGACGTCGTGGTGATCGGCGCCCCGATGTACAACTTCACGGTCCCGACCCAGCTCAAGGCCTGGATCGACCGTATCGCCCAGGCGGGTCGCACCTTCCGCTACACCGAGACCGGCCCGGTCGGTCTGGCCGGCGGCAAGAAGGTCTACATCGCCTCGACCCGCGGCGGCGTCTACTCGACCAACGCCGCGATGAGCGCGCTGGACCACCAGGAGGCCTTCCTGCGCACGGTTCTGGGCTTCCTGGGCGTCACCGACGTGACGGTGATCCGCGCCGAGGGCGTCGGCATGGGTCCGGATGCCCGCGCCAAGGCGCTGGCCGCCGCCCAGCAGGAGATCGACGCCCTGGCGACCCCGGTCGCGGCGTAAAGATCGCCGCGTTCCCTCTCGATGTCCCCTCTCCCCTCCGGGGAGAGGGTTAGGGTGAGGGGGTTGCGCGTGGCGGACCGTCCGGCACAAGCGCAACCCCCTCACCCGGCCCTTCGGGCCACCCTCTCCCCAGAGGGGAGAGGGGAGCTTCGCGACGCGCTAGCTTTAATTGGCCCCCATCGCCTCGCTGATCCGCCGGACCGCCTCGTCCAGGGGCAGGTCGAGGCGGGTGATGTTCTGCAGCTCCAGGAAGCGCGCCTCGTTCTTCGACAGCTCGCCCTCGATCACCGCCCAGTGCTTGTCTGACGAGCGCTTGGCGATCTGGCGGGCGAAGGTGCGCTGGATTTCCTGATCGAAGCGGCAGCCGAGATAGAGGAAGCTCCGGCCCGCCCGTCGTTCCTGCACGATGGCGGGAATCGGCGTCTGGATGTCGATCTCCGTGAGGATTTCGACGAAGTCGCTGTCGGAAATCAGGTAGTTCCCCGCCGGGGCGGCGCTGCCCGACGGCTTGTAGAGCAGGGTCTCCCAGCCCGACGCCGCGGCGGCCTCGACCTCCGCGCCGCCCGGCGCGTAGTATTTCACCCATTCGCCGACGCCCTGCGGGTGGGACAGGCCCTGGATCTGGCCCCAACTCCGCCCCGTGTCGGCGGTCAGCAGGCTTTCCAGCGTGTTGTCGTACCAAACATCGACGATCATCGGCGGTGCGGGCAGGGCGGCCAGCCACGCGTGAACCGGTGTGGCCGGAACCTCGCGCTTGAAGATCTCGTTCAGGATGCCGTCCAGCGTCTTGCGGTGGCGCCGCGATTCGATGAATTGGGCGACGGCGGTCAGCTGGCTGCGGATGCGGCCCGGTGCGGCGACCTTGGCGTTCAGCCGCTGCGCCAGTTCCAGCGAGGTGCGCGGGATCGGGCAGTCGGCCTCCGGCAGCAGCGCAAAGGCGCCCGGCCCGAGATAGGGCACCACGCCCCGCGCCTTCAGCGCCGCGGCGATCTCCGCGATGATGGTGTCGGTGTCCGTGCTGTCGATGACGGCGGTGTCGGTCATGCTAACCCCGTTCGGCTGGCTGTTGCCCCCTCCCTGACCCTCCCCCGCTGCGCAGGGGAGGGGAATGGCGCCGGGAAAGGGCCGCGTTTCACAAATAGATCGCCGCGCCCGCCCCCGTGTTGACGGTGGCGTCCTTCAGCGTGTCCACGATGAACTGCACCTCGTCGGCGGTGACCTTGTGGTGCAGCGGCAGGGCCAGCACGCGGTCGACCGTCTTCTGGCAGACCGGGCAGTCGGCCCGGCTGGCGCCGCGCTCCTGGTAATATTGCTGGGTGTAGAGCGCCTGCCCGTAGTCCGACGCCTCGACATCGTGCGTCGCCAAGTCCTCCAGCACCGCCTTGCGCCCCGAGGCGGTGAAGCGGGTGCCAAGATGCACGGCGTAGACCATCGGGTGCACGTCGTCGGCGCCCGGCCCCTTGTAGGGCGGCTTGATGCCCTCGAAACTGGCCATGGCCGCCTCGTAGTGGCCGACCACCTCCCGGCGCTTCGCCAGGATTTCCGGCAGGCGCTTCAACTGGACGAGGCCCAGCGCGGCGGTCAGGTTGCTCATGCCCGCCTGGAAGGGAATGGTGCGGGTGATGACCACCGTGTTGCGGTGCTCCATCTCGCGCCGGCGCAGGTAGCGGAGCTGGTGGGCGAGGTTGCGGTCGTCGGTGACGATCATCCCACCTTCGCCGGTTACCAGCACGCCGGGTTCGGAAAAGTCGAAGACCGCGCAGTCGCCGAAACTGCCGACCAGCTTCCCCTTGTAGGAGGAGCCGATCGCCTCGGTCGAATCCTCGATCAGGATCAGCCCCTTGTCCGTAGCGAGCGCGCGCAGCTCGTCCCAATGGGCGGGGTGGCCGTTGACGTTGCCGGCCAGGATGGCCTTGGTCCGCGGCGTGATCTTGGCCTCAGCCTTCGCCGGGTTGATGGTGTGCTGCCAGTAGTCGATGTCGACGAAGACCGGCTCCGCGCCGGCCAGCGCGATGGCATGCTGCACCTGATGCCAGCCGAAGGGGGAGCAGAGAACCTCGTCCCCCGGTCCGATGCCGTAGGCCTTGAGCACCATCAGCGTGGCGATGGTGCCGCTGGACACCGCGACCGCGTGCGCGCGGCCGAGCCAGGCGGCGAAAGCCTGCTCGAACCCCTCCGTCATCCGCCCGTCGCCGAGGCTGCCGGAGGTGAGGATGCGGCTGATGACCGCCACCTCCGCTTCCGAAATGTCCGGGTCGATCAGCGGGATGTAGTCGCCGAGTTCGCTGCCTTCGTCGTCTTCGGCTGAGTTGTCCGGGGGCATCGTCATTCCGCGATCCTTATTCAGTCGTCCTCGTCCCGTTGCGCGATCACCACGCCGGTCGCCGTCTCCGGCTTGTTGGTGATGAGCCAGCAATGGTTGGTGCCGTCCACGAGGTAGAGGTTGAAGCCGGGCTCCTCCCGGAAGGCGTCCTCCGCCATCACCGCGGCATGCGCCCCGGTGACGTTGGACAGGTCCGGGTTCGCCTCGCGAACGGCGCGGACCACGGCGTCGAGCCGGGTGCCGTCCGCGAAGAGGCCGCCGGCCAGGGCGGCGATGGCGTCGATCCGTTCCGGGGACAGGGCCATGACGGTCACTCCGCGCCGCGCTTCTTGGCTTCGACGGTGATGGGCAGGCGGGTGTCCGCCGGCATCTCCGGCAGGTCGAGCGTCCAGCCGTTGGCGACCTTGACCCAGCCGCCCCACAGGCCCGGCTTCTCCATCTCGGTGATGGGTTCCTCCAGGTCCTTCTTGGCGACGTAGATCGTGTATTGCTCACCGGCCTTGCGCACCATCACCTTCATGTCACTCTCCAGTCGTCGTGTTTTGGGCTGTCGTTTGGTCAGGCCGCGATCCGCGCGTAGAGCGCGGGGAACTCGTTGAGGACCGATTCCACCTCCTCCGCCGTGCTGTAGCGGCTGAGGGAGAAGCGCAGGCTGGCCGCGGCCTCCGCCGGGGTCAGGCCCATGGCGGTCAGGACGTGGCTCGGCTCGTTGCCGCCGGACGCGCAGGCCGCTCCCATGGAGACGGCGATGCCGGCGCGGTCGAGCCGCATCAGCAACTCCTCCGCGTCCAGCGGGCGACCCTGCGGGTCGGCGAAGCGGATGTTGCTGGTGTTGGACAGCCGGGCCGCTCCCTCGCCGTTGACCCGGCTGCCCGGCCAGGCGGCGAGCACGCCGCGCTCCAGCCGGTCGCGCAGGATCGCCATGCCGCCGGCCTCCGCCACGCTGGCGGCGGCGCGGTTGGCGGCGGCGCCGAAGCCGACGATGGCCGGCACATTCTCCGTCCCGCCGCGGCGGTGGCGCTCCTGATGGCCGTGGATCAGCGGGGCGAAGGGCACGCCCTTGCGGATGAAGAGGGCGCCGACGCCCTTCGGCCCGTGCATCTTGTGGGCGGACAGGGTCAGCAGGTCGGCGTTCACCGCGTCGACTTTGATGGGCAGCCGCCCGGCGGCCTGCACCGCGTCGGTGTGGAACAGGGCGCCGCGCGCCTGGGCGATGTCGGCGGCGGCGCCGACCGGCTGGATCGCCCCGGTCTCGTTGTTCGCCCACATGACAGAGACCAGCGCCGTGTCGGGCGTCACCGCGTCGCGCAGGTCGGAGAGCGCGATGGTGCCGGTGCCGTCCACCGGCAGGACGGTGACCCTCCAGCCTTGCCGTTCCAGATCCTTCGCCAGCATCAGCGTCGATGGATGCTCGATCGCCGTGGTGACGAGGTGGCGGCGCTCCGGACGCTCCGCCGCGACGGCGCGCAGGGTGCCGAGCAGGGCCGTGTGGTTGGCCTCCGTCGCGCTGGCGGTGAACAGCATGTCCGCGGCCTTCGCGCCGACCAGCGCCGCCACCTGGGCGCGCGCCTCGCCCACCGCCCGCTTGGCGGCCATGCCGGCGGCGTGCGGGCTGGAGGGGTTGCCGAACTCCCCGGACAGGTGCGGCAGCATCGCCTCCCGCACCTCGGGCGCCAGCGGGGTCGTCGCGTTGTTGTCGAGATAGATCATGGGTCCATCGCAGGCCGTGGCACGGAGGGGGCGGTCAGTCCATCACGCCGGGGACGCCGCGGCGGCGGCCGTCGGCGGGCGTGATCTCCTCCTCCAGGCAGCCGACGACGACGCCGGCCGGGAACTCCACCAGATAGACGGGGATCTGCGTGCCCTCGGCGTGGCCGATGCGCACGATGGTGCCGGGCGTGCCCTTGGGGGCCAGCAGCGCGCCGTCCTCGGCGTTGGGGTGGCTGCCGTCGTTGTGGAGGTCCACCGCGGCGGTGACCATCAGGCCCCAGTCGTAGAGCGGTTCGCGGGGCGGGATGAAGCCGGGTTTCTTCGCTTCGGTGACGGCGTCGCTCATCGCGTGCTCCTCAGGCGGGAAGGTCATTGCGGGTCGTTGCAGCGGGCGTCGACCAGTTCGAGTTCCTTGGCGCGCATGCCGACAATGATGCGCTTCTCGTAAAAATCGATGCCGTAGATGTAATACATCTGCAGATAGGTGCCGATCGACTTCACGTAGCCGATGTCCCCGGTGCGGATCAGGAAGTCGCCCATCGGGCGTCCGGGATAGGTGCCGTCGTTGCGCACGTCGCGAAGCGCGCGGACCTTCTGGCCCTCCTCGAAGGCGGGGCGGTCTTCCAGTTCGATCGGTTCGTTCGGATCGCGGGCGCGCTCGCGCATTCGGTGCTCCTTGCTCCGGTCAGTCGGGGATCAGGTCGCCGGTGGCGGGCAGTCCGGCGCGGCGCTTCTGCGCCACGGTGCGGACGTCGTCCACCGGGTCTTCGGTCAGCGGGGCGAGGTCTTCGGGCGGCAGGCGGCTGGCGACGACGAAGCGCACGCACCAGTCGGTGTCGCGGATCAGCGCGGCCAGCTTTTCCGGAGGCAGGCGGCGGGCGACGACCATGCGCACGCGGGCGCTGTCGTCCCAGGCCATGCTCATCAGCCAGTCCAGCCCGATGCGGTTGGCGACCTCCAGCCGGATTTCCGGGTCCTCGTCGTGCATCATCGCCGGCAGCATGCCCTCGGGCACACGGCGGGCGACGCGCAGGCGCACGGAGTAGTCGGGGTCGCGCATCAGCGGCGAGAGGTCGGCGTCCTCCAGCCGGGAGGCGACGGCGATGCGCACCTCGCGGTCGGGGTCGCCGCGCATCTTCAGCAGCAGGCGGCGGGGCAGGCGGCGGGCGACGGCGGCGCGCACCGTCTCGTCGGGGTCGTCCATCAGCCGCGGCACGATGAAGATCGGCGCGAAGCGGGCGGCGTTGGCGCGGACTTCGAAATAGGGGTGGTCGAGATGCTCGCCCGCCAGATCGTCGTTCCATTGGAAGAAGCGCTGGATGCGCTTGGCGTAGCGGTCCTGCACGCAGGCGCGCAGCGGTTCGCAGCGCCCCTCGGCCAGACGGTCGCGGTAGGCGCAGCCGTCGCAGTCGACGGGGTTGCCCAGCCAGTCCAGCGCCTTGTCGATGTCGTCGCTCATGCGTCGTCGTCCTCCAGCCCGGCGTCGTGTTGGCCGGCTTCGTGACGGTCCGCGGCGGCGAGCAGGCGGCTGGTTCCGAAGCGGTCCTTCGGGTCCAACTCCCGGACCTTGTTCAGGGCCTCGCGCCCTTCGGCCAGACGGCCCAGGCGCAGATGCAGGTAGCCGACTGCGGTCAGGGCGAACAGGAACAGGCGCGGGGCCGGCTCCAGACCCGCGAAGTCGACCCCCAATGACTTGGAAGAATTGTTGCCGACCATGCGCCAGTCGGTGTGGTTCAGGCCGATGGCCGCCATGGCGTGGCCGAGCATCCGCTCGCCGTAGAGCAGGGCGGTGTCCAGGTTCGCCTTGTAGAAGTGGAACTTGTAATGGCCGAGATCGACCAGCCGATGACCCGGCGCCAGCTCGGCGGCGTGGGCGAGGTAACGCTGCGCCGTCTCGGCGTCGGCGTGGCTGGCGGCGGCGAGATGCAGGAACCGCTCCGCCTCGGGCGGCAGGTCGCCGCCGTAGTAACGGCGGTTGAGCCAGCCTTCATCCACCTCGTCCAGCATGGCGGTGCGCTCCATGGACACCCTCTCCCGTGATGGGACGGGAGAGGGGTTTCGGGCGATCAGGCCGGGACGCAGCAATCGGCCGGGCAGACCGAGGCGCATTGCGGGCTGGAGAACTGGCCCTTGCACTCGGTGCACAGGTCCGCGTTGATGGCGTAGGCGCCCTTCTTGAAGCTGATGGCGTTGTTCGGGCACTCGGCCTCGCAGGCGCCGCAGGCGGTGCAGTCGGAAGCCTTGATCTTGTAAGCCATGACACTCTCCTTGCAGGTGGGGCGGCTGTTGCGGTGGGCCGCCGGGTAAATCCGTGGGTTCTGGTCGGTCTCTTGGGTATCAGGCGCGCAGGGCGGTGAAGGCGCCGGTGCGGATCACCGCGTCCTGCCCCTCGCGCGCGTTGATCGCACCTTGGCCGAGGCGCTCGGCGTAGTCCTTGAAGTAGGTCAATGCCGACTCCTCGATGTACTCGAAGGCGAAGCGGTCAACCGGTTCGATGCCCGCGTCCTTGAGATTCTGCGACGGGCAGCCGCCGATTTTGGCGACGAAGACCGCGGTGCAGTCGTTGATCGCCGACAGCACGCCGCCGAGCGCGTCCTCGTCGCCCGAGCCGCCTTCGCAATACTGGTCGACGCGGCGGTGGCCGACGAACTTGGCGCCCTTCGGACCGACCTCGTAGATCTGGAATTCCTTGGCGTGGCCGAAATGCTCGTTGATGCGCTCGCCGCCCTTGGTGGCGACGGCGATCAGGATCGGCTGCACCTCGGTGCCGACCGTCTCGGCGACGTCGGCCTGTGCGGCGGCCTTGGCGGCGTGGCGACCGGCGCGCTCGCCCTCGACATGCTCGCGGTAGGTGCGGGCGGCTTCCTGATCGTACTCCACCTCGCCCATCGCCTCGATCTGGTCGATGGTGAATTCGGAACCGCGGTCCTCGCCCAGCAGGCCGACCGCGTCGGCGCGGCACTGGCGGCAGTGGCGCATCAGCTTGGCCCCGCCCTCGCACTGGTCCTGCAGGACCTTCAACTCCTGCGCGGTCGGGCCGCGCTGGCCGGTCAGGCCGAAATGCGTGCCGTGCGCCGGGTCGGAGATCAGCGGCATGATGTTGTGCAGGAAGGCGCCGCGCGACTTCACGGCCTTGTTCACGTCCATCAGGTGCTCGTCGTTGATCCCCGGGATCATGACGGAGTTCACCTTCACCAGGATGCCGCGCGACGTCAGCATCTCCAGCCCGAGCATCTGGCGCTCGTGCAGGATCTTGGCGGCGTCCAGGCCGGTCCAGCGCTTGTGGTCGTGGAAGATCCAGGGGTAGATGTGCTGCCCGACCTCGGGATCGACCATGTTGATGGTGATCGTGACGTGGTCGATGTTGTAGTTCGCGATGGTGTCCACATGGTCGGGCAGGGCCAGACCGTTGGTGGACAGGCACAGCTTGAGGTCCGGCGCCTTCTTCGCCAGCATCTCGAAGGTCTTGAAGGTGTTCTTGCCGCCCGCCGCCAGACTGTCGCCGGGGCCGGCGATGCCGATGACGGAGAGCTGCGGGATTTCCTTGGCCACCGCCATGATCTTGCGGAGCGCCTGATCGGGGGTCAGCTTCTCGGAGACCACGCCCGGCCGGCTCTCGTTCGAACAGTCGTATTTCCGGTTGCAGTAGTTGCACTGGATGTTGCAGGCCGGCGCCACGGCGACGTGCATGCGGGCGAAATAGTGATGCGCCTCCTCGGAGTAGCAGGGATGGTTCTTCACCTTCTCCCACACCTCCGGCGCCATGTCGGCGGGGCCGTCCGACGACCCGCAGGAGGAGGAGGCGCAGCCGGAGGCGGCGGGCGGCGCCTCGGCGGCGGCTTTCAGCTCACCCACGCCCAGGATGCTGTCGAGCGAAATAACGTTGGCCATCGTCCACTCCCTTCCCAGCCGCGCCATCGGCGCCCTTGGTCAGGTCGTTAAAAGCAAGTTCGGGGCCAACCGGGTGAATTGTGGAGTTTCAGTGGGTTATGGGGATGTGTCGGGCGTGTGCGCCATGTCGGCAATCCGACAAAGGCGGACAAAGCCCAACAATGGCCGACAAACACGCCGCCTGTCGGGGACCCGACATGGGGCGCTGATGGGGTAACGGACTGGCATCGATTTCCCTCTCCCGTCTCGGGAGAGGGGGGCGCCGAAGGCGCCGGGTGAGGGTCGTGCGAGGATCAGCGGCTCGATCCTTGCCGGCACCCTCACCCTCCCACCGCTGCCGCGGCGGGTCCCTCCCTCTCCCAGGGCGGGAGAGGGTTGATCACGCGCTCCCCACCTGGAAGGTCAGGACATGGTCCTCGTCCGGGCGCAGCGGCTCTCCCCCGAACCCGATCAGCCCGCTGCCGGTCAGTTTCGTCGAATCGCGGCGCAGCAACAGGGAGGGGGACTTGCCCGTGCGGATGAAGGTGCCGTTGGTCGAATGGTCGGTCAGCAGGAAGCCGCCGCGGCTGAAGTCGATCACCGCGTGCTGGCGCGAGGTGCGGCGCGACGGGATACGCAGGCCGCAGCCCTCGTCGCGCCCCACCGTGACGCGCGGCAGCAGGGGAGTCAGCGTCGCCTCGGCGCGGCGCCCGGACAGGCGCAGGGACGGCAGGCCGCGCCCGCTGCCGGGAACCGATGTGGTCAGGGCGACGGTGGCGTTGTCCTCGGCCTCCGTCGGGGCGCTGCCGTCGCGGATCTGGTGGACGCGGACCGGGGCCGCCTTTCCCTTCACCGCAACGCTGTTCAGAAGGCGGGTCCGCGCCCGCAGCGGCGGTGAGAGGCGGTCGACCAGATCGTCGGTCGCCAGGATCTCGCCGGGGCGGGCGATGGATTCCAGCCGGGCGGCGACGTTGCAGGCGTCGCCGTAGAGGTCGCCGGGGCCGGCGATCACCGGGCCGAAATGCAGCCCGGCGCGCAGGCGCAGCCCGAACTCGCCTTGCCGCTCCATCATGGCAAGCGCGGCGCGGGTGGCGCCGTCGCTCATGGGGAAGCAGGCGAGCAGCCCGTCACCCAGGCTTTTCACCACCGTGCCGTCGTTCTCTCCGACGATCCGGCGCAAGCCCTCCAGCACCCGCTGGGTCAGAGCCGCCGCCTTGCGGTCGCCCGCCAATTCATAGAGCAGCGTGCTGTCGGCGATGTCCACGAAGAGGAGCGCGAGGGGCTTTTCCATCCCGTGCAAAGGCCCGAAGCTGGAGGTTGCGGGAAGCGGGGCACAGCGTAAAGCCGGTGTTCCACTGTCATATCACAACCGTTCGTAACGGTTACAGGGGCCTTGGAACCAGCAGGCCGCACGGCTGACGTGTCGCAGCCGGATCGCCGATTAGCCCTCAAGGGTTATATTGCGCGTTTATTTCTTCCCTCATAAGATGCAGCGAAGAGAATTCGCCGCGGTTGGACGTGCATCGCCGCCGGCCTGCCTTTCAGGGAGGGGATCATGACGGTATCGGGTGTGACCTCGGCGGCTTCGTCGTTTCCGGTCCTGCCCCGATCCACCGAGGCGCCCGCATCGCCAGGGGCGACCGCCGCGAGTGGCGGTGCCGCGTCCGATCGTGTAGCGCTGAGCGGGCTGGGCGGGGCGCTTCGCGGCGACGGCTTGGCCGCCTTCGGCGCGCTTTCGGACGCTCAGCGCCAGCAATTGGCCGATCTCGTCGACAGCGGGAAGATCAGTGGCGAGACGGTCAACGATGCCCTCACACAGCGGTTGAAGCAGGCCCGCGTCAGCGCGATGGGCGCGACGCAGCGCATGTACAACAACGATCACGCCGCCCTTTTCCTCGATGAGACGACCAGCAGCGATGACCTGCGCGGTGCTTTGTCACAGACGCTGGCCCGGCGGTCGTCGCTGATGGACAAGCTGACCGCGGCGATGAGCGAGGACGAGCGGGCGTCGGCGTCGAACGATTTAGCGGCGCGCACGGTGAATCCGCTCCTGGCGAAGGACCGGACGGGGATGTCACGGCACATCATGCCGGGCTTCTTCTCCATAGACTTTTCCGATTCCCGCCTGAACTCCACCAAAAAACAAGGGGATGCCACCTACAGCCTGAAGGCGTTGGGCGTCGATCTCGACGCGATCGACAAGGCACTGCGCAAGACCGGCGAAGAGGACGCCGCTGCCATCCTGTCGGAGCGGGCGGGTTTGCCGACATCCCGAAAGGTGGCGGCCGATCAGGATTATTCGTCGGACGACGCCTTGGTGAAGCCCCTGACCGTGCCATCGGGCGGTTTGTCGTCGGATGCCCTTCTCACCTACGGTGAAAAGCTGAGGTCATTCCTCCAAGCCTCTTCGGCGGAAACCCGTAAGGCCGGCACGTTGGCGGGCCACACGGTCTATCAGATCGACCGGCCCAACCATCTGACGCCTCCCTCGCTTCCGGCGCCGTCCCCGACGAGCGCCGCCGATGCCCAGGCGCAGGAGGCGCACATGAAGTACATAACCGGTCTGGCGGTTCGCTATTGATTGGCTGCTCCTGATCGGCCGCAATTGCCGGGGAGCACCGTCCCTCAGAAGCGCTTGATCTCGATGTTGTACTTGCGCAAGGCGTAGCTCACTTGACGGGTCGTCATGCCGAGAAGGCGGGCGGCCTTGGCCTGCACCCAGCCGGTGCGCTCCATCGCCCAGAGCAGGCGGTCGCGCAGCGATCCCGACTCCGGCTCGTCCAGCGGCACCTCGGCGGCGGGCGGCGGAGCGGCGTTGGCCGTCGATGCGGGTGCGGGAGCCGCGACGGCGGGCGCGCTCGGCTCGGGCAGGGGCAGCGGGATCAGGGGGACCGGAACCACCGGCTGGGCGGCGCCGCAGACCGGCGACGGGCCGGCGGAACAGCCCGACGCGCAGGCCGGCCACGCGCCGCCGCCGGCACCCGCCGGTTCCGGCACCGGGGCCGGCATCTTCGGCGCGGTGGCCGGCGCCGGACCGCCGGGGCGTCCGGGAGGAACACGGTTGACGGCCCCTGGCCCCATGGACGGGGCGAGCCCGCCGACCGAGGCGCCCAGCGTGCGGTACTGGAACAGCACCGAGGAGTTGCAGAGATTCAGGCTGCAGGATAGGGACTCGGTGCGGATGATGCCGTCGCGCGACTGGGTGGCCGCGCGCTCGATACAGTTCTCCAACTCGCGCACGTTGCCGGGCCAGGTGCAGCGGTTCAGCACCTCCAACGCCTGGTCCTCCATGACGAGATTCATACCGTTGTCCTTGGCGAACTTCGCCACGAAATGGCGGGCCAGCGGGCCGATGTCCTGGCGCCGTTCGCGCAGCGGCGGCAGATGGATCGTCACCACGTTGATGCGGAAATACAGGTCGGCACGGAACTTGCCGTGGCCGACCGCCTCCTCCAGGTTCAGGTTGGTGGCGCAGATCAGCCGGACGTCGGTCTTGATGGTCTTGGACCCGCCGACCCGCTCGAACTCCTGCTCCTGCAGCACGCGCAGCAGCTTGGCCTGGAAGTTGGGGGAGATGTCGCCGATCTCGTCGAGGAACAGCGTGCCGCCCGACGCCAGCTCGAACCGGCCCTTGTGGTCCTTCTGCGCGCCGGTGAAGGCGCCCTTCTCGTGGCCGAACAGCTCCGATTCCAGGAGCGATTCGGGCAGGGCGGCGCAGTTCACGCGGATGAAGGGGGCGTCCTTGCGCGGCGACATGTTGTGGATGGCCCGCGCGATCAATTCCTTGCCGGTGCCGCTCTCGCCGCGGATCAGCACGGTGGACTTGAAGGGCGCCACCCGGTGGACCTGAGCCATCACCTCCAGCATGTTGGGGCTGGTGCAGACCACGTCGTTGATCGGGGCGGCGACGGGCCGCAGCTCCTTCTGCATGCGGAAGGTTTCCCGCATCATGAAGCGGCGTTCCTCGGCTACGGTGCGGTGCAGCCGCACGGTCTGGCCGATCAGGTTGGCGACCATGGTCAGGAAGCGCACGTCGCTGCCGAAATGGCCCTGCGGCCCTTCGTCGGAAATGCGGTCGATGGTCAGCACGCCGACGACCACCCCCGCCGCCTTGATCGGCACGCCGACCAGCGAGGCCACCTGCTCGTCCAGGTCCTCGCGCCCGCCGGTGCGGTTGAGGAACAACGGTTCCTCCGCCAAGTTCGGGACGACGGCGGGCATGCCGGTCTTCAGGATGCGGCCGGTGATGCCTTCCCCGTCGCGGAATTCGATCTGCGCCGCGGCCTCGTTCGACAGGCCGTTCGCGGCGACCAGCCGCAGCACATTGTCCTCGCCGACCAGATAGACGCGCCCGCGGTGCATCTGCAGCTGGTAGGCCAGCGCGCGAAGCACCTCGCGCAACGTCTGCTGGAGGTCGAGAGAGGAACCGAGGATCTTGCTGACCTCATAGATGGTCAGCAGTTCCAGGTTCGACGTGGACTGGCGCATTGCACCCGGCATGATCGACACCCCCTGCTCAACCGGGACTCCGGACGTCGCGCACCGGCGCGCTCGTCGCATTGATCCCGGCACGGCGCCTTGAACCGTTCCTCCCGGGGTGGGGTGTGCGCTCGTTGCTGATCGGCGCCTTTGACCACCGGTGCGCCCGCCGCGCGTGCTTCCGTGACAAGCCGTTCGCGCTGCGGACTGTCGAAAGTTTCGGAAACTCTCGGTCGAAAGGCAAGCCCTTTTGCATATCAGTTGCTGCGGCGCACAATGACTTATGGCTGCGGCAGAACGGCGCAACCCTTGAGAAAACTGGAATTTCTACCGTTAAACAGCTAATAACTGACTGGTCAGTAATATTTTCTCCACCCTGGAGGACGGCATGCCGGAGGATGATCCCGCCGTTCCGCGCTGGCGCCGCCGCAAGGAGGCGCGCCCCCGGGAGATCGTCGATGCGGCCCTGACCGTCTTCGGCGAGCGCGGCTTCGCGGCGGCCCGGCTGGACGACGTCGCGGCGCAGGCCGGGGTCAGCAAGGGCACGCTCTACCTCTACTTCCCGAACAAGGAGGAGCTGTTCAAGGCGGTGGTCCGCGAGGCCATCCTGCCCAACCTGGACATGGCCGAGCGTCTGCTGGCCGGGGCGCAGGGGCCGAGCTTCGCCGTGCTGGAAACTCTGCTGACGCTCTTCGCGACGCGCATCCTGAAATCCCGTGCCGGCGCCATCCCCAAGTTGATCGTCGCCGAGGCCGGCAATTTCCCCGACCTCGCCCGCTTCTATTACGACGAGGTGATCCGCCGCGCCTTCGCCCTGCTGGCGGCGGTGCTGGAGCGCGGCATGGCGCGCGGGGAGTTCCGCCCGGTGGACGTCGACTCGACCGTCCGGCTGATCGTCGCGCCGATGCTGATGAGCGCGCTGTGGCGCTCCTCCTTCGAAGCGCTGGAGGGCCGCCCGCCGGACGTGGCGGCGCTGCTGGCCGCCCATCTCGACGCGCTGCGCCGGACCCTCGCTCCGGAGGGAGGGCCGCCGTCATGAGCTGGATCGCCGAAACGCTGGCGGCGGCCCTGTCCGTCCTCGGGCTGGGTGGCGGGGACGCCGTGCCGCTGGCCCACGGCTACGCCGAAGGGGAATATCTTCGCATCGCCGCCCCGGTGGCCGGGACGCTCGACACGCTGGCGGTGACGCGCGGCGGGCGGGTGGAGGCGGGCGCGCCCCTCTTCGCGCTCGACCGCACCAGCGCGCGGGCGGAGCGCGACCGGCTGGCCGCCGCGCTGGGGCAGGCGCGGGCGCAACTGGCCGACCTGCGGACGGGCCGGCGCCCCGACGAACTGGCGGTGGTCGCCGCCCAGCGCGCGCAGGCCGAGGCGGCGCTGCGCTATTCCGAAGCGGAGCTGGCGCGGCAGCAGACGCTGGTGGCGCGCAAGGTCAGTTCTGACGACCGGCTGGACGCCGCCCGCGCCAGCCGCGACGGCGACCGGGCGCGGTTGGAGGAGCTGACCGCGCAATTGGCCGTCTCCAACCTGCCGGCCCGCCCCGACCAGATCCGCGCCGCCGAGGACGCCGTGGCCCAGGCCGAGGCGGCGCTGGCCCAGGCGGACAAGCGCTTGGCCGAGCTGGCCCCGTCGGCGCCCGAGGCGGCGCTGGTCGAGGCCACGTTGTTCAACCCCGGCGAATGGGTGCCGGCGGGCGCCCCGGTGGTCTCGCTGCTGCCGCCGGGGAAGCGGAAGCTGGTGGTCTTCGTTCCGGAACCGCTGATGACCCGCGTCCGTCCGGGCGACCGGGTGACGGTGCGCTGCGACGGCTGCCCGCCCGGCCTGACGGCACGCGTGACCTATGTGGCGCCGCGGGTGGAATACACCCCGCCGGTGATCTACAGCGTCGGCAGCCGCGAGAAGCTGGTCTTCCGCGTCGAGGCGCGGCTGGAGGACGGGGCGACGCTCAACCCCGGTTTGCCGGTGGATGTGGAACTGCCGCCATGACCGGGGAGCCCGCCATCGACGTGCGCGGCCTGGTCAAGCGCTTCGGCGCCAAGACGGTGGTGGACGGCTTCTCCATCCGGGTGGCGCGCGGGCAGATCTACGGTTTCCTGGGGCCGAACGGGTCGGGCAAGACGACGACCATCCGCATGCTCTGCGGGCTGCTGACTCCCGACGCGGGGGAGGGGACCTGCCTCGGGCTCGACATCCGCCGCCAGAGCGCCGCCATCAAGCGGCAGGTCGGCTACATGACCCAGAAGTTCAGCTTCTGGGAGGATTTGAGCATCGCCGAGAATCTGGATTTCGTCGCCCGCATGTACGGGCTGCCGGACCGGCGGCAGAAGGTCGCCGCGGCGCTGGAGCGGCTGGGGCTGGGCAACCGGCGGGCGCAGCTGGCGGGGGAATTGTCCGGCGGCTGGAAGCAGCGCTTGGCGCTGGCCGCCTGCATCCTGCACGAGCCGAAGCTGCTGCTGCTCGACGAGCCGACCGCCGGGGTGGACCCCAAGGCGCGGCGGGAGTTCTGGGACGAAATCCACCGGCTGGCCGCCGAGGGGCTGACCGTGCTGGTCAGCACCCATTACATGGACGAGGCCGAACGCTGCCACGCCATCGCTTACCTCGCCTACGGCCGGCTGATGACCCAGGGCAGCGTGGAGGAGGTGATCGCCACCTCGGGTCTGGTCACCTATGAGGTCGGCGCGCGGGGGCGTGGTGGGCCGGACCTCGGGCACGTCGCGGCGGCGCTGCGCGACCGTCCGGGTGTCGAGATGGTCGCCGCCTTCGGCGCCCGGCTGCATGTCAGCGGCGGCGATGGTGCGGAACTGGAGGAGGCGTTGCGCCCCTGGGCCGCCGACCCGGGCCTGCTGGTGCGGCGGACGGAGCCGACCTTGGAGGACGTGTTCATCCACCTGATGAACCGCAGCACGGACAACTTCGCATGACCGCGCCGGTGGAAGGAGGAATGCCATGACGCACTTTTCCTTCGCGCGCTTCGTCGCGGTGATGGTGAAGGAGTTCATCCAGATGCGGCGCGACCGGCTGACCTTCGCCATGATGGTGGGGGTGCCGGTGCTCCAGCTCGTACTGTTCGGTTTCGCCATCAACTCCGATCCCAAGAGCCTGCCGACCGCCGTCCACGCCGCCGACTCCAGCCCCTTCGCGCGCACGCTGGTGTCGGCCATGGCGAATTCCGGCTATTTTGACGTGACCCGCGCCGCCGGCAGCCCGGCGGAGCTGGACCGCCTGCTGGCCGAGGGGCGGGTGCAGTTCGCCGTCACCATTCCCGCCGGATTCTCCCGCGATTTGCAGCGGGGCGAGCGGCCCGTGCTGCTGGTCGAGGCCGACGCGACCGACCCGGCGGCGACCAGCAACGCGCTGGCCGCCCTGTCCACCCTCGCGCGGCAGGCGCTGGACCCCGACCTGACCGGCCCGCTGGCCTCCCTGCGCTCAACCTCCGACCCGGTCGAGCTGCGGGTCCACCGCCGCTACAACCCGGAGGGCATCACCCAGTACAACGTGGTGCCCGGCCTGATGGGCGTGGTCCTGACCATGACCATGGTGATGATGACCGCGCTGGCCGTCACCCGCGAGCGGGAGCGCGGGACGATGGAGAACCTGCTGGCGATGCCGGTCCGCCCGTTCGAGGTGATGCTGGGCAAGATCGTGCCTTTCATCCTGGTCGGCTACATCCAGGTCGTCATCATCGTCCTGGCCGCCCGGCTGCTGTTCGGCGTGCCCATCGTCGGCAGTCTGGCTCTGCTGTCCGCCGTGCTGGTGCTGTTCATCGCCGCCAATCTGGCGGTGGGCTTCACCTTCTCCACCGTGGCGAAGAACCAGCTCCAGGCGATGCAGATGTCCTTCTTCTTCTTTCTGCCGTCCATGCTGCTGTCCGGCTTCATGTTCCCCTTCCGCGGCATGCCCGGCTGGGCGCAGGCGGTGGGAGAGGTGCTGCCGCTGACCCATTTCCTGCGCATCGTCCGCGGCATCCTCCTGAAGGGCAACGGTCCGGCGGAAATCGCGGGGGAGGTGGCGGCGCTGCTGATTTTCCTGGCGGTGGTCACCGTCGTCGCGCTGAAGCGCTACCGGCAGACCTTGGACTGAGCAGTAAACGGAGGCCGGGCACGGCTCTTCATCGTAGCCGGCAAGTTGAAATCGGCTGTGACATGAGCGTGAGCCTCACATTTCGTTAAGGAACATTGGCTCTAATCTTTCCCGATTGGCGGTCCGTGGGGGAAGATGATGGGGCGCTTGGCGATTGGCCCGACGATCGGGATTCTTGCGGCGGCCTTGGTCGCAGCCGGCTTGGTCGCCGCCGCTCTCGCCGGACCGGCCGAAGCCGGATCGTCCAAGAAGAAGAAGCCCGCACCGCCGGCTCCCAATTCCATCGCCTGGAGTCAGGTGAGCGGCCCCGCCCTGGGACCGGCCCAGTCCATCGGCGGCTACGCCGCGGGCTGCATTACGGGGGCGCAGGCGCTGCCGGGGGAGGGCACCGGCTATCAGGTGATCCGCATGTCCCGCCAGCGCTATTACGGCCATCCGGAACTGATCGACTATCTGAAGGGCTTCGGGCGGAAGGTCGCGGCGGCCGGGCTGGGGACCGCGCTGATCGGCGACATGGGGCAGGCGCGCGGCGGCCCGATGAGCTTCGGCCACGCCAGCCACCAGATCGGGCTCGACGCCGACGTCTGGTTGCGCCTCGACCACCCGCCGATGGGGCGCAACGCGCGGGAAAGCCTGAACGAGATCAAATACGTCGATTACGGGCGCGTCCGCGTCACCGAGGACTGGTCGGAGCGGCAGGCCCAACTCGTCCGCATCGCCGCCAGCGACCCTCGGGTGACCCGCATCTTCGTCAACCCGGCGATCAAGCTCGCCATGTGCCGCCATTCCTGGCCGGATCGCGCCTTCCTGCGCAAGCTGCGGCCCTGGCATGGCCATGACGGGCACATGCACATCCGCCTGGGCTGCCCGGCGGGAAGCCCGCAGTGCGAGGACCAGCGCGACATTCCCGACGGCGATGGCTGCGGCGACGAGGTCGCGTCCTGGCTCGGCTCCGTCTATCCGGTGGTGGAGAGGCACAACGGCAAGCCGCAGCCGCGCTACGTCAGCATGCCGCCCGCCTGCACCGCGGTGCTGCGCGCCGCCGGGACGCGGGTCGCCGCCATGGACGATCCGCACGTGGAGAAGGCACTACGGTAATGTGACGCAGGATTTTGCGCTTGCGCGAACGGAGCGCCCGGATACTGTGAAAGTCGGAATGAATTCGTCCGGCGGTCCAGGCAACGGGGCAGGCGCGAAGGCGATGAGCGATAACAGCGGACACGATCACGCGGGCGCTCCCCGCATCACGCTCAAGACCCGCCTTCACGCCTGGTGGGAGGGGTACGACCTCTCCGGCCTGAAGGGCCGGGGCGGGGAAGGGGACGGCAAGCCGCAGGCTGGCGCCGCTCCGGCCCAGCCCGCCGCCCGCGGGCATGGCCCCGGCGTGAACCGCTGGGGAAAGCCGCTGTGGAGCGCCACGCGGATCGAGGTCGCGGAGAAGCTGTGGGGCGAGGGCTTCAACACGCCGGGCGGCCACGACCACATCCCCTATCTGGTGAAACCGCTCGGCCTCAACCCGGCGATGAGCGTGCTGGACCTGTCCGCTGGGCTGGGTGGCACCAGCCGCACCATGGCGAGCAAGTACGGCTGCTGGGTCACCGGCCTGGAGGCCTCGGAGCTTCTGGCGAAGGAGGGGATGATCCGCTCCTTCAAGGAGGGGCTGGAGAAGAAGGCCCCGATCGAAACCTACGACCCGGAGAATTTCAGCTATCCCAAGCGCGTGGACGCCATCGTCTACAAGGAAGGGATGTTCTCCGTCCGCGGCAAGGACCAGCTTTTCGACGGGATGGAACTGGCGCTGAAGCCGCGCGGCCACCTGCTGATGACCGATTACGTGATCGAGCCGGCGCTGGCCGGGGCCAAGGCCGTCCAGATCTGGTGCGACAAGGAGCCGATGCAGCCGCATCTGTGGTCCAAGGACCAGATGGCCGCCGCCTTCGCCCAGCGGAACCTGGACCTGCGAATCGCCGAGGACATCACCGACACCCACCGCGGCCTGATCGTGAGCGCCATCCAGGGGCTGGTCGAGCATCTGGAGCGCCATCATCTGGATCACGAAACCAAGCTCGCCGTGATGGACGAGGTCGAACTGTGGGTCCGCCGCGTGTCCGCCATCGAGGCGGGCATGAAGGTGTGCCGTTTCTACGCGCTGAAACCGGCGGAGTAGCGTCGAAACGGCCGCGTCCGGCGGGAAACGCAACCGCGACGGGGGCCGTTGACAGCGGGGGTGCGCCGCACTATGGTGCGCGCCTTCGATCGAGCCGCCGACCGACCAGGATGAAGAACTATGAAGATCGTTAACTCTCTCAAGTCGATGAAGACGCGCCACAAGGCCTGCCGCGTGATCCGCCGCAAGGGCCGCGTCTACGTCATCAACAAGCAGAACCCGCGCTTCAAGGCCCGTCAGGGCTGAGACCGGCGGCCGGGTCCGCCCGGCCGACGAGTGCTGTGTTGTTGAACGCGATGCCGCGCCGTTCCCTTGGGACGGCGCGGCGTCGCGTTTTGGCGTGTCCGGAAAGCGTTCAGTCCTGCAGGCGCGGAAACACGCCACCAACGGCAATGCAGTATTGCAGGCCGGGAGCGGGCGACTCCAGCGTCGGCAAAGCGAATTCCTTCTCCCCATCGCCGCCATAGGTCGTGCCGATCAGCGAGAAAAGCGCGATGAAATGGTTGACCGAGAGCCGGCGTCCATCCGCCGGCAACCACCCGAGGGGCAGCCGGGCGTAGGAGAACAGGCGGATTTCGCCGATGTAGACATCGATCTCGGGATTGCCGGGGTGCATTCGCGTATCTCCGTTCCGTGGCATTCGTAAGGTGTGGCCGGCGCGCCGGGGCGGCGCGCCGTGGTTCCCTTTTTATTGGCTGCCGTAAAAATGGCAATCCGGGCATCGTTCTTCCGTCAAGGTTGAAGAGGTAAACCTGCCTATGGCAGGGCGGAACGCAAGGGGGCTGGCATCGCCCGCCGTCCGATGTTACCTGTGGAAGGGAACGCCGCGGGAACAATCCGGGCGACGGACTATGGGGGAGGACGGCCGGCCATGCGGATGCCCGCGCCCGACGACGGCGTCATCGCGCGCCGCCGCGAGATCATCGCAGCGCTGCGGGCCATCGTGCCCGGCGAGGGGGTGATCGTCGACGAAAGCGAACTGCGCGCCTATGAATGCGACGGGCTGACCGCCTACCGCCAGCTTCCCATGGTCGTGGTGCTCCCCAGCACGACGGAGCAGGTGAGCCGGGTGCTCAGGACCTGCAAGGAGATGGGGGTGAAGGTGGTGCCGCGTGGCGCCGGCACCTCCCTGTCGGGCGGCGCGCTGCCGCTGGCCGACGGCGTGCTGCTGGGGATGGGCAAGTTCAACCGCATCCTCGACATCGACTTCGCCAACCGCTGCGTGGTGACCCAGCCGGGGGTGACCAACCTCGGCATCTCCAACGCGGTGGCGCATGAGGCCTTCTATTACGCGCCCGACCCCTCCAGCCAGATCGCCTGCACCATCGGCGGCAACATCGCCGAGAATTCCGGCGGGGTGCATTGCCTGAAATACGGGCTGACCACCAACAACGTGCTGGGCCTGGAGATGGTGCTGATGGACGGCACCATCCTGCGGCTGGGCGGCAAGCACCTCGACGCCGGCGGCTACGATCTGATGGGCGTCGTCACCGGCTCCGAGGGGCTGCTGGGGGTGGTGACCGAGGTCACGGTGCGCATCCTCAAGAAGCCGGCCACCGCCCGCGCCGTGCTGATCGGCTTCCCGACCAGCGAGCAGGGTGGCGACTGCGTGGCCGCCATCATCGCCGCGGGCATCATCCCCGGCGGCATGGAGATGATGGACAAGCCGGCCATCCACGCGGCGGAGGATTTCGTCCACGCCGGCTACCCGCTGGACGTCGAGGCCCTGCTGATCGTCGAGCTGGACGGCCCGGCGGCGGAGGTCGACCATCTGATTGAGCAGGTGGCGGAGATCGCGCGGTCCAAGGGCTGCTGCTACTCCCGAGTCTCGACCTCGGAGGAGGAGCGGCTGTCCTTCTGGGCCGGGCGCAAGGCGGCCTTTCCGGCGGTGGGGCGCATCAGCCCCGACTATTACTGCATGGACGGCACCATCCCGCGCAAGGCGCTGCCCCTGGTGCTGCACCGCATGCAGGAGATGTCCGACCGCTACGCGCTGCGGGTCGCCAACGTTTTCCACGCGGGCGACGGCAACCTGCACCCGCTGATCCTCTACGACGCCAACAAGCCGGGCGAGTTGGAGCGGGCGGAGGCCTTCGGCAACGACATCCTGCGCCTGTGCGTGGAAGTCGGCGGCGTGCTGACCGGCGAGCATGGCGTGGGCGTGGAGAAGCGCGACCTGATGACCGACCAGTTCGACGAGGTCGATCTCGACCAGCAGCAGCGGATCAAATGCGCCTTCGACCCCGACGGGCTGCTGAACCCCGGCAAGGTCTTCCCCAAGCTGCACCGCTGCGCCGAGCTGGGCCGCGTGCACATCCACAAGGGGGAGCTGCGCTTCCCCGACATCCCCCGCTTTTGAGGCCATCCGCATGACCGTGACCACCGTCAAGCCCGACTCGGCGGCCCAGGCCGCCGATGCGGTGCGCTGGGCCTTATCGGAAGGGACGCCGCTGGACGTCGCCGGTTCGGGGTCCAAGCGCGGCCTCGGGCGCCCGATCCAGACCGCCTACACCCTCGACCTCTCCGGCCTGTCCGGAGTCGTCGCCTACGAGGCGGAGGAACTGGTGCTGACCGCCAGGGCCGGCACGCCGATGGCCGAGATTCTGCCGATGCTGGCGGAGCGCCGGCAGCAGCTCGCCTTCGAACCGCAGGACCTCGGGCCGCTGTTCGGCCGGCCGGAGGGGCAGGGGACGCTGGGCGGTGTGGTGGCCAGCGGGCTGGCTGGGCCGCGGCGCATCAGCGCCGGCTCCGCCCGCGACCACACGCTGGGCATCGAGGGGGTGAATGGGCGCGGCGACCTCTACAAGGGCGGCGGCAAGGTGGTGAAGAACGTCACCGGCTACGACGTGCCCAAGCTGATGGCCGGCTCCTTTGGCACGCTGACCGTGCTGACCGAACTGACGGTGAAGGTGCTGCCGGCGCCGGAAGACGTGCGGACGCTTCTGCTGGCCGGGCGCGAGGACGCCGGGGCCGTGGCGGCGCTGACCGCGGCGCTGCAGAGCCCCTACGACGTGTCCGGAGCCGCCCATCTGCCGGCCGCGGTGGCGGCGCGGTCCCATGTGCGGGCGGTCGCCGCGGTGGGCGGGGCGGTCACGCTGCTGCGGGTGGAGGGCTTCGGCCCGTCCGTCACCGCCCGCGTCGCCGCGCTGAAGGAGGAGCTTGGCGCCGACGCCGTGCTCGACCGGGACGAGTCGCTGGCGGTGTGGAGGGAAATCAAGGACGTGGCGTTCTTTTGTCCCCTCCCTAACTCTCCCCCGCTGACGCAGGGGAGGGAACTTGACTCCCTCCCCCGCCCAGCGGGGGAGGGCTGGGGTGGGGGCGACGACTCCCGCCACTCCTCCCGCCACGTCTGGAAAATCTCCGTCCAGCCCTCCGAAGGGGCGCGCGTGGCGGAGTCGATCCGCTGGGCGCTGGACGCGGACCTGTACTTCGACTGGGGCGGCGGGCTGATCTGGGCGGCGGTAGCGCCGACGCCCGACGCCGCCTCCGCGATCCGTGGCGCGCTTGGCACCGCCGGCCACGCGACTCTGGTGCGTGCGCCGGAGGACGTGCGGACCACGGCGGAGGTGTTCCACCCGCTGCCCGATCCGGTGATGGCGCTCAGCCGCCGGGTGAAGGAGAGCTTCGACCCCTGCGGCATCCTGAGCCCCGGCCGCATGTACGCGGGAGTGTAAGGCATCCATGCAGACCAACTTCACGCTCACCCAGCTCGCCAACGCCGATTACCGGAACTCGGAAGCGATCCTGCGCAAGTGCGTCCATTGCGGCTTCTGCACGGCGACCTGTCCGACCTACGTCCTGCTGGGCGACGAGCTGGACAGCCCGCGCGGCCGCATCTACCAGATCAAGGACATGCTGGAGAAGGGCGGGCCGCCCACCGAGCATCAGGTGAAGCACATCGACCGCTGCCTCTCCTGCCTGTCCTGCATGACGACCTGCCCGTCGGGCGTCAATTACATGCATCTGGTCGATCACGCCCGCGCCCATATCGAGTCGACCCACGCCCGCCCGCCGGCCGACCGGGCCATCCGCGATCTGCTGGCCCGCGTGCTGCCCAACCCGCGGCTGTTCCGGCTGGCCCTGATCGCCGCCTGGTTCGGCAAGCCCTTCGCCGGTCTGCTGCCGGGTCGGCTGGGAGCGCTGCTGGCGCTGGCCCCGAAGTCGGTGCCGGGGCCGAGCCACAGCGACCGTCCGGGCACCTATCCGGCGGTCGGGCCGCGCCGCAAGCGCGCCGCCCTGCTGGTCGGCTGCGCCCAGCAGGTGCTGGCCCCGCAGATCAACGAGGCGACCATCCGCCTGCTGAACCGCCACGGGGTCGAGGTGGTGGTGGCCAAGGGGGCCGACTGTTGCGGCGCCCTGACCCATCACATGGGCAAGACCGACCTCAGCGACGCCGCGGCGAAGAAGACCATCGACGCCTGGATCGCCGAAATGGACGGGGAGGGGCTGGACGCCATCATCGTCAACACCTCGGGCTGCGGCACCACGGTGAAGGACTACGCCTTCCAGTTCAGCGAGGACGCGGAATACGCGCCCAAGGCGCTGCGCGTGGCGGCCATCGCCCGCGACGTGACGGAGTTCCTGGCGGAGATCGGTCTGTCCGCCCCGGTGATCGAGACGGGGCAGGCCATCGCCTACCATTCCGCCTGTTCCATGCAGCACGGCCAGCGCATCAAGGACCCGCCGCGCCATCTGCTGCGCGGCGCCGGTTTCGAGGTGAAGGAGATCCCGGAGGCGCATCTCTGCTGCGGCTCAGCCGGCACCTACAACATGCTTCAGCCGGAGATCGCCGTGCAGTTGCGCGACCGCAAGGTCCGCAACATCGAAAGCACGAAGGCGGCCGCCATTGCCGCCGGCAACCTTGGCTGCATCACCCAGATCGCCACCGGGACCGGGCTGCCCGTCGTCCACACGGTGGAACTGCTCGACTGGGCGACCGGCGGCCCGAAACCCGACGCGCTGAGGGACAGCCCGGCCTTCGCCGGTCCTGCCCAGGCGCCGGGTGCTGCGCCGCGCGCCGCGGAGTAGGTCGGCCATATCCCCTCTCCCCTCTGGGGAGAGGGTTAGGGTGAGGGGGTTGTGCTTGTGCCGGACGTACCGCCATGTACAACCCCCTCACCGGCCCTTCGGGCCACCCTCTCCCCAGAGGGGAGAGGGCTATTTTGGCTCATCCGGCCTCCTTGCGAGGGGACCCACTGACCCCCTTGGACTTTTTGCGGCGTATGGCTAGGTTGGCGCCAACGGGACGATGAGGCGCTCAGTGGACAGCGGGTTCAAGGACGACAGCGACGGCGGGTACGGGATCGTGCGGCGGCTGTCGGCCTGGGGGGTGCACGCCTTCACCGGCAGCGGCGTGGTGCTGGGGTTGCTGGCGCTGCTCGCCGCGGTCAATGGCGAGGCCAAGGCGTGCCTGGGCTGGCTGGGGCTGGCGCTGGTGGTCGACGGGGTGGACGGCACGCTGGCCCGCCGCGCCTCGGTGAAGGAGGTGCTGCCGGGCATCGACGGGTCGGCGCTGGACCTCGTGATCGACTATCTGACCTACGTCGTCGTTCCGGCGGTCTTCCTGTACCGCTTCGGTCTGCTGCCCGACGGGCTGGGCGTCGCGCTGGCCGCCTTCATCATGATGACGTCGCTCTACTGCTTCTCGAACACCGGGATGAAGAGCGGCGACAACTACTTCGTCGGCTTCCCGGCGATCTGGAACGTGGTCGCGCTTTATCTGTGGATTTTGGCGCTCGATCCGTGGATCAACACCGCGGTGGTGCTGGTCCTCGGCCTGCTGACCTTCACGACGGTGAAGTTCCTGCACCCCTTCCGGGTGCGCCGCTGGATGCGCCTTAATCTTCTGGTCAGCGGGGCGTGGCTGGCCTCCAGCGCGGCGCTGGTGGTCCTCTATCCGGACCGTCCCGACGCCGTCTGGTACGTCTGGCTGGCCAGCAGCGCCTACTACGCGGCGGTCTGCCTGTGGCGGACGCTGCGCGGGCCGGTCGAGGCGTAAGGCGCGCCTCAGGGCTTCCCTCAGGGCTTTTCGGGGGCGGTTTCCCGGTTGATGTCGTCCTTGGCGTCGCGGGCCTTCTGCTGGATGGCCGCGCCGGCGTCCTGCATCATCCGGCCGGCCTCGGCGCCGATGCCCTTGGCGGCCTCGCCCACGCGCTCCGCCGTCTGATCCACCGCGCGCCCGATCTCCTGGCCGGTCTTTTCCGCCGACTGCTGGTCGTCGCAGGCGGCCAGCAGCGGCAGGGCCAGAAGGGGAAGGGCAAGGACGGCGGTGCGAATCCCGTTATGACGAGCCATGGACTGGTCTCCACAGTTGATCCATGGAGGCGTAACGGCTCACGGGGGTGTTTGGTGCCCGCCTTCCCTCAAAAGCGGGCCCTCCATCAAAAGCGGTAGGAGGCGGTGATCGCGACGACCGGCCAGAAGCGGGCGGCGCGGATCGAATCCTCCACCTCGCGGCGCTGGTCCTCCAGAACGGCGGCGATGGCCGGCGTGGTCGCCACGCCGGGGGCGCTCAGGCTGACCCGCGGCTTGCCCTGGAACAGCACGCCGAGATCCACGCCGACGCTGAAGTTGGGGCTGAACACCGTGCCGTTGTAGCCGATGCCGGCATAGGGGGCGAAGCGGTCGAACTTGGCCTCGCCGTCGAGCTGGCCGGCCTGCTGCGGCGTGACCACCACCCCGCCGAAGCTGCGCGGGCCGGACAGGGTGCCCGTCAGGTCGGCCTTGTTGTAGTTGATCCGCGCGCCGCCGCTGATGCGGAAGCCGGTGCCGGCGACCGGATAGACGTCCAGCACCGCGCCGAAGCTGCGCAGTTTCACATCCAAATCGTAATCGACGCCGGAGATGCCGCGGTCGGTGCTGAAGGTGAACATGTTGCCGCCCAGCCGCAGCCCGAACATCGGATTCACCCGGTAACCCGCCTCCAGCCCAAGACCCAGCGTGCTGGCCTGCGCGCCGACATGGAAGGGAGACTCGACCGGACCATCCATGGTCTGGGCGGTGGCGGCGGAGGCTCCGGCAGCAGCGAGGGCGAAGGCGAGAAGGGCGGCGGTGCGCATGCGGCGTTTCCCCTTGAGACGTCTCGATCGAACGGGGAACGCGGACCAACCGCAAAAGTTGCGGCCGGCGTGGGGCGCCGGCCGCGTTTCAGCTGGCTGTGGCCAAACAGCCACAGCGATGGGTCTTGAGCGTGCTCAGAACTGATCCTCGCTTAGTGCCATGACCGTGCGGTGGGCGGTCAGGATCGGCAGCAGCAGGCCCGGCCCCTGGGCCAGGATCTGCTCGGCGTAGAAGCGGGCGGTGACCAGCTTGGCCTCCAGGAAGGGCGCGTTGGCGCCGGGCTGGCGCAGCCCCTCCAGCGCCTTGGCGGCGGACCGGGCGAGCATCCAGCCGCCGGCCACGGTGCCCCACAGCTTCAGATAGTTCACGGCCCCCGCGGCGGCGGCGCGCAGGTCGCCGTCGGCCTGGGTCTTCACCACCCAGGCCACCGCCTGCTCCAGCGCGTCCAGACCGGCGGACAGGTTGGTGCGGATCGCCTCCATGTCGTCGCCGGGGATGCTCTCCAACTCCGCCACCGTGGCGCGCATCTCCGCGATGAAGGTCCGGGCCGACTCGCCGCCGTCGCGGCCGGTCTTGCGGAAGGTCAGGTCGTTGGCGTGGATGCCGTTGGTGCCCTCGTAGATCGGGGTGATGCGGGCGTCGCGGTAATGCTGGGCCGCCCCCGTCTCCTCGATGAAGCCCATGCCGCCGTGGATCTGCACGCCGGTGGAGGCGACGTCGCAGCCGATGTCGGTGCTCCACGCCTTCACGATGGGGGTCAGGATGTCCACGCGGGCGGTCGCGGCGGCCCGCACCGCGGCGTCCTCGTGGTGGCGGGACACGTCGAGCTGGGTGCCGGCATAGAGCGCCAGCGCGCGGGCGGCCTCCGTCTTGGCGCGCATGTCCAGCAGCATTCGGCGCACGTCGGGGTGGCGGATGATGGCGACGCCGGAGCCCTTCGGGTCGGCCAGATCCTTGCTCTGCACGCGGCCCTTGGCGTAGTCACGGGCCTGCTGGTAGGCGCGCTCGGCGATCGCCACGCCCTGGATGCCGACGCCGAGGCGGGCGTTGTTCATCATGGTGAACATGTATTCGATGCCGCGGTTCTCCTGGCCGACCAGGAAGCCGGTGGCGCCGCCGTCGTCGCCGAAGGCCATCACGGCGGTGGGGCTGGCCATGATGCCCAGCTTGTGCTCCAGGCTGGCGCAGCGCAGGTCGTTGCGCGCGCCCGGCGTGCCGTCCGCGTTGGGCAGGAACTTCGGCACGATGAACAGGCTGATGCCCTTGATGCCCGGAGGCGCGTCGGGCAGGCGGGCCAGCACCAGATGGACGATGTTGTCCGTCAGGTCATGCTCGCCGTAGGTGATGAAGATCTTCTGGCCGGTGATGCGGTAGGTCCCGTCGTCGGCCCGCACCGCGCGGGTGCGCACGGCGGCGAGGTCGGAGCCGGCCTGCGGCTCCGTCAGGTTCATGGTGCCGTTCCACTCGCCGGCGATCATCTTCGGCAGGTAGAGCGCCTTCTGCTCCGCGCTGGCGTGCTCGGTCAGCAGATCGACGGCGCCCTGGGTCAGCAGGGGGCACAGGCCGAAGGACAGGTTGGCCGCCTGCCACATCTCGTTCACCGCGAAGGCGACGGTCCAGGGCAGGCCCTGCCCGCCATACTCCGGCTCGAAGGGCAGGCTGTTCCAGCCGCTCTCGATGAACTGGGTGTAGGCGTCCTTCCAGCCGGTCGGCGTGCGGACCACGCCGTTCTCCAGCACCGAGCCTTCCTTGTCGCCGACCCGGTTCAGCGGGGCGAGCACGCCGGAGGCGAACTTGCCGGCTTCCTCCAGCACGGCGTCGACCAGATCGGGGGCCGCCGAATCGCAGTTCGGCAGCGCGGCGACCGTTTCGAGGCCGACCACCTCGTTCAGGACAAAGCGGAGGTCATCGACCGGAGCGGTGTAGGGAATCATGGATGGAGCGGCCTCCCGTGACCCGATTGTGCGTGCCCGATTGCGCGTGCCCGATGGTCCGTGGACGCGTCTTGGGCGGTTTACGTGCGCGTCACCATACCGTACCGAATGGTGCATGGCGAGCCTCGCTGTCGGGCATGAATATTGGCATCTGGGTTGCGGTGCGAACAGCGCGCCTGCGACGCAGGAGAGGGCGCCGGTCTTGGCATCGCGGTTGCAAGAGTGAGGCAGCACCGCTCACAGGGGTTCCTCCCATGACCATCGCCTCCGCCCTTGCCCGTCAGGCCGAATCCGCCATCCAGGCCGCGAAGACCAGCCGCGGGCCGGAAACTGTCGAGGCGGCGGTCCGCAACGCCAGCGCCAAGACCGGGGTCGATTTTTCCTACCTCATGGAAAAAGCTGCCGTGGAGAGCGGGTACCGGACGGACGTGAAGTCCTCCTCCTCCTCGGCGACCGGGCTCTACCAGTTCATCGACAGCACGTGGCTGGCGACGATGCGCGACCATGGGGCGGACCACGGCTACGCCAAATACGCCAACGCGATCCAGACGCGCGGCGACGGGCGCCCCTACGTCACCGATCCCGACCTGAAGCGCGAGATCCTGGACCTGCGCAAGGACCCCAACGCCTCGGCCCTGATGGCCGCGGAATACACCCGCGACAACAAGGAGTATCTGGAGGACACGGTCAAAGGGAAGGTCGGGTCCACCGAACTCTACATGGCGCATTTCCTCGGGGCGGGCGGGGCGTCGAAGTTCCTGAACGCCATGCAGGACAACCCCAACCGCGCCGCCAAGGAGCTGTTCCCCGACGCCGCCTCGGCCAACAAGGCGGTGTTCTTCGACAAGGACACCGGCCGGGCCAAGTCGCTGAAGGACATCTACGACCGCTTCGCGACGAAGTTCGCGGAGTCGCCCAACGCCGACTTCGCCCCGGCCCAGACCGCCATCGACCGGGTGCGCCGCCAGGACATGCCGGACGGCTTCACCACCCAGGTGCCCAGCATGCCGCAGAAGGCGCTGAACGGCACGCCGCTGTCGATCTACCATGTTCTGGCGCTGAACGCGCTGGAGACCCCGGACGAGGTGGACAGCATCTCCGGCAGACCCGCCCGCGGCCGCCGCCCGGACGGCGAGGACAAGGACAACCGCCGCATGCGCGACCAGCCGGTCCGCACGGATCAGAACGAGCACACCGGGCTGGGCCTCGGGCTGGGCCTGTCCAAGGTGGTCGGCCAGGGGATTGCCGCCGGGACTGCGGCGACGGACACAACGACCACCGCGACGGCGGCCTGACCGGCTAACCGCCGGGCTACACGCCTTTGAGCCGCGCGCAGGCCTCCGCCGCGATGGACGCGAAGACCCGGCGGTCGCCGGGCAGCAGCGCGTCGGCGGTCAGCCGGCGGTGCGGCTCGAACCGCAACCCCGCCCGGTGCGCTGCCGCGGCGCTTCCCCAGAAGGCCGGCGGCTGATGGCGCAGGCCCGGGGCATGGCGCGGTTCGCGCAGCCTTACCTCCCGCAGCACGTTGGTCAGGTCGAAGTCGATGAGGAGCCGCCGCCCGCCGGGGCCGGTGAGGCGAATCCAGGCGTGGAACGGGAAGGATTCCGCCTCCTGCCGCCGTTGCGCCGGATCGGGGGACGGACGTCGGCGGGCGCCGCCGGATAGCCGAGCCAGCGCCCCCGGCCGTGGGCCTCAGACTTGCGGAACGCCACGCGGCCCAGCGCGACCTCCGTTTTGCCGTGGCCCAGGGCCTCCAGCAGCATCGCCCCGGCGAAGGCGTAATACTGGCAGCCGCCCAGCCGGTGGGTGTGGACCAACTCGCGGTGCAGCGGATGGGCGGTCACGGCGTCATGCACCGCCCGCCGGATGCGCTCCCGCTCCGGCGGCAGGGCGCATGTGGTGGACGTGCCGTGCACCGGCGCCGTCTCGGCCTCGCCCAACATCAGGCGCATCCACGCCGACATCGCGAGAAGCATCGCCGCCTCCGTTCCGCGGTTACCGACCTGCACGACGACGAACAGGTCGGAACCGTGAAAGGTTGCCCGAGGCGGGCAGGGGACCTCTTTCGGATGGCGCCCCTTACGGCAGCATCTTGCCGGGGTTCAGCAAGCCCTTGGGGTCGAGCGCCGCCTTCATGGCGCGCAGCAGGTCGAACTCGACCGGGCTCTTGATGACCGGCATCTCGTCCTTCTTGAAGCGGCCCACGCCGTGCTCGGCGGAGATGGAGCCGTCCAGGTCGAAGATGACCTCGTTCACGACGTGGCAGATCTCGTCCCAGCGGGCGAGATAGGCGGCGGTGTCGGCGCCTTCCGGCTGGCTGAGGTTGAAGTGGATGTTGCCGTCGCCGACATGGCCGAAGGGGGTGGGGCGGATGCCGGGGCAGGCCGCGGCCACGGCGGCCTCGGCGCGCTCGATGAACTCGGCGACGCGCGACACCGGGACCGACACGTCGTTCTTGATCGAGCCGCCCTCGAACTTCTGCGCCTCGACGATGGCCTCGCGGATGAACCAGAGCTGGTTGGCCTGGGTCTCCGACTGGGCGATGGTGGCGTCGGTGGCCAACTCCGCCTCGAAAGCCTCGCCCAGCGCCGCCTCGACCGTCTCGCGGAAGGCGTCGGACTGGGTGCCGGCGGTCAACTCGGTCAGCACGTACCAGGGCGACGGCTCCGACAGTGGATCGATGGTGCCGGCGACGTGTTTGAGCGCGAATTCCAGGCAGCGGCGCGACATCAGCTCGAAGGCGGCCACGGCGTCGCCCGACGCCTCGCGCAGGCGGGCCAGCAGCTCGATGGCGGCGGCGGGGCTGGGCACGGCGATGAAGGCCGTCTCCGCCTGGCGCGGGCGCGGGTAGAGCTTCAGCACCGCGGCGGTGACGATGCCCAGCGTGCCCTCCGCCCCGATGAACAGGTGCTTCAGGTCGTAGCCGGTGTTGTTCTTGCGAAGGCTGCGCAGCCCGTTCCAGACGCGCCCGTCGGCCAGCACGACCTCAAGGCCCAGCACGAGGTCGCGCATGTTGCCGTAGCGCAGCACGTTGATGCCACCGGCGTTGGTGGAGATCAGCCCGCCGATCTGGCAGGTGCCCTCCGCGCCCAGGCTCATCGGCAGCAGGCGGTCCTTGTCCTTCGCGGCCTCCTGCGCGGTCTTCAGCACGACGCCGGCCTCCACCGTCATGGTGTAGTTCAGCGTGTCGATGCCGCGGATTTTGTTCATCCGCGACAGGTTGATGACGATCTCGCGCCCTTCCTCGTAGGGGATGGAGCCGCCGACGAGGCTGGTGTTGCCACCCTGCGGGACGACCGGGATGCCGGCCTCCGCGCAGATTTTCACCACCGCCGCGACCTCCTCGGTGCTGGCCGGGCGGACCACCGCCGGGCTGTTGCCCTTGAAGCGCCCGCGCCATTCCGACAGGTAGGGGGCCATGTCCTCCGGCGCGGTGAGAAGGCCGTTCGGCCCGACGATGGCGCGGATCCGGTCGAGGGCGGCGGCGAGGCTGGCGGCGTCAGGGCTGGCGGAGGTCATGGGCAGGGCGTCCGAGGCTGGTGTAAGCGCTGGGCCCCCTCCCTAACCCTCCCCCGCTGCGCGGGAGAGGGGACCGCCGCCGTCCTTGCAAATCGGCCCTCTCCCGCGCAGCGGGGGAGGGAAGGACCCGCGGAGCGGGAGGGTGGGGGCAAACCGCAGAACTTCTACAGCCTTGCGGGCCGGGATTCTAGCTCCGCGGCGCGGCGGCCCGCCGCAGCCGGTCGTTGATGGCCATACCCAGCCCCTCGTCCGGGATCGGCATCACGGCGATGGCGCGGGCACCCTCCTGGTCGAGCGCGCGGAGATGGGCGAACAGGTTCGCCGCCGCCTCGTTCAGGTCGCCCTGGAGGCTCAGGTTCAGCCGGGCCTTGCCGCCGCGGATGAAGCGGTCGGGGCCGAAGGTCAGGAACGCCTCGTCCTCCTCGGCGCTTGTGGCGTTCAGCCGCACCGGGGCGTTGGGGGCATAGTGGCTTTCCAGCTGGCCGGGCGACTTCGGGGCGTCCGGGTTGCCGGCGGAAACCTGGATGGGGCCGATCAGCCGCTCGATCTCCTCGCGCAGCACCGCGCCGGGGCGCAGCAGCACGGGCGTCGCGCCGGTCAGGTCGAGCACGGTGGATTCCACCCCGACCTGGCACTTGCCGCCGGCCACCACCATGCTGACCCGGTCGCCCAGGCTCTCGATGACGTGGTGCGGGGCGGTCGGGCTGACCGCGCCGGAGCGGTTGGCGCTGGGTGCGGCGATCGGCTTGCCGGCGGCCTTGAGCAGCGCCTGCGCCACCGGATGGCCGGGCACGCGCACCGCCACGCTGTCCAGCCCGGCGGACACCAGCAGCGACAGCCCGGCCTCGGCCCGGCGGGGCAGGACCAGGGTCAGCGGGCCGGGCCAGAACTGATGGGCCAGCTCCACCGCGCGCTCGTCGAGCACGGCGATGGCCTCGGCCGATTCCAGGTCCGGCACATGGGCGATCAGCGGGTTGAACTGCGGGCGGCCCTTGGCGGCGAAGATCGCGGCCACGGCCCGGTCGTCGGTGGCGTCGCCGCCGAGGCCGTAGACGGTCTCGGTCGGAAAGGCGACCAAGTCGCCTTTGCGCAGGGCCTCGCCGGCGCGGGCGAGGCCGGCGGGCGTGGCGGGGATGATGTCGGGATGCTTGTCGGTCACGGGACGATTTGTAAAGCGTGGGAGGATGAAGTCAATTCGCGCGGTTGCGCCGTCTCGGTCCAAGCCTTATGACGGGTGTGCGCGATAAACAACCAAATGATGGGTGTGGGCATGGCGGGCAAGGTCTTCACCGTGGCTCAGCAGAAGGGCGGGGCCGGAAAGACCACGCTGGTGGCGCACCTCGCCATTGCCTGGATGCAGCTTGGCCGCTCGGTCGCCACGGTGGACATCGACCCGCAGGGCAGCCTGACCCGCTGGCAGGCGGTGCGGGCGGAGGCCACGGGCGGGGCGCCCGGCTTCACCCATGTCCAGATCACCGGCTGGCGCACCCAGACCGAGGTCGAGAAGCTGGCCCGCGACCACGACATCGTGCTGATCGACAGCCCGCCCCACGCCCAGACGGAGGCGCGCATCGCCGTGCGCGCCGCCAGCCTCGTCATTGCCCCGGTGCAGCCCAGCCCGATGGACCTGTGGGCGGTGCAGCCGACGCTCGACCTCGCCGCGCAGGAGAAGCGCCGGCTGCTGCTGGTGCTGAACCGCGTGCCGCCGCGCGCCCGCATCGCCGACGAGCTGATCGCGCGGGTGCGCGAGCTTGTGAACCCGCCGGCCGTGGACATCGCGGAGTTGCAGATCGGCAACCGCACCGCCTACGCCGGGACCCTGCTGTCCGGCCTGTCGGTGACCGAGGCGGCGCGCAAGACCCAGGCGGCGGCGGAGATGCAGGCGCTGGCCGAGGAAATCCTGTCCCGCGCCGGATAAGTCCGGGGCGATTGCACGGAGGGGTCGCATGGACGGCACGATTTAGAGCGTTGATCTTGTCGAACATCTGGCGGCCAATCCGCATCGTGGCCGCCTTCTGCGCGGCAGCGATGACAGCCCGGTCGGCGCCGTCTTCAACCGCTGTGTTCTGAACAACCACCTCATGTTTCCGGTGACGCCGGATCTGCGTTGCTTTCGGCGGGATTTCGGCATCTTCCGGGATGCGGTCTACGGGATGGTGGGACAGGCGCCGTCCGCGGTTTTCCTCCAGGCTCTCGATCAGCCCGAACCGCCCGGCAGATATCTGGGGATGGGCGGCAGCGACAACTATTACCATTGGTGCCTGGATTTCCTGCCGCGGCTGGTGTTCGGCATGCTCTCCCCGGACGGGGCGGAGCGGCGGGTCATCATGAACGGTCCGCCCAACCCGTGGCAGGCAGCCTCGTTGCGCCTGTTCATGGCCGGGTTGAGGCTGGACACGCTGGACTTGCATGTCAGCCGCGGCGATTGGAGCGTCTATTCCGATTGCCTCGTGCCGCTGCCGTTGCGATCGCAGGCGGTGGCGATCTGGAACGTGGTTCTGAACCATGCCCGCGACGTCCTGCCACCGCCGTCCGGGGCGAAGCGCTTGTTCATCCTGCGCACAAACGCCACCAAGCGTTTCGCCGTGAATCAGGACGACGTGGCGGAGGCGCTGAAGCCGCAGGGGTTCCTCGCCATCGATCCGGGAAGCCTTTCCTTCGGCGAGCAGACCGCCCTGTTCCGTGACGCGGACGTGATCGTCGGCTGCCACGGGGCGGCCTTGGCCAACATCCTGTTCGCTCCGGGAGGCTCCACCCTGATCGAACTCCGGAACAGCGTTCGGCAGCCCTTCTTCGGGAACCTCGCCGCGCAGAAGGGGATGCGCCACGTCGATCTGGCCTGTCCCGAATTGCCCGACAGCCACCCCGACATCGTTGAGCGGGATTATGTCGTTCCGCTCGACACGCTGCGCCACTGCCTTGCCGGGGCCGGCATCGGTTGAGGCTCGGGCATTGGCGGGGAATCGACTTCCCCGCCGCCCATCAAGGCCTTACAGCGCCTGTAGCGCCTTCAGCACCGCGGCGACATGGCCGGTGACCTTCACCTTGCGCCAGACGTTGCGGACGATGCCGTCCTTGTCGATCAGGAAGGTCGCGCGCTCCAGGCCCATGTACTTGCGGCCGTACATGCTTTTCTCGACCCAGACGCCGTAGGCCTCGGCGACGCCGGTCTCCTTGTCGGAGGCCAGCGTGAAGGGCAGCTCGTACTTCGCCTTGAACTTGTCGTGGCTGGCGACGCTGTCCTTGGACACGCCGATGATCACGGCGTCGAGCCCGCTGAAATCCGGGAGCTGGTCGCGGAAGCCGCAGGCCTCCGACGTGCAGCCCGAGGTGTCGTCCTTCGGGTAGAAGTACAGGATCACCGGCTTGCCCCGCAGGGCGGACAGCGTGACGCTGCCGCCGCCGTCGGTCGGCATGGTGAAGTCCGGGGCCGGGGTGCCGGCCTCGATCGGGGCGGCGTTGTTGGCTTCGCTCATGGGAGTCTGGCTTCTTCGTTGGTCTCTGGGGGAGGCAGCCTTGACGCCGGCTCCTCGACCAGCGCCACGAAATGGCGATGGGCGCGGGCGGCGATGTCCCGGATTCTGCTGTCGAGCGCGGCGAAGTCAACCGCCGGTTCCTCGTCCGGGAAGGCGGCGCGGGACAGGCCCTCGCGCAGGGTGGGCGAAACCTGCTGCGGATCGAGCACGCCGTCGGTGGTCAGGCGCAGGAAGCCCTGGACGCGGCGCCACAGCTTCAGCGTCGCCACCAGTTCCTCGGCCACTTTCGGGGCCAGCAGCCCGGCCGCGGCGGCGTTGAGCAGGGCGCGGCTGGTGGCGATGGACAGGATATCCGGATGCGCGTGCCCGTGGCGGAGCTGGAGATACTGGGCGGTGAACTCGATGTCGATCAGGCCGCCGCGGGCGTATTTGACGTTCCACGGGTTGGTGGTGCCAAACTCCTTGTCGATGCGGCGGCGCATGTCGGCGACGTCCCGCAGCACCTTGG
This sequence comes from Azospirillum sp. UENF 312511, assembly GCF_058780635.1. Classification (NCBI taxonomy): domain Bacteria; kingdom Pseudomonadati; phylum Pseudomonadota; class Alphaproteobacteria; order Rhodospirillales; family Azospirillaceae; genus Azospirillum; species Azospirillum sp. UENF 312511. The sequence continues at coordinate 531,056 of NZ_JBSNCG010000003.1, read as the reverse complement.
CCGGATCGCGCGGGCCGGTCAGCACGCCGCGGATCGCCGACTCGACCTTATGACCCAGCGCCGGATCGCCGCCGCCGGAATCACTGCCGATGACGCGGGCGCGGGTCAGGGCCATGTGCTCCCACGTCCAGGCGTCCTTGGCCTGATAGGCGGTGAAGGCGTCCAGCGCGGTGGCGAGCGGCCCGGCGTTGCCCGACGGGCGCAGCCGCATGTCCACCTCGTACAGCCGCCCGTCGGCCATCGGGGCGGTGATGGCGTTGGTCAGGCGCTGCGTCAGCTTGATGTAATACTCGTTGGGGGCCAGCGGCTTGGCTCCGTCCGACTGGCGGGTGCCCGGCGGCACCTCGTAGACCACGATCAGGTCGATGTCGGAGGTGATGGTGAGCTGCCGGCTGCCCAGCTTGCCCATCGCCACCACCACCCAGGCGCCGCCGGGGATGCGGCCGTGGCGGGCGGCGAACTCCTCCTCGACGCGGGCGGCCAGTTCCGGAACCACCACGTCGGCCAGATCGGCGAGGAAGGGGCCGCAGCGGTCGCCGTCGGTGATGCCGCGCAGGATGTGCGCCCCGGCGCGGAAGCGCTGGTCGTTGGTCCAGCGCCGCGACAGGGTGAGCACGTCCTCGAAGTTGTGCGCCCCGGCGATGAAGCGCTGGTACTCCGGCGTCAGCCCCGCCGCGTCGGGCAGCGGGTCGAAGAAGTCGGGCGACAGCACGGCGTCGAGCAGCGACGGGTTGCGCGACAGCGTCTCGGCCAGCTGCGGCGCCGTGCCCATGATCTCCGCCACCAGCGCCAGCAGCCAGGGGTTGGCGATGAACAGTGAGAACAGCCCGACCCCCGCCGGCAGCCGCTCCAGGAAGCTGTCGAACTTGACCAGCGCGTCGTCCGGGGCGGGCGTCTTCGCCAGCTCGTTCAGCATGGCCGGCACCAGCTCGGTCAGCAGCTCCCGCGCGCGGCCCGAGCGGGTGGAGCGGTAGCGCCCGCGGTGCCAGGTGGAGACCACGGCGATGACCCGGCTGGGGTCGCGGTAGCCCATGCCGGCCAGCGTCTTCACCGTGCCGGGGTCGTCGTCGGTTCCGGTGAAGACGAGATTGCCGGGGCCGGACAGCGACGGCGCCTCCTCGAACAGCTCGGCGTAGCGGTCCTCCACCCGGCCGAGCTGGGCCAGCAGATCGGCGCGGAAATCCTCCACCCGCTCGTAGCCGAGGAAGGTCGCGAGATGCGCCACCCCCTCGTCGTCCGCCGGGATCTGGTGGGTCTGGCGGTCGTCGGTCATCTGGATGCGGTGCTCGACCCGGCGCAGGAAGCGGTAGGCCTCCTCCAGCTCCTCCACCGCCGCCTCCGGCACGCGGCCGACCGCGCACAGCGCCTTGTTGGCCAGCAGGGTGGGGGCGATGCGCACGCGGATGTCGCGCCCGCCGAAGATCAGCTGCTGGGTCTGGGCGAAGAACTCGATCTCGCGGATTCCGCCTCGGCCGACCTTGATGTCGTGGCCGTTCACCGTCACTTCACGATGGCCCTTGTGGGCGTTGATCTGACGCTTGATGGAATGGATGTCCTGGATGGCCGCGAAGTCGAGGTGGCGCCGCCACACGAACGGTTCGAGGAAACGCAGGAAATGCGCCCCCGCTTCCGGATCGCCGGCGATGGGGCGGGCCTTGATCATGGCCGCGCGCTCCCAGTTCTGCCCGACGCTGCCGTAATAAATTTCGGCCGCCGAGACGGACACCGCGAGCGGCGTCGCACCGGGATCGGGGCGCAGCCGCAGATCTGTACGGAAGACGTAGCCGTCCTTGGTCCGTTCATCCATAATGCGGACAAGATCGCGCGCGATACGAATGAACGTGCGGGCGAGGTTGTCCGGCTGGGGCGTTTGAACGACGGCGTCGTCGTACAGGACGATCAGGTCGATATCGCTGGAATAGTTGAGTTCGCGCGCACCAAGTTTGCCCATGCCAAGCACGATCAGGCCCGACCCGACCCATGGCCGCTGCGGTTCCGGCAGCGTCAGCGTCCCCGCCTCCGCGGCGCGGCGCAGCAGGTGGTTTGCCGCCATCCGCACCGACGTCTCGGCGATGTCGGACAGCGCGCCGGTGACGGCCTCCAGCTCCCACGCGCCGGTGATGTCGGCGATGGCGATCAGCAGCGCCGCCCGCCGCTTGGCGATGCGCAGGGCGGTCATCAGCCGGTCGATGTTGCGCTCCTCCGCGCAGTCCGCCTCCAGCCGGCGCAGCAGCGTCGCGAAGGCGTCGTCGTACCCCCGCGTCACCATCTCGCGGACGAAGGGCAGCTCACGCGTCAGGATCTGGCCGAGATACGGGCTGTTGCCGCACACCGCGTCGATCAGCGCCCGGCCCTCGGCCGAATTCGGCGTACGCCTCGGCCCAGGCGCGCAAGGCGTCGCCGGTGCTGTCGCCGTCGTTGTCGGCGGCGTTCGCCGCCTCGGCGCGCCAGCGCTCCAGGCCGCGCTCGGCGAGGGCGGTGTCGAAGGGTTTCGGCAGCGTGGTGGTCATGGTCGCGGCTATCCCTGCACAAGAACTGAGCAGGAAGGTGCGCGGTCGCGAGGGTCCGGTCAACTGTGACAACGCGCGGGCATCGTCGCCGGGACACCGACCGTGATCCGGCGCACCGCGAAGATTCTCGCCTGGACCACCGCGGGCGCGGTCGTCGTCGTCGGCGCTGCCGGCGGGCTGTTCGCGTGGCGGTTGGCCCAGGGGCCGATCGCCCTCGACCCGCTGACCCCCTATGTGGAGCGGGCGCTGAGCGACCCGCAGGGCCGCTACAGCGTCGATGTCGGCCAGCTCGTCCTGTCCTGGGTAGACGAGGAGGAGAGCGACGGGCTGACCCGCCTGGACCTGCGCGCCATCGACGTGCACGCGGTCAACGCCGAGGGGGACGAGCTTGCGGCGGTGCCGGAGCTGGGCGTCGGCTTCTCCGTGCGCGCGCTGTTCCAGGGCAAGCTGTCGCCGACCCGGCTCGACCTCGTGCGGCCGCGCCTCCAGGTGGTGCGCCGGGCCGATGGCAGCCTGGATTTCGACGTGCGCTCGATTCCGTCTCCCGGCCAGCCGGAGAAGGACGAGCCGGACGGCGGCCCCGATTTCGCGGGGGAGATCGTCTCCACCCTGATGCAGCCCCCGGACATCGCCCGCCCGCTGGGCCTGCTGCGGCGGCTGACCGTCGTCGGCGCCGACCTGACGGTGACGAACCGGATGCTGGGGCTCTCCTGGCACGCCAACCGCGCCGACATCGTGCTGACCCGCGACGGGACGGAGATCGTCGGCGGGGCGCGGCTTCTGCTCGACCTCGACGGGCGGATGGCGGCGGTGGAGGCGTCGGGCGTCCATCGCATGGCCGACGCGGAAACCGCGCTGTCCACCCGCTTCGACGGGCTGCAGCCGGCGGCGCTGGCCAAGATCGGCCCGCTGCTGGCGCCGCTGTCGGCGGTGACCGTTCCCCTTGGCGGGCGCATCGACGCCACCCTGGATTCGCGGTTCGAGCCGGTGCGCTTCAGCTTCGACCTGCAGGGCGGCGCCGGGGAGGTGAGCCTGCCCGCGCTGCGGCCCGACCCCTACCGTGTCGACCGTGTGCGGCTGCGCGGCGGGCTGGACGTGCCGGGCCGGCGGGCGGAGCTGGAGCGGCTGGACCTTGCGTTCGACGGGATGGCGATGGCCGGGCGGGGCGACCTGCGGGAGCAGGGGGGGCAGCGCAGCGGCAGCCTGCGGCTCGACCTGACGGCGGGCGGCACGCGGGCCTCGCTCGACCTCGACGGCACGCAGGTTCGGGACAAGGGCGCGTCGCTGGCCGCGAAGCTCGACGGGCTGGTGCCCGCCGTCCTGGCCGGGTTCGTCCCGGCGTTGGCGCCGCTTGCCGCGGCGCAGCTTCCCCTGTCCGGCACGGCCAGCCTGGAGCTGGACCCCGACGGGCAGCCGCGCAGCGGCCGGGCGGAGCTGAAGGCCGGCGCCGGGCGCGTCGTTCGGCCGGACCTGTTCCCGGAGCCGCTGCCCGTCGCCTCCGCCGCCCTGACGGTGGCCGGCGACCGCGCCTCGGGCCAACTGGATGTAGAGCGGCTGGCGATCGACCTCGGCGGGCCGACCGTGGAGGGAACGGCGCACGCCACCATCGACCAGTTCGGCACGCCGGACGCCCGCCTGTCGGTGGAGGCCGCCGTGAAGGCCAAACGGGTGCCAGCGGACGAGCTGCCCCGGTTGTGGCCGCTGGGGGTGGGGAAGAACCCGCGGGAGTGGGTCACCGCAAACCTGTCGCGCGGCGTCGTGCCGGAGGCGACGGCGACCGTCCGGGCCAGCGGGCCGCTGTCCGACCTCGCGGCGATCGACGTGACGCATTTCCAGGCCGGCATCAGGGCCGAGGACATGACGGTGGACTATTTCCACCCGTTGCCCAAGGTCACCGGCTTGGGGGCGGAGGTGTCCACCGACGGCAAGACCTTCACCATCCACACCAAGGGCGGGCGGATCGACGACGTCCAGCTCGGCGAGGGCACGATCGTCATCGGCGGCCTGGACACCGGCAAGGAGACCATGGATATCCGCGTCCCGGTCCGCGGGCCGGTGCGCACCATCCTGACCGTTCTGGACAGCCCGCCGCTGGGTTATCCCAGCCGCCTCGACCTCGACCCCAAGCGCACCCAGGGGCAGGCCGACGCGCAGCTCCATTTCCAGTTCCCGCTGCTGGTCGATCTGAAGGTGGAGCAGCTGAACCTGGACGTCGCGGCGAAGCTGCGCGGCGTCGGGGTGGAGAAGGTGGCCGCCGGGCTGACCGCGACCGAGGGCGAGCTGACGCTGGCGCTCGACATGAACGCCATGACGGTGAAGGGCAACACCAAGCTGGACGGCATCCCCGTCACCATCGACTGGAAGGAGCAGTTCACCTCCACCGCCAAGGGGCCGCGCACCCGCATCGCCGTCAAGGGCGACGTGGACGCCCAGGACCTGCGCAGCCACGGCATCGACCTCGGCGAGCATGTCGCGGGGCCGCTGGGGGCGGACGTGCTGTTCACCGTGGACCAGCGCCGCCGCTTCGGCCTGACCGCCGGGCTGAACCTGGAGAAGACCCACCTGCGCATCGACGAGCTGGGCTGGGAGAAGCGGCCCGGCGTGCCCGGCACCGGCAAGCTGGCGCTGGAATTCCAGAAGGACCGGGTGACCCGCATCACCGGCCTGTCCGTCGATGCCGGGGGGCTGCGTGCCCAGGCGGTCGTCGACCTCGCGCCGCAGACCATGGCGGTCACCAAGGTGGCGGTCAGCCAGATGTCGGTGGGCCAGACCGACCTGAAGGCCGACGTGACGGTGCATGACGGCGGCAAGAGCGGCTATTCCGGGACCATCACCGGCCAGAGCCTCGACGCCCGCGTCCTGGCCGGCAAGGCCGACCCGCCCGGCGGCAAGAAGCAGGGACCGCCCGACGAGAAGCCGCTGCCGCTCGACTTCGACCTGAAGCTGAACCGCGTCGTCTTCGGGGATGGCCGCCATCTGTCCGACGTGGCCGGGCGGATCAAGCGCGACCGCCTGTCCTGGACGGCGCTCGACGTGACGGCGAAGGCGGGGCGCGACGGGGCGGTGTCCCTGCGCTATCTGCCGGGCGCCCAGGGCTTCTACGACGTGGCCATCTCGGCCAGCGACGCCGGTGCGACCTTCCGCGCGCTCGACATCAACGACCGGGTGCAGGGCGGCGCGCTGGCGATCACCGGCCGCACGGTGGAGCCGCGGGCCGACGCCGCCATCGAGGGCCGGATGGAACTGACCGACTACGCGCTGGTCGACCCGCCGGTCCTGGCGCGCATCCTGAACTCCATTTCCCCCTCCGGCTTCGCCGAGCTGATGGGCGGCGGCAAGGGCATCCGCTTCGGGCGGGCGGTCAGCGACTACCGCAAGGACGGGCGCCTGCTGACCGTGAAGGACCTGCGCACTTCCGGCTCCGCGCTCGGCCTGACGCTGACGGGGGAGGTGGACATCGAGACCGACACCGCCAACCTGCGCGGCACCATCGTGCCCATCTACGGGCTGAACCGGCTGATCGGCCAGATTCCGCTGCTGGGCGACGCTCTGAGCGGTGGCGAGGGGCAGGGCATCTTCAGCGCCACTTGGCACGTCCGCGGCCCGCTGGCCGACCCGGACGTGACGGTGAACCCGCTCGCCATGCTGGCGCCGGGCTTTCTGCGCAACCTGTTCTTCCTGGGTGACGGAGGCGACGGCAAGGAAGCGCCGTCGCCAGGGACTTTCGAGAAGTAGGGGGATTGTTCATCCCTCGCCCCTCCGGGGAGAGGGTGCCCGCGAAGCGGGCGGGTGAGGGGGTTGCGCTTTTGCCGGACGTACCGCCACGCGCAACCCCCTCACCCTAACCCTCTCCCCGGAGGGGAGAGGGGACGCATTCGATGCGATAAGGGAAAATCACACCGCCTTGACCAGAGCGTGGCGCTTCTTGCCGGCGCTCAGCTTGATGACGCCGTCGGCGTTCAGGTCGGCGGCGGTGGCCTTGGCGGCCTCGTCGGGGATGGCGGCGTCGTTCATCTTGGCGCCGGCGCCCTTGATGAGGCGGCGGGCCTCGCCCTTCGACGCGGCCAGCCCGGCGGAGACCAGCAGGTCAACCACCGCGACGCCGCCCTCAAGCTCGGCGCGGGGCACGTCGATGGTCGGTAGGCCCTCGGCCGCAGCGCCCTGCTCGAAGGTGCGGCGGGCGGTCTCGGCGGCCTCCAGGGCGGCCGCCTCGCCGTGGGCAAGCTTGGTCACCTCATGGGCGAGGATCTTCTTGGCCTCGTTGATGCCGGCGCCCTCAAGGGCTTCCAGCCGCGCCACCTCGTCCAGCGGCAACTCGGTGTAGAGGCGCAGGAAGCGGCCGACGTCGGCGTCCTCGGTGTTGCGCCAGTACTGCCAGAAATCATAGGCGCTGAGCTTGTCGGCGGTCAGCCACACCGCGCCCGCGGCGGTCTTGCCCATCTTGGCGCCCGACGAGGTGGTCAGCAGCGGGGTGGTCAGGCCGAACAGCTCCGCCCCGTCGGTGCGGCGGCCCAGCTCGACGCCGTTGATGATGTTGCCCCACTGGTCCGACCCACCCATCTGGAGCATGCACTTCTCGCGCCGGAACAGCTCCACGAAATCATAGGCCTGGAGAATCATGTAATTGAATTCCAGGAAGGTCAGCGGCTGCTCGCGATCCAGCCGCAGCTTGACCGATTCGAAGGTCATCATGCGGTTGATCGTGAAGTGCCGGCCGATGTCGCGCAGCAGCGGGATGTATTTCAGTTCGTCCAGCCAGTCGGCGTTGTTGACCATCACCGCGTCGGTCGGCCCGTCACCGAAGGACAGGTAGCGCCCGAAGATGCGCTTGATGCCCGCCATGTTGGCGTTGATGGCCTCGTCAGTGAGGAGCTGGCGCGCCTCGTCCTTGCCCGAGGGATCGCCGATCTTGGTCGTGCCGCCGCCCATCAGGACGATCGGCTTGTGGCCGGTCTTCTGCAGCCAGCGCAGCATCATGATCGGCAGCAGGCTGCCCACATGCAGGCTGTCCGCCGTGCAGTCGAAGCCGATGTAGGCGATGATCGGCCCCTTCGCCGCGCGCTCGTCGAGCCCGGCGAGGTCGGTGCACTGGTGGATGAAGCCGCGTTCCTGCAGCGTGCGGAGGAAATCCGATGTCAGCGTCGTCATGGCCGCGATCCGGCTGTCGTGGTAGGGTCCAGGGTCGCGTCTGTTAGCATGGAACGCGCGGCCCCACAATTCTCGGGGCCGGTTTGATCGGAGATGAGGCCCGATAGAATGAGGCAGGGAATGCAGACGGTCGTCGGGCTGATGAGCGGCACCTCCATGGACGGGATCGACGCGGCCCTGGTCCGCACCGACGGCGAACGCCGGGTGGAGCCGCTGGCCTTCGTGACCATCCCCTACGCGGACGGCTTCCGCGCCGAGCTGCGCTCCTGCCTGGGCGGCAAGGGGCCGGTGGAGGCGGTCGAGCGGGCCCTGACCGACGCCCACGCCGACGCCGTGCGCCGCCTGCTGGCGGAGGCCGGGACGGACGCTGCCGCGGTGGACCTGATCGGCTTCCACGGCCAGACGATCTTCCACGACCCGGCGCAGCGCCGCACCTGGCAGATCGGCGACGGCGCGCGGCTGGCGCGGGCGACCGGCATCGCCGTGGTCAACGACTTCCGCACGGCGGACGTGGCGGCGGGCGGGCAAGGCGCCCCGCTGGTGCCGCTGTTCCACCGCGCGCTGGCCGACGCCCTGCCGCGCCCGCTGGCCGTGCTGAACATCGGCGGCGTCGCCAACGTCACCTGGATCGGGGAGGGTGCGGACGCGGTCATCGCCTGCGACACCGGGCCGGGCAACGCGCTGGTGGACGATTGGGTGCTGTCCGGCCAGGGCGCCCGCTACGATTCCGGCGGGGCGCTGGCGGCGCGCGGCACGGTGGACGAGGGCGCCTTGGCGGCGCTGCTCGCCCATCCCTATTTCGACCTGCCGGCGCCGAAGTCGCTCGACCGCGACGCCTTCGACCCGGCGCCGGTCCGCGGCCTGTCGGTGGAGGATGGGGCGGCGACCCTGACCGCCTTCACCGCCGCGTCGGTCGCCCGCATTGTCCCGCATCTGCCGGACGCGCCGGTGCGCTGGCTGGTCTGCGGCGGCGGGCGGCACAACGCGACGCTGATGGGGATGCTGGCCGACCGGCTGGGCGTGCCCGTCGATCCGGTGGAGGCGGTGGGCTGGAACGGCGACGCGCTGGAGGCCGAGGCATTCGCCTATCTGGCGGTGCGCAGCCGCAAGGGCCTGCCGCTCAGCCTGCCGGCCACGACCGGCGCGCCCCGGCCGATGACCGGCGGGCGCTTCCACCCGGTGTGACGCCGGAGGTTACGGGCGCGTCCGGCTGTTGTCGGTGCAATTGTCGGCGTGTTTGCACCAGTTGCCGAAGGCGCTGGCGATCTGGGTGTTGCTGCAACCGGACAGCAGGACCCCCGCGAGGCCGGTCATGATGGCGAGGCGAAGGATGGTCATGGCCGTCATTCCGCCACCGCGGCGACGGGGTTGCCCATGGCGCGGTCCAGATAGTCGTCCACCTGCACCGCCAGATCGTCGCTGCGGTTGGCGAAGAAATGGTTGGCGCCGGGCACGACGCGGTGGTCGATGCGGATGTCCTTCTGGTGCGACAGCTTGGTGACCAGCTTGTTCACCGCCGCCCCCGGAACCAGCTCGTCCTTGTCGCCGTGGATGATCAGGCCGGAGGAGGGGCAGGGCGCCAGGAAGGAGAAGTCGAACAGGTTGGCCGGCGGGGAGACGGACACGAAGCCGTCGATCTCCGGGCGGCGCATCAGAAGCTGCATGCCGATCCAGGCCCCGAAGGAGACCCCGGCGATCCAGCAGACCGGGGCGTTGGGGTTGTGGGTCTGCAGCCAGTCCAGCGCCGCCGCCGCATCGGCCAGCTCGCCCTCGCCCTTGTCGTAGGTGCCCTGGCTGCGGCCGACCCCGCGGAAATTGAAGCGCAGGGCCGAGTAGCCGCGCTTCGTGAAGGACTGGAACAGGGTGAAGACCACCTTGTTGTTCATGGTCCCGTTGTGATGCGGGTGTGGATGCAGCAGCAAGGCCATTGGCGCGTTGGGGATCGTGCCGTGTGTGTAGCGCCCTTCCAGCCGTCCGGCCGGACCGTTGATCATCACTTCAGGCATGGGAACGGCGATCCTGACGCGAATATAAGGTGATCCGGACCACCGGCGGAGCGGTGAGCGGACGCCACGGCAAGCGGACGTGGTTGCCCATGGACAAGCATGGATTTTTCGCACACAATTCTTGACCGTTTTGCTTGGTCATCATATATGCGTCGATGCGTCCTTCCAGGGCAACCCGCGCGACCGGCGAGGCACGGGTCGAGGGCTCTTGCGAAAGATCACCTCTTCCGGCAAGAGGGCGGACTATACCACGGCGGGTGTTCCGGTGTTCAAGCATCTTCGCGAAGAGATCGACGGTATCATGGCCCGCGACCCGGCCGCGCGGTCACGGGCCGAGGTCGCGTTGTGCTATCCGGGCTTCCATGCCATCGTCCTGCACCGCGTCGCGCGCTATTGCTGGGATCGCCGCTGGCACCTGATGGCGCGCGCCGTTTCGCAGATCGCCCGCGCGCTGACCGGCATCGAGATCCATCCGGGCGCCACCATCGGGCGCCGTTTCTTCATCGACCACGGCATGGGCGTCGTCATCGGCGAGACCGCCGAGATCGGCGACGACGTGATGCTCTATCATGGGGTTACGCTGGGCGGCACCTCGCTGAACCAGGGCAAGCGCCATCCCACGCTGGAAAGCGGCGTGATCGTCGGCGCTGGGGCCAAGGTGCTGGGCGCCATCACCATCGGGCGCGGAGCCCGCGTCGGCGCCAACGCCGTCGTGGTGGCGGATGTGGCGCCGGGCATCGCGGTGGTCGGCATCCCGGCCAAGGCGGTGGTGACGCGCGACCGCGTCGAGACGCAGAAGTTCATGCCCTACGGCACGCCCTGTGGCGACATCCCCGATCCGGTGGCGCGCGCGCTGAACGGCCTGCTCGATCAGGTATCGACCCTGCGCCGGCGCGTCGAGGAACTGGAATCGGAGCGCGGGGACGCGCATAATTCATCCGTATACGAAACATCGGGCGTTCCCAACGGGAGCGCCCGGCCCGACAATGGGGTGCGCCAGCCGGTGTCCGTCGACGGCGGTCCGGCGGCGTCCTGTTGAACCAAACACAAACACGAGGCTTGGCGCCGATCCGCTGGACGGTCGGGCCGGGGTGAAGGAAGGGTAAGGAGGGTAAAATGAGACTCAGCACCAAGGGACGCTATGCCGTCATGGCCATGGTCGATCTTGCTGCCACCAGCCAGGGGAGCCCCGTCGCCCTTGCCGACATCGCCGACCGGCAGGAGATTTCGCTCTCCTATCTGGAGCAGCTGTTCGCCAAGCTGCGCAAGGGCGGTCTGGTCAAGAGCGTGCGCGGCCCCGGCGGCGGTTATCTGCTGGCCCATCCGGCGGACGCAACCCGCGTGTCCGACATCATCCTGGCGGTGGACGAGCCGATCCGCACGACGCGCTGCGCCAACGGCACGCCGCAGGGTTGCCGCACCAACCGCTCGCGCTGCCTGACCCACGACCTGTGGGAGGAGCTGGGCAACCAGATCCACATGTATCTCAGCTCGGTCACCGTGGCGGACGTGGTGGAGCGGCGGATCATCGGCACCAGCAGCCTGACCATCCGCGGCCCGCAGCCGGCGGACGAGGGCGCTGCGGTCGCGGCGGAGTAAGGGAGCGCCCTCCGGCCCTTCGTTCCGATGACCCGCGTCTATCTCGACCACAACGCCTCGGCGCCTCTGAAGCCGGCGGTGAAGACGGCGATGATCCAGGCCATGGATCTCGCCGGCAACCCGTCCTCGGTGCACGGCTTCGGCCGCACGGTCCGCCGCGCGGTGGAGGAGGCGCGCGCCCAGGTCGCCGCCCTGGCCGGGGTGCGGCCCGCCCAGGTCTTCTTCACCGGAAGCGGGACGGAAGCCAACAATCTGGCGCTGCGCGGCTTTCCCGGCCGGACGGTGGTCACCTCAGCGATCGAGCATGACTCGGTGCTGGAGGCGGTGCCCGGCGCCGCCCGCGTCCCGGTGGACCGCGACGGCGTCGCCGATATGGCCGCGCTCGACCGCCGGCTCGCCGACGCAGACGGTCCCGTGCTCGTTTCCCTGATGCTCGCCAACAACGAGACCGGCGTGATCCAGCCGGTGGCCGAGGCGGCGCGGATCGCCCACGCGCGTGGCGCGCTGGTCCATTGCGACGCGGTGCAGGCCGCCGGGCGGTTGCCCCTCGACCTTGCGACGCTCGGCGCCGACCTGCTGACCCTGTCGGCTCACAAGATCGGCGGCCCCGCCGGCGTGGGCGCCCTGATCCTCGCCGACGGGCTGGAGCCGGAGGCGCTGATCCGCGGCGGCGGGCAGGAGAAGCGCCGCCGCGCCGGGACCGAGAATGTCGTCGGCATCGCCGGCTTCGGCGCCGCCGCCCGCCTCGCGCGGGAGGAGTTGCCCGACAGCGCCCGCCTGACCGCCCTGCGCGACGCGCTGGAGGCGTCGGCGCTCGCCGCCGTTCCGGCTGCGCGGGTGATGGGGGCCGGCGCGGCGCGGGTCGGCAACACCAGCAACCTGCTGCTGCCCGGCGTGGCGGGGGAGACGCAGGTGATGGCGCTGGACCTCGCCGGGGTGGCGGTCAGCGCCGGTTCGGCCTGCTCCAGCGGCAAGGTGAAGCCGTCCCACGTCCTGGCGGCCATGGGCGAGAGCGCCGGGGACGCCGCCTGCGCCATCCGGATCAGCCTGGGCTGGGACAGCGACGGCGCGGCGGTGGAGCGTTTCTCCGCCGCCTACGCCGCGATGGCGGCAAGGCTGGCCCGTGCCCCTGCGGCGTAATCGCCTCTCCATGACCTCCACCTCCCGCCGCGGGCCGTGTAAGGTTGCGCGGCGCCCCGCTTCTGGGTATCACCCGGCCGAAGGGACGGCGGCGACCCGCCGCCCTCACGGCCGACCTGTGCAGCGTTTCAACGGACGGCAAGCATGACGACATCCGATTCCGGCCCGCCGCGCTTTCCCAAGGGAGAGTCTCCCAAGGGCATCGCCGGGACCATCGACGGCGATCTGGAGCCGTGCTGGCTGTGCGGCCGTTCGGTCGCGGCGCGCGCGATGTTCTGCCATTCCTGCGGGGCGGTGCAGGCGCCGCGCCCGCTCGACCATTTCTCCCGGCTGGGTCTGGAGCGCCGCTTCGACATCGAGCCGGAGGCTTTGGCCCGCCAGCACGCCGGCTTCTCCCGCGCCATGGACCCGGAGCGCTTCGCGGCGCGCGGCGCGCGGCAGCAGGCCAACGCCCGCGCCCAGGCCGACGCGCTGGGCGAAGCCCATGAGACGCTGCGCGACCCGGTGCGCCGCGCCCGCTATCTGTTGGACCTGCTGGACGCTCCCGCCGCCGCGTTGACCGCGGAGGAGGACGAGGAGGTGACGGCGCTGGCGGACCGGCTGAACGGCGCCCCGGACGCCGCCGCGGTGGACCGGCTGGCCCAGGACATCGGGCAGCGCGTGGAAAGTTGCATCAAGTATCTTGCCATTGCCTTCCGCAACGGGCAGACCGACAACGCCGCGCGCATCCTCGCGCGGCTGGAGCGGTTGGAGGCGCTGGCGGCCGAATCCCGGACGCGGCGCTCCGGCCTTGCTCCGAAGACACTCTAACCATCGCCACTCGCACACCGACGCCTTTGTTCAGGAGAGCACCCCAATGCCCAAGATGACCTTCATCGAGCCGAACGGCACCCGCCACGAGGTGGACGCCCCGCTCGGCCTGTCCGTGCTCGAGGTCGCGCACAAGCACGGCCTGGACCTGGAAGGCGCCTGCGAGGGCTCGCTCGCCTGCTCGACCTGCCACGTCATCGTGGAGCCGGAGTGGTTCGACGTTCTGAACGAGGCCTCGGAGGACGAGGAGGACATGCTCGACCTCGCCTTCGGCCTGACCAAGACCTCGCGCCTGGGCTGCCAGATCATCATCAGCGAGGAACTGGACGGTCTGGCCGTGCGCCTTCCCGGCGGCACCAACAACGCCATGCGCTGACCCACCGCCGCAGCGCCTTGCGGGGCCGCCGCGGTCTGCACCCGCCACCGGGGAACCGGCGCGCCAGCCCGCTCGCGGGCGCGGCGCCCCCGGTTCTCCGGTGGTGAATTTTTTGGGAACCAGCCCATATAGGGCGCCATGATCTCCTACGCCAATTCCCTCGGCATCGCCAAGCGTCCCCAGGACACCCGCGTGGTCGTCGCCATGTCCGGCGGCGTCGATTCCTCCGTCACCGCCGCCGTCCTGCGGGAGGAGGGCTACGACGTGGTCGGCATCACGCTTCAGCTCTACGACCACGGCATCGCCCTGCAGAAGCCGGGCGCCTGCTGCGCCGGGCAGGACATCTACGACGCCCGTCAGGTGGCCGACCGCATCGGCATCCCGCATTATGTGCTGGATTACGAGGGCAAGTTCTCCCAGGACGTGATCGACGACTTCGCCGACACCTATCTGCGCGGCGAGACGCCGATCCCCTGCGTGCGCTGCAACCAGCGGGTCAAGTTCCGCGACCTGCTGAACACCGCCCGCGACCTCGGCGCCGACGCGCTGGCGACCGGCCATTACGTGCGCCGCGTCCAGGGGGCGGCGGGGGCGGAGCTGCACCGCGCCATCGATCCCGGCCGCGACCAGAGCTACTTCCTGTTCGCCACGACCCGCGAGCAGCTGGAGTTCCTGCGTTTCCCGCTGGGCGGCCTGACCAAGCCGGAGACCCGCGCTCTGGCCGAGCGCCACGGGCTGGAGGTGGCGGCCAAGCCGGACAGCCAGGACATCTGCTTCGTCCCCAACGGCTCCTACGCCGACGTGGTGGCAAAGCTGCGCCCCGGCTCGGTCGAGCCCGGCGACATCGTCCATGTCGACGGGCGCGTCCTGGGCCGCCACCGCGGCGTGGTCCATTACACGGTGGGCCAGCGCAAGGGGCTGGGCATTGGCGGCATCCGGGGCGAGGAGGAGCCGCTGTTCGTCGTCCGCCTGGAGCCCGGCCAGCGCCGCGTCGTCGTCGGCTCGCGCCGCGATCTGGCGCGCCGCGTGGTGACGATCCGCGAGGTCAACTGGCTCGGCCCCGCCCTGACCCCCGGCGAGGGGCTGGAGGTCGAGGTGAAGCTCCGCTCCGCCCAGCCGCCGGCCCCGGCGGTGTGGCGGCTGGGTGCGGACGGCACCGCGCAGGCCGAACTGCACGAGCCGCAATACGGCGTGGCGCCCGGCCAAGCCTGCGTCGTTTACCAGGGCGACCGGGTGCTGGGCGGCGGCTGGATCGCCGGAACGGGGGCCTGACGAAAACTTCGCAAAAAGTGAAATTTCAGCGTTGACACCCCGGTCCCCCTGGAATACATAAGCGGCCCCGGCACGAACCGCGGCGGCCAACACCGAAACGGACCGCGCCGGGAGATGATGGTAAGCACGATGGCAGCGTAGCTCAGTGGTAGAGCAGGGGAATCATAATCCCTTGGTCGGGGGTTCAAATCCCTCCGCTGCTACCATCATGAAGGCCAGTCAATCCAATGGGTTGGCTGGCCTTTATGATTTTGCTCTCCTTTCGGCGGAGAGCAGTTAGACAACCAGTTAGACACCATCACTGCCGCCGCTGTTCCGCGCGGTCCAGTTTGGTGATCGGCGACGTCGCCGGCACTTCCGCTCCGTCTCCTTGACGCGGTGTTCGACTGCCGCATCCTCACGTGGTTCTTCTGCTTGAGGCTTTCGCCATCCGGTTGGTCTCCGAATCGTTCGCATTTTCTGAATTTTGGTGTATTCATAACCTCCTGTTCTACCAAAGGAGGTTGGGCGTTGAAGTGTGTCTCTTTGTTCGCTGCTGCTGCAGCCATCACTTTGCTTCTGAGCGGGTGCCAAACGAAACCGACTCAGCAGACGACACGGTCGCTTACCACTTATCGAGTGGCGGGCGTGTCCTATGAGGCCGTTGCCGCGGCGGTAACGAAGGGGCTTCAAGGGACGAATGCCGATTCGGTTAAGATCGACCGTAGCTTTCCCCCGGCGCAACTGGCAGCTCAACCTGCTCGCCTTGAGTTGAAAAGCCCATTCTCGGGCAGCAAGTTGGGTGCGCTTGCCGAGGCTTCGGGAAGCCGCATTCAGGTGCCAAGTTGCCAGGATGCTCCATACATCGCCACTGGCGCTGATAAAAGCATGGCCGGTTATGGTGAAAGCACGGGTTATTATGTGTGTCTTTGGCCGTACCAAGATGGCGTGAGCCTCGATATATTCACGAGCTTCTCAATTCAGTCCGGTGGTATCGCAAACATCGGCACTGATCTCGCCCGCTCTGTTGTTGGCGACAGCAGTCAATTCATTCAGCGCTCCATTGACGCTGTGCTTGAAAACGTTCGGGCAACGGGCGCTTCCGTGGAGAAGGTTAGCGAACTTAAAGCCTGAAACCCAT
Organism: Azospirillum sp. UENF 312511; assembly: GCF_058780635.1. Taxonomy (NCBI): domain Bacteria; kingdom Pseudomonadati; phylum Pseudomonadota; class Alphaproteobacteria; order Rhodospirillales; family Azospirillaceae; genus Azospirillum; species Azospirillum sp. UENF 312511. The sequence continues at coordinate 515,075 of NZ_JBSNCG010000003.1, read as the reverse complement.
TCAGAGAGCCGATCAGAACCTCTCCCGAGCCAAGCAAGCGCAATGGCTTGAGTTCATCAAGGCGGGGTTTTGATCCGCGCGCAAGCATCGACGCCGAGGCCGGTCCGTGCGACGACACCGCAGATGGGCCTTGAGCCAGCTTGGCTCTCGTGGAAACACACCGGTTAAGGCGCTTTTTTGGCAATACATGTTTCATTGCAATTTATCATGGTTTCGACCTATGATAATGCTATGAATGGGATGGTCATCCATAGCGATTGCTTCCTGTCGTTGCCTGTATGGACGCTTCTTTTCCGGACAGGCTGCAAGCGGGCGGTGATCATAGCGCCTCCTGTTCTGGAACGAACAAGAACACAAGCGGAGAGCTAACGTGATCATCACCCAAGACGCCGTCTGGGATTCCAACCAATTCACGGACGCAATAATACAGATTGCCCCCGGCGCGACATTAACTATTGGGCCTGGTGCAGTTCTAAACAACAAATATATTGAGGTATTTGGTAATCTTCAGATTGTTGGTTCTGAAGAGCAACCCGTAACCCTTAATAATGTGCATGTCAATTATGGGTCCACCACCACCTCCGACCAGCCTGGGAGGATCGATATATCCCATGTATTGTGGAACGGTGGGGGGATGTTGAATCCCGCCATGGGAACCGGTTACGGTTCTTTCTCTCTTAAAGATTCGGAATTGAACGGTCTGCAAAACTATATTTATGTCCTGTATCCAAAACAGGATGTTGACATTGAGCGCAATGTTTTTCGTAACAGTGGCGGGTTCACTGTCGGTGTTAGTAATGGGAAAACTGTAAACATTAAGAATAATGTGTTCATCGATCAGACAACCTATTATGCTGTCGAAAATTTGGTCGTATATGACACGGCAAAATTGCTCGTCCAGTATAATAGTTTTTTATCTACTGATAAAGTGGCGTTAGCGCTGGCGTATCAAGCTACCGACGTAGCGATGATTGCTGACCACAATTGGTTCGGCACGGTTGATCCGGCCATCATCAACGCCATGGTGATGGACCGGAACGACAGCTTGAACTATACAGGTTTCATATCGGTCGATCCCATTCTCACCGCGCCCGATCCAAACACTCCAAGCATGTTGTCCGTTTCCGTCGATTCGGCCATTGTCGATGAGGGAAGCGTTGGTGCAAATCCGTTCACCTTCACGGTAACGCGCACCGGCGACAGCTCCGGCGTGTCCACCGTCGCCTACACGGTTGTCGGGTCAGGTTCTGCCGCGGCAAATCCGGCCGATTTTGTCGGCAATGCGTTTCCGTCGGGAGTCGTTCATTTCGCGGCTGGTGAGTTGTCCAAGACGGTTACCATACAAATAGCTGGTGATATCGACTACGAGCCGGATGAGACCTTCTCGATTGTACTCTCCAGCCCCGTCCAAGCTGCCTTGGAAAGATCGAGCGTGAACGTTGTCATCAGAAACGATGATGTGCAACCGACGCCTCCAGTCGAAACCACCCCAACACCACAACCCCCTACCGATAACCCGCATGTTGGCGCTGCGCCTTTATTGGAACGCTATGTAGATGGACGTGCCGATCGTGTGACGGCCAGTGTGTATGAAGGTCCCGTAACCTATCTGCAGTGGCAGCATTTGGGCGACGAGCGCGGTGAAGTTATTGCCGGTTCAAGCGGCAATGACTTTATCAATCTGTTTGGTGGAGACGACGCTGCATCCGGCGGTGATGGTGACGATGTTCTCGATGGCGGGACCGGATCGAACTTTCTATCGGGCGGATCGGGGCAGGATACTTTTTTTGTGGACGGTCGCGGCGGCGGGGTGACGTGGTCGACGGTGACCGATTTGGAAAAAGGGGAATGGGCGACGATTTGGGGTTTCAGGGAAGGGGTCTCGAAGCTGACTTGGCAGGATATGTCGGGAACCGATGGGTTCAAAGGCGCGACGGCCTTCTGTGACCTGGACGGCAATGGCAGCATTGATGCCGCCATGACCTTTGCCGGCGTTGCCGTTTCGGCGCTGATGAGCGCATCGTGGACAATGGGCGATTCGCCGTATCTGGCCATCACCTTGAAATGAGGATGCCCATTCGGAGTGCGGATCGGCATCAACTCGGGGTTTGAGGAAAGCCAATGGCTTGATATGACCGAACCGGGACTTTGATTGGTGTTCCTGGTGCACGGCGGGGCGCGCTCGTCGCCTCAGCGCTGACGTTGGAGATGTGAAGCGGCGATGCCCCTCAATCCTCCGTCAGCGCGTGCGCCATGGCGTCCTGCAACGGCGCCAGCACATAGTCGATCGCCCGGCGCTGGCCCGTCGCGATCAGCACGTCGGCGGGCATGCCCGGATGCAGGGCCGCCGGGCCGATGCGCTCCAGCGCGCCGGGCAGGGGGCGGACGCGGGCCACGAAGTAGGGGGCGTGGGTCGTCGGATCGGTCAGGCGATCGGCGGAGACGTCCACGACGGTGGCGTCGATCGAGGGCGTACGGCGGGGTTTGAAGGCGCTGAGGCGGACCTGCGCGGTCTGGCCGGCCTTCACCACGTCGATGTCCAGCGGGTCGATGCGCGCCTCGATGGTTGGCGGGCCGCTGTCCGGAACGATGTCCATCAGCGGCTCGCCCGGCTTCACCACCCCGCCCACGGTGAAGACGGTCAGCCCGACCACGCGGCCTGGAACCGGGGCGCGGATCTCCGTGCGCTCCACCGCGTCGCGGGCGGCCTTCAGGCGGGCGGCGGTCTGGTCCAGGGCGTTCTGCGCCTCCTCCATCTCGGCAGCGATGTCGGACCGGCGGGCCGTCTCCTTGGCGTGGAGCTGGGTGTCGGCGACCGTCACCGCCTGCTCGGCCAGCAGGGCGCGGGCGTGGGACTGATCGCGGGTGCCGGCCAGGTCGGCCATGGCGCGCTTCAGCGACAGGACCCGCAGCTTGCGCTCCAGACCCTTGTTGAAGAGGTCGAGCACGCCGGCCAGTTCCTCCTCGATGAAGACGATCTGCTCGGCCGCCGCACGCTCCTGGGCGCGGTGGGCGGTCACTTCGCGTTCGGCCTGGAGGCGCTGCTCGCGCAGCACGGCCATGTCGCCGTCATGGCGGGTCCAGCGGGCGGCGAACAGCTGCTGCTGCACGGCCATTGCGCGCCGGGCGGCAGCGCTCCCATCCACCAGCTCCGCCGGGACGGAGAAGGCGCGCTGGCCGGCGTATTCGGCGCGCAGGCGGGCCATGCGGACCAGGGCGGCGGCTTGTTCGGTGGACAGCTCCTCCAGGGTGGCGCGGCTCTGCGTCCCTTCCAGGCGGAGCAGGGTCTGGCCAGCGGCCACCGCGTCGCCGTCGCGCACCGCCAGTTCGGCGATGATGCCGCCTTCCAGATGCTGGATGGTCTTGCGGTTGCCGTCCACCACCACCGTGCCCGGCGCGTGGGCGGCGCTGTCCAGCGGGGCCAGGAAGCCCCAGCCGAGCCCGGCGCCCAGCGCCAGGGCGATCACCGCGCAGCCCGCCCGCACCGCTCCGCCGATGGAAGGTTCGGTGCGGCGCGGCTCCGTCGGGATGGCGCTTCGGCCCAGCAGCGTATCGGTCGTCGTCATCTCGATGTCTCCAATCAGGGGGTGGCGGTGGCGGCAACCGGCTGCGGGGTGGTGCTCCCCAGGCGCCGGACCATCTCGGCCCGCGTCGCGGTCTGGTCGATCATGCCGTCGCGCAGCACGACGATGCGGTCCACCGCGTCGAGGACGCAGCGGCGGTGGGCGATCACCACCACTGCGGCACCGCCGGCCTTGGCCTCGGCGATGGCGCGCAGCAGCGCCGCCTCGCCGGCTTGGTCCAGGTTGGCGTTGGGCTCGTCGAGAACGAGCAGGCGGGGATCGCCGTAGAGGGCGCGGGCGAGCGCGATGCGCTGCCGCTGCCCGCCGGAGAGCAGGGCGCCGCCCTCGCCGATCGCCGTCCGGTAGCCGTCGGAGAGCCGTCCGATCATCTCATGCACGCCGGCCCGCCGCGCCGCCGCGGTGACCAGCGCCGGGTCGGGATCGCCCAGCCGGGCGATGGCGTCCTCCACCGTGTCGCCGAGCAGGCCGACGCCCTGCGGCAGGTAGCCGACATGCCGCCCGCAGTCGTCGCGGTGCCAGCGCCACACATTGTGGCCGTCGAGGTAGACGCCGCCCTGGGTCGGCTCCAGCACGCCGACCAGCAGCCGGGCCAGCGTGGATTTGCCCGCCGCCGAGGGGCCGACGATGCCCACCGCCTCGCCCGGCTCCACCGAGAAGGAGAGGCCACGCAGAGTTGGGCGGTCCGACCCCGGCGGGACGTAGGTCACGCGGTCCAGCAGCAGGGAGCCGCTGGGGCGGGGCAGGGGGGCGGCCGGCGCGGGCACCGCATCCACCGTGAACAGGCCGCGCAGGCGGCGCAGGCTCTCGCGGGCCGAAGACCAGTTGCGCCAGGAGTTGATCAACTGCTCGAAGGGCGCCAGCGCCCGGCCCATCAGGATGGAGGCGGCCAGCATGCTGCCCGGCGACACCTGCCGGTCCAACACCAGCATCGTGCCGGCGGCGAGGATCGCCACCTGGGCGGTCATCCGGCAGACCTTGGCGAGCGAGGCCACGGCCTGCGCCCGTCCCGCGGTCTGGTTGACCAGCCGCAGATGGTCGTCCTCAACCGCCTGCCAGCGGCGGCGCAGATTGCCCATCATGCCCATGGCGGCAACGGCTTCCACGCCGTGCGACGCCGCCTCGACCTCGGCGCCGTGGCGGCACAGGGCGCGGTTGGCCTCCGCAGCCCCCGGCATGGTCAGCAGGCGGCCGAGCAGACTCACCCCGACCAGACACAGGATGCTCCCCCCGCAGACGAGGCCGTAGAGCGGGTGGATCAGCGTCAGGAACAGCAGGAAGACGAGGCTGAGTGCCGCGTCGAGCGGTGCGGTGAGGCTCGGCCCGGACAGGAACTGGCGCAGTTCGTTGAGATCGCGCAGCACCTGGGCCGGGCGGCTGGCGCCGCCGCGCAGCAGGCCGCCCATCGACGCCTCCAGCGCGTCCATGGTCAGGCTGCGCGCCGCGAGATGGCCCATGGCCTGGGTCAGCCGCCCGCGGATCGCCTCGACCAGCCCGAACACGGCGAAGCAGCCCAGCGCCAGCAGCGACAGGGCCACCAAAGTCTCCACGCTGCGGCTGCCCAGCACGCGGTCGTAGACCTGCATCGTGTAGAGCGGCATCGCCAGCTGGATGAGGGCGAGAAAGACGCTGAATCCGCCCGCGGCGGCGAGGCCGGTGGCGATGCGCCGGCGGATCGCGCGCAGGGCCGGCGTGCTGGCGGATGGGCTGCGGCGGGTTTCCCGTGCGGCCATGGGAAGGGCGCTCCTGTCGTCCGGAGAAGGGAAAGGGGCGCGCCGGGAAGGACGGCGCGCCCGGGACCTCGGTCAGGCGGATCAGTAGAAGGAGATGTCGCCCATCGGGTTGTCGCCCTTCACGATCAGGTCGTGATAGCCGGTGTCGTTCGCCGCGTTCCACGTGACGACGTAGTAGCCGTCCTTCTGCCAGATGCTGTATTGGCCGTCGGCGGGTGCGCTGGTCGCGCCGGCGTAGCTGTAGCTGCCCTTCAGCCAGATCTGGTCCTCGTCCTTGAAGTCGGTGATGGTGTCGGCGTTGCCGGCGTAGATGTCGCCGCTGTCCTTAGTCTCGAAGAAGAACCAGTCGGCCCCGGCCCCGCCGGTCATCTGGTCCTTGCCCGTGCCGCCGTAGAGGTCGTCGAAGGTGTCGCCGCCGCTCAGCGTGTCGTTGCCGTCGCCGCCGTAGAGCTTGTCGTACCCGCTCTCGCCGTAGAGCTGGTCGTTGCCGCTGCCGCCATAGAGCGTGTCGGCGCCGTAATAGCCCATCAGCAGGTCGTTGCCCGACTCGCCGTACAGCACGTCGTTGCCGTTCCAGCCGTCCAGCGTGTCGTTGCCGGACCAGCCGAGGATGGTGTCGTTGCCGTCGTAACCCTGCACGTAGTCATTGCTGACGCCGTACTTGATCATGTCGAGATAGTCGGCGTTGTTGGTGCCATAGACGTTTGCCATTGATGCGTTTCCTTCGGATCAGGGGATTGTGCCGTGCAGGGGGAGGGGTATTCTTCGGCGTTCCTTTTGCGGCGTTCCTTTTGCCGGTTCGTTCCGAAGACCTCGCCCTTGCACAGCCATTCTTCCCGGATCGGGCATCCGGCACTGTTGTCCACTTCACAGTTTTGCACAGGAGAGAAAAAGCGTTGCGGTCAGCGCCGCCGGTGCAGGATCATCCCGCCATGGTGCAGCACCCCGTCGATGAAGTCGCCGTCGGCGGTGAAGCCGGTGTCGTCCCAATAGTCGATGTGGTCGCCGGTGACCCGATAGCGGCCTTGGTACGCCTTCTCCCGGCTGCCCCGCGCCTCGACGTAGCGGTTGTTGGGGAGAAGCTCGTGGCGGACGCGGCCGTCCTCCGTCACCCACAGGCCGACATAGGGGTGATCCGCTTGCTGCACTTCAGGCCGGTCGGCGGTCTGGGCCAGCGCCTTGCGGTCGGGCAGGGCCTCGGCGCCGGAGGCGAGCAGGGCGGCGGTCAGGGTGGCGGTCCGGGCGAACGCGCGTTTCATGGCGTGTCTCCTTCCGACGGGCGGCGTTCGGCGAACAGCTCCGACAGGGTGCGTGCGGCGGAGATCGCGCGGGGGAAGCCCGCCGGGACCGTCACCATGTAGATGATCTCCTTCAACTCGTCCTCGGAGACGCCGGCGTTGAGCGCGTAGCCGGCGTGGATCTTCATGAAGGCCGTCTCGCCGATGGCGGCGAAGGCGGCGACCGCGGCCAACTGGCGGGTCCGCGTGTCCAGCCCCGGCCGGGACCAGACGTCGCCCAGCGCGTAGGCCTCGGTGGCCTCCGCCAGGAAGGGGAACTCCTCGCGCATCCGCTCCAGGGTGGGCTGGGGCTGGCCGTTGTTCAGGCTGCGGATCACCTCGCCGCCGCGCTTGGCGCGCTCCTCCGTGGTCAGGGCGCTGGCCAGGGCGGGGGCGGGCATCGCCGGAACCGCGGCGAGCAGCCCCGCCGCGACGAGGGTGCGCAGGCGCGCGGGGGGACGGCCGAGGGTGTCGGTGCCGTGGGTCATGCTCACATCCTCCTCGATGACGGGCTCAGTGGCTGGCGGTGGGTCGGATCACGATCTCGTTGGTGTCGACGTCGTCCGGCTGCTCGATGGCGTGCAGGATGGCCCGCCCGATGGCGTCCGGCTTGATGGAGACGGCACGGTAGGTCCGCATCAGCTCCTCGGCCTCCGGGTCGGTGATGGTGTGGGCCAGCTCCGATTCCACGACGCCGGGGCAGACGCAGGTGACGCGCAGCCGTTCGTTCTCCTGGCGCAGCCCGTCGGAAATGGCCCGCACCGCGTATTTCGTCGCGCAGTAGACGGCGGCGGTCGGCGACACGGCGAGCGCCCCGATGGAGGCGATGTTGATGATCTGGCCGAAGCCCTGGCCGTTCATGACCGGCAGCACCGCGGCGATGCCGTAGAGGACGCCGCGGATGTTCACGTCGATCATGCGGTCCCATTCCTCGACCTTCAGCGAGGCCATGGGGGACAGCGGCATGACCCCGGCGTTGTTGACCAGCACGTCGATGCGCCCGAACCGCTCCTGCGCGAAGGCGGCAAAGGCCGCCATGTCCGCGCGGCTGGTCACGTCCAGCGCGCGGACCTCGGCGGTGCCGCCGCCGGCCCGGATGTCGGCGGCCAGGGATTCCAGCCGGTCGGTCCGGCGGGCGCCGAGCACCAGCTTCGCCCCGGCGGCGCCGAGGACGCGGGCGGTGCCCTCGCCGATGCCGCTGGAGGCGCCGGTGATGAGGATCGTCTTGTCGGTGATCGCGGTCATGGTCTGCTCCTCTCCGTCGATCGTTGCGGTGATGGGGAAAAGCTATGACCGACCACTGGAATGTTCGAGTTGCCAATCGTGAACGGGCTGATTAGTTTTTCTAACCAATGAGCGATCCATTCGAAGGCATGGCGGCGTTTCTGGCGGTGGCCGAGACGCTCAATTTCCGCCGGGCGTCCGAGCGTCTGGGCGTCACCCGCTCCGCCGTCAGCCAGGCGGTCCGCCGGCTGGAGGACCGGATCGGCGTGCCACTGCTCCAGCGGACGACGCGCAGCGTCCGGCTGACCGACGCCGGAGCGCATCTGCTCGCCGCGACGCGGCCGGCGCTGGCGGAGATCGGCACGGCGCTGGAGACCATCGCCTCGACGCACGGCGCACCGGCCGGCACGCTGCGGCTGGCCGTGTCCTCCATCGCGGAAAGCATCCTGGAGGGCGAGGCGCTGGCCGGCTTCCTCGCCGCCTATCCTTCGATCGGCGTCGACATCCTGGTGACCGACGAGGAGTTCGACATCGTCGCGGCGGGCTTCGACGCGGGTGTCCGGCTGGGCGAAGCGATCGAGCAGGACATGATCGCGGTGCCGGTCTCCGCCCCGCAGCGGCAGCTTGTGGTCGCCTCACCCGCCTATCTGGCGCTGGCCGGCCGCCCCGTTCATCCGCGCGATCTTCTCGCCCACCGCTGCATCGGCTGGCGCCCGGCGCCGGACGTGGCGCCCTACCGCTGGGAGTTCACCGAGGACGGCCGCGACTTCGACATCGCGGTGAATCCGAGGGTCGCGACCAACGACATGGGGATGATGGTCCGGCTGGCCCTGGCCGGCGCCGGGCTCACCTGCGGCATGGAGGAGACCTTCCGGCCCCATCTGGAGCGCGGCGCGCTGGTGGCCGTCCTGGAGGGGTTCTGCCCGCCCTTCGCCGGGTTCCATCTCTACTATCCCAGCCGCCGGACGGTGCCGCCGCGGTTGCGCGCCCTCATCGACCATCTGCGGACGCGGAACGGCGGCCGCCCGATGGCCTGAGGGTCGTCTATCGCCCGCAAAGAAAAAGGCGGGTGCCGGAGCCCGAAGGCGCCGGCACCCGCCTTTCGTTTGCGGAGCGCGCTGCGCCGCCGCCGCTCAGCCGAACCAGGCGGCGACGTTGCCGGTCTGGCCGAGGATGGTGATGCGGTTGCCCCCGCCGACGTCGAGCGTGGTGTTGCCGCCCTCCACCCGCGCCGAGCGGATCACCGCGCCGAGGTCGACGCCGGCCTCGTAGAAGGCCAGGCGGTCTACTCCCACTTCGAAGTCCATCACCACCGACCCGCCGGAGTTGCGCCCGAAGGCGAAGACGTCCGCGCCCTCGCCGCCCCACAGCGTGTCCGCCCCGCCGTCGGCGAACAGCACGTCGTTGCCGGCCCCGCCGTGCAGCACGTCGTCGCCCGCCCCGCCGAACAGCGTGTCGTCGCCCTCCTCGCCGAACAGCGTGTCGTTGCCGTCCCCGCCCAGCCCCAGGTCGTTGCCCGACCCCAGAGCGATCAGGTCGTTGCCCGACCCGCCCAGCGCCGTGTCGTTGCCGTCCCCGCCGCTCAGCGTGTCGTCGCCCTCGTCGCCGTACAGAAGGTCGTCGCCCTCCTCGCCGAACAGCAGGTCGTTGCCCGCCCCGCCGCTCAGCGTGTCGTTGCCCTCGTTGCCGGTCAGCGTGTCGTCGCCCTCCTCGCCGAACAGCACGTCGTCGCCCTCGCCGCCGAAGCCGCGGTCGTCGCCCGTGCCGCCGCCGATCAGGTCGTTGCCCGACCCGCCGAACAGCCAGTCGTCGCCCTCGCCGCCGTGCACCAGGTCGTCGCCCTCGTCGCCGTACAGCGTGTCGTTGCCGCCGGCGCTGGTGATCGTGTCGTTGCCGCCGCCGCCGTGCAGGAGGTCGTCGCCGTCGCCCAGATGCATGTACTGCTCGTGGTCGTCGCCGTAGACGATCTGCTCGCCGTCGCCGCCGACCAGCGTGGCGTTGCCGACCACCGCCGCGAACTCGACGTTGTCGAGCTGGATGGTCACCGGCCCGGTCAGGCCCGTGGTGTTGAGCACTACCGCGGTCGGCGCCGTGCTGGTCGGGCCGGTGCCGCCCAGCGTGGTGCCGGTCACCTTGGTCTGCACCGCCTGGCCGGCGGCCACGCCGGGCGCGGTGAAGTCGATGGCGCGGACCAGCAGCTGGGCCTGCGCCGACAGCACCGAGAGGAAGCCCGAGCCGCCGCCGGTCAAGGTGCCGCGCGCGGCGGTGCCCTCGTCGGTGCGCGCCTCGATGGCGGCGATCAGCCCGGTCAGCCCGGTCAGCGCCTGGGCGGCGGTCTGCCGCTCGGCGCCGCCGGTGGCGGTGACGGCGACGCCGGTGGAGACGCTGACCGTCAGCGTGGTCTGGGTGGAGACCTGGCCGGTCTGCGCGTCGACCACCTGCTCGCGCACCACCGGGACGTCGGCGAGGTCGGGGTTGGCGGTGCTGGTGTCCTCGACGCGGGTGCCGGTGCTGGCCTCGATGGTCACGGTGGTGGTGCGGCTGCCGTCGCCGTTGGTGGTGACCGCGCCGGTGACGGTGGCGCCGTCCACCGTGGCGACCGGCGGCGGGGCGACGGGGGCGGGCTTGTCGACGGTGGCGGTGAGCTTCTGCGTCGTCGCGGTGAAGGGCACCGAGGCGTTGCCCGCCGGGTCGGTCAGGGCGAGCGTCAGGGTCAGCGTGCCGTCGCCCAGGCCGGAGAGGTCGAGCCCGCCGACCTGCGCGGTCGGGCCGCTCATCACGCCGCTGCCGGAGACCTGGCCGCCGCCGGCGGAGGTGATCGTCCAGGTGAAGGCGGCGCCGGCCTCGCCGCCGCTGATGGTGAAGGCGGTGCTGGACTGCTCGATGGCGTCGATGCTGTCGTCGTCGAACAGCACGCTGGCCGTCGGCGGGGTGGTGTCGACGGTCAGCGTGTGGGTGGCGGGGCTCGACACGTTGCCGGCGGCGTCGGTGGCGGTGGCCGCGACGGGGTTGGCGCCGTTGGGGTCGAGGCTGAGCGAGCCGGCGGTCGGGGTGGCGGTGGCGAGGTCGAGGCTCCAGGCGCCGGTCCCCGAGGCGGTGGTGGTGTAGGTGGCGCCGCCCACCGTGACGGTGACCGTGGCGTTGGCCTCGGCGGTGCCGGTGAGGGTGGGGGTGGTGCTGTTGGTGAGCGCGGTGGTGACGGTCGGTGCGTCGGGCAGGGTGGTGTCGATGGTCAGCGTCTGGGTGCCCGGCGCGGAGACGTTGCCCGAGGCGTCGGTGGCGGTGGCCGCGACGGTGTTGGCGCCGTTGGGGTTCAGGCTCAGCGACCCGGAGGTCGGGGTAGCGGTGGCGAGGTTGACGCTCCAGCTCCCGTTGGTGGCGGTGGTGGTGTAGGTGGCGCCGCCCACCGTGACGGTGACCGTGCTGCCGGTCTCGGCGGTGCCGGTGAGGGTGGGTGTGGTGCTGTTGCTCAGCGCGGCGCTGGTCACCGTCGGGGCGTCGGGCAGGGTGGTGTCGATGGTCAGCGTCTGGGTGCCGGCCGAGGAGGTGTTGCCCGCCGCGTCGGTGGCGGTGGCCGAGACGGCGTTGGTGCCGTTGGCGTTGAGGCTCAACGATCCAGCGGTCGGCGTCGCCGTGGCGAGGTTGAGGCTCCAGCTGCCGTTGGTGGCGGTGGTGGTGTAGGTGGCGCCGCCGATGGTGACGGTGACCGTGCTGCCGCTTTCCGCCGTGCCGCCAATGGTCGGGGTGGCGCTGTTGGTCAGCGTCGCGCTGGTCACTGCCGGGGCGTTGGGCGCGGTGGTGTCGATGGTCAGCGTCTGCGTGCCCGGCGCGGAGGTGTTGCCGGCGGCGTCGGTGGCGGTGGCCGCGACGGGGTTGGCGCCGTTGGGGTCGAGGCTGAGCGAGCCGGCGGTCGGGATGGCGGTGGCGAGGTCGAGGCTCCAGGCGCCGGTCCCCGAGGCGGTGGTGGTGTAGGTGGCGCCGCCCACCGTGACGGAGACCGTGGCATTGGCCTCGGCCGTGCCGGTGAGGGTGGGCGTCGTGCTGTTGCTGAGCGCGGTGGTGACGGTCGGGGCGTCGGGCAGGGTGGTGTCGATGGTCAGCGTCTGCGTGCCGGCTGAGGAGACGTTACCCGCCGCGTCGGTGGCGGTGGCCGAGACGGCGTTGGTGCCGTTGGCGTTGAGGCTGAGCGACCCGGAGGTCGGTGTCGTGGTGGCGAGGTTGAGGCTCCAGCTGCCGTTGGTCGCCGTCGTGGTGTAGGTGGCGCCGCCCACCGTGACGGTCACCGTGCTGCCGGTCTCGGCGGTGCCGGTGAGGGTCGGCGTGGTGCTGTTGCTCAGCGCTGTCGTAACGGTAGGGGCGTTGGGCGCGGTGGTGTCGATGGTCAGCGTCTGGGTGCCGGCCGAGGAGGTGTTGCCCGCCGCGTCGGTGGCGGTGGCCGAGACGGCGTTGGTGCCGTTGGCGTTGAGGCTGAGCGTGCCGGAGGTCGGCGTCGCCGTGGCGAGGTTGAGGCTCCACGTGCCGTTGGTGGCGGTGGTGGTGTAGGTGGCCCCACCCACCGTGACGGTCACCGTGCTGCCGGTCTCGGCGGTGCCAGTGAGGGTCGGCGTGGTGCTGTTGCTCAGCGCTGTCGTAACGGTGGGGGCGTTGGGCGCGTTGGTGTCGATGGTCAGCGTCTGCGTGCCGGCCGAGGAGACGTTGCCGGCCGCATCCGTTGCCGTCGCCGAGACGGTGTTGGTGCCGTTGGCGTTGAGGCTGAGCGTGCCGGCGGTCGGGGTGGCGGTGGCGAGATTGACGCTCCAGGCGCCGGTCCCCGAGGCGGTGGTGGTGTAGGTCGCTCCGCCGATGGTGACGGTGACCGTGGCATTCGCCTCCGCCGTGCCGGTGAGGGTGGGCGTCGTGCTGTTGCTCAGCGCGGCGCTGGTCACCGTCGGGGCATCGGGCAGGGTGGTGTCGATGGTCAGCGTCTGGGCGCCGGCCGCGGAGGTGTTGCCCGCCGCGTCGGTGGCGGTGGCCGAGACGGTGTTGGTGCCGTTGGCGTTGAGGCTGAGCGACCCGGAGGTCGGTGTCGTGGTGGCGAGGTTGAGGCTCCAGGTCCCGTTGGTCGCCGTCGTGGTGTAGGTGGCGCCGCCCACCGTGACGGTGACCGTGCTGTCCGCTTCCGCGGTGCCGGTGAGGGTCGGCGTCGTGCTGTTGCTCAGCGCCGTCGTAACGGTGGGGGCGTTGGGCGCGGTGGTGTCGATGGTCAGCGTCTGGGTGCCGGCCGTGGAGGTGTTGCCCGCGGCGTCGGTTGCCGTCGCCGAAACGGTGTTGGTGCCGTTGGCGTTCAGGCTCAACGAGCCGGAGGTCGGGGTGGCGGTGGCGAGGTTGAGGCTCCAGGTGCCGTTGGTCGCCGTCGTGGTGTAGGTGGCGCCGCTGATGGTGACGGTCACCGTGCTGCCGGTCTCCGCCGTGCCGCCAATGATCGGGGTAGCGTTCTTGGTCAAGGCCGCGCTGGTTACCGCCGGCGCGTTGGGCGCGGTGGTGTCGATGGTCAGCGTCTGCGTGCCGGCCGAGGAGACGTTGCCGGCCGCATCCGTTGCCGTCGCCGAGACGGCGTTGGTCCCGTTGGCGTTGAGGCTCAACGATCCGGCGGTCGGTGTCGCCGTAGCGAGGTTGAGGCTCCAGGTGCCGTTGGTGGCGGTCGTGGTGTAGGTGGCGCCGCCGACGGTCACCGTCAGGGTGCTGCCGGTCTCAGCCGTACCGCCAATGGTCGGGGTGGCGTTCTTGGTCAGCGCGGCGCTGGTCACCGCCGGAGCGTTGGGCGCGGTGGTGTCGATCGTCAGCGTCTGGGTGCCGGCCGTGGAGGTGTTGTTGGACGCGTCCCGGGCGGTGACGGACACCGCGTTGGTGCCGTTGGCGTTGAGGCTCAGCGACCCGGAGGCCGGCGTCGCCGTGGCGAGGTTGATCGACCAGCTGCCGTTGGTCGCCGTCGTGGTGTAGGTCGCCCCGCCGATGGTGACGGTGACCGTGCTGTCCGCCTCCGCCGTGCCGGCGATGATCGGCGTGGCGCTGTTGCTCAGCGCCGCGCTGGTGACCACCGGAGCCACGGGCGGCGTCACGTCGGCCACGCTCACCACCGTGCTGACCCCGGAGATGGTCGCGGCTCCGGTGGCGCCGCCGCTGTCGGTCAGGCTGGCGACCGCCACCGTGCGGTCGCCCAGCGTCGCCGACGCGCTGGTGTTCTTGTAGGTGACGCCGCCCAGCAGCGCGTTCATCTGCGCGTCGCTGCGCTCCAGCCCGGTGACGGTCACCGTGGCGACGCCGCCGACCACCGACACGGTGACGGCGGCGTTGCCGCCGGCGACGCCCAGCCCGCTCAGGGTGGCGGTGGCGCCGTTGGTCAGGGCGACGTCGGTGCCGCCGATGGTCAGGACCTCGGTGGCGTCGGTCACGCCGCTGACGGTGAACACCACCCCGCGGAAGCTCTGCCCGGCCTCCACCGTGGAGGCGGCCACGCCGCTGAACAGGCTGGTGGTCGTGCCGTCCACCCCGACGCCGAAGGTCTTGCTGCCGCCGGTCGCGGTCAGGGTCGGCACGGCGTCGACGGTGATCGTCGCGGTGGCGCTGCCCGCGCTGTAGGCGTCGGCGGTGGTGGTGTCGGCGGTGGCCCCCGCCGTGCCGCTGGTCAGGTCCCACGCCTTGAAGGTCAGGCCGCCGGTGTCGGTGTTGGTGAAGCCCGAGCCGCTCGGCACGAAGCGCACGCGGTCCGACCCGGCGAGCAGCAGCGCCGCGCCGGCGGACGAGGCGGTGGGGATGTCGGTCCAGGCGCCGGTGCCGACCTTGTACTGCCAGGTGCCGTTGGTGTTGGTCACCCCGGTGACAGCGATGCCCAGCGGGAGGACGGTGACCAGCGGGAAGGGGCTGTCGTACTCGGCGTCGGTGGCGGTGCCGGCCGAGGCGAGCAGGGCGGTGACGGTGGTGCCGGTGTTGGCGGCGTCGGCGATGCCCTGGTCGATGGCGGCCAGGCTGCGGACGTCGTTGGACAGGATGGGGCTGTCGTTGGCGCCGGTGAAGTTGAGGGTGAGCTGCCGCTCGACGGTGCGGTTGCCGTCGGAGACGGTGAAGGTGCCGGTGCCCTGCATCGGCCCGGCCGGGACGCCGTTGAGGAAGGCGGCGTCGAAGACGTAGGCGTAGTGGCCGGTCTGGCTGTTGACGTAGGCGGTGCCGCCCGGCCCGGTGGACCAGGTGTCGTAGGTGACGCCGTTGCTGAGCGTGACGCTGCCGTGCTGGACCGGGGAGGCCTGCGATCCGGCGACGGAGTAGGTCAGCGTGTCGCCTTCCAGATCGGTCGCGGAGAGCTGGCCGTCGATCAGCGGGAAGGTGTCGGTGGCCGAGGTGTCGACCAGCGTCGGCGGGGTGGTGGGGACGGCGAGGACCGGCGGGGCGTTGGTGTCGATGCGGTCGTTGTTCTGGCTGATCGGGGTGGTGTAGGGGGTGTTGGCGTTGCTGGCGCTGTCGACCAGGACGATGTTGACCGGAATGTCCTGGTTGGCCGCGAGGTTGCCGGTGCGCTGGCCGTCGGCGGTGACGGTGAAGGTGGCGGTGTAGGTGGTCGCGCTGACCCTGGTCAGATTGGCGAGCGCGAAGCCGCCGACGGTGCTGCCGTTGCCCAGCGTGTAGGTGTCGCTGTCCGAGGCCACGGTGATCGTCACGGTCACCGTGTCGCCGACCTGGGCCGGCTGGTTGGGGATCGTGACGTTGGTGATCGACGGTGGCGTCGTGTCCGGCGTGCTGTTCGTCACCGACTGGTTGGTGACGGTGGCCGCGTCGGCGCCGCCGGTGGCGTTCTGGATCGCCGCCGTGTCGTCGCCGCTGGTGGGATCGGTGTAGCTGACGGTGACCGTCTGTCCGTGCTGGACCGCCTGGGCCAAAGTCAGCGTGACCGTCTTGTTGACGCTGTTCACCGCGACGTTGGAGACGGTGACCGTGCTGCCGCCGACCTTGACCTCGAAGGCGCTTGCGGCCGGGCCGTTCACCGCGTCCAGCGCGGCATCATAGGTCAGGACCAGCGAGGTGCCGTCGACCGTGGCGCTCTGCAGCACCGGCGCGGGTGGGGCGAGCATCACCATCACCGAGTTCGAGATGGCGGCGGTGCTCATGTCGATCCCGGCCGCCGTGGAGACGATGCTGATGGGGAATGCACCGGACGTGTCCGTGCCGGACGCCGTGATGTCGAAGGTCAGGGTGAAGACGCTGCCGATCGTAATGATGCCGGTGACCGGCATGTCGAGGCTGATGTTCGCGACCGTCCAGCCGCTGGGCGCGCTGACGCCGAACTCGACCATCGACCCTACCAGGGTGATGGACTGCGTGGCCGTGATGGTGAAGGACACCTGCTTCGGCGTCCCCGCAACGAATGACACGGTCGGGCTTGTCGGCGCGATCTTGAGAGGCGCGGGCGCGGACATCGTGTTGGCGATCGTCACCGTGGCGACCTGGTCGACGACGGTGGTGTTCTGGCCGACGGGACCGCTGTCGGTGACGGAGTGCAGGACGATGGGCCGCGTCTCGGTGGAGCCGAACGCCGCGTTGGCCGGGCCGGTGTTCTTGTAGGTGATGCCGTCGATCAGCGAGCCCATGGTGCCGTCGCTCAACGACATGCCGTTCAGCGTCACGGTGGCGACGCCGTTGGCCAGTGTGACCGCGTAGCTGCCGTTGTTGAACGTGCCCGATCCGGTGCTGAGCGTGATGTCGCTGCCACCGATGGTCAGGAACTCGGTGCCGCCGTTGCCGACGACGTTGTAGACCTTGAGGACCATGCCGGTGAAGTGTTGTCCGCCGTCGACGGTCGAGGCGGTCACCGCGTTGAAGAGGTCAAAGCCGCTGCTGCCGCTGCTCCCCATGAAGAATGGGGTTTCGGTGCTCAGCGTCAGGGTCGGTGGGGTGGCGTTCGGGTTGGGCGTGTTGTTGGTGACCGGCTGCGTGGCGACGGTCGCGGCGTCGATGCCGCCCCAGGCGGATTGAACGGCGTTGACGTCGTCACCCACGGTCGGGTCGGTATAGGAAACGGTGACCGCGCTGCCATGGGCGACCGCTTGGGCGAGCGTCAGCGTGACGGTCTTGTTCGCGCCGTCCACGGCGACGCCGCTGACGGTGACCGGGCTGCTGCCGGTCGTGACGGTGAAGGCGCCCGCCGCCGGCGGGTTGGCGGAATCGAGCGCCACATCGTAGGTCAGCACCAAGGACGTGCCGTCCACGGCAGCGCTTTGCAGGACCGGCGCCTGGGGAGCGCCGATGTTGACGGTGGCGGTGATGCCGCTCAGGCTGGTGCTGTTGTCGCTGCTGCCGTCGTCGGTGACGCCGGTGATGGTGATGACGCGCGGGCCATCGGACGGCGTGGCGCTCTGCAGAGCCGCGATGTTGTTGTAGGCGATGCCGTCGATGAACGACGCCATCTGGCTGTCCGACAGTTGCAGGCCGCTGATCGTTACCGTGACGGTGCCGCCACTGACCGTGGCGCTGGCCGTCACCCCGCCGACGGGCAGGGAGGTGGCGCCGTGGTTCAGGGCAATGGTCGAGGACGACCATCCGGGGACCAGGAAGACCAGCATTTCCGACGCGCCGTCCAGCACGCCGGTCACTGTGAGCGTCAGGCTGGTGAAGACCTGGCCCGAGTCGTTGGTGCTGGCCGTCACCGTCGAGAACAGGTCCGACGGGCTCGTGTAGGTGACGAAGGTGTTCGTGTTGCCGGTCGCCGTCAGGGTCGGGGGCGCCGCGGCCGCAACGACGACGGTGGAGGAAACGCCGCTGAGGGTGGAGGTGTTGTTGTTGCTGCCGTCGTCGGTGACGCTGGTGATGGAGATGACGCGGTTGCCGGGCGTGACGATGCCGGTGACGGCGTCGCCGGCGTTGACGTAGGCGATGCCGTCGATCAGCGCCGCCAACTGGGTGCCGGTGAGGCTGAACCCGCTCAAGGTGACGGTTGCCGTGGTGCCGCTGTACGAGGTGGAGAGCGTCGCCCCCGGAATCGTCGCCACGGTTACCCCGGTGGCGGGGGAGGACAGGGAAATGGGGATGGTGCCGTCGATGGACAGCCACTCGTCGTCAACGACGTTGGTGACCGTCAGGGTCACGCTGGTGAAGACCTGTCCGGTGTTGGTGCTGGCGGTCACCCCGGAGAACAGGTCCACAGGCGCCGCGTTCTGCGTGAAGGTCGGCGCGTTGCCCGTCGCGGTCACGGTCGGCGCGTTGAGCTGGACGGTGAAGCTGGTTCTGAAATCCGGAATATCGACGCCGGCCTGGTTCTGGATGGCCGTGGTGCTGTCCACCGTGTCCCCGTCGTAATAACGGAGGGAGACGAGATCCCCATTCTGGAAGATGTAGCCGTTGCCGACCTCGACGGTGACGGTGCTTCCAACGACGGCGACGCTCGAAACGCTGTAGTAGACGCCGTTGATGCGAATCTGCCCCTGCGTCGACGAGGACCCGAAGAACTGCTGGGTGGACGGGGGATTGTTGGCGTCCAGCGCCTGATCGAAGGACAGGACGACCTTGTTGGTCCCGATTTGCGCGGATGCTGAGAGGAGTGCCGGGGGGCGAGCGGTCAGAACCGTAACGTTGACGTCCACCGACACGGTGTCCAGGCCGTAGGACGCCTGGATGACCCCGGTCAGGTCGTCACCCGCCGGATCTTCGTACCGGAAGGCGATGCTGTCATTGACCTGGAATTGGTGGCCGACGGTGAGTGTCACGGCGTTGCTGGAAACAACCGCGCTGACCAGGGCGACCGAATTTCCATTGATCAGAATGGAGCCGGTGCCCGCGTTCAGGGTCCCGTCGGTCGCCACGAAATGAGACAGCAGCGGGTTGCTTGAGGTGTCGAGCTCATCGTCGTACGTGATGGTGATGATGCTTTCACCGGTGTAGGCGACCGCTTCCCGGACGGACGGCGCGGCCAGCACACCGCGATACTGGTCGATCCGCAGGGCTTCGGTCCGCGGCGTGCCGCGGGTCCAGGCGAGATCCCAATCGCCGCCCAGGTCCGCGGCGCCCGTCGGGGTCCGGGAGGCCGCCATGGCGGCGCCGGTGATGTCGGCCAGAGCGTCGAGGAACGACTCGCCATGGCCGCTCGCCACGTTGCAGCCGTACAGCAGGATGTCGCCGTCGTCGGCAAGGCAGGCGCCGGTGGCCGCCAGTTCCGCGGCGCGCGCCGTCAGCGCCGCTTCGTCGAGCCGCGCCGTCCCGAGTTGCAGGCCGCCTTCGAAGCCGTGGCACAGCACATGGAGCGCCCGGACCCCCTGGCGCCCGGCCAAGGCCTGCGCCATCGCCGCCACGCCGTCGCGGCCTTCGCCGATCAGCACGGCGTCCATGCCGGAGGGAAGGCCCGCCTGAAGGTCCCGCCAACCGCTGAGGGCAGTGTCGATGACGGCAATCTCGGCCGCCGTGTCGAGGAAGCGGCCAGAGGTGATAACGCGCGTGGTGGGGGCGGCGGCGGACGCTTCGGTCATAGCGGACATTTCCTGAATGGGATGCAATCCAGAGTGGCCGTTTCTCGAAAGAAGTGGCTACCTCGTTTGATTTGACATACCCACAACCAGACGTCTTGGTCAATGAATACAGCGCGTGGAAACCGCATTTGACACAGGCGTTTCTTTGTTAACGGCAAGCATAAATCTTCATTGTAATGTTACATATTGCAGAATATTGCGCTATTTGACGCATTCATGCATCGTTAATCATTGATTAACTACTGAAGAAATCATGGATATACTGGATTTTTATTATGCTGCGCTGCCGGATATGCAGCGATTGGTCAATAAAGGCGGCGCAAGCGGGGGTTGCGGCGGCAAGCAATGTGCCCCGTTTGCTGCCCTTCACATCTTGGCATAGTGAACCGATGGGGGGCGGCAAAGCCGCTTGCCCTGGGTTGGGCTCCCATCCCTCTTCGTCCGAAGGCGCCAAGCCATTTGTTCTGTTCGTTGGAAGGATTGCGGAAATCCTCCCCGGACCGGCGCTATCCGGTGGCGGTCAACTCCCGTACCCGGTCGGGGGTGAAGGGCAGGTTGCGCAGGCGCCGGCCGGTCGCCGCGCGGATGGCGTTGCCGATGGCCGCGGCGGTCGGACCCTGCGCTGCCTCGCCGGTGCCGAGGAAGGGATCGCCGGGCCGCTCGACGATGTGGACGTCGATGCGGTCGGGCACGCTGGCGAAGCGCAGGATGGGGTAGCTGGCCCAATCCACCGAGGTGACTCGGGTGTCGTCGTAGGCGACGCGCTCGAACAGGGTCCAGCTCATCGCCTGGATGATGCCGCCTTCCGTCTGGTTGCGGATGCCGTCCGGGTTGACGATCTCGCCGCTGTCGATGGCGGCGGTGGCGCGGGTCATCCGCACCCGCCCGCTGCCGCGGTCCACCGACAGCTCCACCGCCAGCGCCAGATAGGCGGCGTGGTTCTTGTAGCGGGCGAAGGCGAAGCCATGGCCGAAGCCCGGCGCGGACGCGGTGCCTGTCCAGCCGAAGCGCTCCGCCGCCAGTTCGACCACCCGGCGGGCGCGCGGGTCCTCCAGATGGCGCAGGCGGAACTCCACGGGGTCGGCGCCGGCCAGAAGCGCCAGATCGTCCATCATGCTTTCCAGCGCGAAGACGTTGGCGTAGGCGCCGAGCGACCGCAGCGCCGACACCCGCAGCGGCATGTCGGGCAGGAAGTGCCAGAGGACGCGGGTGTTGGGGATGGCGTAGAGCGGGATGGCGTTGCGGTCGCCGTTGCCGGCGGGGGTGATCTGCATCGCCGCCGGTTCCGCCGGGAAGGGCTCGGCCAGATGGCGCGCGGCCAGCAGGGCGCCGGCCCCGCCGGGGCGGGTGGTGTGGGTGTTGGACCAGACGTCGAAAGTCCAGCGGTCGATGCGCCCGTTCCCGTCCAGCGAGGCTGCCGCCTCGATCATCATGGCCGGACCAT
This sequence comes from Azospirillum sp. UENF 312511, assembly GCF_058780635.1. Lineage (NCBI taxonomy): Bacteria > Pseudomonadati > Pseudomonadota > Alphaproteobacteria > Rhodospirillales > Azospirillaceae > Azospirillum > Azospirillum sp. UENF 312511. Next base: position 494,330 of record NZ_JBSNCG010000003.1, on the reverse strand, counting down.
AGGGCTCCCCGGCATGCTCCTGCTCGCGCATCCACTGCACCCGCACCGGGCGGCCCGGCAGCTTGCTGGCGATCAGAGCGGCGTCCGCCGCCGCGTCGTCGGCGCCGTTGTGGCCGTAGCAGCCGGAGCCCTCCGTATGGATCACCCGCACCCGCTCCACGGGCAGGCGCAGCATCTCGGCGATGGCCTTGCGGTCGGGATAGACGCCCTGGGTGTGCGACCAGACGGTCAGCCCGTCCTCGCCCATCACCGCCACGCCGCAGGACGGCCCGATTGAGCCGTGGAGCTGATAGGGCCGGGTGAAGCGGGCGCGCAGGCTGCGCGGCCCGTCGGCGATGGTTCCGGCCTGGCCATTCGCGTCCACCGTGCCGACCTCGCGTTCCAGCCCGCGCAGCAGGTCGGGGATCGGGGTATCGCCGGGCAGGGTCGCCGGCTCCTCCCAGCGGGCGGCGGCGGCGAGGGCGCGCATCGCCTTGACCGCCCGGTACTCCTTGTCGGCCACCACGGCGAGGAAGTTGCCGTCGCGCAGCACGGCGACCACCCCCGGCATCGCCTCCACTCTGGCAGCGTCGAGCGCGGTCAGCCGGGCCGCCGGGCTGGGCGGGCGGACGACGCGGGCGTGCAGCATCCCCTCCAGCCGAAGATCCTGCACATAGGCCGCGCCGCCGGTCACCTTGGCCGGAATGTCCACGCGGGGCAGCGGCTTGCCCATCACCGACAGCCGGTCCGGCGCGGTCAGCGGGGCGTCCGCCGGCACCTCCACCGTCAGGTCCAGCGACGTGGCCAGCTCCCCATAGCCGAGCGTCCGCCCGTCCGGCGCCGTCACCCGCTGGTCGGCGAAGCCCAGCGCGTCGGCCGGCGCGCCGAGGCGCCGCGCCGCCTCCTGCGCAAGCAGGGCGCGGGCCTGGGCGGCAGCGGCGCGGATGGCGGTGCCGCTGTTCTGCATGGACTGGCTGCCGGCGGTGTAGCCCTCGTTCGGGGTGCGGGCGGTGTCGGCGGTGACCAGGGTGATGGCGGCGGGCGGGACGCGCAGTTCCTCCGCCGCGACCTGGAGCAGGGCGGTGCGGATGCCCTGGCCGAGTTCGGCTTTGCCGGTGAAGACGGTGATGGCGCCGTCCGCGCCGATTCGGACCCAGGCGTCGAGCCGGCGCGTTTGCGCGAGGCTGCCCGGAGCGGGCTTGGAAGGCCGGGCGCCACCGCCGCCCCCGGTCTGGGCGGGCAGGGGGCGGGCCAGCGACACGGTGACGACCAGGGCGCCACCGCCGGCCAGCAGGCCGCGGCGGGTCAGGGAGAAGGGGCTGTGGTCGCTCATCAGCCGGCCCTCCCGTTCGGAGCGTTGGTTTCCGCGTGGCGCAGGGTGTCGGCGGCGCGGCGGATGGCGCGCAGGATGCGCATATGGGTGCCGCAGCGGCACAGGTTGAACTCCAGCGCGCGGCGGATCGCGGCGTCGTCGGCGTCCGGCTGCTCCTGGAGCAACGCCTGCGCCCGCATCATCATGCCGGGGATGCAATAGCCGCACTGGGCCGCCTGCTCCTCGATGAAGGCGCGCTGCATCGGGCCGGGGGCCTCGGCGGTGCCCAGCCCCTCGACCGTGGTGACGGCGCGCCCCTGCATCAGCAGGATCGGCGTGACGCAGGACAGCACGGCGCGCCCGTCCACCATCACCGTGCAGGCGCCGCATTGGCCCAGCCCGCAGCCGAACTTCGCCCCGTTCAGCCCCAGATCGTCGCGCAGCACGTAGAGCAGCGGCGTGTCCGGGTCCGCCTCCACCCGCTGGGGGGTGCCGTTCACCGTGAGGTCGATCGCCATGATGGGCTTCCTTCCGTCAGTCCGGGCCGTCAGTCCGGGCATGCGTTCAGTCGGCGGCGCCGACGTTGCGGGGTGCCCGTTCGATGCCGTCGGCGGGGCGGACGGCGACGTGATGCGCGCCGCTGCGCGTGTCGGCCACCAGCCGCTCCAGCCCGTCCCACGGCGGCTGCTCGCTGAAGCGCCCGCGCAGGTGGCGCAGCAGGGCCACCATGTCGGCGTCGGACAGGGCGCCGCCGAAGGCCGGCATCACCGCGCTGACGGTGCCGTCGCCGGGCGGCAGGCCGAACAGCGTGACGTTGATAATGTTCTGGGGGGTGGACGCGTTCACCGCGGTGCTGAGCGCGAAGGGCAGTCCGCCGAAGGGAAGCGGCCGCCCGGATTCGTGGCAGGTGGCGCAGGCCGTGCGGTAGATCGCCTCGCCCCGCTCGTCGCCCCCGGCCCTTCCGGAGTCCGCGGCGGGGGGACGGGCCAAGCCGTCCGCGGCGGGCAGGCTGGCGCCCGGCGGCGTCCCGGCGTCGGCGCTCAGGCGCGGAACCAGGGCTTGCAGATCTTCGCCGCGGCGCAGGCGCTCGGCGGTGGGAGTGCCCATGCGGTCGGCGACGTAGGCGGCGATGGCGGCCACGTCGGCGTCGGGCAACCCGGCGAGGTTGCCGGTGACCTCCGCCATCGGTCCGCGCGACACGCCGTGCGCCGGGTGCCAGCCGTGCCGCAGGTAGAAGGCCAGACTGTCCGCCGTCCAGGGGACGGGCGCCGGGGAGTCCTGGTTGATGGGGTAGGCGGTCCAGCCTTCGGCCTCGCCGCCGGCCCAGGCGCGATCCTTCTCCACCGCGCCCAGCGCGTTGCGCGGGCTGTGGCAGGCGCCGCAATGGCCCAGCCCCTCCGCCAGATAGGCGCCGCGGTTCCAGACCTCCGGCTTGGCCGGGTCGGGGGTGAAGGCGCCCTCGCGGAAATAGAGCAGCTTCCACCCGGCCACCGCCATGCGGATGTTCAGCGGAAAAGGCAGGTCGTTGGCCGGCGCCTCCGCCCGCACCGGGGTGCGCGTCATCAGGTAGGCGTAGAGCGCGCGGTTGTCGGCGTCGCTGACCCGCGTGTAGTGGTCGTAGGGGAAGGCGGGGTAGAGATGCCGGCCTTCGCGGTCCACCCCGCGCCGCATGGCGCGGGTGAAGGCCGCCTCGCTCCACCGGCCGATGCCGGTGTCCTCGTCGGGCGTGATGTTGGTGGAATGGATGGTGCCGAAGGGCGTCGGCAGGGCCAGCCCTCCGGCGAAGGACCGTCCGCCCGGCACCGTGTGGCAGGCGATGCAGTTCCCCACCGCCGCCAGCCGCGCCCCTTCCGCCACCAGCTTCGGCGGAAAGCCGTCCGCCGTCGGGCGCGGCTGCGGCGGGATCGCCGCCTCCCACGCCCAGGCCACCGCCCCGGCGCCGAGCGCCAGCAGGACGGCTATCCCGCCGATCAGACCTCGCCTGATCGAGTTGTGCCGCGTCCTGCGTCGCCCCATGCGCGCTCCTCCCACAATGCGAACAGGTGGAGCGGGGGATCGTTCTCGACGCTCACCGCTCCATGACCTCGTCGAGCGTGGCGGCGAGGTCGCCGGGCTCCACCGGCTTGTGCAGCAGGCGGCAGCCGATGGAGCGCGCTTCGCGAAGCCGCTCCGGCGCCGTATCGCCGGTGATGATGATGACCGGCACGTCCCACCGGCGGCGCACCAGCTCCGCCACCGTGCGGCCCGTCTGCCCGCGCGGGAGCCGGTGATCGGCAAGCACGACATGGGGACGGCTGCGCAGCCGGGGCAGGCGGTCGGCCAGTTCCTCCGCCGAGCCGACGGCGGTCACCCGCACGCCCCAGCGCTTCAGCAGCATGGTCATGGCGTGGCGCACCCGCTCGTCGTCCTCCACCAGAAGCACCCGCCGGCCCTTCATCCGTTCGGTCGGTGACGCCGTCGTCGTCGCAGTTGCCGTTGCGCTTGTGGCGACCGCGGCCATGGCGCGGGCGGCAGCGGTCAGGCGGCGGTCGGGGTCGGGGGGGAGGGTGGCGCGCGGTACGGTGACCGTGAAGACGGTGCCCCGGCCGACCTCCGACCGCAGGTCCAGCGCGAGGCCGAGCAGCCGGGCCATGCGGGCCACCAGCGGCAGGCCGAGGCCGAAACCCTTGGCCGCGCTGCGCTCCGGGTTGTCGAGCTGGTGGAACTCCTCGAAGATGGCGGCGCGGGCGTCGGGGGGGATGCCCCGCCCGTCGTCCCACACCTGGAACTCCAGCGCAGCGGGACGCCGCCGGCAGCCCAGAAGGACCCGCCGTCCATCCCCCCCGCCATGGCGGATGGCGTTGGACAGCAGGTGGGTCAGAATCCGTGCCAGCAACCTTGCGTCGGTCCGCACCGCCACGCCGCAGGGATGGACGTGCAGGCTCGTCCCCTCGGTCACCGCGCTCTCCCGGAACTCCTGGGCCAGATGGCGCATCAGCGCGTCGGGACGGAACTCCGTGATCGCGACGTCCACCGCACCGGCCTCCAGCCGGGCGAGGTCCAGAAGGCCGCTCAGCATGCCGCTCAGGCTGTCGATGGACGCCTGGAGCAGATCGGCCGCCTCCCGGGCCGCGGGGTTCGCGTCGACCGCGCCGCGCAGGATGTGGGTGTACAGCGCCGCCGCCTGGATCGGCTGGCGCAGGTCGTGGCTGGCGGCGCTCAGGAAGCGCGCCTTGGCCCGGTCGGCGCGCTCCGCCCTTTCGTAGGCGCGGCGCAGCTCCTCCTCACGGGCGGCGCGGCGGCCCTCGGAACGGTGCAGCCGGTCGTGGAGCCGGCTCATCTCGCGGCGCTGTTCGACCAGCTCGGCGGCCAGACGCGCGCTCTCTTCGACCAGACGGCTGGCGTCGCGCTGGAGACGGTCCGCGGTCCGGAGCCCTTCGGCAAGGTTGCGGTTCAGCACCTCCAGACTGTCACGCAGCGCCTTTCCCTTGGTTGGGCCGCTCCTGTCCGGTTTATCCGAATCCGCATTTTTTGGCATGGACGTCTCCACGATGGCCCCCGCTCGCCGCCGCAAAACAACTTCCGGCTCAATGAATCCACCTGCGTCAGGTCACAACAGCGCAGAACAGGAATTGTTTTCGCGGGCATAACGATTCACGCGCGTGCAGGGTTCCTGATCATCACCTCAAGGGTGTCGATTGCAGAGCAGCGACACGCTGTGCCCAAAAGGGCGGCAGATTGTCGCATATGCGCCGTGTCCCGTTTGTCCGGGAAGCGGAGCGGCCGGCACCAGAACGGTCGCTGCGCTGTTGAGTCCCAAGGCGCCGCTCCGGCGTCGACACGGGCACCATGAAGCAATCAGGTGGAGTTTCAAGACGATACAGGAACCCGGCGACGAGGCAGGACGGCCCTGCGCCGTTGCTTCCGTGCGCTGGCACGGTGATTGCTTCGTAAGCAAACGGATGCGGGTTTCCACCATACGGGATGTTTCTTGACCTTGTTCGTTCGGCGAACAATCTAACGTCCTTGGCGCCTGCGCCGCCCGTGGCTGGTGCATTTGGAGGCAGGTTTGATCAACCCCATGATTACGGCCACCGCCGGTTGGTCCGAGGCGGTGGAGGAGCGGGCGCAGCGCCTGCTCCGTTATCAGGTTGGGACCGAAGGGCCGGACGGTGTCCCGGTGACCGTGCAGACCATGTTCGAGCGTTGCGGCTTCACGCCGATCGCCAGCGCCCGTTTCCTGATGTGCATCCCGCCACTGACCGCGATGCACGAACTCACCAAGACCGTCACGCGCTTCCGCATCGACGGCGAAGCCTGCCCGGACCCAGGGGGCATGGCGAAGGCGGCTCTGTCCTTCGCCGGGCGTGCGGTGGCGGTGCATGAATTGCATCCGGAACGTCGGTTCGTAGCGGGCGTGATCTCCTCCCTCCTGGGGTTGCAGGGACCCAGCCGGCGCTAGCATCCGGCGGGGGCCGGGAAGGTGTCCGATCCATACGGAAACCCAAGGGCCGTGCGGTGTCGCGCGGCCCTTCGCCGTGCCGTGCCGGGGAGAATCCCCCATTCTTTAAAAGTTGTAACCGTCCTTTGGTTGCTCGTTCGGCGAACTCACATTATCAGTGGTCGACTGTATGACCATGGGCTGGTCCCACCAGTGCTTGGCCAATTCCCCGGGCGCGGGCGAAGGAGGGTGCGGCGATGGACAGGAAGCCGGTCGATTACGGGCAGTACAGCATCCTGGTCATCGAAGATCAGCCCTTCGTGCGCCGGACCATCATGCAGATCCTCTCGCAGATCGGCTTTCGCTCGATCGCCGAGGCCGACAACGGGGAGACCGGCATGCGGGAGTGCATCCGCGCCACCCCCGACGTGATCGTCTGCGACATCGACATGAAACCGGTGTCCGGCCTCCAGTTCCTGGCCGAGCTGCGGGCCAGCGCCGAGGTGCGGAACCGCCGCACGCCGGTGGTCTTCCTGACCAACCACACGGAATCGGAAATCGTGAAGAAGGCCATGTCCCTGGGCGTCAACGGCTTCGTCGTGAAGCCGCCGTCCTTCGGCGCTCTGAAGGAGCGGGTTGACCGCCTGCTGGCCGGCAAGTGAGGACGAGAATGGGGGGCGTGGTGCGGCGCGCGGTGCTGTGCGGTCTGGGGCTGCTGCCGCTGGCCGCCTGTTCGGGGGAGCCGGGCGAGTCCGACATGCGCAAGCTGGTGGAAACGCACACCCGGCGGGCGCTGGACGGCCAGGGGCAGGGCGGTTTCCGCGGCTTCGAGGGCTTCCGCAAGCAGGGCTGCGTCGACACCAAATACCGCAACGGCGCCCCGAAGCCGGACGACAAGCAGTATGATTGCTATTACGCGGCGACCTTCGCGCCGCAGCCGGGTGCCGCGGCGATGACGGTCAACGGCAAGGGCCGCTTCACCCGCACCGACAAGGGTCTGACCTTCGAGGATCTGGGAGCCCAGCCGCGCTGATGCAGCAACAGTTCAGCGCTGTCTGGAAAAGGAAACGGCCGGTCATGACCCTGTCATGAACCGGCTGCGTCAGATGGTGGAAGGGGCTGGATTTGAACCAGCGTACGCTTACGCGGGCAGATTTACAGTCTGCTGCCTTTAACCACTCGGCCACCCTTCCGCTGATGCTTGACGCGACCATCGGAGACCTGCCGTTCATCGGGCCTTGCTTGGCCTTCCGTCCGGCGGGTGGCGTTATCTAACGGGTGACGGCGCTCCGGTCAAGCGGCTTTCTTCACCGGCAGCGCATCTTTGTCCGGGCAGCGTCGTTCAGGCCCCCTCGCCGCGGGCCACGCGGGCCAGGGCGCTCAGCGGGTCGCCGTCCTCCGCGCTGAAGCAGGCGCTGAAGTCGTCGCACACCTCGCAGTTCGGGGATTTGCAGAGCATCAGCCCCTCGCGCTCGCAGAGCTGGCGGTAGAAGAACTTCTTCCACTTCATGTCGCCGCTGTTCAGCGCGACCAGCGACGGAAAGTGGCGGCGGAACATGGCGTTCAGCTCCCGCCGGTTGGCGAAGCCCATGTCCTGCCAGAGATGGTTCGGCCCCAGGGCGCGGCGGGCGACGATGGCGGCCAGCCATTCCTCCTCGACCGTTCCGGCGGCGCGGTGGTCGAGCAGGAAGGCCCGCAGGTCCTCCTCCTCGATGGCGTCCTCGCCGCTGCCGTCGGGCAGGGTGGGGAGAAGGTGAGCGAAGCCCGCCGCGTGCCGCCGGATCAGTTCGGCCAGCGCCTCACGCGCCAGCCCCAGGGAGGCGGTGACGCCGCCGGGATGCTGCGCGGCCAGCCCGACGATGCGGCTGAACAGCAGCCGGTCGAGGGCCGGGCCATCCGGAACGCCGTCCAGGGCATCGGCGGGCGGGTGGAGCGAGAAGACCGCGGGGTCGGCGATGTCGGCAATCATGGTCGGCGAACTCCCGCATCGGGGGGTTGTTCGGTCATGACCATGATGGTGGATCAAATTCCCGCAACTGCGAAGTGGTTTTTTGCGGGTGCGTTGTCGAGGCCTGCCCGGCATCCGCCTCAGCCGTTCAGGACCTCGGCCGTGAAGCGCTCGAAGAAGCCGTCGATGACGCGGTCGGCCTTGGCCTTGACCAGCTTGACCGCCAGCCGGCCGACGGCTCCGCCCAGCGCCGCCGCGAGGGTGAAGGACAGGTCGGTGTGGCCATCCACCTCCTCCAGCGTGATGCGGGCCTCGCCCTTGACCGCCCCGGCGAGGCCGCCCTTGCCCTCGGCGTAGAGGATGTAGAAGCGTGGCGCGTCCTCGGGCGCCACCCGGACGTTGCCGGCAAAGCGCGCGTTCAGCGGCCCGACCGTGGCGCGCACGCGCGCGGTGTATTCGGTGGGCGACAGGCGGTCCATCTCCTCCAGCACCGGGATGCAGCGTTGCAGCACGGCGGGATCGCAGAGCGCGGTGAAGACCCGCTCGCGCGCCGCCGGAATCCGGTACTGGCCGTTCAGTTCCATGAATCACCTGTTGTTGGTCGGGAACGCCAAGCGATTTGGTGTATGGATGACCCGCTTCCAAGACGCGCAATCGAGCACGGAGGGCGACAAACATGCGGCAGGCCGTCACGACGCTGACCACCCGGACCCGCGGCCAGGGCCTGTCCGAGGTGACGGAGCCGGTGGCCCGTTGGGTCGCCGCCCAGGGCATGGAGAGCGGTCTGCTGACCGTCTTCTGCCGGCACACCTCGGCCTCTCTGGTCATTCAGGAGAACGCCGACCCGGACGTGCGCAGCGACCTGGAGCGCTTCTTCAAGCGGCTGGTCCCGGAAGACCCGGCGCTCTACGATCACACGCTGGAGGGGCCGGACGACATGCCCGCCCACATCCGCAGCGCGCTGACCACGGTGCAGCTGTCCATCCCCGTGCTGGAGGGGCGGATGGCGCTGGGCACTTGGCAGGGCATCTACCTGTTCGAGCACCGCATCCGGCCCCACGACCGGACCCTGGCGCTGCATCTGCTGGGCGAATGAGGGCCAGGCGCCCGCGCGTCTACCCCAGCCAACCCGCGACATGGGGTTCGAGCCACCAGAAAAGGGCGACGGCGGCGACCAGCCAGATCCCGACCATCAGCGCGGCGGCGGCGTAGCTGACCGGCCGGGCGGCCAGCCGGGCGGCGGTGGCGCGGTGCTCCTCCAGAACCTCCGCCGGGATCAGGCGGATGACCAGCAGGATGCCGAGTGGCACGATCAGCAGGTCGTCCAGATAGCCCAGGACCGGCACGAAATCGGGGATCAGGTCGATGGGGCTGAGCGCGTAGGCCGCCACCGCGGCGGCGGCCACACGGGCGTACCACGGCGTCCGCGGGTCACGCGCCGCCAGATAGAGCGCGATCACGTCGCGCTTGATCCGCCGCGCCCAGCCCTTCGCCGCCGCCAGCATCGCGAGCCGTCAGCCCGCCGCCGGGACGGGAGCGGCGGACTGGCGCAGCCGTTCCAGCAGGGTCTTGGTGGCGAAGCCGTCCGGCACGGCGCCGATCGACTGCTGGAAGCGGCGCACGGCGTTGCGGGTGTTGGCGCCGACGATGCCGTCCGCCGTCCCCGGCTCCATGCCCAGCGAGGCCAGCCGCTCCTGAAGCTCGATCCGCTCGTCGCGGCTCAGCGCCGGCTCGTGGCGCGGCCAGCTTCCCTGCACGCCGGAACGGCCGGCGAGGCGGTCGGACAGCAGCGCCACCGCCAGCGCGTAGCTGGTGGAGGGGTTGTACTTCATGATCGCCCGGAAGTTCTCCCGGACCAGGAAGGCCGGTCCCTGCGCGCCGGCGAGCATCAGGACGGCGGCCCGCTCCTCCTCGCCGCCGCTCAGCTCGCCGCCGGTGACCGGGCGGACGCCGAGGCGGCGCCATTCGGAGACCGGTTTGGTGATGTTGTATTCGGCCTGCTCGTAGGGGAAGCCGGCGGGCAGGGTGACCTCCTCGCCCCAGCGCTCCCCGGTGCGCCAGCCGTTGGCCTGCACGAACTTGGCGGTGGAGGCGAAGACGTCGGGCAGGCTGCCCCAGATGTCGCGCCGCCCGTCGCCGTCCTCGTCGGTGGCGTGCTTCAGGAAGATGGTCGGCATGAACTGGGTCTGGCCCATGGCGCCGGCCCAGGAACCGCTCATCTTCTCCGGCGGTATGTCGCCGCTGTCGAGGATGCGCAGGGCGGCAAGCAGCTCCGTCCGGAAGTAGCTGGCGCGGCGGCCCTCATAGGCCAGCGTGGTCAGAGCGTCGACGACGGAGAAGCCGCCGGTGAAATTGCCGAAGTCGGTCTCGACGCCCCAAAAGGCCACCAGGATCTCCGCCGGCACGCCGGAGCGCTGGCTGATGCGGCGCAGCAGCGCGCCGTTGTCCTGGATGCGCTGGCGCCCGGCCTGGATGCGGCGGTCGTTGACCGCGCTGTCCAGATACTGCCAGGGCTGGCGGTTGAACTCCGGCTGGGAGGAATCCAGCTCGACCACCCGGTCCGACAGCTTCACGTTGGCGAAGGCGCGGTCGAAGGTCTGGGCGCGGATGCCCTGGCCGAGCGCCTCGGCGCGCAGGGCCTTCAGCCAGTCGGCGAAGCTGACGGCGGGCTGGGCCGGGGCCACGCTGGCCGGTGCGGCGGCCGTCGCCTTCGCGGTTCCGGACGTGGTGGTGGCCGATACGGGCGGGGCGCCCGTCGTCTGGCAGCCGGCCAGGATCGTGGTGGCGAGCAGGAGGCGGACGGGAAGGGACAGCAGGGGGCGCATGCGCTCTCGTGACCATCAGGGAAAAGCTGTGCCGGAGCCTAGGACGGACGGCCCTTTCACTCAACGGACAAGTTCAGGGGGCGCGGCCCGAATAACCGCTCAAGCAGCCTGGGCTTGACCATGAACAAAACTTGAACAAACGGGCTGAAATCCCCATATCCAGGGCATTCCGAAACCAGAGACGAGACGTTCGCGGCCCGCCCCCCGGCGCGCCGCCGAGAGGGTTCGCCATGCCGTATTTTCCGACCATCGAACTCACCCCGCAGGTGTCCCTGCTGCTGGCGCGGGGGGCTCTGCGCCTGAATCCCGGCCAATGGGTGCGGGGTCCGAAGGGGCATGGCCGCTACCTGCGCACCGACCCGCGCAGCGGCACCACCTATGTGAGCTGGCTGCGCCCCGGCGACGACTGGGAAACCGCGTCGCAGCGCTTCAGCCGGGCCTGCCGGAAGGGATTCATCGGGCGCTACCGTGGCGGCTACGAGGCGGAGAAGGCGCGTCGGGAGATGGCCCGGCTGATCGCGGACGCGGACCAATCGGGTGGCGCCGCACGGCGGGACGAGCGGCAGCCGACGCTGTTCTAAGGCGGGAACGCACGCGTCCAGGGAGAGCAGAGGCTTGGCCGAAGGGACCATCAACGCCATCCGCATCGGCTGCGCCGGCTGGAGCATCCCGAAGCTCTCCGCCCCGGCCTTCCCGGCGGAGGGCACGCATCTGGAGCGCTACGCCCGCGTCTTCCCGATGACCGAGGTCAACAGCCGCTTTTACCGCCCGCACAAGCCGGAGACCTGGGAGCGCTGGGCGGCCTCGGCGCCGCCGGACTTCCGCTTCGCGGTCAAGCTGCCGCGCGCCATCACGCACGAGCAGCGGCTCAAGAACTGCGCCGCCCAGCTGGAGCATTACCTGCACGAGGTCGGGCATCTCGGCGACCGGCTGGGGCCGCTGCTGGTGCAGTTGCCGCCGACGCTGCGCTTCGAGCCGGCGGTGGCCGGCCCCTTCTTCGCGGCCCTGCGCGAGCGGTTCGCCGGCCTCGTCGTCTGCGAGCCGCGGCATCCGAGCTGGTTCGCGGTGGAGCCGGACCGCCTGCTGATCGACCACGCCGTGGCCCGCGCCGCCGCCGACCCGGCCCCGGTGCCCGCCGCGGCGGAGCCGGCGGGCTGGGACGGTTTCCGTTACTGGCGCCTCCACGGCTCGCCGGTGATGTACCGCAGCGCCTACCCGCTGGACGTGCTGGACCGGCTGGCCCGGCGCTTCCGCGAGGAGGCGCGGGAGCGGCCGGTCTGGTGCGTCTTCGACAACACGGCGGACTTCCACGCGGTCGACGACGCGCTGACGCTGATGAGCCGTTTGGGTGCCTCCACAGGTCAGAGAGACAAGCCCGGCGCCTGACCGCTATCGTTGCGCGAACGCAAGCGCAGCCGGGACGGTCGGGCATGGACGTCATTCTTCTGGTGCTGATCGGGGCCATCGTCGCCCACCGGTTCAACCGCCGGCTGACGGCGCAGGAGCGCGAGATCGCCCGGCTGCGGCAGGCGCTGGAGCGGGTGCAGGGGCCGGCGGCGGTCGACGCCGCGCCGGTCGAGGCTCCCGTCGCGGACACCGCCGTCATGGTGGAGGCTCCGCCGGAGCTGCCGATTCAACCGCCGCCGATCCAGCCGCCACCGGAGCCCTCGCCACCCCCGCTGTCCGTGTGGAGCCGGCTGGAGGACGCTCTGGCCGGGCGCTGGCTGATCTGGCTGGGCGGGGCCACGGTCGCGCTGGCGGCGGCCTTCTTCATCAAGATGTCGATCGAGCAGGGCTGGCTCGGCCCCGGCGTGCGCGTCACGCTCGGCCTGCTCTCCGCCGCGGCGCTGATGGTCGGCGGTGAATGGCTGCGGCAGCGCGGCGGAGGAGCGGAGGCGGGAGGGCGCGATCCGGTGCCGCCGGCCCTGACCGCGGCCGGGCTGTTCACCGGCTTCGCCAGCGTCTATGGCGGATATGTGCTCTACGACCTGTTCGCCCCGCCGCTGGCCTTCGCGCTGCTCGGCGGGCTGGCGGCGCTGGGCATGGCGCTGTCGCTGCTCCAGGGACCCTACATCGCGGCGCTGGGGCTGCTCGGCGGCTTCGCGACGCCGCTGCTGGTCTCGTCCATCGGCGGATCGGCCTGGGGGCTGTTCGCCTATCTGCTGGCTCTGTCGGGCGCCGGCATGACGGTGGTGCTGTGGCGCGGCTGGCGCTGGCTGGGGCTGGGCACGCTGGTCGGGGCGGCGGGCTGGGTGCCGGTCTGGTACGTCGGCGGCTGGAACCCCGGCGACGCCCTGCCGGTCGGGATCTACCTGCTGCTGACCGCCGGGCTGTTCCTGATGCCCGCCCTGCTGGCCGGGTCGGTCGAGGCGATGCCGCGCACCACCCTGTTCGACATGCTGCGCTGGAGGGGACGCCCGCGCGCCGACCGTCTGGCCGTCGCGGCGGTGGCGGTGCTGGGCCTGCTGATGGCGATGCTCGTCACCGTGGATGGGCACCGCGACGGATCGCTGGTGATGCTCGCCCTGTTCGGGCTGCTCTGTGTCGCGGCGGGGCGGCGGATCGAGCGGATCGCCGGCGTCGCCTGGATCGGCGCGCTGGCGGTTCTGCTCGCCTTCGCCGGCTGGACGGTGCCGCGCTGGCCGCTGCCGCCGCCCGCCGTCACCGCCGACGGGCACCCCATCGTGCCATCGCCCGGTTCGGAGTTGCCGTTCCAGTCCGGGCGGTTCCTCTGGGCGGTGGGCGGCTTCGCCCTGCTCTACGGGGTGTGCGGCTTCATCGCCCTGTGGCGGTCGTCGCGGGCGGCGCTGTGGTCGTCGCTGGCGGCCTGGATGCCGGTGGTGCTTCTGGCGCTCGCCTATTGGCGGCTGGACCCGCCGCAGGCCGACACGCTGTGGCCGGTGGCAAGCCTGGCGCTGGCGGCGCTGTTGGTCGCCGGAACCGGCCCGCTGGCCCGCCACCGCCACCAGCCGGGTGTCAGTCTGGGGCTGGCCGCCTTCGCCGCCGGGGCGGTTGGGGCGCTCAGCCTCGGCGCCGTCATGTTGCTGCGCGAGGCGTGGCTGACCGTGGCGCTGGCCGCCCAGGTGCCGGTGCTGGCGTGGCTGGAGCGGCGGATGGGCCTGCGCTCTCTGCGCGCGGTGATCCTGCTGGTGGCGGGCGCCGTCCTGGTCCGGCTGGCACTGAATCCGTCCGTGCTGGAGTATGGGGAGGACGGGCTCGGCTGGATCGTCTACGGTTACGGCCTGCCGGCGGCGGGCTTCTTCCTGGCCGCCCATTGGCTGCGCTCCGCGCCGGACGGCAAGGGCGACGACGGGGTGGTCGCGCTGCTGGAGGCTGGCGGGTTGGCCTTCGTCACGCTGCTGCTGTCGCTCGGCATCCAGGCGCTGACCCGCGGCACGCTGGACGAGCCGCCCGACACGCTGCGCGAGGTGGCGCTGCACACGCTGGTCTGGCTGGCGCTGGCCCTGCTGCTGGCAACGGGGCGGCGTTGGCGGACGCGGCCGGTGGCGGTGTGGGGGCGGCGCATTCTGGCCGGGCTGGCGGCGGTCCAGGCGGCGGCGCTGCATCTCGTCGCCCTGAACCCGCTGTGGAGCGACGAGGCGGTGGGCGCGTGGCCGGTGGCGAACACGCTGCTGCTCGCCTATGGGCTTCCGGCCCTGCTTGGGCTGCTGTTCCTATGGGTGGAGCCGCTGCCGGCCCGCCTGCGCCCGTGGGTCGCGCTGCTGCCTCTGGTTCTGCTCGGCACGAATTTGGCGCTGGAGATCCGCCACGCCTTCCAGGGGCCGGTGCTCTCCGGCCCGGACCTGCCGGACGCCGAATGGTACGGCTATTCCGCCGGCTTCCTGGTGGCGGCGGTGCTGATGCTGGTGGCCGCCCTGCGGTACCGGCTGGGCTGGCTGCGCCACGCCGCGATGGCGCTGATCCTGGCGGTGGTCGCCAAGGTCTTCCTCAGCGACATGGCCGAGCTGGGCGGGCTCTACCGCGTCGCCTCCTTCCTCGGTCTGGGGCTGAGCCTGATCGGCGTCGGCTATCTCTACCGCCGGCTCCAGGGCACTGCGCCGCAGGGAGGGCAAACAGTCGCCTGAGCGAACGGTCGGGTTGACAGGCGGCCCCTCTCGCGCTCCGATGGTGGAAACGAACACAGAAAAGCCAGGGAGGCCCGCAACCATGACCAACCCCATCGCCCATCCCATCCTGCCCAACGGTGACAGCGGCTTCACGGTGGAGGCCGCGTCGATGAAGTTCGGCCGCGGCATGCTGGCGGAGGCGGGGAACGATGCCAAGGCCATGGGCATGCGCCGGGTGGCCCTGTTCACCGATCCCCATGTGGCCGGGATCGCGCCCTTCGCGGCGGCGCTGGACTCGCTGAAGGCGACCGGGCTGGACGTCGCCGTCTACGACCGCTGCGCGGTGGAGCCGACCAGCGCGTCCTTCCTGGAGGCGGCGGACTTCGCCCGTGACGGCCGGTTCGACGGCTATGTCTCGGTCGGCGGCGGGTCGGTGATCGACACGGCCAAGGCGGCCAACCTCTACGCCACCCACCCGGCGGACTTCCTCGCCTACGTCAACAAGCCGCTGGGCGAGGGGCGTCCGGTGCCCGGCCCGGTGAAGCCTCACATCGCTTGCCCGACGACCTGCGGCACCGGCAGCGAGACGACCGGCGTCGCCATTTTCGACCATGTGGAGATGCGGGTGAAGACCGGCATCTCCTCCCGCTACCTGCGTCCCAATCTGGCGCTGGTCGACCCGGCCACCATCGACAGCCTGCCGCCCGGCGTCATCGCCTCCACCGGCTTCGACGTGCTGACCCACGCCATCGAGAGCCACACCGCGCGCTCCTACCGCTCCCGCCCGAAGCCCGACGCGGCCAACCCGCGTCCGCCCTACCAAGGCGCCAACCCCTGGTCGGACATCGGCAGCCTTCAGGCGATCCGGCTCGGCGGGCAGTATCTGGAGCGCGCCGTCAACGATCCGGCGGACGAGGAGGCGCGCGACGCCCTGATGTTCGCGGCGACGCTGGCCGGTCTGGCCTTCGGGAACGCGGGCGTGCACATCCCGCACGCCATGTCCTATTCCGTCGCCGGGATGAACCACCGCTTCACGGCGCGCGGCTACGAGAAGGCCAACCCGATGGTGCCGCACGGCATCTCGGTGGTGCTGAACGCGCCGGCCGCCTTCCGCTTCACCGGCTCCGCCGAGCCCGAGCGCCATCTCCGCGCCGCCGAGGCGCTGGGGGCGGAGGTCCGCGACGTGTCGCCCGCGGATGGCGGTGCCGTTCTGGCCGCCCGGCTGATCGCCATGATGCGCGCCACCCATTTGCCCAACGGCCTGTCGGCGCTCGGCTACGGCGCGGCGGACATCCCGGATCTGGTGCGCGGCGCGATGGCGCAGCAACGGCTGCTGACCATCGCGCCCCGTCCGGTGACGGAGGAGGACCTGCGCGGGCTCTACGCCGACGCCATGACCTACTGGTGAGCGCACCAGCGGGCGGCCCCTTCCTGTGGGAAGAGGCCGCCCGTACCGGTGTTACGGACGGTTCGGATAGAGGCCGACGGTGGCGATGCAGACGGTCTGCCCGATGGCCGGGGACTGGGTGGAGACCTTCTGGGTGGCGCCGGCCGAGGCGGGCGCGACCGCCACGGTGCCGCCGGTGATGCCGGTGTTGGGAACCGTGATGGAGCCGCTGGCCGTGCCGGCGACCTTGGCGCCCGTGCCCGGGCCGCTGGTGTTGTACGGTCCCTTCAGGGTGACGCCGGCGCCGCCGTCGTCGAGCGAGGTCTCACCGAGGTAGACGGTGCCCGAGGTCGGGGCCGACACCGGGGTGCCGCCGTTGGTGACGGGAAGGCTGACATCGCCGGTGAAGGGAACGGTGGTCGAGCCGCCCGAACCGCCGCCGGTGCCGGTGAAGGTGGCGGTGTGGGTGTGCGGCTGCAGCGGCACCTGGGCCGCCGACAGCAGAAGCTCCTGCTGGCCGACCTTGGCGCCGATGGCGATGTTCGCCAGCCCGGGGCCGGTGCCGGACCCGATGGCGGCGCGGCCGCGCAGGTCGGGGATGCCGAAGAGATCCGCGTTGTTGCCGCCGTAGCGGTAACCGATCAGGGCGAACAACGCTTGGTTCTCGCGGACCGCCAGCGTGCGGCCGTCGGCCACCACATAGCCCTGCGGGCACCAGTCGAACGAGTAGGTGCAGATGGTGCCGATGTAGGGCTCCACGTTGCAGGCGGCGGCGGGGGTGCTGAACAGGGCCAGGCCGCCGGTCATCGCAAAGGCGGCGGAGAGGAGAATCTTGCGCATGGTGGGTCCTCGGCGTTGGAAGGGTTCGGATTCCGGGTCCGCGATCCGTTACGGACGGTTCGGGTAGAGGCCGTTGGCGACGATGCAGACGGTCTGTCCGATCGCCGGGGACTGGGTGGAGACCTTCTGGGTGGCGCCGGCCGACGCGGGGGCGACCGCCACGGTCCCACCGGTGATGCCGGTGTTGGGAACCGTGATGGAGCCGCTGGCCGTGCCGGCCACCTTGGCGCCGGTGCCTGGACCGCTGGTGTTGTACGGTCCCTTCAGGGTCATGCCGGCGCCGCCGTCGTCGATCGAGGTGTCGCCGAGGTAGACGGTGCCCGAGGCCGGGGCCGACACCGGGGTGCCGCCGTTGGTGACGGGAACGCTGACGGTGCCGGTGAAGGG
Organism: Azospirillum sp. UENF 312511; assembly: GCF_058780635.1. Taxonomy (NCBI): domain Bacteria; kingdom Pseudomonadati; phylum Pseudomonadota; class Alphaproteobacteria; order Rhodospirillales; family Azospirillaceae; genus Azospirillum; species Azospirillum sp. UENF 312511. The sequence continues at coordinate 477,165 of NZ_JBSNCG010000003.1, read as the reverse complement.
AACGGTGGTCGAACCGCCCGAGCCACCACCGGTGCCGGTGAAGGTGGCGGTGTGGGTGTGCGGCTGCAGCGGCACCTGAGCCGCGGACAGAAGAAGCTCCTGCTGGCCGACTTTGGCGCCGATGGCGACATTCGCCAGACCGGGGCCGGTGCCGGACCCGATGGCGGCGCGGCCGCGCAGGTCGGGGATGCCGAAGATGTCCGCGTTGTTGCCGCCGTAGCGGTAGCCGACCAGGGAGAAGAGAGCCTGATATTCGCGGACCGCCAGCGTCCGGCCATCGGCCGGAATGTAATTGCGGGGGCACCAGTCGAACGCGAAGGTGCAGACGGTGCCGATGTACGCCTCGTCGTTGCAGGCAGCGGCGGGGGTGCTGAACAGAGCCATCCCGCTTGCCATCGCAAGCGCGGCGGTGAAAAGAGCCTTGCGCATGATGTGTCCTTCGCGTTGGGATTGTTTTTTGAGTTTTGACGACTGGTTGTCACACAAGTGAATGATTTTCTTTTTTCACGAATTTATTATCTCATAACCCTCTTGGGTGGTTAAACGGCATTTTTATACAAATTTATTCATAGTTGGGTCTGTTCTGTAATCGACACGCAAAGCGTGCGGTGTCGGCAGAAGAGCGGCCGGTCGGCCGGACGGCGGCCCCCTGGGGCACCCCCTCCGCGCGGGTCCGGCGTCCGGAACACGATCGGACGGGGCACGTTGTTCCGTAAGGGCCATCGGGATGGAGGCTCGGGGGCGGAGGCATGGCGCCAACATCATGAAAATCATCATCTTCGGACAATCCATCAGCTCCTCCTGGGGCAACGGGCACGCCACCCTGTGGCGGGGGCTGGTCAAGGCCTTGGCGCGGCGGGGCAATCGCGTCGTCTTCCTGGAGCGCGACACGCCCGAACGGGCGGAGCACCGCGACCTGTGGGACATCCCCGGCGGGGAGCTTCTGCTCTACGGCCGCTGGGAGGATGTGGCGGAGGCGGCGCAGCGTCACGCCAACGAGGCGGACGTCGCGATGGTGACCTCCGGTTGTGCGGACGGGGCGGCGGCCTCCCACCTCGTGCTGGGGTCGACGGCGCAGCGCACGGTCTATTACGACCTCGACACGCACATCACCCTGTCCCGCTCCGAAACGGGGGAGCGGCCGGCCTATCTGCCGCCGGAGGGGCTGGGCGGATTCGACACCGTGCTGAGCAGCACCGGCGGGCAGGCGCTGGAGGCGCTGAAGACGCAATTGGGCGCGCGGTTCGTGGCGCCGCTCTACGCTTGGGTCGACCCGGACCTGCACCGTCCCGCCGATCCGGTGCGGCGCTATCTCGGCGACCTCTGCCACCTCGGCGCCTGGGTCGAGGATCGGCGGGCGGCGCTGGAGGCGCTGTTCATCGAGCCGGCCCGGCGGCTGGGACGGCGGCGCTTCGTCCTAGCCGGCGGCGGCTATCCGGACGACGCGTCCTGGGGGCCCAACATCCAGCGCGTCCGGCATCTGCCGCCGGCGGAGCACGCGGCCTTCTTCTGCTCCTCCACCCTGACGCTGAACGTGACGCGCCAGCCACTGAAGGCGATGGGCTGGTGCCCGTCCGTCCGGCTGTTCGAGGCGGCGGCCTGCGGCGTTCCGGTGATCTCCGACGAATGGGAGGGGATCGGCGCCTTTTTCGAGCCGGGGCGCGACATCCTGGTCGCGCGGGAAACCGACGACGTGACCACGGCGCTGATGCTGCCGCGCGGCCATCTGGCCACGCTGGCCCAGCGCGCGCGGTCGCGCGTTCTGGAGGAACACACGGCGGAACGGCGCGTGCGGGAGTTGCGCTCCATCCTCGACATCAAGGGGGGCGGCGATGATTGATCCGACGTTCCCCGGTTGCCCGGATTGTTTCTGTTGGAAGTAAGCCGCCCTGGGCGCTCTGGCCGTCCGGTCGGGTTCCCGGTTCCGAGGTCGGCAACCCGGTGCAGGACGGCTATCCCTTCCGCGAGTCGATCCACTTCCAATACCCCGGTTACCCGAAGCCCGTTTTCGTAGAAAACAAGGAGGGGGCTATGGCAACAGGACTGTCCCGATTCCGGCTGTTCTCCGGGCCGTCAAGAGGACGGAGAGAAAGAAGAGCGTGCGTCAGACAATAAGTTCCAATGAATAACACCACAGGGACATGGGATGAACGAAGCGGTGATGCGTAGCAACAGGCCGGCTGGAAAACGTCACCCCAGCGTCGGCGTCCCTTCGGGCCTTCGTTTTCTGGAGGTGGCGCGATGGCATTGACCATCCTCACCGTGGCGTCGCCCTTCGCCCCGGTCGGCGCCGACCCGGAGAACGACGGCACGGCGGAGCAGGTGGCCGGCGCCATCGACGCCGCCCTGGTCCGCGCCGGGCACCGCTCGGTCGTCATCGCGCCGGAGGATTCGGCGGTGGCGGGAACGCTGATCCCGCTGGCGCGCGTCCATGGCGGGGCGCATGGGCAGGCGCCGGACGAGCGGGCGCAGGCCGCCGTTCTGAGGCGCGTCGCCACCGTGGTCGCCGGAGCGGTGGAGGACCACGCACCCGACCTCGTCCACATCCATGTCCGGGACTTCGACGCCCTGCTGCCGCCGCAGGACGTGCCGGTCCTGGCGACGCTCTACGAGCCGCTGGACCGCTACCGGCCGGAGGCCCTGATGTCGCGGCGGGCGAAGCTGCATCTCCAGCCGGTGTCCGCCGCCCAGGTGCGCGGGGCCTCGCCGGGGCTGACCTTCCTGCCGCCGCTGGAGATCGGGGTGGCGGTGGACCGCCTGCACATCCGCGTGCCGAAGCGCCGCTTCGCCGTCTGCCTGGGCGACATCGAGCCGGAGATGGGCTTCCACATCGCGCTGGACGCGGCGCGGCAGATCGACATGCAGCTTCTTCTCTGCGGCGGCCTGTCCCGCGGCGCGGAGGAGCAGCGCTACCTTCAGGAGGAGATCCGGCCCAGGCTTGACCCCAAGCGCCGCTTCCTCGGGCGGATCGGCTTCGGGCGCAAGCGCTGGATGCTGGGGGCGGCGCGCTGCCTGCTGGCGCCCAGCCTGATGTCGGAGCCGACCCCCGTCGCGGCGCTGGAGGCGCTGGCCTGCGGCACCCCGGTGGTGGCCTTCCCGACCGGAGCCCTGGCCGACCTCGTGGAACCGGGCGTCACCGGCTTTCTGGTCAAGGACGCCGAGGAGATGGCCCGCGCCATCGAGGACTGCGAGGGCCTGGACCCCGACGCCTGCCGCGCCGTCGCCCGCGCCCGCTACTCGCTGGACGGCATGACGGAACGCTATCTGGCGCGCTTCGAGGAACTGGTCGCGGGAGGGACGGCGGCCGCGGCGGGGGTGGCGTAGCGCCCCTTCCTTTACGGCTTGGCTCCATAGAGCTTGGCCATCGACAGCTGGTCGGCCAAGCGCCCGTCGATCAGGCTGTGGCGGCGGGCCACCGCCTCCTCCTCGAATCCGTGCCTGGCGTAGAAACGCCGGGCGCGGCCGTTGTGGCCGAACACCCAGAGCGACAGCCGGTGCAGCCGCCGCGCCCGCACCCAGAGGTCCGCCGCGGCGATCAGGCGTCCGCCGACGCCCAGCGCCCAGAAGTCCCGGCGCACCGCCAACCCCAGACCGGCCTCGTGCGCGGTGCGGGCGTAGGCGCCGGTCCACAGCGACAGCGACCCGGCGATGGTCCCGTCCGCAACGGCCAGCAGGGTGACCGTCCGGTCGCCGATCCTCTGTTCGGCGAGGAAGCGCCGGGCTGCCGCGACGTCCGGCAGGGATTCGGCGGCGCTGCGCATCAGGAAGTGGGTTTCGCTCCGCACCGCGTGGTCGTAGGCGAGGTAGGCGCCGGCGTCCGCCGGCAGGGCGGGGCGGATTTCCAGCCGTCCGATCCGCTCTTGGCGTGGCGCCTCGACGGTCGGGTCGGGAGCCGGTACGGGCCATTCGGGAACACCGTCCGCCCCGATGATCTTGCCCATCAGCCGCTCGCTGCGCCACGCGCCGTTGACGCGCAGGACGTCGCGCATCAGCCCTTCGTCGAGGAAGCCGAGCCGTTCGTAAAGGGACAGGGCGCGACCGTTGCTCTCAGCCACGGTGAGTTCCAGCCGGTGCGCGCCGGTCCGCCGCGCCCAGCTCTCCGCCGCGGCGAACAGTGCGGTGGCGACGCCGCGTCCGTTCCAGTCGCGCCGCACCCCGACCGCCAGGGTTACCGCACCGCGGTTGCGGCGGAACCGCCCGCCATGGGCGCTGAGATAGCCGACGAGATCCGGGGGACGGTTGCCAACGGTCTCGGCGACGAAGATGGTCGAGTTGCCGGGCGCCTGGAAGGCGGTGAGGTCGCGCGCCCAGAAGGGCCGCTCGCCGGGTTCGCGCAGCAGGAAATCGCTTTCCGCGTCGATCCGCGCGACCAGGGCCAGCAGGGCGTGGCGCTCGCCGGGCCGGGCTTCGCGGATGGAAAAGCCGCCGATGGTCTGGCCGATGGTCTGGATGTCCCGCATGGCGCGCAGCCTAAGCCCGCCCAGGGCCGATGGCAAAGCGGTTGTTGCCGTGTGGCCGGCACGGCTATCGTCGCGCCATCGTGAGACCTGGAGTTGCCATGCCCACCGTGACCGTCCGTCCGGCCATCGAGGCCGATTGCCCGACCATTCTCCGCTTCGTCCGGGAACTCGCCGAATTCGAAAACGAACCCCACGCCGTGAAGGCGAGCGAGGCGGACTTCCGGCGCGACGGCTGGGGCGAGCGTCCGGTGTTCGAGGCGCTGATCGCCGAACTGGACGGGGAGCCCGTCGGCTTCGCGCTGTGCTTCCGCAACTATTCCACCTGGGAAGGGCGGGCCGGCCTGTTCGTGGAGGATCTCTACGTCACCCCGGAAGCGCGGCGCTATGGCGTGGGCCGCAAGCTGCTGGCGACGGTGGCGAAACTGGCGGACGAGCGGGGCTGCCGCCGTGTCGACCTGAATGTGCTGCACTGGAACCCGGCGCGCGATTTCTATCTGCGCATCGGCTTCAAACAGATGGAGGAGTGGCTTCCCTACCGTCTCACCGGCGATGCGATCGCGGCACTGGCCGCGCAGGCGGATGAGGCTTGAGGGAACGTCGGTATCTGACGGTTCCGGTGGGCTGACGGTCGGGGCTTGTTGACGGCCCCGACCTCATCGCCACCACGCGGTACTTATGCCTTGGTCCTGCGGGACCCTCAGGCGGCCTTGGCCAGCATCGCGGCGTTCAGCAGGTCCAGGTAGCCGGACCGCTCTTCGCGCAGGGTGGACAGCAGGTCGGCGAGGCTTTCGCGGACGAAGGGGTCGTTCTGGCCGTCGATCCGGTTCTGCGCCAGCTGGATGAACTCATCGACCAGGGCGATGTGAACGCGAGAGGACGAGGTAATCTGTTCGGTGGTGGTGGCGATCAGCATTTTAAAACTCCGTTTTGTCTTGTGTGTTCGTGATGTCTCTATTTGGCCATGTCCCGGTTAACGACTTACTAACGGGGGCTCCGCGGGGCTGGTGTCTTGAGGGGTAATCCCGCGACCGACAAATATAGGGAGCTTTTACCCGGAAGGATTACCACTTCTCTTGAAATGAACGGACGCTTTTCTGAGGCTGTGAGACTTTTCAAGGACTTCCGGCGAAGGTCGTAGCGGCCGGACCGTCATAGGCGGGAGGGAGGCGGAGCCTTAACGGTGGCGTCCACAAGCCTTAAGCCGCCGCGGCGGGGCGTTAACAGGCCGTCCCGCCGGGCGGAGTACATCCTTTGCGGGGCCCGGTGCGCCGGGCGTAGCTCCTTACGCGGCGCGCGGCAGCCGGCCCGCGGCGTGGTCGATGCGGTCGGCGCGCTCCAGCGCCTGGGCGACCAGATCGTCGAACAGATCGTTGACCAAGGCCGACAGGCGCACCGGCGCGCCGCCAAGCTGCGGCCCTTCCATCAGCAGGGAGCCTTCCTCGCCGGGGCCGACCACGCGCCAGCCCTTCGCCGTCATCTCGGCGACGCGGGTCTTGGCGATGAAGGCGCGGACATGGTCCATGGCGAAATCGCTCATTCGAATCTCCCAGGGCTGGAGAGGGGCAACGGGATGGGGGGATAGGGCGGCGGGGCCGGTCACGCAGAAACGGTAACGCAGGAAACGGAACGCAACAAGAACAAATTCGGCCGGACCCTTGCCCAAAGGGGATTCCGCGTTGATTCCCCTTGCCCGGCGGGCGATTCGGGAAAAAATTCGCTGACCGGAACGATGTTCGAACCGACGAGGACCTGACCATGACCGGCAAGACCGGGATGCGCACCGAAACCGACAGCTTCGGACCGATCGAGGTTGCCGCCGACCGTTACTGGGGCGCCCAGACGCAGCGCTCGCTGCGCAACTTCCGCATCGGCGGTGAGCGCATGCCGCCGGCGCTGGTGCGCGCGCTCGGCATCCAGAAGAAGGCGTCGGCGCTCGCCAACATGGCGCTGGAGGTGCTCGACCCCCGGCTGGGCCGCGCCATCGTCGAGGCGGCGGAGGAGGTGATCGACGGCACGCTGGCCGATCATTTCCCGTTGGTGGTCTGGCAAACCGGCTCCGGCACCCAGACCAACATGAACGCGAACGAGGTCATCTCCAACCGCGCCATCGAGGCGCTGGGCGGCGAGATGGGGTCGAAGAAGCCGGTCCACCCCAACGACCACGTCAACATGGGGCAGTCGTCCAACGACAGCTTCCCCACCGCCATGCACATCGCCGCGGCCGAGCAGATCCACCACGAGCTTCTGCCGGCGCTGGAGCACCTGCACGCGGCGCTGGCGGCGAAGGCGGCGGAGTTCGCCGACATTGTGAAGATCGGGCGCACCCACCTCCAGGACGCCACGCCGCTGACCCTGGGGCAGGAGTTCTCCGGCTACGCCGCCCAGATCGCCTACGGGATCGAGCGGGTGAAGGCGTCGCTGCCGCAGCTCTACCGGCTGGCCCAGGGGGGCACGGCGGTTGGCACCGGGCTCAACGCCAAGACCGGCTTCGCCGAAGCCTTTGCCGCGGAGGTGGCGTCGATCACCGGGCTGCCCTTCGTCACAGCCGAGAACAAGTTCGAGGCGCTGGCGACCCACGACGCGCTGGTCGACGCCCACGGCAGCCTGAACACGCTGGCGGTGTCGCTGATGAAGATCGCCAACGACATCCGTCTGCTCGGCTCCGGCCCGCGCTGCGGCATCGGGGAGATCGCGCTGCCGGAGAACGAGCCCGGCTCCTCCATCATGCCCGGCAAGGTGAACCCCACCCAGTCGGAGGCGATGACCATGGTCTGCGCCCAAGTGATGGGCAACCAGACCACCGTCAGCATCGCCGGCGCCACCGGCCATTTCGAGCTGAACGTTTTCAAGCCGGTGATCGCCTACAACGTCCTCCAGTCGATCCGGCTGCTGGCCGACGCCTGCAACAGCTTCACCGACAACGCGGTGGTCGGCATCGAGGCGAACCGCGAGCGGATCGGCCAGTTGCTGAACGAGAGCCTGATGCTGGTCACAGCGCTGAACCCGCACATCGGCTACGACAACGCGGCGAAGATCGCCAAGAAGGCCCACAAGGAGGGAACGACCCTGAAACAGGCCGGCGTGGCGCTGGGCCTGCTGACCGAGGAGCAGTTCGATCAGTGGGTCAAGCCGGAAACCATGGTGAAGCCCCGGTGAGCGGGGCTGCGCGCCATCCATGAAGAAGCGCTCCGTCCTCATCGCCGGGCACCCGACCAGCGTCTCCCTGGAAGAGGAATTCTGGGAGGCGCTGAAGGGCCTTGCGCAGGCGCGGGGCATGTCGGTCAACGCGCTGATCGAGGAGATCGATTCGACCCGCAGCGGCAACCTGTCGAGCGCGATCCGCGTCCATGTGCTGAACGCGGTGCAGGGGCGGGGGTAGGGGACCCGAAACCCTCGCCGGGGCGCCCCTGGACAGGCGGCGGGGGGACGGCTACACCCTTGCGCCGGACCGTCCCCTTTCCCCCGTGCCAGAGTGTCCGCCCGTGACGCCCGATATCACCGTCCTCGACACCGTTGCCTTCCTGTGGTTCCTCGCCTGCTGGGCGGGCTTCACGCTGATCCAGGACCACATGCTGGGCGGGCGCATGGTCGTCAACCAGCATCTGAAGAAGGTGCGCCGCCACTGGATGGAGCGGATGCTGGAGCGCGACAACCGCATCATGGATTCACAGCTCGTCGGCCACACGATGCAGAGCTGCACCTTCTTCGCCAGCACGAACATGCTGGTGCTGGCCGGTCTGGTCGGCGCCTTCGGCGCGGTGGAGAACGCCCACAAGCTGGTCGGCACGCTGTCCTTCACGGTGCAGACCACGCGCGAGTTCTTCGAGCTGAAGATGCTGCTGCTCGTGGCGATCTTCACCTTCGGCTTCTTCAAATTCACCTGGGCGCTGCGTCAGTACAATTACTGCTGCGCCCTGATCGGCTCCGCCCCGTTGCCACCGGTCCCGGCGGAGGAGAAGACCGCGATGGCGGACAGCATCGCCGCCGCCATGACGCTGGCCGTCAAGGCGCTGAACGGCGGCATGCGCGCCTATTACTTCGCCATGGCGGCGCTGGCCTGGATGCTCGGCCCTTGGTTCTTCATGGTGTCCACCGCGGCGGTCATTGTCGTCCTGACCCGCCGGCAGGGCTTCTCCGCGACGGAGAAGGTCATCCGCGTACAGGCGGATGCGCTGGAGAAACGCAAACGGCCATGATGCACGTTTTTGGCGATAAATATGTTAAAATGTTCTAAATCTGCGACGTTATGGCCAATACGCTGCAGCGCAAATCAATGCTTTTGTCATAGCCGCCTGATGAACGCGTGCGGTGCAGCACGCCACGCTTGAGGGGGTTGGCCATGGACATCGACACAGCGGTATCGGTCTTGAATTCGCTGGACGAGGCGGAACGGCTCCTGGCGGAAGTCCGGCTGCATCCGGGAGCCTGCGGCGCCGCCAAGGAGTTCATGGACCGCAACCGCGAGCTGCTCGATCAGGCCCGCCACTGCATCGATGCCGCGCACGAACTGGCCTGACGCTGGCCCGATTCTGGCCTGATGCCGGTTTGACGAGGTACGGGAGCGGCCGCTTCCCGCCGCACATCAGCCCTTCCTGAGGACCTTGCCGCCCGTGCCGGCCATCTTCGCCCAATCCTTCGCGAAATAGGCGAAGTCGCGGGACGGGCGGCTGTAGAGATAGCCCTGCGCCAGCGGCACCCCCAGCTCCGTCAGGAGCTGCGCGTGCTCCGGCCCCTCCACCTGCTCCCCGATCAGCCCGAGGCCGAGCTGGCCGCACACGTCGACGATGGAGCGCAGCATTGCCATGTCCCGCCCGTTGTTCACGGCGCCGCGGACGAAATGCCCGTCGATCTTGGCGAAATCGGCCTGGATGCCGTAGAGCGACTGGAAGGAGGTCGAACCGGCCCCGACGTCATCCAGGCAGATGCGGAACCCGGCGGCGCGCAGCTTCTGCAGGACCTCGTTCAGCTTGGCGATGTCGGTGACGACGACGGTCTCCGTCACCTCGACCAGCAGCTTGCGGGCCAGTTCGCCATAGGGCTCGGTCACCGCCAGGAACTGGCGCAGGAAGATCGGGCTCATCAGCGTCTTGGCGGACAGGTTGATCGCCACGTCCGGCAGGGTCGGTTCCTTGCGGTGGGCGTGCATGGTGTCCAGCACCGACTGCGTCAGCAGCAGGTCGAAGTCGTAGATCAGCCCGACATCCTCGGCGAAGGTGATGAAGTCCGCCGGGGACGGCATGCCCTCCACCCGCGTCAGCGCCTCCAGATGGTGGACGGTCCGGGTCCCGATATCGACGATGGGCTGGTAGACCACGAAGAAGTTGCGTTTCTCGATGGTCGCGCGCAGCCGGCCGATGCGGTCCACCGCGTCGGACAGCATGCGCTTGGCGCCGTCCTCCAGGCTGGAGATGGTGAACTCGCCGCCCTGGGCCGACGCGAAGGCCTGCACCGTGTAGACCAGTGCGCGCGCCGCGTCGGCGGGGTCCAGCCGCTCGTCCGACACGTCCAGCGACCAGGTGCGGATGCCGCCGGGCAGCTCGCCGCCGACGCTCTGGATGATCTGGGTGATGTGGTCCTGCACCTCCTGCCCGTCGATGTCGGAGGCGTGGACGATGCCGTAGCGGTCGGTGGCCAGTTGCCCGGCGCTGTCGCCGTTGGCCGAGATCGCCCGCAGATAGGCCTCGATCCCCTGCATCACCTCGCTCGCCGCCCCTTCGGGCAGGGCGTCGACCATCGATTGCAGGCCGTCGATCAGCAGCAGGGTCAGGGCGTTGTCCAGCCCCTTCTCCCGCGCCTTGAGGATGCGGTCCTCCAGGATGTGGCTGAAGGCGTTGCCGTCGAGAAGCTGGCCGGCGGCGGCCAGCGCCTCGTTCGTGTTGCGCGGGCCGGAAGCCAGCAGCACGGTCAGGAACAGCGAGCCGGGGCAGGAGTCGAGCCGGCAGCCGCCGAGCAGCGCCGGGAAGCGGTTGCCGTCGCAGCCCTGGAAGACGACGCGCGCCGGCTTGATGCGGCCCTTGTCCTGAATGCGCTTGAACAGGACGGTGACGTACTTGCGGTCGTTGGGCGCCACGACGTCGAGCAGGCTGCTGCCGACCAAGCCCGCCACGTCGCCTTCGGTCAGGCGGCAGCGCGCCCCCGCGCTGAACAGGATGGTGCCCTTCGCGTCGGTCTCGATCAGCAGATCCGCCGCGGCGAAGGCGAAGCCGACGAAGCGGTCGCGCTCGCGGTGCGACGGGCGTCGGACCTGCGTGCTGGTCTGCGGCACCGGGCGTCTGATCGAGTCATGCGCAAGCTGCATCGGCAATAGCCCGAAATTGAGAAAAAATTTATCGAATTGCGCCATTCATTGAATGGAGACTAGCCGTGTTCCCGTTCTGAAAAAAGCGGCAAGATTTGCCCCGCCGTTCCGAAGAAAAATTCGGAACCTAGAATTTTCAATGATTTAAAGAGAAATATGGTTTTGAGCCGCGCCGGATTATCGCACCCGCCGCGAGAAAAAAACGACTGCGGGCCGTTTCCGAACAGGAAACGGCCCGCAGCGACGATCGAAAGCGGAGAATCGACCGGAAGGGTCAGGTGCGGGGATGGAGCCGGGTCACATGGCCCATCTTGCGGCCCGGCCGGGACTCCGCCTTGCCGTAGAGGTGGAGGCGGGCGCCGGGCTCGGCCATCAGCGCCGGCCAGCGGTCCGCGTCGGCGCCGATCAGATTCTCCATCTCGGCGTCGGCCACCCGCTCCACCGAGCCGAGCGGCAGGCCGCAGACGGCGCGGACGAGCTGCTCGAACTGGCAGGAATGGCAGGCGTCCATGGTCCAGTGGCCGGAATTGTGCGGGCGCGGGGCCATCTCGTTGACCAGCACGCCGCCGTCCGGCGTCACGAACATCTCAACCGCCAGCACGCCGACGAGGTCCAGCGCCTCGGCGATGCGGCGGGCGACCCGCTCGGCCTCGGCCGCCGTCTCCGCCGGAACGCGGGCCGGGGCGATGGTCTTGTCGAGGATGCCGTCCTTGTGCCGGTTCTCCACGGCGGGGTAGGCGGCCATGCTACCGTCCAGCCCGCGGGCGACGATCACCGACACCTCGCAGGTGAAGGAGACGAAGCCCTCCACGATGCCGGCGTCGGAGCCGATGGCCGCCCAGGCCTCCGCCGGGTCGCTGCCCGGCTCGATGCGGGCCTGCCCCTTGCCGTCATAGCCGAGGCGGGTGGATTTCAGGATGCAGCGCGGGCCGATCTCGGCCACGGCCTTCGCCACCTCGTCGGCGCTTCGGGCGGCGCGCCAGGGGGCGGTGCCGATGCCCAGCGCGTTGACGAAGGACTTTTCCTCCACCCGGTCCTGGGCGACCGATAGCACCTTCCCGCCGGGGTGGACGGGGGTGAAGCGGTTCAGATGCTCGACTACGGCGACCGGGACGTTCTCCCACTCCAGGGTCACCACGTCGACGGAGCGGGCGAAGGCTTCCAGCGCGTCGAGGTCGTCCCAGCCGGCGGAGGTGACGGCCGCCGCGACCTGGGCGCCGGGGCTGCCCTCCGATCCCGGCGCGTAGACGTGCGTCTTGTAGCCCAGCCGGGCGGCGGCGAGCGCGGTCATGCGGCCGAGCTGCCCGTCGCCGAGCATGCCGATGGTCGAGCCGGGCGGAAGGATGCGGTGGGTCATGGTTCAGGCGGGCTCGTCGACGGGGGCCTCGGCGACGGCGGCGGTCTGGCGGGCGCGCCAGGCGTCCAGCGCCTCGGCGACCGCCGGGTCCATCAGGGCGATGACCGAACCGGCGAGCAAGGCGGCGTTGATCGCGCCGGCCTTGCCGATGGCCAGCGTGCCCACCGGAACGCCGCCGGGCATCTGGACGATCGACAGCAGGCTGTCCATGCCCTTCAGCGCGTGGCTTTCCACCGGGACGCCGAAGACGGGCAGGGGGGTCATGGAGGCGGCCATGCCCGGCAGGTGGGCGGCGCCGCCGGCACCGGCGATGACCACCTTCAGGCCGCGCTCGCGGGCGGTGGTCGCGTACTCGACCAGACGCTGCGGGGTGCGGTGGGCGGAGACGATCCGGACCTCGTGCGGAACGCCGAGCGCGGTCAGCGTCTCGGCGGCGTGCTTCATGGTGGTCCAGTCCGACTGGCTGCCCATGATGATGCCGACCAGCGGCTTGCGGTCGGTGGTGGCGGCGATGGATGCGGACACGGCGCGCGCTTTCCTCTAGGTCCGGAAAGCGGCGCATTATAGAAAGCGCGCACGCGGAGTCCAGCGCGACGCGATGCGCCGGGCCATGTTCCCCGCCGAAACGCCGCGTCAGGCGATGATGTCGGGCAGCATACGGCTTTCCAGAACCATGATCTGGTCCTTGAGCGCGAGTTTGCGCTTCTTCAGACGTTGCATCTGAAGCTGGTCGAACGGCGCACGTTCGTGCAGTCGGGCGATCACGTCGTCGAGGTCGCGATGCTCGCTGCGAAGCGTGGCCAGTTTTTCCTTCAGCATCTCTTGTTCGTTCATACGCGCGGGGCCCGCTGGCTGAGCGGCGGGGACTATACCAGATTTCCGGCGCAACGGCAGTGCGAAACCACGCATTCTTCGCAGGGTTATAATCCGGTCGCCGGAATGTAATATACTCGGAGGACCAGAACCATTGCGGTGGAGCAACGTTCTGGTATGACTACCTTTCGCAGCGGTTCCAGACGACACGGGACAGTCATCCATGACAGCAGGCAAGCGCATCGGCATTCTCACCAGCGGCGGCGACTGCGCCGGGCTGAACGCGGTCATCCGCGCGGTGGTCCACCGGGCCGTCCTGACCTACGGCTGGCAGGTCCTGGGCATCAAGGAAGGCACCCAGGGGTTGCTGCAGCGCCCGGTGCAGTATCAGGTGCTCGACCTGCCGCAGGTCGACGGCAACATGATGCGCATGGGCGGCACGATCCTCGGCACGACCAACCGCGGCGACCCCTTCGCCTACCCGATGGCCGACGGCACCCAGAAGGACCGGTCGGACGAGATCATCGGCGGCTACCGTGAGCTGGGGCTGGACGCGCTGATCGGCATCGGCGGCGACGGCAGCTTCGCCATCCTGAAGAAGCTGGCCGACAAGGGCGGCTTCCAGATGGTCGGCATCCCCAAGACCATCGACAACGATCTCGGCCTGACCGAGGTGTCGGTCGGCTACGACACCGCCGTCGGCGTGGCGGTCGAGGCGCTCGACCGGCTCCAGCCGACCGCGGCCAGCCACGCCCGCGTCATGGTGCTGGAGGTGATGGGCCGCGACGCCGGCCACATCGCCTTGGCCGCGGGCATCGCCGGCGGTGCCGACGTGGTGCTGATCCCCGAGATCGCTTATTCCATCGAGAAGATCGCCCAGAAGATCAAGCAGGTGCGCTCGACCGGCCGCAACTTCGCCCTGGTCGTGGTGTCGGAGGCGGTGAAGACCGTGGACGGCACCGGCGTGCAGAAGCTGTTCCAGGGCGGTCAGAAGCGCTACGGCGGCATCGGCGACTACATCGGCGAGAAGATCGCCGAGGCGACGGGGGCGGAGACCCGCGTCACCGTTCTGGGCCACGTCCAGCGCGGCAGCATGCCCAGCCCGCGCGACCGTCTGGTCGCCTCGGCCTTCGGCGTGCACGCCGTGGACCTGATCGCCGAGGGCAAGTTCGACCGCATGGTCGCCTGGTCGGACCGCGGCGTCATCGACGTGCCGATCACCGAGGCGATCGCCAAGTACGCCTGCGTGGAGCTGGACGGCGCCATGGTCAAGACCGCCCGCGGCCTGGGCATCAGCCTGGGCGACTGAGCGGCGACTTCGGGGAGGCAGGCGCGGCGATGTCGGAAAACCCGCTCTGGGACTTCTCGCTCGCCGTCTACGGACGGCCCGGCGTGTCCGCCGCCTGCCTCGATCTTCAGGACCGGCTCGGCCAGGACGTGAACCTTCTGCTGTTCGCCGCCTGGGCGGGCATGGCCTGCAACGCCGACCTTCCGGCGGGCGAACTGGCGCGGATCGACTCCGCGGTCGCCCCTTGGCGGGACGAGGTGGTCCGCCCGCTGCGCGCCGTCCGCCGCCGGGCGAAGGGGGAGGACGATGCCCTCTACAAGCGCCTGAAGGCGGTGGAGCTGGAGGCGGAGCGCGTCCAGCAGGACCGTCTCTTCGCCCTGTCCGGACTTACCCCCACGCCGGGTGGCGGCGTCGCGCTGGCCGCGGTCAATCTCTACCGGCTGGTGCCGGAGGGCGACCCGGCGGTGATGGCGTTGCTGGCGGCGCTCGACACGCCGCCTGAGCCCTGACGGAACCGGTGCGATGCCGCATGTCACGCTCACCTCCGCGCGCCTGATCCTGCGTCCCTGGCGCGACGGGGACGGCGACGCCTTTCACGCGCTGTCACGGAATCCCGCGGTGATGGAGCATCTGCTGCCGCTTTCCGATCGCGCGGCCAGCGACGCGGTGATTCAGCGCATCGGCGAGCATTTCGACCAACACGGCTTCGGCTTTTGGGCGGTGGAGCGGCCCGGCCACAGCCCCTTTATCGGCTTCGTCGGCTTGGCCCGCGTGACGTGGGAGGCGCCCTTCGCCCCCGCCGTGGAGGTGGGGTGGCGGCTCGACCCCGCCCACTGGGGGCAAGGGCTGGCGACCGAGGCCGCCGGGCTGGCGCTGGCCCACGGGTTCGGCGCGGTTGGGCTGGACGAGATCGTCGCCTTCACCGTGCCGGAGAACCGGCGGTCGCAGCGGGTTATGGAGCGGCTGGGGATGGAGCGCGACGCGGCGGGCGACTTCGATCACCCGCGGGTTCCCGATGGGCATCGCCTGAAGCGGCACGTCCTCTACCGGATCGGGCGCGGCCGCTGGCGGGACGGGATCGGCGCTGGTGTCAGCGGACCAGGATGAGGCTGTTGCGGTCGCCGGTCTCGTCGGAGACCTGGAAGGGCTTGCCGACGTAGAAGGCTTGGCAGCGCTTGCCGCCGGACAGGCGGGTCAGCCCGGCCTCCCACTCCTGGCCGCGCGGGCCGAGGATGCGCAGTTTCAACTGGTCGAGCAGCGGGAAGATCTGATAGCCCTCGAGATCCAGCGGCTCCCCCTTCGCGGAGAAGGCCTCCTGGTTCAACGTGAGGGTCTTGCCGTTGAGGTCCAGCTTGACGTCCTGCGCCCACGGGCAGCCGCCACCGGCGGGCTTCTCGTTGGCGGCGGCGGGCGCCGCGGTCAGGATCGCCGGGACGAGGGCGCAGGTGAGGGCGAGGGCGCAGACGTTCAAGGTGCTTGTCATCGACGGAATGCTTTTCATAAGCGGGACGCGGTCCTCGCGCTGAATACCCCGGTATGCTCCAGGGCATGGTGTGCAGAATAAATTTTGCAAAAGTGAAATGCAACGCGGGGCTTCTCGTGGGTGGGTTGCGGGAACGGCAGGACTTGTGACCAATGCGTCAGCGGACCTGTCCGGTCCTTCGGCTTCCGGTACCCCTTCCATCATCAGGCGCGTCCCATGGCGACGATCATCGAGGCCCTTCTGGCCGCCATCGACCACCACCAGTCGGGCCGTCTGGCCGAGGCGGCGACGCTCTACGGGCGGATTCTGGAAGCCGATCCGGAGCAGCCCGACGCCGCGCAGTTCCTGGGCGTGCTCCACGCACAGACGGGCCGGCCGGCCGACGGGGCGCGCCTGCTGCGCCGGGCGCTGGCGCTGCGTCCCGACTCGGCGGGCGGGCACTCCAACCTCGCCGGGGCGCGTCAGACCATGGGCGACGCGGCGGGGGCGGAGGCCGGTTACGCCCGCGCCCTGCGGCTCGACCCGCTGCTCGCCGACGCCCACGCCAGCCGGGCCGCCGCCTTGCGCGACCTGAACCGGGTGCCGGAGGCCGCCCGTTCGGCGCAGCGGGCGCTGGCGCTGCTCCCGGCCTCGGCGGACGCCTTGGTGAACCTTGCCGAATCGGCGCTGGCCGGACGGCGGGGAGAGGAGGCGGAGCGGGCGGCCCGCCGCGCCGCCGCGCTGGCGCCGGGATCGCCGGCGGCCTGGATGATGCTCGGTTCCGCCTGCGCGGCGCAGAAGCGCTGGGACGAGGCGGAGGCCGCCTACCGCGCGGCGCTGGACCTCGCACCCGGCTATGGCGCGGCGTGGGGAAATCTCGGATCGTTGCTTGCCGGGCTGGGCCGCTTCGAAGAGGCGCTGGCGGCCTTCGCCACGGCGGAGGAACGCGGTTTTTCCGGACCGTCCCTGTGGTCGGCGCGCGGCAACGCGCGGCTTGCCATGGCCCGGCCGGCGGAGGCGCTCGCCGACTTTGACCGGGTGTTGCAGGCCCGCCCCGGCGATGCCGGGATGCGCTGGAACCGCGGCTTCGCCCGGCTGCTGGCCGGCGATTGCGAGGGCGGCTGGCCGGAGTTCGACTGGCGCCGCCACGACGCGCGGGCGGAACCTCCCTGGCGCAGCTTCGCCCAGCCCACCTGGACCGGCGGCGACATCGCCGGGCGCACCATCCTGCTCTACGCCGAGCAGGGGTTGGGCGACACCCTTCAGTTCGTCCGCTACGTCCCGTTGGTGGCGGCGCGCGGCGCGCGGGTGATCCTGGAGGTGCAACGGCCCTTGGTGAGCGTTCTGTCGGGCCTGCCGGGGGTGGAGCGGCTGATCGCCCGCGGCGACCCGCTTCCGGATTTCGATCTGGAATGCCCGCTGATGAGCTTGCCGCGCGCCTTCGGCACCAAGCTGGATGATGTGCCCACCGCCGTGCCGTATCTGCGCGCCGACCCGAAACGCGCCGCCGCCTGGAGCGAGCGGCTGGCGGACGGGCAACTGACGGGTGGGCCGGGGCTGCGGGTCGGGCTGGTCTGGGCGGGCAACCCGCGCTTTCCCGGCGACGCTCTGCGCTCGCCCCGGCTGGCCGGGCTGCGACCGGTGCTGGATGCGCCGGGCGTGCGCTTTTTCGGCCTCCAGAAGGGACCGGGGCGGGAGGATTTGGATCGGGTACCGATGCCCTCGACCTTCACCGACCTGGGACCGGACATCGCCGATTTCGCCGACACCGCGGCGATCATGGCCAACCTCGACCTCGTCATTTCCTCCTGCACCGGGCCGGCGCATCTGGCCGGGGCGCTGGGGGTGCCGGTCTGGGTTGTGCTGCCGCTGTCGCCGGACTGGCGCTGGCTGCTGGGGCGGGAGGACAGCCCCTGGTACCCCACCGCCCGCCTGTTCCGCCAGACCCGCGTCGGCGACTGGGCGGAGGTGGGCGGGCGCGTCGCCGACGCGTTGCGCGCCGTGGCTCTTACGACTTGAGCGTGATCGTCGTCTGGGTCATCTCGTCGGCGGTGGACACCAGCTTGGAGGCAGCGGAGTAGGTGCGCTGCGCCTGGATCAGCGTGGTGAACTGCTCCTCGATCTTGACGTTGGAGCCCTCGACGCTGGCCGTGTTCAGTGACGCCCCGACGGTCTTCGGCGCGCTGGTGCCGGTCTCACTGGTCAGGTTGCCGAAGGAGTTCAGACGGATGGCGCCCGAATTGGCGGTGGTCCGGAACATGGTGCCGGACACGCTTTCCAGATCGGTCGGGTTGATCACCGTCGCATCGGGGATGCGGTAGATGTAGCGCTGCCTGCCGCCCTGGAAGTTCGCGGCGACGAAGCCATCCTCGGTCAGTTCCGCCCCCTGATAGGTGCCGGCGCGGATGCCGTTGTTGCCTTGGACGATCCCCAGATCCATGCCGGCGATGGTGGTGATGGAGTTGGTCATCTTCCCATAGGAACCGAGATCCAGCGTCGTCTGGGAGAAATCGCCGCCGGGATTCAGGGTCAGGGTCACCGGGCTGCCGGTGGGGCCGCCGGTCAGCGTGCCGTTGCGGGCGAAGTTCAGCGTTCCGAGCGATTGCCACGTGGTGGGGTCGTTCACGTTGCCGTTGCCAACCGGCTTGCCGTCGGCGCCGATGACTCCGGCGTTGAAGACCTGCCACGTCGAGGTGCCGTCCTCCGCCTGCCCGGTCTTCAGGAAGCGCAGCGCCATCGCCCCGTCGGCGCCGTTCTTGTCCACCATGTTCAGAACGACGCCGGTGGTGTTCGCCGTGGTGATCTGGCCGGACACCGGGGCTTGGTCGTAGGGCAGGTTGAGGTTCAGCGACGCCTGGGTCGAGGCTTCGCGGTAGTCCTGCAACCCGCTCAGCGAGACCGGCGTCATGCTGGTGAGGCTGCCGAAGGAGCCGGCGCCGCTGGCGGGGTCGAGCTTGAACCCCATCAGCGCCTTTCCGGCGCTGTTCACCAGACGGCCTTCCTTGTCGGGAGAGAAGTCGCCGGAGCGCGTGAGGAAGACCGAACCGTCGCTGGTCTGTGTGGCGGTCGCGGTCGTGCCGGTCTGGGCAGCCAGATCCTGGACGATGAAGAAGCCGTTGCCGTTGATGGCCGCGTTGGTGGAGATGTCGGTCCGGGTGACCGTGCCGCCGCTGTGGTCCAACCGCTCGAAGGCGCGCACGCCGTTGCCGGGGTCCTTGTTGCCGGTGCGGTCGCTCAGCACGAAGTCGGAGAACTGCGTCTCCGACGCCTTGAAGCCGGACGTCGAGGCGTTCGCGATGTTGTTCGAAATGGTGCCCAGGGCGCGGTTCTGCGCCGTCAGCCCGAGAACGCCATTGTTGAAGATCGTGGTGATGCCCATGGTCCGGCCGCCTCATTCCCATCGACGCGCGTCCGCCGGAACGCGCCGATCTGGGAATTGCAACCGTCGTGCCAGAAGGCGGGGAGCCGCTGAAACAACCCTCTTCCGTGGTGGGGAGGGGTTTGTTCAGGCCGCCGAAACCAAGGGATGGGCAGAAATTTCCCGGCGGAAGCGGCTCCTCACCGTGCGCTGGGCAGCTTTCGCCCAGCCGCCGGCGCCCTCGTTGGTCTCAATCGACCGGTTCGAACATCTTGGTCTGGGAATTGATGGCCCACAGGTCGCCGCTGTCCAGGTCGAACCACCAGCCGTGCAGTTCCAGCGACCCGGCCTCGACCCGCTCGCGGACGAAGGGGAAGGTCATCAGATTGTCCACCGAGGTGCGGACGGCGGCGCGCTCGATCACGTCGGGCTTCTGCTGGAGACGCTCGAACTCGGCCTTGCGCCGTTCCTCGTCGGTGTCCCCCTGGGCGGGCGGGATGTAGGGATCGAGCGCCGCGCTGGCGATGGACACCCAGGGCGACACGAAGTCGTTCTGGTCCGGTTCGCCCTTGCGCAGGCGGATCAGCCCCTGGATGCCGCCGCACAGGGCGTGGCCCAGCACGATGACGTGGCTGACCTGAAGCACCCGCACCGCGTATTCGATGGCCGCCGAGGTGCCGTGGTAGCTGCCGTCCGGCTGGTAGGGCGGGACGAGGTTGGCGACGTTGCGGACGACGAACATCTCGCCCGGCTCCGCCTGGGTCAGCAGCGCCGGATCGACGCGGCTGTCGGAGCAGCCGATCATCAGGATCTTCGGCTTCTGCCCCTCCTCGACGAGCTGGCGCATGCTGTCGGGCCGGCGCTCGTAATAGCGGGCGCGGAAGCCTTTCATCCCGGCGAGAAGCTGACGAATCGGAACGTCCTGGTCGCGGGTGTGTGGCATCGTTCTGATACCCCTCTTCGGTCGGGATTTAGCGGATGCGGTATAGCCCAGGCCGGGTCATGTTTCCAGAACCTCCGCAGGCGCCGGCTCGCCCCAGCGGCGGACGATGCCGGCGTCCAGCCCGAACAGGTCGAGCGCCCGCCCGACGGCGTGGTCCACCAGATCGTCGATGGTCTGCGGGCGGCTGTAGAAGGCGGGGACCGGCGGGGCGATCACCGCGCCCATCTCGGCCAGCTGGGTCATCGTGCGCAGATGCCCCAGATGCAGCGGCGTCTCGCGCACCATCAGCACCAGCGGCCGGCGCTCCTTCAGCGTGACGTCGGCGGCGCGGGTCAGCAGGGTGGAGGTCACACCCGTGGCGATCTCGCTCATCGTGCGGACGGAGCAGGGGGCGACGATCATGCCCATGGCGCGGAAGCTGCCGCTGGCGATGGCCGCGCCGATGTCGGCGGCGGCGTAGGACACGTCGGCGAGAGCGCGCAGCTCCGCCACCTTCATGTCCGTCTCATGGGCCAGGGTGACTTCGGCGGAGCGGCTGACGACGAGGTGCGATTCGACGCCGATCCGGCGCAGCACGGACAGCAGCCGGATGCCCAGGATCACGCCCGAGGCTCCGCTGATGCCGACGACAAGACGGGAGGGTGCAGTCATGCCGAAGAAGTAGCGCGCGGGCCGGGCGTCGTCCAGAGCGCGGTCTTGTGGACCCCTTCACGGGCCCGGCGCCGGGGGCGGAGGGACGGGCCGCACCCGGTCGCACAAAAGCAAAAAGCCCCCCTCCCGCCGGGGGAGAGGGGCCGGGAAGGCGGCGTCAGCGCGCCTCTTCCTGCTCCGAATAGGGCGACTCGTCGCCGTAGCCGTCCTCGCCGTCCTGGGCCTCGCGCTCCTCCTGCGACAGAGGGACGCCGCCGCGGCGGACCGCCAGGGCCAGAGCCTCCTCCAGCTCGCGCTGGGTGCACAGGCCGAGCAGCACCGGGTTGCGCGGCTTGATGTTCGGGGCGTTCCAGTGCGTGCGGTCGCGGACCGCCGCGATGGTCGGCTTGGTCGTGCCGATCAGGCGGCAGAGCTGGGCGTCCGACAGCTCCGGATGGTGCTTCAGCAGCCAGGCGATGGCGTCGGGCTTGTCGCCGCGCTTGGTGATCGGGGTGTAGCGCGGCCCCTTGGACCGCGCCGCCGGCAGCGGCAGGTCGGGGACCAGCAGCTTCAGGCGCAGATCCTGGTTGCGCTCGCAGCGTTCGATCTCGCCCTTGGTCAACTGACCGTTGGCCACCGGGTCCAGCCCGACCATGCCGACCGCCACCTCGCCATCGGCGATGGCCTGGACCTCCAGGGAATGCAGGCCGCAGAAGGCGGCGATCTGCTCGAAGGTCAAGGATGTGTTCTCGACCAGCCAGACGGCCGTCGCTTTCGGCATCAAGGGCAGTGCCATCGTCCCTCCTGACAACTCCAACCCGACCGCACCCGCTGGCGGGTGGCGCGATCGGCCATACTTTACCGGATGGTCCCGAGCTTCGCCCTCCATATAGGGCCGGAACCGGTCGATGTAAGCGTGCTCGGGCAGGCGGCCGGGAAAACCCGGACGCCGATCCCTCTGCTAACCGTCTTGGCGCGCTTTAGCAAGCCCACCCGGCTGTCCGGGAACAAGAATGAAGCGAAAAAAATTGCTTGAAAGGGAATTCCCGGCTGTGAAACCGGGGAATTCCCTTCGCAATTTAATGGTTCGCGGGTGCAGCAGCGGTCGCGGCGGCGGTCAGCCGCCAACCGTCATGACGATCTTGCCGATGTGCGCGCTGGATTCCATCAGGGCGTGCGCCTCGGCCGCCTGCTCCAGCGTGAAGACCTTGTGGATCACCGGCTTGACCGTGCCGCCTTCCAGCAGCGGCCAGACCTTCTCGCGCAGGGCGGCGGCGATGCGGCCCTTCTCCTCGACCGAGCGCGCGCGCAGGGTGGAGCCGGTGAGGGTCAGGCGCTTGGTCATCACCGGGAACATGTTGATGGAGACCTTCGGCCCCTGGAGGAAGGCGATGGAGACGTGCCGCCCGTCGGGAGCCATGATGCCGATGTCGCGGGCGATGTAGTCGCCGCCGACCATGTCCAGCACCACGTCGACGCCACGCCCGCCGGTCTCCTTCTGGATGACGGCGGCGAAGTCCTCGGTCTTGTAGTCGATGGCGCGGTCGGCGCCCAGCTCCTCGCAGGCGCGGCACTTCTCGGCGCTGCCGGCGGTGGTGAAGACCTTGGCCCCGAAGGCCTTGGCAAGCTGGATGGCCGTGGTGCCGATGCCGCTGGAACCGCCGTGGACCAGCAGAGTCTCGCCGGGCTTCAGCGCGCCGCGCTCGAACACGTTGGTCCAGACGGTGAAGAAGGTCTCCGGAACGGCGGCGGCCTCGACCATGCCGTAGCCCTTCGGAACGGGCAGGAGCTGCGGCGCCGGGACCACGCAGTACTGGGCATAGCCGCCGCCGGCGATCAGGGCGCAGACCGCGTCGTCGGCGGCCCACTCCGTGACGCCCTCGCCGATGGCGACGACGCGCCCGGCGATCTCCAGGCCGGGCAGGTCGGAGGCGCCCGGCGGCGGGTCGTAGCGGCCCTGGCGCTGCAGCATGTCCGGGCGGTTGACGCCTGCCGCCTCCACCGCCACCAGCACCTCGCCGGGGCCGGGCACCGGGGCGGGACGCTGCACGGTGCGCAGGACCTCCGGGCCGCCGGGTTGCGAAATCTCAACGCAGGTCATGCTGTCCGGCAGGGCGATGCCCATGGTGTCTCCCCCATTCCTCGTTGACGCGGTGCCACCGCTCCGGGTGGCCGGGCCGTTTGTGTCCGCAGGCGTCCAAAGTTAGAATTCCGCATCGGCGCTGACAAGCACGCCCCGCCAGCCTTTCCAACGGGCGGGAAGCGGACGGCGCGGGGCAGGGATGCGTGAAAGCGGGAGGAGAAGCCCTATGGACATCGACGATCTGGAGCCGCGCAAGGCCAAGCCGGCGCTCAAGGACCTGACCACGCTGGGCGTGGCGGAGCTGAAGGACTACATCGCCGGGCTTGAGGCCGAGATCGCCCGCGCCCGCGCCGCCATCACCGCCAAGGAGGCGCAGAAGAACGCCGCGGAGGCCTTCTTCAAGAAGCCGTCCTGAGAAGGGGAATGAAGACTTTCCCTCTCCCGCCCCGGGAGAGGGAAGGGGCCCGCGCACCGCGCGGGAAGGGTGAGGGTGCCGGCAACGGGCTGTCATATGATCCTGGCCTTACCCTCACCCGGCCCTTCGGGCCACCCTCTCCCGGGACGGGAGAGGGGCTTCGGTCCGTTGAATCTCAGTCCGCGCCGACCAGATCGCGGTAGCAGTGCCAGGAGGCGTGGCCGATCAGCGGCAGGGCCAGAGCCAGCCCGAGGAAGCCGGTGACCATCCCCGCCGCGGTGAACAGCACGATCAGGAAGGCCCAGCCGGCCATGGTCCGCAGATTCTCGCGCAGCACCGCGACGCTGGTCGCCATGGCGGTGAAGCTGTCGGTTTCGCGGTCGAGCAGCATCGGGATCGACACCACGCTGATGGCGAAGACCGCCGTGGCGATAACGCCGCCGACGATGGTGCCGGTCAGCAGGAACGGGATCGTCTGGGCCGAGAAGAAGATGCGGTCGACGAGCTGGTCGAAGGCCGGCGGCTCCGTCGCGAAGAACAGCGCGAAGATCAGAAAAGCGATGCGGATCCAGGCCAGCATGGCCAGCATCAGCGCCAGCCCGATCCCGGCGATCTGCACGCCGTTGCGGCGGTAGGCCCCGGCGACCTTCATCAGCGTCGGCGTCTCCCCCCGCTCCAGCAGGCGGCTGGTCTCGTAGAGGCCGACGGCGAACACCGGCCCCAGCAACATGAAGCCCGCCGCCATCGGCAGGACCAGATACTGCATGTCCTGCATCGACAGCACGGCCACCAGCGCGAGGCTGGACAGCACCGCCAGCAGGCCATAGGCGGCGCTGATCATGGGGCTGGCGCACATGTCGCGCCAGCCGGCGCTCAGCCACACCCAGGGGCGGTCGACGTCGACGCTGCGGATTCGCGGAAGATAGGGTGCCGGCTTGTGGAACTCGGAGGGCTCCTTGCGCCGAACCGGCCGATGGAATTGGGACGCACCGCGGTGAGACGACATGTCGACCATGATGATGGTCCTCCCCTTTGCCCATTGCGCCTCTCGTGAGCGCAACTGTAGCAAAGCGGTCCGCGGCGATCCAGATTGTCTTATGGACGAATTGTTAGAGTACCAAATTGTCACAAAAGCGATACCAAAGCACGGGCTTGGCCGTCACGGGTCGCCCGTCCCGTCCTCGACCTTCTTGCCGTCGAGTTCCGCCTGGCGGCGCTCGGCCTCCTGGCGGTCGCGCAGCTTCTCGGCCTTGGTGCGCCCGAAGCGGACGCGGTTCTCCTCGGCGTTTTTTTCACGCTCTTCCTTCTGGCGCATCTTCCGGAAGCGGTTCAGGTTGACGACATCGGCCATGGGGGACTCTCCGCAGGGCGGGGCATTTCCTTCCTTCGATCAACTCGGCCGTTGGAATGCCCAAATTGCTTGTTTTCTTTCGGGACGATAGTTTAGCGAAACCCCGTGCCACCCGGAAGACCGGAGCGGGCGCCGGCGGCTCTCGCGGCTTGTGGCGGAAACACGGCGACTCAACAGCCGAACGGTGGGGAAGGCGCGTCAACCGGTGAAGAGATTCCTGATCGCAGCTCTGATACTCGTCGGTCTGCTGGTGGCCGCGGTGCTGGTCGTGCCCAGCGTCGTCGATTGGAACGCCTACAAATCCCAGATCGCGGAGCGGGTGTCCGCCGCCACGGGGCGCGAGGTGGAGCTGAGGGGCGACATCGGCCTGTCGCTGCTGCCGGCCCCGGCGCTGACGGTGCGCGACGCCCGTCTGGCCAACGCGCCCGGCGGGTCGGAGCAGGACATGGCCCGCCTGAAGGAGCTGGACGTCCGCGTGGCGCTCGGCCCGCTGCTCAGCGGCCACATCCAGGTGCAGAGCATCCGCCTGATCGATCCCACCTTCCTGTTCGAAACGCTGCCCGACGGGCGCTTCAACTGGGACCTGTCCGGCGCCGGCCGCCCGGCCGACGGCGCGCGGAGCGGGTCTGGCGACGGGCTGGCCTCGGCGGTCAGCTTCGATCAGGTGACGGTGCAGAACGGCACCATCCAGTACCGCGACGCCCGCACCGGCCAGTCGGAGGTGATCGACCAGGTCGACGCGCGCATCGTCGCCGGCAGCTTTACCGGACCGTTCCAGGGGCAGGGCAGCTTCCGGGCGCGCGGCGTGCCGCTGCGCGGGGAGATGTTCGTCAGCCGCCTGATCGATGGCGCCGCCGTCCAGGTCCGGGCGACGCTGTCGATGGCCGACACCGACACCGACACCGACGCCACGCTGCGCTTCGCCGGGATCGTGACCAACCCGCCGGGCAGCGGTGGGTCGCGCGCCCAGGGCGACCTGCGCGTCGAGGGCAGCGACCTGTCCCGCGCCCTGGCTCTGGTCCGCAGCGGCTCGGCGGCCGGCGGGGACAAGAAGGCGAACGCGCTGCTCGCCCAGTCCTTCGGCATCCGCACGGCGGTCGAGGCGTCCCCGACCGCGGCGAGCTTCACCAATCTGGAAGCGCAGCTTGGCGACACGCGCGCCACCGGTACGGCGACCCTGCACAGCGGCACGCCGGGGCGGGCGGAGCTGACCCTGGCCCTGAACCGCCTGGACCTCGACGCCTGGCTGGAGCGTGCACGGTCGAGCGGCGGCTCGGAGAGCGGCGCCCCGCCCGCCGCCCGCAACGGAAACGCGGCCAAGGGCGCGCCATCCACTTCTCCGTCCGGCGGCGCTCCGTCCGGCGGCACGCCATCGGGCGGCGCAGACCAGCCGGGCGGGTTCGCCCTTCCGGACGCGCTGGACGCCAAGCTCGACCTCGCGGTGGACGGCATCACCTATAACGGCGGCGTGATGCGCCAGGGGCGGGTGGAGGCCAGCCTGAGCGGCGGCACGCTGAACATCGACCGCATCAGCGCGCTGCTGCCCGGCGGGTCCGACATCGTGGCGGCGGGTGAGCTGGCGGCGGCCAATGGCCAGCCGAACCTCAACCTGCGGATGGAGGCGAACGCCGACAATCTGCGCGCCCTGCTGGAATGGCTGCGGGTGGACGTCCGCGCCGTGCCGGCGGACCGCCTGCGCCGGGCGTCGATCGCCGCGCAGTTGCAGGGGCGGCCGGGGCGGTTGGACGTGAACGGGCTGGACCTGCGGGTGGACGCCAGCCGCCTGACCGGTGCCGTCGCCTATGTGGACCGCGGGCGGCCCGCCTTCGGGGCGCGGCTCGACCTCGACCGGTTGAATCTCGACGCCTATCTGCCCGCGCCGGACAGCGCCCAAACCACCGCCCAGACCACTGCCAACGGCGCGGCCACGGCCCCGGCGCCGGCGCGCAACGGGAACTCGTCCGGGAGTTCATCGACGACCCCGGCCCGGCTGCTGGCCGGCGTGGACGCCAATCTGGAATTGTCGGTCGGGCAGCTGACCGTGCGCAACACGCCGGTCCAGGGGCTGCGGCTCGACGCCACCGCCGCGGGCGGCGCCCTGTCGATCAAGGAGGCGATGGTGCAGGACGCCGCCGGGGTGAAGCTCCGTCTGGACGGGCAGATCGCCGGGCTGGAGCCGCTGCGCGGCGCCCATCTGACGCTGAACGCCGAGGCCGCCAGCCTGGAAGGGGTGGCGCGCGCCGTTCCCTGGCCGGAGGGCGCCCCCGCGCCGGAGCGGCTGGGCGCGGTGAAGGCGCAGGCCCGCCTGTCGGGCGACGCCGAGCGTCTGGCGGTCGAGCTGGGGGCTGAGGCGGCCGAAGGCTCGCTGGAGGCGGGCGGCACGGTGCTGAACGTCGAGAAGAACCCGTCCGTCGATCTGAAGCTGCGCGCCAAGCATCCGGAGCTGGCCCGGCTGGCCAGCCTGTTCGCCGATACCCCGTCCTCCGGCGGCGCGGTGTCGGGCTCCTACGGTCCGATGGACCTCTACACGGAACTGGCGGGGACTCGGAAGGCCTTCACCCTGGGCAACATCCAGGGGACGGTGGCCGGCGTCACCGTCAAGGGCAAGGCGAGCGCCGATCTGAATGGCAGCAAGCCGCGGGTGGAGGCCGAGCTGCAGACCGGCGACCTGGAGCTGGATCGGCTGGCGGCGCTTCCCGCCGCCGCGGCCCGCCCCGCCGGCGCGTCCTCTCCGGCGGCCGAGGCGTCGCCGGGCGCGCCCGCCGCCGCGACGGGGGATTTCAGCGGGCTGCGCCGCTTCGACGGGCGCTTCGTGCTGACCTCCTCCGCCCTCGTCAAGGGTGGAACGCGGATCGACAATCCCGCCTTGCGCGCCACCGTGACCAACGGCGTGCTGACGGTGGAGCGGTTCGACGGCACCCTGATGGGCGGGCAGCTCGGCGCCACGGGGCGGCTCGCCGCGCCGGGCAACCAGACGCCGACCGCCGAGGCCACCATCACCCTGTCCAAGGCCAAGCTGGCCGAGGCGGTGGGCGGCGGGCTGGGCGGCGGAGCGCTGGAGATCGCCGGGGGCGTGCTCGACGCCGAGGCTAACTTGACGACCAGCGGGGCCGGCGGCGACGCCATGCTCAAGGCGCTGGCCGGCCAGGGCCGGATCAGCGCCCGCGACGGCCTGCTGCGCGGCTTCGACCTCGGCGCCCTGCGCGACCGGCTGACCAGGCTGGAGCGCCCGCAGGAGCTGCTGGGCGCGGTGATGGGCGGGCTTCAGGGCGGGGAGACCCGCTTCGCCCGGCTGGACGGCAGCTTCGCCATCGACAAGGGCGTGGCGCGCACCGAGGACACGCGGCTGACCTCCGACCTGGGCGAGGCGGTGGCGGTGGGGCAGGTCAACCTGCCGGCGCAGACCATCGACATGCGCGTCCGCCTGACCGTGCAGTCCGACCAGTCGCTGCCCCCGCTGACCGTCCGCATGACCGGCGCGCTCGACAAGCCCACCCGCTCCTTCGAGATGCAGGAGGTGCAGGAGTATTTCGCCCGCCGTGCCGCCGAGGGGCTGTTGAACAGGGTGGTGCCGAAGGATCTGCCGATTCCCGGCGGCGGCAACGCTCCGAAACCCGACGCGCTGCTGAAGGGGCTGATCGACGGGCTGAGGCGTTGAGAGGGTGGGGGCGCGTGACGCATTGCGTCCAAGCCCCGTGACGCATTGCGTCCAAGCCCGTTGAAGTTCCGTGGGGCGGGTCCCATAATGCGGCAGACAAGAAGCGGATTTTGAGTCGATGCAGGTGGACAATAAGATTCTGGACGATCTGGCCCGCGTTGCGGGTGGCGCGCTCGGCGCGCTGTCGTCCCTGCGCGAGGAAGCTGAGGCGCAGATGCGCCAGCAGTTCGAGCGCGTTCTGTCGCGGATGGACGTGGTGAGCCGCGAAGAATACGAGGCCGTCCGCGCCATGGCCGCCAAGGCCCGCGAGGAGCAGGAGACCATGGCCGAGCGGCTCGCCGCGTTGGAGGCCACGGTCGCGACGCTCAAGGCCGAACACGATCCGAAGCCGGCAACGGGCGCCTCCGCTCCCGCCGTCGGTCCCATCGCCGGAGGGGGCGGCGGGCCGGTCTGATCCGGCCTCCGTCCCGTCTCCAGCCCTTCACGGATGCACCGCCGAAAACCAGTTGCGCCGGCCAGACCCTTTTGGCACGGTGCTCTTGGTGGTATTCATCCGTCTGCCAGCCACAACATCTCGGGGCTTCCCCTTCTTGCGCGAAGGCGGACCGGCCCCGGGGCGGTTCCGTCCACCGCGCCTTTACAGGAGGACGCCGACATGTCGGCTGTTGCCGTCGACACCCCCTCATCCGCGCACAATCCCCTGGACATCGTCGAGGAGATCGTCACCGCCAACGAATGGCCCTTCGAGCGGGCCGGCGAGGACGAGCTGATCGTCGAGATCGGCGGGCGCTGGTGCGATTACCGTCTCTATTTCGTCTGGCAGTCCGACGTCAGCGCGATGCAGTTCTCCTGCCAGTTCGACATGAAGGTTCCGGCGGCGCGCCGCTCCTCGGTCAACGACCTGCTGGCGGAGGTGAACGCGCGCATGTGGCTGGGCCATTTCGACGTCTGCGCCGAGGAGCACACCCCGATGTTCCGCCAGACCATGCTGCTGCGCGGTTCGCGCGGCGCCACGGTGGAGCAGCTTGAGGACCTCGTCGAGATCGCCCTCTCGGAGTGCGAGCGCTTCTACCCCGCCTTCCAGTTCGTGATCTGGGGCGGCAAGTCCGCGTCGGAGGCGGTGTCCGCCGCCATCCTCGACACCGCCGGGGAGGCGTGACCGCCATGGCGCAAGCTGGGACTCAGGGTTGCACGTTGCTGCTGGCCGGCTGCGGCAAGATGGGCGGCGCGATGCTCGACGGCTGGCTGAAGGCCGGCATCGCGTCCAGCGTCGCCGTCATCGAACCGTCCGGCCTGCCGGAGTCCCTGCGGGGCAACCCCGCGGTCGTGCTGGCCAGCGGCGCGGACGCCTTGCCCGCCGGCTTCGCGCCGGACGTGGTGGTTCTTGCGGTGAAGCCGCAGGTGATGGACTCGGTCCTTCTGGCCTACCGGGCGCTGGTCCGCCCCGGCACGGTGTTCCTCTCCGTCGCCGCCGGCAAGACCATCGCCTCCTTCGAAGCGGCGCTGGGGGAGGGCGCGGCCATCGTCCGCTCCATGCCCAACACGCCCGCCGCCATCGGCCGCGGCATGACCGTCGCCGTCGGCAACCCGGTGGTGACCGAGGCGCAGAAGACCCTGTGCGACTCGCTGTTGCGCGCGGTCGGCGATGTGGCCTGGGTGGAGGACGAGTCGCTTCTCGATCCGGTGACCGCCGTCTCGGGCAGCGGCCCCGCCTACGTCTTCCTGATGGTCGAGGCGATGGCGAAGGCCGGCGAGGCCGCCGGTCTGCCCGCCGAGCTTGCCATGCGTCTGGCGCGGGCCACCGTTGCGGGGGCGGGCGAGTTGCTCCACCAGTCCCCAACCGCCGCCGCCGACCTGCGCAAGGCGGTGACCAGCCCCAACGGCACCACCCAGGCGGCGCTCGACGTGCTGATGGCCGCGGACGGCATGCAGCCGCTGTTCGACCGCGCCGTGGCTGCTGCCGCAAACCGCTCTCGCGAACTGGCGAAGTAAGGCGTTATGGCGGCCCTCAGCCCCTCCGCCCAACGGGTCCAAGCCTTGCTGGACGGCTTCGGCCACGGCCACAGCGTGGTCGAGCATGAGGGCAGCACCCGCACCTCGGAAGACGCCGCGAACGCCGTCGGCTGCGCCGTGGCGCAGATTGCCAAGTCCTTGATCTTCCGTGCGAAGGACAGCGGCCGGCCGGTGTTGGTGGTGGCAAGCGGGGCCAACCGGGTCGACGAGAAGGCGGTGGGCCGGCTGATCGGCGAGAAGATCGAGCGGGCCGATCCGGACTTCGTTCGCGAGGCCACCGGCTTCGCCATCGGCGGGGTGCCGCCCATCGGCCACGCCATGCCGCCGCTGGTCCTGATCGACGCCGACCTGATGAGCCTCGACGCCATCTGGGCCGCCGCCGGCACCCCCAACGCGGTCTTCCGCCTGACCCCGGCGGAACTCGTCGCCATCACCGAGGGGCGGGTCGAAGCCATCCGCAAGGGCTGACGGTCCGACAACCGAGCCGGTCAACCGGGCAGGATGCCGCAGCGCGGCATGACCGCGCATCGCCGGGTCACCCCTCTTCCAAGCCTCTGGATTCTCTGGCAAGACTCTTCCCAACGAGTTCTTGAACAGAGACGCATCAGGGAGGCCCCCCGTGACTGACGCCCGGCACAACCCGTACGAGACCGACCTCGACCAGAACGCCGCCAACACGGTGCCGCTGTCGCCGCTCTCGTTCCTGCGCCGCACCGCCGCGGTCTATCCGCAGCGCATCGCCGTGATCCACGGCCCGGTCCGCCGCACCTGGGCGGAAACCTACGAGCGCTGCGTGCGCCTCGCCTCGGCCCTGGCCAAGCGCGGCATCGGGCTGGGCGACACGGTCGCGGTCATGGCCCCCAACACCCCGGAGTCCTTCGAGGCGCATTTCGGCGTGCCGATGACCGGCGCGGTCCTCAACGCCCTGAACATCCGCCTGGACGCCGAGGCGCTGGCCTTCATCCTGGAGCATGGGGAGGCCAAGGTGCTGCTGACCGACCGGGAGTTCTCCGGCGTCATCTCCAAGGCCGTCCACATGCTGGAGCCGAAGCGCCGCCCCATCGTCATCGACATCGACGACCCGCAGGCCAAGGGCGGCGAACTGATCGGCGAGCAGACCTACGAGCAGTTCCTGGAAACCGGCGATCCGGCCTATGAATGGCCGATGCCGGCCGACGAGTGGCAGGCCATCGCGCTGAACTACACCAGCGGCACGACCGGCAACCCCAAGGGCGTCGTCTACCACCACCGCGGCGCCTATTTGAACGCCATGGGCAACGTGCTGACCTGGGCGATGCCGCACCATCCCGTCTATCTGTGGACTCTGCCGATGTTCCACTGCAACGGCTGGTGCTTCCCCTGGACGGTCACCGCCATGGCCGGCACCAACGTCTGCGTCCGCACCATCACCGCCAAGGGCATCTACGACGCTCTGGCCGACCTCGGCGTCACCCACATGTGCGGCGCCCCAATCATCATGGGCCTGATCGTCAACGCGCCGGAGGACCAGAAGCGGGAGATCCCGCGCGGTGTGAAGATGATGACCGCGGGCGCCGCCCCGCCCGCCGCGGTGATCGAGAAGATCGAGCGGATGGGCTTCGACGTCACCCACGTCTACGGCCTGACCGAGGTGTACGGCCCGGTCACCATCTGCGCTTGGCACGAGCACTGGAACGACCTGCCGTTGGAGGAGCGCGCGGCGCTGAAGGCGCGGCAGGGCGTGAACTACGCCACGCTGGAAGGGCTGATGGTCGCCGACCCCAACACGCTCCAGCCGACCCGCAAGGACGGCGTGACGATGGGCGAGATCTTCATGCGCGGCAACACCGTGATGAAGGGCTATCTGAAGAACCCGCGGGCCACGCAGGAGGCCTTCTCCGGCGGCTGGTTCCACACCGGCGACCTCGGTGTCTGGCATCCCGACGGCTACATCGAGCTGAAGGACCGGTCGAAGGACATCATCATCTCCGGCGGCGAGAACATCTCGACCATCGAGGTCGAATCGGTGCTCTACAAGCATCCGGACATCGTCGAGGCCGCCGTGGTCGCCCGCCCGGACGAGAAGTGGGGCGAGACGCCCTGCGCCTTCGTCACCGTGAAGGAGGGCAAGCAGTTGACCGAGGCCGAGGTGATCGCCTATTGCCGCGAGCATCTGGCCCACTTCAAGTGCCCGCGCACCATCGTCTTCACGGCCCTGCCGAAGACCTCGACCGGCAAAATCCAGAAATACGTGCTGCGCGATCAGGCCCGTGCGCTCAACGAGGAGAAGGCGTGACCGCTGTGACCGGGGGCTTCGGCCCCCTTCTGCCCGAGGAGCGGGCGGACGCCGCGACCCTGGTCCGCCAGGGTTTCGGCATTCCCCGCGAGTATTTCGACCGGTCGGTGGAGCTGTTCGGGCCGGACGTGATGCGCGGTCTGCGCGCCGGACCGGAGGCGGGGCGCGCCGGCGGGCTCGTCGCCTGCGCCGCCGTCTGGCCGATGGACCACTGGTTCGGCGGGCGCCCCGTACCGTCCTGCGGCGTGGCAGCGGTGGCCGTCGATCCGGCGGAGCGCGGGCGTGGCTACGGCAGCGCGCTGATGCGCGGGCTGCTGGAGGAGGCGCGGGCCGGGGGCGCTGCGCTGTCGGTGCTCTACCCGGCGACCCTGCCGCTCTACACCCGCCTGGGCTTCGGGCGGGGCGGGGTGTCCTTCGACTGGAGCGCTCCGCCGGCTGTCCTCTCCGCCGGGCCGCCGCCGGGAGACGGATGGATTCGCCGGACCGAGGCGAGCGACGCCAGCCCCCTTGCGGCGCTACGCCGCAGCCTGCTCTCCACCACCAACGGTCTGGTGGAGCGCAATGAAGGGCTGTGGAGCTTCGCTCTTTGCCCGGACGGAGTTCCGTCCGATGTTTACACTTTTGGTGGTTCTGGCGGCCCCGAGGGCTACGTTGCGGTGGCGCCGCCGGCCGATAGAAAACTCCATGTTGCGGATCTCTGCCTCATCAGCCCGCGGGCGGTGCGGATGGCCCAGGGGTTCCTGGCCGGCTACCGGGCGCAGGTCGACCGCGTGACGTGGCGCGGCGGACCCGACGATCCGCTGGTTCTGCTGGCGCCGGAACGCGGGGTGCGTGCGGACGCCTGCGACGAATGGTTGCTGCGCATTCTCGACGTGCCGCGTGCCCTGGAAAGCCGCGGATACCCACCGGGGGTTGTGGGGGAGTTGGTTTTTGATGTGTCGGACGCGCTGATTCCGGAGAATTCCGGCTGCTTCAGGTTGTGCCTGTCCGAGGGAAGAGCGGCCGTGCGCCGGTTGCCGAGGGCGCGGAACAGCGCTGAAAAGGCCGGCGGAAAGACGGATGGAGCGGTGCTGTCGCTGTCCATCGCCGCGCTCGCCAGCCTCTACAGCGGGCACAAGGGTCCTCACGCTCTCCGTCAGGTTGGTCTTCTGCGCGGAGGGGATGAGGCGTTGGCGCTGGCGGCGCTGTTTTTCTCGGGGCCGGCGCCCTGGATGCCGGACCGTTTCTGAAGCGGTGATACCAGTTACGTTTATCAAACCAGAAATTAACCCTTTCTGATGTATCCCTTAGCGACAAAGGCATGACGACGGCCAAAGCATAAGGCCGTACGATCCGGGGGAGCCCGATTTCATGACGATTGGAACGCGGATTGCGCTCGGTTTTGCGGCGGTCCTTCTAATGACGGTTGCCGTGGCGTTCGTTGGTTGGAACAGCCTGCGCACCTACGCCGGACGTGTCGATCTGGCAGCCCACACCGCCGAACTGGACGCCCGGTTGAAAACCGTGCGGATCGAGGAAGCCCGTTTCGTCACCGAGCGGGACTCCAAGGCCGCCGACAACGTGCCCGGCATGCTGGACCGGCTGCGCGACGAGGCCCAGGGCACGCGGTCCGCGCTGGAGGACGCCGGCAGCGTCCGGCTGGTGGACGAGATCCTGGCGGGCATCGCCGGCTACCGCAGCGCCTTCGCCAATTTCGTCGCCCAGGACGGGGAGGCCCGCACCCGCACCCAGAGCATGGAGACGCGCGCCCAGGCCCTGCGGGAGATCGCGGAGAAAATCGGCAAGCAGCAGTCCGACCGCTACGACCAGAACATGGTCAGCCTGAAGGACGCGGAGCACGCCGTGCGGCAGAGCCGCGACACCTCCGACCGCGCCGACCGGCTGATCGAGATGGTGCTGGAGGCGCGGCGCCTCCAGTCCGACTTCGCCCACACCCGCAATCCCGCCACGATGGCGGCCGCCGGGGAGGCCATCGCGGCGCTGCTGGCCAACGCCGAGGCCATCGAGAAGGACCTCGTCGGCACCAACGACGAGGAACTGGCCCAGCGGATCGTCACCATCGCCGGCGCCTACCGCATGGTGTTCGATCAGACCCGCACCGAAGGCGCCGGGGAGTCGGCCAGCGGCCGCATCCAGGCGCTGGATCGCCACGCCCTCGAGATCCAGAATCTCGCCCACGAGATGCAGGAGAATCAGGCGATGGTCTCCAGCGCGCTTCAGGAGGCCGCGAACTTCGCCCAGAGCGAGGTGAACGAGGCCGTCCAGCTGCGCGGCATCGCCATGCGCCTGATCCAGGGCGCTCAGTCCGCGATGCTGGGGCAGCGCGACTTCATCCTGATGAATGGGGAGGGCGCCCGCGCCCAGGTGCATGGCGCGGTGAAGGAGACGCTGGCTCTGGCCACCCAGGCCGGGGCCGTGCTCGTCGATTCGGAAGGCCGCGCGCTGATCGCCGCCATCACCGAGGCCGCCCAGGCCTTTGATCGGGAGTTCGCCGCCCTCGTCACCACCAGCGAGAACCAGCGCACCGCCTCCAAGACCATGGCCAAGGCCGCGGGCGACGTCAGCGAGCAGGTGGCCCGTCTCGTCTCCATCCAGCGCGACGACCGCGAGAACGGGCGCAGCGGGGCGGAGCTGATCATCATCATCGGCGCCGCCGTGGCGCTGGCGCTCGGCATGATCATGGCCTGGATCATCGACCGCGCCATCACCCACCCGATGCACGCCATGACCAAGGCGATGGGCCGGCTGGCCGAGGGCGACCTGACGGTGGACATCCCCGCCGGCGACCGTAAGGACGAACTGCGCGCCATGGCCGAGGCGCTCAGCGTCTTCAAGGAGAACGCCCTGGAGATGCAGCGCATGGAGGGCGAGCGGGAGGAGATGCGCCGGCAGATCGACGCCGACCGCCGCCGCACCATGAACGAGTTCGCCAACGGCTTCGAACAGGCGGTGTCGGGCGTCGTCCAGTCGCTGACCGAGTCCGCCGGCAATCTGGGCCGTGACGCGCAGGAGATGTCGTCGGACGCCGCCCTGACCACCGCCAAGTCGAGCGCGGTCGCCGCGGCGTCGGAACAGGCGTCGAGCAACGTGCAGACCGTCGCCGCGGCGGCGGAGGAGCTGTCCTCCTCCATCGCCGAGATTTCCCGCCAGCTCAACAGCAGCTCGCAGGTGGCGGTCGGGGCAGCGGCCAAGGCGACCGAGACCAACGGCATCGTCGAGGGGCTGGCCGAGGCGGCGCAGCGCATCGGGCAGGTGGTCGACCTGATCGGCGAGATCGCCGAGCAGACCAACCTGCTGGCCCTGAACGCGACCATCGAGGCGGCCCGCGCCGGCGAGGCGGGCAAGGGTTTCGCCGTGGTGGCCACGGAGGTGAAGAACCTCGCCGGCCAGACCGCCCGCGCGACCGAGGAAATCTCCAGCCAGGTGGCGCAGATGCAGGCGGCGACGGGCGGGGCGGTGGGCGCCATCCGCACCATTTCCGACGCCGTCGGCACCATCAGCAGCACGGTCACCGAGATCGCCTGCGCCATGGAGCAGCAGGGTCTCGCCACCCGCGAGATCGCCCAGAACGTCAACCAGGCCGCCGAGGGCACGCAGGAGGTGATGCACCACATCGCCGAGGTGACCAACGCCGCCATCAAGACCGGCGGCGCCGCCGACGCCGTCCTGGGCGCCAGCCGCACGTTGACCCGGCAGGCCGAGCATCTGCGGTCCGAGGTGCAGGGCTTCCTCAACAAGGTGCGAACCGCCTGACCACATGACCGCCTGACCGCGGTCCATCGGGGAGCCGGGGGCTGAAAAATCCCCCGGCCCGTCCCCGTTGCTTTCGCACGGGGCTTCTGTTAAGCCGCGCCGAGCCTCACGGACGCGAGATCTCATGGACTTCCCCTTGTCACAGCGCGATTCCACACGGGGGATTCCCGACGCGCTGCTGGCCGGTCTGGCCGGCGTCGCGGCGCTGGTGCTCGGCCCGCTGGCCTCGATGGCGCCGCGCGGGCTGCCGGTCTGGGCTATCCTGATCGCCCTGATCGGTCTGGCCGGTCTGGCCCGCCGCGGCGCCCTGGGGCGGCTGCAGCGGGCGATGCCCGGCACCGCCGTGGTTCTGGCCTTCCTGGCCCTGGCCTCGCTGTCCATCCTGTGGAGCCCGTCGCCGCGCGCCGGCCTGACGGTGGTGGAGATCGGCTACATCGGCCTCGGCGCCCTGGCCGGCGGGGCGTGGCTGTCCTCGCTGCCCGGGGTGGA
This sequence comes from Azospirillum sp. UENF 312511, assembly GCF_058780635.1. NCBI lineage: Bacteria > Pseudomonadati > Pseudomonadota > Alphaproteobacteria > Rhodospirillales > Azospirillaceae > Azospirillum > Azospirillum sp. UENF 312511. The sequence goes on along the minus strand of NZ_JBSNCG010000003.1, from coordinate 440,519 downwards.
GGCGCGGCGGCTGATCGGCCTGTTCCTGATCGGCGTGTTCGCCGGTGTCCTGCTGTTCGCGGTGGAAGCCGCGCTGGATTTCCCGCTGCACCGCTGGTGGAACCATGTGCCGGCGGGCGCCGAGATCGCCGAGACCAACGTGCCCAAGCGCACCGCGGTGCTGCTCTGCCTGCTGGTCTGGCCGGCGGCGATGGCGCTCGACCGGGCCGGTCGCCGCGCGGCGGCGGTCGCGCTGCCGGTGATTTTCGCCGGCGCCTGCCTGCTGCTGACCAGCCGGTCGGCGATGCTGGGCATCGCCGCCGGCGGGGTGGCCTTCGCGCTGGCGGTGTGGTCGCCGCGGCTGGTTCGCGGGGTGCTGGCGGGGGTCCTCGCGGTGGCCTTCACCTTTGTGCTGCCGCTGGCCCTGCTGTTCGACCGCGTGCTGAACCTGGATGGCGCCGCCTGGCTGTTCCATTCCGCCCGGCATCGGGTGGAGATCTGGGGCATGGCGGCCAGCCGGGCGCTGGAGACGCCCGTCTTCGGGCAAGGCATCGACGCCTCCCGCGCGCTTGACCCGGAGGGCGCGGTGTCGCGCTTCGGCACGCTGACCGACAGCCTGCTGCCGCTTCATCCCCACAACGCCTTCCTGCAGGTCTGGCTGGAGCTTGGCGGCGTCGGCGCCGCGCTGGCCCTGGCGGCGTCGCTGCTCCTGCTGTTCGGCACGGTGCGGATGGAGCGGCGGCTGCAACCCTTCGCGCTGGCCCTGTTCGCGTCCGGCCTCGCCATGGCGAGCACGGCCTATGGGATCTGGCAGGCGTGGTGGATGGGCGGGATGCTGGCCGCCGGCCTGATGCTCCGGCTGGCCGCGCGCACCCCGGCGGGGGGCGAATGACGGGGGCGCACGGCAACGGACCCCGCCGCGTCCTGGTCATCAAGCTGGGGGCCTTCGGCGACTTCTTTCTCGCCCAGACCGCCTTCTCGGCCATCCGCCGGCATCATGACGGCGACCATCTGACGCTGCTGACCCTGCCGCCCCTGGCCCCGCTTGCCCGCCTCAGCGGCCTGTTCGACGAGGTGCTGGAGGATCCGCGCGGGCGCTCCCTCGGCGCCTATCGGCGGGTCCGCCGGCTGCTGCGCGCCGGCCGCTTCGATCGGGTCTACGACCTTCAGGCGCAGCCACGCACCGACCGCTATTTCTGGCTGCTCGCCCCCGGTCCCTGGCCGGAATGGTCGGGAACGGCCTGGGGCGCCTCGCATCGCGACCAGTATCCGGGCCGCCGCAAGGTGCCGGTGATCGAGCGCTACACCCGGCAACTGGCCCCCTTCGGCATCGTGCTGGACGCGGTGCCGGACCTGTCCTGGCTCGACGCCGACACCGGCGGTTTCGGCATCGCCGCACCCTACGCCCTGCTGATCCCCGGCTCCTCCCCCGGACGGCCCGACAAGCGCTGGCCGGTGGAGCGCTACGGCGAACTGGCGCGCGCGTTGGCGGCGCGCGGGATCACGCCGGTCGTTCTGGGCACAGCCATCGAGGCGGACCTCGCCCGGGCGATCGCCGCGGCCTGTCCGCAGGCGGTGGACCTGACCGACCGTACCAGCGTGCCGGAAATCGCCGGGCTGGCCCGCCGGGCCTGGGCGACGGTTGGCAACGACACCGGTCCCACCCATCTGGTGGCCGCCGTCGGCTGTCCCACCCTGGGACTTTTTTGCGACGCGTCCATCCCCATCCACGCCAACGGGCCGCGGATGGTCATCCACCACCGGCCGTCCTTCGCCGACATGGACGTGGCGGGTGTGCTGGCGGCGATGGACGCTCTTCCGCCGAACCGGTAGAGTGCCGGCCGGCCTTTTTCCAGGAGCCATGCAGGTTTTGAGCAGCCAGGACGCCAGCGCGATGCCCGCGGACGCGGTCACCCTGCCCGCCGGAAAACAGGGCGGGCGCCTGATGCTGCTCGTCAAGCTGGCGGTGACGCTGGCGGTGCTCGGCGTGCTGGGGGCCAAGGCCGACTGGCCGGCGCTGCTGGCGCGGGTCGCCGGGGCGGACCCGGTCTGGCTGGCCGCCGGCTTCACGGCGAAGCTGCTGGCCGTGGTCTGCGCCGGGGAGCGCTGGCGCGACGCCCTGTGGGCCGCGGGCGAACGGGTGTCGCACGGGCTGGCGTTGCGGCTGATGTTCACCGGTCTGTTCTTCGGACAGGTGTTGCCGGGGGCGCTCGGCGGCGACGTGGTGCGCGGCTGGCTGACCTACCGGGGCGGCGCGTCCTCCGCCGCCGTGGTGCTGGCGCTGGTTCTGGACCGGCTGCTGGCGCTGGTCGGCTGCATCCTGCTGCTGTTTCTCGGCCTGCCGCATCTCGTCGCCACCGCGCCGCCCTCGGTCGCCTGGGCCGGGCCGGCGGCGGTCCTGCTGCTCGCATTCGCCATGATCGTGGGGCTCCAGGCGGACCGCCTTCCCCTGCCGGGCGTCCTGCTGCGCCCGCCGGTCCGGGCCGTGCGGGCGCAGGTGGCGCGGCTGCGCGCGGCGCTGCTCAGCCGGGCCGCGCTGGTCGGGCTGCTGCACAGCGCGGCGGTGCATCTGTGCACCGTCTTCGCGGTCATCGCCTACGCCCAGGCGCTGGGCATTCCCGTGCGGGTCCTGGACGCGCTGGCCGTCGTGCCGATGACCATCTTCGCGGCGGCCCTGCCGATCTCGCTGAACGGCTGGGGCGTGCGGGAGGGGGCGTTCGTCGCCGGCTTCGCGCTCTACGGCCTCGGCGCCACCGACGCGCTGGCTTTGTCGCTGATGATCGGCCTGTCGGTCACCCTGTCGTCGCTGCCGGGCGGCCTGCTCTGGCTCAGCCTGAAGGGTCCGAAGGGGGCTGGGCGGCCCTGAGGCGGGCCAGCGCCCAGCCGGCGGCGTCGCGCACCACCTCGTTTGGGTCTTCCAGAAGGCGTTCGGCCGCCCGTTCGGCTGCTGCGGCGTGGCGGGCGTCACCGCTGTTGCCCAGGGCCACCAGCACGTTGCGCACGAAGCGATCGCGGCCGATCCGCTTGATCGGTGAGCCGCTGAAGACTTGCCGGAAGCCCGCGTCGTCCAACTGCGCCAGATCGGCCAGCCGCGGTGCCGTCAGTTCGGCCCGCGGCAGGAAGGCCGCCTCGCGCGAGCGCCGGGCGAACTTGTTCCACGGGCAGGCGGCCAAGCAGTCGTCGCAGCCGTAGATGCGGTTGCCCATCAGCGGGCGCAGCTCCTCCGGGATCGGCCCCTTGTGCTCGATGGTCAGGTAGGAGATGCAGCGCCGCGCGTCCAACTGGTTGGGAGCGGGGAAGGCGGCGGTGGGGCAGGCGTCCAGGCAGCGGCGGCACTGGCCGCAGCGGTCGACCCCCGGCGGGTCCGGCGGCAGCTCCAGCGTGGTGTAGACCTCGCCCAGGAACAGCCAGGAGCCGTGGAAGCGCGACACGAGGTTGGTGTGCTTGCCCTGCCAGCCCAGCCCGGCCTTCTCGGCCAGCGGCTTCTCCATCACCGGGGCGGTGTCGACGAAGACCTTCAGCTCGGCATTGAAACGGTGGGCGATCCATTGGCCCAGCGTCTTCAGGCGGCCCTTGATGAGGTCGTGATAGTCGCGGTTCCTCGCATAGACCGACACGATGCCGCGGTCGGGATGCGCCAGCAGGGCGCGGGGGTCCTCCGCCGGGGCGTAGCTGGTGCCGAGCGCGATCACGGTGCGCGCCTCCGGCCACAGCGCCTGGGGATGGACCCGGCGGTCGGCCTTGTTCTCCATCCAGCCCATGTCGCCGTGCCGGCCCTGGCTCAGGAACTCGGCCAGCCGTGCCCTGGCCTCCTCGCCCAGCTCCGCCCGCGCGAAGCCGACCGCGTCGAAGCCCAGCGACAGGGCGCGGTCGCGGATGGCTTCACGGGTGGAGGTGTCTGGGTCGGACATGGTGATGTTTTGAAGTGTTAGCCCTCTCCCCTCCGGGGAGAGGGTGGCCCGGAGGGCCGGTGAGGGGGATGCGCATGGCGTGAGGTTCGGCAGAAGCGCAGCCCCCTCACCCTAACCCTCTCCCCAGAGGGGAGAGGGGATTTAGGAGGGTTACACTCCCGAATCAGCCGCGGCCGCGGTAGGTCTGGACGTCCTGCGACGGAATCCACACGCCCTTCGGCGGCTCGCCGGTGGCGTAGAACACGTCGATGGGGATGCCGCCGCGCGGGTACCAGTAGCCGCCGATGCGCAGCCACACCGGTTTCAGCTCATCCACCAGACGCTTGCCGATGCCGACCGTGCAGGCCTCGTGGAAGGCGCCGTGGTTGCGGAAGCTGGTCAGGAACAGCTTGAGCGACTTCGACTCCACCAGCCACTCGCCCGGTACGTAGTCGATGACCAAGTGGGCGAAGTCCGGCTGGCCGGTGATCGGGCAGAGCGAGGTGAACTCCGGTGCGGTGAAGCGCACGACGTAGTTCTCGCCGGGGTTCGGGTTCGGCACGCGCTCGAGCAGCGCTTCTTCCGGCGTCTTCGGCTGGACGGTGGCGCCGCCGAGCTGCGTCAGGCCGGCGTAGATGTTCTCAGACATCCGCGGATTCCTTCTTCGCGGGTTTCGCCGGCTTGGCCGGCTTCACCTTCAGGTGGGCCAGCGGGTCTTCGGTGGCCGGGACGTCGCCCTCGTTCAGGCGGGCCTCCAGCGCGCTTGCGACCTCTTCGAAGCGGCCGTCCTCGATGGCTTGCCGAAGCTCGGCCATCAGGTCCTGGTAGTAATGCAGGTTGTGCCAGGTCAGCAGCATCGGCCCCAGCATCTCGCCCGCCTTGAACAGGTGGTGCAGATAGGCCCGGCTGTGGTTGCGGCACGCCGGGCAGCCGCACTCCTCGTCGAGCGGGCGCTCGTCATGGGCGTGGCGGGCGTTGCGGATGTTGATGGTGCCGCGACGCACGAAGGCCTGACCGGTGCGGCCCGAGCGGGTGGGCATCACGCAGTCGAACATGTCGACGCCGCGCCGCACCGCGCCGATCAGGTCGCTGGGGCGGCCGACGCCCATCAGGTAGCGCGGGCGCTCCTTGACCATCAGCGGCTCGGTGAAGTCGAGCACGGTGAACATCGTCTCCTGGCCCTCGCCCACGGCGAGCCCGCCGATGGCGTAGCCGTCGAAGCCGATCTCGCTCAGCGCCGCCACGCTTTCCGCCCGCAGGTCGGCATAGACGCCGCCCTGGACGATGCCGAACAGGCCGTAGCCGGACCGCTCGACGAAGGCGTCCTTGCTGCGCTTGGCCCAGCGCATCGACAGGCGCATGGAACTGGCCGCCTGCGCCTCCGTCGCCGGGAAGGGGGTGCACTCGTCCAGGCACATGGTGATGTTGCTGTCCAGCAGGTGCTGGATCTGGATCGAGCGTTCCGGCGTCAGGTGATGCTTGCTGCCGTCGAGGTGGGATTTGAAGGTCACCCCCTCCTCGGTCATGGTGCGCAGGTCCGACAGGGACATGACCTGGAAGCCGCCGCTGTCCGTCAGGATCGGCTTGTCCCAGTTCATGAAGCGGTGCAGGCCGCCCAACTGCCCGACGCGCTCCGCCGTGGGGCGCAGCATCAGGTGATAGGTGTTGCCCAGCAGGATTTCCGCGCCGGTGGACTTCACCGCGTCGCTGGTCATCGCCTTGACGGTGGCGGCGGTGCCGACGGGCATGAAGGCCGGCGTGTTGATGACGCCGTGCGCGGTGGAGACCCGCCCGCGCCGGGCGCGCCCGTCGGTCTTCAGAAGCTCGAACCCGATCCCGGTCATCACACCCTCCGGAGCAGCGACGCGTCGCCGTAGCTGAAGAAACGATAGTTCTGGCCGATGGCGTGCGCGTAGGCCGCCTTCATCGTGTCCATGCCCGCGAAGGCGCAGACCAGCATGAACAGGGTGGAGCGGGGCAGGTGGAAGTTGGTCACCAGAAGGTCCACGATCTTGAAACGGTAGCCGGGGGTGATGAAGATGTCGGTGTCGCCGCTGAAGGCCCGGATGCTGCGGTCGTCGAGCCCCGCCGTTTCCAGGATGCGCAGCGCCGTGGTGCCGACCGACACGATCCGCCCGCCCGCGGCGCGCGTGGCGTTGATGGCCTCGGCGGTCTCCGCGGAGATCTCGCCCCACTCGCTGTGCATGCGGTGCTCGGCGATGTCGTCCACCTTGACCGGCAGGAAGGTGCCGGCCCCGACATGCAGCGTCACCGGCACGCGGCGGATGCCGCGCGCGTCGAGCGCGGCCAGAAGCTCCGGCGTGAAATGCAGCCCGGCGGTGGGGGCGGCGACGGCGCCCTCGCGCGCGGCGAAGACGGTCTGGTAGTCCGCCGCGTCCTGCTCGTCCGCCTCGCGCCGGATGTAGGGGGGCAGGGGCATCCGGCCGTGGCGGTGCAGCGCCTCCATCAGCGCCGGCCCGCCCTTGGAGAAGCGCAGGCGCACCTCCATCCCATCCTTGGCGACGACCTCGGCCGCGAAGTCGTCGGCGATGGCGATCACGTCGCCGGGCTTCAGCCGCTTGCCGGGGCGGGCGAAGGTCGCCCACTCCCGCTCGCCCTCGCGCTTGTGGAGCGTGATCTCCACCCGCACCTCGCCGCGCCGGCCATCGAGGCGGGCGGGGATGACGCGGGTGTCGTTGACGACCATCAGGTCGCCCGGCTCCAGCAGGGCGGGCAGGTCGCGCACGGTGCGGTTGTGCAGACGCTCCGCCACGTCGAGCAGACGGGCGGCGTCACGCGGCATGGCCGGATGCTCGGCGATGCGGTCCGGCGGAAGGTCGAAGTCGAAATCGGCGGTCTTCATGGGAGCCGCTCGTATAGACCAAAGCGGTGGGACGGGGGAAGCATTACGAGTTGGCGGCTATTCGGGCAAAGGGAGGGACTGGGCGGTCAGGGCGGCGGTCTGGCGGGCGTGCAGGACGTCCACGTCGAAGCCCTGGATCATCTCCTGGAACAGCCGGTACCAGTTCACCTCGGCCTGGAGATGCAGGAAGACGGAGCCCAGCCCGATGGCCGCGCGGTCCATGAAGACGAACTCCCGCGGCACCTCCACCCCGCCGACGCGGCGCAGCTCGGCGTGGACCTTGGCGGCGGTCTCGCGGCCGTAGTGGCCGGAGTTCGTCTCCTCGATGCGGCGGCTGCGGTCGTCCATGATCGGGGCGTAGACGAAGCGCGCCCAGATGTTCAGCACGTCCACCAGCTCCTTGGTCGGGTTGCCGAAGCCCCAGGTGCGGTAGGCCTCCACCGCCTTGTCCTGGTTGCCGGTCTGCAGCGCATCGTAGAGGTCGATCACCCCCTTCACGAAGCGGGCCGGGAAGACGCGGACGCAGCCGAAATCCAGCAGGTTGATGGAGCGGTCGGGCCGCACCGTGTAGTTCCCCAGATGCGGGTCGCCGTGGATGATCCCGTAGCCGTAGAAGGGCACGTACCAGGCCCGGAACATGTTCATCGCCAGCGCGTCGCGGGCGTCCGGATGGTCCTTGACGAAGTCGAGGATCTTGCGGCCCTCCACCCATTCCAGCGTCAGCAGGCGGCGGGTGGACAGGTCGGGCACCACCGTCGGCACATGAACGCCGGAGGTGTCGGCCAGCATGGCGCGGTAGAGGCGGGCGTGCTTGGCCTCGCGCTCGTAATCCAGCTCCTCGCGCAGCCGGGCGCCAATCTCCGCCTGGATCTGCTTGGTGGAGATGGCGCTGTCGGTGCGCTCGAAGATGGCGAAGATCAGGCCGAGCTGGCGCAGGTCCGCCTCCACGGCGGAGGCCATGTCGGGGTACTGGAGCTTGCAGGCGAGAGTCTGCCCGTCCAGCCCGACGGCGCGGTGCACCTGCCCCAGAGAGGCGGCGGCAGCGGCGGTCTGTTCGAAGTGCCGGAAGCGCTTGTGCCAAGTGGGACCAAGCTCGCTCGCCATGCGACGCTTGACGAAGGGCCATCCCATCGACGGCGCGTCGGCCTGGAGTTGGGACAGCTCCTGCACATACTCGCGGGGCAGGGCGTCGGGGATGGTGGACAGCAGTTGCGCCACCTTCATCAGCGGTCCCTTCAGCCCGCCCAGCGCGGCGCGCAGTTCGGCGGCGTGGCGATCCCGCTCCAGGGGGATGCCCAGCACCCGTTCTCCGGCGAAACGGGCCGCAAGGCCCCCCACGGCGGTTCCGACCCGCGCATACCGCGCGATCCGGCCGCCAAGCCTGTTCTCATCCGTGTTCGGCATGCCGAATAGGTGGGGGCGTGGAGGCCGAAAGGCGAGTCCCAGGCTGGACGAAACCGGAACGTACAGGCGTCGTTACCCACCCGGTGCGATGTTCTGGTTCACGCAGAACAGGTTGGTCGGGTCGTACTTTGCCTTCAGCGCCCGCAGGCGCTCGTAGTTCGGCCCATAGGCGGCCTGGACGCGCTGTTCGTCGTCGGTGACGAAGTTCACATAGACCCCACCGGTGGCATAGCGGGCGGTCCGGTCGGAAACGCCGCGCGCCCATTGGATGCAGGCGCTGTCCTCCGGCGGGGTGTTCCAGCGCGCGTGGACGTTCATGACGAAGAGGGCGTCGCGGTGCGGATAGGCGGTGGCGTCCGCCGGCACGCGGTTGGCCGCAGCGCCGAGCAGCCCGACGAAAATCTCGCACTGGTCGGAGGGCAGTCTCCCGGCTTCCTCGACCAGCAGGTCGATCAACCCGTCCTCCAGCCCGGTGAAGTTCTGCGATTTCCAGTAGTTCCGCGCGCCCGGCACCAGAAGCGGGTCGAAGGCCGCCTGCCACGCCGCGTAGGGCATGAGGCCGACATGCTCGCCGACGGGCGTGCCCAGCGACAGAACCGGTTCCAGCGCCTTGCGGGCCGCCGCCTCGTCGTCTCCGGCGTAAATGACGGGCATGACGACCACCTCCTTGCCATGAACGTCCGGCGGCAGGAAGGGCAGGGGCGGCGCCTTGCGCAGCACCATCCAGGCGGTGGCCTCGTCGGGCAGGGCCGCCGTGGCGTCGCGGTAGCGGCGCATCAGGTCGCCCGCCCCCGCGAAGGGATGGACGACCAGCCCGGCGAACACCATCGGCCCCACGGGATGCAGGCGGAAGGTGAAGGAGGTGACGATGCCGAAGTTGCCGCCGCCGCCGCGGATGGCCCAGAAGAGGTCGGCGTTTTCCTCGGCGCTGGCGCGCAGGAATTTGCCGTCGGCGGTGACCACGTCGGCGGACAGCAGATTGTCCACCGTCAGCCCGTATTTGCGGGTCAGCCAGCCGAACCCGCCGCCCAGCGTCAGCCCGGCGATGCCGGTGGTCGAGTTGATGCCGACCGGCACGGCCAGCCCGAAAGCCTGCGTCTCCCGGTCGAGGTCACTCAGCGTGGCGCCGGGCGCCACCCGCGCCGTCCGGCTGATCGGGTCGACATGGACGAAGCGCAACGCGCCGAGGTCAATCAGCAGGCCGCCGTCGCACAGGGAATTGCCGGCAATGTTGTGGCCGCCGCCGCGCACGGAGACCAGCAGCCCGTTCTCCCGCGCGAAGCGCACTGCCTGCATGACGTCGGCGGCGCCGGCGCAGCGGGCGATCAGGCCGGGCCGGCGGTCGATCATGGCGTTCCAGATCGTCCGGGCCTCGTCATAGCCCGGTGACTGCGGGGTCAGCAGCGGGCCGCGCAAGCGGGCGGCAAGATCGTTGACGGCGTCCTCGGAAAGAGTTCGCGTCCCGCCGGTCGGCGGTGCGAAGCGTGAAATCGCCCATCAAGCACCTCCCACGTCAAAGCAGCAATTTTCGCGAATATCCGGAGCGGATTGGCGCAACAAGGGTAAAGTTCCACCCCTGCACAGGCCATCCGGGAAAGGACTCCATCCGGTGTTCTTCCGGACGGAGCCACCCCTCAATTCGGTGTTCGCGCGGCTTCGACGGTGGAGGGTGGTGGATCAGCCGCCCTGGCTGCGGATCCAGGCGGCGGTGGCGCTGTCCATGGTGTTCTTGTGGTTGATGAACCACTCCGGCACGACCTCGGTCAGATAGCCGCGGACCAGCGCCAGATTTCCGGCAGCCATGCGCTTGGCGATGCCCTCCAGCTCCAGACGGACGCGGTTGTGCTCGTGGACGTGGATGGGCGTTGGCGGGAAGCCGTACTGGTGCATCAGCTCCTCCTCGCGGGCCAGATGGTCGCGGAGGTGCTGGGCGAAGGCGGTGAAATGGGTAGGCAGGTCGGCGTCCGACGCCTTGGCGGCTTCGGCCAGCAGCTCGACGGTTTCCTTGTGGTCGGCGTCGATGATGGCGTTGCCGACTTCCAGGGACGGGCTCCAGGCGGGGATCGAGAGGGTGGGCATGGTGCTCTCCGAAGGGATCGTTGGAGGCCACCATACCCATCCGCCGATTGGGGATTCTTGACGTCCGTCAAGAAAACCCGGTGGGAAACTCCGGTCAGGGCTGATTTTCCAGCTCGTCAACAAAGCCGCGGATGACGTTCAGCCCCTTCTGCCAGAAGGCCGGATCGCTGGCATCCAGACCGAAGGGGGCGAGAAGCTCCTGGTGGCGCAGCGTGCCGCCTGCCGACAGCATCGCCAGATACTTCTCCGCGAAGCCCTTCTCCGACTCCTGGTAGACCGCGTAGAGCGAGTTCACCAGGCAGTCTCCGAACGCGTAGGCGTAGACGTAGAAGGGCGAGTGGATGAAGTGCGGGATGTAGGACCAATAGTTCCGGTAGCCCTCGTCGAAGCGCAGCGCCGGGCCGAGGCTTTCGGTCTGCACCGCCATCCAGATCTCGCCCAGCCGCTCCGCCGTCAGTTCGCCCTCGCGGCGCTCGGTGTGGACGCGGCGCTCGAAGTCGAAGAAGGCGATCTGGCGGACCACCGTGTTCAGCATGTCCTCGACCTTCGAGGCCAGCATGATCTTGCGGCGCTTCGGGTCGGTCTCGCGGTCGAGCAGGGCGCGGAAGGTCAGCATCTCGCCGAACACCGACGCGGTCTCCGCCAGGGTCAGCGGCGTGTCGGACAGCAGGTGCCCCTGGCCGCCGGCCAGAATCTGGTGCACGCCGTGGCCCAGCTCATGCGCGAGCGTCATCACGTCGCGCGTCTTGCCCTGGTAGTTGACCAGCAGATAGGGGTGAACGCTCGGCACCGTCGGGTGGGCGAAGGCGCCCGGCGCCTTGCCAGGGCGCACCGGCGCGTCGATCCAGGCGTTGTCGAAGAAGCGCTTGCCGAGCGCCGCCAGATCCGGCGAGAAGCGGCCGTAGGCGCCCAGAACGAGATCGCGCGCCTCGTCCCAGCGGATGCTGCGGTCGGCGTCGTCGGGCAGCGGCGCGTTGCGGTCCCAGTAATCCAGATGGTCCTGGCCGAACCACTTGGCCTTCATCGCGTAGTAGCGGTGGGACAGGGCGGGGTAGGCGTCCTTCACCGCCGCGGCCAGCGCGTCCACCACCTCGTCCTCGACGCGGTTGGACAGGTTGCGGGCCGAGGTGGGCGCCTTGTAGTTGCGCCACTTGTCGTCGATCTCCTTGTCCTTGGCCAGGGTGTTGGTGACCAGGGCGAACAGGCGGATGTTGTCGCCCATCACCCGGCCGACCACCGCCCCGGCCTCCTTGCGGACCTCCGGACGACGGTCGGACAGGCGGTTCAGCGCCTCCGCGCAGGTCAGCTCCTTCCCGCCGATGGGAAAGCGCAGGCTGGCGATGGTCTCGTCGAACAGGCGGTTCCAGGCGGCGCGCCCGACCACATGCTTCTCATGGAGCAGTCGTTCGACCTCGTCGGAAAGCTGGTGCTCGCGGAACAGGCGGACGTCGCGCAGCCAGGGGGTGTAGCGGGCGAGGTCCTTCGACGCCTTCAGCTTGGCGTCCAGCGCCTTGTCTTCCAGCCGGTTGATCTCCAGCGTGAAGAAGACGAGGTGGGTGGAGATGCCGTTCACCCGCTCCTGCGCCGACTGGTAGAACTTGGCGATGGTCGGGTCGGTCATGTTGCCGTTGTAGACCAGCCCGGCGTAGGACATCACCCGCGACAGCACCTCGTCGATGTGCTCGTACTCGCGGATGGCGGCGGCGAAGGCGTTGCCGTCCAGCCCGGCCAGCTTGGTTGCGTACTTTTCATAGAAGTCCTTGGACGCGCCCTCCATCCGCTCCAGGTCGGCCTTCAGCTCCGCCAACTCCATGCCCGGATAGAGATCGGTCAGGTCCCAGGAAGGCAGGGCGCCGAGGTCCGGCCCGTCCCCCGTGGCGGCCAGGGCGGTGTCGGGCATGGTGGTCTGAGGAGCGCCAAGGAAATCGCCAATCGGGTGCCGGGTGGCGCTGCGGGTCATCTGTCCCTCCGTTCTGGGCTTTGGCCGTTCTGGGCTTGAGCCGTTCTGAGCTTTGGAACCGGATATAAGCGCCGTGCGGGCTCGGGGGAAGGCTGCGCTGCGGCGCCCGCTCAGGGAGTCTGGCTTTCCTGCGCGCGGCGGATCGCCGCCTCCACGCATTGCAGGTGCAGCTTCTTGCGGGCGAGTTGGCGGGTCCGCCGCTCCTCGAGGTCGGTGGTCGGCATCGCCTCGATGGCGCAGCCGCGCCAGCCGTTGGCGTCGAGCGCGCGGGCGACCTCCGCATAACCGAAATAGCCCTTGTCCGGCTGCTCCCACGGCGCGCGGAAATCGGCGCGGCGCAGGACGAAGCGGTTGGACTGGCTGGACCCGCCGAGACTGGTCAGCCGGGCCACGATCAGCCGTTCGCCGTTCGGGTGGACGACGGTCAGGATCGGGCGGATGCCGAAGACGGGCGGGTCGATGCTCATGGGGACATGCATAGCGTTCCGGTCTCCAATAGGCCAGAGACAAGGCCGCCGCAGAGGGAAGCCGATCACCGACAGGACGTTGCGGCCTGTGAAAAATGAGCGCAGTCATACGCAAGTATGTGATCGGATCGGTCACCTGAAAATTAGTGGTTCACAAGTGATTGTTGCGTGTTTTCTATGGAATCTGGTGAGGAGATTTGATGATCGGCGAATCAATTCTCCTAGTATGGAAAGGAGAAGGCGGCGATGACATTGTTGGTGCGCTTACGAAAGCCGGTTTTGGCGGTGTTCTTCCTCTTGTCGTGGCTTCTTCCCGTCGCCGCGGCGCCAGCTCAGCCGGCTCCCGTCGAACTGCCCGCCAGCGCCTACGACGCGCAGGGCACCGCCCTGTCGGCCCTGGTCTATGTGCCGGACAGCGCGCGGGCGCGGGGCAAGGTGCCTTTGCTGGTCCTGCTGCACGGCTGCGAGCAGGACGCCCGCACCTTCTTCGAGGATTCGGGCTGGAAGGACATGGCCGACGCCCATGGCTTCGTCGCCCTGCTGCCGGCGCAGAAGCACAACCTGTTCTCCATGGTGGGGACGGGAGGGCTCGGGCGGTACGGCAACCCGCTCGGCTGCTTCAACTTCGCCGACCGGCTGAACAGCCCGTTGAAGGGCTTCGTGCCGAGCGAGGCGGCGGCCATCGCCTCGATGGTCGGTGCCGTCGTCTCCGGCAAGGGGCTGGGCGCCAACGGCCCGGTGGTGGACGCGGAACAGGTGTCCGTCACCGGCCTGTCGGCGGGGGCAGGCATGGCCGCGGTTCTGCTGGCTGACTTCCCGCAGGTCTTCGCGGGCGGGGCGCTCTTCGCGGGCGTTCCGGCACTGTGCGCCCAGAGCATGCAGTCGGCCGCCTCGCTCTGCGGCATCTCGGTTATGCGCGGCTGCGCCGAGGTGAAGGCGCGCTCCGGCGGCTACGACAGCCGCGAATGGACGAAGGCGGTCCAGCGCGCCCAGCATCCCGCCGGGCGTCCGCGCGTGCTGATCGTCCAGGGGACGGCGGACTGCACCGTTGACCCGCAGAACGCCCTCTACCTGACCAACCAGTGGACGGCCTTCCATGGCCTGAAGACCGACGCTCCGGTGGTCATCGGGCAGGAACCCTCCTGGCCGGCGCGCGCCGTGCGGCAGGGCTACGCCCCGGTGGGTGCCAACGCCCTGTGGGTGGAGACGGTGCTTCTGAAGGACGTCGGCCACGTCATGCCCATCGATACCCGCAACCCGCAGCGCCCTTGCGGGCGGGTGCGGGTGTCGGAGACGAAGACCTACATCGAGGATGTCGGCTTCTGCGGCGCCGCGCTGGCCGCCGGCTTCCTGCAACTGGAACAGTAACACCCGCCGGAAGGGCGGCGGGCGGGTCCGGCACTCACCAAAGTGGTGCGACAGCCCGCCGCACCTTCCGGAATGCCGTTTGCCAAACGATGCAGATCTGACGCAGATTGGGGCCGCTGCGTGAACGTTCATTGCGCGGCTGCGGAGAAACGCGAACCAAACAAAATATAAGGGACGCCCCCATGAGCCAAAGCTCGGCCGATCGCTACAACCAGATCCACGCCCGTTCCCTGTCCGACCCCGACGGATTCTGGGGCGAGGCGGCGGAAGACATCACCTGGATCAAGCGCTGGGACAAGGTGCTGGACGACAGCAACGCGCCCTTCTACCGCTGGTTCACCGGCGGCGTCCTGAACACCTGCTACAACGCCGTCGACCGCCATGTGGAGGCAGGACGCGGCCCCCAGGCGGCGATCATCTACGACAGCCCGGTCACCAAGACCGTGCAGACCATCAGCTACGCCGAGCTTCAGGATCAGGTCGCCCGCTTCGCCGGCGCGCTGCGCGCCCAGGGCGTGGAGAAGGGCGACCGCGTCATCCTCTACATGCCGATGATCCCGCAGTCGCTGGTCGCCATGCTGGCCTGCGCGCGTCTCGGCGCGGTGCATTCGGTGGTGTTCGGCGGCTTCGCCCCGCACGAGCTGGCGACCCGCATCAACGACTCCCGGCCGAAGGCCATCGTCTCGGCCTCCTGCGGCATCGAGCCGAACCGCGTCGTCAAGTACAAGCCGATGCTCGACGCCGCCATCGAGCAGGCGGAGCACAAGCCGTCCAGCGTCATCGTCTTCCAGCGCCCGCAGGAGACCGCGACCCTGGTCGAAGGCCGCGACGTGGATTGGGCGGAGGCCGTCGCCAAGGCCGAACCGGCGGAATGCGTGCCGGTGGCCGCGACCGACCCGCTCTACATCCTCTACACCTCGGGCACCACGGGCCAGCCGAAGGGCGTCATCCGCGACAACGGCGGCCACGCCGTGGCGCTGAAGTGGACGATGAAGAACATCTACAACGTCGAGCCGGGCGAGGTGTACTGGGCGGCGTCGGATGTGGGCTGGGTCGTCGGCCACTCCTACATCGTCTACGGCCCGCTGCTGCACGGCTGCACCACGGTGGTGTTCGAGGGCAAGCCGGTGGGCACGCCGGACGCCGGCACCTTCTGGCGGGTGATCGAGCAGCACAAGATCGGCACGCTGTTCACCGCCCCGACCGCCTTCCGCGCCATCAAGCGCGAGGACCCCAACGCCGAACTGCTGAAGAAGTACGACCTGTCGCACTTCCGCGCCCTGTTCCTGGCCGGTGAGCGGTCGGACCCCGACACGCTGCATTGGGCCGAGGACAATCTGAACGTTCCGGTCATCGACCACTGGTGGCAGACCGAGACCGGCTGGGCGATCTCCGGCAACCCGCTGGGCGTGCATCTCTTCCCGATCAAGTACGGCTCCGCCACCCGCCCGATGCCGGGCTGGGACGTGCAGATCCTGAACGCCGAGAACAAGGAGGTGCCGCGCGGCGACATCGGCGCCATCTGCGTGAAGCTGCCGCTGCCTCCGGGCACGCTGCCGACGCTGTGGAACGCCGACGACCGCTACAGGACGTCGTACCTGTCCGACTATCCCGGCTACTACCAGACCGGCGACGCGGGCTTCATCGACGACGACGGCTACGTCTACATCATGGCCCGCACCGACGACATCATCAACGTCGCCGGCCACCGCCTGTCGACGGGCGGCATGGAGGAGGTTCTGGCCAGCCACAAGGACGTGGCGGAATGCGCGGTGATCGGCGTGGCCGACGACCTGAAGGGGCAGGTGCCGCTGGGCTTCCTCTGCCTGAAGGCCGGCGTGACCCGCCCGCACAAGGAGATCGTCAAGGAGGTGGTCCAGCTGGTGCGCGAGCAGATCGGCCCGGTCGCCGACTTCAAGCGCGCTGTGGTCGTGGAACGCCTGCCGAAGACCCGCTCCGGCAAGATTCTGCGCGGCACCATGCAGAAGATCGCGGACAACCAGGACTACAAGACTCCGGCGACCATCGACGATCCGGGCATCCTGCCGGAGATCGCCGAGGCGCTGCAGTCTCTGGGCTACGCCAAGACGCATCAGGCGAGCTGACCGCTTCCGCCGGCACCGCGTTCCAAGCCCCTTCCCCGGCACCGGCCGGGGAAGGGGTTTTCCTTTTCGGCTAAAGCGAACATTCGTTCGCTTTAGACTCATATCGCCTCATTCGCCGGCGGGCTCCGGTCGCATGTGCGACCAGGACCGCCGTCGCGGTCCAAAGCGGATCGCAATCCGCTTTAAGCCCTGCCCAGCGCGGCCAGGGAGTCGTCCAGCTCGTCCAGCCGGGCCTGTTCGGCCTCCAGTTCGGCCAGGACGCGGCGGGCGTTGGCGATGTCGAGGTCGAGCTGGTCGCGCCGTCGCCGGATCAGCTCCTCCAGAGGGGTCAGCTCCTCCACGGCCAGCGCCTGGGCGATGGCCGCGTTGCTGCCGCCGCCCAGCGCCAGCCGCAGCATGCGCGTGGTCGGGCGGATGCCCTGGGCCTCCAGATGGCGGGCGGTGACCAGGATTTCGATGGTGTCGTGATGGCGTGCCATGGCCCCGCCCTTATGACGCAGTGCCGGCAATCTTGCCAAGCCACGGGCCGAATTCGCTGATTCATCAGCGCGCAGCGGCAATTTGCCACAATCCTCCGCGGAAACATTCTTTCCCACCCCGGGAAATGGATCGCGCTTGCGATAAAACTATTTATCTAGTAGTTTTATATGAATAATAACACAAGCCATGCCGTGTAATCTGGCGTGCCAGTCTCTCGCTTCACCGATCCGCTTCCGCACCGCTGACGAACCAGGAGACACGATGAACACGCCACTGCCCTGCAAAATCCGTTTGGCCAAGCGCCATTTCGCCGCCGCCTTCGGCGCCCTGCTGGTGACGACGATGTCCGGATTTGCCCTGGCCGCCGCCCCGGACGGGCCGCTGGTCACCACCGACTGGCTGGAAAAGAATCTGAGCGACCCGAAGGTGAAGGTCATCGAGGTCAGCGTGAACCCCGGCGTCTACGAGCGCGGGCACATCCCCGGCAGCGTGAATTTCTCCTGGCACACCGACCTGAACGACACCGTCCGCCGCGACATCGTGGGCAAGGAACAGTTCCAGGCCCTGCTGTCCAAGGCCGGGGTGGAGAAGGACAGCACGGTCGTCCTCTACGGCGACACCAACAACTGGTTCGCGGCCTGGGGCGCCTGGGTGTTCGACATCTACGGCGTGGACAATGTGAAGCTGCTGGACGGTGGCCGCAAGAAGTGGGAGGCGGAGAACCGCACCCTGTCCAGCAAGCCGGCTGAGGTGAAGCCCAGCAACTACACCGTCTCCAAGGTGAACGCCGGCCTGCGCGCCCGCCTGACCGATGTGGTCGCCGTTGCCGACGGCAAGAGCGACGCCAAGCTGGTGGACATCCGCTCCCCCGACGAATACCAGGGCAAGGTCTTCGCCCCGCAGGGCATCCAGGAGCTGTCGATCCGCGCCGGCCATGTGCCGGGCGCCGTGAACGTCCCGTGGGGCAAGGCGGTGAACGAGGCCGACGGCACCTTCAAACCGGTGGCGGAGCTGAAGGCGCTCTACGCCTCGGTCGGCATCGACGGCTCCAAGCCGGTCATCACCTATTGCCGGATCGGCGAGCGGTCGAGCCACACCTGGTTCGCGCTGTCCAAGCTGCTGGGCTATGAGGTGAAGAACTACGACGGGTCCTGGACCGAATACGGCAACGCCGTGGGGGTCCCGGTGAACAACCCGGCCGGTACGGTCTGGGCGGCCAAGTGACGGGTGGCCATGGATGGATGGCCGACTGACACCCGTCGCATGACGGCCCGGATCCGCAACGGGGAGCCCGCCTTGCGGGCTTCCCCGACGCTTCACGCAGCTCCCGCCCCGGCTTCCGGCGCCACCGCGCTGGCCGGGCGGGTTCTGCTTCCCCTGCTGCTGGCCGGCGCGGTCGTGGCGGCGGCCTACGCGCTGGCCGCGCAGCCCGGCGGCGGCCCGTCGCTGGCCTTCGCGCTGACGCTGGGTGCGGCGTTCGGCGCGATTCTGCAACGGACGCGCTTCTGCTTCCTCTGCCACGCCCGCGATTTCATCGACCGCCGCGACCCGCGCGGCCTGCTGGCGATCCTGCTCGCCCTGGCGGTGGGGACGGTCGGCTATCACATCGTTTTCGGGGCCTGGGTGCCCAACCCGGTCGCCCCGCGTCTGCCACCCGACGCCCACATCGGTCCGGTGAGCTGGGTTCTGGCGCTGGCCGGTCTGGCCTTCGGGCTGGGGATGGCGGTGTCGGGCTCCTGCATCAGCGCCCATCTCTACCGGCTGGGCGAGGGCTCGCCGGTCTCCCCCTTCGCTCTGGTCGGGGCGGCGGGCGGCTTCCTGCTCGGCTTCCTCACCTGGAACGATCTCTACCTGTCCACCATCATCACGGCCCCGGTGGTCTGGCTGCCCCATCATCTGGGTTATGGCGGGTCGCTGGCGGTGCAGCTCCTGGCGCTTGGCGGCCTTGCGGCCCTGCTCTGGCGCTTCCGCGCGGCCTCCGCCCCCGAAACGGCCGTCCGTGAGCCTCCGCACACCCTGCCGGACCTGCTGCGTTCCTGGTTCGACGGGCGCTGGCCCTATTGGATCGGCGGGCTGGGCGTCGGGCTGATCGGCTTCCTGGTGATCCTGCGGCTCAAGCCGCTGGGCGTCACCTCCGCCATCGGCAGCGCCGCCCGCCAGTTGGGCAGCGAGGCCGGGCTCGTTCCCCTGCGGCTGGAGGGGCTGGACGGCTTCGCCGGCTGCGCCACCGTGCCGGGCGACAGCTGGCTGACGCCGAACGGGCTGCTGGTCGCCGGTCTGGTCGCCGGAGGCTTCGCCGCGTCGCTGGCCGCCGGCCAGTTCACCCCGCGCCGCCCGACGCTGAGGGACGCCGCACGCGGCCTCGGCGGTGGGCTTCTGCTCGGCTGGGGCAGCATGACCGGGCTGGGCTGCACGGTCGGCACGCTGCTGTCCGGCACCATGGCCGGCGCCCTGTCGGGCTGGGTGTTCGGCCTGACCGTCCTGGCCGGTGTGTGGGCCGGCCTGACCCTGCCGCGGCGCTTTGTCCGCAACTGACCGCAACCCCCCGCCTCGATTTTGCCGAATTTTTGCTGCACGGGCATCAAAGTCTGGAATAAACGATGAGCGGGGGGCGTTCATCCTGGCGTACCGGGTCCTTGCGAGGGGGCTCGGCCCTGGGAGGGCGCGCCACCCGTTCCTACCTGAAGGAGTGCCATGATCCGCCACCCGGCGGTCCATGGAGCCTTCGAGGCAACAATCGGGTGCGCGGTTGAGCACGTTCGGGGTCGAGCTGGAAGTCCATATTGCGTCGCTGCGCCGCTACGCGCGCGCGTTGCTGCGCAACCGTTCGGATGCCGAGGATCTGGTGCAGGAGGCGTTGACGCGGGCGGTGGCGCGCGCCGACACCTTCAAGGCGGGGACGAACCTGCGGGCGTGGCTTTTCACCATCCTGCACAACGTCCATGTCAATCAGGTCCGCTCCAAAGCGTCGCGGCCCGACGAGGTCGATGTGGACAGCGTCGAGTCGAAGCTGGTGACGCCGGCCCGGCAGGAGGAACGTGTGGAGTTGCGCGAGATGATGCGCGCGCTCGACGACCTGCCGGAGGAACAGCGCAAGGTGCTGCTCCTCGTCGCGCTGGAGGGCCTGAAATACGAGGAGGTCGCCGAGACGCTCGGCGTGCCGATCGGGACCGTCATGTCGCGCCTCTCACGGGCGCGCGAGGCGGTCAGGGCGAAGCTGGCGAACGAGGGCTCGGTTGCCCTCAGGCGGGTGAAGTGATGAACGCGCATTGCGTAACGGACGACGAACTGCATGCCTACGTGGATGGGCAACTGGCTCCGGAACGCCGGCTCTTCGTGGAGCGATGGCTGGCCGATGACCCGGATGCCGCCCGCCGGGCAGAGGACTACCGCGCCCAGGCCGCGCTGCTGCACGAACTCTTCGACCCTGTGCTGCGCGAGCCGGCCAGCGGCCCGGTCGATGAGCTGACGGGCAAGCTGCGCGGGCGCATGCCCGGCAACGACAACGCCGCCCCCTGGCACGCCCGACACTGGGTGCGCATGGCCGCGGCGGTGATGCTGATCGTCGGCGGGGCCGGCGGCGGCTGGCTGGGCCGCGGCGCCGTCGACCAGTCGCCGGTCGTCCAGCAGCGCCAGACGCTCCAGACCTTCGCCGAGGAGGCCACCCAGGCCCACCGCTTCTACACCTCCGACGAGCGCTTCCAGGTCGAGCTTGGCGCCGACAACCAGGACGAGCTGAACAGCTGGCTGTCCAAGCGCGTCGGGCGCGACGTCTTCGGCCCGGACCTCGACAAGGTCGGCCTGCGGCTGATCGGCGGGCGGTCGCTGCCCACCGAGCTGGGGGCCGGCGCCCAGTATATGTACGTGAACGAGGCGAACAAGCGCGTCACCCTGTTCGTCGGCGCCCCGCGCTCCGGCAACCCGGCCAAGTTCGGCTTCTCGCAGAACGGCGACGTGGCGACCATCTACTGGGTGGAGGGCCCGCTGGCCTACGCGCTGGCCGGCCGGATGTCCAAGGAGGACCTGCTGCGCGTCGCCGAGGCCGTCTACAACGACGTCAAGGCCGGCCCGCGCCGCCCCGAGCCGCAGGCCCAACAGAACCAGCAGCCCCAGCAGCAACAGCAGCAGGAGCAGCAGCCCCAGCAGCAGCAGGACCAGCCGCCGGCCGGCGTCCAGCCGATCAGTGACACGCACAAGCCGAAGGATAGCTAAGCGGGGAGGCGGGGATTTTATCGAGGGGCACCACCCCTCGCGCCCCCTTACGAGATGACGGGACTCTTGGGGCGCTCAAGTTGAGACAACGTCCCGCTTTTCGTTTCCCGGTTTACTCCCACCCCGCCGCCGCTCCACAATGCGCCGGTGGCGGCGTGGAACGTGGGGCATGCGGGGCTGGTACTTCATCGGCGACAGCCATGTACAATCCTTCGAGATCGCTGCGACGATCCGCCTGCTCGACCGGCCGGCGCGCTGTCTGCTGGTTCCCGGGGCGACCTCGATTGGGCTGCGCAACCCGGAAAGCCAGACGCACGCTGTTGTTCTGTTCAAGGAGGCGCTGCTGCCTGCCGATCCGAACGCCATTCCGGTGATCCAACTCGGCGAGGTCGATTGTGGCTTCGTCATCTGGTGGCGGGCGCAGAAGCACGGCGACGGCGTCGAGCGGCAGTTGGAGGACTCGGTGGCCGCCTGCGCCGCCTTCGTGGACGATCTGCTGGAGGGCGGCTATCCCACGCTGGTGCTGACCGGGGCGGTGCTGCCGACCATCCAGGACGGCGACAGTCGGGGCAAGATCGCGCGCGCCCGGCACGAGGTCACCGCCACGCTGCGCCAGCGCACCGAGCTGACCCACCGCTACAACGCGCGCCTGCGCGACGAGGCGGCGGTGCGCGGGCTGCCCTTCGTCGACATCACGCCGCGCATCACCGATCCGGAGAGCGGGCTGGTCGCCGAGGCGTTCCGCAGCCCGAACCCCGGCGACCATCACCTCCACCCCATCCGCTCCGCGGAGGTCTGGGCGGAGGCCCTGAACGCGCTGGACCTGCCGCCATGACCCGACCACCAGCACCGGAGGCCGCGTGACCGACGCGATGGACTTTCTCCGCGCGGGCGCCGCCGCGCTCCAGCGGGGCGACCGGGCAGGGGCGGAGCGCCGGATCGTCCGCGCCCTGGCGCTGGTCCCCGGCCACGGCGAGTGCTGGAACATCCTGGGCGTGCTGGCCGTCTCCGCGGGCGACCCCGCCGGAGGGGAGGCGCGCTTCCGCCGGGCGTCCGTCTGCGCGCCCGACAACCCCAACTATCCGCGCAGCCAGGCGGAATGCCTGAAGCGCCAGGGGCGGGCGGACCGGGCGGCGGGGCTGCTGGCCGGCGCCGTGCGCCGCGGCGTGCTGTCGCCTGATCTGGCCTGCGATCTCGGCGACTTGCGGCTGGGCGCGCGGGATGGCGCGGCGGCGGTGGCGCTCTACCGGCTCGCTCTGGCGCTGGCTCCCGGCCACGCCCGCAGCCTGAACAATCTGGCAGAGGCGCTGGGCAAGGCGGAGAGGCTGGACGCGGCGGCCGACGCCTTCGCCCGGCTGGCGGTGCTGCGCGGCACGGCCGCCGCCTGGGGGACGGCGGGGGCGGCGCTGCTGGCGGCATGGCGGCAGGACGAGGCGCGGGGGGCGCTGCGCCGGGCCGTCGCGCTCGACCCGTCGACCGCTGAGCACTGGGCCAACCTGGGCTTCGCCGGGCTGGGGCAGCACGCGATCGCCCTGGCCGAGATCGCCTTCGACCGCGCCTTGCGCCTGTCGCCGGGGATGGACACGGCGCGAGCCGGGCGGGGGACGCTGCGGATGCTCAACGGGCGCCTGCGCGCCGGGGCGGCGGATTACGAGGCGCGGCTGAGCCTGCCCACCTTCCAGCCGTCGCGGTCCTACAGCCGGCCGGTCTGGGACGGTCGGGTCCAGCCGGGCAAAACGCTGCTGATCCACGCCGACCGCGGCCATGGCGACGCCATCCAGTTCATCCGCTACGCCCGGCCGCTGCGGGCGCAGGGGATGCGCGTGGTCTTCCACGGACCGGAGGGTTTGCTCGATCTCTTCCGCGCGTCGGATCTGGTGGACGACCTGTCCGGGCTCGACGGCCCGCCGCCGGCCCACGACCTCCAGATCCCCATCATGAGTCTGATCCATCGCATGGGCACCGATCTGGACAGCGTTCCCGCCGCCGCTCCCTATCTGCGGGCGCCGGACGCGGCGGCGCGGCGCTGGGCGAACCGGTTGGCCGGCTTGAGCGGGTTGAAGGCCGGTCTGGTCTGGCACGGCTCGGTCGCCTTTCCCTATCACCGCCAGCGCTCGCCGGGGCTGGAGGCGGTGCTGCCGCTGACCGGCGTCTCCGGCGTGACGACCGTCCTGCTCCAGGTCGCCAACGGCCGTGCGGATCTCGAGCGCCACACCCCGCTCGGCCCGTTCCTCGACCTGGGGACGCAGCTTCGCGATTTCGCGGACACCGCCGCGGCGATCCAGGCGCTGGACATCGTGATCAGCCCCTGCACCGCCGTGGCCCATCTCGCCGGAGCGCTGGGAAAGCCGGTGGCGGTGCTGCTCGACCAAGGGGCGGAGTGGCGCTGGATGTGCGGACGGGTGGATTCGCCCTGGTACCCGACGGCACGCCTCTACCGCCAAGCCGTGTTCGGCGACTGGACGGAGCCGGTGGAGCGGCTGCGCCGCGATCTGGCGGCACTGAAGGAACCCTTGCAGGATCGACCATGACGACACTGTGCGTGACCGGCGCCAACGCGCGCTATTTCATCACCACGCTGGCCTTCCTGGAGGGGCTGACGGGACGCTTTCCGCTGGAGCGGGTGCGCGTCTGCGATTTCGGCCTGACCGACGGGCAGCGCGATTACCTGCGCGCCGCCGGCCTGCTGCTCGACCGCCCGAAGATCCTGCCGGCGGACGCGCATCCCTACCTGTGCAAGGGGCACCTGTCGGACTATTGCGCGGGCGAGGCGTGGGACAGTCTGCTGTGGCTGGACGCCGACATGATGGTGGGAGCCCTCGACCTCGCCGTGGCCGAGCGGCTGGCGGATGACCTCCGGCGCTCCGGCAAGGCGCTCGCCACCACCGACACGGTCGACCGCATGACCTTCGGCGGCATGATGGACGAACTGCACAGCGGCGGCCATTACGTCACGCCGGCGGAACGCCTGTTGCGGGACCGCGGGATCGACCCGGACTCGCCGTACCTGATGTCGGCGCTGATGCTGTGGGTGTCGCGCGGGTTGCTGGCGGAATGGGCGGTGACCTGCCGGGGCGTGCCGCAGCACGCGCTGTGGGAACAGAATGTGCTGAACGCGCTGGTTCTGCCCCATCCCGCCTGCGTGGAGGTGCTCGATGCGCGCCTGTGGCAGGTCTACGACGCGCCTCTGGCCGATGTGACGATGCCGGACCCCCGGGACCGCCATGGCTTCGTGCTCGACGGGCATCCGGCGATGGTCGTCCACGCCACCTCCCGGAAGGGGCATCACCTGGACGCCGACCTCTCGTTGAACTTCGGGGAGCATGTGCTGAAGGGCTATCTGCGCACCTTCGCCAATCCGGCTCTTCAGCAGCAGCACCTGCGCCATCTTGCCGCCGCCGTCACCCGCAACCGCGCCGCCCTGGCGGAGATCGGCGTCCTGCAGCCGCGCTGAGGGTGCGGGAGGCAAGCCCCCCGCACCCGGTCGCTTCGGTCCCCAACCTTGCGGTCACTCCGCCGCCATCGGCTGCGGGGCGGCGGGCTGGCGGAAGCCGTCGAGCAGGGCGGCCTCCTTCGCCTTGGCCGCCTCGACGTTGCGGGCCTTCACCGGGCCGTAGCCGCGCATCTCCTGCGGCAGGCGGGCGATCTCCACCGCCGTGGCGTGGTTGTCGCGGGTCAGGCCGTGCAGGATTTCGCCCATGATCGCCTCGTAGTCCGCGATGAGGCGGCGCTCCATCCGGCGCTCGGCCAGCCAGCCGAACGGGTCGAGCGGGCTGCCGCGCAGGCGCTTCCCCCTAGCGAGCAGGCGCAGGGCTTTCAGCATCCACGGACCGAAGCGCTTCTTCTTCGGCTCGCCGCCGTCCTCGCCGGTCTCGCCCATCACCGGCGGGGCCATGTGGAAGACCAGCTTGTAGTCGCCCTCGAACATCCGCCCGACCTGCTCGACGAAGCCGGTGTCGGTGTAGAGCCGCGCCACCTCATACTCGTCCTTGTAGGCGAGCAGCTTGAAGTAGCCCTTGGCGACGGCCTCGGTCAGGGCGGTGGAGCCGGGGAGCCTCTGCCCCTCGACGCGCCGCGTCCAGTCGACCAGCGCGTGGTAGCGGCTGGCGTAGGCCGCGTCCTGATAATCGGTCAGGAAGGCGGTGCGGCGGGCGATGGCCTCGTCCAGGCTGGCCGACGGGCGGCGCTGGTCGAGGATGAACAGGTCGTGGCCATTGGCGTTGGCGGCGGCCTGCTCCTGCGGCGGGTTGGCGGCGGCCTCCACCGCGGCCAGATCGACGGCGGCGCGGCGGCCCCAGTTGAAGGCGTCGGTGTTCATCTTCACCGCCACGCCGTTCAGCTCGATCGCCTTCAGAATGGCTTCGGCGGTGATCGGGATCAGCCCCTTCTGCCACGCGTAGCCCATCAGGAAGGGGTTGGTGGCGATGCTGTCGCCCATCAGCGCGGTCGCCAGCTTGGTCGCGTCGAAGGCGTTCACCGCCCCCTCGCCGCAGGCCTTGCGGATGTCGGCCACCAGATCCCGGACCGGCACCGCGAAGTCCGGCTTCTTCAGGAAGTCCACGGTGATGGTGTCGTGGGTGTTGATGACCGCGCGGGTGTGGCCGTGCGCCATCTTCGACAGGGCGTCGCCCGCCCCGGCGACGATCAGGTCGCAGCCCACCACCGCGTCGGCCCCGCCCGCCGCGATGCGGACGGAATGGATGTCCTCCGGCGTGGCGGCGATGCGGATGTGGCTGGTCACCGCGCCGCCCTTCTGGGCGAGGCCGGTCATGTCGAGCACGCCGACGCCCTTGCCCTCGATGTGGGCGGCCATGCCGAGCAGGGCGCCGATGGTCACCACGCCGGTGCCGCCGACGCCGGTGACGTAGATGCCCCAGGGCCGGTCGAGCGTGGGCAGGGTGGGGGTGCGCAGGTCCGACGCATCGGCGCCGGCCTTGGCGGCGGCCGGTTTGGGCTTGCGGAGCTGCCCGCCCTCCACCGTCACGAAGCTGGGGCAGAAGCCCTTGGTGCAGGAATAGTCCTTGTTGCAGCTCGACTGGTCGATCTGGCGCTTGCGCCCGAACTCGGTCTCCAGCGGCACCACCGACACGCAGGAGGATTTGACGGAACAGTCGCCGCAGCCCTCGCAGACCAGCTCGTTGATGATCACGCGCTTGGCCGGGTCGACCATCTTGCCGCGCTTGCGGCGGCGGCGCTTCTCGGTGGCGCAGGTCTGGTCGTAGATCAGGACGCTGACGCCGGAGACCTCGCGCATCTCCTTCTGCACGCGGTCCAGGTCGTCGCGGTGCTCGACGCTGGTGTATTGCGGCAGGCCGTCGCCGATGCCGTACTTCTCCGGCTCGTCGGAGACGACGACGATGCGGCCCACGCCCTCGGCGCGGAGCTGGTTGGCGAGCGACTGGACGGTCAGCGTGCCGTCCACCGGCTGGCCGCCGGTCATCGCCACGGCGTCGTTGAACAGGATCTTGTAGGTGATGTTGGCCTTGGCCGCGATGGCCTGCCGGATCGCCAGGATGCCGGAGTGGTAGTAGGTGCCGTCGCCGAGGTTGGCGAAGATGTGCTTCTCCTCGGTGAAGGGGGCCTGACCGACCCAGGGCACGCCCTCGCCGCCCATCTGGGTGAAGGTGTCGGTCTTGCGGTCGAGCCACGTCGCCATGTAGTGGCAGCCGATGCCGCCCAGCGCACGGCTGCCCTCCGGCACATGGGTGGAGGTGTTGTGCGGGCAGCCGGAGCAGAAGGTCGGCTTGCGGATGACGCGGGCCTGATGGGCCTTCTGCTTCTCCTGGGCGTCGAGGAAGGCGACGCGGCGCTTCAGGGTCTCGTTGTCGACGAAGCGCTCCAGCCGGCGCCCGATGACCACGGCAATCTGCGCGGGCGACAGCTCACCGGCGGAGGGGAGAATCCACTCGCCATGCTCGTCGAACTTGCCGACCACCTTCGGGCGGACGTCGGGGTGCCAGTTGTAGAGCTGCTCCTTGAGCTGGTTCTCGATGACCGCGCGCTTCTCCTCGACCACGACGATCTCGTCCAACCCCTCGGCGAAGTGGCGCACGCCGTCGCGCTCCAGTGGCCAGGGCATGCCGACCTTGTAGACGGTCAGGCCCCAGTCGGAGGCCATCTCCTCGGTGATGCCCAGCTCGTCGAAGGCCTGCCGGACGTCCAGATAGCTCTTGCCGGTGGTGACGACGCCGAAGCGCGGGCGCGGCGAGGCCATCATCACCTTGTCCAGCCGGTTGGCACGCGCGAACGCCAGGGCGGCGTACAGCTTGTGCTTCATCAGCCGGTATTCCTGCTCCAGCGGCGGGTCGGGCCAGCGGATGTTCAGGCCGCCCGGCGGCATCGGGAAGTCGGCGGGGACGATCGGGCTGACGCGGTGCGGGTCGATGGTCACCGAGGCCGAAGTGTCCACCGTCTCGGCGATCGTCTTCATGGCGATCCAGCAGCCGGAATACCGGCTCATCGCCCAGCCGATCAGGCCGTAATCCAGGATCTCCTGCACGCCCGACGGGTTCAGCACGGGGATCATCGCGTGCATGAAGGCGTGTTCGGACTGGTGCGGGAAGGTGGAGGACTTGGCGTTGTGGTCGTCGCCGGTCAGCACCAGCACGCCGCCGTTGCGCGACGTGCCGGCGGCGTTGGCGTGCTTGAACACGTCGCCGGACCGGTCCACGCCCGGCCCCTTGCCGTACCACATGGAATAGACGCCGTCGTACTTGGCGCCGGGGAACATGCCGACCTGCTGGCTGCCCCAGACAGCGGTGGCGCCCAGCTCCTCGTTCACGCCGGGCTGGAACTGGATGTGGTTCTTCTCCAGGAACTTGCGCGCGTTCCACAAATTCTGGTCGAAGCCGCCCAAGGGCGATCCGCGGTAACCCGAAATGAAACAGGCGGTGTTCAACCCGGCGGCAAGATCGCGCTGGCGCTGCATCATCGGAAGGCGCACCAGCGCCTGGGTTCCCGTCAGGTACACGCGCCCTTGTTCAAGCGCGTACTTGTCGTCAAGGGTCACGGTTGCGAGAGCCATTGTTCCATCCCCTTTGTGGCGCCCTGAAAAGCGCTGTTCGGGGCGCGTTCGCCGCGCCGCTTCTTGTGTTTGTTCGACAAGCAAAAAGGTAACGAAGGCTGTCTTATTCGGCAACCGGCGCCGGGCCTCCTTCTGCAAAAAGCAAGGAACGGTCCGGCACTCGCAGCGCTGTGAAACGGACGGGCGGGAATCGCCCTTCGGCGGGACATTCCCGCTCGCGTTCCAATGCGTTCGACCGCTGCCCCCTCCCTGACCCTCCCCCCGCTATCGCAGGGGAGGGAACTGCCGCCGCTTCGCAGAAGGCACCCTCTCCCGCAAAGCGGGGGAGGGTTGGGGTGGGGGCTCTTTACCCGATATGGGACGTCTTCAGGCGGGCGGCAGGGGAGAATGACCGGAGGAGGGGCCCGCCTCACCCCCGTGGTCCGGCGCGCCGAAGGCACCGTCCGGCCACAGGCTGGGGCCGCTGCCGTCGCGCAGGCTGAGGCTGCGCACCATCGCGCGCAGGGCGCCGATCATGACCCGCAGGGCGGCGGAGGAGTCCGCCCCGCCGCCGATGCTGATGGTCCAGCGCAGGGCGTCGATATGGGCCTGCGCCGCCTCCTGGAAGCTCTCCCCGTCATGGTCCACCCAGGTGACGCAGGTGGACAGCGACGCGACGATGGCGGTGGCCGCGGCGTTGCCGGAGGCGGCCAACTGCAGGTCGGACACCGCGTGGCGCAGCCGCGTGCCCAGCGCGTCGGGGCAGGCCAGCGCCCTCTCCATCCGGTCGAGCGCCAGCACCAGGCGGACCATCTTCGGGTCGGTCGAGCGCAGCGGACCCGTTCCCGCCGTGGACGGGCCGGACAGGCGGGGCGGCGGAGGCGGCAGGCGCAGCGGCGCAGGGGCGGAGGAGATCACCGGGCGGGCCGGCGCCGGGCGGGAGTGCGGCGGCGTGTTGTTGTTCGTCGGCTTCGCCGTGGCCGCCTCGGCTTGGGAGCGGCCGCCCCGGCGCGGGTTGTTCAGCACGGTCTCGATCCGCCGGGCGATGGTGGCGGCGGAGGCCGGCTTGGCGAGCACGGTGTCCGCCCCGGCGTCCCAGGCGGCGCGCACGGTGGCGACGTCGGCGTTGGCGGTCAGGACGATGATCGGCAGATCGGGGCTGAGGCAGCTGGCCGAGCCGCGCACCCAGCGGACGAGCTGCCCACCGCCCACCGGCTCCATCACCCAGTCGGTGACCATCAGGTCGTAGGGCTCCCGGCGCAGCAGTTCCATCGCCTCCTGCCCGTTGGCGGCGGGGGCGACCTGACCGACTCCCCAATGCTCCAGCATGTCCCGCAGCGCCCGCAGCAGCAGCGGGTTGTTCTCGACGACCAGGATCTTCAGGTGGGTCGGGTAGCGGCGCGGCATGTCGGGTCCGAAGGTTCGGGAACGAAGCGTTACCGAATATCCGAACGCCGCCCTGGGATTTCAGGACGCGGAGACGTGTTAGCGCCATTCGGCGCACGACCGGGGGAGCCTTTTCGCCTCATGGAGTGCGCCTGGTCTTCGGCTCCCCCGTCCGGGGACTTGGTCGAGGTCCGGGGTGCCTCTAGCGGACCAATGCAAGATCCTTCAGGACGGCCACCTCGTGGGCCTGCTCGTCCAGGCGGGCCTTCACGGCATCACCGATGGAGATCACCCCGGCGAGATCGCCCGCCTCGTTGCAGACCGGCACATGGCGGTGGCGGCGCAGGGTCATCATCTGCATCAGGTCCTTGATCGTGTCCTCCGGCCGGCAGGTCTTGACCTGACGGGTCATCAGATCCTCCACCGGCATGTCGAGCGCGTCGGCGCCATGCATCGCCACGGCGCGGACGATGTCGCGCTCCGACAGGATGCCGGCCAGCCGGCCCCGGCGGTCGCACACCACCAGGGCGCCGATGCGTCGCTCGGTCAGCGTGCGGGCGGCGGTCCGGATGGATTCGGACGGCAGGATCGATGCGACATTGTGGCCTTTGCGGTTCAGAACCTCGGAAACGACGGTCATGTCCACCCTCCCTCATTGGGGTTGGCGAATCGGCGGGGTCCGATTCGGATTGAGCCTGGAGCGGCCGGCGGTTCCGGCAAGGGCTTGGCGGTCCGGATTGGAAAATCGGTTTTGCCGCCTCGTCAGGGCCGCTATGCATGAGTGCAACGTGTGGACGGGGAAAGGGAGCGCGCATGACCACCGAGCAGAAGGTTCTTCGCCTGTCTATCGCCGTCACGGTGCTGCTGGCGGGCACCGGCATTCTGTTCGGCCTGCTGTCGGGCTCCTTCGCCATCGTCTTCGACGGCATCTATTCGCTGGTGGACGCCAGCATGACGATGGTGACGCTGCTGGTGTCCAACCTGATCGCCGCCTCGACCGCCACCTTAAGCACTGGCGGCCCGCGCCGCGGCAAGCTGGCCGAGCGCTTCACCATGGGCTTCTGGCATCTCGAACCCATGGTCCTCGGGCTGAACGCCACCCTCCTGATGGGGGCGGCGATCTACGCGCTCATCAACGCCGTGGGCAGTCTGATGGCCGGCGGGCGCGACCTCGCCTTCGACCACGCGATCGTCTACGCGGCGGTGACCGTTCTCGTCGCGGCCGGCATGGCGGTCTTCGCGACGCGGGCGAACCGGACAATCCGCTCCGATTTCCTGGCGCTCGACGCGAAGGCCTGGATCATGTCGGCGGCGCTCACCGCGGCGCTGCTCGTCGCCTTCGTTTTCGGATACCTGATCCAGGGCACCCGGCTTCAATGGATGTCGCCCTACATCGACCCGGCGGTGCTGGCCCTGGTCTGTCTGGTGGTCATCCCGATCCCGGTCGGCACGATGCGGCGGGCGCTGGCCGACGTCCTGCTGGTCACGCCCGCCGACCTCAAGCGGCACGTCGACGCCGTCGCGTCGGACATCGTGCGGCGCCACGGCTTTTCCTCTTACCGCGCCTATGTCGCGCGAGTGGGCCGAGGGCGGCAGATCGAGCTGTTCTTCATTGTCCCGAGCGGATGGCCGCCGCGCAGGCTGGAGGAGTGGGACAAAATTCGCGACGAGGTGGGTGCGGCGATCGGTGGCGAAGGCCCCGACCGCTGGCTCACTATCGTCTTCACCAGCGACCCGGAATGGGCGGAATGACGGCCGGTCCTGTGGACGGTCCGGACCGTGTACATTAGAGTGTCCTTGATAAATGGAGCGCGTGGCGCGGGTGGAGGGTGACGGGATGGCCGGCAATTGCTGTGGAGGCTCCTGCGGGAGCGGCGGGGGCGGCAGTCGTCCGAATGGCGGGCGGCAGGCCGACTACCGCCGGACCCTGCGCCTAGCGCTGCTCGTCAACGGGCTGATGGCCGCCGTCGCGCTGGCCGCGGGGCTGGAGGCGCAATCCATGGCCTTGCGGGCGAGCGCGCTGGATTTCCTGGCGGCCGCGCTGACCCACGGCGTCGGCCTGTGGATGATGGGGCGGGGGCTGGAGTCCCGCGGCTGGGCGACGCTGGCGCGAGGGCTGGCGCTCACCGTCCTCGGGCTGGCGGTGGTGGCCGCGACGGCGTGGAGCGCCACCGCCGGCACCGTTCCCGACGCGCCGGTGATGAGCCTCGTCGCGCTTCTCGGGATGGGGGCGAGCCTGTCGGTGGCGGTCCTGCTGTTCGCCGGACGGCGCGGCGGATTGACGCTGCGCGCGGTCTGGCTGTGCGCCCGCAACGGCGTGCTGACCAATGCCGCGGTGATGATGGCGGCGGCGGGGGCCTGGGTGATGGGGCAGGGCTGGCCGGACCATCTGGTCGCGGCGGTCATCGCCGCCACGGTGCTGTCCGCCGCGGTCACGGCGCTGCGGCAGGCGGTGGCGGAACTCCGCGCGTGGCACGCCCCCGCCGACCCGACCGGGCTGGGCAAGGGGGCTTGACAGGGCCGCATCCCTGTGGCGAACTCGACGCCATGATTTTCGTTGCGCCCTCCCTGTCGTGTCGTTGGTGGTGGCCCGTCTAACCGGGCCGGCCAGCCGACGCGCGTGAGCGCACACACCATCGAAAGGCCGCCCGGAGCTTCCGGGCGGCCTTTTTCCTGATCAGGGAATCCAGGTGTCGAGCAAGGGAACTCCGGGTGTCCGTCCGCCAACGGATCGACCACCGGAGACCCCACCATGTATCCCGCCGATCTCCTCGCTTCCCCCGGCCTCCTCGAACCGCTGCGTTTCCGGACGCGCGGCGGCGTCACCGTCACGCGGCGGGCGACGGCGCTCGACCCGCAGGGCGCCCTCGATCCAGTGATCGACGCGCTCGACCGCCGCCGCGGTCTGCTGCTGTCGAGTGGGGTGGAGGCGCCGGGCCGCTACCGCCGCCACGCGCTGGGCTTCACCGATCCGCCGCTGGCGCTCACCGCGCGCGGGCGGACGCTGCGCCTCGACGCGCTGAACGCGCGGGGCCGGGTGCTGCTGCCGGCCATCGCCGAGGCCCTGCGCGGCCTGGAGGCGCTGGCCGGGCTGGAGGAGGCGCCGTCGCGCGTCACCGCCCTGGTCCGCAAGCCCCAGCACCCCTTCCCGGAAGAGGAGCGGAGCCGCCAGCCCTCCGTCTTCTCGGTCCTGCGCACGGTGCTGGAGCTGTTCGCCGCCCCCGACGACCCGCTGCTCGGGCTCTACGGCGCCTTCGCCTATGACCTCGCCTTCCAGTTCGAGCCGATCCGCCTGCGGCTGGAGCGGCCCGACGACCAGCGCGATCTGGTGCTCTACCTGCCGGACCGCCTCGTCGCTCTGGACCCCATCGCAGGACTCGCGCGGCTCGTCGAGTATGAGTTCGCCACGGTGGCGGGCAGCACCGAGGGGCTGGAGCGCGCTGGGCGCGACCATCCCTACCGCCCCGACACCAACGCCGAAACCGGCTGCGACCACGCGCCCGGCGCGTATCAGCGCGTCGTCGAGACCGCCAAGGCCGCTTTCCGTCGCGGCGACTTGTTCGAGGTGGTTCCCGGCCAGACCTTCGCCGAGCCCTGCGCCGACGCACCCTCGACGGTGTTCCGGCGGCTGCGCGCCGCCAACCCGGCGCCCTACGAGGCCTTCGTCAACCTTGGGCGGGGCGAGTTCCTCGTCGCCGCCAGCCCGGAAATGTACGTGCGGGTGGCGGGCGGTCGAATGGGCGGGCGGGTGGAGACCTGCCCGATCTCCGGCACCGTGGCGCGGGGGGCCGACGCGCTGGGCGACTCCTCCCAGATCCTCCGCCTGCTGACCTCGGCCAAGGACGCGGCGGAGCTGACCATGTGCACCGACGTCGACCGCAACGACAAGGCGCGGGTGTGCGAGCCTGGGTCCGTCCGGGTAATCGGGCGGCGGATGATCGAGCTGTACTCCCGCCTGATCCATACGGTGGACCATGTGGAGGGGCAGCTGCGGCCCGGCCTGGACGCGCTGGACGCCTTCCTCACCCACACCTGGGCGGTGACGGTGACCGGGGCGCCCAAGCGCTGGGCCATGCAGTTCCTGGAGGACACGGAGCAATCGCCGCGGCGCTGGTACGGCGGGGCCTTCGGCCGGCTGGGCTTTGACGGCGGGATGGACACCGGCCTGACCCTGCGCACCATCCGCATGGCCGAGGGCGTTGCTTACGTGCGGGCCGGGGCGACCCTGCTGTCCGACAGCGACCCGGATGCGGAGGACGCGGAGTGCCGCCTGAAGGCCGCCGCCTTCCGCGACGCCATCCGCGGGGTGACGGAAGGCGTGGTGTGCGCTCTTCCGGCGGCTCCCAACGGCGGGCGGGGCCGGCGGGTGCTGCTGGTGGATCACGACGACAGCTTCGTCCACACGCTGGCCGATTACCTGCGCCAGACCGGCGCGTCGGTGACGACGCTGCGTCACAGCCACGCGCGGGCGGCGCTGGCGGGGCGGAGGCCGGATCTGGTCGTGCTGTCCCCCGGTCCGGGGCGCCCGGCGGATTTCGACGTGGCCGGCACCATCGATGCGGCGCTGGCGCTCGGCCTGCCGGTGTTCGGCGTCTGCCTGGGCTTGCAGGGGATGGTGGAGCGCTTCGGCGGCGCGCTGGACGTGCTGCCGGAGCCGGTCCACGGCAAGGCGACGGAGGTCCGTGTGCTGGGCGGTGCGCTGTTCGCCGGCCTGCCGGAGCGGATGAGGGTCGGGCGCTACCACTCGCTGGTGGCGCGGCGCGACCGGTTGCCGGCGGACCTGACGGTGACCGCGGAGACCGCCGACGGTCTGGTGATGGCGGTCGAGCACCGGCGGCTTCCGCTCGCCGCCGTGCAGTTCCACCCCGAGTCGATCCTGTCGCTCGACGGTGGGGCCGGTCTTGCCCTGCTGGGCAACGTGATGGACCGGCTGGCCGCCGGCGCCCTGACGGACGCTGCGGCTTGATCGGGGCGGCGTAACGGGGAAGGAGTTGGGGGTGGTTACTCCACCATCCCCAGCGCTTCCTTATAGAGTTCCAGGATGGCTTCCTGCTCCTGGCGGTCGGCCTTGTCCATTTTGCGCAGCCGGATGATCTGGCGGATGATCTTGGTGTCGAAACCGGTGCCCTTGGCCTCGGAGTAGACCTCCTTGATGTCCTCCTGCAGGCCGCGCTTCTCTTCTTCCAGGCGCTCGATGCGCTCCACGAAGGATTTCAGGCGATCCGCCGCAATGCCGCCGACGTCGGACATGATAAGGGTAACCTCAAATTGGGTGCTTCCGGGGAATCCGGCGCGGACGATATCGGCGGGCGCCGTCGATGGCAAGCGACTCCCGGCGTCATCGGCACGGATGCCACAGGGCGCGGCAAAGCGCGCAAGGTCTCGGCCGGGTGTGCCCGGATAGTGGGATACGCCCGTGGCGACGAGCGCCGTGTCGGAGGACGCCTGATGCGAAAGACCGATGGCGGGAGCGTGCGAAAGCGGCGACCTTGCACTTTCCGTTGCACGCGGGCGTGCCAACCCTCTCCGGGCTGTTGCGCCGCACCCATCACCGCTGGTAATACCATCGACGCTCAAGAGCTTCACAAAGTCACATAAATCCGGCATTGATGCCGACGGTCTAGGCCGATTGCACGCAAATCGGCCACTTGCGGCAGGGGAGATAAAGAACCATGAAAATCGCCATACCCAGGGAGCGGCGCGCGGGCGAGAATCGCGTCGCGGCGTCTCCGGAGACGGTCAAGAAACTCAAAGCCCTCAGCCTGGAAGTGGTCGTGGAGACCGGGGCCGGTCTGGGCTCGAACCTGCCGGACCGGGTGTATCAGGACGCCGGCGCGGAGATCGCGCCGGACGCCGCGTCGGCGCTGGCCGACGCCGACATCGTGCTGAAGGTGCAGCGCCCGCTGCTGGCCGGGGAGGGGGACCTCGACGAGCTGGCGCTGATCAAGCGCGGCGCGCTGCTGTTCGCCATCCTCAACCCCTACAACAGCCGCGACCACGTGGCGGCCTACGCCGCGGCCGGGGTGAACGCCTTCGCCATGGAGTTCATGCCGCGCATCACTCGCGCCCAGGTCATGGACGTGCTGTCCTCGCAGGCCAACCTCGCCGGCTACAAGGCGGTGGTCGATGCCGCCAGCGAGTATGGCCGCGCCTACCCGATGATGATGACCGCGGCGGGCACGGTGCCGCCGGCCCGCGCCTTCATCATGGGCGTCGGCGTCGCCGGTCTGCAGGCCATCGCCACGGCCAAGCGGCTGGGCGCCATCGTCTCGGCGACCGACGTGCGCCCGGCGGTCAAGGAGCAGGTGCAGTCGCTGGGCGGCAGCTTCGTCGCGGTGGAGAACGACGAGTTCAAGCAGGCCGAGACCGCGGGCGGCTACGCCAAGGAGATGTCGGACGACTACAAGCGCCAGCAGGCGGCGCTGGTGGCCGAGCACATCAAGAAGCAGGACATCGTCATCACCACGGCGCTGATCCCGGGCCGCAAGGCGCCGATCCTGGTGACGCGCGAGCATGTCGCCTCGATGAAGCCGGGCTCGGTGCTGATCGATCTGGCGGTGGAGCAGGGCGGCAACATCGAGGGCTCGGAGCTGGGCAAGGTCGTCACCACGGAGAACGGGGTGAAGATCGTCGGCCACGCCAACTACCCCAGCCGCATCGCCGAGAGCGCCTCGCTGCTCTACGCCAAGAACCTGCTCGCGTTGCTGCAGTCGCTGCACGACAAGGAGAAGGGCGTCACGCTCAACTGGGACGACGAGATCGTGAAGGCCATCGCGCTCACCCGCGATGGGCAGGTCGTCCATCCCGCCTTCGCCGGCCAGACGGTCTAAAGGCCGGACGGAATTAGGGAGAGACACATGGATCAGACTCAATTGTCCAACCGCGTCGCCGAGCTGAAGGCCCAGCTCGCCGCGGCCAGCCAGCAGATCGACGCGCTCGCCGCCCAGGCCGCCGCGCTCGGCCACGCCACTCCCGTCGCGGACGCGGCGAGCCACGGCAACTTCTTCATCACCGGCCTGACGGTGTTCGTGCTGGCCTGCTTCGTGGGCTACTATGTGGTGTGGCGGGTGACGCCGGCGCTGCACTCGCCGCTGATGGCGGTGACCAACGCGGTGTCCTCGGTGATCATCGTCGGCGCCCTGATCGCCGCCGGCCCGGCCGGCTTCGGCTTCTCCAAGATCATGGGCTTCCTCGCGGTCATCCTGGCCAGCGTCAACATCTTCGGCGGCTTCCTGGTCACCCAGCGCATGCTGTCGATGTTCAAGAAGAAGGGCAAGTAACCATGGAAACCCTGTCCGCCCTTCTCTATCTGGTCGCCTCGGTCTGCTTCATCATGGCCCTGCGCGGCCTGTCCAGCCCGGAGACCTCCCGCCAGGGCAACTTCTTCGGCATGGCCGGCATGACCATCGCCGTGCTGACCACGCTGGCCCTGCCCATCGTCCAGTCCTACTGGATGATCGTGCTCGGCATCGCGATCGGCGGCGGCATCGGCTACGTCATCGCCAAGAAGATCGAGATGACCGCCCTGCCGCAGCTCGTCGCCGCCTTCCACTCGCTGGTCGGTCTGGCCGCGGTGTTCGTGGCGCTGTCGGCCTTCTATTCGCCCGAGGCCTACGGCATCGGCGTCCCCGGCGCCATCGCCAAGGGCTCGCTGGTCGAGATGGCGCTGGGCACCGCCATCGGCGCCATCACCTTCACCGGCTCGATCGTCGCGTTTGCCAAGCTGCAGGGCCTGGTCACCGGCAAGCCGCTGGTCTTCCCCTTCCAGCACCACCTCAACGCCGCCCTCGGCGTGCTGACCATCCTGCTCATCGTCTGGCTGGTGCAGAGCAACTCCGGCGTGGCGATGTGGATCATCGTTCTGGTTGCTCTGGCGCTCGGCTTCCTGCTGATCCTGCCGATCGGCGGCGCCGACATGCCGGTGGTCATCTCGATGCTGAACAGCTACTCGGGCTGGGCGGCGGCGGGCATCGGCTTCACGCTGCAGAACAACCTGCTGATCGTCACGGGCGCGCTGGTCGGCTCGTCGGGCGCCATCCTGTCCTACATCATGTGCAAGGGCATGAACCGCTCGATCTTCAACGTCATCCTGGGCGGCTTCGGCGGCGACAGCGGGGCGGCGTCGGCGGCGGCCGGCGGCGGCGAGCGCGGCACGGTCAAGGCCGGCTCGCCGGAGGACGCGGCCTACATCATGAAGAACGCCCAGTCGGTGATCATCGTCCCCGGCTACGGCATGGCGGTGGCCCAGGCGCAGCACGCGCTGCGCGAGATGGCCGACCTGCTGAAGAAGGAAGGCGTCGAGGTCAAGTACGCCATCCATCCGGTGGCGGGGCGCATGCCCGGGCACATGAACGTGCTGCTGGCCGAGGCCAACGTGCCCTACGACGAGGTGTTCGAGCTGGAGGACATCAACCGCGACTTCGGCACGGCGGACGTCGCCTTCGTGATCGGCGCCAACGACGTGACCAACCCGGCGGCCAAGACCGATCCGCAGTCGCCGATCTACGGCATGCCGATCCTCGACGTCGAGAAGGCCAAGACGGTGTTCTTCATCAAGCGCGGCATGGCCGCCGGCTACGCCGGCGTCGAGAACGAGCTGTTCTTCCGCCCCAACACCATGATGCTGTTCGGTGACGCCAAGAAGGTCACCGAAGAGGTCGTGAAGTCGATGGAGTAACCCGCGGCGTCACGGCCGTGGAGTAGGATGAACCCCCGGGGCCGGCTCGCCCCGGGGGTTTCTTTCTTGCCATCACAAGAAACGGAGAGAGGACGCCATGCCCGCCTACATCATCGCCGACGTGAATGTGACGAATCCCGCGGCCTATGAAAACTACAAGACGCTGACCCCGAACGCGGTCGCCAAAAACGGTGGACGCTTCATCGCCCGCGGCGGGCAGGCGGAGGAGCTGGAAGGCGGCTGGCAGCCCAACCGCGTGGTCATCCTGGAGTTCCCGGACTACGCCACCGCCAAGGCCTTCTACGACAGCCCCGAATACCGCGAGGCGCGCGAGGCCCGGAAGGACGCCGCCGACTTCCGCATGATCGTGGTGGACGGCGCCTGACGCTCTCCGGAACAAGAAAAAAAAGCCGTGCGGAGCCGCACGGCTTTTCCTTTCGGGGAGGGGAGGGTGCCCTACGCCTTCTTGATGCCGAAGCAATGCTCCGGACCGGGGAAGCTGCGGGCCTTCACCTCGGCGGCGTAGGTCGCGGCGGCTTCGCCGATGGCGGTGCCGAGCTGGGCGTAGCGCTTGACGAATTTGGGCTGGAACTCGCCGAACAGGCCGAACATGT
This sequence comes from Azospirillum sp. UENF 312511, assembly GCF_058780635.1. Taxonomy (NCBI): domain Bacteria; kingdom Pseudomonadati; phylum Pseudomonadota; class Alphaproteobacteria; order Rhodospirillales; family Azospirillaceae; genus Azospirillum; species Azospirillum sp. UENF 312511. The sequence goes on along the minus strand of NZ_JBSNCG010000003.1, from coordinate 402,032 downwards.
CGTCGGACACCAGGACCTGCCCGTCGCAGGCGGGGGACGCGCCGATGCCGATGGTCGGGATGGTCACATCCTCGGTGATCTGGCGGGCCAGCGACTCCATCGTGCCCTCGATGACCACGGAGAAGGCGCCGGCCTCGGCGATGGCGCGGGCGTCGGCGCGGATGCGCTCCGCCGCCTCCGGGTCGCGGCCCACCGCCTTGTAGCCGCCGAGCGCGTTGACCGACTGCGGCAGCAGCCCGACATGGCCCATCACCGGCACGCCGCGGGTGGTCAGGTAGGCCACCGTCTCGGCCATCTCCAGCCCGCCTTCCACCTTCACCGCCTGGGCGCCGCTCTCGGCCATGACGCGGGCGGCGTTGCGGAAGGCCATCTGGGGGCTTTCCTGGTAGCTGCCGAAGGGCAGGTCCACCACCACGCAGGCGTGGCGCGAGCCGCGCACCACGGCGGCGCCATGGGCGATCATCATGTCGAGCGTGACGGGAAGCGTGCTGTCGAAGCCGTAGACCACCATGCCCAGCGAGTCGCCGACCAGAAGCAGGTCGACATGCGGGTCCAGCAGGCGGGCAACCGGAGTCGTGTAGGCGGTCAGGCAGACGATCGGCTCTCCGCCCTTGCGCGCGCGCAGCGCCGGCACGGAAACGCGCGGAGTGTCCTTGGATGCGCTCATTGGCGACCCTCCCCTTGTATTTTTTGGCAGAATATTTTCTTGGCGGACGTTCTTTGTGCGGTGAAGCGGACCGCGGATGCACCAAAACCGCCCACGCGCAGGCGCGGGGCGGCAGGTGCAAGACACAAGAGGGGCAAGCGCGCGAACGCGCTTGGATGCCCGGCGCGCCGAAGCGCGCCTGTCAATCCGGCGCGAAACGCGCCTGAGGATTAATAGCCCTCGCGCTCCATGCGCTTGCGGAGCAGCTTGCGGGTGCGACGCACCGCCTCAGCCTTCTCACGCGCGCGCTTCTCCGAGGGCTTCTCGTAGTTCCGGCGCAGCTTCATTTCCCGGAAAATGCCCTCGCGCTGCATCTTCTTCTTCAGCGCGCGGAGGGCCTGATCGACGTTGTTGTCTCGGACCAGAACTTGCACGTTAACCGTCACCTTTATCAAGTGAGCCGAGTTGCCATGAAGCAACAAACAGGCATGCGACAGGCATGCGCTTTCGGGCGCACCCCTTGTGTGGACCTTTATGTAGCACGGACGGGGCCGCCTGTGAAGCGGAGTCTTCCAACCCTGTGTGTTCCGCTGCGACAATGCGTGGGCAAAACGGTTGCCCGGTGGGCCGCGCCGCCCAGATAATAGGGCATGGCCCTGTTGAAGATCGCCCGCATGGGACACCCGGTGCTGCGCAAGGTCGCAGACCCCGTGCCCGACCCGACTGCCCCGGAGATCCGGCGGCTGGCTTCCGACATGATCGACACCATGCTGGACGCGCCCGGAGTCGGGCTGGCGGCCCCGCAGGTGCACGAATCGCTGCGCATGATCGTGTTCCGCGTTCCCGCCATGCGTTCCGGCGGCGAGTCGGTGGAGCCGACCGTCCTCATCAACCCGGTGATCGAGCCGCTGGACGATGGGATGGAGCATGGAATGGAGGGCTGCCTGTCGATTCCCGAGCTGCGCGGCGTCGTTCCGCGATTCGCGCGCATCCGTTACCGCGGCGTCGGGCTGGACGGCGAACCCATCGAGCGCGAAGCGTCGGGATTCCACGCCCGCGTCATCCAGCACGAGTGCGATCACCTGGACGGCGTGCTTTACATCGACCGGATGACCGATCTGCGCTATCTGGCCTTCACCGACGAGGCGCATCACATCACCGAGGCGCTGGAACAGCAGGAGGGGAGAGACTGACATGGACGCTGCGCTGGATATGGACGCGGTGCGGGACGACATCCTGCTCTCCACGCTTCCCAACATCGTGTTCGACGGCTGGAGCCTCCAGGCGCTGCGCGACGGCGCCCAGATGGCCGGCTACGACACGGCGACCATGCACCGCGCCTTCCCCGGCGGCGTGCCGGAGCTGGCCGAGCATTTCGGCGCCTGGACCGACCGCCGCATGCTGGCCGAGCTGGACAAGCACCCGCTCGACGAGATGAGGGTGGGCGAGAAGATCGCGCTCGCCATCCGCACCCATTTCGAGGTGCTGGAACCGCACATGGAGGCCAAGCGCCGCCTGCTCGCCTACCTCGCCATGCCGCAGAATATCGGCATGGGGCTGACCATGCTCTACCGCACGGTGGACGCCATGTGGTTCGCGGCGGGCGACACGGCCACTGACTTCAACCACTACACCAAGCGCGCCACGCTGGCCGCGGTGCTCAGCTCCGCGACCTTCTACTGGCTGGACGACCGGTCGGAGGGCCATGCCGAGACCTGGGCCTTTGTGGACCGCCGGCTCCGCGACGTCATGAGCATGGGCAAGGCGATGTCCGCCATGGGCCGCGCCGGCCGTCTGCTCAGCCATCTGCCGAGTCCGGCGCGCTTCGCCCGTCAGGTCCGCCAGCGTGCCGGCGCCGCTCCGGTGGACACCGCCTCCGCCCATATGGCCGAGAACATCTGACGGCTCAGGCCCCGGCCTTCTTAAGGACAGCTTTCTTGCGGGACGGTTTCTTGACGGCGGCGGTGCGGATCGCCGCCGCCAGGGCCGGGCGGGCCCAGAGCAGAAGCTCGTCCGGGTCGTCCAGCGCCGAGTCGGGCGGCGGAAAGTAGGGCAGGACCGTCGGCTTGTCGTCGAAGGGCTTGAAGGGGCGCAGGCCCAGCGCCTCGTACTCCGCGCGGTTGCCGTCGTCGGTCTTGAAATACAGGATGTTGCGGGCGACCAGGGCGAAGACGACGCCGTCGCAATAGACCGCGTAACCGCCGAACATGCGGCGGGCGGTGATGGCCCCCAACGGCGTCAGCGACTCGCACAGGAAACGGACGAGTTCGCTGACCGTGGCCATGGTGGGGAGCCTGTTGGTAAAAGCCTATTTTTTGCGGAAAGCGTCGAGCGCCACGACCTCGCCGCGCTTCGGCTCCTCGCCGGAACGGTCGGAGTCGGGCTTGCCGGATTCGGCCTTGCCGATATCCGACTTGGCGAGCTTCGCGATGGACGGCTTCGGCCCATCCTTGCCGTCCGCAGCCTTCTTCTCCGACGTCTCGCGCGCGGGAATGGTGGCGATCTCCGCCAATTCGGCGGGCTCGACCGGCTGGAACTGCAGGGCGAAATTCTCCGACGGATCGGCGAAGGTGGTGATGGCGGCGTAGGGAATCACCAGCCGCTCATGCACGTTGTTGAAGCTCAGCGTCACCTCGAAATGATCGTCCAGCGCCTCCAGCCCGTAGAACTGGTACTGGATGACGATGGTCATCTCGTTGGGATACTGGGACGACAGATATTCGGGGATGTCGACGCCCGGGTAACCCGTCCGGAAGGTCAGGTAGAAGTGATGATCGCCGGGGAGCCCGCGGTCCGTCACCTGGCGGAGCGCGTCACGGACGACACCGCGCAGGGCGGCCTCGACCATGCGGTCATAACGCAACTGCTCTCTCGGCATTCTTGGGCGGGTCCTTAACGCCAGACGGGTAAGTGTGGGCCTTCTGTTGCTAGGCGGCCCACGGCCCCACCCTCAGGTGCTACCCATCGGGGATTGATTTCGGTCAGTTACCGCTGTTAGGCGGCAACGGCGACCGGAGCAACGTTGTCGTTGGCAACTATTGCAATGGCCCGATAACGGCGGAACCATGCCGGGCGAAGACCATGCCTTTACCACGCGTGTCGATCCTATTTCGCCCCCAACGAACCCGCTCCCTACGGCAACGCCCGAGAGACCGGTGGTTTGTTTGGTGGAGGCGCCGGGTACCGCCCCCGGGTCCACAACGCTTATTCCGCAAGGCGTTTATCGCCATAGTCGGCTGCTGCCGACGGACCCAATATAGGCCCTTCGCTCCGATATGGAAAGGGGGTGCGGCGGATTCTGACCGGAGGCTCTTGCAAAGGGGTGACTGTCCGGGTTCGCGGACGTAGAGTGCCGCCCGAATTTCAGTCCCCGGAGTACCCATGCCGATCACGCCCGAGCAGCGCGCCGAGATCGACCGCCTGCGCGCCGTCACCGCCACCACCCGCCGCGCCACCGTTCCGGCCCTGGAGGAGATCCTCTACGAGCCGATCGAGGTCCTGGACCACGGCTTCGTGCGCGTCGTCGACTACATGGGCGACGATTCGGCCGTCGTCCAGGCGGCGCGCGTGTCCTACGGCAAGGGCACCAAGAAGGTCACCGAGGACGCCGGCCTCATCAAGTATCTGATGCGCCACCGCCACTCGACCCCGTTCGAGATGTGCGAGATCAAGTTCCACGTCAAGCTGCCGATCTTCGTCGCCCGCCAGTGGATTCGCCATCGCACGGCGAACGTCAACGAATACTCCGCGCGCTACTCCATCCTCGACCGCGAGTTCTACATCCCGACGCCCGAGAACCTGGGCGCCCAGGCCGTCGTCAACCGGCAGGGCCGCGGCGACGTTCTTCAGGGCGACGAGGCGGCGGCGGTGATGAAGCTGCTGCGCGACGATTCGGAGACGGTTTACGCGCACTACGAGGAGATGCTGAACCAGCGCGAGGACGGCACCACCATCGAGGAAGGGCGCCAGGGTCTGGCGCGCGAGCTGGCGCGCATGAACCTGACGCTGAACTACTACACGCAGTGGTATTGGAAGGTCGATCTCCACAACCTTCTTCATTTCCTCAGCCTGCGCGCCGACCCGCACGCCCAGTACGAGATCCGCGTCTACGCCGAGGCCATGCTGGACGTGGTGAAGCGCTGGGTCCCCGCCGTGTTCGACGCCTTCAGCGAGTACCGGCTGGGCGGCACCCACATGTCGAAGACCGGCCTGGAGGTGGTGAAGCGCCTGCTCTCCGGCGAGGCGGTGACCCAGGAGGCCAGCGGCCTGTCCAAGCGCGAGTGGCGGGAACTGATGGACCAGCTCGGCCGTACGGAATGAATTATTAATTGGCACTTCTACTGAATAACCGCTCAATTATCCAATGTGCGGTTATTCAGTGAGTAGCGTTAGGAGGGGGCTATGGACTTATTAAAGGTATCAAACGAGGCGTTTTACATACTTTTGTTTATAGCCCCTGGTTATATAGGAATGCAGATCTATTTTATCGATAGACAGTGGAATGCATTGAATGCAATTCATTTGTTTTATGGAAGCTTGATGTTTTCAACCGTCTCTTATGCTGTATATTTTGGTGCTATTGACAGATTTGTTCCTAAGGAGACATGGGTTTTTGTTTCAATAAATTTACTGATTTCATTTCTTCTTGGTATACTGTGGAAAGGTGCTGGACATAAGCTTCTCCATTCTCTTTTGAAGTTTCTTCGCATAACCTCGGAAGACAATGAATATAGTCCGTGGACGATTGTATTTAATAATTCAAAAATATTTCCCTCTCAAATTATAGTTCATTTAAAAAGCGGTAGAGTGCTTCAGCTTGATGACACGGTTTTTTATCACCGAGATGACTTGAGAAAGGCTGGCGTTTTTCCGTACTATGTAAGCCCTGATGGTGACTTGTTAATGGTTGTAACTCAGAAAAAAGAAAAAGAAGATGCCGACTGGGAAGATGCAAGCTGTGTCGTCGAAAATGCGCCGTGGGGAGTAAAGCTTTCTTACGTACCTCAACGTGAGATAAATTACGTTGAGGTACGTGTCTGCCCAAAAAAGATGGTCAATTCTTTGGCTTTGCTGGCGGCGCAGAGGGGGCAGTCTGTTGCGTCGGATTCAATGGAGCACTCGGCGTAAGCCCGCCTTGGTATGAAGGCTTAGATATTGGTGCAGAAGGTCCAAGCCCTCGGGTGATTGGGGCGGCTGGAGCAAACCCTTCAGTTACCGGATGTAGCACCGGACCACCAACCTTATCATCTCCAGACATTCTGTGCCTCGCTTTAGCGTAATGATAAGCAAATGTAGCTACGCCTAAAGCTTATCGCAATCCCGCAATGATATTGAGGTTGTCTATGACGCCGCACGAGTCCGATGGACTTCACCGCCAGGGCCTCGTCGCGGCGCAGGCCGGGCGGTTCGACGAGGCGCTGGAGTTGATCGGGCGGGCCATCGCCGCCTATCCCTCAGTCCCCATCTGGTGGGCCAACTACGGGTTGGTGATGGAAAGCCTGGGCGATGTCGCCGGGGCGGCCAACGCCTACGCCGGGGCGCTGAACCTCGATCCGTCGCTGGAGATGGCGATGGACGGGCTGCTCACCATGGCGGAGGCGGTCCGCCGGGCCGGCGATTCGGCGCGCGCGGAGGCCTTCTTCCGCCGCGCCATCGCGCTGAACCCGAAGACTCTGGCCGCCGTCGCCAATCTGGGCGTGCTGCTGCGCGCCCAGGCGCGACGGGCGGAGGCGGTGACGCTCTACGGTCGGGCCGGGCGGCTCGACCCGGCCAACTGGGCGCATCCCTACAACCTCGGCAACGCGCTGGCCGAGATGAACCGGCTGGGCGAGGCCGACGACGCCTATGGGGCGGCGCTCGCGCTGGCGCCAGGCCGGGCGGAGGTGCGGGCGAACCGCGCCACCCGCGTGCTCGCCATGCAGGGGCGGGCGGACGAGGCCCTGGCGGAAATCGACGCCGTGGTGGCGCAGCACGGCACCGTCGATTCGCTGCACGCCTCGCGCCTCTACCTGATGCAGTTCGTGCCGGGGCTGACCATGCCGGCCATCGCCCAGGCCCACGCGGACTGGGGCGCCCGCTACCCCGACCGTCCGGCGCCCGCGGTGGCCGCACCGGCCCCGAAGATCCGCATCGGCTATGTCTCGCCGGACTTCCGCGCCCATCCCGTGGGCTTCTTCCTGGAGCCGGTGCTGGCGAACCACGACCGCTCGGCCTTCGAGGTCGTGTGCTACGCCAACACCGCCAACCCGGACTGGAAGACCGAGCGGCTGATGGCCCACGCCGACCACTGGGTCTGGACCACCGGCCTGGACGACGAGACCTTGGCCCGGCGCATCCAGGCGGACGGCATCCACATCCTGGTCGATCTGGCCGGGCAGACCTTCGGCAACCGCCTGCCGGTCTTCGCGCGGCGCGCGGCGCCGGTGCAGGCAACCTGGGCGGGCTATGTCGGCACCACCGGCCTGCCGGCCATGGATTACCTGATTTCCGATTCCCGGCAGAGCCCGCCGGGATCGGACGGTTGGTGCATCGAGGGCGTCGTGCGCATGCCGGACGCCTACGTCCCTTGGGCGCCGCCCGAGGACGCGCCGGCTGTGGCTTCGCTGCCGCTGGCGACGCGCGGCCACGCCACCTTCGGCTCCTTCAACGCGCTGCCCAAGCTGAACGCCGAGGTCGCGGCGCTGTGGGCGCGCGTGCTGGGCGCCGTTCCCGGCTCCCGCCTGCTGCTGCGCACGCCGGGGCTGGACGACGCCGGCACCGCCGCGCGCACCCTGGCGTTGTTCGAGCGGGCCGGGCTGGATCCGGCGCGGGTGGATTTGCGGGGCGGGGCGCCGCACCGGGAGTTCCTGGCCGGCTACGGCGAGGTCGACGTGGCGCTCGACCCCTTCCCTTATTCCGGCGGTCTGACGACTCTGGAGGCGCTGTGGATGGGCGTGCCGGTGGTGACGCTGGGCGGCGACCGCTTCTGCGCCCGCCATTCGGTGACGCACCTCGCCTCGGCGGGGCTGTCCGATCTAGTGGCCGACGGGCCGGACGGCTACGTCGCCAAGGCGGCGGCGCTGGTGGCCGACCCGGCGGCGCTAGCGGCCCTGCGCGGCGGCCTGCGGGACCGGCTGGCGGCATCCCCGGCGCTGAACGGCGTGCGCTTCACCCGCGCGCTGGAGGCCGCTTTCGGGGTGATGTGGCAGCGCTTCCAGGGCGGGCAAGGGCGGGCGAGCTTCGCGCTCAGTTTCGATTGAGTCTCAGGCGCGCTCCGACCCCGGCGCGCCGGTGCTCCACAGCAGGCCCAGCACCACGCCCTTGCAACGCGGCAGCAGCAGGCCGGTCAGCAACAGGGTCAGCAGCGGCCAGATGGTGAGATGCACCCAGGTGGCCGGCTCGTAGCTCTGCTCGACCGACAGGACCGCCGGAATGATGATGTGGCCGACGATCAGGATGGTCATCCAGGGCGGGGCGTCGTCGGCGCGCAGATGGCCGAACGCCTCGCCGCAATGGGCGCAGTGGTCGACCGGCTTCAGATAGTTCCGCAGCAGGCGCCCGCGTCCGCAGGCCGGGCATTGCCCCATCAGCCCGCGCAGCGCCGCCGTCGTCTTCGACCGCGCGCCGTCCTGAGTGCCGTCTTCCACCGCCCTGTCTTCCGCCGTCATGACCGTACCCCTGCGATCCGCTCCCCGAAGGGCCTCATATGGGGAGGGAGCGACCGATCGTCACGCCGTTCCGTCGCCCGCACCCCAGGGTTGCGCCGTGCGCAGGGCCTCCACGCGGCGGGCGATGTTCTCCAGCCGCATCTGAAGCTCATGGGCGCACAGCGCGTGCGCGGCGGCGCAGGCCTCCGCCTCGATGTCGGCGATGGCGGATTCGAGGGCATTGAGTTCGGGCTTGGAGTCGGGCGTCGCGCGGGTCTTCGCTCATCGGATTCCTGCTCCGGCAGTTGACGGACCGGCCCCTGGGCGTCTACGGGATGCACAAACCCCCTCCGGGAGCCTGGAGCCATGACGATCACCCGCCTGTTTCTCGCCGCCGCCACGGCGGCTGTCGCGCTGACGAGCGCCGCCGCCTTCGCCCAGACCAAGACCGTCGCGATCACCGCCATCGTTGAACATCCGGCGCTGGACGCCACGCGCGACGGCGTGATCGAGGCGCTGAAGGCCGCGGGCTACACGCCGGGTGACACCCTGAAGGTCGAGTATCAGAGCGCCCAGGGCAACCCCGCGACCGCCGCGCAGATCGCGCGCCAGTTCGCCGGCGCCCGTCCGGACGTGATCGTTCCGATCTCCACCCCCTCCGCCCAGGCCGTCGTCGCCTCGACCCGCGACATTCCGGTGGTCTTCACCGCGGTGACCGACCCGGTCGGCGCGCAACTCGTCCGCAGCCTGGACAAGCCCGGCGCCAACGTCACCGGCGTGTCGGACATGGCCCCGGTGGCCGAGCATGTCGCGCTGATCCGTGAGATCGTGCCGTCCGTGAAGCGTCTGGGCGTCCTCTACAACGCCGGCGAGCCGAACTCGGTCTCGCTGGTCAAGGCGCTGAAGGACGAGGCGCAGAAGGCAGGGCTGACCGTGGTCGAGGCGACCGCCACCAAGTCCGCCGATGCCCAGCCCGCCGCCCGCAGCCTCGTCGGCAAGGCCGACGCGATCTACGTGCCGCTGGACAACACGGTCGTCTCAGCGCTGGAGAGCGTCGTCGCGGTGGGCCAGCAGGCCAAGCTGCCGGTCTTCTCCGCCGACACCGACAGCGTGGCGCGCGGCACGGTGGCCTCCATCGGCTTCGACTATCGGCAGGTCGGCCGCCAGACCGGCGAGGCCGTGGTCCGCATCCTCAAGGGCGAGAAGCCGGGCGACGTTCCGGTAACCTTCGCCAAGGGCACCGACCTGTTCGTGAACCCCAAATCCGCGGCGGCGATGGGCGTGACCATCCCCGAGGCGGTGACCCAGCGCGCGACCAAGGTGGTCGGGCAGTAAGTTTAATCTGCAAGGACCAAGTTCCGCTGGCTCTGCCCCCTCCCTAGCCCTCCCCCGCCTTCGGCGAGGGAGGGGACTGATTCTCCCTCTCCCGCGCAGCGGGGGAGGGTTGGGGTGGGGGCAAAGCCGGCGAAGCCGGATACACACATGAGTGAAATCGCCTTCTTCGGGGCCGTCGAGATCGGGCTGGTGTACGCGCTGGTCGCCCTCGGCGTGTACCTGTCCTTCCGGGTGCTCGATTTCCCGGACCTGACGGTGGACGGCAGCTTCCCGCTGGGGGCGGCGGTCTGCGCCACGCTGCTGGTCGCCGGGGTCAACCCGTGGATCGCCAGCCTCGTCGCGGCGCTGGCCGGGTCGATGGCCGGGCTGGTCACGGCGACGCTGAACGTCCGCTTCAAGATCCTGCACCTGCTGGCCAGCATCCTGACCATGATCGCGCTGTTCTCGGTGAACCTGCGCGTGATGGGCCGCCCGAACGTGGCGCTGCTGATGCAGGACACGGTGCTGACGCCCTTTTACGGGCTGGGGCTGCCCGACCATGTGGTGAGGCCGCTCGTCGTCCTGGTCGTGGTGGTCGTGATCGTCCTGCTGCTGTCCCGCTTCCTGAACAGCGAATTCGGCCTCGCCATGCGGGCGACCGGCGTCAACGCCCGGATGGCCCGCGCCCAGGGGGTGCAGACGGACTTCCACATCTACGCCGGCATGGCCCTGTCGAACGGGCTGTGCGCCCTGGCCGGGGCGCTGTTCGCCCAGACCAACGGCTTCGCCGACGTGACCACCGGCATCGGCACCATCGTGGTCGGTCTGGCCGCGGTGATCGTCGGCGAGACGGTGCTGCCGGCCCGCGCGATGCTGTGGGCGCTGGTCGGCTGCGTCGTCGGCTCCATCCTCTACCGTCTGGCGGTCCAGCTTGCCCTGTCGGCGGACGCCATCGGGCTCCAGGCCTCCGACCTCAACCTCGTCACCGCCGTCCTGGTTGCGGTGGCGCTGATCCTGCCGCGGATGCGGCTGAAAGCCGCGTCGAAGAAGAGGGAGGCCGCCCGATGATCACGGTCAACGGCATCCATGTCACCTTCGGGCGCGGCACCCCGCTGGAAAAGCACGCCCTGCGCGGCGTCGACCTGACGATCCCGGAAGGGCAGTTCGTCACCGTCATCGGCTCCAACGGCGCCGGCAAGTCGACCTTCCTGGGTGCGCTGGCCGGCGACGTGATCGCCGAGGAGGGCCGCATCGCCATCGACGGGGTCGACGTCACCCGCTGGGCGACGCCGAAGCGCGCCTCGCTGGTCGCCCGCGTCTTCCAGGACCCGATGGTCGGAAGCTGCACCGCGCTGACCATCGAGGAGAACATGGCGCTGGCCGCCGCCCGCGGGCGCCGCCGCGGCCTGGGCTTCGCCCTGCGCGGCGACCGCCGCCGGCATTTCCGCGAGCGCATCGCGGAACTGGGGCTGGGGCTGGAAAACCGGCTGCACGACCGCATGGGCCTGCTGTCCGGCGGGCAGCGGCAGGCGGTCAGCCTGCTGATGGCGACGCTCGCCGGGTCGAAGATCCTGCTGCTCGACGAGCACACGGCGGCGCTCGACCCCGGAACGGCGGAGTTCGTGCTCGGCCTGACCCGCCGCATCGTCGAGGAGAACCGGCTGACCACGCTGATGGTCACCCACTCCATGCGGCAGGCGCTGGACTACGGCGACCGCACGGTGATGCTGCACGAGGGCCGGATCGTGCTCGACGTGTCGGGGGAGCAGCGCGCCGGGCTGGACGTGCCGCATCTGCTGGCCCTGTTCGCCAAGCAGCGCGGCGGCGAGGACATCACTGACGACAGCCTGCTGATCGGGTGAGGTCTGATCGGCTGAGGCGGGGGAGGGGCGTCAGACGGTCTTGCGGTCGCGCTCCCCATCCGGTTCCTCGCGGTCGGCCTCGAACAGGGCCTGAAGCTCGGCGGCGGCCTGACGGGAGGTCTGGATCAGGCGGTTCTCGTCGTGGTGCACGGCGTGCTGGCGGATCAGCGTGCGCTCGTCGTGCTCGCGGAAGGTGTCCAGCGTGTGCCGGGTTTCCTCCGGCGGCAGGCCCAGCGATTCCAGCACGCCGCCGGTCAGCCGCAGGCTGGAATCGTAGGTCTCGCGCACGAAATGCGTGACCCCGCGGTCCATCAGGAAATGGGCGTGGCGGCGGTTGCGGGCGCGGGCGTGGATGACGAGGTGGGGGAAATGGCGCGTCGCCAGCTCGACCACGCGCAGCGACTGCTCCATGTCCTCCAGAGCCACCACCAGCACCTTGGCCTTGTCCGCTCCGGCGGCGCGCAGCAGGTCGAGCCGCGACGGGTCGCCGTAATAAACCTTGTTGCCGAAGCGCCGCACGACGTCGACCTGCTCGGCGCTCTGCTCCAGCGCCGTGAAGGGGATGCCGCGCATCCGCAGCACGCGCCCGACGATCTGCCCGACCCGGCCGAAGCCGCAGATCAGCACCGGCGGCTCCCCGTCCGGTGCGATGGTGTCGTAGGGGCGGACGGGCTTCACGATCAGCCGCGGCGCCAGCCAGCGCTCCTCCGCCGCGAAGACGAAGGGGGTGGCGATCATCGACAGCGTGACCACCAGCATGGCCGTCGCCGCCTGCCCCCCGGTCATCGCCCCGACGCCGACGGCCAGCCCGAACAGCACGAAGCCGAACTCGCCGCCCTGGCTCAGCACGGTGGACAGCCGCGTCGAGCCGCCCGGACGCAGGCCGGACAGGCGGGCCAGCCCGAACAGCGTCGCCGCCTTCAACGCCATCAGCCCAAGCGCCAGCGACAGGTAGCGCACCGGCTCGGCCATCAGCGCCGCCACGTCGGCCCCCATGCCCACCGACACGAAGAACAGGCCGAGCAGCAGCCCCTCGAACGGCGCGATGTCGGCCTGCACCTCGTGCCGGTACTCCGAATCGGACAGCAGCACCCCGGCCATGAAGGCGCCGAGCGACATGGACAGCCCCGCCCAGGCGGCGAACATGGCGGTCCCCAGCACGATCAGCAGGGCGGTGGCGGTGAAGATCTCCGGCGTCCGGGCGCCGTCCACGATGCGCAGCACCGGGCGCAGCAGGTAGCGCCCGCCGGCCAGGATCACCGCGATCGCTCCGCCGGCCTTCAGCACGGCCAGCCACGCGGTTCCCGCGTCCGGCACCTCCCCGGCGCCATGGCCGAGCAGGGGCAGCAGCGCCACCGCCGGGATGATGGCGAGGTCCTGGAACAGCAGGATCGAGAAGGCGCTGCGTCCGGCGTTGGTGGTCAGCAACTCCCGTTCCGCCAGCATGGGCAGCACCATGGCGGTGGAGGACAGGGAGAGGCCGAATCCGGTCACCGCCGCGGCGGCGGGGGTGAATCCCAGCAGGAAAATGGTGGCGGCGGCGATCACGACGGAGGTCACCGCGACCTGGGCACCGCCGAGCCCCAGGACCGATCGTCGCATCACCCAGAGGCGGGCGGGGCGCAGTTCCAGCCCGATCAGGAACAGCAGCATGATGACGCCGAGTTCCGAGACGTGCCGGATGGCCTCGACGTCCGTCACCAGCCCGAGCCCGCCCGGCCCGATGGCCAACCCCGCCGCGAGATAGCCGAGCGGCCCGCCGAAGCCGATCCGCTTGGCCACCGGCACCGCGAGAACCACGGCGGCCAGCAGCACCACCAACGTCACGAAATCCGGCATCGGCCCCACCCCCTAAAGGCTTTCCCCCACCCTAACCCTCCCCCGCTAACGCAGGGGAGGGAACTTAGGCCCTCCCCTGCGTCAGCTCTCGCGCAAACCAAAGGTTTGCGCTGACGCGGCAGGCGGACCTTCGGTCCGCCGAGAGCGGGGGAGGGAGGGGACCCACGAAGTGGGGAGGGTGGGGGCAAGCACGTCCCCTTACGACACCACGATCCGCGGCGCCGCCCGCGCCGGACCCTGTTCGCCGGCGATCTTCTCCCACAGGCGCTTGGCAATCCCGCGGTACACCTTCGCGTGTTCCGACTCGGGCTGGGACACCACAATGGGCTGGCCCTGGTCGGAGGTCTCACGGATGTCGAGGTGCAGCGGGACCTCGCCGAGGAACTCCATGCCCAGGTCCGACGCCTCCTTGCGGGCGCCGCCGTGGCTGAAGATGTCCGTGCGGTGGCCGCAGTTCGGGCAGCAGAAGTAGCTCATGTTCTCGATGATGCCGAGGACGGGCACGTCCACGCGGCGGAACATGTTCAGCCCCTTGCGGGCGTCGAGCAGAGCGATGTCCTGCGGGGTCGAGACGATGATCGCCCCAGCCAGCGGCACCTGCTGCGCCATGGTGAGCTGGGCGTCGCCGGTGCCCGGCGGCATGTCCACCACCAGAACGTCGAGCGTGCCCCAGTTCACGTCGCGCAGCATCTGCTGGAGCGCGCTCATCACCATCGGGCCGCGCCAGATCATCGGCGTGTCCTCGGCCACCAGGAAGCCCATCGACATCACCTTGATGCCGTAGTTTTCCATCGGCTCCAGGATCTTGCCGTCGCGGCTGGTCGGCCGGCCGGAGATGCCCAGCATGCGCGGCATGGACGGGCCGTAGATGTCGGCGTCCAGAAGCCCGACCTTCAACCCGTTCGCCGCCATGGCGAGCGCGAGGTTGCTGGCCGTGGTGGACTTGCCGACGCCGCCCTTGCCCGACGCGACGGCGACGATGGCCTTCACGCCCGGCACCAGCGGCTTCTGCTCCGCCGGCTGGCCGTGGGAGTGGCCGGCATGGGAGTGGCCATGCCCGCCATGGGAGTGCCCGTGATCGTGCCCGTGGCCCTGCTGCGGGGCGGCACCCTGACCGGCGGGGCGGTGCGCCGTCAGGACCGCGGTGACCGACAGAACGCCCGGCAGGGCCTCCACCGCTTTCTCGGCGGCGTGGCGCACCGGCTCGGCCTGGGCGCCGCGCTTGGGGTCCACTTCGATCGAAAAGGCGACGTGCCCGTCACGCACGACAAGTCCGGACAACATGCCGAGGCTGACGACGTCCTTGCCCCGTTCCGGATCGACAACCGTCCTCAGAGCTTCAAGGACTTGAGCTTCGCTGACCTGCGCCATGGTTGAAAACTCCGCTTCCTTCCCGATATTGGCGGATATCCGTCGGTGAAATCCTTCCCCGAATGGGATGGGCACTATAGGGCCGGCGGACAATAATGGTAAAGGGATCGGACGGTCCGGAAACGATTTGTTTTTCGGAATTTCCGTCCCAAGAATTGAGAGAGCGCGAAGGGGAACGAACGGAATGCCGTGGAGCAATCAGGGAGGGGGCGGCGGTGGCGGCCCCTGGGGTCCTCCGCCGGGTGGTGGCGGTCAGAATCCGTGGGGCCGTCCGCCGGGTGGCGGTGGAGGCGGCGGTGGTGGCGGCGGCGGAGGGCCGCAGCCGCCGGACCTGGAGGATCTGCTGCGCCGCGGCCAGGACCGCCTGAAGCGGGTGATGCCGGGCGGCGTCGGCAGCGGCCGGGGCATCGCGCTCGTCGTCGGCCTGCTGGCCGTGGTCTGGCTGGCCAGCGGCATCTACCGCGTCGAGGCGGACGAGCAGGGCGTCGTGCTGCGCTTCGGCCAGTGGGTGCGCACCGAGCAGCCTGGTCTGCGCTACCACCTGCCGTCGCCCATCGAAACGGTGCTGATGCCCAAGGTGACGCGCGTCAACCGCATCGAGGTCGGCTACCGCTCGGCCGGCGACGGGCGTCGCGGCGACCGTGACGTTCCCGACGAGTTGCTGATGCTGACCGGCGACGAGAACATCATCGACATCGACTTCACCGTCTTCTGGGTCATCAAGGACGCGGGCGAGTATCTGTTCAAGATCCGCGACCCCGAGGCCACCGTGAAGAAGGCGGCGGAAAGCGCGATGCGCGAGGTCATCGGCCGCACCGACCTGCAGCCGGCCTTGACCGAGGCCCGCCAGCAGATCGAAACCTCCACCCGCCAGCTCCTCCAGGCCATGCTGGACGACTATGAGGGCGGCATCGAGGTGACGCAGGTGCAGCTGCAGAAGGCCGACCCGCCGTCGCCCGTCATCGACGCCTTCAACGACGTGCAGCGCGCCCGCGCCGACCGCGAACGCGCCCGCAACGAGGCCGAGGCCTACCGGAACGACGTGATCCCGCGCGCCCGAGGCGACGCGGAACGGCTGATCCAGGAAGCCTCTGCCTACCGCGAGCAGGTCGTGAACCTGGCCCAGGGTGACGCCGACCGCTTCCGCAAGGTGTTCGACGCCTACTCGACCGCCAAGGACGTGACCGCCAAGCGCATGTATCTGGAGACCATGGAAGAGATCCTGAGCGGCGCCAACAAGGTCATCATCGACGGCAACGCGCAGGGTGCCCAGGGCGTGGTTCCCTATCTGCCGCTCAACCAGCTTCAGCCTGCTCCGGCGCGGCCCGCCGGCCAGCAGCCGGCCCGTTGAGGAGGGATGCCATGAACCGCACATTGTTGGTCGCCGGCATCGGCATCCTCGCCGCGGGCGTGCTCGCCTCGGCCTCGCTGTTCACGGTGAACGAGGCGCAGCAGGCGCTCGTCCTCCAGTTCGGCGAGCCGATGCGCGTCATCCGCGAACCCGGCCTGAAGGCCAAGGTTCCCTTCATCCAGGAAGTCCGCATCCTCGACCGCCGCGTGCTCGACCTCGACCCGCCGGTGGAGCAGGTCATTCTGGCCGACCAGAAGCGCCTGGACGTGGACGCCTTCGCGCGCTACCGCATCCTGGACCCGCTGCGCTTCTACCAGACCGCCGGCAACGAGGCGGTGGCCGAGACGCGGATGAACGCCATCGTGAACTCGGCGCTCCGCCGCGTTCTCGGCAGCGTGACGCTGCTCGCCATCCTGTCGGACGAGCGTCCGCGCGTGATGAACGACATCCGCGGGCAGGTGAACGACGAGGCGAAGCGCTTCGGCATCGAGATCGTCGATGTCCGCATCCGCCGCGCCGACCTGCCGGAGGAGACCAGCCAGTCGATCTTCGCCCGCATGCGGTCGGAGCGTGAGCGCGAAGCCGCCGAGGCCCGCGCCCAGGGTCAGGAGCAGTCGCAGCAGATCCGCTCCCGCGCGGACCGCGAGCGCACCGTCATCCTGGCCGAAGCGCAGCGCGATTCGCAGATCCTGCGCGGTGAAGGCGACAACCAGGCGCTGAAGATGATCGCCGAGGCGACGTCGCAGGACCCGCAGTTCTACAGCTTCTACCGGACGCTCGAAGCCTACCGGAAGTCGCTGAACAAGGACGACACCACCATGGTGCTGTCCCCGACCGGCGAGTTCTTCCGCTACTTCGGCGACATCACCGGTGGCGGCAACGGCCAGCCGGCGCCGGCCTCGGGCAGCGGTGCCGTGCCGCAGCGGGCCCCGGCCCCGGCGACCGCCCAGCAGCAGTAAGACGTCGCGCTCGTCTCCCCCTCCCCCCGTCCCGGGGGAGGGGGTGGGGTGGGGGCTCCCGTTCTCCCACCCCGATTTTGTCTTCCCGCCCAGACTTCCTTTTCCGAAATGCCGCCCGACCGATGACGGATTTTCTCACCGCGCTGGCCCTGGTCCTGGTGATCGAGGGCGTGCTCTACGCGCTGTTCCCGTCCGCGATGCGGCGTCTGATCGTCGAAGCGCTGACGATGCCGGAGAACCGGCTGCGCACCGTCGGGCTGGTGACGGCGATGGCCGGCGTCGGATTCGTCTGGCTTCTGCGCGGCGCCTGACACCCTTTTGCCGCGCGCGCGTCGCTGGACCGCGCCGCCATTTTCCGGCCATACTCCGACTTCTATACTCGCGCGTCCTCCGTGGCGGATGGGACCCGTGCGCCTTTGCTTGAAGCGGTGAGGCGCGGGGATTACATCCGGCACACGGATCGGTGAAGCGCCCCCTCGGACCGCGAGTCGCATGAAACCGCGGGCCGATTGGAACAGATGGCCGATTGGAACAAGAAGGTGCCGGATGTCCGGCAGGGAGAGCTGAGTTGAACCCGAACCACCCCATCCACCGCGCCGAATCCGGCCGCCGGCTGCGCGTCGTGCCGCTGATCGCCGCTCTCCTGTTGGGGCTGTCCGCCGCCGTCGGCACCCCCGCCATGGCCCAGTCGCGCCCGGCGCCGACCAGCTTCGCCGACCTGTCGGAAAAGCTGCTGCCCGCCGTGGTCAACATCTCCACCAGCCAGGCGGTGCCGCAGCGCCAGCAGGGCGCCCGTCCCGAGATGCCGCAGTTCCCGCCGGGCTCGCCGTTCGAGGAGTTCTTCCGCGACTTCTTCGACCGTCAGCAGCAGGACCAGCCGCAGCAGCCGCGCAAGTCGACCTCGCTCGGCTCCGGCTTCATCATCGACGCCAAGAACGGCTACGTGGTTACCAACAACCACGTCATCCAGGACGCCGACGAGATCACCGTCATCCTGCAGGACGACACCAACATCAAGGCGGAGCTGATCGGCAAGGACCCGAAGACCGACGTCGCCCTGCTGAAGATCAACACCAGCCACCCGCTGGTCGCCGTGCCCTTCGGCGATTCGGATGCCATGCGCGTGGGCGACTGGGTGCTGGCCATCGGCAACCCGTTCGGCCTGGGCGGCTCGGTCACCGCCGGCATCATCTCGGCGCGCCAGCGCGACATCAACGCCGGCCCCTACGACGACTTCCTGCAGACCGACGCCTCGATCAACCGCGGCAACTCCGGCGGCCCGATGTTCAACCTGAATGGCGAGGTCATCGGCATCAACACGGCGATCTTCTCGCCGTCGGGCGGCTCGGTCGGCATCGGCTTCGCCATCCCGTCCAACCTCGCCAAGCAGGTGGTCGCGCAGCTCCGCGAGTACGGCAAGACCCGCCGCGGCTGGCTGGGCGTGCGCATCCAGGGCGTGACCCCGGAGATCGCCGAGAGCCTGGGCCTGCAGGGCCACAAGGGCGCGCTGGTCGCCTCGATCACCCCGAACGGCCCGGCGGCCAAGGCCGGCATCCAGGCGGGCGACGTGGTGACCAAGTTCGACGGCAAGGAAATCAACGAGATGCGCCGCCTGCCGCGCGTCGTCGCCGAAACGCCGATCGACAAGGCCGTCCCGATCGAGGTGTGGCGCAAGGGCAAGTCGCAGCAGCTCCAAGTGAAGGTGGGCGAGCTTGAGGCCGCCGAGGAATCGGGTCTTCTCGCCGCCAATCCGGAGGAGCAGCGCCGCCAGCCGCAGCAGGCCCCGGCCCAGAAGCCGACCGAGACGCTGGGCCTGAAGCTGACCAACATCACGCCCGAGCTGCGCCAGCAGTTCGAGATCAAGCCCGAGCTGAAGGGCGTCGTGGTGACCGAGGTGGCCGGCAACTCGACCGCGTCGGAAAAGGGCATCCGCGCCGGCGACGTCATCATCGAGGTCGGCCAGGAGGAGGTCCGCAAGCCGGAGGACGTGACGTCCAAGATCCAGAAGGCCAAGGAGCAGGGCAAGAAGTCCATCCTGCTGCTGGTGGACCGTCACGGCGACCTGCGCTTCGTCGCCATCCCGCTCAGCCAGGGCTGATCCGGGGGCTCCCAAACGAAAAGGGCACCGGCGGGAGACCGCCGGTGCCCTTTCGCTTTGTGAGGTGCGTTGGTGGGCGGTCAGCCCTCCACGAACTCCCCGATCCGGTAGCCCTGGGCGAACAGCAGGGCGGTGAGGTCGCCATGGTCCACGCGGGCGCGGGCCTGGGCGGCCACCGTCGGTTTGGCGTGGAAGGCGACGCCCAGCCCGGCGGCCAGCAGCATCGGCAGGTCGTTGGCGCCGTCGCCGACGGCCATCGTCTCGATGGTCGGGACGTGGCGCTCCCCGGCGTAGGCGAGCAGGGCCTCCAGCTTGCTGTCCTTGTCGAGGATCGGCTCGACCACCGCACCGGTCATGACGCCGTCCACCACCTCCAGCACGTTGCCGCGGTCGTCGTCGAAGCCGACCCACTGGCGCACCCGCTCCGTGAAGCAGCGGAAGCCGCCGGAGACCAGGACGCAGGTTGCCCCGTTGGCGCGCATGGTGGAAACCAAAGTCTTGGCGCCCGGCATCAGGGTGGCGCGCTGCCACACCTCGTCGACGACGCTCTCGTTCAGGCCCTTGAGCAGGGCGACCCGCTCGCGCACCGCGCCCTTGAAGTCGATCTCGCCGTTCATGGCGCGGGCGGTGATCGCGGCGATGTGGTCCTTCAGCCCGACGTAATCGCCCAGCTCGTCCAACATCTCCTGCTCGATGATCGTCGATTCCATATCGGCGACCAGCAGGCGCTTCTTCCGGTTGCCCGGCTTCTGGGCGATGACGTCCACGGCCAGCCCGCCCGGCACGAGATTGGTCAGCGCGTGGCGGACGGCGGCTTCGGCCTGCTCGGGCACCAGCCCATCCTCGGCGATGTCGCAGGCGCGGTCCGGCGCCAGCCAGTCCGGCTTGGCGGTGTCGGCCCCCAGCGCGGTCAGGGACGCGCGGGCGGCCTGCACGGCCTGCTCGTCGAGAACGGCGGAGGCGGCGGCGATCAGCGTAACGACAGCGCTCATGGTGGGGCGATCCTGGAAGAGCCGTGGGGAAGGGCGCGCGCGCTGCCTAGCACAGCCGGGAGTTTGCGCCAACCCACTCCGCCAAGCGTCGTAGACATTCCGCGCCGGGGACCCGGAAGCCTCCCGCCGCGTTTCCGCTCAAATCGCGGGAGGGTTCGTCCATGATCCAGCGGCCTGCCACCCTTCTTACCCCGTCCATTCTCGCTTTCACCCTGCTGTTGGCCGGATGCGGCGCCGGGACCGATCTGGCGCAGCGCCCGCCGCCCGGCTATGTCGGCGACGTGGCGGCGCGCGTCTCGGCGGTGGATTGGGCGCAGGCCCGCCCTGTGACCGTGCGGTTGGACGAGTTCCAGTTCCAGCCCGACCGTTTGGCCTTCGAGCGGGGAACTCCGTACCGCCTGACGCTGGAGAACCGCGGGACCGTCGCGCACACCTTCACTTCCGAAGGCTTCTTCAAGGCCATCGCGGTGCGGCGGGTCACCACCGCGCAAGGCGCCGTCGAGACGCCGGCCCTGGTGAATCTGGAGATCCCCGCCGGCCAGACCGACGTGGTGGAGTTCGTTCCGGTCGAGGCCGGAACCTACGACCTGGCCTGCCATGAACCGCTGCACAGCAGTTTCGGCATGACCGGGACGATCACGGTTCGCTGAGGCCCCGCATCGGTCGCCGCACCGGTCGCCCTTGCCAAGCCGAGCCTTCCCCTGCCATACGCTGTAGCCGGAGGAACGTCAGGCAAGGCGACATGGCAGAGGACAGCCCGCGGAACCGGGATGTGCAGCACCGGCATGTGGTGGTGATCGGCGGTCCGACGGCCTCGGGCAAGTCGGGCATGGCGCTCGACATTGCCCTGGCGCGCAACGGCACGGTCATCAACGCCGACAGCATGCAGCTTTACGCCGACTTGGACGTGCTGACCGCCCGTCCGGGGGCGGAGGATCTGGCTCTGGCCCCGCACCGGCTCTACGGCGTGCTGCCGGCGGCGGAGCGCGGGTCCGCCGCGCGCTGGCGCGACATGGCGCTGGCCGAGATCGCCGCCGCTCACGCCGCCGGGCGGCTGCCCATCGTCGTCGGTGGCACCGGCCTCTACCTGCGCACGCTGATGGAGGGCTTGAGCGCCGTCCCCGCCGTCCCCGACGAGGTCCGCAAGGCCGCCCACGCCCGGCTCCAGGAGCTGGGGGGCGAGGCGTTCCGCGCGGAGCTGGTGGGCCGTGACCCGGCCTCGGCCAAGCTGAACCCCGGCGACACCACCCGCCTGACCCGCGCCTGGGAAGTGCTGGAGGCCACCGGCCATCCGTTGTCCCACTGGCAGACCCAGCGCGCCGAGGGCGCGCCGGAGGGGCTGGCCTTCTCCGTGCTGGTGATCGATCCGCCGCGCGACGCGCTCTACGCCAACTGCGACCGCCGCTTCCGGGTGATGATGGGGCAGGGGGCGCTGGAGGAGGTGCGGCGGCTCGACGCGCTCGGCCTCGATCCCGACCTGCCGGCGATGAAGGCGCTGGGTGTGCCGGAACTGCGCGACCATCTGCGCGGCGCGCTGACCCTCGACGAAGCCATTGCGCTGGCTCAGCAATCGACGCGCCGCTACGCGAAGCGGCAGGTCACATGGTTCCGCCACCAGCTCGCGGCGCGGCCTCCAGCCTCCGCGCTGCATGGCTGCCATACGATCAATTCGCTCTACACAAGACCACTTAGTGAAGCAATACTGACCTATCTTGAAACGACGTTGCGTCGTTGACCCTCAGGAGGATTGAAAGTGACGGTCGATTGGGGAAACGTGTTTGCCGGTCGCGTCGCCGGTATGGGAGCTTCGGAAATCCGGGAGCTGTTGAAGCTGCTCGAACGGCCGGAAATCATCTCCTTCGCCGGGGGCATCCCGGACCCCGATTTCTTCCCGACCGCGGCCATCGCCCGCGCCTATGAGAAGATCTTCCAGTCCAACAGCGGGGCCGGCGGCGCGCTTCAATACACCATCAGCGAGGGCTTCACGCCGCTGCGCGAGTGGATCTGCGCCTATCTGAGCCGCCGTGGCATCCAGGCCGGGCTGGACGAGGTGCTGGTGACCAGCGGGTCGCAGCAGGCGCTGGAGTTCGTCGGCAAGCTGCTGATCGGGCCGGGCGAGAAGATCCTGGTGACCCGCCCGACCTATCTCGGCGCGCTCCAGGCCTTCTCGCCCTACGAGCCGCAGTATCTTTCCGTTCCCGGCGACGCCGAGGGGCCGGACCTCGCCGCGGTGGAGGCGGCGCTGGAGCAGAAGCCGAAGTTCTTTTACCTCGTCCCCGACTTCCAGAACCCCAACGGCACGACGATCTCGCTGGCCCGCCGCGAGGCGCTGCTCGACCTCTGCGCCAAGCACGGCGTGCCGATCGTCGAGGACGCCGCCTACACCGAGCTGCGCTATGAGGGCGAGCCGATCCCGTCCATGGTCGCGCTGGACGCCGCCCGCAACGGTGGCAAGATCACCAACGTGCTCTTCTGCGGCTCCTTCTCCAAGACGATGGTGCCGGCGCTGCGCGTGGGCTGGATCAACGGCCCGGCCGAGGTCATCAACCGGCTGGTCCTGATGAAGCAGGCCGGCGACCTGCACACCAGCACCATCAACCAGATCGTGCTGCACGACGTGGTGTCGCAGAACTTCGACAGCCACATCCGCCGCCTGCGCGCCGGCTACAAGGAGCGCCGCGACGCCATGCTGACCGCGCTGGACGAGTTTGCCCCGGCCGGGGTGACCTGGACCAAGCCGGAAGGCGGCATGTTCGTCTGGATCGAGCTGCCGGAGGGCACCGACGGGGTGGACCTGCTGGCCCGCGCCATCAAGGACGCCAACGTCGCCTTCGTCCCCGGCTCGGCCTTCCACGCCGACCGCTCGGGCAAGAACACGCTGCGCCTCAGCTTCTCCAACAACAACCCGGAGCGCATCCGCGAAGGCATCCGCCGCCTCTGCGGCCTGCTTCAAACCGTCGCGGCGTAACCTCCGCCGGTCCTCGCGCAACGGCCTGCCTCGCACCCGCGGGGCAGGCCGTTCGCGTGTGAGAACGGCTTTGCGGGGAGGGCGGTCTTTCCAGCTTGCGAAATATTTGGAAAAACTGCGGCAAAAAATCTTTTCGATCATTCGCAAAATGGGTTGACCGGTGACCGGCGGATTGTCTAGTTTGCCGGTCCCGGCCTTCGCCTTTGGGGATAACCCCTTGTTTTCCCAGCAGGCCATCGCCGGGGTTTGAGAAGGAACAGGGCCGCCCGTGAAAAGAGGGGCCCCCATTGGAAGGTCGTGAGCTATGCCCGAACAGAAGCTGACCGGCGCGCAGATCGTCATCAAGGCCCTGAAGGATCAGGGCGTAGACATCATCTTCGGTTATCCGGGCGGCGCGGTACTTCCGATCTACGACGCCATCTTCCAGCAGAACGACATCAAGCACATCCTGGTCCGGCATGAGCAGGCCGCCGTGCACGCCGCGGAAGGCTACGCCCGCTCCACCGGCAAGGTGGGCTGCGTGCTGGTGACCTCCGGCCCCGGCGCCACCAACGCCGTGACGGGCCTGCTCGACGCGCTGTGCGACAGCATTCCGCTGGTCTGCCTGTCGGGGCAGGTGCCGACCCATCTGATCGGCAACGACGCCTTCCAGGAGGCTGACACCACCGGCATCACGCGCCCCTGCACCAAGCACAATTATCTGGTGAAGGACGTCAACCAGCTGGCCCGCACCATGCACGAGGCCTTCTACGTGGCGCGCAGCGGCCGTCCCGGCCCGGTGCTGGTCGACATCCCGAAGGACGTGCAGTTCGCCGACGGCACCTACATCCCGCCGACCGAGGTCAAGCACAAGACCTACCGCCCGCAGGTGAAGCCCGAGATCGCCCGCGTGGAGGAGGCCATCGAGCTGATCGCCACCGCCAAGCGCCCGATCTTCTACACCGGCGGCGGCGTGGTGAACGCCGGCCCGATCGCGGCGAAGCTGCTGACCCAGTTCGTGAAGATGACCGGCTTCCCGATCACCTCGACCCTGATGGGGCTGGGCGCCTTCCCGGCGTCGGACCCGCAGTGGTTGGGCATGCTGGGCATGCACGGCACGTACGAGGCGAACCTCGCCATGTACAACTGCGACGTGATGATCAACATCGGCGCCCGCTTCGACGACCGCGTGACCGGCAAGCTGTCGGAGTTCGCGCCGGGCTCGAAGAAGATCCACGTCGACATCGACCCCAGCTCGATCAACAAGAACGTCGCGGTGGACATTCCCATCGTCGGTGACGCCGGCGCCGTTCTGGAGGACATGATCCGCATCTGGAAGGCCCGCCAGAAGCGCGCCGACCAGACCGCGCTGAAGGAGTGGTGGGGGCAGGTCGAGGGCTGGCGCGCCCGCAACTGCCTGAACTACAACCGCACCGAGGCGGTCATCAAGCCGCAGTACGCGCTGGAGCGGCTGCGCGAGGCTCTGCGCGGCAAGAACCATTACGTGACGACCGAGGTTGGCCAGCACCAGATGTGGGCCGCCCAGTTCCTGCCCTTCGACGAGCCGAACCGCTGGATGACCTCCGGCGGCCTGGGCACCATGGGCTACGGCCTGCCGGCGGCCATCGGCGCGCAGCTCGCCCACCCCGACGCCATTGTCGTGGACGTGTCGGGCGAGGCGTCCTTCCTGATGAACATGCAGGAGATCGGCACGGCGGTGCAGTACCGCGCCCCGGTCAAGATCTTCATCCTGAACAACAAGTACATGGGCATGGTGCGCCAGTGGCAGGAGCTGCTGCACGGCTCCCGCTACTCCAACAGCTACTCCGAGGCGCTGCCCGACTTCGTGAAGCTGGCGGAAAGCTGGGGCTGCGTCGGCCTGCGCGCGACCACGGTGGCCGAGGTGGACGAGGTCATCGAGAAGATGCTGGCCGTCACCGACCGCCCCTGCATCATCGACATCGCCGTGGACCCGAAGGAGAACTGCTTCCCGATGATCCCCGGCGGCAAGGCCCACAACGAAATCCTGTTCGGTCCGGAGGACAGCCCGTCCGACGCCACGCCGGAAGACGGCATGGTGCTGGTCTGATCGTGGCGACCAAGACGAACGGTTGAAGGCCCTCTGGCGGAGTACGGATCGTGGAAGAGAAGATCGAGAAGCACACCATCGCCGTGCTGGTGGACAACGAGCCGGGCGTGCTGGCCCGCGTCATCGGCCTGTTTTCGGGCCGCGGCTACAACATCGAAAGCCTGACGGTGGCGGAGGTGAACAACGCCGACCACCTGTCGCGCATCACCCTGGTCACCTCCGGCACCCGCATGGTGGTGGAGCAGATCAAGGCCCAGCTCGACCGCCTCGTGCCGGTGCACAAGGTGCACGACCTGACGGATGAGGGGCCGTCGGTGGAGCGCGAACTGGCGCTGGTCAAGGTCGCCGGCACCGGCGAGCGTCGCATCGAGGCGCTGCGCCTGGCCGACATCTTCAAGGCGAAGGTCGTGGACGCCACCCTGACCTCCTTCGTGTTCGAACTGACCGGCACGACGGCGGAGGTCGATGACTTCGTCGGGCTGATGGCCCAGCTCGGCCTCGTCGAGGCCAGCCGGACCGGCGTTGTCGCCATGTCGAAGGGAGCCACCGGGTTCTGATCCCGGCCCGAAACGGCGGGCTATGACGCCACCCATGACAGGGAGGCGACCCAGCCCGCCGTCCTTTTGCAGGTCTGCCGAACAGTCTTGTGCTTGACGCGGCCCTTTCGCCGGTGGAGTAATTCCGCTGCGCAAAACTCGCACCACCAGATCGAAAAATCCAAGGAAGACCACCATGCGCGTCTATTATGATCGTGATGCCGACGTGAACCTGATCAAGGGGAAGAAGGTCGTCATCGTCGGCTACGGCAGCCAGGGCCACGCCCACGCCAACAACCTGCGTGACAGCGGTGTGAAGGACGTGCGCATCGCCCTCCGCCCGGGTTCGGCCACCATCAAGAAGGCTGAGGCCGCCGGCTTCACGGTCATGGCTCCGGGCGAGGCCGCCGCCTGGGCCGACGTGGTGATGATCCTCACCCCGGACGAACTGCAGGCCGACCTGTACCGCGACGACCTTGCCAAGAACCTGAAGGAAGGCGCCGCCCTGGCCTTCGCGCACGGCCTGAACGTGCACTTCAACCTGATCGAGCCGCGCGCCGACCTCGACGTGTTCATGATCGCGCCGAAGGGCCCCGGCCACACCGTCCGCGGCGAATACCAGCGCGGCGGCGGCGTGCCCTGCCTCGTGGCCGTGCACCAGAACGCCTCGGGCAACGGGCTGGACATCGCCCTGTCCTACGCCTCGGCCATCGGCGGCGGCCGCGCCGGCATCATCGAGACGACCTTCAAGGAAGAGTGCGAGACCGACCTGTTCGGCGAGCAGGCCGTGCTCTGCGGCGGCCTGACCGAGCTGATCAAGGCCGGCTACGAGACGCTGACCGAGGCCGGCTACGCCCCGGAGATGGCCTATTTCGAGTGCCTGCACGAGGTGAAGCTGATCGTCGACCTCATGTATGAGGGCGGCATGGCCAACATGCGCTACTCGATCTCCAACACCGCCGAGTACGGCGACTACAAGACCGGCCCGCGCATCATCACCCCGGAGACCAAGGCCGAGATGAAGCGCGTCCTGGAGGACATCCAGACCGGCCGCTTCGTCCGCGACTGGATGCTGGAGTGCAAGGCCGGCCAGCCGTCCTTCAAGGCGACCCGCCGCCGCAACGCCGAGCACTCGATCGAGCAGGTCGGCGAGAAGCTGCGCGCCATGATGCCGTGGATCGCCGAGCGCCGTCTGGTGGACAAGTCCAAGAACTGATCGGTTCCTGGATCAAGAAACGGGAAAGCGCGCCGCGAGGCGCGCTTTTTCGTTTTTTGGGGTGCAGGAATGGGAAACTTTGGCCCCCTCCCTAACCCTCCCCCGCTGCGCGAGGGAGGGGACATACCTCCCTCCACCGCAAAGCGGGGGAGGGCCGGGGGAGGGGGCAAACGCTCGCTTTCCCTCACACATCCCCCCGCGAGCGGTCCGCCTTCGGCCGCTCGTCGAGCAGCGGCCGGCCAGTGTGCACGAAATGCACCACCTCCGCGATGTTGGTCGCGTGGTCGCCGATGCGCTCCAGGCTCTTGGCGATGAACAGCAGGTGCATGTGCGCGGTGAACATCTCCGGCAGGCGGGCCGCCGACTGGTTGATGCTCTCGCACAGGCTGGTGTAGAGCGCGTCCACCTCGTCGTCGGTGCGCCAGACGCGCAGCGCCAGTTCGACGTCGCCGTCCACATAGGCGTCCACCGCCGTGGTCAGGCGCTGGCGCACCAGACGGCCCAGGTTGGGCAGGGTGCTCATCGCCGGAGACTCGGGAAACTCCGCCACGGCGACGGCGCGGCGGGCGGTGTTGGCGGCGTGGTCGCCGACGCGCTCCAGGTTGCCGGCGATCTTCAGCGCGGCGATCACCTCGCGCAGGTCGTCGGCCACCGGCTGGCGAAGCACCAGCATGCGCATGCAGTTGGCCTCGATCTCGTGCTCGTAGCTGTCGAGCCGCGCGTCGGACTCGACGATGGCGCGGGCCTGCTCCGGGTTGCGCTGGGTCAGGCAGGTCAGCGCGCCGTCGAGCTGGGTTTCCGCGGCGCCCGCCATCTGCACGATGCTGGCCTTCAGCCGCTTCATGGCGTCTTCGAACGCGGTGACGATGTGCGGGGCGGGGTGCTTCATGGGACTGGCCTTATCGGTGCGGCGGACGGCCGGGAACGTTACCGTTTCGCAGCCCCGCAGGCCAGTGCTCTTGCCACGGGGCTACACGGCGGGTGCGGCATGGGAACGGTTGATTTCGCATGTGCGAAATGGCAAGAGTCCGGCCCTCCTACCCCTTATGACCAAGCACGGACGCCGACCGTCATGATCGAACGCCGTTTCGAACAGATCATCTTCGCCAGCCGCTGGCTGCTCGCCCCCTTCTATCTGGGGCTCGTCGTGTCGCTGGTGCTCCTGCTGGCGAAGTTCACCCAGGAGATCTTCCACATCGTCCCGCATGTGCTGGAGATGCAGGAGAAGGACGTGCTGCTGGCCGTGCTGACCCTGATCGACCTGTCGCTGGCCGGCAACCTGCTGCTGATGGTGATCTTTTCGGGATACGAGAACTTCGTGTCGAAGATCGACGTGGCCGACCACAAGGACCGTCCGGACTGGATGGGCAAGGTCGACTTCGGCGGGCTGAAGCTGAAGCTGATCGCCTCCATCGTGGCGATCTCCGGCATCCATCTGCTGAAGAGCTTCATGAACATCGACAACACCAGCAAGGAAAATCTGATGTGGATGGTCATCGTCCACATGACCTTCGTGGTGTCGGGCGTGTTGCTGGCCCTGATGGACCGGCTGGAGGGGAGCCATCACGGAGCGCACGGCAAGGCTGCGGCCGCGGCGAAATCAGACCATCATTGAGGCCGCCGGAGCGGTTTCAAACCCGACACAAAGCCGTTGCGGCGGGTTGGGAATCAGCCTAAGGATACCCCCGCCGCGAGCGGGGCGGTTTGGCCGGACGCCGGAGGTATCCGCCTCCTGTTGACGGAAAATTAACCCTGACGCGGCAGTGTGGCGGGCACCGGAGGGCGGCGTTCCGCCTGCACTTCGGGGACTGGACATTCCGCCGGGACCGGCCTTGCCTCAAGGACCGCCTCCCATCGACCAGAGCGCCGGACCGGCGCCGGCGACCGCCCCACGGGCGCCGGCAACAGGGCTCGGCAAGGCGTGCCGGTTGCACTCTCCGCTTGAGCGCGAAGGGGCATTCGTCTATGGAACCGTTGGCGGGCGTGGCCCTCCGCACCGGAGCGGGCACATCGCCGGCAAGGCCGTCTCAACCGCATTGAAGAGTTAGTCGGGTCCATGCTTTCCAAACTCCTCGGCGTGCTTTCCGCCGACATGGCGATCGATTTGGGGACGGCCAACACCCTGGTCTACGTCAAGGGCCGCGGCATCGTTCTGAACGAACCCTCGGTCGTGGCGATCGCCAACGTCCGCGGCAAGAAGCAGGTGCTGGCCGTCGGCGACGAGGCGAAGATGATGCTGGGCCGCACGCCCGGCAACATCCAGGCCATCCGCCCCCTCCGCGACGGCGTCATCGCCGACTTCGAAGTCGCCGAGGAGATGATCAAGCACTTCATCCGCAAGGTGCACAACCGGCGCAGCTTCGCCAGCCCGCAGGTCATCATCTGCGTGCCGTCGGGCTCCACCGCCGTCGAGCGCCGCGCGATCCAGGAATCGGCGGAGGCCGCCGGCGCCCGCCGCGTCTTCCTGATCGAGGAGCCGATGGCCGCCGCGATCGGCGCCGGGCTTCCGGTGACGGAGCCGACCGGTTCCATGGTCGTGGACATCGGCGGCGGCACCACCGAGGTGGCCGTTCTGTCGCTGGGCGGCATCGTCTATTCCCGCTCGGTCCGCGTGGGCGGCGACAAGATGGACGAGGCCATCATCGGCTACATCCGCCGCACCCACAACCTGCTGGTCGGCGAAGGCTCGGCGGAGCGGATCAAGAAGGAAATCGGCTCGGCCTGCCCGCCGGAAGACGGCGAGGGCCGCATCCTGGAGATCAAGGGCCGCGACCTGATGAACGGCGTGCCCAAGGAACTCATCATCTCCGAGCGGCAGATCGCCGAATCCCTGGCGGAGCCGGTGTCGGCCATCGTCGAGGCGGTGAAGGTCGCGCTGGAGCACACGGCGCCGGAACTGGCCGCGGACATCGTGGACAAGGGCATCGTGCTGACCGGCGGCGGCGCCCTGCTGGGCAACCTGGACTTCGTCCTGCGCCATGCCACGGGCCTGCCGGTGTCGATTGCCGACGACCCGCTGTCCTGCGTCGCGCTGGGCACCGGGCGGGCGCTGGAAGAGATGAAGACGCTGCGAAACGTCTTGGTCAGCGCCTACTGATTGGTGTATTGCTCGCTTGGGTTCCCCCGGTGGTTCGTCCATTCGCCGGCGTAGCCGGGGGCGGATCGCGTACCTGGACGGGATGATCCTGTGAAGCCTCGCAATTCCGGTTCCGTCGTGCGCCTTGCCGCCCCGCTGCGGGCGCTCGCCCAGCGCTTCTCCTTCCTGTTGCTGGTGCTCGCCTCCGTCGCCCTGATGATGGTGGGCCGGATCGACGCGCTGTCGGTGGACAGCGCGCGCGCCCGGGTGACCGACGCCTTCGCCCCGATCCTCGACGCGATCTCCCGCCCCGCCGCCACCGCCGCCCATGTCGTGGAGTTGGTGGTCGAGGTGCAGAACGCCTTCGAGGAGAACCAGCGGCTGAAGGCGGAGAACGCGCGGCTGCTGCAGTGGAAGCAGGCGGCGCTGCGGCTGGAGGCGGAGAACATCAGCCTGCGCTCCCTTCTCAAGGCGACGCCGGAGCCGGCCTCCTCCTTCATCACGGCGCGGGTCATTGCCGCTCCCGGCAGCTCCTTCCTGCGCACGCTGGTGGTCACCGCCGGCCGCCGCGACGGGGTGCGCAAGGGGCAGGCGGCCATCGCCGGCAGCGGGCTGGTCGGCCGGGTGATCGAGGTCGGGGAGTGGTCGGCCCGCGTCCTCCTGCTGACCGACATCAACACCCGCATCCCCGTGGTTCTGGAGCGCTCGCGCCAGCGGGCGGTGATGGCGGGCGACAATTCCGACCAGACGCGACTCCTTTACCTGCCGCCGGAAGCCCCGGTGCAGGTGGGCGAGCGGGTGGTGACCTCCGGTCACGGCGGGCAGTTCCCGCCGGGCCTGCCGGTGGGCGTGGTGTCCTCGGCTGGTGAACGTGGCGTCCGGGTGCAGCCGAACGTCGATCTGTCGCGGGTCGAGCACCTGCAGCTGGTCGAGTTCAGCCTGCCGGGAAGCGAGGCGGAACCGTCGTCCGAGTCGAAATGACGCTGACCTTGTGGCAGCGGCTGGACAAGACGGGGCGGAATCTCGCCCCGTTCGCGGTGACGGTCATGCTGGCGCTGGCCGGGATGATCCCGGTGCCGCTGCCCGGCTATGCGTCGGTGGCGCCTTTCCTGACCGCCATCGCCGTCTATTATTGGGCGATCCACCGACCCGACCTGATGGGGCCGGGCACCGCCTTCCTGATCGGTCTGCTGCAGGACCTGCTGACCGGCGGGCCGTTGGGGGTGAACGCGCTGGTGCTGGTGCTGGTCCATTGGGCGGTGTCCAGCCAGCGGCGCGTGCTGGTGTCCAGCACCTTCGCCCTGATGTGGTTCGGCTTCGGGCTGGTCATGATGGGCGTGGCCTGCATCCAGTGGCTGGCCTTCTCGGCGCTCCAGGCGACGGTGCTGCCGTTCCGGCCGGCGCTGTTCCAGGCGCTGCTGACCATGGCCTTCTTCCCGGCCATCGCCTGGATGCTGATCCGCGTGCACCGCGCGTTTCTTCAGGGGTGATGGACTGGGGTGACGAGCAGGAATAGCCGGCAGGGATGATCTGGCAGGGGATGTGAGCCTTTGACTGCGATGGACCGCGACACCGACCGCTACCGCCTGCTGACCCGCCGCGCCGCCGTGCTGGGCGGGTTGAAGCTCGCCGGTCTGTCCGCTCTGGTCGGGCGGCTCTATTACCTGCAGGTGGTGGAATCCGCGCGCTTCACCATGCTGGCGGAGGAAAACCGCATCAGCCTGCGGCTGGTCGCTCCGTCGCGCGGCACCATCGTCGACCGGTTCGGCGCGCCGTTGGCCGTGAACCAGCAGAACTACCGCGTCGTCGTGGTGTCGGAGCGCACGCGCAACATCCAGGACACGCTCGACAAGATTTCCAAGATCGTCCCGCTGACCGACGGCGACCGCCGCCGCGTGATGCGCGAGCTGCACCGCAAGCGCCGCTTCGTTCCGGTCACCGTGCGCGAGAACCTGACCTGGGAACAGGTCGCCACCATCGAGATGAACACGCCGGACCTGCCCGGCGTCGCCATCGAGGTCGGCGAGATCCGCCATTACCCGGAGGCGGAGGCGACCGCCCACATCCTGGGCTATGTCGGCGCCGTGTCTGAGGCGGAGCTGAACGGCGACCCCGTGCTGTCGCTGCCCGGCTTTCGCATCGGCAAGGCCGGGATGGAGAAGTATCACGAGAAGGCGCTGCGCGGCACGGCGGGCACCAGCCAGCTCGAGGTCAACGCGGTCGGGCGCGTCATCCGCGAGCTGTCGCGCGACGAGGGGCAGCCGGGCCGCGAGGTCCAGCTGACCATCGACATCGGCCTGCAGAAATTCGTGCAGCAGCGGCTGGCGCAGGAGGTCAGCGCCTCCTGCGTGGTGATGGACGTGCACACCGGCGGCATTTACGCCCTGTGCTCCCACCCCAGCTACGACCCCAACCAGTTCACCATGGGCATCAGCGCCGAACTGTGGGAGGAACTGCTGTCCAACCAGGCGACCCCGCTGAACAACAAGGCGGTGGCCGGGCAGTACCCGCCGGGCTCGACCTTCAAGCCGGTGGTGGCCCTGGCGGCGCTGGAATCCGGCCTGATCAGCCGCAACCACTCGGTGTTCTGCCCGGGCCACATGGACCTCGGCGACCACCGCTTCCATTGCTGGAAGAAGGGCGGGCACGGCACGGTGGACGTGGTCGGCGCGCTGCGCCATTCCTGCGACGTGTGGTTCTACGACGTGTCGCGGCGCATCGGCATCGACCGCATCGCCGAGATGGCCAACCGCTTCGACATGGGGCAGCTGACCGGGCTGGACCTGCCGCACGAGCGGCCGGGCCTGATCCCCTCCATCGACTGGAAGAAGGGCGCGCTCGGCAAGCCCTGGGCGCAGGGCGAGACGCTGATCGCGGCGATTGGGCAGGGCTACGTGCTGTCCACGCCGATGCAGCTCGTCGCCATGACCGCGCGGCTGGCCAACGGCGGCTTCGCGGTGAAGCCCCACCTGACCAAGCAGATCAAGGCGCTGTCGGGCGAACAGACGAGCTGGCCGCCGATCGGGGTGAAGAAGGAGAACCTCGACCTCGTCCTGCGCGGCCTCTACGAGGTGACCAACGCGCCGAACGGCACCGCCTACAAGTCGCGCATCACCGAGCCCGGCTATGAGATGGCCGGGAAGACCGGTTCCGCCCAGGTCCGCCGCATCACCATGGCCGAGCGCAGCACCGGGGTGAAGAAGAACGAGGACCTGCCCTGGCGGGAGCGCGACCACGCGCTGTTCATCTCCTACGCGCCGGTCAGTTCCCCGCGCTACGCCTGCGCGGTGTTCGTGGAGCATGGCGGCGGCGGGTCCACCGCGGCGGCGCCGATCGCGCGCGACATCCTGCTGGAGTGCCAGAAGCGCGATCCGGGCCGCGCCGCCGTGGCGGAAAGCGCCCCGCCGCCCCCGCCGCCGGGCGGCACCCGGGGCTAGGGGCTTTGGAGACGCGCGGTCGATCAGGCCGCGCGCACTTCGGACAGGAACTGATCCACCTCGCGCTTCAGGCTCGATGCGCGTTCGGCCAGCTGGTCGGCCGCCTCCTTCACGCTGTGGGTGGCGGCGCTGGTCTCCGACTCCGCCTGCTGGATGCCGGCGACGTTGCTGGACACTTCCGCGGTGCCGTTGGCGGCCTGCTGGGCGTTGCGGCTGATCTCGCCGGTCGCCGCGCTCTGCTGCTCGACGGAGGCGGCCATCTCCGCGGTGGAACGGTCGATGTCCTCGACCTGGGTGATGATGGCGCGCATGGCGTCCACCGTCCGGCCGGAGGCGTTCTTCACCGCGGCGATCTGGTTGCCGATCTGCTCGGTCATCGCGTGGGTCTGGTTGGCGAGGTTCTTCACTTCGCTCGCCACCACCGCGAAGCCCTTGCCGGCCTCCCCGGCGCGGGCGGCCTCGATGGTCGCGTTCAGCGCCAGCAGATTGGTCTGGGCGGCGACGGCGTTGATGGAAGCGACGATCTGGTCGACCTGTTCGATGGCGGCGGACAGGGAATTGAGCTGGGCCTGGGCCAGATTGGCCCCCTCCGCCGCGGCCTTGGAGCGGGCGGCGGCGCGGGTCACGCGCTCGGCCAGTTCATGGATGGAGGCAGACATCTCCTCCGACGCCGAGGCGACCGTCTGCACGTTGGCGCTGGCCTCCTCCGACGCTCCGGCCACGGCGTTGCATTGGGCGCCGACCTCCTCGACCGCCGAGGCGAGCTGCGCGGCCGTGGCCTGAAGCTCCGTCGCGGCGCCGCCGACGTCGTTGACGATGACGCCCACCTGCGATTCGAAGCGGCCCGCCAGCGCGAGCATCGACGCGCGCTTCTCCGCCTGGGACCGGGCCTCCGCCTCCTTGGCCTCCCGCTCCATCGCGCGGCTGTGGAGGAGGTTGCGCTTGAACACGTCCGCGGTGGCGGCGATCGCGCCGACTTCATCCTTGCGGTCGGTGCCGTACACCTCGGTGTCCAGCTTGCCGTCGGCCAGCCCACGCAGGCAGGCGACGATGGCGGTCACCGGGCGGACGATGCCGAACTGCGACATGAGCCAGCCCAGCAGCAGCCCGACGAGAATGCCGACCGCGGCCGCCGCGATGAGCTGGACGGCCCGCCGCTCCGCCAGTTGGGAGGCGTCGTCGGACAGCCGTGCCGCCTTGTCGTCGGTGTAGGCGGTGTATTTGACGCTCAGATCCTGGAGCTTCCGCGCGGCGACGGCGCTGTTCTCGACCGAAGAGAGAATGTCCTGATGGAATCCGACGGCGCCCTTCGCGTTGATCTGACGGGCAACGGCCAGAGTCTGTTCCAATTGAGTCTTGTAGAGCGACAACGCCGCTTCGAAGTCTGCCAGCAAGCGCTTCTGCTCGGGGTCAGCGGTTTCCTTGACCCTCGTGAGGTTCGTGGACAGCGTTTCGCGGCCCGTCGTGATGGAGGGCAGGACCTCCGGCAGGTCGGCCGGGTTGGCGGCAATGCGGTATTCGTCGCGGAGCAGTTCAGCCACCAAGCGATTCAGCCGCGCGCCGACCCTCATGTCATCCCCGGAAGCCTTGATCTCGTCGGTGGCGCGGCTCAGCGCGTCCAATCCGGAGACCGACGTCGCCGTGATGCCCGCGCAGATGGCTCCCAGCAAGATGATGATGGACAAGATTTTCGTGGATATCTTGAAGTTGCTTAGAAGCATGGCGGTTCTCTCTTTTTCGACATGGCGGATTGGATGCGCCATGGCAGGTATCGAACGGAGACGCTCGACTGCATACAGAGGTGTGTAAGTCTCTTACCTATTTTATATCCAAACATTTATTGTCTGAATGTGACATGCGGTTTTGCGCCGCGATATCGTTCAGGAACCGATGGCCCGCCGGCTTGTTTTTTGACGGATTAAAATCTGGGTGGGCAGAAATGGCTGGCGGACTGACCAATTGGCTGGTCGATGTGATGCACACGATGAATTACGTGGGCATCTTCCTGCTGCTGGTCCTGGCGCGGGTCATCCCGCCGGTTCCCGCGGAATTGGTCATTCCATTGGCCGGCATCGCGGCGGCGCAGGGCGAGTACAATCTGTTCGGCGTTGCCTTGGCCGGTGGGTTGGGCTCGCTGGCCGGGCAACTGGTCTGGTTCCTGCCCAGCCGTCTGATGGGCCGCGATCGGCTGGAAGCCTTTTTAAAACGCTACGGCCACTGGCTGACGATCCACCCCAGGAAGGTCCGACGAAGCACGGAGTGGTTTGGAAAGCATGGCGGGATCGCCGTCTTCCTGACCCAGCCGGTGCCGGGGGTGCGGACGCTGATCTCGATCCCGGCGGGGGCCTGCCGGATGTCGATCCCGCTCTACTGCCTCTATTCCGGGGTCGGGTCGATCCTGTGGACCCTGCTGCTCGCCTGGACCGGCTACATGCTGTCCCGCTGGCCCTTCGCGCACAGTCTGGTGGGTTATTTCACCGTGGGGCTGCTGGTGGTGCTGGTCGGGCTGTACCTGTACCGGCTGGTCAGCCATTTCCACGGCATCCGCCGCGCCCAGAAATCGTCGCGTGGGCCGGATGGCGACCCGCCGGTGGCGGGGGCCCCGCTCAGCCCTTAAGAGATTACCCCATGGCCCAGCCGGCCATGCCGGTGAAGGCCATGCCGAGCGCCCAGAGGCCGAAGGCCGCCAGCGCCACCCCCGTGCAATGATTCAGCCGGGTCAGCCCGCGGTCGGAGATGCGGTGGCGCACGGCGGCGACGCCCATGGACAGGGTGAACCACCACAAGGACGCGCCGATGAAGACGCCGGCCACCAGCGTGGAGGCGTCCACCCGACCCAGATTTCCACCGAGACCGAAGCCGGCGAAGATGGCGATGAAGGCCATGATGGTCGCCGGGTTGGTCAGGGTCAGCGACAGGCCGGTCATGAAGCCGCCGAGGAAGGATGGCGTGTCGGGCGCGCTGGCGGCCTCGCGCTCCTCGTCCTCCGGCTTCTGGCGGAAGGTGCGGATGGCGACGACGAGCAGGAAAATGCCGCCGACGAGCTGGAAGGCGATCTCATGCCCCTGCAGGAAGTCCAGGGCGGCGGACACGCCGAAGGCGGCGATGGCGCCGTAGATGGTGTCGGCCACGGCGGCGCCGAAGCCGGTGAAGAAACCCATCAGCGGCCCGTGCTGGAGCGTGCGGCGGATGCAGAGCAGGCCGATCGGACCGACGGGGGCGGCGATGGCGATTCCCAGGACGATGCCCTGCAGCAGCACCACCAGACCATGCACGCCGATCACCTCGTCCAATCTGCGATTCCCTCCTCCGAGCCCCTCCTCCGGGCAATGGCGGGCGTGATAGCGGGCCACCGCCCATCCGTCAACCGGCGTCGCGGGCGGAGGTCCCATACGGGCCATGGCCTGCGGCGGAATTCCCCCTGCCATGTGCCCCCTGTCACCGGGCGGGAGGAGCGGCTATCCTGGCCGCCACGACCCGGCAAGCGGGCGAACCGGAACGGGGAAGCGGAACGATGACGATGACGCGCATTCTGACCATTCTGGCGCTGTCGCTGACGGCGGCGGCCGTTCCCGCCGTGGGCCCCGCCCTGGCGGCGGACGAGTTCATGCCGGCGGTGGTGTTCGACCAGGGCGGCAAGTTCGACAAGTCCTTCAACGAGGCGGCCTACAACGGGGCGGAGCGCTTCAAGAAGGAGACCGGGATCGTCTACCGCGAGTTCGAGGTCACCAGCGAGAGCCAGCGCGAGCAGGCGCTGCGCAACATGGCGCGGCGCGGCGCCACCGTCATCACGGCGGTCGGCTTCTCCCAGTCCGCCGCCGTGGACAAGGTGTCGCGGGAGTATCCCAACACGAAATTCTGCCTGATCGACGACAAGCTGGACCTGCCGAACGTCCAGTCGGTGACCTTCAAGGAGCATGAGGGCTCCTTCCTCGTCGGCATGCTGGCGGCGCTGGCCTCGCAGAGCGGCAAGGTCGGCTTCATCGGGGGCATGGACATCCCGCTGATCCGCAACTTCCTGACCGGCTACGAGCAGGGCGTGAAGCATGTGAAGGCGGACGGCGAGGTCTTCACCAACATGACCGGCACCACCCCCGCCGCCTGGAACGACCCCACCCGCGGGGCGGAGCTGGCCAAGAGCCAGTTCGGGCGCGGCGCCGACGTGGTCTTCGCGGCGGCCGGGGCGACCGGGCTGGGCGTGCTCCAGGCCGCGGCGGACGCCGGCAAGCTGGGCGTCGGGGTGGACAGCAACCAGAACTGGATTCATCCGGGCAAGATCCTGACCTCGATGGTCAAGCGGGTGGACGTGACCGTCTATGACTGCATGAAGTCGGCCAAGGACGGCAGCTGGACGCCGGGCCACCGCGTCGTCGGGCTGAAGGAGGAGGGCGTCGGCTACGCGCTCGACGAGAGCAACCGCAAGCTCGTCACGGCGGAGATGGAGAAGGCGGTCGAGGACGCCAAGCGCAAGATCATCGCTGGCGAGCTGGCGGTGAAGCCGTATCAGCCGTGAGCTGAGCT
This sequence comes from Azospirillum sp. UENF 312511, assembly GCF_058780635.1. Lineage (NCBI taxonomy): Bacteria > Pseudomonadati > Pseudomonadota > Alphaproteobacteria > Rhodospirillales > Azospirillaceae > Azospirillum > Azospirillum sp. UENF 312511. Next base: position 364,153 of record NZ_JBSNCG010000003.1, on the reverse strand, counting down.
TCTGTGTCGCCATGCGCTGCCCCCTCCCTAACCCTCCCCCGCTGACGCAGGGGAGGGGATATAGCCCCCTCTCCTGCGAAGCGGGGGAGGGAAGGGGCCCGCGGCGAAGCCGTGGGAAGGGTGGGGGCAAGGACCTTCCAATCTTGAAAGTCCCCATGCCCCAACACCCTCCCGCTCTGGAAACCCGCGGCGTCAACAAGTGGTTCGGCGCCAACCACGCCAACCGCGACGTGTCGCTGGCCGTGCCGAAGGGCACCATCCACGGCGTGATCGGCGAGAACGGCGCCGGCAAGTCGACGATCATGAGCATCGTCTACGGCTATCTGCCCGCCGACGGTGGCACCATCCTGGTGGACGGCCGCCCGGTGGCGGTGCGCAGCCCGCGCGACGCCCTGGCCGCCGGGATCGGCATGGTCCACCAGCATTTCATGCTCGTCGATCCCTTCACGGTGCTGGAGAACGTGCTGCTGGGCGCGGAGGGCGGCGTTACCCTGGCCGCCGGGATGGCGCGGGCGCGGACGGAGTTGACCAGGCTCGCCCGCGACTACGGGCTGGAGGTCGACCTCGACCGCCCGGTCGGCGAGCTGCCGGTGGGGGCGCAGCAGCGGGTGGAGATCCTCAAGGCGCTCTACCGCGGCGCCGACATCCTGATCCTCGACGAGCCCACGGGCGTCCTCACCCCGCAGGAGACCGACCACCTCTTCCGCATCCTCCGCGCGTTGCGCGGGCAGGGGAAGACGGTCGTCATCATCACCCACAAGCTGCGCGAAATCATGGAGCTGACCGACAACGTGACGGTCATGCGCCGCGGGCAGGTGGTGGCGAACGTCGCCACCGCCCGCACCAGCCGCGAGGAACTGGCCGAGCTGATGGTCGGGCGCAAGGTGCCGCTGCGGGTGGAGAAGGCGCCGGCCACGCCCGGCCCGGCGGTGCTGGAGGTCTCCGGCCTGCGCGTGCGCGACGGCGCCGGGGTGGAGCGGGTGAAGGGCGTCGGCCTGACCGTGCGCGCCGGGGAGATCGTCGGCATCGCCGGTGTCTCCGGCAACGGCCAGTCCGAACTGCTGGAGGCGCTGGCTGGGATGCGTCCACCGGCGGGCGGCTCCGTCCGCCTGCGCGGGGAGGAGCTGACCGCCACGCCCGACCGCTTCACGGCGCGGGGGCTGCGCGCCCTCGGTGTCGGCCATGTCCCGGAGGACCGGCAGCGGGTCGGCCTCGTCACCGGCTTCGAGGCGCAGGAGTGCGCGATCCTCGGCCATCAGGGCGATCCGGCCTTCAACGGGCGGCTCCTGATGGACCGCCGCGCGCTGTTCGACCGCTGTGCGGCGGAGATGGACGCCTACGACGTGCGCCCGCGCGACCCGCGCCTGCCCGCCGGCAACTTCTCCGGCGGCAACCAGCAGAAGATCGTGCTGGCCCGCGAGATGGAGCGTAATCCCGACCTGCTGCTCGTCGGCCAGCCCACCCGCGGCGTGGACATCGGCGCCATCGAGTTCATTCACCGCCGTCTGGTGGCGCTGCGCGACCAGGGCAAGGCGATTCTGCTGGTGTCGGTGGAGCTGGACGAGATTCGCGCCCTGTCCGACCGCATCCTGGTCATGTTCGACGGCCGTCTGGTGGGCGAGGTCGCCCCGGGCGAGGCGGACGAGCGGCGTCTCGGCCTGATGATGGCCGGGGTGGCGGAGGCAGCGTAAGGTTGACCCCGAACGCTCCCGCTTGCGCTGGTCCCGTGCGCGGGGCACTTTCCAGTGGGCAGGGACGTTCGAGCCGTCCGGCTTGTGAACGGGCGTGACCAGGGATGGAGCCGGGATGGCGCAGGACGCGGCGCAGGGGGTGACGGGCCGGGGCTTCGGCCGGCCGGGCGAGGTGCCCGGCTGGGTCGGCTACGCTCTTCTGCCGCTGCTGAACCTGCTGGCCGCCCTCGTCCTGTCCGGGCTGGTCATCCTGGTGATCGGCGAGAATCCGCTGGACGTGCTGGCGCTGCTGGTGACCGAGGCGGTCGGCTATCCCGAGGCCATCGGCTACACCCTCTACTACACGACCAGCTACATCTTCACCGGGCTGGCGGTCGCCATCGCCTTCCATTGCGGGCTGTTCAACATCGGTGGGGAGGGGCAGGCCTATCTCGGCGGGCTGGGGGCCGGGCTCGTCGGGCTGGCGCTGACCGGCTGGCCTTGGCCGGTGGCGGCGCTGGGGGCGGTGGCCCTGTCGGCGCTGTTCGGGGCGGCCTGGGCGGCAATCCCCGGCTGGCTCCAGGCCAAGCGCGGCAGCCACATCGTCATCACGACGATCATGTTCAACTTCATCGCCGCCGCGATCATGACCTACCTGCTGGTCGACGTGCTGATCCGCCCCGGATCGCAGTCGCCGGAAACGCGGGAGTTCGATCCCGGCGTCTGGCTGCCGACCATGGACCGGGCGCTCGGCTGGATCGGCGTCGCCATCCCGGCCTCGCCGCTGAACCTGTCCTTCCTGTGGGCGCTGGCCTGCTGCGCGCTGTTTTACCTGTTCCTGTGGCGGACCCGCTGGGGCTACGAGATCCGCACGGTCGGGAGGAATGAGCGGGCCGCGATCTATGCCGGCATCTCCCCGGCGCAGAACATCATCCTCGCTATGGCGATCTCCGGGGCGCTTGCCGGCTTCGTCGGGGTGAACGAGATCATGGGGGTGCAGCACCGCATCCTGTTGAACTTCACCGGCGGGGTGGGCTTCGTCGGCATCGCCGTGGCGCTGATGGGGCGCAACCATCCGGTGGGGATCATCCTGGCGGCGCTGCTGTTCGGCGTGCTGGCGCAGGGGGGCGGGCAGGTGTCCTTCGAATACCCCACCGTGAACCGGGAGCTGGTGATGGTCATCCAGGGCCTCGTCATCCTGTTCGCCGGGGCGCTGGAGAACCTGTTCAAGCCGCGGGTCGAGGCGCTGTTCCGCCGCCGCAGGGGAGGGGCGGCGCATGGATGACGCCCTGCTCGTCGTCCTGCTGCTGGCCGACGCCACCATCCGCGTGGCGACCCCGCTGGTGCTCGCCGCCTTCGCGGCGCTCTACAGCGAGCGGGCGGGGGTGGTGGACATCGGGCTGGAGGGCAAGATGCTGGCCGGCGCCTTCTTCGCCGCCGCCGTCGCGTCGTCCACCGGCAGCCCCTGGCTGGGCTTGGGCGCCGCCGTCGCGGCCTCGGTGGCGCTGGCGCTGGTCCATGGCTTCGCCTGCATCACCCACAAGGGCAACCAGGTGGTGTCGGGCATGGCGATCAACATCCTGGTCGCCGGGCTGGCGCCGACCCTGGCCTACGCCTGGTTCCGCCAGGGCGGCCAGACCCCGCTGCTGCCGGGGGAGGCGCGGCTGCCGCAGGTCCGTCTGCCGGGGGTGGAGGCGCTGTCCGAGATTCCGGTCCTTGGCCCCGTCTACCGGGAACTGATCGATGACGCCAACGTGTTGATCTGGCTGACCGTTCTTCTGGTGGTGGCGACCCACTGGGTGTTCACCCGCTCGCGCTTCGGGCTGCGGCTGCGCGCGGTGGGGGAGAACCCGTCGGCGGTCGACACGGCGGGCCTGTCAGTCACGCGGCTGCGCTATCAGGCGGTGATCATCACCGGGGTGCTGACGGGGATCGCCGGTGCCTATCTGTCCACCGCCCACGGCGCCGGCTTCGTGCGCGACATGACGGCGGGCAAAGGCTATCTGGCGCTGGCCGCGCTGATCTTCGGGAAATGGCGGCCCTGGCCGACGCTGTTCGCCTGCCTGCTGTTCGCCTTCACCGACGCGGTGCAGGTCCGCCTGCAGGGCGTGCCGCTGCCGGTGGTGGGAGTGATCCCGGTGCAGTTCATCCAGATGCTGCCCTATGTGCTGACCGTGCTTCTGCTCGCCGGCTTCGTCGGCCGGGCGGTGGCGCCCAGGGCCAGCGGCGTCCCCTACGTGAAGGAACGGTGATGAGCGACCCGCTGGATTCCCTGATCGCCGACTCCCTGATTGCCGCCGCCCGCGACGCGATGGCGCAGGCCTACGCGCCCTATTCTCATTTTTCGGTCGGTGCGGCCATTTTGGGCGAATCCGGGCGCATCCACGCCGGGGCGAATGTGGAGAACGCGGCCTACCCGCAGGGTCAGTGCGCCGAGGCCTCGGCCATCGGGGCGATGATCCTGTCCGGGGACCGAAGCATCCGGGCGATCGCGGTGATGGGCGGCCAGACCGGCGACGGCCGGCTGTGCACGCCCTGCGGCGGCTGCCGCCAGCGCCTGCGCGAGTTCGCCAAACCCGACACGCCGATTCATGTCTGTGGACCGGAAGGGCTTCGGCAAACGTTTCGGTTGGACGAGTTGCTGCCGCATTCCTTCGGCCCTGACAATCTCGACTTCTGAGGGGAACTGACCGCCATGACCGCCGCACGCGCCGCCGCGGAAATCCTGCACCGGGTCCCCGGCTTCCGCCCGCGGGTGGGGATCGTGCTCGGCTCCGGCCTGGGCGGGGTCGCCGACCGGATCGAGGGGGCGACCGTCATGCCCTATGGCGACCTGCCCGGCTTCCCGCTGCCCAGCGTGGAGGGGCACATGGGCCGGCTGGTGCTGGGCCATCTCGGCGGCCAGCCCGTCGCCTGCATGCAGGGGCGCGTCCACGCCTATGAGGGCAACGGCTTCGACGCGCTGAAGACGGCGGTCCGCGCCCTGAAGCTGGCCGGTTGCGACACGCTGGTGCTGACCTGCGCCGCCGGCTCGCTGCGGGTGGAGGTCGGGCCGGGGCGGCTGATGGCGATTTCCGACCACATCAACATGCTGGGCGCCAACCCGCTGACCGGCCCCAACGAGGACAACTTCGGCCCGCGCTTCCCCAGCATGACCGACGCTTGGGACCCCGCCCTGCGCGCGCTGATGCGGCGCCGGGCGCTGGAGCTGAACATCGATCTGGTCGAGGGCGTGTACGCCGCCTATCCCGGCCCCTCCTTCGAGACGCCGGCCGAGGTCCGGATGTTGAAGGTCCTGGGGGCGGACGCGGTCGGCATGTCCACGGTGCCCGAATGCATCGTCGCGCGGCATTGCGGCCTGCGGGTCGTGGGCTGCGCGGTCATCACCAACCTGGGGGTGGGACTCGGCGACGGGCCGGTGGACCATGACCAGACCCTGCGCGCCGCCTCGGCCGCCTCCTCCGATCTGGAGCGGCTGCTGACCGGCTTTCTCGACGGGCTGCACATAGACGAAGGACGCCGGTCATGAAACTTCCCGCCGATCTGCAACGGGCGCTCGACACTGCGGCCGCCGTCAAGGCCGACGCCAAGGGGGCCGGCCGGGCCATCGGCCTGCTCGACCTGACCAGCCTGAACGACGACGACACCGACCAGACGGTGGAGGCGCTGTGCAAGCGCGCCGTCACCCCCGCCGGCAAGGTCGCCGCGGTGTGCGTCTGGCCGCGCTTCGTCAAGACCGCGCGCAAGGCGCTGAAGGGCAGCGGCGTGAAGATCGCCACCGTCGTCAACTTCCCCTCGGGCGAGGCCGACGCGGCGACGGTGGCGGCGGAGACCAAGGCGGCCATCAAGGACGGCGCGAACGAGATCGACGTGGTGCTTCCCTACCGCGCCTTCATCGACGGCGCCCGCACCCAGCCGATGAACGTGATCCGCGCCTGCCGCGAGGCCTGCGGGACCGACGTGACGATGAAGGTGATCCTGGAGTCCGGCTGCTTTCCCGACCCGGAGCTGCTGGCCTGGGCCGCCCGCGATTCCATCGCCGCCGGGGCGGATTTCCTGAAGACCTCCACCGGCAAGGTGCAGCCGGCCGCGACGCTGGAGGCGGCGGCGCTGCTGCTGCACGTCATCCACGAGTTGGGCAAGCCGGTGGGCTTCAAGGCGGCGGGCGGCATCCGCGACGCCGATGGGGCGGCGGCCTTCCTGGCGCTCGCCACCGCGATCCAGGGCAAGGGCTGGGCCAAGCCGGACACCTTCCGCTTCGGCGCGTCGGCGCTGCTGGACTCGCTGCTCGCCACCGCCGGCCATGGCGGCGGCAAGGGTGAGGGAAAGGGCGAGGGCAAGGACAAGGACAAGGACGCCAAAGACGGCAAGGGTGACGGCAAGGGCGGTGGAGCGGTTGCCCAGCCGGCCACCGCCGGCTATTGATCCGCGCGACAGACTCGACCACGGAACGGACGCACGGATGCTTCCCCAGGAACTGATTCGCAAGAAGCGCGACGGCGCACGCCTGGACGCGGCGGAGATCGGCGCCTTCGTGCGCGGCATCACCGACGGCTCCGTCAGCGAAGGGCAGGCAGCGGCCTTCGCCATGGCCGTCTTCTTCCGCGGCATGACGCTGGAGGAGCGGGTGGCCCTGACGCTGGCCATGCGGGATTCCGGGACGGTGATGCGCTGGGACCATCTGGACCTGCCGGGACCGGTGGTCGACAAGCATTCGACCGGCGGCGTCGGCGACAAGGTCAGCCTGATCCTCGCCCCGGCGCTGGCCGCCTGCGGCGGCTTCGTGCCGATGGTGTCGGGGCGCGGGCTCGGCCACACCGGCGGCACGCTCGACAAGTTCGAGAGCATCCCCGGCTACCGCGCCAAGCCCGACCGGGCGACGCTGGAGCGGGTGGTGAAGGAGGTCGGCTGCGCGGTGATCGGCGCCACCGACGACATCGCCCCCGCCGACCGCCGCCTCTACGCCATCCGCGACGTGACGGCGACGGTGGAGACCATCGACCTGCTGACCTCCTCGATCCTGTCGAAGAAGCTGGCGGCGGGGCTGGACGCGCTGGTGATGGACGTGAAGTTCGGTTCCGGAGCCTTCCTGCCCGACATCGCCAAGGCGCGGGAACTGGCCGACAGCCTCGTCACCGTGGCCGAGGGCGCCGGGCTGCCCACCGTCGCGCTCTTGACCGACATGAACGAGGTGCTGGGCCTGACCGCCGGCAACGCGCTGGAGATGCGGGAGTGCATCGACATCCTGCGCGGCGGCGCGGCCGACTCCCGGCTCTACGAGGTCACCGCCGCCCAGGCCGCCGAGCTGCTGGTTCTGGCCGGGCTGGTTCCCGACGCGGCCGAAGGGCGCGCCCGCTTCGACCAGGCAATGGCGAGCGGGCAGGCCGCCGAGCGCTTCGCCCGGATGGTCCACGCGCTGGGCGGTCCGGCGGACCTGCTGGATGCGCCGGACCGTTATCTGGACGCCGCCCCCGTCGTCCAGCCGGTCTTCGCCGAGCGCGCGGGCGTGGTGGTGGCCATCGACGTGCGGGCGGTCGGCATCGCCGTGGTGGCCCTGGGCGGCGGGCGGACCAAGACGACCGATCCCATCGACTTCGCGGTCGGGCTGGCCGACGTCGCCGGGTTGGGCGCTTCGGTGGGGCCGGCGGAGCGCCCGCTCGCCGTGGTCCATGCCCGCAGCGCGGCGCAGGCGGAGGATGCGGCGGCGCTGCTCCGCCGCGCCTTCACCGTGGCCGACAGCGCCCCGTCGGCCGGGCCGCTGATCGCCGACCGCATCCGGCTGTAGGAGGCGGCTTACGCGGCACGTCGTACGCCCTCGGCCTGCCGCGCCCGCACCGGCCCCACCAGAGCCTCCGCGGCGAGGCGGCCCGAGATGACGCACGCCTCGACCCCCGGGCCGGGAAAGACCCCGCCGCCGGCCAGCAGCAGGCCGGGCACCGGCGACTTGGCGGGAAGCGCCGGATCGGTGCCATAGATCGCCCCTTCCGTCGTGTGGGCGTAGCGGGCGAAGGTGGCGGCGCTGGCGTCCTGCCGGTGCAGGATGTGGCGCTCCAGATCCGGGATCACGGCGGCGGCCGCGGCGATCATCGCGTCGCCCTCCCTCGTTTTCCGCGCGCGGTAGTCAGGGGCGGAGCGGTCCCAGGCGCCGCCCGCCGGGTCCAGCCGCATCAACGTCAGCGAGGCGCAGCCCGGCGGCGCCAGGGTGGCGTCATGGGCGGAGGGCAGGGCCAGCGCCATCCCGGCATCCTTCAGAAAGATCATGGCCGGCAGGTCGGGACGGATGTCCAGCGCCAGCGTGACCAGGAAGGCGGAGGTCGAGGGGAGCAGTGCGCGATATTGATCCGCGCTCCCGGCGGGCAGATGCTTCTCCCCCACCAACTCCAGCAGGGTCCGCCGGGCGTCGGCGTTGGAGATTACCGCGGCGGCGGCGATGCGCTCCCCGTCCATGATTTCGACCTCGGCGGCCCGGCCGTCCTCGACCAGGATGCGGCGGACGGGGGTGCACAGCCGGACCTCCCCGCCCTTGGCGCGGATCGTCTCGACCAGCGCGTCGGCCAGCCGTTGCGATCCGCCCTCCGGATAGGCGCCGCCGTCGAAGACGTAGCCGAAGATCGGCGCCATCTGGGTGGCGCCCAGCCGCTCCGGCCGGTCCGACAGGTAGTTGGTAAGGCTGGACAGCAGGGCGCGGGCTCCGGCGTCGGGCACGTAATGCTCCAGCATCTCCAGAAAGCCGCGGTCCTGCCAACGGAAGGCCTGCGGGCACTCCAGCGGATAGGCGCGCATCGCTGCGACGTCGCGCGGGATGTGGGGAAGTCCGGTCTCGGCGCAGCCGCGGTAGAGGTCGCGGTAAACGCCGCGCATCTCCTCCAGAAAGGCAGCGGCCCCGGCGGCGCTGTCGGGATGCTCCCGCGCGATCAGGGTGGACAGACCCTCGGCGTCGCCGGGCAGCGGCTCAAAGACACCGCCCCGGACGATGCCACGGTTCACCGGCTGCCAGCGCACGCGGTCCGCCACGCCGACCGTGCGCAGCAGATGCCCGACCGGGCCATCCGGACGGGTGCCGCTGACGTCGTGCACCCCGGCATCGAAGATGAAACGCCCGACCGTCCCGTCGCGCAGCCGGACCTTGCGCTCCCAGGAGGAGCAATAGCCGCCCGGGCGGTCGTGCGCTTCCAGGACGGTGACGCGGACCCCTGCCTCCGCCAGCAGGGCCGCCGCGGTCAGCCCGCCGATGCCGGCGCCCACCACGACGACACCGTCCTTTTGCCCAAGGACGGCGGGCGCGGGCCAGGGGTGGGGCTCGCGCTCGGCCAGACGGCGGGCAAGGATCGGGGCAATGACCCGCTCCGGCAGGAAACGGCAGGCGGCGGCTTTCACCTTGGTGGCGAGTGTGGCGGTGAGCGAGGCTACGGTCGGCATGGCGGACCCTTGCGGTGGTGACGCCCGCCAGACTGTCCGAGGCACCGGACGGGGCCAGCGCCGATCCGCGAAAGGCCGGGGCCGCTTCGCCAAACGCCCGAACGTCGATTCACGAAGCGTGAAACGCCGGTGCTTTCTCTGGGCAATGTGGCCTCCGGGCGATGTGGCGCGGGCCAGACCTGCGGTTGCGGCATTGGGCAGCATCCGGGCTGCTCATATACTGTGCAATCATGACCCAAGCCGCCGCTCTTCCCGCCGCTGCCGCCAGCGACGACACCCGCCGTGCCATCGGCTGCTTCGTGCTGGCCATCTTCCTGTTCGCGGGCATGGACACGCTCATCAAATACTTGAGCAGCGGCTATCCGGTGGCGCAGCTCATGTTCGCGCGGTCGGTGGTGGCGGTGGTGCTGGTCGGCGGCATCTCGGTGGCGCGCAGCGGGTGGGGCGGGATGCGCACACGGCGCCCGGTCGCCCACGTCTTCCGTTCGCTGGCCGGGCTGCTGTCGATGGGCTGCTTCTTCTACGCCTTCAAGCATCTGCCGCTGGCCGAGGTCTATGTGCTGAGCTTCGCCGGGCCGCTGTTCATCACGGCGCTGTCCATGCCGCTGCTCGGCGAGCCGGTGGGCTGGCGGCGTTGGGCGGCGGTGCTGGTCGGCTTCGGTGGCGTGGTGGTGATGGCCCGCCCGGAGGCCGACGCGCCGCTCCTGCCGATTTTCGTCGGTGTGGCCGCAGCCTTCTTCTACGCGCTGGCGATGATCGCGGTGCGCGGCCTGTCGCGGACGGAAAGCAACACGGCCATCGTCGTCTATCTGCTGCTGACCACCACGGTGGTAAGCGGCGTGGCGGCGATCCCCGACTGGGTGCAGCCGGGCGGCTTCGACCTGGGGCTGATGCTTCTGGTCGGCACGCTGGGCGGCGCGGCGCAGGTGCTGATGACCCAGGCCTTCCGCCTGGGCCGCGCCGCGGTGGTGGCGCCCTTCGAATACACGGGGATGATCTGGGCGACCCTGCTCGGCTTCCTGGTCTTCGGCGACGTGCCGACCCCCACGGTGCTGGCCGGTGCCGGGATCATCATCGCCAGCGGGCTCTACATCCTCTATCGGGAAACGCTGCGCCGCGGCGACTGACGGGTCAGGCGGCGGCGGGAAGCGCCAGCCCGCCGTCAATGATGCGCGGGGAGTCCGTCAGGGCGACGATCCGGCTGCGTTCCAGCACGCGCCGGATCCGCGGCGGGTGATTTTCGAAGGCGATGGCGCCGCCGTGGTCGAGCACCGCATTGCGGAGCGCCAGCAAAATGCCGATGCCGCAGGAATCGAGGAACTCCACCCGCCCCAGATCGACGCACAGGGTCACTGCCCGCGCGTCCGCGACGCGGCGGAGCAGCGGCGTCAGGCCGGGCAGGGCGGCGTGGTCGATCCGCCCCGACAGGACGGTGCGCAGCCCGCGTCCGCCCTGCGCCGTGGCGAAGGGGTGCAGGGTGACGGTGCTGTGCGACGGGGTGGGCCGCATGCTTCGTGACGACTTTCCGGTTGGGGCAACGGTCCGGCGCGGGCCGGGGGCGGCGGAAGGAACCACGGGAAGCGCGACTCTCCGGTGTCTGTTGCGTTGCGAAATTGTGAAAAGGCGCCGGGCCGCCGCTTGACAGCCGCGCGCCGGGCTCACACTGTGCACACGAACGGCTGGGGTGCCTGCCGCAAGGCGGGCTGAGACCACACCCATCGAACCTGATCTGGGTCATGCCAGCGAAGGGAGCCAAGCGTTCGAGGCTGTGCCGCCGCTACACCCCTGGCCTCCTCGTCCTCGCGCGGTTCTTCGCCGGGCAGGAGGAGACACATCCATGCGGCGCTTCCTTTCCATCCTCTCGGCAACGGTCTTTACGGCGGCCTTTTCGTCGTCGCTCCTGCCCGGCGCGGCGCGGGCGGGCGAGGCCTCGGTCCCCGTGCTGGTGCCGTTGACCGGCTTCCTGTCGCTGGAGGGGACGAGCCAGCGCAACGGCGCCGTCCTGGCGCTGAAGGACGCGCCCGCGGGTGTCGCGGTGCGGTCGGAGGTGATCGACACCGGCACCTCGCCGGAGGCTGCGGTCACGGCGCTGGAGCGCGCGGCAGGCGGCAAGGTCACGGCGGTGGCGGCCAGCATGCTGGGCACGCAGATGCTGGCGATGCTGCCGCTGGCCCAGGATTACGGCATTCCGCTGGTCACGGTCTCCGGCACGGCGAGCATCACCGAGCAGGGCAACCCCTGGGTCTTCCGCTTCTTCCCCGGCGACGCCGTGACCAAGGAGGCCCACGCCCGGTACGTGACGGAGGAGTTGGGCAAGAAGCGCCCGGCGGTGATCTACCAGACGACGGCCTACGGGCAGAGCGGCAAGGCCCATCTGGAGCAGGCCTTCAAGAAGCTCGGCGTCGAGCCGGTGTTCGAGGAGGGGGTGGACCCTGCCGCCAAGGATCTGCTGGCGGTCCTGACAAAGGCGCTGGCCGCCAAGCCCGACGTGCTGGTGCTGCACCTGCATTCCGGCCCGACCGCCCTGTTCATCCGGCAGGCGGCAGCCAACGGGGTGGCGGTGCCGATCGTCGCCGGCTCCGCCATGCACCAGCCGAGCACCGCGGCGCTTCTGGAGCCGGCCGAGCTGAAGGGCGTCTGCGCCGAGACGGCGGCCTCGCCGATCTCCGGCGGCAACCCAGAGGTGGAGGCCTTCACCGCCGCCTACCGCGCCGCCTTCAACGCGGAGCCGGACGCCTTCGCGCTCGGCCAGTATGACGGCATCCGCATGGTGCTGGCGGCTGTGCAGGGCGGCGCGGACAGCGCGGAGGCGGTGCGCAAGACTTTGTCCGGCGGGACCCACCAGGGCCTCGCCATGACCTACCGGTCGGACGGCAAGGGCAACATGGCGCATTCCGCGGTGATCGTTTGCTACGACGGCGCCTCACGGGTGCCGGCGATCGCCAAGCGCTACGACAACCTGACCGGTGTGGTGACCGGCGCGGTGAAGTGAGCGGGCCTTGATCACCCTGCAGCTTCTCGTCAACGGCCTCGCCCTGGGCGCGGCCTACGCGCTGGTCGCGCTGGGCTTCGTGCTGGTGCTGAACGCCACCGCGGCGGTGAATTTCGCGCAGGGCGATCTCGTGATGGCCGGCGGGCTGCTCGGCGTGGCGCTGGCGCCGCATCTGCCGGGGTATCTGCCGCTGCCCGGGCTGCTCCTGCTGCCGGTGGTGCTGGTGCTGATGGCCGGGCTGGGGCTGCTGCTGGCGGCTGCGGCCTATCTGCCGCTGCGGCGCCGCCCACCGGTGGCGGTCTTCATCAGCACGATCGCGGCGGGCATCATCCTGCAGAACGGCGCCTCCGCCCTGTTCGGGCCGGAACCGCGGGCGGCCCCGCCGCTGCTGAGCGGGGGGACGCTCGACCTCGGTGGCTTGGTGGTGGCGGAGCAGTCGCTGGCGATCATCGCCGTTGCCGCTCTGCTCATCGCCGGGCAGCAATGGCTGTTCGGGCGGACCCAGCTCGGCCGGCGCCTGCGCGCCACGGCCCAGGACCCGGAGATGGCGCGGGCCTGCGGCGTGCCGGTGACGGCGATGATCCTGATCACCTTCGCGCTCGGCACCGCCTTCGCCGGGGCGGCGGGGCTGCTGCTTGCCAACCGCTACTTCGTCACGCCGACGGCGGGCGGCGACCTGATCCTCAAGGCCTACATTGCCGTGACCATCGGCGGCTGGGGCTCGGTCCCCGGGGCGGTGGCCGGCGCGCTGCTGATCGCGCTGTTCGAGGTGGGGGTGTCGTCGGTGCTGTCCTATCCGGTGGCGCTGGGGCTGCTCTACGCCACGCTGCTGGTCATCCTGGTGGCCCGTCCACAGGGGCTGTTCGGGGAGGCGGCGCGGCGCCGTGCGTAAGGGCGTGTGCAAGTTGTGGGCGCTGGCCCCCACCCTGACCCTCCCCCGCTGGGCGGGGGAGGGAATGATGCTTGCGGTGCTGCTGGCGTACGCGCTGCTGTACGCGTCGCCCTACGGGCTGCGCGTGTTGACCGTGGCGGGGGTGTACGCGCTGGCCGCCATCGGGTTCCAGATCGTGTTCGGGCTGGGCGGCGCGCTGTCGCTGGCCCATGGCGCCTTCTTCGGAATCGGGGCCTACGCCACCGGCATCCTGGGCAGCCAGTGGGGGTGGGGCTTCGCCGCGACCTTCCCGGTGTCGCTGCTGGTGCCGCTGCTGCTGGCCCTGCTGGTCGGACTGCCGGTGCTGCGGCTGGAATCCCATTACTTCGCGCTGGCGACGCTGGGCATCGCGCAGGTTGTCCATCTGCTGGCGGTCAACAGCCCCGGCCTGACCGGCGGCGCCAACGGATTGCCGGGGGTGCCGGGCATCGTCCTGTTCGGTTGGGCGGTGCCGCGCGGCGTGCCGCTGGCGGCGGTGGTCTGGGGCTTCGTGGCGCTGGGCGGGTTGCTCGCCTGGAGATTGGCGCGCGGGCGCTGGGGGCGGGCGCTGACGCTGGTGCGCGACGACCCGCTGGCCGCGGGCACGCTGGGGCTGGACGTCGGCGGGCTGCGGCTGGCCGCTTTCGCGCTGAGCGCCGTCTATGCCGGGGCGGCGGGCGCCTTGGCGGTGCACACCCAGCGCGTCGTCTCGCCGGAGGTGCTGGAATTTCCGGTCATGGTCTCCGTCCTCACCATCGCCGTGGTCGGCGGGCGGGGGCGGGTGGTCGGGGCGATCCTGGGGGCGGTGCTGCTGCTCCACCTGCCGGAGTGGTTCCGCTTCCTGGAGCGCAGCTATCTGATCGTCTATGGCGTGGCGCTGCTCGCCACCATCGTGCTGGCGCCGCACGGGCTGACTGGGCTGCTTGACCGGCTGTTCCCGTCCCGCCCGGCGCCGTTGCCCAAGCCCACCGCACCTCCGGAGATGGTCATCCCGACCGGTCCCCTGCTGCGGGTGGAAGGGCTGACCAAGGGTTTCGGCGGGGTGCGGGCGGTGGACGGCGTGTCGCTGACGCTGGAGGCCGGGACCATCACCGGGCTGATCGGCCCCAACGGTTCCGGCAAGACGACGCTGGTCAACCTGATCTCCGGCCTGGAGACGCCGGACGGCGGGCGGGTGCTGATGGGTGGGAAGAACCTGGCTGGACAGCGGCCCGACCGCATCGCCCGCGCCGGGATCGCCCGCACCTTCCAGGCGGTGAGCCTGCCGGAGGGCGCGAGCGTCCTGGCCGCCGTGGCCGCGGCGCGGCTGGAGCGCGACGGCTCGATCGCCCAGGCCGAGGCCCACGCCCTATGGGCGCTGGAGCGGCTGGGCGCAGCGGACCTCGCTGGGAAGCCCTGTGCCGGACTGCCCGCGGCGCTGCGCCGCCGGGTGGAACTGGCCCGCGCGCTGGCCCGCCAGCCCGCCGTACTGCTGCTCGACGAGCCGGCGGCGGGGCTGACCGACGGGGAGAAGGCGGAACTGGCCGGTCACCTGCGCGCCATCGCCGCCACCGGCACCGCGCTGCTGGTGGTGGAGCACGACATGGGCTTCCTGCTGCCGCTCGCCGGCCATGTGCTGTGCCTGGACCAGGGCCGCCCGCTCTACGCCGGCCCGCCGGAGGGGGTGCGCAACGATCCCGCCGTGGTCGCCGCCTATCTGGGGGAGGGGGCGTGATGAGCGAACCTCTCTTGCGCGTGGAAGGGCTGACCGCCGGCTATGGCGGGGCGGTGGCGGTGGACCGGCTGTCGCTGTCCGTGGCGGCCGGGGAGGCGGTGGCCCTGCTGGGCGCCAACGGGGCGGGCAAATCCACGCTGCTGAAGGCCATCCTCGGCCTCGTCCCGGCGACGGGCGGGCGGGTCCGGCTGGCGGGCGAGGAGATCGGCGCCCTCGCCCCGGAACGGCGGGTGCGCCGCGGCCTGGGCTATGTGCCGGAGGGGCGGCGCGTCTTCCCCGGCATGAGCGTGCGCGACAATCTGGAGGTGGCGAGCTGGCTGGGCCGGACCGAGCGCGCGTGCGACCTGGAGCGCGTCTTCGCCCTGTTCCCGGCGTTGGAGGGCAAGGCGGAGGAACGGGCGTGGCGCCTGTCCGGCGGGCAGCAGCAGATGCTGGCGGTGGGGCGCGCGCTGATGGGCCGCCCGCGGGTCCTGCTGCTCGACGAGCCGTCGCTCGGCCTGTCGCCCAAGCTGGCCGGGGAGGTCTTCGCCGCCGTCCGCGCCATCGCCGCGACCGGAACGGCGGTTCTGGTCGCCGAGCAGAGCGCCGCCCGCGCCCTGTCCGCCGCCGGGCGCGTCGTGCTGCTGCGGCTCGGCCGGGCGGTCCATGACGGGCCGGTGGACACCCTTCCCGCCGATGCGGTGCGGGACGCGTTTCTGGGCGGCTGACGGGGCGGGGAAACCGGTTGCCGAGGGCGGCGCCGGACGCAATTCGGCATTGCGGCAACAGGCCGGGATCTTTGTCGTGACTTTCTCGTCTTGCGCTTGCCGATCCCAAACGGCGGGGCTAGCTTCCGGCGTCGCCCCGCCCGTAAGGATTACCTCTGCCATGCTGGACAAAGCCGTCGCTGCTGCACTCTCCTCCCTTCTTCTGCTGGGCGCCGCCGCCGCCCACGCCGATGGGGCGCAGGTGGCGGAGCTGGTCCCCGTGAACCCGCCGACCATGTATTACCCGGCGCCGTCCTCCGGACCGGCGCCGGCGCCCCGCACCGTCGCTCCGTCGGCGCCGTCGGCTCCGGCCGCCGCCGATCCCACCGAGAAGACCGGGCCGGCCGAGCTTGAGGACGGCTGGGAAGGCGGCCCGTCGCGCGACCGGGACGGCAAGTTCGCCTATTGCGCCATCGAGGGCCGTTTCGACACCGGCCATGTCCTGATGATCGCGCGCAACGTCAAGGGTGAGGTCAATCTCGGCATGGGCATCCCGGGCGCCGAGCTGCCGGGCGGCGAACAGTGGAAGGTCAAGGTCGTGGTCGACGGCAAGCTGACGCGCGAGCGCCGCGCGCTGGCGCCAAAGCCGGACATGCTGGTCATCCCCAACGGCAAGGACGAGGAACTCTACACCGCCCTGATGAACGGCAAGGAGGTGGTCTTCGCCTCCGACGCCGACCGCATGGCCTTCGCGCTGAAGGGCACCAAGAAGGTGCTCACCGACCTGAAGACCTGCGTGGACAAGGCCGGCGCCGTTCCGCCCATCGACACCCGCACCAAGAAGGTCGCGACCCGCCCCGACGAATTGCCGGAAGGGCTGGCCGACCTGCTGAAGGCGGCCGGCGTGCGCGACGTTAAGCGCGTGTCGCTGGAGAATGTGCCGAAGGGTGAGCGCCCCGCCGACATGGCCTGGCGCATCGGTCCGATCGTCGGCGGCATCCGCGAGCGGATGGTCGAGGAGGGCTCCAAGCTGGAGGAGCTGTCCGCCGGCTACGTCGATGCCATGAAGAAGCGCTGCGAGGGCGGCACGCCGGCCGCGTCGCTCAGCGCCGTCGAGGATCTGCCCGGTCTGGCGCTGCGCACCGGTTCGGTGGATTGCGCGATGAAGGAGGGCAAGATGCACGTCTCGCTGACCTTCTTCCTGTCGCCGGGCCGCCTGTTCACGATCCTGTTCCATGAGGCGCAGGAGGCTGACATCGGGCTGGCCGACAAGGTGCGCGACAATCTGGCGGAGGTTCTGCGCCGCCTCGCGGTCAACCCGCCTTCCGCCCAGCCTTCGGCTCAGGCGCCGGCCTCTCCGGCGCCGGCCCAGACGGGCAAGCCCTAAGGGGGTAGGACCGCGCCCTGCGGTTGACGGCGCGGAGGCAGGGCACACATTGACCGGCATGCCGGACGACATGACGGGAATCCGGGGCTCCGCGGGGGATGCGGCGGGCGCCCTGACCAGAGCACGAAACCCCGGCCGGCGGTTCCTCAGGGTGCTGACACGGCGGAGCCTGCGCGACAGCGTCCTGAGCGTGCTGATGCTCGCCGGGGCCATCGGCGCCGGGGTCGGGCTGGCCGTCGCCCTGCTGCACGAGGCCGTGGTCTGGACGCAGTCCTTCGTCTTTTCGGTCGCCCATGGGCAGGATCTGGGCGAGGCCGCGCTGTCCGACCCCTGGCGGACCCTGCTGGTGCCGGCCATCGGCGGCCTGCTGCTCGGCGTGATGGTGAAGCTGGTGCGGCGCTGGCGCTCGAACGACATCGTCGACCCGGTCGAGGCGAACGCCCTCTACGGCGGCAAGATGTCCCTGATCGACAGCCTGCGCCTGACCCTGGCGACCCTGCTGTCCAACGGCTCCGGCGCGTCGGTGGGGATGGAGGCGGCCTACACCCAGGCGGGGGCGGGCATTGCCTCGACACTTGGCCAAAAGCTCCATCTGCGGCGGGCGGATTTGCGCACGCTGGTCGGCTGCGGGGCTGCGGCGGCCATTTCCGCCGCCTACGGCGCGCCGCTGGCCGGCGCCTTCTACGCCTTCGAACTGGTCATGGGTGGCTACACCATCGCCACGCTGGCCCCGATCGGGGCGGCGTCGGTCGCCGCGGTGGCGGTGGCCCACTGGCTGACCGATCCGTCGCCGGCCCTGTTCTTCGGCCGCCCGGTGGCGGTGGAGGGCTGGGACTATGTCGCCTGCGGGGTCCTCGGCTTCCTGGCCGGCTGGCTCAGCATCCTCGCCATGCAGGCGGTGACGGTGGCCGAGCGCGGTTTCCGCGCGCTGCCCATTCCGGTCTGGGGGCGCCCTGCGCTGGGCGGGCTCGCTCTTGGCGCGCTGGCCCTGGCGGTGCCGCAGGTGCTGGGGGCCGGACCCGGCGCCGATCCGTCGCAGCTGGCCCGCGGACTGGAGGCCATGGCGATCCTGCTGGTCGCCAAGATCGTCGCGTCGGCCCTGTCGCTCGGTTCGGGCTTCCGCGGCGGGCTGTTCAGCGCCTCGCTGCTTCTCGGCGGGCTGTTCGGCGGGCTGGCCTATGGGGTGGTCGAACTGCTGGTGCCGGGGCTGGGGCTCGACCGGATGCTGCTGGTGCTGGCCGGCATGGGGGCGGTGGCCGCCGGCATCATCGGCGCGCCGGTCACCATGGTGCTTCTGGTGCTGGAGGCGACGCAGGATTTCTGGGCGGCGTCCGGCGTGCTGATCGGCGTGGTGGTGTCGACCACCGTGGTCCGGCAGGCCTTCGGCTATTCCTTCGCGACGTGGCGCTTCCACCTGCGCGGCGTGCCGATCCGCGGCGCCTACGACGTCGGCTGGGTGTCGGAGCTGACGGCGATGCGGCTGATGCGCGGCGACGTGAAGACGATCCTGACCACCCAGACCCTGGACACGCTGCGCCGCTTGCACCCGCTGGGCGCCGCCAAGACCGTCTTCGCGGTGGAGCCGGACGGGTCCTACGCCGGCATCATCGACATGGGCGCCGTTCACGACCCGTCGCTCGGCGACGAGGACGCAAAGACGCCGGTCGGCGAGTTGGCCAAGCACGCCGACGACTTCCTGCGGCCGGGCGACGACGTGCGCAGCGTGCTGCAGCGCTTCTGCAGCGCCGAGGTGGAGGCCTTGCCGGTCGTGACGTCGCCCACCGACCGCCGGATCGTCGGCTACGTCACCGAGGCCTACGCCCTGCGCCGCTACAGCCAGGAGCTGGAGCGGCAGCGCGGCGAGGAACTGGGGGAACGCAGCCTCTACGGGCGGGACTGACCGCCCGTTTGGCGGCTGTGGTCAGTACACCTCCGGCACCCAGTTCTGCTTCGACTTCTTCGGCCGCTTGTAGCCGTCGTCGCTCTGCCGCGGCGGCAGGTCCAGCTCGACCGGGGCGATGTCCTGGTAGGGGATCTGCTGCAGCAGATGGTGGATGCAGTTCAGCCGCGCCTTCTTCTTGTCGTCGGCGTCGACGATGTACCAGGGGGTCAGCTTCTTGTCGGTGTGCTCCAGCATGGCGTCCTTGGCCTTGGAATACTCGACCCAGTGCTTGCGCGATTCGAGGTCCATCGGGCTGAGCTTCCAGCGCTTGATCGGGTTGCGCATCCGCTCGGTGAATCGCTTCTCCTGCTCCTCGTCGCTGACCGAGAACCAGTATTTGATCAGGATGATGCCGGACTGGACCAGCATCTCCTCGAACAGCGGGCAGGCGCGCAGGAACTCCTGGTACTCCGCGTCGGTGCAGAAGCCCATGACATGCTCGACGCCGGCGCGGTTGTACCAGCTGCGGTCGAACAGGACGATCTCACCCTTGGCGGGAAGCTGCGCCACGTAGCGCTGGAAGTACCATTGCCCGCGCTCCTTCTCGGTCGGCGTGCCGAGCGCCACGATCCGGCAGACGCGGGGGTTGAGGCTTTCGGTGATGCGCTTGATGACGCCGCCCTTGCCGGCGGCGTCGCGCCCCTCGAACAGCACGCAGACCTTCAGGCCGTTGACCCGCACCCATTCCTGCAGCTTGATCAGCTCGAACTGCAGGCGGGCCAGTTCGTCGATGTACTTGACCTTCTTGCCGCCCTTCGCCGCCTTGCCGCCGCCGAGGCCGCGCCAGTGGGATTCGATGGCCGCGACCTCCTTGGCGTCGCGCAGCACCTCACCGCCGGTGGCCGGCACGCCGAGCCCGAGGTCCTTCAGCTTCAGCGCCTTGCGCTTCTTCCGCGGCTTGTCCTCCGCCCCGGCCTCGGCACCCGTCTTGACCTCGTCCATCGAACGCACCCTGCTTATTGTTTTACCCGCGAACCAACGCTAGGAGATGCCGGCGCGTCAGGCAACCGCCCGCACGCCCACCGCGACGAAGTGACCGAGGCCAAGGGCGCCGGCGGTCAGTCCTTCTCCTTCGCGTCGAAGGTCAGGTGGACGCCCAGCACCTCCGCGGCGATCCGGGCGACGGTCAGGTCGATGGGCGGCGGCGCGACGTTGACGCCGCGGCTCAGCGCCTCGGTGACGATCTCCATGACCTTCAGGCGGGCGTGCCATTTGGAGTTGGCGGGGACGACCTGCCAGGGTGCCGCCTCGGTCGAGGTCTTCTCGAACATCGCCTCGATGGCCTTGCTGTAGTCGTCCCAGCGGGCGCGGTTGCGCAAATCCTCCTCGGTCAGCTTCCAGCGCTTGTAGGGGTTGCTCAGCCGCTCGCGGAAGCGGTTGAGCTGCTCGTCCGGCGTGATGTGCATGAAGATCTTGATGATGCGGACCCCGTCATCGGTCAGCATCTTTTCGAACTGGTTGATCTCGTCGTAGGCGCGCTTCCATTGCTCCTTCTCGGCGAAGCCCTCCACCCGCTCCACCAGCACGCGGCCGTACCAGGAGCGGTCGAAGATGGCGAAGGTGCCGGGGGCGGGCAGCTTGGTCCAGAAGCGGTAGAGGTAGTGCTTGCCCTGCTCGTCCGCCGCCGGGGCGCCGATCGGCCAGACATGGAAGCCGCGGGGATCGAGCGGTTCGGTCAGGCGGCGGATGCAGCCGCCCTTGCCGGCGGCGTCCCAGCCCTCGAACACCAGGATGGCCCGGCGCTTCTCGTGCCAGTAGGTCTGCTGGATGTGCAGCAGGTCCTTCTGGAGTTTGGCGAGGCGGCGTTCGTAGTCGTCCTTGCTGCCGATGCCTTCCGCCGTCATATCGAGCTTGTCGAGACGGATCTTGCCGTTTCCGTTGCCCATGCACGCACCTTTCGAAATGTCTGGCCCAAGTGTTTTGGCCCAAGTGTCAGGTTTCGGAACCTTCGCGCTTCGCAGGGGTTGAGCGCGTGCGCCCCGCAGGGCGCGCGTTGCAACCTCGCGATGGTCCTTCCGGTGATGGTCCTTCGGCCGGTGACGGTCTTCTGGACGATCCACGGGAGGCGCCACGCTTGTCAACCAGCGGCGACCGGCTGGCGTGCCGCTGCCGACCAGGAGGAATTCCCCGATGGCCACCGCCGGACCGCGCATCTACAACCTGTTTCCCACGCTCGTCGGCCCGATGCGCGACTGGGCCGGGCATCTGCCCCGCATCCAGGGGATGGGCTTCGACTGGCTGTTCCTGAACCCGATCCACTATCCGGGCTTTTCCGGCAGCCTCTACGCCGTGAAGGACTATTACCGGCTGCACGACCGTATCCAGGGCGGCGCGCCGGAGCATCCGGACGAGCTGCTGCGCGGCTTCATCGCCGAGGCGGGGCGGCACGGCCAGTCGGTCATGCTCGACCTCGTCATCAACCACACCGCCAAGGACGCGATCCTGGTCGGCGAGCATCCGGACTGGTACCGGCGCGACGCCAACGGCGACCTCTACAGCCCGCGCGCCGTCGACCCGGTGGACCCGTCGCGGGTGACCATCTGGGGCGACCTCGCCATGCTCGACTACGAGCGGGCGGAGGTTCGGGCGGGGCTGACCGACTATTGGACGCGCTACCTGCGCCATTACATCGGGCTGGGCGTGAAGGGCTTCCGCTGCGACGCCGCCTACCAGATCCCGGCGGAGGTGTGGAAGACGCTGATCGAGCGCTCCCGCGAGGCCGATCCGGAGGTCAAGTTCTTCGCCGAGACGCTGGGCTGCACGGTGGAGCAGGTGCGCGACCTCTGTGGAGCGGGCTTCGACTTCCTGTTCAACAGCGCCAAATGGTGGGACTTCAAGTCCGACTGGCTGCTCGACCAGTATGACGAGTTCCGCTGGATCGCCCCCTCCATCGCCTTTCCGGAAAGCCACGACACCGACCGTCTGGCGGCGGAGGTCGGCAGCCAGGACACCGAGCGGCTGGCCGCCCAGCTGAAGATGCACTACCTGTTCGCCGCCTCCTTCTCGACCGGCGTGATGATGCCGGTGGGGTTCGAATACGGCTTCACCCGCAAGCTGGACGTGGTGAACACGACGCCGGACGACTGGGAGCAGCCGAAGCTGGACCTGACCGGCTTCATCGGTGCGGTCAACGCCATGAAGGCGGACAGCCCGGCGCTGAACGTCGAAGGGCCGCAGCGGCGCGTGACCTCGCCCCACAACCCGGTGATCGGGCTGATCCGTGAGACCAGCGGCTGGGCCAACGGGAGCGGGGAGGGCTGTTCCGTCCTGCTCATCAACCCCGATGAGAACCAGCCCCACGCCATCGACCCCGGTCCGCTGCTGGCCAGCACCGGCGGCGGCTTCGCCGATTTCGAGGACGTGACGCCGGAGGCCGCACCGCTGCCCTTCGAGCCGGGCCGCGACCTGCGTCTGCGCCCGCTGGAGATGCGCGTCTTCCGCGCCCGCCCGGCGCAGAGCCGCCCCATCGAGCTGAACCATCTGGGCGAGCGCGGAGCGGAGCACGACTCCGCCACCCGCGCTTGGATGGACGAGCTGGCCTCCCGCCGCGTCACCATCGAGAACGTCTATCCGGAACTGGACGGCGGACGCTTCCCGGTCAAGCGGGTGGTCGGCGACGTGATGGAGGTGTGGGCGGACATCTACACCGACGGCACCTTCGTGCTCGGCGCCGCCGTCACCTACCGCCCGGTCGACGAGGAGGAATGGCGCGAGGTGCCCATGACCTTCTTCGACAACGACCGCTGGATCGGTAAGCTGCCGCTGACCCGCAACACGCGCTACCAGTACAGCATCCTGGCGTGGCGCGACGTCTGGGAGAGCTGGCGTGCCGACTTCAAGAAGAAGAACGACGCCGGTCTCGACGTCGGGCTGGAGCTGATCGAGGGCCGCCGCTTCGTCGAACACGCGGTTGGGCTGAACGAGGGCGAGGGCCGCGCCGCGCTGGAGCGGGTGGTCGAGCGGATGAACAGCCTGCAGGGGGCGGAGCTGACCGCCTACGCCCTGTCGGACGAGCCGCGCCAAGCCATGGCCAAATATGGGGAGCGGCAGTATCTGTCCCGCTACGGCTGCGATCTGGAGGTCTATGTGGACCGCACCGCGGCCCGCTATTCGGCGTGGTTCGAGATATTCCCGCGCTCGGCCTCCCCGGACCCGTCGCGGCCCGGCACCTTCGACGACGTGTCGAACATGCTGCCCTTCATCCGGGGCATGGGCTTCGACGTGCTGTATTTCCCGCCGATCCACCCGATCGGGCGCAGCTTCCGCAAGGGGCGCAACAACACGCTGAACCCCGGCCCGAACGATCCCGGCGTGCCCTACGCCATCGGTGCCTCGGAGGGCGGGCACGCCGACATCGACCCGATGATCGGCGACTTCGAGGGCTTCCGCCGGCTGGTCAAGGAGGCGCGGCGGCACGGGATCGAGATCGCGCTGGACTTCGCCGTCCAGTGCTCCCCCGACCATCCCTGGATCAAGTCGCACCCGCAGTGGTTCTATTGGCGCCCCGACGGCACGATCCGCTACGCCGAGAACCCGCCCAAGAAGTACCAGGATATCGTCAACGTCAGCTTCTACCGCGAGTCCTACCCGGACCTGTGGTACGCGCTGCGCGACGTGGTGCTGTTCTGGTGCGACGAGGGGGTGCGCATCTTCCGCGTCGACAACCCGCACACCAAGCCCTTCCCCTTCTGGGAGTGGATGATCCGCGAGGTGCAGGACCGCTTCCCCGACGCGCTGTTCCTCGCCGAGGCCTTCACCCGGCCCAAGCTGATGCGGCGGCTGGCGAAGATCGGCTTCACCCAGTCCTACAGCTACTTCACGTGGCGCAACACCAAGGCGGAGCTGACCGAGTATCTGACGGAGCTGACCCAGGGCGAGTCCAAGGACTATATGCAGCCCAACTTCTTCGCCAACACGCCGGACATCCTGCCGCCGATCCTGGTCCATGGCGGACGGCCCGCCCACATGATGCGTGCCGTGCTGGCCGGGACCTTGTCGGGCGTCTACGGCCTCTATGCCCCGTATTTCGTCTGCGAGGCCGACCCCTATCCGGGCAAGGAGGAGTACAACCACTCCGAAAAATACGAGATCCGGCACTGGGATTGGAACAAGCCCGGCAACATCGTCGATTACGTGACGCGGCTGAACAGGATCCGCGCGGAGAACCCGGCGCTTCATAAGTTCACGAACCTGAAGTTCTACAACGCCTACGACGACAACATCCTGCTCTACGGCAAGATGACGGAGAGCAGGGACAACGTGATCCTGATCGCGGTGAACCTCGACCCGCACAACGGCCATGGCGGCACCATCGAGGTTCCGTTGTGGGAACTGGGGCTGGACGATGGCGCCCATGTCCAGGTGGAGGATCTGTTCACCGGCCAGCGCTTCACCTGGATCGGCAAGTTCCAGCATGTCTGGCTGGACCCGCAACAGAACCCGGCGGCGATCTGGCGCATCCGCCCGCCGGGGCGGTGAGAAGGGGGGAGCGTAGGGCCCCCACCCAAACCCTCCCCCGCTTTGCAGGGGAGGGCTTAACTCCTCCCCCTGCGCAGCGGGGGGAGGTCGGGAGGGGGGCTCGCCGCAACCACTCCCCACACCACCGCCTCACCGAAACTCTGGCATTCCCGCCCAGCCCAAGCTAGAACCCGGCCGGTCCGTGACGGTTCTTCCTGGCGAGGGACGGGTGCAGTACCGACTCGACGACGAGGCGTCCCTGTGTTCGATCGACATCCTGGCTCAGGCGGTCGAGCGCATCTGCGTCAAAGGCGTGCTGGAGCTGCGCATGCTGCGCAACGCGCTCCGCGAGGCCGCCACCAGCCCCACCCCCGACGCCGTCAAATTCGCCTTCGCCATGTTCTCGCGGGTGGACGGTGACTACCGCCGCCTGATCGCGCACGAGGCGCTGACCCTCGCGACAGAGCAAAGGGGGCGTTACGCCGCCCCGCGGCCGCGGGCGGTGCGCCGCCCGCGGATGCTGTAGTCCGCTCAGGCCACCGCCAATTCGAAGTCCATGACGGGCGTCGCCTCCAGCCGTTCCACCGCCGGGCGGGCGAACAGATAGCCCTGCATCAGCGTGATCCCCAGATCGCGCAGTACCCTCGCCTCGCCGGGCGTTTCGATGCCCTCGGCCACCGGGGTGATCCCCAGATCGCGGCACACAGTGAGGATCGCGCTGACGATGCTGCGGCGGGTGCGGTCGGTGTCGATGGAGCGGGTCAGCTCCATGTCCAGCTTGATGATGTCCGGCTGGAACTCGGCGAGCAGGTTCAGGCCGGAATAGCCCGATCCGAAATCGTCGATGGCGGTGTGGAAGCCCTGGCGCTTGTATTCGGTGAAGATCGACTTCAGATGGGCGCCGTCGACGACCCGCTCGTTTTCCGTCACCTCGAAAATGATGCGCTCCGGCGGGAAGCCGGTGCGCTTGGCGGCGGCGAGCGTGGCGCGGATGCAGGCTTCGGGCTGGTAGACGGCGTTGGGCAGGAAGTTGATCGACAGCCGGGTGTCGGGCTGCTGGCCCATGCCGAGGCTGGCGGCCAACTCGATCGCCTTGACCCGGCAGGCCTGGTCGAAGGCGTAGCGGTTGGCCTCGGTCACCTGGCCCAGCACCCAGCCGGCCCCCTGGCCGTCGAGGCCGCGCACCAGCGCCTCATGCGCCCAAGGCCGCCCGCCGCCGGGCCCATCACCGACATCAACGATGGGCTGAAAGGCCATGGTGAAGTCGAATCCCAATCCCTCGGTGCACTGCCCGCCGCACCCGCCGCCCCTGATCCGCTCCGCCGTCATGCCCGTTTCTCTCTTGGGGTGATTCTATGTTAATTCATTATAGCACGTATATTGTCTCAAATTTATTCGACGCAAGGTGTGACATCGGGTTTGGAAATAAGGCCTATGACGTCGTTACTCCGTTCTTCGTCATTCCGCAGCGGCTTTACTATGCGTCTGGATCGCGGTCCATACGGACAGAGGGGTTGCCGGCATGTCGATGTGGTCGATTCCATAGTCCGACAGCGCGTCCACCAGGGCGTTGATGACGGCGGGCGGCGCGCCGATGGCCCCGGCCTCGCCGGCGCCCTTCATGCCCAGCGCGTTGGTGGTGCTGGGCACGCAGTTCAGCTTGATGCGGATGTCCGGCACGTCCACGGCGCGCGGCATCTGGTAGTCCATGAAGGAGCCGCTGAGCAGCTGGCCGCTGTCCGGGTCGAAGACCACCCGCTCCTGAAGCGCCTGCCCGATGCCCTGGGCGACGCCGCCATGGACCTGTCCCATGACCAGCAGCGGGTTCACCACCGTCCCGAAATCGTCGACGACGGTGTAGCCGACGACCTCGACCACCCCGGTGTCGGGATCGACCTCGACCTCCGCCACGTGGCAACCGTTGGGGAAGGTGTTGGCGGGCGGGGTCCAGCGGGCGACCTCGGTGAAGGCGATGGGGCCTTGCGCCGCCGCTTTGGCGGCCACCTCCTTGAAGGAGACGCTGCGGTCGGTGCCGACGACGCTGAAGCGGCCCTCGACGAACTCGACGTCCACCGCGGCGGTCTCCAGCAGGTCGGCGGCGACCTCGGTCGCCTTGGTCACCACGCGCGCCGCGCCCTCGGCCAGGGCCGCCCCGCCCACCGGGACGGAGCGGGAGCCGCCGGTGCCGGCCCCCCAGGACACCCGGTCGGTGTCGCCCTGCACGACCTCCACATCCTCCGGCGGGACGCCCAGCCGGTCGGCGATGATCTGCTTGTAGGCGGTCTCGTGGCCCTGGCCGTTGGTCTGGGTGCCGATCATCAGGACGATGCGCCCGTCGCCGTTGACCTGCACGGTGGCCTGCTCCGCGCCGCCGCCCGCGCAGGCCTCGATGTAGGTGGCGATTCCGGCCCCGCGCAGCTTCCCGCGCGCCTTCGCCGCCGCCTTGCGGGCGGGCAGGCCGGCGTGGTCGGACAGCTCCAGCCCGTCGCGCAGATTCTGCTCGAATTCGCCGGTATCGTAGGTCTGGCCCATCGGCGTGGCGTAGGGCATGGCGGTGGGTGGGATGAAGTTGCGCCGCCGGATCTCCGCCGGTCCGAGGCCGGTGACGCGCCCGGCATGATCGATCAGCCGTTCCAGCAGATAGGCCGCCTCCGGACGACCGGCGCCGCGGTAGGCATCCACCGGCTGGGTGTTGGTGAAGACGCCTTTCACCCGCACATAGACCGCCGGTGTGGTGTAGGAGCCGACGAGCATCGCCGATCCGGCGTCGGTCGGGATGAAGGGGCCGTAGTTCGACAGGTAGGCCCCCAGATTGGCGACCGTGTCCACCCGCAGCCCGAGGAAGCGCCCGTCGCCGTCCAGCGCCAGCCGGGCGCGGCTGACATGGTCGCGCCCGTGGTCGTCGCTGAGGAAGCCCTCGGTCCGCTCCGCCGCCCATTTCACCGGCCGGTTCAGGCGCCGCGCGGCGAACAGGCAGACCATATATTCCGGGTAGTTGAACAGCTTCATGCCGAAGCCGCCGCCGACGTCGGTGGTGACGACGCGGAATTTCGATTCCGGCAGGCCGAACAGCTGGGCGAACTGCTTGCGCAGCCCGTGCACGCCCTGGCTGGTGACGTAAATGACCAGCCGGCCGGTCTCCGCCTCCACCGCGGCGAGGCAGGCGCGGCCCTCCATCGGGTTGGCGACGACGCGGTTGTTGACGATCTCCAGCTCCACCACGCGGGCAGCCTTGGCAATCGCCGACTCAACCGCCTCTTCCTCGCCCTGTTCCCAGTCGAAGCAGAGGTTGCCCGGCGCCTCCTCCCACACCTGCGGGCGGCCCGCCTCCAGCGCCTCCGCCGTGCCGGCGATGGCGGGCCGGTCGTCGTAATCGACCATCACCAGCTCCGCCGCGTCGCGGGCGGCGTCCAGCGTTTCGGCCACCACCACGGCGACTGGATCGCCGACGTGGCGCGCGCGTCCCTTGGCCAGCGCCGGGCGGGGCGGGGCGACGTAGGGGGAGCCGTCGCGCTGGGTCAGCGCCGCGGCGCAGGGGATCGGCTGGATGCCGTCCGCCTCCAGGTCGGCGACGGTGAAGACGCCGAGCACCCCCGGCTGCGCCGCCGCCTCCACCGCGTCGATCCCGCGGATGTCGGCGTGGGCGTGAGGGGAGCGCACGAAGACCGCGTAGGTCTGGCCGGGAAGCGACACGTCGTCGGTGTAGCGCCCGCCGCCGGTCAGCAGGCGCGCGTCTTCGGTACGGGGGACCGGCTGGCCGATGCCGAACTTCATCATGGGGCGGGGCTTTCCTATGGCGTGGAGAGACACCCGGAGAAGATAGGCGGAGCCTTGGCCGGCGAAAACCCTCGGTTGGGCATAAGCCGGCGGTGGCGTGGGGGCGCTGGGCCACCTATTCTTAGGCCATGTGCGGACGCATGATACTCGCCACGCCGGCCGCGGAGGTTCAGCGGCTGTTCGGCTTCCCCGAACTGCCGAACCTCCAGCCCCGCTGGAACGTGGCTCCCACCCAGCCGGTGCCCGCCGTGCGGCGGGAGGAGGATGGGCGCCATCTGGTCACCCTGCGCTGGGGCCTCGTGCCCTTCTGGGCGGACGACCCGTCCATCGGCGCGCGGCTGATCAACGCGCGCGGGGAGACGCTGGCCGAGAAGCCGTCCTTCCGGGAAGCGTTCCGCAAGCGGCGCTGCCTCGTCCCCGTGGACGGATTCTATGAGTGGAAAGCGGAGGGCAAGCGCAAGCAGGGCTACGCCATCCGCCGCCGCGACCGCGCGCCCTTCGCCTTCGCCGGCCTGTGGGAGCGCTGGAACGGCCCGAAGGGCGGCCCGGCCCCCGCGGACCCCCTGGAGACGCTGACCATCGTCACCACCACGGCCAACGCGGTGCTGAAGCCGCTGCACGAGCGCATGCCGGTGATCCTCGACGAGACGAATTGGGACCTGTGGCTGGACCCCGCCGCCCCGCTGCCGGTGCTGGAGGGGCTGCTGAAGCCGGCGCCCGACGCGCTGCTGGAGGCCCATCCGGTGGGACCGCGCGTCAACAACGTGCGCAACGACGACGAGGCGTGCGCGGCTCCCTTGGACGATGCACCGCCCGATGACGCGCCGACCTTGTTCTGAGTGGCTCGCTCCTTTGGTGGCGCTTCTCGTCCTGTGCTCAACCGGAACGGTGTATGCCCAGGGAGGGACGACCAAAGGCAAGGTCGCCAACACCCCCAATGAAACGTTAAAAGGACAGGGTGTCGCCATGGAGGGCGATACCTTGTCCATCAAGGGCACGCCGGTTCGCCTGATGGGGATCGACGCCCCCGACGTCGGGCAGAAATGCCGGAACCGGTACGGGCATGAGTTGGACTGCTTCCGCATCGCCACCGCGGTGCTGGCCAGCCTGATCAAGGACCAGGAGGTGACCTGCACCATCGCCGAACGCGACCGCAACGGCCAGCAATTGGGCGAATGCCGGGTGCTCGGCGTCGATCTGGGGGCGGCCATGGTGGCGCGCGGCTGGGCCTTCGCCTACCGCGGCCTGTCGCCGGCCTACGCCTCCAGCGAGGCCTTCGCGCAGAGCCGCCGGCTGGGCCTGTGGGCGGGGCAGGTGGAGAAGCCCTGGCAGTGGCGGTCGCGCCAGCAGCGGGAGCAGGCGCGGTAGGCCCAGCGATGCGGTTCGGCCATGTGGCCTCTGCCAACGGGGGAAGGGGGACTCGGCCTTTTTTTCGGTTCGCCCTCCTTGGGGGGCGTGATAGTGTTTCAGAGTGTTAACAAGTTATGAATCAAGCCGACCGGCCAGCGCCCCTCGGTGCCGAAGGCCGGACGGACCCACCCACCGGCGCGGAAGAACGGGTCATGCGAGTCTACGCACGCCAGCTTTACGATCATCTCCCTTACCTGCGCCGCTACGCGCGCGCGCTGACCGGAGCGACCGAACGCGGTGACGATCTCGTGACGCGCTGCGTCGAGGTCGCCGTGATGGCCCCGTCCCGCTTCGGGCTGGAAGCGGGCGCGCGGGTGCCGCTCTACGCCTTGCTGAATCTGCTGTTCGACGAGGACGGGGACGGGCTGCCGGCCCCGTCGCCGCACCCCATCGAACGGGCGCTGGCATCCCTGCCGGAAGGCGAGCGGCGCATGTATCTGCTGATCACGCTGGAGGGGCTGACGGTTCCCGAGGCCGCCCAGGTGCTGCAGATCCCCGCGCCCGAGGGCCACGACCGGCTGACGGTCGCCCGCGACAAGGTGCGCAACGCCTTGACCCAGCGGGTTCTGGTGGTCGAGGACAACCCGATCCTGGCGATGGAGATCGGCTCGCTGGTCACCGACATGGGCCACGTCGTCTGCGGCACCGCCAACAACGAGCAGGAGGCCCTGGAACTGCTGGAGGCCGAGAAGCCGACGCTGGCCCTGCTCGACGTCCGGCTGGCCGACGGCGGCAGCGGGGTCGAGGTCGCCCGCCGGCTGCGCCAGAAGCGCGCCATGCGGACCATTTTTGTCACGGCCTTCGACGGCGACCTGGAGGAGGCGGATGCCCGCCATCTCGGCCAGATTGTCCGCAAGCCCTTCACCAACGAGGCGATCCAGGCGGCGATCTCCCGCGCGGTCTTCATGCCGAGCCCGGTTGCCCTGGCGTAACAACTGCGATCCGGTGATCTGCGGTCCGTATGGAAAAGCGAAAGGGCGGCCCCGTCGGGCCGCCCTTTGCGTGTGCGGTGTGGTGTGCCGCAGTCTCAGACGGTGGTCCGGCGCCCGGCGATCATGCGGTAGATGGCCAGGATGATGATGGCGCCGACGATGGCGCCGATGAAGCCGGCCCCTTCGCCCGCCCGGTACCAGCCCACGGCCTCGCCCAGATAGGTGGCGACGAAGGCACCCGCGATGCCGAGCAGCGTGGTGATGATGAAGCCGCCCGGATCACGGCCCGGCATCAGGAACTTGGCGACGATGCCGGCCAGGAAGCCGATGATGATCGTCCACAGAATACCCATAACCTCTCTCCCTCCAGTATCGATGTCCTCGATCCCACGCAGCCATAACGCCCAGAACGGCGTTTGGTTCTGCCCGAAGGAGGACCCTCTTGCGGATAAACCCACCTGGAGCATGGCCGGGAGGGAGAGGGGTGGGCCGGAGATCAGCTCCGGAGAGCGCGGATGTTGGCGGCGTAACGGTCCGGCCCGCCGGTGAAGGTGGCGGTTCCGGCGACCAGAACGTTGGCCCCCGCCTCGATGGCGATGCGGGCGGTCTCGCCGTTGATGCCGCCGTCCACCTGGAGGTCGATGGGCTTGCCCAGCGCGTCGATGCGGCGGCGCAGCTCATGGATCTTGGGAAGCTGGTTGGCGATGAAGCTCTGCCCGCCGAAGCCGGGGTTGACCGTCATGACCAGGACGAGGTCGAGGTCTTCCAGCAGATAGTCGACGGCCTCCAGCGGGGTGGCCGGGTTCAGCGACAGGCCGGCCTTCTTGCCCAGCGACTTGATGAGTTGGATGGTGCGGTGGACGTGCGCGCCGGCTTCCGGATGGACGGTGATGATGTCGGCGCCGGCGTCCGCGAAGGCGGCGATGTAGGGGTCCACCGGGGAGATCATCAGATGCACGTCGAAGGGCTTCGCCGTGTGCGGGCGCAGCGCCTTCACCACCGCCGGGCCGATGGTGATGTTGGGGACGAAATGGCCGTCCATCACGTCGATGTGGATGTAGTCGGCGCCCGCCGCATCGATGGCGCGCACTTCCTCGCCCAGCCGGGCGAAATCGGCGGAGAGGATGGACGGGGCGATCTTGACCGGGCGCATGGCGGAAATCCTTGGCGTGAGCGATGCGGGAAAGGGCGGTGGAAAATCCGCCTTCCCATACCACGGCTCCCCCGTCGCCCCAACCCCTCTCGCCGTTTGGAAGAACCGTCAGGCCGGCTTGCAGCCGGGCTTCAGCCCAGGGTCGCCGGAGAAGCTGCCGTCGTCCGCCGGGTCGCTTCCCGCGCCATACCCGGCGTTGAGCATCCCTTCCAACGCCTCCAGCCGGGGGGTGGTGGCGGCGAAGGCATCGCGCTCCACCGCTCGGTAATGCTCGATCACCCGCTCGCCGAAGGCGGTCAGCGCGGTCCCGCCGCCATGCTTGCCGCCCACCGCGGCGGAGACCACCGGCTCGGCAAAGATGCGGTTCAGGTCGTCGACCAGCAGCCAGGCGCGGCGGTAGGACATGTCCAACGTCCGCGCCGCGGCGGAAATGGAACCGGTTTCCCGAATCCGCTCCAGCAGCATGATCTTGCCCGGCCCGACCGAGCCGCCGGTGTCGAAGTCGATGCGGATGCGCAGGCGGGTCATGGCGCCGCCCAAGACGCACCGGTCTCGCCGGCCCGCTTCCGGCATCCGAGCCACTTCACCCCGGCCATTCCCGCTTCTCCGCTCCGCTCCCTTGGGACGGGAGACTGGCCGTCCCCCGCCCAAAAGGCAAGGAGGGGTTCAGAAGCCGGCCAGCACGATCTTGCCCTTGGCCCGCCCGCTTTCGAGCAGGGCGTGGGCGCGCGTCAGGTTGGCGGCGTTGATGGTGCCGAACGTCTCGGCCAGCGTCGTGCGGACGGTGCCGGCGTCGACGAGGCGCGACACCTCGCTGAGCAGCGCGTGCTGGGCGTCGATGTCGGCGGTGCCGAACACCGGCCGGGTGAACATGAACTCCCAATGCAGCGACACGCTCTTGCGCTTCAGCACCATGACGTCCAGCCCCGCCGGGTCGTCGATCAGCGCGACGCGGCCCTGCGGGGCGATCAGGGCGGCGATCTCCGGCAGGTGGGCGCCGGTGTCGTTGGTCGAGAAGACGAAGGCGGGGGCGCCGATGCCCAACGCCTCCACCTGGGCGGCCAGCGGCTTGCGGTGGTCGACGACGTGATGGGCGCCCAGATCGCGGCACCAAGCCTGCGTCTCCTCACGGGACGCGGTGGCGATGACCGTCAGGTCGGTCAGCCGCCGGGCGAGCTGGATGGCGATGGAACCGACGCCGCCGGCCCCGCCGACGATCAGGATGGCGTTGGCCGCCCCCGGCACCGGACGCCGCACGTCCAGCCGGTCGAACATGGCTTCCCACGCGGTGATGCTGGTCAGCGGCAGGGCGGCGGCCTGGGCGAAGTCGAGGCTGGCCGGCTTCGGCCCGACGATGCGCTCGTCCACCAGATGGAACTCGGCGTTGGTGCCGTCGCGGTCGATGGCCCCGGCGTAGAAGACGGCGTCGCCCGGCTTGAACAGCGTGGCCTGCGGACCGGCGGCGACCACGGTGCCGGCGGCGTCCCAGCCCAGCACCTTCATGGCGCCCGGTGCGGGCGGCATGTTGCGGCGGACCTTGGTGTCCACGGGGTTGACCGAGACGGCCTCGATCTTGACCAGCAGGTCGCGGCCCTGGGGTTCGGGGCGGGGGCGCTCGACGTCGATCAGGGCGTCGGGGGCGTCGATGGGCAGGGATTGGGTGAAGGCGACAGCGCGCATGGCCTGAAGTCCTTGTGCTTGTTGTTGGGTGCTTGTTGCGGCGTGGTGTGCTCTGCCGACAGACTTGCGCCTTGCAGCACCGGGGCGCAAGAATGCACATGAAACGCACATAGTGTCGAAAAGGATACCGTCATGGCCCGCGTTCCCCACGCCAACCTGGACTGCTCGCCGGGCTGCCCGGTGGAGGGTGTTCTGGCCCTCATCGGCGGGAAGTGGAAGGGGCTGATCCTCTACCATCTGCTGGACGGCACGCTGCGCTTCAACGAGATCCGTCGCCGCGTGCCGAACGTCACCCAGCGCATGCTGACCACCCAGCTCCGCGAGCTGGAGGCGGACGGGCTGCTGGTCCGCACCGTCTATGCGGAGGTGCCGCCGCGCGTCGAATACAGCCTGTCGCCGCGCGGGCGGAGCCTGGAGCCGATCATCCTGGCGCTGAAGGCCTGGGGCGAGGAGCATCTGCGCCCCGTCACCACCGCTTCTGCTGTCGTCGCCGCATGAGCGCCTTCGTCCCGCCGCCCCCGCAGCGTCCGTGGGGGCACCGCCTGTTCTTTCCCGCCGCCGCGCTCTATGGGGCGCTCAGCGTGCCGCTGTGGGTGGCCGGTTATTTCGGCTGGCTCGGCATCGGCTGGACCCCGGCGCTGCACGCCCACGAGATGCTGATGGGCTACGCGCTGGCGGTGGTCGGCGGCTTCCTGCTGACGCGACCGTCCGGGATGGCGCTGACCGTCGCCTTCGCCGCGTGGCTGGCCGGGCGGCTGGCGGTGCTGGGCGGCCTGCCGCCGGAGGTCGCGGCACCGCTGGCGTTGGCCTATCCGCTGGCGCTCTTCGTGATCGCCGGCGTGCCCTTCCTGCGCGCCGCCAAGAGCGGCCACAACAGGCTGTTCGGCCCGGTGATCGGCGCCTTCGCGCTGGCCGAGGCGCTGGTCTGGTGGGGCGGCGACGGCGGGCGGACGGGCGCCCTGTTCGCGCTTCATCTCGTCGGCATCCTGATGCTGGTGATGGGCGGGCGCATCATCCCGTCGGCCACGGCGGGGGAAGTCCGCAAGCAGGGCGGGACGCTGGTCGAGCGGGTGCAGCCGCGCCTGGAATGGGCCGGTGTCGCCGGAGCGGTGCTGGCCGCCCTGACCGTGGCCGCCGGGTTGACGACCGGCCCGCTGGCCTGGATCGGGGCGGCGGGCGCCGCGCTGGCCGGGGTGACCGCCTGGGCGCGTCTGGCGCGCTGGCGGACGGGTGCCGTGCTGAAGCGTCCGGACCTGTGGAGTCTGCATCTGGGCTACGGCTGGCTCGGGCTCGGCTGGCTGTTCCTGGGAGTGGAGCGGCTGGCTCCGCTGACCGGCGGGGCGGGCTGGCACGTGATCGGGGCGGGCGCGCTGGGCACGCTGGCGGCCTCCATGATGGTGCGCGCGACCCTGCAGCGCGAGGCGCTGCCGCCGGACTTCTCCCGGCCCGCCACCGCCGCCATCGCCCTGGTCGGCCTGTCCGCCGCGCTGCGCGTCGCCGCGGCCAGCACGGCGCCGGACCTGCTGATGCCCGCGGCGGCGCTGGCCTGGATGGCGGCGCATCTTCTGGTGCTGTGGGTGCTGCTGCGCGTCCCGAAGCGGATCAGGGCGTGAAACATCCGCCGCTTGACGCTCCCCGCCGCGCCCCCGACACTCCGAAGCAACGGCCATTGCTAACGGGCCACGGGGAGACGCGGACGCGTCCGCAGGGGGGATCATGAGCGATGCGTTGGAACCGGTCCGCAGCGCGGGCGTCGTCGGGCTCGGCTCCATGGGCATGGGAGTGGCGCTGTCGCTGCTCCGTGCCGGCTTCCGGGTCGTCGGCTGCGACCTCGACGCCGCCAAATGCATGAGCCTCGTCACCCATGGCGGGGAGGCCGCGGGATCGCCCGCCGACGTCGGGCGCCGGGTGGATCGCGTCATCGTCCTGGTCGCCACGGCGGATCAGACTGAGGAGGTGCTGTTCGGCGCCGAGGGCGTGGCCGGCACCCTGCCGAAGGGCGGCGTGGTCGTCCTCTCCACCAGCGTCCCGCCGGACATGGCCGCCGCCATCGGCCGCCGCCTCGCCGAGCGGGACCTGCTGATGCTCGACGCACCGGTCGGCGGCGGGCCGGTGCGGGCGGCCGAGGGGCGCATGGTGGTGATGGCCTCCGGCCCCGAAGACGCCTTCGTACGAGCGGCGGACCTGATCGCGGCCGCGTCGGGCACGCTGCACCGCGTCGGCACCGAGCATGGGCAGGGCTCCGCCGTGAAGGCGGTGGAGCAGATGCTGACCGGCATCCACGCCGCTGCGGTGGCGGAGGCCACGGCTTTCGGCGTCCGCGCCGGGGTCGATCCGCAGCGGCTGGCCGAGATCCTCGCCGCCGGTCCCTTCCACATCCCCTCGCAACGGCCGCTAAGCATCGTCGGGGCCGACCTGGGCAACGTGATGGACGCCGCGCGGCGGCTGACGGTGCCGACGCCCTTGGCCGCCTCGGCTTTGCAACTCTTCACCATGGCCGCCGCGGTTGGGCTGGGGCGCGAGGGCGACGGCGCGCTCGCCCGGATTTTCGACCGGCTGGCCGGCAACCCGCAGGAGGGCTGAGAAACCATGTCCACCACGCTCACATCGCTGGTCGTCACCGGCGGCGGCCGGGGTATCGGGGCGGCGGTCGCCCGCATGGCCGCGCAGCGCGGCTACGCCGTCACCTTCTCCTACATCGGCAACACCGCGGCGGCGGAGGCCACGCTGGCGGCGATCCGCGAGGCCGGCGGGCAGGCCCAGGCCGTCAAAGGCGATGCGGCTCGTGAAGAGGACATCCGCGCTCTGTTCGACGCGGCGGAGGACCGCTTCGGCCCCACCGCTGGACTGGTCAACAACGCCGGCATCATCGGCCCTTACGGACGGCTTGACGAGGCCGCGCCGGACGACCTGCGCCGCATGCTGGACATCAACGTGACCGGCGCGGTCCTCTGCGCGCGGGAGGCGGTGCGCCGCATGTCCACCCGCCACGGCGGGAAAGGTGGCAGCATCGTCAACGTCGGCTCCATTGCCGCCGTGCTGGGCTCGCCCAACGAGTATGTGGGCTATGCGGCCAGCAAGGGCGTGGTGGACAGCCTGACCGTCGGCCTCGCCCGCGAGGTGGCGAAGGAGGGCGTCCGCGTGAACTGCGTGCGGCCCGGCCTGATCGACACCGACATCCAGATCATCCCCGGCATCGGCAACCGGCTCGACAACCCCGCCCTGATCCCGCCCGCCGGGCGCGCCGGGACGGCGGACGAGGTCGCCGAAGCCGTATTGTGGCTGCTGTCCGACGCCGCGTCCTACGTGACCGGCGCCCTTCTCAACGTTTCCGGAGGCCGCTGAGCCATGCCTGCGTCGAATTCCTTTGCCATCGGCCACCAGGACATCGTCGAGGCCGCGGCGCGGCTGGACGGCTTCGCCGTGCGCACGCCGCTCCTGGAGAACGCCCTGCTGAATGAGCGGGTCGGCGGGCGTGTCCTGCTGAAGCCAGAGGTCCTGCAGCGCAGCGGCTCCTTCAAGTTCCGCGGCGCCTTCAACAGGCTGTCCCAGCTGACGCCGGAGGAGCGCCGGGGCGGGGTGGTCGCCTGGTCGTCGGGCAACCACGCCCAGGGCGTCGCGGCGGCGGCGGCGCTGCTCGGCATGCCCGCGGTCATCGTCATGCCCAGCGACGCGCCGGCCCTGAAGATCGCCAACACCCGCGGCTACGGCGCCGAGGTCGTGCTCTACGACCGCTGGACCGAAAGCCGCGAAGCCATCGCCACGGCCATCGCGGCGGAGCGGGGTGCGGCCACCGTGCCGCCCTACGACCACCCGCAGATCATGGCCGGGCAGGGCACGGTCGGGCTGGAGATCGCCGCACAGGCGCAGGCCATCGGCGCGGTTCCCGACGACGTGATCGCGCCGTGCAGCGGCGGCGGGCTGATGTCCGGGGTCGCGACGGCGGTGCGCCATACCTTCCCCGATGCCCGCCTGTGGGCGGCGGAGCCGGCGGGCTTCGATGACGTGGCGCGCTCGCTGGCCGCCGGGGAGCGGGTGGAGAACACAGCCGGGCAGCGCTCCATCTGCGACGCGCTGCTGACCCCGACGCCGGGCGCCCTGACCTTCCCGGTGATGAAGGACCTGCTGTCCGGCAGCCTCGCCGTCACCGACGCCGAGGTGAAGGCCGCCATGGCCTACGCCTTCACCGTCCTGAAGCTGGTGGTCGAGCCGGGTGGGGCGGTCGGGCTGGCCGCCGTGTTGACGGGCAAGCTGCCGGCGGCTGGCCGCACCGTCGCCGTGGTGCTGAGCGGCGGCAACGTCGACGCGGCGACCTTTACAGACGCTTTGGCGTCGTAGTGCGCTCCAGCACGTAATA
This sequence comes from Azospirillum sp. UENF 312511, assembly GCF_058780635.1. Taxonomy (NCBI): domain Bacteria; kingdom Pseudomonadati; phylum Pseudomonadota; class Alphaproteobacteria; order Rhodospirillales; family Azospirillaceae; genus Azospirillum; species Azospirillum sp. UENF 312511. The sequence goes on along the minus strand of NZ_JBSNCG010000003.1, from coordinate 326,667 downwards.
GACGGCGCCGGGGGCGAACTTCTTGCGCAGCGAGTCGCGGTGGTAGGCGATGTTCCACCGCGTCAGCGCGCAGGCCGCCTCGTCCAGCCGCACCAGCAGCGGGTTGCCGTAGGGCAGGGAAACGCCCATCAGCGGTCCCAGCCGCTCGGTCAGCGGGAAGGAGCAGAAGCGGCGCTGCCGTATCATGAAGCCCAGCCGGGCGAAGCGTTCCTCCAGCCACGCCACGGGGAAGCCGCGCTCGTTGGCGGTCAGGCCGCGGCGGGGGCGGCGCCAGTCGCCCATGGTGCTGATCGGCTCGCGCAGGATGAACAGCCCGCCGGGGGCGGTGACGCGGGCGAACTCGGCCAGCAGGGCGCCGGCGTTCGGGATGTGGTGCAGCGTGTGCAGGCAGACGGTCAGGTCGTTCGCCCCGTCCACGCAGTCGATGCGCCCGCCCAGCGTGGGCCGGCGGTACTCGGCGGGGGTGCCGGCGATGTCGGATTTCCAGAAGCGCTCGATGGGCTCCACGGCGAGGAAGCGGTCCACCTGCCCGGCGATCGGCGCCACGTCGTCCCCCGCGGCGCAGCCGAAGGCCAGCGCCTGCCGGAAGCGCCGCCCGGCCAGGAAGCGGAAGGCGTGGCGGTGGTTCAGCGCGTGGTATTCGTAGCGGTAGCCGGGCCGCTCGGGCGCTGTGCGCGCGAACTCCGCCGCCGGGTCCCGCGCCTCGACCCCGTACCAGCGGGCGATCCGGGCCGCGTCGAAGTCGTCGCCGTAAAGGGCGGCGCCGGAGAAATACTGATCCTCGAAACTGGTTGTCTCGACGCTGGCCGACTCGAAGGTGGCGGTCATGGGGGCTGAGGCTCCGCTGGATGGACCGCGCGACGATAGCGCGCCGGTTCCTGCGGAAACATTCAGCTTGCCCGCCTAGGACGGAGGGGGAGTCCTATGGCGGAGCGCGATCGCGCGGCGTGAAGGGGGCGCCTCCGGTTGATAGGGAGCCATCCGAAAGGGTGGCGCTACAGCCGGATGTCGCTTTGGAAGAGGCCGAGGTCGAGATGCTCCATCGGCACGCGGCGGGCGCGGCGGCGGCTGAAGCGTTGCACGGCGTGGCGGGCGCGACCGATGAGGGCGGCGTAGCTCTTCAACGTCTTGGGCATGTCCGTTCTTCCCAATCTGTGTAGGGGGTGAACGGATCACAGCTATGACGGGTCCATGTGACAAATTCTATCGCACCGCACACCGGCCCGAGGAACGCTGCGCCACGCCGTCTGTTCGAGAAGGAATACCCCCAAAAACACGTGGGCAGCATGGTGAGGAGGCGGCGATGAGCGGCGTTCTGAAGGCCGTCATTTTCGACGTGGACGGCACCCTGGTCGAACTCGGTGGACCTGCACGCCCACGCCTGGGTGGAGGCGATCCGGCATTTCGGCTACCACGCGGAGTTCGACGCGGTGCGCTCCCAGATCGGCAAGGGCGGCGACCAGCTGATGCCGGTCTTCGTGCCGGAGGAGGATCTGGACCGCATCGAAGATGAGCTGGACCACTTCCGGCACGAGCTGTTCGCTCGCAAATACATGCCGAAGGTCCGCGGTTTCCGCCGGGTGCGCGGCCTGTTCCAGCATCTCCACGCCGAGGGGCTGCGCATCGCGCTCGCCTCCTCCGCCAAGGGGGACGAGCTGGAGCGTTACAAGCGCGCGGCGGAGATCACGGACTTGGTGGACGTGGAGACCTCGTCCGACGACGCGGAGCGGTCAAAGCCGCACCCGGACATCTTCGAGGCGGCGTTGGAGAGGCTTGGCCTGCCGGCGGAGGAGGCGGTGGTGGTCGGCGACAGCCCCTGGGACGCCAAGGCCGCGGGCCGGGCCGGGCTGACCGTGGTGGGGGTTCTGTGCGGCGGCTTCGCGGAGCAGGACCTGCGCAAGGCCGGCTGCGCGGAGATTTTCCGTGATCCGGAAGACCTCCAGCGCCGCTTCGCCACCAGCCTCATCGGGAAACGCAGCCCACGTGCGATGGGCCTTCTTCAGCCCGGTGGACCTCAGCCGGAGCGGCCGTCGGCCCGCGGGGCGAGCAGAATGGGCGCGTAGACGTAGAGGTAGCAGGCGAAGGCCGCGATCCAGGCCGCACCGGCGGCCTCCAGGGCGGTCCAGTAGAGGCCGCCCGGCAGCTCGGGCGCCAGCACCCGCAGCAGCGCTGCGGCGGTCAGCAGGATGTAGGCGGCCACGGTCGGGCGGGTCACCACCAGCATCCGCCCGGTGTGGCCGAGCGTGGCCCGCGTCATCACCGCCAGGATCATCGTGGCGAAGGCCCCCGCGGTCAGCGCATGGACCCAGGCGGAGCTTTCCACGCCCGCCCCCAGCAGGTGCGCGGCCTTCAGCGCCAGCGCCGCCGGCACCCAGGCGTAGCCGAGATGCAGCACCCACAGGATCGGCTGGTCCAGCGTCTTCGCCGGCTGCCAACCGGCCAACCGCAGGGCGTGGGCGAGCGCCGCGACAAGCGCCAGCAATCCGGCGATGGCGGTGCCCGGCAGAGCGAGGTCGGCGGGGATCATCAGCAGCGTCGAGACGAGCGTCGCCTTCTCCACCCAGGGGCGGGAGACGACGGAGCCGTCCAGCCCGCGCAGCCGCAGGGCGTTGCGGGTGAAGGCCGGGACGATGCGCCCACCGATCACCGCGATCATCATCAGCACCACGCCGATGGCCAGCGTCTCGCCCAGCGCGGTGCCGCCCGGCAGCACGCCCAGCCAGTCCAGATGGAACAGCAGGTTGGCGGCGGTCAGCAGGCCCAGCAGGGCGAGGAAGGCGGTGTTGCGGATCTTGCCCGCCGCCACCAGCGGCCCGGCCAGCGCCACGCCGAGCGCCGGCAGGAAGGCGAGGTCGAGGATGACCGCAACCGGCAGCGGCACGCCGAGGACGGGCAGCAGCGCCACCCGCCCGGCCAGCCACAGCGCCGTCAGGCCGGCGAGCGGCAGGCCGGACAGCGCCTTGGTCCCCGTCCAGCTCGGCACGGCGGTCAGCAGGAAGCCGGCCACCGCGGCGACCACGAAGGCGAACAGCATCTCGTGCGCGTGCCAGGAGGCCGCCGGGACGGCGCCGTCCGGCCAGGACCCGGTCGCCAGCACGGCGATCCAGGCGGCCAGCAGGACGGGCGCGGCAAGGCCGGAGAGCAGGAAGAAGGGCCGGAACCCATAGGCGAAGATCAGGGGGACCGGCGGGCGGTCCGGCTGGTCGGCAACGGAACTGGTCATGGTGTTCCCCGCGCGTTGGAGGCATCGGTCATGCCGTCACACTGCGCCGGGGGCGGTCACCCTTCTTTGACCGCCGTCAAATACAATCCGTCACGTTGGAGAAAAAAAGCCGCCGTCAGACCGTGATGCCGTTTTCGGCCATCAGGCGCTTCAGCGCGTCGCGGGCGGGCGCGTCCAGCACGGGAAGGCCGTCGCGGGCGGTCAGCACGAAAGCGCCGGGATCGGCCAGGGTGCGCAGGGCGAAACCGCCCACGCGCGGCGGGCCGCTGCTCAGCGGCGCGTCCTCGTAGATCGGCGAGAAGGTGCAGCCCAGAAGCATGGCGCGGGCGATCAGCGCCTCGTCCGACGACCCGCCCGACGCCGGGCTGTTGATGCCGAACAGCAGCCGCTCGGCCTCGCCGTTGGTGACGAGCCCACGTTCCTGCAGGATGTCCACCATGGCGGAGGTTGTCATCACCGGGGCGGCGCGGCCCTTCCAGCAGAAGCGCCCGTCGTCCCACCCGATGTCCAGGCAGCGGTAGATCATGTGGGGATCGGCGCCGCCGGGCGACCCGGCAACGATGTAGTTGACCCGAAGCAACCCGTTCCACGCCCCGGCCGGAGCGACGATGCAGGAAACACCGCGCCGGGTCAGGCGCAGATAGGTGTCGTTGATGCCCGAAGGCTCGAAATCGAACAGCATGGCTGGCTCACCTTGATCGGGGACCCCGCTCCCCTCGAACGAAAAAGGTGAGCACGGGTTCCCGCAAGGCAACATGGCCATGCGTATGGTATTCCTCTCCGCACGCGCAAAAAGGGTATAGGCAAAAGCTCAGGACTTCGGGCGGAATGCCTTGCAGACCAATGGGTCAGTGTCGATGCGCGCCGCGCCGATCAGATCGAGGCAGTACGGAATTGCCGGGAAGACCGCCATCAGGCAATCGTGAATGGCGGAAGGCTTGCCCGGAAGGTTCACGATCAGGCTGCTGCCGCGGATTCCCGCGGTCTGGCGCGACAGGATGGCGGTCGGCACCACGGTCAGGCTGACCGACCGCATCAGCTCGCCGAAGCCGGGCATCATCTTTTCGCAGACCTGCTCCGTCGCCTCCGGTGTCACGTCGCGCGGGGCGGGGCCGGTGCCGCCGGTGGTGACGATCAGGTCGCAACGCTCCTGGTCGGCCAGTTCGATCAGGGTGGCGGCGATGCCCTCGCGGTCGTCGGGGATCACGCGGGCCACCGGCTCCCAGGGGGAGACGACGATGCGCTCCAGCTCCTCCCGAATGGCCGGGCCGCCCTTGTCCTCGTAGATGCCCTGGCTGGCCCGGTCGGACACGGTGACGATGCCGATGCGGGCGGGCTTTGCGGAGGTCATGGGCGGCGGTCCTTATGGAATGTCCGGCAGGCTTACTTGCTGCCCGGCGCCAGGAACACGCTCTTGTAGCTGTCCCGGTCGCCGTTGTTGGTGTCGGTCAGCTGGAAGGTGACCGGGGTGGAGGCGTCCGGCACGGAGTCGCGCGGCACCGTGACGTAGACGCGGTAGGTCGCCACGCTGTCCGGCGAGGCGGAGATGTGGCTGACCGCGCTGCCGCTGTCCTCGTCGCGCTCGCCCACCACCTTCACCTCGGCACCGGCGATGCCGGCGGCGGCCAGCGTGTAGGAACGGTCCTGCCGGGTCTTGTTGGAGACCTTGAAGGTGTAGGCGTTGCGGATGGTGCCGTCCTGCAGCGTGACGAAAAGCGGGGCGCGGTCGCGCTGCACGGCGATGTCGAGCCGCGGGCGCAGCGCGTAGCTCCAGGCCATGGCGCCGGTGATCACCAGCATCAGCAGGCCGTAGACGATGGTGCGGGGGCGGATCAGCCGCCACTGGTAAGTCTTGCCCTGGGCGCGGGTGTCCTGAGCGGCCAGACTGTCGAAGCGGATCAGGCCCTTCGGCAACTCCTGCGACACCATGATGTTGTCGCAGGCGTCGGCGCACAGGCCGCAATTGATGCAGTCCGCCTGCTCGCCGGTGCGGATGTCGACGCCGACCGGGCAGACCTGCACGCATTGGCCGCAGTCGATGCAGTCGCCGAACCCCTTGGTCCGGCGCTCGTCCCAGCTCTGCGACTTGCGCTTCGGGCCGCGGGTGTCGCCGCGCAGCGTGTCGTAGGTGACGACGAGGCTGTGCTCGTCCAGCATCGCGGTCTGGATGCGCGGCCACGGGCACATGTAGTAGCACATCTGCTCACGCGTCCAGCCGGCCATGACGTAGGTCATGCCCGCGAACAGCGCGAAGAAGCCCGCCGCCTCGTAGGTCGCGTTGAAAGTCAGCAGATCGACGGCCAAGCGCGGCGCGTCGGTGAAGAAGGCGACGAAGCCGAAGCCGGTAATGACGGACAGGGCCAGCCAGCCGGCGTGCTTGCCGGTCTTGCGCAGGACCTTCTTCGCGCTCCAGGGGGCCTTGTCCAGACGGATGCGCTCCGCCCGGTCGCCTTCGAAGGCGCGCTCGATCCAGACGAACAGGTCGGTCCACACCGTCTGCGGGCAGGTGAAGCCGCACCACACGCGCCCGGCCAGCGCCGTCGCCAGGAACAGCCCCAGGGCCGCCACGATCAGCACTCCGGTGAGGTAGTAGATCTCCTGCGGCCAGATTTCGATCCAGAAGATGAAGAAGCGCGGCGTCGTCAGGTCGAACAGCACCGCCTGGGCCGGCGCGTCGGGGCCGCGTTCCCAGCGAATCCAGGGGGCGATGAAGAAGACCGCCAGAAGCATCCAGGTCAGGATGGTCTTCCAGCGCCGGTAGCGTCCGGAGACGGCCTTCGGGTGGATCTTCTTCTGGCTTTCGAAAAACTGGATTTTCGCCGGCGTGACAGCGCTTCCGTCTGGCATATCGTCTGCCTTGGCTCCGGATAGGGACGCAAGACCGGACAATAGCGGACGGGACCCGAGCGCTTCTTGATCGGGATCAAGACGAGAACGGATTTGAGAAATCCCTATGGATAATAAGGATTTTTCAGCGGCGCTGGTGACCGGCCGGGATTACCGGCTGTAATACGTCCATCGGCCGATTGGCTCAAGCTTCGTTTCGCAATGCGGAAACGTTTGCGTCCTCCACCGTCGTGCCGTCGGACGCCGCGTCCTGCGGTGCGGGCCGGGATGGGGAGGGGCGGGTGACGATGTAGACGGCCACCGCCGCCATGCAGGTGCCGGCCAGGATGGGAACCAGCGGGCGGCTGGCGGTCAGCGCCACGATCGCCCAGCTCACGCTCATGCCGATCAGCGCCGCCGCCTTCGCCTTGCGGGGGATCGCTCCTTCGGACTGCCAGTCGCGCAGCAGCGGGCCGAAACGCGGGTCGCGGTACAGCCGGTCGCGCAGGGCGGGGCTGCTCTTGGCGAAGGCCCCGGCGGCCAGCAGAAGGAACGGGGTGGTCGGCAGAAGGGGCAGCACGGTGCCCGCGATGCCCAGCCCGACCGCGGCGTAGCCCAGCGCCAGCCACAGCCGGCGCCGCAGGGGGGAGGCGCAGACGGGTGCATCCTCCGCAAGGGCGGTCTGGTCATCCATGGGGTGAATGTAGGCCGCTCACACGGCCAGGACCAGCACCGCGTAGCGAGCCGCCTTGCCCGCGGTGACCAGCAGCAGGAAAACCCGGATGTCCACCCGCAGGATGCCGGCCACCAGCGTCAGCGGATCGCCGATGACGGGCATCCAGGCCAGCAGCAGCGACCACACCCCGAAGCGCTGGTACCAGCGGGTGGCCCGCGCCACCATGGACGCGGGAACCGGGAACCAGCGGCGGTCCTGGAAATGCATCAGGTAGCGCCCGAGCGCCCAGTTGACCACGGACCCCAGCACGTTGCCCGCCGTGGCGAACAGCAGAAGCGCCAGGTGGTCGTAGTTGCCGGTGGCGTGCATGCCGACCAGCAGGATTTCCGACTGGGCCGGGAAGATGGTCGCGGCCAGGAACGCGGTGAGGAACAGCCCGCCGTAGGCGGCAAATTCGGACATGCGGCGGTCGGTCCTTCCGGGCCGGGGGTGGCGGAGGCTAGAACATGGGTGCGCATACAGGAATGCGGGAGGCGCCATGGTGCCGCCCGGATAAACTGGTGTAGATTCATTTTGTATGAATTCGCAGCGGATGGACTCGGGGGCGCCCGACCGGTCTCATCCGGCGGCCGTCGTCTTGGGGAATGAAGGGGAGTGTTTGCGGATGGCCGCTGCCGGCCTTGCCCGCTTCGATGCCGACGGGCGCCTGATCTGGGCCAACGCCGTGTTCCGGGCGTCGCTGGGCGGTTGTCCGGGGGATCGCCTCGACGCCCTTCTGGCGTCGCTTCCGTTGCGTGAGGACGCCGCCGTGGTGGCGGACCGGCTGCGCGCGGGGGAGACGGTGGCGTTTGCGGTTGCGCCGTATAAGGAACGCGGACTTCTGATTCCAGCGGAGGGCGAGGGCGGCGACCTGGTGTTGACCTTTGCCGGTGATGGTGGCGTCCCGCAGGAGGACACCGGCTTCTTCGGTCTGGAGGACCTTCTGGGCGACCGGGCCGGCGAGGCGGAGCGGGCGATCATGCAGGCCATCGCCGTTCCCCTGGTGGTGACCCGGCTGTCCGACGGCTTGGTGATGGCGGTCAACCAGCCCGCCGGCCGGCTGTTCGGGGTGCCGCTCGACGATGTGGTCGGGCGCAGCTTCGCCAAGGCCTACTACACCGAACCGGCGGAGCGGGAGCGGCTCCTCGGCGCCCTGCGCGACGGGGTGGGCGGCGTGGATGGGTTCGAGACCCGGCTGTGCCGGCCCGACGGCAGCGATCTCTGGGCGATGGTCTCCGCCCGGCGGTTCCGGTTCCGGGGCGAGGACGCCATGCTCGCCTGCATCAGCGACATCTCCGCCCGCAAGCGCACCGAACAGGCGCTCGAAGCCCAGTGGGACCAGAGCCGGGCGGTCCTGAACGGGTTGGGCCAGGGGGTGATGGCCTTCGACCGGGGGCTTCGGCTGGTCGCCTGGAACGGGCGTGCCGGGGAGCTTCTGGGGCTGGAGCCGGAGTTCCTGCGTTACCACACGCCCTACGCGACCATCGCTGGACGGGTCGGGGAGGGGCTGGCCTTCGGGCCGGGGAGCGTGTGCCCCGACATGCTGTCCGAGTTGGCCCTATCCGACTTGGCCTTGCCCGATCAGGGGCTCTCGGCGGCGCTGGGAGAACCTTTGCCCGTCCGGCCTGCGGCGGCGGAACGGCTGTGGGAGTGCACCCGCTCCGACGGGCAGGTCGTGGAGTGCTTGACCCGGCCCCTGCCGGACGGCGGTTTTGTCGTCACCTACACCGACGTGACCGAGCGGCGGAACGCCGAGCGGGAGATCATCGCCAGCCGTGAATTGTTCGAGCTGGCCATCCGCGCCGCGCGTGAAGGGGTCTCGCAATGGGACCTGCGCACGGGAGAGCTGTGGTTGTCGCCCTACTGGTGGGGGATGCTCGGCTATGGCGAGGATGAGATGGACAACTCCGTCGCCCGCTGGACCGAGCTGATCTTGCCCGAGGACCGCGAGCTGTCCATGAACATGGCCCGCGACCTCGTCAAGGGCGTGACGAACGAGTGCCAGTTCATTCAGCGCTTCCACCACAAGAGCGGGGCGGTGGTCCATATGCTGACCCGCGCCATTCGCGTGCTCGGCCCGGACGGCGAGCTGTTCCGCCTCGTCGGCTCGCACACCGACGTGTCGGAACGGGTCCGCGCCGAGGAACGCGCCCACGCCGCGCGCGAGGAGGCCGAACGCGCCCTGCGCGACCTGAAGGAGGCGCAGGCGCATCTGATCCAGTCCGAGAAGATGGCCGCGCTGGGGTCCCTGGTGGCGGGGGTGGCGCATGAGATCAACACCCCCATCGGCATCGCCCTGACCGGCGCCTCGCTGATGGCGGAACGGACCCGGGTCATCCGGCGCGATTTCGAGGCGGGAACGCTGCGCCGGCCCGACTTCGCCGACTTCCTCGACATGGCGGGGGAGGCGGCACAGCTGATGCTGCTGAACATCGACCGTGCCGCCCAGCTCATCCAGAGCTTCAAGCAGATCGCCGTCGATCAGGCGAGCGAGGAACGCCGCGTGTTCGACCTGCGCGACTACATCGACGAGGTGCTGCGCAGCCTGGGCGTCCGCATCAAGCGGGCGGCCCACGGCGTGGAGGTGGATTGCCCGGCGGATCTGCTGATCGACGGCTATCCCGGCGCGCTCAGCCAGGTGCTGACCAACCTCGTGATGAACTCGATCATCCATGGCTACGCCCCCGGCCAGCACGGGACGCTGCGCGTTGCCGCGCGCGCGGTGGGGGGCGACGAGGTGGAGCTGGTCTATGCCGACGACGGGCGCGGCATCCCGTCCGAACTCCATGGCAAAGTGTTCGAGCCCTTCTTCACCACCAGCCGTGGAACGGGCGGCAGCGGGCTGGGGCTGAACATCGTCTACAACATCGCCACCCGCCGGCTGAGGGGCCGCATCGCGCTCGACAGCGCGCCGGGCCGCGGGGCGGCTTTCACCCTGCGCTTTCCCCGGGTCGCGCCGGCGGAGCGTGCGCCGGCCTGACGGCTTTCCTCTTACTGCGCATCCACCCAGGCGATGCGCAGGATGTTGGTGTTGCCGGGGGTGCCGAAGGGCACGCCGGCGGTGATGACCAGCCGCTGGCCCTCCACCGCCAGCCCGTCCTCGTAGGCGCAGCGGGCGGCCTTCTGGACCATCTCGTTGAAGTCGGTCACGTCGGCGGAGTGCACGCTGTGCACCCCGTAGGCGAGCTGGAGCCGCCGCGCCGTCTCCAGGCTGGACGTCAGGCACATGATCGGCACCTCCGGCCGCTCGCGGGCGGCGCGCAACGTGGTGGAGCCGCTGGTGGTGTAGGTGACGATGGCCGCGGCCTGGATGGTGTGGGCGACCTGCCGCGCCGCCGCGGTGACGGCGTCGGTGGAAGTCTGCTGCGGGTCGGGATGCTGGGCGTCGGTTATGGTGCGGTAGAGCGGGTCCTGCTCGACCCGGCGGGCGATGCGGTCCATCATCGACACCGCCTCGATGGGGTAGGTGCCCGCCGCGGTCTCGGCCGACAGCATCACCGCGTCCGCGCCGTCATAGACCGCAGTCGCCACGTCCGACGCCTCGGCGCGGGTCGGGGCCGGGGCGCCGATCATCGACTCGAGCATCTGGGTGGCGACGATCACCGGCTTTCCGGCCCTGCGCGACTCGCGGATGATCCGTTTCTGGATGCTCGGCACGTCCTCCGCCGGCATCTCCACGCCGAGGTCGCCGCGGGCGACCATGACGCCGTCCGAGAGTTCGACGATGCGCTCCAGATGCTGGATGGCCTGCGGCTTCTCCATCTTCGACAGCAGGGCGGCACGCCCGGCGACCAGCTTGCGCGCCTCGGCCACGTCCTCCGGCCTCTGCACGAAGGACAAGGCCACCCAGTCGACCCCCTGGTCCAAGGCGAAGGCCAGATCCTCGTGATCCTTCGGGGTCAGCGGCGTCAGCGGCAGGACGACGCCCGGAACGTTCACGCCCTTGCGGTCGGACAGGCGGCTGCCGGACAGCACGACGCAGTCGGCGTGGTCGGGGCTGCAGTCGACGACGCGCAGGCGGACCTTGCCGTCGTCCACCAGCAGTTCCGCCTCCGGCTCAAGCGCGGCGAAGATTTCCGGGTGGGGCAGGCCGACGCGGGTCGCGTCGCCCGGCTCGGTGGAGAGGTCGAGGCGGATGCGGTGCCCCGGTTCGACGGTGATGGGGCCATCGACGAAGGTGCCCAGCCGCAGCTTCGGCCCTTGAAGGTCGGCCATCACCGCGATGGGATGGTCGAGTTCCGCCTCCAGCGCGCGCAGCGTGGCGAGGCGCTGGCCATGGTCCTCGTGCGTGCCGTGGCTGAAGTTCAGGCGGAAGACGTCCACGCCCGCCTCGAACAGCGCGCGGATCATCTCCGGCGTCGCGGTGGCCGGCCCCAGCGTGGCGACGATCTTGGTCAGGCGGAAGCGCCGGAAGGGGATGCCTTTGCGGGTCATGGGACTGCCTTCTGATATGTGCCGTTCGGATTGTTCCGTTCGGGGCGGGCCGTTCATCTCAAGTTCTGCCGTCCGGCTTGTCAACCGCGGTCCGCCTCCCCACAATGGTCGGGCACCGGGAAAAGCACGGTAACGCCGCAGAACGGCCTTGACAGATTTCCGGCTTTTTCTATAGTCGCACCCTCCCGCGGCCCAACCGGCCCGGCGGGAGACATTGTGCGTCCCGTATCCGTGTTTTGCCTCCGGGCCTTCGGGCCCCGGCGTCCGGATCGGGGATCAATCGGTGTGTAGGCGGCCCATGAGGGCTGCCGTTGAGATATCGAGGAGAGCAGGCGTGGCGCGTATCGCTGGCGTCAACATCCCCGCGCAGAAGCGCGTGGAGATTGCGTTGACCTACATTCATGGCATCGGCCCCTTCAAGGCCAAGGAAATCTGCACGAAGCTGGAGATCCCGGCGGAGCGCCGTGTGAACCAGCTCACGGACGACGAGATCCTCAAGATCCGCGAGACCATCGACGCCGACTACCGCGTCGAGGGCGACCTGCGCCGTTCGGTCGCCATGAACATCAAGCGTCTGATGGACATGGCCTGCTACCGTGGCCTGCGTCACCGCAAGGGCCTGCCGGTCCGCGGCCAGCGCACCCACACGAACGCCCGCACCCGCAAGGGTCCGGCCAAGCCGATCGCCGGCAAGAAGAAGTAAGAGGACGCACGGACCATGGCCAAGCCCTCAGCCGCTTCGCAGCGTCTTCGTCGTCGCGAGCGCAAGAACATCACCGCCGGCGTCGCTCACGTGAACGCCTCCTTCAACAACACGATGATCACCATCACCGACGCGCAGGGCAACACCATCGCCTGGTCGTCGTCGGGCACGATGGGCTTCAAGGGTTCGCGCAAGTCGACCCCCTACGCCGCCCAGGTCGCCGCCGAGGACGCGGGCCGCAAGGCCCAGGAGCACGGCATGAAGACCCTCGAGGTCGAGGTGAAGGGTCCGGGTTCGGGACGTGAGTCGGCGCTGCGCGCTCTGCAGTCGATCGGCTTCCAGATCACCTCGATCCGCGACGTCACGCCGATCCCGCACAACGGCGTCCGTCCGCCGAAGAAGCGTCGCGTCTAAGAAGCATCGCTACTCCGCACCCGCGGGGACCCGCCGTTCCGGGACAGGCGCCGCAGCCATCGCGGCGCCATCGGATGGGAACGGCCGGTCCCCGCGGACGTGTGTCCACCCCGATGGCATGAGGTAATACCGTGGCTCTTCAGAAGAACTGGCAGGAACTGATCAAGCCGAACAAGCTGGACATCCAGCCCGGTGACGACGCCGACCGCACGGCGACCGTCGTGGCCGAGCCGCTGGAGCGTGGCTTCGGTCTGACGCTCGGCAACGCGCTGCGCCGCGTGCTGCTCTCCTCGCTGCAGGGTGCGGCCGTCACGGCGATCCACATCGACGGCGTGCTGCACGAGTTCTCGTCCATCCCCGGCGTGCGCGAGGACGTGACCGACATCGTCCTCAACATCAAGTCGATGGGTCTGCGCATGGGTGGTGACGGCCCGAAGCGCATGCGCCTGCGCGCCGAAGGCCCCGGCGAGGTGAAGGCCGGCATGATCGAGACCGGCGCGGACATCCAGGTGATGGACCCGGACCTCGTGATCTGCACGCTGGACAACGGCGCCCGCCTGAACATGGAACTGACGGTCGAGACCGGCAAGGGCTACGTCCCGGCCAGCCAGAACCGTCCGGAAGACGCTCCGATCGGCCTGATCCCGGTCGACGCGCTGTTCTCGCCGGTCCGCAAGATCTCCTACAAGGTCGACAACGCCCGCGTCGGGCAGGTCACCGACTATGACCGCCTGTCGATGGTCGTCGAGACCAACGGCGCCGTGAAGCCGGACGACGCGGTGGCGCTCGCCGCCCGCATCCTCCAGGACCAGCTGCAGCTGTTCATCAACTTCGAGGAGCCGACCCACGCGGTCGCCGAGGAGAAGCACGAGGAGGTTCCGTTCAACAAGAACCTGCTCCGCAAGGTGGACGAGCTGGAACTGTCGGTCCGTTCGGCCAACTGCCTCAAGAACGACAACATCGTCTACATCGGCGATCTGGTGCAGAAGACGGAGGCGGAGATGCTCCGCACGCCGAACTTCGGCCGCAAGTCGCTGAACGAGATCAAGGAAGTGCTGGCCCAGATGGGTCTGCACCTCGGTATGGAAATCCCGAACTGGCCGCCCGAGAACATCGAAGAGCTGGCCAAGCGTCTGGAAGAGCCGTACTAAGTCTCGCACACCTTATTGCCCCCTCCCTGACCCTCCCCCGCTTCGCAGGGGAGGGGATGATCTCCCTCCCTTGCCGAAGGCGGGGGAGGGCCGGGGAGGGGCAAGTGTTCCCAGGGCCACCAACCGGCCCGCCCCGCGCCGTACCAGCCGAAAACTGGGCGGTCGGGTTCACCACCGGCTCCCCGAGGGGGGCCACGCCATGAAGGAGGACCGTCATGCGTCACGGCGTTTCCGGACGTAAGTTCAGCAAGACCACCAGCCACCGCAAGGCCATGTTCTCGAACATGGCGAACGCCCTGATCAAGCACGAGCAGATCAAGACGACCCTGCCGAAGGCCAAGGATCTGCGCCCGATCGTCGAGCGTCTGATCACCCTCGGCAAGAAGGGTGGCCTCGCCAACCGCCGTCTCGCCTTCGCGCAGCTGCGCGACGACGCGATGGTGACCAAGCTGTTCACCGTCCTGGCCGACCGCTACAAGGACCGCCAGGGTGGCTACAGCCGCGTTCTGAAGGCCGGCTTCCGCTACGGCGATGCCGCCGCCATGGGCGTGATCGAACTGGTCGACCGCGATGTCGCCGCCAAGGGCCAGGAACTCGGGCCCGGTGGAGATCAAGGAAGAGGTCGAGGCCGAGGGCTGAGCCCCCGGTTGAGCGATCGTGAAATCTTGTCGCCGCCGTTGCCCACCGGGCCGCGGACGACGATATAGGTGACCGACCGGCCCTCCCTTCGGGTTCATCCCCGGAGGGAGGGTTTCCGGTTTTCGGGTTCCGTCACTTCGGGAGGGCGCCGCGCGCGCGGTATGCTGAAACCTCTCTACAACCGGATTCTCAAGCTCTCCGCCCGCAAGGACGCCGTCTGGTGGATGTCCGCCGTCTCCTTCGCGGAAAGCTCCTTCTTCCCTCTGCCGCCCGACGTCATGCTGGTGCCGATGTGTCTGGCGGAGCCCAAGAAGCTCTGGCGCTACACCAACATCTGCGCACTGGCCTCGCTGATCGGCGGGCTGTTCGGCTACGCGGTCGGGTTCTATCTGTTCGAGAGCATCGGACGGCTGATCATCGACCTCTACAACGCACAAGAGTCGTTTCAGCGCTTTCAGGACATGTTCGCCGAATTCGGCCCCTGGTTCCTGATTCTCAAGGGCATCACGCCCATACCCTACAAATTGCTGACGATCACCGCGGGATTCGCGCACCTCGACCTGACGGTGTTCATCCTGTGCTCGATCGTCGCACGATTCTCGCGATTCTACATGATCGCGATCCTGCTGCATTTCTATGGGCCGCAGGTGCGCGACATCATCGAAAAGCGGCTGATGCTGGTGACGACCGTCCTGCTGGTCATCATCATCGGCGGATTGCTCAGCTTCAAATTCGTGTGAGCGGCGCGGGGCTCGGCCCCGCGCGTCACCCTCATTTTCCGGCCAACATCAATCGGGCATCCCGCGGTCCTGGCGGTTGCGCTCCGACGGGGGCAGGGCGTTGCGCTCGCGGCGGTCGCGCATGACCATCACCCCGATGGCCAGTGCCATGCCGATGCCGGCCAGCAGGGGCAGCACGACCTCGCCGGCGCTGACGGTGGGCATGGAGAGCATGCGCACGATGAGCAGCAGCAGGCCGCCGATCAGCAGCGCCACGAAGACGGTGGTCGATGTCCGGCGGCGCGGCGACGGGCCGGGATTGTTGGGACTCATTTGAGGCATTCCCTTATCGCTTGCGTTCCCGGCATAGTGGGCGCCGAGCCCGCGGCATGGTCCAATGCGGGGGACCATCCGCCAACGTCCGGGGTCACGCAAGAACAATGGGAGTCAAAGCCGAGATGTTCCGTCCGAAACTCATTCTGGGGCCGGTGCTGGCCCTCGCCCTGGTTGCGCTCGCCGCCTGCGCGGACGCGCCGGGGCGTTCGTCCGGCGCCGCCGTGGGCGGTGCTCCGGCGGCCTCCACCACGGCCCCTACGACGGCTCCCGCCGGGGCGCCGGCATCCTCGCGCCCGGCCCGCGGGGTCGAAGACCCGTCGCTCCGCCTGGACGGCGGCGTCGGCAGCGACGATTCCTGCCGCGCCCAGTGCGAGCGCAGCAACAACTCCTGCATGGACTCGGTCGCCGCGCGCGCGCAGAGCGGGCTCGACCGTCCGGACCGCGGCGGCATCTTCTCGCCGACCGACAACTGCCAGCATTCGCTGCGCATGTGCTACCAGCGCTGCGGCGCGCCCACCAACCAGTGACCGGTCCGGTGCGATCGGTGGATCGGCGATGAGCAAACGCGGCGACTCCGGAGCCACCGGCGGCCTGTTCGAGGCGGGCGCCCCCCGCCCGCTGGCCGACCGGCTGCGCCCGCGCAGCCTGGGCGAGGTGGTCGGGCAGGAGCATCTGCTGAAGCCCGACGGCCCGCTGGGCCGCATGGTCGCCGCGCGCCGGCTGGCCTCCATGATCCTGTGGGGGCCGCCCGGCTGCGGCAAGACGACCATCGCGCGGCTGCTCGCCCTGTCCACCGACCTGCATTTCGAGCCGCTGTCGGCGGTCTTCTCCGGCGTGGCCGACCTGCGCAAGGTCTTCGACGCCGCGCGGGCGCGGCGCGCGGCCGGGCAGGGCACGCTGCTGTTCATCGACGAAATCCACCGCTTCAACCGCTCCCAGCAGGACGGCTTCCTGCCCTATGTGGAGGACGGCACCGTCACGCTGGTCGGCGCCACCACCGAGAATCCGTCCTTCGAGCTGAACGCGGCGCTTCTGTCCCGCGCCCAGGTCTTCGTGCTGAACCGGCTGGACGACGCAGCGCTGGAAAAGCTGCTGTCGCGGGCCGAGGCGGAGATGGGGCGCCCGCTGCCGCTGACGCCGGACGCGCGGTCCGCACTGAAGGCGATGGCCGACGGCGACGGGCGCTTCTGCCTGAACCTCTGCGAGGAGCTGTTCGCCCTGCCGGTGCCGGAGGACGGGGCGCTTCTCGACAACAACGCGCTCGCCACCGCCATCCAGCGTCGCGCCCCGCTCTACGACAAGGCGCAGGAGGGGCATTACAACCTCATAAGCGCGCTGCACAAGTCGCTGCGCGGGTCGGACACCGACGCGGCGCTCTACTGGTACGCCCGCATGCTGGAAGGTGGCGAGGACCCGCGCTACATCGCCCGGCGGCTGACCCGCTTCGCGGTGGAGGACATCGGCATGGCCGACCCCAACGCGCTGGCCCAGGCCACCGCCGCCTGGGAGGCCTACGAGCGGCTGGGCAGCCCGGAGGGGGAACTCGCCATCGCCCAGCTGGTGATCTATCTGGGGACGGCGCCGAAGTCGAACGCCGGCTACACCGCCTACAAGAGCGCGGTGCGCGCCGCCAAGGAAACCGGCAGCCTGATGCCGCCCAAGCACATCCTGAACGCCCCGACCAAGCTGATGAAGCAGATCGGCTACGGCAAGGGCTACGAGTACGACCACGACACGGCGGACGGCTTTTCCGGCCAGAACTACTTCCCGGAGGGCATGGCGCGGCGCGCCTTCTACCAGCCGGTGGAGCGCGGATTCGAGCGCGAGATCAAGAAGCGCCAGGACTATTGGGCGCGCCTGCGCGAGCGCAAGGCGGCCGAGGGCGAGGAGTAGACGCGTTTCACGGCTTCGGGTAGGCGACCCCGAGAATCCAGACCGGAGCGTCTGGCGGGCCGGCGCGTTCGAACCCATAAGTCATGGTCGTGCTGGTGAAGGAGCGCGCGTCACTGCAGCGCCCGATGTCGTCGTTGTCCCCGCACACTTCGTGTTGTTTCACGGATGCTCGGTGTCAGGATTCGTGAAATGGGAGGAGGCGCGTGGGCATGATGGTGGGTGACTCAGTTCCGGCATTCTCACGCTTCATCGCCATCGACTGGTCGGGCGCCGCCGGCAAGCGCTACGCGGGCGTTGCCGTTGCCGAATGCGGCGCCGAGGGGCCGCCGCGGATCGTCGCGCCCACGGAGCGGCAATGGTCGCGCACCGCCGTGTTCGACTGGCTGCTCGACGGGCTGGAGCGCGGGCCGGCGCTGGTCGGAATCGACTGCGCCTTCTCGCTGCCCTTCGACGTGGCTCAGCGCTATTTCCCCGACCCCGACGCGGCGACGGTGTTCGACCTGTGGGACCGGGTGGAGGCGGTGGCCGGGGCGGAGCCGGACTTCGCCGGAGGCGGCTTCGCGGCGCACCCGGACTACGGCGCCGATTTCTGGCGCGCCGGGATGCAGCCGGACTGGTACCGCGACCCGCACCGGCTGACCGAGCGGGTGTGCCGCGCCGACGGCTACGGCAGCCCGCAGAGCCCCTACAAGCTGATCGGCGCCAAGCAGGTGGGGAAGGGCGGGCTGGCCGGGATGCGGATGCTGCGCGCTCTGAAGCAGGCGGCGCCGGAACGGATGGCGGTCTGGCCCTTCGACGCTCCGGGGCCGGGCCGCACCGTCTTCTGCGAGATCTACCCGCGCCTGTTCCTCATCCGCGCCGGCTTCGGGCTGCGCAAGATCCGCGACGGGGCGGCGGTCGACGCCGCGCTGGCCGTCCTCGGCGCGCCGCCCGCCGGCCTGTCCGGGGCGGTGACCGACCATGACGCGGACGCGCTGGTCTCCGCGGCGGGGCTGCGCTGGCTGGCCGGGCGGGAGGCGGTGTGGAGTTCCGCCGGCGATGGACGCGCGGGCGCGGCGGCAGGAGGGCTGGATCTTCGGTGTGGGCGACCGGAATGCGGGGGATGCTGCGCCCGGCGCGTGACAAGCCGCCGCAATTCTGGCTCTAATCCGCGCGGGATGCCCGTCGTCCCGTCCGTTCCGGAGGCTTCGTGATCGCATCACCGTCCACGCTCGCCGCGGTCGCCGTCGGCGGTGCCGTCGGCTCCATGGCGCGCTATCTGCTGATGACGGCGGTCGGCCAATGGCTGGGCACGCAGTTTCCCTTTGGGACGCTGATCGTGAACGCCGTGGGTTGCTTCACCATGGGCGTGCTGGCGGAGCTGGCCGCGCTGGTGTGGTCGCCCTCGCCGGAGCTGCGGGCGCTGCTGATGGTCGGTGTGCTGGGGGGATTCACCACCTTCTCCTCCTTCACGCTCGACGTCGGTCTGCTGGTGGAGCGGAACGCCCTGCCGGCGGCGGCGGGTTACATCCTCGCCTCGATGGTGCTGACCATCGCGGGTTTCTTTGCCGGCCTCGCGGTCGTGCGTTCTCTTGTTTCGGTGCCCGTTTGATGAGTGAGAACAAAGCCCCCAGCGTTGAAACCCGGACCGTGACGTCCGACGAGGCCGATGTGCGCCTCGACCGCTGGTTCAAGCGCCATTTCCCCGACGTGGGGCACGGCTATCTTCAGAAGCTGCTGCGCACCGGCCAGATCCGCGTGGACGGCAAGCGGGCGGAGACCTCGACCCGGCTCGCCGCCGGCCAGTCCATCCGCATCCCGCCGCTGGCCGACTGGGCCAAGCCGGAGGGCGCCGCCCCGGCCCCCGCGCCGAAGAAGCCGGCCATGTCGGACAAGGACATCGCGACGCTCCAGGCGCTGGTTCTCTTCAAGGACGGCGACGTCATCGCGCTGAACAAGCCGGCCGGGCTCGCCGTTCAGGGCGGCACCAACACCACCAAGCATCTCGACGCCATGCTGGACGCCCTGCGCTTCGACGCGAAGGAGCGGCCCAAGCTGGTCCACCGGCTGGACAAGGACACCTCGGGCGTCCTGCTGCTGGCGCGCAACACCTTCGCGGCGTCCAAGCTGACCGAGCAGTTCCGCGGCCGCGACGTGCGCAAGATCTACTGGGCCGCCACGGTCGGCGTGCCGAAGCCCTACCAGGGCAAGATCGACCTCGCGCTGGCCAAGGAAGGCGGGCCGCAGGGCGAGCGGGTGGCCGGCGACGAGGACGACGGCAAGCGCGCCGTCACCTACTACACGGTGCTGGAAAACCTGGGCAAGCAGGCGGCCTTCGTCGCCATGTGGCCGCGCACGGGGCGCACCCACCAGCTTCGCGTCCACATGAACGCCATCGGCACGCCGATCCTGGGCGACGGCAAGTACGCCGGACAGGGGGCCTATCTTCCGGGCGCCGAGGTCCAGAAGAAGCTGCATCTGCACGCCCGCCGCCTGATCCTGCCGCACCCGCGCGGCGGCAACCGGATGATCGACGTGACGGCGCCGCTGCCCGACCACATGCTGACGACCTGGAAGTATCTGGGCTTCAGCGCCAGCCTGAAGGGCGATCCGTTCGAGGGGGTCGAATAGAGGCGGGGTTTACCCCGCTTCGCGCCCCTCCAGAAACGCCGTAAGCTGCTCCGCCGCCTGCCCGACATGGTCGGTGACCAGTCGGCAGGCCGTGTCCGCATCGCCCGCCCGGCAGGCCGCCAGCAGCGCGCGGTGCTCGTCCTGCGACCGCGGCCGGTAGCCCAGCGCCGCGAACTGGAATCGCAGATAGCGGTCGGCGGCCAGCAGATGCTGCTCCGTCAGCGCCAGCAGCCGGGGCCGCCCGGCCCGCGCGTAGAGCGTCATGTGGAAGCGCCGGTTCAGCTCCCCCATGCGGCCGGGATCGGCCTCTCCATCCATCTCGGCGATCAGTTCCTCCGCCTGATCGAGGTCCGCCGCCGTCAGGCCGGGCAGCGACAGGCGGAGCGCCATCGGTTCCAGCGCCATGCGGATCGCCCCGATGTCGGCGCCGTCCGCCGCCGAGATTTCCGCGACGACGGCCCCGCGGTGCGGGTGGAACTCGGCGAGCGCCCGCGCCTCCAACTGGCGCAATGCCTCGCGCACCGGCATGCGGCTGACCCCGAAGGTTTCCGCCAGCTCCTCCTGCCGCAGTGGCGTGCCCGGCGCGATGACCCCGGACAGGATCGCCTCGCGCAGCGTCGCCTCCACGAACTCCGCGGTGGTGCGGTGGCGCGGTCGCGCGCGCGCCACGAGGCGCGACAGCCCGTCGTTAAGCGCCATGCGTGATCTCCCCTTGCCAGGATATTGGATCCAATCTATCACCTTCCCCATCGTCCTGCACCCCCGATGGAGGGTTTCGCGCCATGTCCTCTTCCGACACCGTCCCGGCGACGGGCCTTTCGACGGGGTTTTCCCTGCGCGCGGTCGGCGCCGGCCTGCTGGCGGCCCTGGTCGGCTACGCCAGTTCGGTGGCGGTGGTCATCCATGGGCTAACCGCCGTGGGTGCCGGCACGGAGCAGGTGGTGTCGGGCCTCGTCCTGCTGGGCTTCGCCATGGGGCTGACGGCGATGGGCCTCAGCCTGCACCGGCGCAAGCCGATCAGCATCGCCTGGACGACGCCGGGCATGGCGCTGCTCGCCACCACCGGGGCGGTGGAGGGCGGCTTCGCCGCCGCGGTGGGGGCCTTCATGGCGACCGGAGTCCTGATCGTCCTGGCCGGGCTGTGGTCGCCGCTGGGCCGCTGGATTGCCGCGATTCCGAAGCCGCTGGCCAACGGCATGCTGGCGGGCATCCTGCTGAAGCTCTGCCTCGCCCCCTTCCTGGCGGTGTCGCAGGCGCCGGGAATGGCGCTGCTGGTGCTGGCGACCTGGGCGGTGGTGGGGCGGGTGGCAAGACTCTACGCCGTGCCCGCCGCGGTGGCGGTGGCGCTGGGGGCGATGGCGCTGGACCCTTCCAGCGGTCTGGCCGGCGGGGCGGCGCTGTCCGGCGCGCTGTGGCCCAGCGTGACCTTCGTGCAGCCGGTCTTCACCTGGGAGGCGATGGTCGGCATCGCCCTGCCGTTGTTCGTCGTCACCATGGCGTCGCAGAACATTCCCGGCCTCGCCGTCCTGGCGACCTACAACTACGCGCCGCCGACCCGCCCGATCTTCCTGGCGACGGGGGCGGCCTCCGCCCTGACGGCGCTGGGCGGCGCGCCCACCATCAACCTCGCGGCGATCACCGCGGCGCTCTGCGCCAGCCCGGACGCCGACCCCAACCCGGCGCGGCGCTGGCAGGCCGCCTTCGTCGGCGGCGTCGGCTACATCCTGTTCGCCGGGCTGGCCGGGGTGACGGCGGTGATGGTCACCCGCTCCCCGCCGATCCTGATCGAGGCGGTGGCCGGGCTGGCACTCGTCGGCGCCTTCGGCTCCGCCCTGATGGGCGCCGTGCAGGTGGAGGCGAACCGGACGGCCGCGCTGGTCACCATGCTGGTCACCGCCTCCGGCCTGTCCTTCGCCGGGGTGGGCTCAGCTTTCTGGGGCCTGCTGCTGGGCGGGGCGGTCCATCTGCTCCATTGGCGCCCTTCGGTGTCGCAGCCGGCAAAGTGAGTTGCGCTTTCCCGACGCGGCCCGCATAAGTCCGGTACGACCCGCGTCCCGGAGGCGATGCCCGTGAGCAGCTCAGAGAATGCCCGTCCGCTGCGGCTGGCCCTGTTCGATTGCGACGGCACGCTGGTGGACAGCCAGTTCGCCATCATCGACGCCATGACCAGCGCCTGGGCCGTCCACGGTCTGGGCGAGCCGGACCCGCTGGAGGTGCGCCGCATGGTCGGGCTGCCGCTGGTGCAGGCGGTGTCGCAACTGCTTCCGGACCTCGACACCGACCGCCATGTGGCCGTCGCGGAAAGCTACAAGGACGCCTTCGCGGCGCTGCGCCACCGTGGCGACCTGCACGAGCCGCTGTTTCCCGGCCTGCGCGACACGCTGGACGCGCTGGAGGCGGAAGGCGTTCTGCTCGGCGTGGCGACCGGCAAGTCGCGGCGCGGGCTGGACGCCGTGCTGGCCCATCACGGGCTGGCGCACCGTTTCGTTACGCTCCAGACCAGCGACATCGGCCCCGGCAAGCCGCACCCCGACATGGTCTACCGCGCCCTGGCCGAAACCGGGGTGGAGGCGGCGCGGACGGTTGTGATCGGCGACACCACCTACGACATTCAGATGGCCCGCAACGCGCGGGTCGCGTCGGTCGGCGTCTCCTGGGGCTATCACGCGGTGGCCGAGCTGGAGGGCGCCGGGGCCGACCGCATCGTCCACCGCGGGCGCGAGGTGGCCGGCGCCGTGCTGGACCTGTTGCACCGTTAAGAGAGCATTCGAAGGACCCTGATGAAGCGCTTCTACAAGACCGCCTCCGTCGACGAGGCCGCCGGCGGCGGCTTCGAGGTGCGCCTGGACAACCGCCCGATCCGCAGCCCGGCCAAGGCGCCGCTGGTCTTCGCGAGCTGGCCGCTGGCCCAGGCCGTCGCCGCCGAATGGGACGCCCAGCCCGAGGACATCGCTCCGGACAGCATGCCGCTGATGCAGCTCGCCAGCACGGCGGTTGACCTGATCGGCAAGGGGCGCGCCGCCATCGTCGACGGCGTGGCCGCCTATGCGGAGACGGACCTCCTCTGCTACCGCGCGGAGCATCCCCGGAACCTGGTGGAGCGGCAGGCGCAGCGCTGGCAGCCGCTGCTCGACTGGGCGACATTGCGCTACGACGCGCCGCTGCACGTCAACGCCGGTCTGATGCCCAAGCCGCAGCCGCCCGAGGCGCTGCGCGCCCTGCGCAATGCGGTCGAGGCCTACGACGACTGGACGCTGTCGGCGCTCCAGACCGCCACCGGCTCCTGCGGCTCGCTGATCGTCGCGCTGGCGCTGGTCGAGGGGCGCATCGACGCCGAGGAGGCGTTCGAGGTGTCGCAGCTCGACGAGACCTTCCAGATCGAAGCCTGGGGCGAAGACCCGGAGGCGACCAAGCGCCGCGCCGCCCTGCGCGTGGACATCGCCGCCTGCCGACGCTTCGTCGATCTGCTGCGGGCCTGATCATCCTTCGGGTGGGGACGGAATAAAGCGGCGCGGCGGGCGTCCTGTCAGTGAGGGCCGGGTCCAATCACCCGCCCCGTCACGACAGGGAGGTTCCGTCCATGCACCGCTTCACCCGTTTCACCGCCGCCGCGGCGATCGCGCTGGCGCTCGGCCTCGTGGCGCCGTCTGGTTTCGCGCCGTCCGCCTTCGCGCAGGGCGCCATGCCCGCCAAGACCGGCCAGTCGGCCGGCGGCCCCGTGCTGACCGACAGCAAGGGCATGACGCTGTACGTTTTCGACCGCGATGCGGGCGGCAAGTCCGCCTGCAACGGGCAGTGCGCCACCAACTGGCCGCCCCTGATGGCCCCGGCGGGCGCCAAGGCGATGGGTGACTATTCGGTCGTCACCCGCGACGATGGTTCCATGCAGTGGGCCTACAAGGGCAAGCCGCTCTACAACTGGGCGAAAGACGGCAAGCCGGGCGACACCACCGGCGACGGCGTCAACAACGTCTGGCACGTCGCGCGTCCGTAAGCACGATTCCGAACAGGGAAAAGCCCCCGCGGCGCTTGGCCGCGGGGGCTTTTCATGACCGGATCGGCGATTACTGGCCGGTGCCCGACGGAGCGGCCGGCGGGGTGCCGGTGGCGCCGCCCGGGGCGGTCATGGTGCCGGAGGTCCCGGTGGAGGAGCGGCTCGCCGCGCCGTTCACCGTGTCGCCGGCCTTGTCCTTGTTGCGGTTCAGCGAGGTGGTGGTGTCGGAGTACTCGAACTCCGGCATCTCCTTCACCTGATCGCGGGTCAGGCCCGAGAGCTGGACGCGCTCCTGCTGGGCGTCCCAGTTGGCGTTGCCGATGTCCACGGCGATTTGCTTCTCGCCGATGCCGAGGAAGCCGCCCGAGGAGATCACGAGCTGGCGGGCTTGGCCGTTGCTGTCGAGGATGATGTCCTCGACCTCGCCGACCTTCTCGTTGTCGGTGCCGTAGACGTTCTTGCCCATCATGTTCTCGGCGCTGGCGAGCGTGCCGCCGGTCAGGCCCGCGGCGCTGCCGGTGGTGGCGCTGCTGCTCTTGTTCATCTCGGTCGCGGTCGGGGCGCCGGTGGTGGGGCTGCCGGTGGTCGGCGACGTGGTCTGCGCCATCGCCGTGCCGGTCATCAGCGCCAGGACGGACGCAGCCGCGATGATTTCCCTACGCATAACTCACTCCTCTCCGTGTTTCGGCGTTTCTGTCGAGTGCCTTGGTTTGTCTCGGTAAGGCAGTTCGACAACAGCGCCTCGGCGGGAATGGTCACGCGGAAAATCGAAAAAATCTTTCGGCTAGTCCGTGCAAGTTTTGGGAATAAAAGTGACGAAGAACTCAAAAGCTTGCCCAGACTGGCTTTGCCGGCGTGACTGTGGCCTCTCCGGCTGTCAAGACCAATCCGTCTTGCCCCGCACGGGTGAGGTCTTCCAATCGCAACAGGGCCAGGGCGGAGGAGCCATGACCGCTGCGGATCTCGCCGACCTCCTTGCCCTCCAGCGTCACCGGCGTGCCGGGGGCGGGCAGGGGGCCGTCCAGCGTCACCGGGAACAGCTTCTTCCTGATCAGGGCGCGGTACTTGGTGCGGGCGGTCAGCTCCTGCCCCATGTAGCAGCCCTTGTCCCAGGAGATGGCGTTGAGGTCGTCCAGATCGTTCTCCAGCGGCAGAGCCTTGTCGGGGGTGAGGTCGCGGCTGCCCTCCGGTACGCCGAGCGACAGGCGCAGCCGGTCGTAGTCCTCCGCGCGGCGCGGAACGAAGCCCGCCGACTCCAGCGCCGCCGCGGCGCCCTCGCGCGGCAGGAAGGCGCGGGCGCCCAGCGCCGGCAGGCGCGGGTCGGTGAAGGCGACGCCGTCCGCGAAGGGGATCGCGGCCCCGGCCTCCTCCGGCAAACCCAGCCGCGCAAGCGCGTCGCCGCCGAACAGGGCGACGGCCAGCATGGCGCCGGCCCGGTCCTCCAGCGTGATCTTGGAGCGCAGCTTGTACATCTTCAGGCGGCGCAGGAATTCCTCGCGCCGCTCCGTCTCGGGGTCGAGCAGAAGGGCGCCGTCCGATTCGGCGATGCGGAAGTCGTGCAGGAACTTGCCCTGCGGGGTCAGGAACAGGGCGTAGACGGCGCGGTCCGCTGCGACACGGCGCACGTCGTTGGACACCAGCCCTTGCAGGAAGGCCGCCCGGTCCTCGCCCGCGACCGCGATGACGCCCCGATCCTCCAGGATCGCGTAGCCCGCCTGTTCCGCCGTCATGCCCTTGCTCCGACTGTCCCGTTCACGTCCCCGATAGTTGGGCGAAGGGGGCAGGGGAGGCAAGGGTGGCGAGGTCTGTGCCCTTGCATGGCGCGTCCGCCTTTTCCGCGGACGCGCCACGGTGCAAGCCGTGGTCGATGGACCGTCAGATGGTCCTTCAGGCGGGCCGTCAGGCCGCCGGAGGTTCGATCCGCAAGACCTGCACCGACTTGGTGCGGCCGTCGAGCGTGCCGTAGGCGATGGATTGCCCCTCGGACAGGCCGAGCAGGGCGGCGCCCACCGGTGTCAGGATCGAGATGCCGTCCTGGCGCCGGGCCGCTTCGTCCGGTGTGATGAGTGTGGCGGTATGCCGCGTGCCCCGGTCGTCCGCGAAGGTGACCCGGCTGCCGAGCCGGACGAAGGGCGTTCCGCCGTCGTCGGAATAATCCGCGACATCGGCGCGGTCGACCTCGCGCTGGAGGAAGTCGATGACGCCGGCGGGCTGGCTGAGATGGGCGAGAAGGACGTCGAGACGCCCAAGGTCATGGGGGGTGATTCGGATCGGCGGCGGATCGCCGAGCATCGACTTGCGGTTCATTCCAAAAGCTCCATAAGCAAAGGCCGCCGGAAATGGCGGCCCTTCCCATAGCTGAGGACGACGGCGGCCTCTTGTCAACCGTGCGGCGGCGTGGCATCTGTCCGTGTGCGAAGCAACTGCTGATTTGTTGGGTCATCTGCCGCTTTGTTGGGCTGCGACAGGCGCCCGAAACGGGGCGAATGACCGCAGGCTGGGCAACCGCTTCCCCTGTTGACGGCGAACAGCCTTGACGGGCAAGACTTCTCCGAAAGTGGCATGGCTTTGGCAATGCCCTGCCGACTTCACCCCTACCCGGTCCGTCTCCTTGGATTCCCCATCCGTGTCATCCCCTCCGCACCGGCTCGAACTGCGCGGCATCACCAAGCGCTTTCCGGGCTGTCTGGCGAACGATCAGGTCGATCTCGTCCTCCGGCCGGGGGAGATCCACGCGCTGCTGGGCGAGAACGGCGCCGGTAAGTCGACGCTGGTGAAGATCATCTACGGCGTGCTGCACGCCGACGCCGGCCGGATTCAGTGGAACGGGCATGATGCGCACATTCCCGATCCGGCGGGCGCCCGCCGGCTGGGCATCGGCATGGTGTTCCAGCATTTCTCCCTGTTCGACACGCTGACGGTCGCCGAGAACATCTCGCTCGGCCTCGATCAGCCCGGCCCGATGGACGCGCTGTCGGCGCGCATCGCCGAGGTGTCGGAACGCTACGGCCTGTCGCTGGACCCGCGCCGCCACGTCCACAACCTGTCGGTCGGCGAGCGGCAGCGGGTGGAGATCGTGCGCTGCCTGCTCCAGGACCCCAAGCTGCTCATCATGGACGAGCCGACTTCGGTCCTGACGCCGCAGGAGGCGACCCGCCTGTTCGAGACGCTGCGCCGGCTGGCGGCGGAGGGCTGCACGATTCTCTACATCAGCCACAAGCTGGAGGAGATCCGCGCGCTCTGCGACACCGCCACGGTGCTGCGCGGCGGGCGCGTCGTGGGGAGCTGCGATCCGCGCAGGGAAACCGCGCGCAGCCTCGCCGAGATGATGATCGGCACCGAGCTGTCGACCCCGGAGCGGTTGCCGCAGGGCGAGGCCGGGGCGGCGAAGCTGCAGGTCCGCCACCTCTCCACCACCTCCGACAACCCCTTCGCCACCAACCTGAAGGACGTGTCCTTCGAGGTGCGGGCCGGCGAGATCCTGGGCATCGCCGGTGTGGCCGGCAACGGCCAGGCGGAGCTGATGGCCGCGCTGAGCGGCGAGGCTCTGGTGCCTGACCCGGCGTCGGTCGCCATCGAGGGGCGGCCCGCCGGGCATCTCGGCCCACGCGAGCGGCGCCTGCTCGGCCTGGCCTTCGTGCCGGAGGAGCGGCTGGGCCGCGGCGCCGTGCCGGAGCTGAGCCTGTCGGAGAACGCGCTGCTCTCCGGCTACGCCCGCGAGCCGCTGGTGCGCAGCGGGCTGGTGCATTTCGGGCGCGCGCGCTCCTACGCCGAACGGATCATCGGCGCCTTCAACGTGGTCACCCACGGCCACCGGGCGGAGGCGCGGTCGCTGTCGGGCGGCAACCTCCAGAAATTCATCATCGGCCGCGAGATTCTTCAGAAGCCGCGCCTGCTGGTGGTCGGCCAGCCGACCTGGGGCGTGGACGCCGGTGCGGCGGCGGCGATCCACCGTGCGCTGATCGACCTCGCGCGCTCGGGTGCGGCCGTTCTGGTCATCAGCCAGGATCTGGACGAGCTGTTCGTGCTGAGCGACCGCATCGCCGTGCTGTTCCACGGCCATCTCTCGGAAAGCCGTCCCACCCACCACACCAGCGTGGAGGAGATCGGCCTGCTGATGGGCGGCCTGTTCAACCACCCGCCCGACGAGGATGAGGAGTGATGGGACCGACGCTTCATACCCTCTCCCCTCTGGGGAGAGGGGAGGGTGAGGGGGATGCCCTTCTGCCGGACGCCGCGCCCTGCGCAACCCCCTCACCCCAACCCTCTCCCCGCTCCCGGCGGACCTTTGGTCCGCCTGCCGCGTCAGCGCAAACTTCGTTTGCGCGTGAGCGGGGGAGAGGGGGCAATCCTCGGTAAGGCACGGGCATGACCCTCCTCCGTCTCGAACCTCGCGGCGAGGCGTCGCGCGCGATGGTCTACGCGACGCCGCTGCTGGCGGTCGCGCTCACGCTCGTCAGCGGCTTCCTGCTGTTCTGGGCCATGGGCTTCGACCCGGTGAAGGCGCTGCACGCCTTCTTCATCGCGCCGCTGATGTCGCTGCGCGGCCTCGGTGAGCTGGCGGTCAAGGCGACTCCGCTGGTGCTCTGCGCCATCGGCCTCGCCATCGGCTTCCGCGCCAACGTCTGGAACATCGGGGCCGAGGGGCAGCTCACGCTCGGCGCCATCACCGGCGGCGGTCTGGCGCTGGCTTTCTACGGCGAGGGCGGCTGGTGGCTGCTGCCGCTGATGATCGTCGCGGGCATGGCCGGCGGCGCGCTGTGGGCGGCGATCCCCGCCTTCCTGCGGGTGCGCTTCAACGCCAGCGAGATCCTGACCAGTCTGATGCTGAACTATGTGGCGCTGCATCTGCTGAACTACCTGATGCACGGCCCTTACCGCGATCCGGACGGCTTCGCCTTCCCGGAATCCCGCCTGTTCGAGGCCGACGCGGTGCTGCCGCTGCTCGTCGCTGGGACGCGCGTGCATCTGGGGTCGCTGTTCGCCCTGCTCGCGGTGGCGGCGGGCTGGTTTCTGATGGCGCGGACCTTCATCGGCTTCCAGATCAAGGTCATCGGCCTGACCCCGACGGCGGCGGGCTACGCCGGCTTCAACCAGAAGAAGATCATCTGGCTGACGCTGCTGCTGTCCGGCGCGCTGGCCGGCTTGGCCGGGCTGGGCGAGGTCGCCGGGCCGATCGGCCAGATGAACCCGACCATCTCCCCCGGCTACGGTTACACCGCCATCATCGTCGCCTTCCTCGGGCGGCTGCACCCGGTGGGCATCCTGCTTGCCGGCTTCCTGATGGCGCTGTCCTTCATCGGCGGCGAGGCGGCGCAGATCGCGCTCGGCCTGCCCAAGGCCATCACCGGTGTGTTCCAGGGCATGCTGCTGTTCTTCCTG
The DNA here is from genome assembly GCF_058780635.1 of Azospirillum sp. UENF 312511. Classification (NCBI taxonomy): domain Bacteria; kingdom Pseudomonadati; phylum Pseudomonadota; class Alphaproteobacteria; order Rhodospirillales; family Azospirillaceae; genus Azospirillum; species Azospirillum sp. UENF 312511. The sequence goes on along the minus strand of NZ_JBSNCG010000003.1, from coordinate 297,628 downwards.
CTGGCGACCGACGTGCTGATCCGTTACCGCGTGCGCTTCGGCGCGAAAGGCGCTGCCGGGTCCGGGGTGGGGAGGGCTGCGGCATGAGCGCCGAACTGGCCCTGATCGGCCCGATCCTGGCGGCCATGCTGGCCGCCGCCACGCCGTTGCTGTTCGCCGCTCTGGGCGAGCTGGTGGTGGAGAAGTCCGGCGTCCTGAACCTGGGCGTCGAGGGCATGATGCTGGTGGGCGCCGTCTGCGGCTTCGCAGTGGCGGTGCAGACCGGCAGCTCCACGCTGGGCTTCGTCGCCGGGGCGGCGGCGGGGGCGGGCATGGCGGCGCTGTTCGGCGTGCTGACCCTGCTCCTGCTCGCCAACCAGGTGGCGACCGGCCTCGCGCTGACGCTGTTCGGCGTCGGCCTGTCGGCGCTGATCGGGCAGGGCTTCGTCGGCATCCCCATCGCCGACGTGCCGGAGCTCTACATCCCCGGCCTGACCGACCTGCCGGTGATCGGCAAGGCGCTGTTCGGGCAGGACGCGCTGGTCTATCTGGCGCTGGCGGCGGTGCCGGCGGTGCACTGGTTCCTCTACGCCACGCGCAAGGGGCTGATCCTGCGTGCGGTCGGCGAGAACCACGCGGCGGCCCACGCGCTCGGCTACAAGGTCATCCGCATCCGCTTCCTCGCCGTGCTGTTCGGCGGCGCGATGAGCGGCATGGGCGGGGCCTTTCTGTCGCTGGACTACACGCCGATGTGGGCTGAGGGCATTTCCTCCGGGCGCGGCTGGATCGCGCTGGCGCTGGTGGTCTTCGCGACCTGGAAGCCGGGCCGCGTGCTGCTCGGCGCCTGGCTGTTCGGCGGGGTGACCATCGCGCAGCTCCACGTCCAGGGGCTGGGAATCGACATTCCGTCACAACTCTTGTCGATGCTGCCTTATCTGGCTACCGTCATCGTCCTGGTGGTGATTTCACGCGATGTCGCCCGTATCCGGCTGAACGCGCCGGCCAGCCTCGGGAAGGTTTTCCATCCCGATGCCTGACGGGCTCACGCCTGACGGGCGCCGGTATGTCTGCAAGTCTTACGTTCGTGCTCAATCAATTGGATCAGGGAGCAAACACGTGAACAGAAGGACCATGGGCAAGGCCCTGATGGGTCTGGCCACCGGCGCCGCCATGCTGGCGCTGGGCGTCGGCGCGGCCGACGCCCAGGAGAAGATGAAGGTCGGCTTCGTCTATGTCGGTCCGATCAGCGACCACGGCTACAGCTACCAGCACGACCAGGGCCGTCTGGCCGTGGAGAAGGAGCTGGGCGACAAGGTCACCACCACCTTCGTCGAGAACGTGCCCGAGGGCGCCGACGCCGAGCGCGTGATCGAGCAGCTGGCCTCCTCCGGCCACAAGCTGATCTTCACGACCTCCTTCGGCTTCATGAACCCGACGCTGAAGGTCGCGCAGCGCCACCCCGACGTGAAGTTCGAGCACGCCACCGGCTACAAGCGCTCGGCCAACGTTGCCACCTATTCCGCGCGCTTCTACGAGGCCCGCACGGTCATCGGCCAGATCGCCGGCAAGATGACCAAGTCGAACATCATCGGCTACATCGGCTCCTTCCCGATCCCCGAGGTGGTCAGCGGCATCAACGCCTTCACCATCGCCATGCGCGAGGTGAACCCGAAGGCCGAGGTGCGCGTGGTTTGGGTGAACAGCTGGTACGACCCCGGCAAGGAAGCCGAGGCCGCCAAGGCGCTGATCGACCAGGGCGCCGACGTGATCTCGCTGCACACCGACAGCCCGGCGGCCATCCAGGTCGCGCAGGAGCGCGGCCTGTGGGTGTTCGGCCAGTCCTCCGACATGACCCGCTTCGGCCCGAAGGCGCACCTGACCGCCATCGTCGACGACTGGCGCGAGTATTACGTGAACCGCGTCAAGGCGGCGCTCGACGGCTCCTGGAAGTCGCAGGACACCTGGGGCGGCTTCAAGGACCACATGCTGTTCCTGGCCCCCTACAACCCGGCGCTCCCGGCGGACGTCGTCGCGGCGGCCGAGAAGACCCGCACCGACATCATGGAAGGCAAGCGCCACTCCTTCCAGGGCCCGGTGAAGGACCAGTCCGGCAAGGTCGTGATCGCCGAGGGCAAGCAGGCCACCGACGAGCAGATCCTGAAGATGGACTGGTACGTCGAGGGCGTGCAGGGCAAGGTTCCGAAGTAAGCGGAGCCGGTCGCCAGGAAGGAAAGGGGAGGCTTCGGCCTCCCTTTTTTGTTGCCCGCTTTTTTTGGGCCGCCGCTCAGCCCGGCTGGCGGCCCAGCGCGGCCCAACCGGCGGGGGCGAGGCGCATCACCTCCGGCCCGCTGCCGGCGGGGTTGGGCTCCATCGTCACAAGCTCCCGGTTCTCGAACCAGACCCAGCGGGGAACCTCCGCCGCAGTGGGGACCCAGCCCTCGGCCATCCGCTCCAGCACCGCCAGATCGGCGGCGGCGATCGGGAATTTCGGCTTCGCCGGGGCGCGGCCGGGTGCGGCGGGGGTGGGCGGGGGCGCCGTCGGGGCGTCCTGCCCGGCGCGGGCGTGTATCCAGGCCGTCTGGAAGGCGGTCAAAGCCTCATTCAGTTCCCCGCGCAGCGGCTCGGACGGGCAGCGCAGGTAGCGGTCGAGCAGGGCGTGCAGGGACTCGGCGGAGGGCGGCGGGGTGTCGGGCATGGGGCGGTTCCGTGGTCGGCGTGGTCCGGCACCGCAGCCATAAACGCAAGGGGCAGGAGAAGACAAGGGGCAGGAAAAGAAAGGCTCCGCCGCTTCAGGGAGCGCGGCGGAGCCTGTCGAGGAGGCACAATCCCCTGTGCTGCCTGACTCCAAACACGCGGGCCGGGCCGCCGGTTCCACCTTCCCTTCCGGGGTGACCCGCAAGGCTGCGGTCCGAAAGCCGGGACGATGCGTTGACAGCCGCAGGACAGGCTCTCGCGTCGGAAAGGGAAGCGCATCGTGGGGAACGGATTTCAAAAGGCGTCGCGGGTCATGTATTTCCTGGCGACCGGCGTGTTGATGCTGTTCGCCCTGGTGTTCATCGGCGTAGCCGCCTATTCGGTGTTTCACAGCCTTCTGCTCCTCGACATCGAGGCGACGACCCACGGGTTGCTGGACGGCGTCGGCATGATCGTTCTGGCCATCGCCGTCTTCGAGATCGCCAAGTATCTCTATGAGGAGGAGCTGGAGCACGACCGCGAACTGCGGCACGCCGACGAGGCGCGGCGCACCCTGACCAAGTTCCTGACCACCATCATCATCGCCGCCAGCCTGGAAGGGCTGGTGCTGGTGTTCGAGGCGCGGACCTCGCAGATGAGCGACATGGTGTATCCGGCCATCCTGCTGATGGTCATCGTCTTCATGGTGCTCGGGCTCGGGCTCTACCAGCTGATCAGCCGACGGGCGGAGACCATCGACCCGAAGGAGGGGGATTCCTGACCGCCCCCGCGTTCCAACATTGCTGGAAGGAGTTGTTGATCCCTCCCAGCCAGAGCGGAGCGCCCCCATGTTCGACCCCGCCCAGATCGGCCGCATCTCTCCCGTGGAACAGGCCGATGCCCTGCGCACCCTGATCGCCGTCTTCGCCACCGCGGTGGTGCGGCCCGGCGAGAAGGCGCCGCGCAACGCCGTCAGCGCCGAGATCGTCGACATCCTTGACGAGGTGCCGGCGGAGCGGGTGGAGGCGGTGGCCCAGCTCTTCACCATGATGGCGCTGCGGCTGCGGCGGAAGGGGCGGCCACGCCGCACCGCCTTCCGGCTGACCCTGGAGACGGCGCTGCTCGCCCGCTCCTACGTTGGGGAGCCGGCGCCGCAGAACGAAACCAGCTACCTGTCGTCCGACCGGCCCGGCCTGGGAACGATCGACCATGCCTGCAACGAGATGCTGGAGCGCATGGCCGGCGTGCCGGATGAGGAGCAGCGGGCGTGGCTGACCGCGCAGGTGATCGCCACCGGCCTGATCGACGCGGACCGCCGCCACCGGCTGGGCGGCCCCGACCGCGACCTGGGCGACATGGCGGTGGCGGAGTTCCTGCTGCGCACGGCGGCCCAGTATCTCGCGGCCACCGCCGTCCGCACCCCGCCGGGGGAGAGCGAGGGTTGAGGCCAGCGGGGCGGGCTCATTGCAGGGCGATGATCGCGGCCATGGTCGCGTAGCGCTCGATCGACTGGGAGGAGGGCGAGCGCATCGCCTGCCGGGTGATGGCGAGCTGGTTCTCGTGCGAGACCGGCTGGCGCACCCCCAGATGGGCGACCACCTTGGCGAGCGGCACGACGTGGGCCGAGGACAGCTCCCAGTTCACGATGGCGCCGCCCGCCGGGCGCCCGGGCGTGACGGCGGATTGCGCAACCCGCAGGGTGATCGAGGAGGCCAGCGACTCCAGCCCGGTCATCGGAACGAAATACAGCGTGAAGCTCCGCGAGGTGGGGCGCCAGGGCTCCGCCGTCCGGCCGTCGGGGAAGGCGAGGCCGGTCTGTTCGTGGAACAGGCGCTGGAGAGCCGCAAGCGGGCTGGTGACGCTCTCGTAGCCGCCGCCGGGAACCGCCCATTGGCCCGCGGCGTCGACGACCCGCGGCTCCGCCGGGCCGCGGCCCCACCACGTGCTGACCTCGCGCCGCCGGACGATCAGGACCTTCGTCCCCTCCAGAAACGCCACATGGACATGGCGCATCGCCTGTTCCCCGCATCCCGTTGTCTTCGCTGCCGGAGACGGGCGAAAGGGGCGGTGTGTGAACGCCTTGAGAGTGGTTATTAAGGATCCATCCAAGATGGGTTGAATTTTTTATTCATATCAGCCAAAAAAAGACATCCATACACCATCGTAATCATTGAGTTGCGCACTAGCCCTCTACAATATCGGTAAAAAGGGGAAAATCTGTTGAGCAAGCATCGTGCAGCGGTTATCATTTAGGAATAAAGGTATCTACCTAATATGTGTAATCGGAGGTTGAGTTGGCTAGATCTATGATTGTGGATGCGATATGCGAGGCTGTCTCATTGAAGCCATTTGAAATGTTCTTCAACACAAAGAGGGAGATAAGGCGAGGAAGAAGCCTCTTTTTTATGAACTCGAAAGAGCTGTCAGATAATAATTTAATGAATCCATGGGTTATGAACATTTATGAAATAATTGTTTCTGCGATCATTGGGAATATTATTGCTCTTGGTGTTTTATACATATTCGCTAAAATGTACCATGTTCCACAAAAGCATATTGATATAATCCCAGATTACTCAAATTTATACATATTAGTTTATATTGTTTTGGCAAACTATTTTCTTGTTTATGCGAGCGTTCCGTACAAGTTTATAAAAGATAAGACTTCAAGATTAGTGATAGTTAATGGCTTCCTTTTCATTGGCGCCTCTTATGGCATGATAGCTAAAATATTTTCTGCTATTTCGGTTGCAATTATAATGTATTTTTCAGACAATTTTTCTGGTTATCAAGGCGGATCAGAGTTTTTTGATGTCCGTGTTATCGTAATATTTTTATCTATATTTATGGCATTCTGCTCTCTAATAATGGAATATTATTCAATAACAAGAAATATAGTGTCTTATGAACAAATGAAGCATTTCCAAGTTAGTCGCGTGAGGTTGAGGCTTGCCGCGGCCGCGCTTTATTTCGGTCCAAGTATAATTGGAACTCTATACATATCATATTTTATTGGGTCAGAATACACAGTATCAGGAGGGTATAAGGCAAAGAATGTATTTTTGTTTTCCTGTCTAATTGTTTTAGGGCTAATGTTGTTTGTCTACTCAAGAAACAAAATCAATATACTCAAAAGCTCATTTTTGGTTGGTTTGGTGATGCACCTGCCTGCTTGCGAGACGAGCCCGGGGGTGTCGGGAGAAATGATTAAAAGATGTGATGGTTACGGACTGTCGAATAGTGCTATTGACGTCATTTTTAAGTACTATAATAGTGACTGCTTGGATAATTTCATAGTTCCATTTATTTTCATCTATATATTGAACTTTGTATTTTGTATATCAATAATATCGTTGCTGGATAATATGAAAAATATTACTGTTTCTTCTTTTAATTGCTTATTTCGGGTTGAGCGGAGCCGTTGAGTTCATGTCGGCGGCAGTGTGTTGGCATATCAATTCGACCGGTTGTCAACCCATGACGTTCCGTCATTGGGAGCGATGTTTCGGGCCGTAGCTTAAGGACCTCCGACTTAGGGTCTGACGCCAAGGCTCCGCAACCAAGCCATGGCCGAGATGATCTGGACGAACAAAGGGATAGATTAGAACTATCTTAAGGTTGAAGAGAATCAGCAGTTTTAGCCTAACAGATCCGGGTTTTACTGGGTGCTTTGAGAAGGGACCACGCGGTTCCGCCCTTCGGCCTTCGCCCGATACAGCGCGGCGTCGGCCACCCGGAGCGCGTCGTCGATGCCGCCGGGAGCGCCCGGCGTCACCGGGGCGACGCCGAAGCTGGCGGTCATGCGGAACGAATTGCCGTCCGGCCCCATCTCTTGCGCGGCGACGCGCTGGCGCAAGCGCTCCGCCACGGCCGACGCATCCGCCAGCGCGGTGTTGGGAAGCAGAACCACGAACTCCTCCCCGCCGTAGCGCCCGATCAGGTCGCCGGGGCGCAGGGCGCCGTCCAGCGTCCGGACGAAACGCTGCAAGGCCTCGTCGCCGGCGGCGTGACCGCGGCTGTCGTTGATGCGCTTGAAATGGTCGATGTCGGCGATCAGCAGGGACAGAGGCTGCCGCGCCCGCTGCGCCCGTTGGATCTCCTCACCCGCACGGTCCAGAAGGGCGCGCCGGTTGGCGACGCCGGTCAGCGGGTCGGTCTGCGCCTGCGCGACCAGCAGCCGGTGCATTTCGGTGATGCGGCCGCCCGCCTTCAGCCGCGCCTTGAGGTGGGCGCGGTTGACCGGCTTGTGGATGAAGTCGTCCGCTCCGGCGTCCAGTGCCTTCATCTCGTAGAAGGGTTCGTCGTGGGACGTCATCAGGATCAGGTAGCTGTAGGCGGTGCGCGGATCGGCCTTCAGAAGCCAGCACACCTCCAGCCCCGACAGCCGCGGCATCTCCCAATCGATGATGGCGATGTCGAAGGGTTCAGCCTGGGCAAGGTTCAGCGCTTCCCGGCCGTCCCTGGCCAGGATCACGTCATGGCCGTAGGACGCCACCTGCTCCGAGAGCATGGTGCGCATCAGGACCGTATCGTCGGCGATGAGCACGCGCATGGCGGGAAACTGCCTCATACCTTCGTCTGTGGTCAATGAGTGGAAGACCGCCGCAGCATCATTTTCAGGAGTCCGTCCCTGCCGTCCTATCGCCTTCACGGTAACGTTGCGCCTAAGGTCGTGGTCGCCCCGCTGCGGCCCTTGCGGCATAGTACGGGCCGAGAGGGGCGCCCATGTCCGGGCGCGCAACGCAAGAGGGAACAGCATGGCCCGCTATACGGGCGTCTATGGATTTCCGGAATCGGCCGACGGCGCGCGGCGTCTGGCCGAGGCCCTGAACGTTCCCTGCCACATCGCCGAATTGCACCGCTTTCCGGATGGGGAAAGCCTCGTCCGCCTGCCCGAATCGGTGGAGCGGGCCGTGGTCTACCGCTCGCTCGACCGCCCGAACGACAAGCTGGTGGAACTGACGCTGGCCGCCTCCGTCCTGCGCCGCCAGGGCGCCACGGAGCTGTGCCTCGTCGCCCCCTACATGGCCTACATGCGTCAGGACGCGGTGTTCCGCCCGGGCGAGCCGGTGAGCCAGACGGTGGTGGGGGATTGGCTGGGCCGGCTGTTCGACCGCTTCGTCTGCGTGGAGCCGCATCTCCACCGCACCCACACGCTGGACGAGGTGTTCGTCGGGCGGCCCTCCATCTGCCTCAGTGGCGCCGGAGCCATCGCCGAGCGGCTGCGCCGTGACGGGGTCGCGCCCGACGCCGTGATCGTCGGCCCGGACGAGGAGGCCGCCCCGCTGGTCGAGGCGGTGGCCGGGCCGCTCGGTCTCGCCGCCCTGGTCGGGCGGAAGGAGCGGCGCGGCGACCGCGACGTGACGGTAACCCTGCCCGCCGACGCGCCGCTGGCCGGCCGGCCCGTGGTGATCGTCGACGACGTCATCAGCTCCGGCGAGACCATCTTCTCCTGCGCACGGGCGGCGCGGGCCGCGGGGGCGGCGTCGGTCCGGGTGTTCGGGGTCCACGCCCTGTTCGATGCGGCGGTGGCCGCCCGTTTCCAATCCGAAGGGCTGGGGATGCCGTTGTCCTGCGACGGGGTTCCGCACCCCAGCAACGCCCTGCCGCTCGCCCGGCTGATCGCCGACGCGCTGGCAGCCCCCTGTTGATGGGCCCCTGTTGACGGGCCGGTAACCCTTCGTCAGGCAGGATAGAGGGACAGGGCACAACAAGGCGGGGTTTCGCCATGACACTGTCCCTCACCTTCCACGGCGCCGTCGGCACGGTCACCGGTTCCTGCTTCCGCATCCGCACCGGCGACGGCGATCTGCTGATCGACTGCGGCCTGTTTCAGGGCACCAAGACGGTCAAGGAGCTGAATTACCGGCCCTTCCCCTTCAAGCCGTCCGCCGTGAAGGCGGTGCTGCTGACCCACGCGCACATCGACCATTCCGGCCTGCTGCCGAAGCTGGTCCGCCAGGGCTTCAAGGGGCGGGTGCACACCACCGCCGGCACCGCCGACCTGCTGGCCTACATGCTGCCCGACAGCGGCTACATCCAGGAGACGGAAGTCGAGCGGCTGAACCGCCGCAACCGCCAGCGCGGGCGCCCGGCGGTGGAGCCGATCTACACCCAGGCCGACGCCCAGGCGGCCATCCGCCACCTGCACGCGGTCGATTACGGGGAGTGGGTGAAGGTGCTGCCCGGCATCCGCGCCCGCTTCTGGCAGGCCGGTCACATCCTCGGTTCGGCGTCGGTGGAACTGGAGGTGACGCGCGGCGGGACGGCGGAGGCGATCCTGTTCTCCGGCGACCTCGGGCCGGGCGGCAAATCCTTCCACGCCGACGCGGAAGGGCCGCCGCGGCCCGATTGGATGGTGCTGGAGACCACCTACGGCAACCGCGAGCGGGTGGAGGTGGGCGAGGCCGAGCGGCAGGCTCTGCTGCGCGACGAGGTGCGGGCGGCGCTCGCCGCGGGCGGCCCGCTGCTGATCCCGGCCTTCGCGGTGGAGCGCACGCAGGAGCTTCTCTACGACCTGCACCGGCTGTTCGACCGCGGCGAGATCCCGCTGGTCGACGTGTTCCTCGACTCGCCGCTGGCCGACTCCGTCACCGGGGTGTTCCGCCGCCATCTGGCCGATCTCGGCACCGGGGGCGATCCCTTCGCCCGGCCCAACCTGCACCGTGTGCGCTCCGCAGCGGAGAGCCAGAAGCTCAATGCGATCAAGGGCGGCGCCATCGTCATGGCGGCCAGCGGCATGTGCGACGCCGGGCGCATCCGCCATCACCTGAAGAACCATCTGTGGCGCCCGGAGGCCACGGTCCTGCTGGTCGGCTATCAGGCGCCGGGCACGCTGGGCCACCTGTTGCAGCAGGGGGCGGCCAACGTCCGCATCCATGGCGAGGAGATCGCGGTGCGCGCCCGCATCCGGTCGCTGGACGTCTATTCCGGCCACGCCGACCGCAGCAGCCTGCTGGCCTGGGTGGCGGCGCGGCAGGGCGTGAAGCGCGGCCTGTTCCTGGTGCATGGCGAGGAGGAGGCCCGCGCCGGTCTGCGCGACGCCCTGGTCCGCCGCGGCTGGAACCCGGCGCTGATCCGCCTGCCCGAACTGGACGAGGTGGCCGACCTGACCGCCTCCGTCCCGGCACAGGCGCCGGCAACGACCGAGGGCAGTCCGTCGCGGCTGGAGCCGGAGGCCGTGACCGCCGGGCGGGACTGGCACAACCGCTACGCCGCCTTCCTGCTGGACCTGCACCGGGCGCTGGACGCGGCACCCGACGACGCGGCGCGCGAGGCGCTGCTTCGCGGGGTGGGCGACCGCCTGCCGCAGGCGCAGGGGCGGCCGGCGCAGTGAACGTCCTGCCCTCGGCCGGGCGGCGCATGCTATAGATCGATGACAGCCGCGAGACAAAAGGATGACGGGGCGATGGGGAAGGTGGCGAACATCGTGGTCCAGATGGCGCGCAAGCTGACCGACGACAACGCCCGGCTGGGTCGTGTCCGCAACGCCGGCAAGCCCAAGACCTTTCCCCATTTCCGCGAGATCCGAAACGCCTATCTCGACATCCAGGGGCTGGTCTTCTCCATCCAGGAGCGTCTTCCGGAGACGGGGAACGACCTGCCGCCGAACTTTCCGCAATGGGTGATCCGGCAGAAGCTGACGGCCATCGCCCATTTCACCGACATCAGCTACGCCTTCGTCAGCGATCCGCCGCTGGCGCTGACCAGCTCGCTCGGCGCCTTCGACGTGCTCCAGGCGGAACAGAAAGCCTTTTCGGAGACGCTGAACGCCTTCGACATGATGCTGATGGAGGCCGGCATCGACGACAAGACGGCCGACGAACTGGACGCCACCCGCACGAAGATCGAGCAGATCCTCGGCATGATCGAAACGCTTTTGCAGAACAGTCCCAAGGTGTTGCAGGAGTTTTGAGCGTCGTCGCACGCTGTGGGTGATTTCGCCCATATTTATACGCTTCTCGCACGCGCACATTCTGGTTAAGGTCTACCGGCGCGCGTCGTTCCGATGGTCGGAGTCCGGGTGGCGGCGTCACAGGCAGCTTCGGTACGGCCCCATGCAGAGGTCTTCCAGCCCCGATCCGATCGACCGCGCGCCGGGCGAGTCCGCTGCCGATGCCATGGCCGACTCCGCCACCGATGCGCTGACCATTCCCAAGCGCCTTCCCCTTCTGGTTCTGCTGGCAGCGCTTCTGCTGACCGCGCTGGTGTGGCACGACACCCGAGAGCGCGTCGCTGCGGAGGCCGAAGGCCGGTTCGCCCTGCGGGTGGAGGAACTGCACCGCCGTTTCGAGAATCAGATCCAGGCCTACGTGCAGGTGACGCGCTCCGCCGCCGCCCTGTTCACCGCCTATCCCGAGGTGAAGCGCGCGGAATGGAACCGGTTCGTCGACGGGCTGCATCTTGCCGAGCGCTTTCCGGCGGTGACCGCCGTCGCCTTCGCGCGGGTCGCCGATCAATGGACCGGCCCGGAGCTGGTGACGGAGGCCCGGATGGACGGGCTCCGCGGCTTCCGGATCTGGCCGGACACCACAGGCCCGATGCGGCTCGTCACGCTGTACGCCGCTCCGGTCAACGAACGCACCCTGCGCACGCTCGGTTATGATCTGCTGGCGGAGCCGGTGCGCCGTGCCGCCGCGGAGCAGGCGCGGGACAGCGGCGAGCCGACGGTCGTCCGCGTCGTCGGTCTGCGGCTCGACGAGGGGGAGCCGTCGTCGCCTTCCTTCCTGGTCTTCCAGGCCGTCTACCGTGACGGGCAGCGCCCCGCCACGCAGGAACAGCGGCGGGTCGCCTTCGCCGGTCTGGTGATGACGCCGATCCAGGTCGCGCCGCTGGCGGAGTCCGTGTTCGGCCGGATGGGCGACGTCGCGGCGACGGTGTTCGAAGGGCAAGGGGATTTTCCCCTCTACCGCAGCCGCCCGGAGGCGTCGGACCGGCCGCTGCTGACCACGAGCCGCGATCTCGCCCTGGTCAACCGCGTCTGGTCGGTCCAGTACGAGAGCCGTGCGAGTTTCGAGGAAGGGCTGGACCACTGGAAGCCGACACTGGTTCTGGCGACGGGGCTGTCGCTCAGCCTGCTGCTGTCCGCCCTGCTGTGGGCGCTGGCCGCGACGCGCCACCGGGCGCTGGTGATCGCCGGGAGCATCACCGCCTCGCTGCGCCAGCGTGAGACGGAACTGGACCTGCTGTTCAACCAAGCGCCGCTGGGCATCGCCCTGATCGGGCCGGACGCCAGGATCACCGATTGCAACCCGGCCTTCGCCCGCACGGTCGGGGTGGCGCGCGACGGGTTGATCGGAACCGACACGAGGCTGCGCGCCCCGGACCCGGCGGTGATCGCCGCCATCGACTCCGCGATTGCCGGGGAGAGCGCGCGGCTGGAGGTCGACCGCCTGCTGTTGGCCGGTGGACGGCACAGCCACTTCTCTCTTCACCTCCAGCCGGTGTCCACACCCGGCGACCCGCCCTTCGTCATGGCCTTCGTCGAAGACATCGGCGACAAGCGGCGGGCCGAGCAGCACGTCCACTATCTGGCCCATTACGACCCGCTGACCGGCCTGCCCAACCGCGTCCTGCTGTTCGACCGCATCGCCCAGGCGGCCCGGGAGGCGCGGCGCGACGGCGCGCGGGTCGCCGTCCTGTTCATCGATCTGGACCGCTTCAAGATCATCAACGACAGCCTGGGCCATTCCTTCGGCGACGAAGTGCTGCGGTCGGTGGCGCGGCGGCTGCACGGGGCGATGCGTCCATCGGACACGGTGGGCCGGCTGGGCGGCGACGAATTCCTGATCGTCGTCCCGAACATCGAGACGCCGGGCGTGGCCGCCGCGGTGGCGGAAAAGGTGATGGCGCAGCTCGCCGCGCCCTTCACCATCGGCGGGCGGAACTTCGTGGTGTCGCCCAGCATCGGCATCAGCCTGTTTCCCGACGACGCGGAGGATGCGGAGGGACTGATCCGCTGCGCCGACATCGCCATGTACAACGCCAAGGACGCCGGGCGGAACGCCTACCGCTTCGTGACGCGCGAGATGGGCGCGCGGTCCCGCGAGCGTCTGGACCTGGAGGCGGCGCTGCGCCGTGCCCTGCAGAACCGGGAGCTGTTCCTGGTCTACCAGCCGCAGCTGCGCATTTCCGACGATCTCGTGGTCGGGGTGGAGGCTCTGCTGCGCTGGCGCCATCCGGAAGCCGGCCTCATCATGCCGAACCGCTTCCTGCCCGTGGCCGAGGAAACCGGCCTGATCCAGGCCATCGGCGACTGGGTACTGGACGAGGTGTGCGCCCAGATCCGCCGCTGGCACGACCAGATCGGCCTGACGGTGCCGGTCGCCGTCAACGTCTCCGCCCAGCAGTTCCGCGATGGTCAGCTTCCCGCCAAGGTGGACGCCGCGCTGGACCGCAACGGCCTCCAGGGGTGGGAGTTGGAGATCGAGGTGACCGAGGGCACCCTGATCGACGACATTCCGTTGGCCATCGCGACCTTGCGCGCGCTGAAGCAGCGCGGGTGCCTGATCGCGCTGGACGATTTCGGCACCGGCTACTCCTCGCTCAACTACCTGCACCGTTTCCCGATCGACAAGCTGAAGATCGACCGCTCCTTCATCCTCGATCTGGAGCAGGATGGAACCGGCGATTCCATCCCGCGCGCCATCGTCGGTCTGGGCCGCAGCCTCGGCCTGTCGGTGGTCGCCGAGGGGGTGGAGACGGAGGCGCAGCTCCAGCTTCTGCGCAGCCTGAAGTGCGAGAGCTTCCAGGGCTATCTGTTCAGCCGCCCCGTCCTCGCGGAGGAGCTGGAGCCGATCCTGGCGCTGCGCGCCACCCGCGGGCGCCACCACGCTCCCGTGACCGAGGCGGCGAGGGAGTCGGTGTAGACCGGCGGTCAGCGGGGAAAGGTCACCATGCCTTCTTCCGCGGCCTGCCATGCCGGCTTGGCGTTGTGGCCGATGGTGCGCCCTTCCTCGTCCATCCGGTCCCGATGCCGCCGCATCGACCGGCGGTGCCGGTTCAGCCCCGACGCTGCGTCCTCGTCCCGCACCCAGCCGCGCGCCATCGCCGCCCCGGCCAGCACGCCGAAACCGGCGACCACCGCGGCGGTGACCCAGGGATGCATCCTGGCCTCGGTGTAGAGGCTGGTTTCCCGCACGAAGCGATGCCGGCCGGCGCGTTCCCGCCCGTCGTCGCCGTGGCTGTGCAGGGCGTCGTTGCGCGGGCGGCGCGGCCCGCCGGAGCGGATGACCCGCGGCAGGGTCCGCTCCATGATCCGGTCGGTGAGCCGCGGCGCGAAGGTTTCCGCCAGCGCGAACAGCTTGGCGCCGCCGCCGACATAGAGGTCGCGCATCGGCCGGCGGGCGCAATGCAGGATGGCCTTCGCCACGACCTCTGGCGCGTAGACCGGGGGCGGGTTGCTCGGCTCCGCGTCCAGCAGGTTCAGGGCGTGGTCCTCGTACAGGCTGTCGACCGCCGCCGGCTTGATCAGGCTGACCGAGATGGGCCAGCCCTCCGCCTCAAGCTCCATGCGCAGCGCGTCGGTGAAGCCCTTCACGGCATGCTTGGTGGCGACATAGGCGCCCTGGAGCGGGATGGCGCGGTCGGACAGCACGCTGCCGATGTTGATCAGCGCCCCGCCGTCCTGCCGCAGGTGGGGGATGGCCGCCAGCGAGCCGTTGACCACGCCCCAGTAGTTCGTCTCGAACAGGCGGCGGTGGTCGTCCGGGGCGGTGTCCAGAAGCTTGCCGATGATCGCCACGCCGGCGTTGTTCACCCACGTGTCGATCCGGCCGTAGCTGCGGACCGCGGCGTCGGCCACCCTCCGCAGGGCGTCGGGGTCGGCCACGTCGGCGACGCAGTGGATCGCGTCCCCGCCTTCGGCGCGAATCTCCTCCGCCACCTGGGCGAGCGCGTCGCGGTCGCGGGCGGCCAGGACGACCTTCGCGCCCTGCCGGGCGGCCATGCGGGCGGTGACCAGCCCGATTCCGCTCGACGCGCCGGTGATGACGATCACCTGCTCGTCAATGGGTTTGAGACGCGGTTGCATGAATGCCGTTCCTCCATCGTTCGATCGTCGGAATCCGTGCGTCATCCGCTGTGAACAGGCAGTGGGGCGGAGCGTTGCCGCCGGGCGGTGCGTCCGGGCCACTCCGAAAGGAGGGTTGGCGGCCCTGCGAAGCGGCACAGCTTTACCGGAACCTGTCAGGCGGGGAGGGAAACAGCGCCCATGCTCAAAACAGCCGCCAAAGCCGGCGGACTCGCCGACCGATTCCGCCGGGTGCGCGCCACCTCGGCGGAACTGGCTGTCGGGTTGTCGCCGGAGGATCAGGTGGTGCAGTCCATGCCGGACGCCAGCCCGGTCAAATGGCATCTGGCCCACACGACGTGGTTCTTCGAAACCTTTCTGCTGAGTCCGAATCTGCCGGGTTACCGGCCCTTCGATCCGGCTTTCGGCTATCTCTTCAACTCCTATTACGAGGCCGTCGGCGCCCGCCATCCGCGGCCCCGGCGCGGTCTGGTGACGCGGCCCGGCGTGGCCGAGGTGGCGGCCTACCGCGACCATGTCGACGCCGCCATGCTGACCCTGCTGGAGCGTGGCGACGCCGAGAGGCTGGCCCCGCTGGTGACGCTGGGCCTCGCCCACGAGGAGCAGCATCAGGAATTGATCCTGATGGACCTGCTGCACCTGTTCTCCTGCAACCCGGTCGCGCCCGCCTACCGTCCGTACCGCCCCGCCTTGCGCGGCCCCGCCCATGAGGGGCGCTGGATCGCGGTGGACGGCGGGATCGTCGCGGTGGGCCATGCGGGCGAGGGATTCGCCTTCGACAACGAGGGACCGCGGCACGAGGTGCTGCTGCGCCCCTTCCGGCTGTTCTCCCGCGCGGTGACCAACGGGGAGTGGTTGGCCTTCGTCGAGGACGGCGGTTACCGCAACCCGGCGCTCTGGCTGTCCGACGGCTGGGCCACGGTCAACGCGGAGGGGTGGGAGGCGCCGGCCTACTGGCGGCGCGGCGAGGACGGCGGCTGGAGGGAGTTCACCCTGCTGGGTGAGCATCCGTTGGACGAGGACGCCCCGGTCAGCCACGTCGGCTTCTACGAGGCCGACGCCTTCGCCCGCTGGGCCGGCAAGCGCCTGCCGACGGAAGCCGAGTGGGAAACCGCCGCCGCCGGCATTCCCGCCACCGGGCTTTCTCCCACCGGCAACACGCTGGGTAGCGGGCTGCTTCGCCCGGTGGCCGCCGCGGCGGACGAGGGGTTTGCCCAAATGTTCGGCGACGTCTGGGAATGGACGGCCAGCGCCTACAGCGGCTACCCGGGCTTCCGTCCCGCTGTCGGGGCGGTCGGCGAATACAACGGCAAGTTCATGGCCAACCAGTATGTGCTGCGCGGCGGATGCTGCGCCACGCCGGACGGCCATGCCCGCGCCACCTACCGGAATTTCTTCTATCCGCACCAACGCTGGATGTTCAGCGGCGTGCGCCTCGCGGAGGACGCTTGATGACCGCAATTTCCGCCGCCCGCGCCCATCTCGCGCAGGGGCCGGCGCAGGATGACGTGTTCCTGTCCGACGTGCTGGAAGGGCTGTCCCGCCCGGACAAGAGCCTGCCCTGCAAGTATTTCTACGACGCCGAGGGCTCGGCCCTGTTCGACGCCATCTGCACGCTCGACGAATATTACCCGACGCGGACCGAGACCGCGCTGCTGCACGACCGCGCCGAGGAGATCGCCGGTCTGGCCGGGCGCGGCGCCACCCTGGTGGAGCTGGGCAGCGGGTCGAGCGTCAAGGTGCGCATCCTGCTCGACGCGCTGGACGCGCCGGCCATGTATGTGCCGGTGGACATCAGCCACGACCATCTGATCGCCGCCGCCGCCCGGCTGGCCGGCGACTATCCGGCGGTGACGGTGGTGCCGGTGGCCGCCGATTATGTGCGGGGCTTCGCGCTGCCGCGGGGTGTCGCGCCGGAACGGACGATGGCCTTCTTTCCCGGCAGCACCATCGGCAATTTCCGGCCCGCCGAGGCGATGACCTTCCTGAGCGGCCTGGGGCGGCGGCTCGGGGCCGGGGCGCGGCTGCTGATCGGGGTGGACCTGCGCAAGGACCCGGCGGTGCTGGAGGCCGCCTATGACGACGCCCGCGGGGTAACCGCCGCCTTCAACATGAACCTGCTGGCCCGCATCAACCGCGAACTGGACGGCACCTTCGATCTGGACCGCTTCGCCCACGTGGCCCGCTACGACACCGCGCGCGGACGGATCGAGATGCATCTGCGCAGCCTGGAGGACCAGACCGTCCGCGTCGCCGGCCATCCCATCCGCTTCGCCCGCGGCGAGACGATCCACACCGAGAACTCCTACAAATACTCCGTCCCCGGCTTCCGTCGCCTCGCCGCCCGCGCCGGCTGGCGCACCGAGCGGAGCTGGACCGACGAGCGGAGCCTGTTCAGCCTGCACTGGATGGTTCGGCATGGCTGACCCCGTTTGGCACCGGGAACACCGGGATCGGAGCCAGGGTTGAATCCCGTCGAGACACCGCAACAACGGGACAGGACCGATGACCAGCATCTTCGACCGGATCAAGCAGGACCACGACACCATCCGCCGCCTGCTCGACGCGGCCGAGAAGGCGGACGGCGACGGGCGCGCCGCCTATGAGGATCTGCAGCGCGAGCTGTGGGCGCACGGCAAGATCGAGGAGGCCGTCTTCTACCAATCGCTGTCCAAGGCCAAGAACACCAAGCAGGAGACCACCGAGGGCCTGAACGAGCACCACATCATCAACGGCTTCCTCGACGAGCTGAACGCCATGCCCGCCGACAGCACCGCTTGGAAGGCCAAGCTCCAGGTGCTGGGCGAGGTCACCCGCCACCACCTCGACGAGGAGGAGGAGGAGCTGTTCGAGGAGGCCAAGAAGGCGCTCGACGACAAGCGCGCCGAGGAACTCGGCAGCATCTATGGCGAGCGCAAGAAGCAGATGCTGGCTGCCCTGGCCCCGCTGCCCAAGAGCGCATAACACCGAGAGCAACGGCGTTCCGGTGAAACTCCGGTGAAACGATGGACCGCAGTCTCTTGCGCCGGGGCTTCCCGCCGTGACAGGCTGCGGTCTTCCGTTCCGCTGCACGAATCGTCGCCATGCCCCCGATCGCAAAGACTCCGATCGCCAAACCCGCCCCGAAATCCGCCGCCGGCTCGCTCGCCTCCTTCGCGCCCTGGGCGGGGGAGGGTGGTGTCCGCGTCTATCTGAGGCCGGTCGGGCTGCTGCCCATCGCCGCCTGGAGCGCCGGGGCGGCGGTGCCGCTGGCCGGCGGGCGCTTTTCCTTCGCCACCGCCGAACTGATCGTCCGGCAGGGGGCGCGGATCGAGCGGGCCTTCGCGCCGCTGACCGAAATCATGGCCTGGGGGTGGGAGCGCGGCACCGCCGTGGCGCAGAGCCTCGACAAGCGGCTGGGCGCACTGACCCGTGGTCGGGCGCCGTTCGCCGGGCTGGACCTCGGGCGTCCGCGCATCATGGCCATTGTCAACGTGACGCCGGACAGCTTTTCCGATGGGGGCGACTTCTTCGACGCCGGAATCGCCATCGCCCATGGCGAGGCGATGCTGGAGGCCGGCGCCGACCTGCTGGACGTCGGCGGCGAATCCACCCGTCCCGGTTCCGCCCCCGTGTCGCCGGAGGAGGAGGAGGCCCGCGTCCTGCCGGTCGTCCGCCACTTCGCGGCCAAGGGCGCCGTGGTCTCGGTGGACACGCGCCACGCGCGGGTGATGCGCGCGGCGCTCGACGCCGGGGCGGCGCTGATCAACGACGTGGCCGGGCTGCGCGACCTCGGCGCGCTGCCGCTGGTGGCGGAGAAGGCGGCCCCGGTGGTGGTCATGCACATGCGGGGCGAACCCGGCACCATGCAGCAGAACCCGACCTATGAGGACGCGGCGCTCGACGTGTTCGACTGGTTGGAAGAGCGGGTGGAGGCCTGCCTCGCCGCCGGGGTGGCGCTGGAGCGCATCGCCATCGATCCCGGGATCGGCTTCGGCAAGACGGTGGAGCACAATCTCGACATCCTGCGCCACACCGCCCTCTATCACGGGCTGGGCTGCGCCCTGCTGATCGGGCTGTCGCGCAAGACCCTGATCGGCAAGCTGTCGCGCAGCGAGCCGCCGAAGGAGCGTCTGGGCGGCTCGCTGGCCGGGGGGCTGGAAACGCTGAACCAGGGCGCGCAGATCCTGCGTGTGCATGACGTTCCCCAAACGATCCAGGCGCGCGCCGTCTGGGAGGGGCTGCACCCTGCAAGGGTGCCGTGATCGCAGCGTGCGCGTAACCCTTTGGCGTCTGCGCGGAAGGGTTCTTGACCCTGCCCCCCGCGGCAAGCGATGACCTTCTCACCACATCCGCGATTGCGGTACAGTGACTGGCCTATTCCTGAGGGATTTCATGACGCGACACCTGTTCGGCACCGACGGCATCCGTGGCACCGCCAACATCGACCCGATGACGGCGGAAACCGCCCTGCGCGTCGCGATGGCGTCCGCTTTGCAGTTCCGCCGGGGTGACCACCGGCACCGCGTGGTGATCGGCAAGGACACCCGCCTCTCGGGTTATCTTCTGGAGCCGGCGCTGACCGCGGGCTTCATCTCCATGGGCATGGACGTGGTGCTGCTCGGCCCGCTGCCGACGCCCGCCGTCGCCATGCTGACGCGCTCGCTGCGCGCCGATCTCGGCGTGATGATCTCCGCCTCGCACAACCCGTATCAGGACAACGGCATCAAGCTGTTCGGCCCGGACGGCTACAAGCTGTCGGACGCGGTGGAGATCGCCATCGAGACGCGCATGGGCCAGCCCTTCGCGCCGGACCTCGCCGGCTCCGCCGATCTCGGCCGCGCCTCGCGCCTTGAGGATTCGACGGGCCGCTACATCGAGTATGTGAAGAACACCTTCCCGCGCGGCTTGCGGCTGGACGGGCTGAAGATCGTCGTGGACTGCGCCAACGGTGCCGCCTACCGCGTCGCCCCGAAGGTGCTGTACGAGCTGGGGGCCGACGTGATCCCGGTCGGGGTCAACCCGGATGGCCTGAACATCAACAAGGACTGCGGCGCCACCGCCACCCGCACCCTGCAGGAGCAGGTGGTGGCCCACGGCGCCCATCTGGGCATCGCGCTGGACGGCGACGCCGACCGCCTGATCATGGTCGACGAGGCCGGGCGCGTCGTCGACGGCGATCAGGTGATGGCGCTCATCGCCTCCTCCTGGGCGCAGGCGCAGACGCTGAAGGGCGGCGGCGTGGTCGCCACGGTCATGTCCAACCTGGGCATGGAACGGCACCTCCAGGGGCTGGGCATCGCTCTGGTCCGCACGCCGGTCGGTGACCGCTATGTGGTGGAACATATGCGCGAGCACGGCTACAACGTCGGTGGGGAGCAGTCGGGGCACGTCGTGCTGTCCGATTATTCCACGACGGGCGACGGGCTGATCGCCGCACTCCAGGTCCTGGCGGTGCTGATCCAGTCCGGCGGCCGGGCGGCCAGCGAGGTCTGCCAGGTCTTCGCCCCGGTGCCGCAGAAGCTGACCAACGTCCGCTTCGCCGCCGGGTCGAAGCCTCTGGAGATCGCTTCCGTCCAGGCGGCGATCCGCGACGGCGAGGCGCGGCTGAACGGGTCGGGACGCATCCTGATCCGCAAGTCGGGGACCGAGCCGGTGATCCGCGTCATGGCGGAAGGCGACGACGAAGGGCTGGTGCACGCGGTGGTGGCCGACATTGCCGGCGCCATCACGGACGCCGCCCGGCTGGAGACCGCCTCCTAAGGCCCACCCTCCAACCAGACGACCAGACGGAAGCAATCCCGATGCAGGCCCACCCGATCAACGGCCGTGTTCTCATCGTCGCCGGGTCCGATTCCGGCGGCGGTGCCGGCATCCAGGCGGACATCAAGGCGGTCAGCGCGCTGAACGCCTTCGCCATGACCGCCATCGCGGCGCTGACCGCGCAGAACACGACGGGGGTCTTTGGTGTGCTGCCCGTCGATCCGGCCTTCGTCGCCCTGCAGATGAAGGTGGTGCTGGAGGATCTCGGGGCCGACAGCATCAAGATCGGCATGCTCGCCACCGCCGCCGTCATCGAGGCGGTGGCCGGCGAGTATGAGGCGCGGGCCATCAACGTTCCGCTGGTCGTCGATCCGGTGATGGTTTCGAAGAGCGGTCATTTCCTGCTGGAGCCCGACGCCGTGCAGACCCTGCGCAAGCGCCTGCTGCCCCATGCGGAGCTGGTCACCCCCAACCTGCCGGAGGCCGAGGCGTTGACCGACATCCCGGTGCGCAACCTGGACGACATGCGCCGCGCCGCCGAGATGATCCGCACCTTCGGACCGAAGGCCGTCCTGCTGAAGGGCGGCCATCTGGAGGACGAGCGGCTGTGCGACCTGCTGCTCACCGAGGATGGCGAGGAGGTGTTCGAGGGGCGTCGCATCCACACCCCGCACACCCACGGCACCGGCTGCACCCTGGCCTCGGCCATCGCCGCCGGCATCGCCCAGGGATTGAGCGTGCGCGATTCGGTGGCCCGCGCCCGCGCCTATGTGGACGAGGCCATCCGCTCGGCTCCCGGTTTCGGGCATGGTCACGGCCCGCTGAACCATCTGCACACGGTCCGGCCGTTCCCGTAAGGGCGCGGCCCTTCCGCTTCTCCTCGATCACACGATCGACAGCATCGCCGTCTGCGGATTTTCCAGCAGGTCGGCCAGGGTGCGCAGGCCGCGCGCCAGCTCGTCCCGGCTGTGCGGGTGACAGAGGCCCAGCCGCACGGCGTGGGGGGCGCTGGCCCGGCCCACGGCGAACACGTCGCCGCCCGTCACCTTCACGCCGCGCCGCAGCGCCTCCGCGATGAAATCGTCGCGCCGCCAGGGCTCGGGCAGGACCAGCCAGAGATGCTGCGCCGACGCGTGCCCGCAGACGGCGCTGGCGGGCAGGATGGAGCGGGCGATCTGCTGGCGCGCCATGGCTTCTCCGCGCTGGGCCTCGGCGATGCGGTCGGCGCTGCCGTCGGTGATCCAGCGCGTCGCGACCTCCGGCGGCAGGGGCGGGGAGGAGTATTGCAGGGCGCGGATGACCGCCTCGACGCGCGGCACCAGGGCCGGCGGAGCGACCACATAGCCGACGCGCAGGCCGGCCGACACGCTCTTGGACAAGCTGTTGACGTAGACGGTGACGTCCGGGGCGATGGCTTGGATGGGCTTGGCGTCATGGACCAGGAAGCCGAACACGTCATCCTCGACCAGCATCACCCCGTAGCGGCGGGCGATGGCGGCGATCTCCACGCGCCGGGCCTGCGGCATGACGGAGGCGGTGGGGTTGTGCATGGTCGGCACCAGATACAGGGCCTTGGGCGCCAGACGGCGGCAGGCGCTGTCGAAACTGTCCGGGACCACGCCATGCTCGTCGATGGCGATGCCTTCCAGATGGTAGCCCTCGACCGCGCTCAGGGTTTTGATGCCGTAGTTGGTCAGCCGCTCGGTCAGCACAACGTCGCCGGGGCGCGCCACCGCGGCCAGCGCCACCGCCATGGCGTTCTGCGCGCCCGTGGTCAGCAGGACCGTGTCGGCGGAGGTGGCCACCCGGTGCTGCCGCGTCAGCCACTGCGCCCCGGCGGCGCGGTGCGCGGGCAGGCCGGCGTGCGGCGCGTATTCCAGAAGCGCCCCGAGATTCGGTGACGCGCCGATGGCGGCCAGGGTGGCGCCCATCATCGGCACCGACATCGGGTGCTCCGGCGTCACGACGGTCATGTTGACGACGGAGGGTTCGGGCCGGGGCGTCCAACTGAAGGGGTCGGAGGGGGGCATGTGCCGCTGCCCCTGCACGAAGGTGCCGCGCCCGACCTCGCCGCCGATCAGCCCGCGCTTCTCCGCCTCGGTGTAGGCGCGGGTGATGGTGCCGACGGTGACGCCGAGGCGGTAGGCGAGGTCGCGGTGGGTGGGAAGCCGCGTGCCGGGGGCGAGCCGTCCGTTGGCGATGTCGTCGGACAGGGCGTCGGCGATGGCGCGGTAACGGGGGCCTTGCCGCCCCTCCAGATCAGGAACCCAATGTGTCATGGGGACAATGATGACATTGTACCGATCGCTCGACAAGTGTCACCGCATTGTCGCAATTGTGCGGTTCCGATTGCGCTGGCAACTCGGGAACCCGGATGGCCGGGCGGGCGTTGCAGTCAGGACCGCCCGGCGCCGCTTCGGCATCCCTTTCGCGCCGGGCACAGCCGGGAGAATTCAGGCATGAGCGCCGAAAACGCCATCCGACACACCTACGACCGCTTCTTTGGGGGCGAACGGAATCTCGGGCCGCTGGAACGCGCCGTGTCCACCGGCCTCGGCCTTGTCATGGCGGCGGGCGGCGTGCGCCGCGGCGCCGACGTGCGGGGCGCCATCATGGGTCTGGCTGGCGCCGCCCTGGTGGCCCGCGGCATGAGCGGCCATTGCCCGCTGAAGGCCATGGTGGCGGACGAGGACCACGACCGCCTGTCCGGTCCGCGTTCGGAGCGCTACAGCCCCGGTGAAGGGCCGCTGGAGCGCACGCCGGCCCGCACCGGCTCCTATTCCTGACGGAACGGTGCAGTCAGAGGATGACGGTCATGAGGACGAGGAAGCGGCGCGGCGCCGCCGCTTCCACTCCTTCCAGCGCCGCTCGCCGCGCACCAGCGCGCGGTTGATCGGCGGGCGAAGGAACGGAACGTCGTAGGCGAGCAGCACGAGGCCGAGGGGCAGCATCCAGATGCCCAGCACAGGCAGGAAGCTGAGCAGACCGCCGAGAATCAGCAGCAGCCCGGCGGGGACGCGCACCCAGGTCGCCCGCGGCTCGCGGAGCCAAGCCAACACCCGCGCCATGGAGTCGGGAAGCTTCTCCTGGATGCGATCCACCCGCCGTTCGAGGCGTCTGTGGTGCTGGTCGCTCAACGCGGCACTCTCCATGTTGTTGATCCGGCTCTGGTGGTTGTTGACGGGTGAAGCGGCGGCCCGGCTTCCCGGACCGGTCGCTCCCAAGCCGCCATATGGGAACAGCCAGGCGTGTTCCAAGCTCCCGTTCGTGTGGAACCGCTGAGCGGGCGGGCATCTTGAAAGGCGCCGGCCACACGGCCAACTATTAGGGCAATCAGGGTCCGGGCCCCTCTGGCAGCCGAGTCGTCGGCCGCGATGTCGGACCTCTTCATCCGCTTTTGCGCCGACGGGCATGACCGCATCTGGAGGGCCTTTTCGGTGGACAGCGCAGGCATACCGTCCCGCCGCCGCTCAAGCGCGGCAGACCCGCTGCCCAATTTGCTGCCATGTGCCCCCCGCCGGTCCGAGGCTTGCCGGTTAGAAGCTTGAACGAGGGAGTTTTCGCAATGTTCGACCAGTATCCCAACCAGAGTTGTTGGGGCGCCGGCGCCGCGGGCGTGGACCGTGCGGCGTTCGACGAGGGCCTGCGCAAGCACATGCTGCGGGTCTACAACTTCATGATGCTCGGCCTTGGCGTGACGGGGCTTGTGGCGCTGTTCGTGGCGAGCACGCCGGCGCTGTACGTTCCGATCTTCACGACCCCGCTGAAGTGGGTGGTGATGCTGGCGCCGCTGGCCTTCATCATGGTGCTGTCCTTCCGCTTCCACGCGATGTCGGCGACCGCGCTGCAGGGGCTGTTCTGGGCCTTCTGCGCGGTGATGGGCGTGTCGATGGCGTCGATCTTCCTGGTCTTCACCGGGGCCAGCGTGGCGCGGGTGTTCTTCATCACCGCGGCGATGTTCGCGGCGATGAGCCTGTGGGGCTACACCACCAAGGCCGACCTGTCGAAGATGGGCTCGTTCCTGATGATGGGCCTGATCGGCATCGTCATCGCCAGCCTGGTCAACATCTTCGTCGGCTCCAGCGCGCTGCAGTTCGCCGTCTCGGTGATCGGCGTGGTCATCTTCACCGGCCTGACCGCCTACGACACCCAGCGCATCAAGGAGGAGTACGCCGAGGGCTACGGGCATGAGGCCAACACCAAGCTCGCCGTCATGGGCGCCCTCTCGCTCTACCTCAACTTCATCAACCTCTTCCAGATGCTCCTCCAGCTCATGGGCAACCGCGAGTAACGGGACCGCATCCGGCGCCAGTCAGGGCGCCACACCGGGCCGGCCGCTTTCCGCGGCCGGCCTTTTTCATGCCCGGAGGGTGAGGGCGCCGGAGGTTGGGCTCGTCCAGGGGGGTGTCACGGGTGGGTGTGGCCGGCGGGATACATCCGATATCGGAAATGTAATGGTGACAATAACGACATTGACCGGGATGATTGCGCGGACATAATCACCATTGTCTCGATTGTTCGGGGCCGAATGTTTTGATGAAGGAGGCACATTATGCGCATCACAGAAGCGACCCGCTCGTCCGGATCGTCCTCGTTCACGACCGTCTTCAAGGTCATCGCGCGCGCCCTCTCCGTCGGCATCCGCCCCGTCTGGTTCGTGATGGAGGCCGGCCTGAACGGCTACGAGCGGTGGCGGCAGCGGCAGGCGCTGATGCGGCTGGACGATCATCTGCTGAAGGACATCGGCGTGTCCCGCGCCGACGTGGACAGCGAGGTCAACAAGCCGTTCTGGCGGGGTTGATGCGATGAGTGCCGATGCGATCCTCTACGCCGTCGAGCCCGACCTGACCGCCGACGCCTTCATCGACGTGCTTCACCGCTCCGGGCTGGCCGAACGCCGGCCCGTCGCGGACCGCCCGCGGGTGGAAGCGATGCTGCGCAACGCCGGCCTGATCGTCACCGCCCGCAAGGCGGACGGCGACCTGATCGGCGTCGCCCGCTCCGTCACCGATTTCGCCTTCTGCTGCTACCTGTCCGACCTCGCCGTCGACCGCGCCTGTCAGGGGCGCGGCATCGGCAAGGAGTTGATGCGCCGCACCCGCGCCGCGGTGGGGGAGGGCGTGACCTGCCTTCTCCTGTCGGCGCCCAAGGCGGTCACCTTCTACGAGGCGGCGGGGATGGAGCGGCACGCCCAGGCATTCCTATTCACCGAGAAACCCTAAGGAGGCACCGTGCGCCTTCCCCTGTATCAGGTCGATGCCTTCGCGGACGCGGTGTTCGCGGGCAACCCGGCGGCGGTCGTGCCGCTGGAGGACTGGCTTCCCGACGCGACGCTCCAGGCCATTGCGGCGGAAAACAACTTGGCGGAGACCGCCTTCCTCGTCCGCCGCGGCGACGGTTACGAGATCCGCTGGTTCACCCCGACGGTCGAGGTGGACCTGTGCGGTCACGCCACGCTGGCCTCGGCCTTCGTCATCGCGACGATGCTGGAGTGGGGCTGCCCGCGCATCGACTTCGCCACCCGGGAAGCCGGAACCCTCAGCGTCACTCGCAACGGCGACCTCTACACGCTGGATTTCCCCAGCCGCCCGCCGGAACCGCTGGCCGGGCCGCCGGCCGGCCTGCTCGACGCGCTGGGCGGACCGCCGCCGACGGCGCTGCTGAAGGCGCGCGACCTCGTGGTCGTCTATGACGACGAGGCGACGGTGCGCGGCCTGACCCCCGACATGAGCGCCCTGGCCCGGCTGGAGGATTTCTACGCGGTCATCGTGACGGCGCCGGGCAGCGGCGGCGTGGACTTCGTCTCCCGCTTCTTCGCGCCGGCCCAGGGGATTCCCGAAGACCCGGTAACCGGCTCCGCCCATTGCACGCTGATCCCCTATTGGGCGCAGCGGCTGGGCAAGGAGCGGCTGAAGGCCCGGCAGGTCTCGGCCCGCGGCGGTTCCCTGTCCTGTGAACTGGTAGGCGACCGTGTGAAGATCGCCGGGAAAGCGGTTCTCTATATGGATGGCGCCATCTACATTTAGCGCTGTCCATACGAGGACCGATGGAACGGGAGGGCAGCGGGCATGGCGGGGCGTTACTTCGAGGATTTCCGCGTCGGTGACGTGATCGACACCGAAGGGGCGACGGTCACCGACAGCCAGATCATGGATTTCGCCCAGCGCTTCGACCCGCAACCCTTCCACATGGACGCGGTGGCCGCCGCGGAGGGGCCGTTCGGCGGGCTGATCGCCAGCGGCTTCCACACCCTGTCCCTGACCTTCCGGCTGTTCCGCGACACCGGGGCCATCACCGGCACCAGCCTGGGCGGCTCGGGCGGCGACGAACTGCGCTGGCTGCGCCCGGTGCGGCCCGGCGACACGCTGCGCGTCCGGGTGGAGGTGGTGGAGGCCATCCCGTCCCGCCGCGGCGACCGTGGCACGGTCCGGCTGGCCTACACCACGCTGAACCAGCATGGCGAGGCGGTGATGACCATCACCCTGAACCACATCGTGGCCACCCGCAGTGTCCCGGCCGAATAAGAAGGACAAGCGCGGCCTGTTCCGTCGCGCGTCTTGATCCGCAGGCCCGGCCCCTGTATAGCCTCGCCCCTTCCATCACGGCGGGGGTTCCCATGACGGCTTGCGGCCTCGATTTCGGCACGTCCAACACGACGCTCGGCGTGCGGACGGCGTCCGCGGCTGCCGGCACGGGAGGGGGCGGTTACGGCCTGCTTGCCCTCGACGGCGCGCGGACGACCCTGCCCAGCGCCGTCTTCTTTGATTTCGAAGCCGACGCGGTGACGGTGGGGCAGGCGGCCATCGACGCCTATGCGTCGGGCGTCGAGGGGCGCTTGATGCGCTCCATCAAGTCGATGCTGGGCACCGACCTGATCGACGCCGACACCGCGCTGCGCAAGGGCCGCATCACCTTCCGCGCGGTCATCGCCACCTTCCTGGCCGCGGTCAAGGAGCGGGCGGAGACGGCGCTCGGCAGCGAACTGACCGACGTGGTGCTCGGGCGCCCGGTGCATTTCGTGGACGGCGACCCGGCGGGCGACGCCGCGGCGGAGGAGACTCTGGGCGAGATCGCCCGCTCCGTCGGCTTCCGCGGCATCTCCTTCCAGTACGAACCGATCGCCGCCGCGCTCGACTACGAGCAGCAGGTCGAGCGGGAGGAGCTGGCCCTGATCGCCGACATCGGCGGCGGCACGTCGGACTTCTCCATCGTCCGCATCGGGCCGGAGCGGCGCGGGCGGGCCGACCGCAGCGCCGACATCCTGGCCAACGACGGCATCCGTGTCGGCGGCACCGACTTCGACCGCGACCTGTCGTTGGCGACGGCCATGCCGCTGCTTGGCCACGGCAGCGCCATGAAGCGCCCCGGTCTGCTGGCCCCCAAGCATTTGTTCTTCGATCTGGCGACTTGGTCGAAAATCAACTTCCTCTACACCGCCAAGGCGATGGCCGATCTGGAGCGTCTGAAGCGCGATTCCGCGACTCCGGACCGCATCGAGCGGCTGATCGGCGTGGTCGAGCATCGGCTGGGGCACGCGCTGGCCATGGCGGTGGAGCGCACCAAGATCGCCCTGTCCGACGGACCTGAGGCCGGCCTGTTGCTGGATTGGGGCGGGGGCGGCCTGACGCGCCCGGTGTCGGTGGACGAGTTGAACGAGGCGACGGCGATCCTGGCCGGCCGCATCGGCGGGCGGGTGCGCGCCTGTCTGGCCGAGGCCGGCACGCTGCCGGCGGAGATCGACGCGGTGTTCCTGACCGGCGGCTCCACGCTGCTGCCGCAGGTGCGGGCGGCCATCCTGGCCGAACTGCCCGGCGCCCGTGTGGTCGAGGGCAACATCTTCGGCTCGGTCGGCACCGGTCTGACCATTGAGGCGGCGCGGCGTTTCGGCGGCACCGCCTGAGACACCCTTCAAGTCCCGGACACGAAAAAGCCCACCGACGGTGCCGTCGGTGGGCTTTTTCGTGCTCTGCTCCACGGTTTGGCCCTCCGGTGGTGCCCGCCGCGCCGCGAGGGCGGGGCGGGCACCGGAGTACCGAAGTCCGACGGATCAGACCGAGTAGTACATCTTGTACTCGATCGGGTGCGGCATGGTCTCGAAGGCCAGCAGCTCCTCGGTGCGCAGGTCGATGTAGGACTCAATCATGTCCTTGGTGAACACGTCGCCCTTCTGCAGGAAGGCGCTGTCGGCCTTCAGGCTGTCCAGGGCCTCGCGCAGCGAGCCGCAAACCGTCGGAACCTTGGCCAGTTCTTCGGCCGGCAGGTCGTACAGGTTCTTGTCCATCGCCTCGCCCGGATGGATCTTGTTCTGGATGCCGTCCAGACCGGCCATCAGCAGGGCGGCGAAGGCCAGGTACGGGTTGGCCGACGGATCCGGGAAGCGGACCTCGACGCGCTTGCCCTTCGGCGACGCGACGTACGGGATGCGGCAGGAGGCCGAACGGTTGCGGGCCGAGTAGGCCAGCAGAACCGGAGCCTCATAGCCCGGGACCAGACGCTTGTACGAGTTGGTCGTCGGGTTGGTGAAGGCGTTCAGCGCCTTGGCGTGCTTGATGATGCCGCCGATGTAGTACAGCGCCAGCTCCGACAGGTCGGCGTACTGGTTGCCGGCGAACAGCGGCTGGCCTTCCTTCCAGATCGACTGGTGCATGTGCATGCCCGAGCCGTTGTCGCCGAAGACGGGCTTCGGCATGAAGGTCGCGGTCTTGCCGTAGGCGTGGGCGACGTTGTGCACGACGTACTTGTAGTACTGCATGTTGTCGCCGGTGCGGACCAGCGTGTCGAACTTGATGCCCAGCTCATGCTGCGAAGCGGCCACCTCGTGGTGGTGCTTCTCGACCGGCACGCCCATCTCGGCGAGCACGCTCAGCATCTCGGCGCGCAGGTCCGAGCCGCTGTCGACCGGAGCGACCGGGAAGTAGCCGCCCTTGACGCCCGGGCGGTGGCCCAGGTTGCCGTCCTCATAGTCCTTGTCCGAGGTGTACGGGCCTTCCTCCGAGTCGAACTCGTAGGACACCTTGTTCATCTCGACCTTGAACTTCACGTCGTCGAAGACGAAGAACTCGGCTTCCGGGCCGAAGTAGGCGGTGTCGCCGATGCCGGCCGATGCCATGTACTTCTCGGCGGCCTTCGCGATGCCGCGCGGGCAGCGGGCGTAGGGCTGGCCGGTCGACGGCTCGTAGACGTCGCAGAGGATGTTCAGCGTCGGCTGGGCCGAGAACGGGTCCATGACGGCGGTGGTCGGGTCGAGCTGGAGGATCATGTCCGACTCGTTGATCGCCTTCCAACCGGCGATCGAGGAGCCGTCGAACATGATGCCGTCCTCGAACACGTCCTCGTCGATGGTCGAGACGTGCTGAGCGGTGTGGTGCAGCTTGCCGCGCGGGTCGGTGAAGCGGAGGTCCACGTACTTGACGTCGTGTTCCTTGATCAGGTCGAAGACCTTGCTGATGTCGGACATATCTCTTTTTCCACGCTTAAGAGGTTTGGGTCCCGCTGCGTCAAACCGACCGAGGGGCGGGTGACGGCGCTCGCGGCGGACGTTATGTCATGCCTTTCCCAAGCACACAACGTGACAGCACAAAAAGTCGCGCCCGGATGGGTCTCCACGCACGGATCGTTCCGGTCGCGGTTGCGACGGTCTGCGTCGGCCCGATCGGTGTCGGCCGGCTTTGCGTCGGTTGTGGGCGGGGCTGGTTCATGTTGGCCGGTGGTCGGGTTTCCGGGACGCGATCAGATCGCGTCGCCTCCCTTCTCGCCGGTCCGGATGCGGACAACTTCTTCCACGGGGGTGACGAAGATCTTGCCGTCGCCGATGCGGCCGGTGTGGGCGGCCTGCTGGATCGCCTCGATCGCCCGCTCCACCAGGGAGTCCTCCATCACCACCTCGATCTTCACCTTCGGCAGGAAGTCGACCACATACTCCGCGCCGCGGTACAGCTCGGTGTGCCCCTTCTGACGGCCGAAGCCCTTGGCCTCGGTGACGGTGATGCCCTTGATGCCGACTTCGTGAAGGGCTTCCTTCACTTCGTCGAGTTTGAACGGCTTAATGATGGCTTCGATCTTCTTCATGGGTCTCTCGTGTACGAGGTGCCAACGCCGGCAGGCACCGTCCACGGCTCTGCCGACGGTCCGAAGTAAAGCACGTTGCGTGCCAATCGGAGGGGTTGCGATCCGGCTGCGTGGGATGCCGGGCCGCAGCGGGCCGATGCCACCGTGGGCGGCACGCGACTGCCAACGGATAGGGCGAAGTGAACAATATTTGTGCACAAGCTGCAAGCAATCCGCGCAGCCATACCCTTTCGGATGGGGTAGGGGCGGCCTTCGCCAAGCTTTTTCACATTGATGAATGTGGTGGAAAATAGAGCTTGACCCGCCCCGTCCCTTGGGGCAAATAGGCGACCCCGGTGGCGGTGGTAGCTCAGTTGGTAGAGCTCTCGGTTGTGGTCCGAGCGGTCGTGGGTTCGAGTCCCATCCATCGCCCCAGTCCCCCTTGACGGTGGATGCGCGTGCCTCGTGAGGAGTTCACGTCGGCGTTGCATCGATCGAACGGGCGGGTGGGGTGTTTGCGGACGGGTCATTCCGTCCCCCGGTGGCGGTGGTAGCTCAGTTGGTAGAGCTCTCGGTTGTGGTCCGAGCGGTCGTGGGTTCGAGTCCCATCCATCGCCCCAGTTCCTCCTTCCAATTCCTGTGCCAATCAGGCCATTCCTTTCATTCCCCCTGTGCCCGGCTATGCTGCGGCCGTCGCGGTGCTTATTGTGCCGGGTGACGGTGATGCGGGATTGCGGCGGGTGGAGGCGATGGACGAACTGCTTTCCGTGGCGGAGATGTACCGCGCCGACGCGCTGACCATGGCGGGCGGCGTGCCGGGGCCTGTGCTGATGGAGGCGGCGGGGGCCGCGGTGGTGCGCGCGGTCTGCGAGCGCTGGGCGCCGCACCCGACGGTCGTTCTGTGCGGGCCGGGCAACAACGGCGGCGACGGGTTCGTCATCGCGCGTCTTCTTCTCGAAGCGGGCTGGCCGGTGCGGCTGGCCCTGCTGGGGTCGCGCTCCGCCCTGCGCGGCGACGCGGCGGTGGCGGCCGGGCGCTGGACCGGACCGGTGGAGGCCGCCGACCCGTGGCTGCTGGAAGGCAACCCCCTGGTCATCGACGCGCTGTTCGGGGCCGGGCTGGCCCGCCCGCTCGACGGCATGGCCAAGGAGGTCGTCGAGGCGATGGCCGGGCGCACCGTCGTCGCCGTGGACGTGCCGAGCGGCCTGCACGGCGACAGCGGCCAAGTGATGGGGGTGGCCCCGCAGGCGGCGCTGACCGTCACCTTCTTCCGCCGCAAGCCCGGCCATCTGCTGCTGCCGGGCCGGGCCCTCTGCGGGGAGGTGGTGGTCGCCGACATCGGCATTCCCGACACCGTGCTGGACGCCATCGCGCCGCAAATCCTGGTGAACGGCCCCGACCTGTGGCGGCAGCGCTACCCCTGGCCGCGGCTCGACGCGCACAAATACGCGCGGGGGCACGCGGTGGTGCTGGGCGGGGCGCGGATGACCGGCGCGGCGCGGCTGTCGGCGCGGGGCGCCCTGCGCGCCGGGGCGGGGCTGGTCACCGTGGCCTGTCCACCCGACTCGGTGCCGATCTATGCCGCCGGCTCGCCCAGCCTGATCGTGACCGACGTGGCGGACGGCGCCGCCTTCGAGGCCCTGCTGGCGGACCCGCGCAAGAACGCGGTGCTGCTGGGGCCGGGCGCCGGAGTCGGAGCGGACACGCGGGGCCACGCGCTCGCCGCGCTGGGCGCTGGAAAGGCCTGCGTGCTGGACGCCGACGCGCTGACCAGCTTCGCCGAGTCGCCCGACGACCTGCTCGACCGGCTGAACGCGCGCTGCCTGCTGACCCCGCACGAGGGCGAATTCGCCCGGGTCTTTCCGGACATCGCGGCGCAGGAGGGCGGCAAATTGACCCGCGCCCGTGCCGCTGCGGCGCGCTGCGGCGCGGTCGTCCTTTTGAAGGGTGCCGACACGGTGGTCGCGGCACCGGATGGGCGGGCCGTCATCAACGCCAACGCTCCGGCCGATCTGGCGACCGCCGGGTCGGGGGATGTGCTGGCGGGCATCGCGCTCGGGCTGATCGCCCAGGGGATGGACACGTTCGACGCCGCCTGCGCCGCGGTCTGGCTGCACGGCGAGGCGGCGAACGCCTTCGGGCCGGGCCTGATCGCCGAGGATTTGCCGGACGCGCTGCCGGGGGTGCTGAAGCGGCTCAAGGCGGGCGCGCGCTGACCCGGCGTCCCCAGGGCATACATACGCCCGGACAGGGGGCTTACCCTTAAGGCCGGGCTCAAGCTATGGCTTGCCGAGAGCGCGCCCGCACGCCAGACTCTGGGTATGAGCGAGACGCCCGAGATCAAATCCGCTGAGACCCGGTCCAGCCAGCCCGTCCCGACCCAGCCCCCCGCCATCGGCGCGGGAACGCCGCCGGGCCTGCTCGACCGCACCCTGGACACGCTGCGCGCGGGCTGGCGCGAGATCGCCGCCTCCGCCCGCGGGGTGGTCGGCGCGGCGCCGCGCGCCAATCTGCCCAAGGAAGACGCGGAGCGGCTGAAGGAGCAGATCGAAGCCTGCCTGGAGGGCCGCGGCGGCGAGGTGTCGGCGCGGGCGCGGGCGGCGCAGCTCGGCCGCACCTATCTGGCGCTGGACGGGCAGGGGCGGCGCAATTTCCTGATGATGCTGGCGCGCGATTTCGACGTGGACCGTGTCGCCGTCGATCAGGCGATGGCGACCTTCCAGACGGCGGGCGACCCGGTGTCGCGCGGCCACGCCGAACGCGCTCTGCGCCGCGCGCTGGAGCCGCCGCGGCTGCGGCTGCTCACCCAGTTCAACGGCCTTCCGGAAGGGGTGAAGTTCCTGGTCGACCTGCGCGCCGAGCTGATGGAGATGGCGCGCGGCGAACCGCTGCTCCAGGCCCTGGAGGACGATCTCAAGAGCCTGCTGCGCAACTGGTTCGACGTCGGTTTCCTGGAGATGCGCCGGATCACCTGGGACAGCCCGGCCTCGCTCCTGGAGAAGCTCATCAAGTACGAGGCGGTGCACGAGATCAGCGGTTGGCGGGACCTGAAAGACCGCCTCGACTCCGACCGCCGCTGCTTCGCCTTCTTCCACCCGCGCATGCCGAACGAGCCATTGATCTTCGTCGAGGTCGCGCTGGTCCAGGGCATGTCGGACAACGTCCAGGCGCTGCTCGACCCCTCCGCCCCGGTCTGCGACCCGAAGAGCGCCGACAGCGCCATCTTCTATTCCATCTCCAACGCCCAGGTCGGGCTGGCGGGAATCAGCTTCGGCAACTTCCTGATCAAGCGGGTGGTCGACGGGCTGACCGGGGAATTCCCCAACATCAAATGCTTCGCCACCCTGTCGCCGATTCCCGGCTTCCGCCGCTGGCTGGACCGGGAACTGGCCGAGCGCGGCGATTCGCTGCTCAGCCCGCCCGAGGCCGAACGCATCGCCGAGGCCATGACCGCGCTTCCGAACGGCGGCGAATCGGACGGGGAGGGCGATCCGGACGAACGGCCGGTGCTGGCCGCCGCCCTGGCTCTGCCCTCCTGGCACGCGCATGACGAGATTCAGAAGCAGCTTCGCGGCCCACTGATGCGGCTGTGCGCCCATTACCTGACGACGGCGCGCGCGTCGGACCGCCGCAGCGAGCGGGCGGGAGCGGCGCCGGCACGGGCGGTCGACCCGGTCGCGCACTTCCATCTGAGCAACGGCGCCCGCATGGAGCGGCTGAACTGGCTGGGCGACCGCTCGGCCAAAGGCGTGCGGCAATCCTGCGGGATGATGATCAACTACCGCTACAAGCTGGGCGAAATCGACGCCAACCACGAGGCTTACCGGGGGGAGGGCAAGGTCAACGCGTCCTCCGCGATCCGGTCGCTGGGAAAGGGGGGCGGATGAGCCGGTTCGCCGCCCGCCGGGGCGCCGTCGTCATCGCGTCCGTCGTCGCGTCCGGCGTCCCCCACCAATGGCGTGCGGAACGGCGCCCATTTTGCCTGTTTGCGGCGCGAACCCTGTGCTATAGAGCGGACTTCGCCGGCAGTCCGTCGGGTGTTCCGCACCCGTCGCGGGCTGTCTATGCCATTGCGGGCGTGGCGGAACTGGTAGACGCGCCGGATTTAGGTTCCGGTGACTTCGGTCGTGGGGGTTCGAGTCCCTTCGCCCGCACCATGGCAACAGCTTGGACCGCATGGGAACACACGGTTTCGGGCCGCCCGGACGGGCGCCGCCGGGCCGGACAACGAGATAGGCTTTCGTTCCGATGAACATCACCGAGACCAGCGCCGACGGCCTGAAGCGCGAGTACAAGGTCGTCATTTCCGCCCAGGATATCGAACAGAAGGTGCAGGGCCGGCTCGAAGAGCTGCGCCGGACGGTGCAGCTCCCCGGCTTCCGTCCGGGCAAGGTGCCGGTTGCCGTGATCAAGCAGCGCTACGGCGGCAGCGTGCTGGCCGAGGCTCTGGAGGATGCGATCGCCGACAGCTCGCGCCAAGCGCTGAACGAGCGCGGCCTGCGCATCGCCATGCAGCCGAAGATCAACGTCGAGAAGTACGAGGACGGCGGCGACCTGTCCTACACCATGGGCGTCGAGCTTCTGCCGGACATCGAGCCGGGCGATCTCAGCGGCCTGGAGCTTGAGAAGCCGGTCGCCACGGTCGAGGACTCGGCCGTCGACGAGGCGCTGACCCGTCTGGCCTCGGCCCATTCGGTGCAGGCCCCGGTCACCGAGGACCGCGCGGCCGAGAAGGGCGACATCGCCGTGATCGACTTCGCCGGTTCGGTCGATGGCGAGGCCCTGCCGGGCATGGACGGCAAGGACTACCCGCTGGAGCTGGGCGCCAACCAGTTCGTTCCGGGCTTCGAGGACCAGCTGGTCGGCGCCAAGGCCGGCGAGCACCGCACGGTGAAGGTCACCTTCCCGGCGGACTACCCGCACGACCGCCTGAAGGGCGCGGACACCGTGTTCGAGGTGGACGTCAAGGAACTCCGCAAGAACGTCCCGGCCGAGGTCAACGACGACCTCGCCAAGGAGTTCGGCATGGAGAGCCTGGAGAAGCTGCGCGAGGCCGTCGGCGACCGCATCAAGAGCGAGTACGCCAACGTGTCGCGCCTGCGCGTCAAGCGCCAGCTCCTCGACAAGCTGGCCGAGGCGCACTCCTTCGAGGTCCCGCCGGGCATGGTGGACGTCGAGTTCGAGGGCATCTGGCAGCGCCTTCAGCAGGAGCTGAAGAATGGCACCGCCGGTGAGGACGCCGGCAAGCCGGAAGAGGAGCTGAAGACCGAGTACCGCGGCATCGCCGAGCGCCGCGTGCGCCTGGGCCTGCTGCTGTCGGAAATCGGCCGCCGCAACGACATCCAGGTGACCCAGGACGAGATCAACCGCGCCCTGATCGCGGAAGCCCGCCGCTTCCCCGGCCAGGAGCGTCAGGTGTTCGAGTTCTTCAAGCAGAACCGGGAAGCGCTGGAAAACCTCCGCGCCCCGCTCTTCGAGGACAAGGTCGTCGACTACATCCTGGACCAGGCCAAGGTGAGCGAGAAGCCGGTGTCCGCCGAAGAGCTGATGAAGGACCCCGACGAGGAGGCCGAGGCGGCCTGATCGTCAGAAAGGTTGAGGGGCGGCCTACCGGTCGCCCCTTTCCATTCCTATATGTAGACTGCTCAGACGACTAACCGAGCTGCGGGAGCAGGGAAGACCACCATGTACGACTTCGAACCGAAGATGAATGCTCTGGTCCCGATGGTCATCGAGCAGACCAACCGGGGCGAACGAGCGTACGATATTTACTCGCGCCTGCTGAAGGAACGGATCATCTTCTTGATCGGTGGCGTGAACGACGCCGTCGCCAGCCTGATCTGCTCGCAGCTGCTGTTCCTGGAATCGGAAAACCCGAGCAAGGACATCGCGCTCTACATCAATTCGCCGGGCGGCTACGTCTCGGCCGGCCTCGCCATCTACGACACCATGCAGTACATCCGTCCACAGGTGTCGACGGTGTGCATGGGGCAGGCGGCCTCGATGGGCTCGCTTCTGCTCGCCGCCGGCGCGCCGGGCAAGCGCTTCTCGCTGCCGAACAGCCGGATCATGATCCACCAGCCGTCGGGCGGCGCCCAGGGCCAGGCCTCGGACATCGAGATCCAGGCCCAGGAGATCCTGAAGCTGCGTTCGCGCCTCAACGACATCTACGTCAAGCACACCGGCCAGTCGCTCGACACCATCGAGGCGGCCATGGAGCGTGACAAGTTCATGTCGCCCGAGGAAGCCAAGGCCTTCGGCCTGATCGACGAGGTCGTGGAAAAGCGCCCCGGCTCGATCGGCGACGGCAACGCCGCCTGATGGGGCGCGCGAACTAATGATTGATTGCGCCGGTTCCCTGTTGTTGAATGATGGGGAACCGGTCCGATGGATCGGGTTCGAAGGATGAGCGGATGCGTTAACCTTGTCACGGGCCATGCCCGGGACAACCTTTGAAAGGACCGGCGTCGGGGGACGCCGCAGGCGGTTGACAGGTTATACGGATCAGTCCCCCGCGAGATGACGGAGTACCGATGAGCAAGTCCAGCAGCGGCGATTCGAAGAACACGCTCTACTGCTCCTTTTGCGGCAAGAGCCAGCACGAGGTCCGCAAGCTGATTGCCGGTCCGACGGTGTTCATCTGCGATGAATGCGTCGAGCTGTGCATGGACATCATTCGCGAGGAGAACAAGACGACCCTCGTGAAGTCCCGCGACGGCGTGCCGACCCCGCGCGACATCCATGCGGTACTGGACGATTACGTGATCGGCCAGCATCACGCGAAACGGGTCCTTTCGGTTGCGGTGCACAATCACTACAAGCGGTTGGCGCACGGCACGAAGCACAACGACGTCGAACTGGCGAAGTCCAACATCCTGCTGGTCGGCCCCACCGGCTGCGGCAAGACGCTGCTCGCCCAGACGCTCGCCCGGATCATCGACGTTCCCTTCACGATGGCCGACGCCACGACCCTGACCGAGGCGGGGTATGTCGGTGAGGACGTCGAGAACATCATCCTCAAGCTGCTCCAGGCCGCCGACTACAACGTCGAGCGGGCGCAGCGCGGCATCGTCTACATCGACGAGGTCGACAAAATCAGCCGCAAGTCCGACAACCCGTCGATCACGCGCGACGTGTCGGGCGAGGGCGTGCAGCAGGCCCTGCTGAAGATCATGGAGGGCACCGTCGCCTCCGTGCCTCCGCAGGGTGGCCGCAAGCATCCGCAGCAGGAGTTCCTGCAGGTCGACACCAGCAACATCCTGTTCATCTGCGGCGGTGCCTTCGCCGGTCTCGACAAGATCATCGCCCAGCGCGGCAAGGGCACCTCGATCGGCTTCGGTGCCGACGTGCGCGGTCCGGACGAGCGCTCGACCGGCGATATCCTGCGCGAGGTCGAGCCCGAGGATCTGCTGAAGTTCGGTCTGATCCCCGAGTTCATCGGCCGTCTGCCGGTGGTCGCCACCCTGGCCGATCTCGACGAGGCGGCTCTGGTGGAGATTCTCACCAAGCCGAAGAACGCCCTGGTCAAGCAGTACCAGCGCCTGTTCGAGATGGAGGACGTCCGTCTGGAGTTCTCCGACGACGCCCTGCGCACCATCTCCCACAAGGCGATCCAGCGGAAGACCGGCGCGCGCGGCCTGCGCTCGATCATGGAGTCGATCCTGCTTGACCCGATGTTCGATCTCCCGGGGCTTTCGGGGGTGGAGAGCATCCTGGTGAACAAGGAAGTGGTCGAGGGGCGGGCCAAGCCGCTCTACGTCCACGCCGAACGCCGCGGGGAGCAACAGGCGCCTGGCGCCTGACCCTCACCGGCGGAGGTTGCGAAAACGAGAAAGGGCGCTTCGGGCGCCCTTTTTCATGCCCGGGCGGGGCCGCTGGTCACATCAACCGGCTCACGTTGCAGATCTTGTACGCGTATCTTACAACATCGCCCTCGCTGCTCATGTCTTCGGTATAGACTTGGCTGTACAATCGCCACCGCCCTTGGACGCGCACGCCGACGAGTGAGCATTTGGCTTGATCTCCGAAGGCGCGATACCGGCTGGGCCCGTAAATTGAGAAATCGGGGTTGAGGTTGCGCAGTTCCGCCGCCGTGGCGTCTTCTGTCATTCCCTCGATGTTGCACAAATTCGCGTGAGCGACGCTGACTGTCTGGTTCGCCTTGGCGGCCCAGCCGAAGGAGCAGCCGTCCATGGTCGCGTTGAAGAACAGGTCGGCGCCATCGCCCAAGGTGATCTGGGTGATCTTGTCTGAAATCCAGGGAAGATAGTAGGCGCACCAGCTCGGCGTGGGCGTCGTCATGGGGCGCAAACCCAGGTCGGGGCTTGTGAGGCAATAAGCGCCGGCGACGCTCCACTCCCAATCCTTTCTGAAAAATCCCAACAGTCTTGACCGGCGGCTGACCGTGTAATTCTTCCTGTAGACCTCCCGGTTGACCGTCTCGACATGCAATTCCCGCCTCTGGTCGAGCAGGTAGAAAAACGGAGACTTGTATATTTCAGGCAAGTCGGAGCGGTTCATCTGCTGCGTCGGATAGCAGACGATGTTGTTCCCAAGGAAGCCGTCGGCATCGGCAACCAGTTGGTTTCGCAGATCCGCGGGCGCGCATCTTTTCATGAAAAGCTCCTTCGAACCGCCGCCACCGGCAGAGGTGTGGCATCGGTGGAAGGACGGTCAGGCCGACGGCGCCGTGAAGGCGCAGCCGCGTCGTGACAAGGGTTAAGCCCTTGCCGCACCGCCATACGGAATTGGGGTTCTGGCCCTTGAAGGGGGGCTATGGCTGTGCCACGTTAGAAAAAGTGCCGGTTTCCGATCCCTGCGCTCATCCCCGAGGCGGGGTTCCTCCCAGGCCCATCCCGGGCTGACGGCGTCCCAATGAAAGAGGCCCAATCAATGTTCGAAATCCCTCGTGGTGCCCTCTATCCGGTCCTGCCGCTCCGCGACATTGTGGTTTTCCCCCACATGATCGTGCCTCTTTTCGTCGGCCGCGAGAAATCCGTGCGCGCCCTGGAAGACGTTATGAAGGACGACAAGCAGATCCTTCTCGTTACCCAGAAGAACGCCGCGCAGGACGATCCGACGCCGGCCGATATCTACAGCGTCGGCACCGTTGGGACCGTGTTGCAGCTGCTGAAGCTGCCGGACGGAACGGTGAAGGTGCTGGTGGAGGGCGGCCAGCGCGCGTCCATCACCAAGTTCGCCGAGAACGAGGATTTCTTCCAGGCCCACGCCGACCTCGTCGAGGAGAAGGTCGGGGAAAGCCAGGAGCTTGAAGCGCTGGGCCGGGCCGTCGTCTCGCAATTCGAACAGTACATCAAGCTGAACAAGAAGATCCCGCCGGAGGTCCTGGTCTCGATCAACCAGATCGAGGAGCCGGGCAAGCTGGCGGACACCGTGGCCTCCCACCTCGCGCTGAAGATTCCGGAGAAGCAGCAGCTTCTGGAATGCGCCACGGTGTCGGAGCGTCTGGAGCGGGTCTACGCCTTCATGGAAGGTGAGATCGGCGTCCTGCAGGTGGAAAAGCGCATCCGCAACCGCGTCAAGCGGCAGATGGAGAAGACCCAGCGCGAGTACTACCTCAACGAACA
This sequence comes from Azospirillum sp. UENF 312511, assembly GCF_058780635.1. Lineage (NCBI taxonomy): Bacteria > Pseudomonadati > Pseudomonadota > Alphaproteobacteria > Rhodospirillales > Azospirillaceae > Azospirillum > Azospirillum sp. UENF 312511. The sequence goes on along the minus strand of NZ_JBSNCG010000003.1, from coordinate 257,569 downwards.
GCTCAAGGCGATCCAGAAGGAACTCGGCGAGACCGAGGACGGCCGCGACGAGTCGGCCGAACTGGAAGAGAAGATCAACAAGACCCGCTTCTCCAAGGAAGCCCGCGACAAGGCACTGGCCGAGCTGAAGAAGCTGCGTTCCATGAGCCCGATGTCGGCCGAGGCGACGGTGGTGCGCAACTACCTGGACTGGATGCTGTCCATTCCGTGGAAGAAGCGCACCAAGGTGAAGAAGGACCTGAAGCTCGCGCAGAAGATCCTCGACGCCGACCATTACGGCCTGGAGAAGGTCAAGGAACGCATCCTCGAGTATCTTGCGGTCCAGAACCGCATGAACAAGGTGAAGGGGCCGATTCTCTGCCTCGTCGGGCCGCCCGGCGTCGGCAAGACCTCGCTCGGCAAGTCGATCGCCAAGTCCACGGGGCGCAACTTCGTGCGCATGTCGCTCGGCGGCGTGCGGGACGAGGCCGAGGTCCGTGGTCACCGGCGCACCTACATCGGCTCGATGCCCGGCAAGGTCATCCAGGGCATGAAGAAGGCGAAGTCATCCAACCCGCTGTTCCTGCTGGACGAGATCGACAAGCTCGGCGCCGACTGGCGCGGCGACCCGTCGTCGGCCCTGCTGGAGGTCCTCGACCCCGAGCAGAACGGCACCTTCAACGACCACTACCTGGAGGTCGACTACGACCTGTCGGACGTGATGTTCGTCTGCACGGCCAACACGATGCGCATGCCGCAGCCGCTGCTGGACCGTATGGAGATCATCCGGGTCGCCGGCTACACCGAGGACGAAAAGGTCGAAATCTCCAAGCGTCACCTGATCGAGAAGCAGATCGAGGCGAACGGCCTGAAGAAGGGTGAATTCACGATCTCCGACGACGCGATGCGCGACCTGATCCGCTACTACACGCGGGAGGCCGGCGTCCGCAGTCTGGAGCGCGAGATCGCCAATCTCTGCCGCAAGGCCGTGAAGGAGATCCTGATGAAGGGCTCCGCCGGCGCCAAGGTCTCGGTCACCCGCCGGAACCTGGATAAGTACGCCGGCGTCCGTCGCTTCCACTTCGGCGAGGCGGAGCTTGAGGATCTGGTGGGCGTCACCACCGGGCTGGCCTGGACGGAAGTCGGCGGCGAGCTGCTGTCGATCGAGGCGGTCAGCCTCCCTGGCAAGGGGCGTGTGACCACCACCGGCAAGCTGGGCGACGTCATGAAGGAGTCGGTCCAGGCGGCGGAGAGCTACGTCAAGTCGCGGGCCACCGCCTTCGGCATCAAGCCGACGCTCTTCGAGAAGCGGGACATCCACGTCCACGTGCCCGAGGGCGCCACCCCAAAGGACGGCCCGTCGGCGGGTGTGGCGATGATCACCTCGATCGTCTCGGTCCTGACCGGCATCGCGGTCCGCAAGGACGTGGCGATGACCGGCGAGATCACCCTGCGCGGCCGGGTGCTCCCGATCGGCGGTCTGAAGGAGAAGCTGCTGGCCGCTCTGCGCGGCGGCCTGAAGCATGTGCTGATCCCGAAGGACAACGAGAAGGATCTCGCCGACATCCCGGACAACGTGAAGCGCGGCCTGGAAATCATTCCGGTCAGCACCGTCGACGACGTCCTGAAACACGCCCTGGTTCGGGAAGTCGAGCCCATTGAGTGGAAGGAACCGGAGGCGGTCGAGCCGGCGGTCGCCAAGCCGCAGACCGACGGCGGAGGCGAGGTGCTTCGTCACTGATCGAGTCCGGCGTTTAAAGCACCTTTAAAGCGCTACCATGCTTCGCATCGCCCGCCCGTCTGCAATTGACGGGCGGGCGATGTCGCGTTTATCGTTTGAATGCGTGAAATCATTGGGCGGCTTTGCTTCCATTTTCTTTGCCGGTTTGAGAAGGGGGGAAGTAAGTGAACAAGAACGATCTGGTGGCGCACGTCGCCGACGCCGTGGGTTTGTCCAAAACCGATGCGACCAAGGCGGTCGACGCCGTTTTCGACGGCATCGCCGACTCGCTCAAGAACGGGGAGGAGGTTCGTCTGGTCGGCTTCGGCACATTCGCGGTCTCCGAGCGCGCGGCCAGCGAGGGACGCAACCCGCGCACCGGCGAGAAGATCGCCATTCCCGCGTCAAAACAACCGAAGTTCAAACCGGGCAAGACCCTGAAGGACGGGTTGAAGTGATGACGCCTTGAACGGACAGGGCATTCCGGGCATAGTGCGCGCCGGTCAGCACAAGCTGGCCGGCTTTGCGTTGTCTGGAACGCCAATCCGGTCAACGACGCGGCGCGGGCGATTAGCTCAGCGGTAGAGCATCTCGTTTACACCGAGAGGGTCGGGGGTTCGAAGCCCTCATCGCCCACCATCGCGCCCGGTCCTTCCGGCACGTCCCTTTCAAATTCGTGATTGACAGGTTATGCGTCGGGCGGCTAGAAACCGCCCATCGGCGACGGGGCGTGGCTCCGGAAACTGCGCTGCGATCCTATGACACGGACGCCTGTTCTTGCGCATTTCACTTCGCCGCGTTGCGCGGGTGTAGCTCAGTTGGTTAGAGCGCCGGCCTGTCACGCCGGAGGCCGCGGGTTCAAGTCCCGTCACTCGCGCCATTCTCTCCCTCTGCATTCTCCTTTTTGCAAAGAAAACGAAGCCTTCACGGCTTTACCGGCAGGTCCGCGGTCCCTATATCCGATTAGCTCGACCCGCATATCCGATAAGCCGGATAGAGAGAAGGGTCATTTAAAAAGTTTGGTAATACCAAGGACATCCGCTCATTTCCGCAGAGTGGATTCGTTGGCCGAAAGCGATTTAAAGCGCTTTCCTTGATCACGCTCTCGTCATATATTCCGCCCCGTCTGATGGGCTAATCCAAGGCATTCCAGCCACGACACCGCGCGTCGGCCGATTACGGGCCGTACCGGCGATCGTGGCGTGGGCTTATGGGAGGACCGCGGTGACCAACCCGCTGATCATTGAGTACCTTCCGATCCTGGTGTTCCTGTTGATCGGTATCGCGCTGGCCGTGGTGATGGTTGGCGCGTCTTACGTCATCAGCCCGAAGAATCCGGATTCGGAGAAGCTCTCCCCCTACGAGTGCGGCTTCGAGCCGTTCGAGGATGCCCGCACGAAGTTCGACGTGCGGTTTTACCTGGTCTCCATCCTGTTCATCATCTTCGACCTCGAGGTCGCCTTCCTGTTCCCGTGGGCCGTGGCGCTCGGGGACATCGGCCTCTTCGGTTTCTGGTCGATGATCGTGTTCCTTGGGATCCTGACCATCGGCTTCATCTATGAGTGGAAGAAAGGAGCTCTGGAATGGGAGTAGAGGCTGCCAAGCTGGCGCCGATTCCGCCCGGACCGGAACAGGACGCCTATCTCCGCGCGGTCACCGAGGAGATCCAGGAAAAGGGCTTCATCACGGCGAAGTACGAGGATGTGCTCGCCTGGGCCCGCACCGGTTCCCTGTGGCCGATGACCTTCGGTCTGGCCTGCTGCGCGGTGGAGATGATCCACGCCTACATGAGCCGGTACGACCTGGACCGTTTCGGCGTCATTCCGCGCCCCAGCCCGCGCCAGTCCGACTGCATGATCGTGGCCGGCACGCTGACCAACAAGATGGCCCCCGCGCTGCGCAAGGTCTATGACCAGATGCCGGAACCGCGCTGGGTGATCTCGATGGGCTCCTGCGCCAACGGCGGCGGCTACTATCACTATTCCTACTCGGTGGTGCGCGGCTGCGACCGGATCGTTCCGGTCGATATTTACGTGCCGGGCTGTCCTCCGACCGCGGAAGCGCTGGTCTACGGCATTCTGCAACTCCAAAAGAAGATCCGGCGCGGCAACCGCATCGCTCGCTGAATAAGAAAAAGGCAGGTCCTGGCCATGTCCGAACAGGCGTTGAAGGAACTTGGGGACCATATCGCCGCGACGCTCGGCGATGACGTCCTGAAGGTCGAGCTGAAGCTTGGCGAGCTGATGGTGACCGTCCGCCGGCCCTCGCTCATCAAGTCGCTCACCTTCCTGCGTGACGATCCGACCTGCTCGTTCGAGCAGCTGCTCGACGTCACCGCTGTGGATTGGCCGGAGCGGGAGGAACGCTTCGAGGTCGTCTACATCCTTTTGAGCTACAAGCACAATCGGCGCCTCCGCGTGAAGGTCACCACCGACGAGGACACTCCCGTGGCCTCGGCCGTGCCGGTGTACAACGCGGCCGGCTGGTTCGAGCGTGAAACCTGGGACATGTTCGGGATCTTCTTCTCCGACCATCCGGATCTGCGCCGCATCCTGACCGACTATGGTTTCGAAGGTCACCCGTTGCGCAAAGACTTCCCGATGACGGGCTATGTCGAGTGCCGCTACGACGAGGACCAGAAGCGCGTCGTCTACGAACCCGTCCGCCTGACGCAGGATTTCCGCAGCTTCGACTTCCTGTCGCCCTGGGAAGGCATGACGAACGTGATGCTGCCCGGCGACGAGAAGGCCCAGGCCCCTGACTCCGGGAGCAAGCCGTGACCATCGCCACGTCCGCACACCCCGCCGCCGGCCAGTCCGGCGGCAAGACCCAGATCAAGCCCTACACCATGAACTTCGGGCCGCAGCACCCTGCGGCCCACGGCGTGTTGCGTCTGGTGATGGAGCTGAACGGCGAAGTCGTCGAGCGCTGCGACCCGCACATCGGCCTGCTGCACCGCGGCACCGAGAAGCTGATCGAGTACAAGACCTACCTGCAGGCCGTTCCGTATTTCGACCGCCTGGACTACGTCAGCCCGATGTGCATGGAGCACGCCTATGTGCTTGGCATCGAGAACCTGCTGCAGATCAAGGCGCCGCTGCGCGCCCAGTACATCCGCGTCCTCTTCTCCGAGATCACGCGCATCCTGAACCACATCCTGTCGATCACCACCGGCGCGCTCGACGTCGGCGCGATCACGCCGGCGCTGTGGGGTTTCGAGGAACGCGAGATCCTCATGGAGTTCTACGAGCGTGTGTGCGGCGCGCGCCTCCATGCGAACTATTTCCGTCCCGGCGGCGTCGCCTGGGATCTGCCCGCTGGCCTGACCGACGACATCTGGGAGTTCACGGAGCGCTTCCCGAAGTTTGTTGACGACATTGACAATCTGCTGACGAACAATCGCATTTTCAAGCAGCGGACCGTCGACATCGGCGTCGTCACCAAGGAAGAGGCGTTCAACTGGGGCTTCACCGGCCCGATGCTGCGCGGCTCGGGCGTCGCCTGGGACCTGCGCAAGTCGCAGCCCTACGAAGTCTACGACCGCATGGACTTTGACGTGCCGGTGGGCCTGACCGGCGACTGCTGGGCGCGCTACCTCGTCCGCATGGAGGAGATGCGCCAGTCCAACCGCATGATCCGCCAGTGCCTGAAGGAGCTTCCCGACGGCCCGGTGCGCGCGGAGGAGCGCAAGGTCTCCCCGCCGCCGCGCGGCGAGATGAAGCGGTCGATGGAAGCGCTGATCCATCACTTCAAGCTCTTCACCGAGGGCTTCCACGTCCCGGCGGGCGAAACCTACACCGCCATCGAGGCGCCAAAGGGCGAGTTCGGCGTGTATCTGGTGTCGGACGGCACGAACAAGCCGTACCGCTGCAAGATCCGCGCGCCAGGCTTCGCCCACCTGCAGGGCCTCGACTTCATGTCGAAGGGCCACATGCTGGCCGATGCGGTGGCCAACATCGCGTCCATGGACATCGTGTTCGGAGAAATTGACCGATGAGCGCCCCGGCTCACGACCCGGCCAAGGAGCCGGCCTCCTTCGCCTTCAATCCGGAAAACCTGGACCGGGCGAAGGCCATCATCGCGAAGTATCCGGCGGGCAAGCAGGCCAGCGCCTGCATGCCGCTGCTCGATCTGGCCCAGCGCCAGAGCGATGGCTGGCTGCCGCGCGTCGCCATGGACGCCGTCGCCGACCTGCTCGGCATGCCGCGCATCCGCGTGTACGAGGTCGCGACCTTCTACACGATGTACAACAAGACCCCGGTCGGGAAGCACGTCATCCAGGTCTGCACGACCACGCCGTGCTGGCTGCGCGGGTCGGACGACATCGTGCATACCTGCGAGCGCAAGCTGGGCATCGGCGTCGGCGAGACCACCGCGGACGGCCAGTTCACGCTGCGCGAGGTCGAGTGTTCGGGCGCCTGCGTCAACGCGCCGGTGGTCCAGATCGGCGACGACTATTACGAAGACGTCAGCCCGGAACACATGGAAAAGATCATCGACGCCCTCAAGGGCGGCGAGATCCCCAAGCACGGCTCGCAGATCGGCCGGCAGTCCTCCGAACCGGTGGGCGGCCCGACGACTCTGAAGGCCTTCACCACCACGGCCGATTGAGGGGGATGCGATGCTTCGCGACGAGGACCGCATTTTCACCAACCTGTACGGCTACCAGAGCTTCGGCCTGGACGCCGCCCGGAAGCGTGGTGACTGGGACAACACCAAGGCCCTGATCGCCCAGGGCAAAGAGTGGATCATCGAGCAGGTCAAGGAATCCGGCCTGCGCGGGCGCGGCGGCGCCGGCTTCTCCACCGGCATGAAGTGGTCCTTCATGCCGAAGAACGTGACGGACAAGCCGGTCTACCTCGTCATCAACGCCGACGAGGGCGAGCCGGGCACCTGCAAGGACCGCGACATCCTGCGCCACGATCCGCACAAGCTGATCGAGGGCTGCCTGATCGCCGGTTTCGCCATCGGCGCGTCGGCCTGCTACATCTACATCCGCGGTGAGTTCTACAACGAGGGCTCCAACGTCCAGCGCGCCATCGACGAGGCGTACGAGGCGGGGCTGATCGGCAAGAACGCCTGCGGCACCGGCTACGACTACGATATCTACATCCACCGCGGCGCGGGTGCGTACATCTGCGGCGAGGAAACCGCGCTCATCGAGTCCATCGAGGGCAAGAAGGGCCAGCCGCGCAACAAGCCGCCGTTCCCCGCCCAGGCCGGTCTCTATTCCTGCCCGACCACGGTGAACAACGTCGAATCCATCGCGGTGGTTCCGACCATCCTGCGCCGCGGTGCGGCGTGGTTCGCCGGTCTCGGCCGTCCGAAGAACACCGGCACCAAGCTCTTCTGCATCTCCGGGCACGTCAACAAGCCGTGCAACGTGGAAGAGGAGATGGGCATCCCGCTGAAGGAGCTGATCGAGAAGCACGCCGGCGGCGTGCGCGGCGGGTGGGACAACCTGCTGGCGATCATCCCCGGCGGTTCGTCGGTGCCGCTGCTGCCGAAGTCGATCTGCGACACGGTCCTGATGGACTTCGACAGCCTGCGCGACGTGCGCTCGGGCCTGGGCACCGCGGCGGTGATCGTGATGGACAAGTCCACCGACGTGGTGAAGGCCATCGCCCGCCTGTCCCAGTTCTACGCCCATGAGAGCTGCGGCCAGTGCACGCCGTGCCGCGAGGGCACCGGCTGGATGAACCGCATCATGCAGCGCATGGTGACCGGCAACGCGCGCGTCGAGGAAATCGACATGCTGCTGGAGGTCACCAAGCAGATCGAGGGGCACACCATCTGCGCGCTCGGCGATGCCGCGGCCTGGCCGATCCAGGGCCTGTTCCGGCATTTCCGGCCGGAGGTCGAGCGCCGCATCCTCGACTACCGCAACGCCGCCAAGTCCTTGGCGGCCGAGTAAGGAGCCCGGTTTCCCATGCCGAAACTCACCATCGACGGGATCGAGATCGAAGTCGAGCCGGGCACCTCGATCCTGCAGGCCTGCGAACAGCTGGGCATCGAGATCCCGCGCTTCTGCTACCACGAGCGTCTGAGCGTGCCGGCGAACTGCCGCATGTGCCTCGTGGAGATGGAGCGCGCGCCCAAGCCGGTGGCCGCCTGCGCCATGCCCTGCGGCGACGGGATGGTCGTCAAGACCAACACCGAGCTCGTGCACAAGGCCCGCAAGGGCGTCATGGAATTCCTGCTGATCAACCACCCGCTGGACTGTCCGATCTGCGATCAGGGCGGCGAGTGCGATCTCCAGGACCAGGCGATGGCCTACGGTTTCGACCGTGGTCGCTACGGCGAGAACAAGCGCGCCGTCCAGGACAAGTACATGGGGCCGCTGATCCGGACCGAGATGACGCGCTGCATCCACTGCACGCGCTGCATCCGCTTCGTGAACGAGATCGCCGGCGTTCCCGACCTCGGCGCGGTGAACCGCGGCGAGCATATGGAGATCACCACCTTCGTCGAGAAGGCCATCGGGTCGGAGCTGTCGGGCAACCTCGCCGACGTCTGTCCGGTGGGCGCTCTGCTGTCCAAGCCCTACGCCTTCACGGCCCGCCCGTGGGAGCTGCGCAAGACCGAGACGGTCGACGTGCTGGACGCGGTCGGCTCGAACATCCGCGTCGACACCCGCGGTCCCGAGGTGATGCGCGTCCTGCCGCGCGTCAACGAGGACGTCAACGAGGAGTGGATCGCCGACAAGACCCGCTTCGCCTATGACGGGCTGAAGCGCCAGCGTCTCGACCGCCCCTACGTCCGCAAGGACGGCAAGCTCCAGCCGGCGACCTGGGCCGAGGCCTTCCAGGCCATCGCCGCCAAGGTCAAGGGCGTCCCGGGCAACCGCATCGCCGCCATCGCGGGCGATCTGGCCGACACCGAGTCCATGCTGGCGCTCAAGGAACTGATGGCCGGCCTCGGCTCGGCCAACATCGACTGCCGCCAGGACGGCGCCCTGTTCGACACCTCGTCCCGCGCGGGCTACCTGTTCAACAGCGGCATCGCCGGGATCGAGCGGGCCGACGTCATCCTGCTGGTCGGCACCAACCCGCGTTGGGAAGCCACCATCGTCAACGCCCGCATCCGCAAGCGCTACCTGATGGGTGGCCTGAAGGTCGCGGTGATCGGCGAGGCCCGCGAGCTGACCTACCCGTACAGCCATCTCGGCACGGGCACCGACGCCCTGCAGCAGCTCGTCGACGGCACGCATGCCTTCGCCGATGCGCTGCGCGGCGCCAAGAACCCGATGGTCATCCTCGGCGCCGGCGCCTTCCGCCGCAAGGACGGCGCCGCTGTTCAAGCCGCGGTGCGCAAGCTGTCCGAGACCTTCAACGTGGTTCAGGACGGCTGGAACGGCTTCAACGTGCTGCACACGGCGGCGTCCCGCGTCGGCGGCCTCGACATCGGCTTCCTGCCGGGCGAGGGCGGTCGCGGCACCGCCGGCATCGTCGAGGGGGCAGGGAAGGGCGAGATCGACGTGGTGTACCTGCTGGGCGCCGACGAGATCGACACCGCCGCTCTGGGCAACGCCTTCGTGGTCTACCAGGGCCACCACGGCGACAAGGGCGCCCACCGCGCCGACGTCATCCTGCCGGGCGCCGCCTACACCGAGAAGAACGCCCTCTACGTCAACACCGAGGGCCGTCCGCAGCAGGCGCGTCTCGCCACCTTCCCGCCCGGCGAGGCGCGGGAGGATTGGAAGATCCTGCGCGCCCTGTCGGAACAGCTCGGCCACAAGCTGCCCTACGACAGCCTGACGCAGATCCGTCGCCGTCTGGCCGAGGTCAACCCGGTCTTCGCGGCGGTCGGTTCGGTCACGCCGGCCCCCTGGACGCGGTTCGGCACGGAGGGCGCGCTCGACGCGGCCCCGCTGCAGTCGCCGGTCGCGAACTACTACATGACCGACCCGATCAGCCGCGCCTCGGTGACCATGGCTCGTTGCGCCGAGACGTTCGTGAAGCCCGCCGTGAAGCCCGCCGAGAGCGCTCAGGAGAGGACCGGTACCCATGGCTGAGTTCTGGAGCGGCTTCCTGCTGCCGCTGATCATCATCGTCCTCAAGATCCTGGCGATCGTAGTGCCGCTCCTGGTGGCCGTGGCCTTCATGACCTACGCCGAGCGTAAGATCATGGGCGCCATGCAGCTCCGCCAGGGCCCGAACATCGTCGGCCCGTTCGGGCTTCTGCAGCCTTTCGCGGACGGCCTGAAGCTGTTCGCGAAGGAGCAGATCCTGCCGGTCGGCGCGAACCGCTTCGTGTTCTATCTGGCCCCGATGCTGACCTTCTTCCTGGCGCTGGTCGCCTGGGCGGTCATTCCCTTCGACTACGGCATGGTGCTGGCCGACATCAACGTCGGCATCCTGTACCTGTTCGCGATCTCGTCGCTGGGCGTGTACGGCATCGTGATGGCCGGCTGGGCGTCGAACTCGCGCTACGCCTTCCTCGGCGCGCTGCGCTCGGCGGCGCAGATGGTGTCCTACGAGGTCTCGATGGGCCTCGTCATCATCTCCGTTCTGCTCTGCGTCGGTTCGCTGAACCTGACGAAGATCGTCGAGGCGCAGGAGACGATCTGGTTCGCCATCCCGCTGCTGCCGATGTTCGTCATCTTCTTCATCTCGGCGCTGGCGGAAACCAACCGGTCCCCCTTCGACCTGCCGGAAGGCGAGTCGGAGCTGGTCGCCGGCTTCATGGTGGAATACAGCTCGGCTCCCTTCGCGCTCTTCTTCCTTGGCGAATACGCCAACATGATCCTGATGAGCGCGATGACCAGCATCCTGTTCCTGGGAGGCTGGCTGCCGCCGCTGCCGTTCGCGCCCTTCACCTGGATCCCCGGCCCGATCTGGTTCGCCCTGAAGATCGCCTTCTGCCTGTTCGTCTATGTGTGGGTCCGCGCGACCATGCCGCGCTACCGCTACGACCAGCTGATGCGTCTGGGGTGGAAGGTGTTCCTGCCGTTCTCGCTGCTGTGGGTCGTGCTGACGGCCGGCGTGCTGGTGACGTTCGGCTGGCTGCCGAAGTGACCGGCGCCTGAACGGACCATCGGATCGAGTTTCAAAGAGAATGCGCGGGCGTCACCCGGAACGGGGCGCCCGCTAGGAAGGAGACGAAGAGGCCATGGCGTTCCTCGATCGTGCGGCGCGCAGCCTGTTCCTGACCGAACTGTTGGGCGGCCTCGGGCTCACCCTGCGCTACATGTTCAAGCCCAAGGTGACCCTGAACTACCCGTTCGAAAAGGGCCCCATCAGCCCCCGCTTCCGCGGCGAGCACGTCCTGCGCCGGTATCCCGGCGGCGAGGAGCGCTGCATCGCCTGCAAGCTGTGCGAGGCGGTGTGTCCGGCCCTGGCCATCACCATCGAGGCCGAACCGCGTGAGGACGGCAGCCGCCGCACCACGCGCTACGACATCGACATGACGAAGTGTATCTACTGCGGCTATTGCCAGGAGGCTTGCCCGGTGGACGCCATCGTGATGGGTCCGAACTTCGAGTTCTCCACCGAGAACCGTGAAGAGCTTTTCTACAACAAGCAGAAGCTGCTGGCGAACGGCGACCGCTGGGAAGCGGAAATCGCCCAGAACCTCGCGGCCGAGGCGCCGTACCGGTAAGTCGTTGCAGTGCGGTAAGCGGAAACGGGGATAACGATGATTGTTCAAGGCATCGCCTTCTACGTCTTTGCCGCGCTGCTGGTGGCCTCCGGTGTGATGGTCATCTCGGCGCGGAATCCGGTTCATTCGGTCCTTTATCTGGTCCTGGCCTTTTTCCAGGCCGCCGGCCTGTGCGTGCTGCTCGGGGCCGAGTTCATCGCGATGATCCTGGTGATCGTCTATGTGGGCGCGGTCGCGGTGCTGTTCCTGTTCGTGGTGATGATGCTCGACATCAACTTCCGCGAGCTGCGGGCGGGCGCGCTCCAGTACCTGCCGATCGGCGGGCTGATCGGCCTCATCCTGCTGGCCGAGCTGGCCGCTGTGCTCGGCGGCTGGATCATCGCGCCGGCGGCGGAGAAAGCCGCCTCGGCGCCGGTCGCGGCGATGGCCGGCGCGACCAACACCGAGCAGCTCGGCCAGCTGATCTACACCCACTACGTCTATCTGTTCCAGGCGTCGGGCATCGTGCTGCTGATCGCCATGATCGGCGCCATCGTCCTGACCCTGCGTCAGCGTGAGGGTGTCCGGAAGCAGAACATCGGCTCCCAGCTCGCCCGTCGGCGCGAGGACGTGGTCGCCATCCGCAAGGTGCCGACCGGGGAGGGCGTGTGATCATGGAAATCGGTCTCGGGCATTATCTGACGGTCTCGGCCATCATCTTCACGCTCGGCGTCCTCGGCATCTTCCTCAACCGGAAGAACGTCATCATCATCCTGATGTCGATCGAGATGATGCTGCTCGCCGTGAACCTGAATCTGGTGTCGTTCTCGGTCTTCCTGAACGATCTGGTCGGGCAGGTCTTCTCCATGATCATCCTGACCGTCGCCGCCGCCGAGGCGGCCATCGGTCTCGCCATCCTGGTGGTGTACTTCCGCAACCGCGGCTCCATCCGGGTCGAAGACATCAATCTGATGAGGGGCTAAGGCAGCGCCATGGAAGTCCTTGTCGTATTCCTCCCGCTCCTGGCGTTCCTCGTCGCGGGTTCCATCGCCCTGTTCGGCGGGCCGAAGGCGGAGCCGGCGCACGCCGGCCACCACGATCATCACGGGCATGACCACGGTCATGGCCATGATGCCCATGCGCACGACGCGCACGCTCACGATGAGCATCACGACGACGGGCACGACGACCATCACGTTGTCGCCGGGCCGCCCACCGTGGGCGACCGCGCCGCGCAGTTCGTCACCACCGGTGCCGTTCTGCTCTCCGCGATCCTGTCCTGGGTGCTGTTCTTCGACGTCGCCGTCGGCGGGCATCCCCGCACGATCGAGCTGATGAGCTGGATGCGCAGCGGCGGCCTGGACGTGTCGTGGGCGCTGCGCGTCGACCAGCTCACCGCGGTCATGCTGGTGGTGGTCAACACCGTGTCGTCGATGGTCCACCTCTACTCCATCGGCTACATGGCCGAGGACCCGCAGAAGCCGCGCTTCATGGGTTACCTGTCGCTGTTCACCTTCGCCATGCTCATGCTGGTGACGGCCGACAACCTCGTGCAGCTCTTCTTCGGCTGGGAGGGCGTGGGTCTCGCCTCCTACCTGCTCATCAACTTCTGGTACGAGAAGCCCTCGGCCAACAACGCGGCGATCAAGGCCTTCCTGGTCAACCGCGTCGGCGACTTCGGCTTCGTGCTCGGCATCTTCGCGATCTTCGTGCTGACGGGCTCCGTCCAGTTCGACGCGATCTTCGCCAAGGCGCCGGAGCTGGCCGGCCAGACGCTGCATTTCCTCAGCTGGAACTTTGACGCGCTGACCGTCACCTGCCTGCTGCTGTTCATCGGCGCCATGGGCAAGTCGGCCCAGCTCGGCCTGCACACCTGGCTGCCGGACGCCATGGAGGGCCCGACCCCGGTGTCGGCGCTCATCCACGCGGCCACCATGGTGACCGCCGGCGTGTTCATGGTCTGCCGCCTGTCCCCGGTCTTCGAATACGCCCCGACGGCGCTGGAGATCGTGGCCGTGGTCGGCGCCCTGACGGCCTTCGTCGCGGCGACCATCGGTTTCACCCAGTTCGACATCAAGCGCGTCATCGCCTATTCGACCATGAGCCAGCTCGGCTACATGTTCTTCGCCGCGGGCGTCTCCGCCTACGGCGCCGCGATGTTCCACCTGTTCACGCACGCCTTCTTCAAGGCTCTGCTGTTCCTCGGCGCCGGCTCGGTGATCCACGCCCTGCACCACGAGCAGGACATGCGCAACATGGGCGGCGTCTGGCGGAAGATTCCCTTCACCTACGCGGTGATGTGGATCGGCAACCTCGCGCTGGCCGGTCTGCCCTTCTTCGCCGGCTACTACTCCAAGGACATGATCCTGGAGGCTGCCTTCGCCTCGGCCAGCCCGGTCGGCAAGTTCGCCTTCGCGCTCGGCATCGCCGCGGCCCTGCTGACCGCCTTCTACTCCTGGCGTCTGCTGTTCATGACCTTCCACGGCAAGCCGCGGATGGAGAAGTCGGTCTTCGACCACGCCCATGAATCGCCGATCGTCATGCTGATCCCGCTGGCCGTCCTGGCGGTGGGCGCGCTGTTCGCCGGCTTCGGCTTCCACGAGCTGTTCATCGGCCACAGCATGGAGCATTTCTGGGGCAAGACCATCCTGGTGCTGGCGGACAACAACAGCATCGAGGCGGCCCACCACCACACCCCGGGCTGGGTCAAGCTGGCTCCGCTGGTCGTCGGCCTGATCGGCATCGCGCTCGCCTACATCATGTACATGGCGATCCCGGGCCTGCCGGAGAAGGTCGCCACCACGTTCCGTGGCGTGCACCAGTTCCTGTACAACAAGTGGTACTTCGACGAGCTGTACGACCGTCTGTTCGTGCGCACGGCCAAGTATCTGGGCTACGGCCTGTGGAAATCCGGCGACGGCGCCGTGATCGATGGTGTCGGTCCGGACGGGATCGCCGCCGCCACCCGCGACGTCGCGGCGCGCGCCAGCCGCCTCCAGTCCGGCTACGTCTATCACTACGCCTTCGCGATGGTGATCGGTGTGGTGCTGCTGGTGGCTTGGCTCTCGGTGTTCGGTTGAGCGGTTTGAAGGGGAACAAGAACAATGGCTAGCTGGCCGCTCCTGTCGTTCACGACCTTCCTGCCGCTGGCCGGTGTGGCGCTGATCCTGCTCTTCTGCAGGGGCAACACGCCGGATGTGGTTCGGAACGTCCGTTACGTCGCGCTCTGGACGACGGTCATCACCTTCGTCCTGTCGCTGTTCATCTGGTTCAACTTCGACCCGCGCAACCCGGGCTACCAGCTCGTGGAAAAGGCGGCGTGGATTCCCGAGTTCGGGATCTCCTACCACATGGGTGTGGATGGCATTTCGATGCTGTTCGTCATCCTCTCCACCTTCCTGATGCCGCTCTGCATCCTCTCCTCCTGGGAGGCGGTGCAGACCCGGGTGAAGGAATACATGATCGCTTTCCTCGTGCTGGAAACCCTCATGGTGGGGATGTTCTGCGCGCTGGACTTCGTCCTCTTCTACATGTTCTTCGAGGGCGTGCTGATCCCGATGTTCCTGATCATCGGTGTCTGGGGCGGGGCGCGGCGCGTCTATGCGGCGTTCAAGTTCTTCCTCTACACGCTGCTCGGCTCGGTCCTGATGCTGCTGGCCATCCTGGCCATGTACTTCGCGGCCGGCACGACGGACATCCCGACGATCACGGCGACCCACTTCCCGCGCAACATGCAGCTCTGGCTGTGGCTGGCCTTCTTCGCGTCCTTCGCGGTGAAGGTGCCGATGTGGCCGGTGCACACCTGGCTCCCCGACGCCCACGTCGAGGCGCCGACCGCCGGGTCGGTCATCCTGGCCGGTGTTCTGCTGAAGATGGGCGGCTACGGCTTCCTGCGCTTCAACATCCCGATGCTGCCCGAGGCGACCGAGTATTTCGCCCCGATGGTCTACGCCCTGTCGATCGTCGCGGTGATCTACACCTCCCTCGTCGCCCTGGCGCAGGAGGACATGAAGAAGCTGATCGCCTACTCGTCCGTCGCCCACATGGGCTTCGTCACCATCGGCATGTTCGCGCTGAACCAGCAGGGCATCGAGGGCTCGATCTTCACGATGCTGTCGCACGGCATCGTCTCGGGCGCGCTCTTCCTCTGCGTCGGCGTCGTCTATGACCGGCTGCACACCCGCGAGATCGCCCGCTACGGCGGTCTGGTGAAGAACATGCCGAAATACGCGGTGGTCTTCCTGTTCATGACCATGGCCTCGGTCGGCCTGCCGGGCACCTCCGGTTTCGTCGGCGAGTTCCTGGTCCTGCTCGGCGCCTTCCGCGACAACACCTGGGTCGCCTTCCTGGCCGCCACCGGCCTGATCCTGGGCCCGGCCTACGCGCTGTGGCTGTTCCGCCGCGTCGTGTACGGCAAGCTGGTCAAGGCGGACGTCCGCGCGATGTTCGACCTGAACACCCGCGAGGTTGCCATCTTCCTGCCGCTGATCGTCGTGGTGCTGTGGATGGGCGTCTACCCGAACAGCTTCCTGAACGTCACCTCGGCGTCGGTCGGGCAGCTGATCCAGACCTACCAGACCAAGCTGGCCGCCGCTCAGGGCGGGGCCGACGTCTCCGTCGCCGCGCGCTAGAGGTTCCGACATGACCGCTGTGTTTCCCGACATCTGGCCGGCCCTGCCGGAAATCTTCCTCGCCTGCGCCGGCATGGCCCTGCTGCTGATCGGCGTGTTCCGCGGCGACGGCTTCACGCGCCCCATCGGCTACATGACGATGGTGGCGCTGCTGCTGGCTGCCATATTGACCATGGGCTACGGCACCGGCCGGGTCGTCACCTTCAACGGCCTCTTCGTGATGGACGCCTTCGGCGTCTTCATGAAGGTGCTGATCCTCGTCGCCGCCTCGCTGTCGGTCCTCCTCGCGCTCGGCTTCAACGAGCGCGAGAAGATGGCCCGGTTCGAGTTCCCGGTGCTGATGCTCTTCGCCACGCTCGGCATGCTGATGATGGTGTCGGCCAACGACCTCATCTCCCTCTATGTCGGGCTGGAGACGCAGAGCCTCGCGCTCTACGTCATCGCCGCCTTCCGCCGCGACAGCGCCAAGTCCTCGGAAGCGGGCCTGAAGTACTTCGTGCTCGGCTCGCTCTCCTCGGGCATGCTGCTGTACGGCGCGTCGATGGTCTACGGCTTCGCCGGCACGACCTCTTTCGACAAGATCGCCGCCCTGTTCGCCGGCGGCGCGCATCCGTCGGTGGGCGTCATCATCGGCTTGGTCTTCGTCGTCGCCGGTCTGGCCTTCAAGATCTCCGCCGTTCCGTTCCATATGTGGACGCCGGACGTCTACGAGGGCGCGCCGACCCCGGTCACGGCCTTCTTCGCCGCCGCCCCGAAGGTCGCCGCCATCGCGCTGGTCACCCGCCTGCTGATCGAGCCGTTCGGTCATCTGGCCCACCAGTGGCAGCAGATCATCATCGTCAGCTCGATCCTCTCGATGTCGCTCGGCGCCTTCGCGGCGATCACCCAGAGCAACATCAAGCGGCTGATGGCCTACAGCTCCATCGGCCACGTCGGCTACGCCCTGGTCGGCCTCGCCTCCGGCACCCAGGAAGGCGTGCGCGGCGTGCTGATCTACATGGCGGTCTACATCGTCATGAACATCGGCACCTTCGCGGTCATCCTGTGCATGAAGCAGCAGGGCCGCATGGTCGAGGAGATCAAGGACCTCGCCGGTCTGTCGCGCACCAACCCGCTGCTGGCGGGCGCGATGGCGGTGTTCATGTTCTCCATGGCGGGCATCCCGCCGATGGCCGGCTTCTTCAGCAAGCTCTACGTCTTCCTCGCCGCCATCGAGGCGCAGCTCTACACGCTGGCGGTGATCGGCGTGCTGACCAGCGTCGTGGGCGCCTACTATTACCTGCGCATCATCAAGATCATGTACTTCGATGAGCCGGTGGAGGCGTTCGACAAGATCGGCGATGACGGGATGACCGGCATCCTGATCGCCACCGGCCTGTTCACCCTGCTGTTCTTCGTGGTTCCGGCGCCGATCCTGAACTACGCGGCGGCGGCGGCGGCCTCGCTGTTCGCCGGATGACGGCAGGCAACGAAGCGGAGGCGGCGCGTTTGCGCCTGCCTTCGGGCTTCCGGGTGATGGCCTTCGACTCCGTCGGCAGCACGAACGACGAGGCGAAGGCCTTCGCGCGTTCGGGGGCTGCCGAAGGCACCATCGTATGGGCCAAGCGGCAGGAGTCGGGCCGCGGCCGCCGCGGCCGGGCCTGGACCTCGCCGGAAGGCAATCTGTACAGTTCGACCATACTGCGTCCCTCGCGCCCGCCGGCCGAGGCGGCGCAGATTTCGTTCGTGGCGGCGCTCGCCATCGCCGACACCGCCGCCGCCGTTCTCCCCGATCCCGACGGCGTGCGCTGCAAATGGCCGAACGATGTTCTGGTGCATGGCCGCAAGCTGTCCGGCATCCTGCTCGAGTCGGAGGCAGCGGCCGGGGGCGGGGTCTCCTGGCTGGTGCTCGGCGTCGGCATCAACCTGCGGCATTTTCCCGAGGGCACCGACTACGCGGCCACGTCGCTGGCGGCGGAGGGCGCCCCGGCGCTCCAGCCCGCGGTCCTGCTGGAAATCTACGCGGAGCAGTTGGCGCGCTGGTACGGCGTCTGGGCGGAGCATGGCTTCGGCCCGGTGCGCGCCGCCTGGCTGAAGCGGGCGCGGGGTCTGGGCGAGCCCATCGTCGTCCGTCTGCCGGACCGCACGCTGACCGGCACCTTCGCCGATCTGGACAGCGACGGCGTTCTGTTGCTTGATCGGGATGACGGGGCGGGGCGCCAGCGCATCGCCGCCGGAGACGTGTTTTTCCCACCCGCGGTGGAGACCTGAGAGATGCTGCTCGCCATCGACGCCGGAAACACCAACGTGGTGTTCGCGATCTATGAGGGCGACGAACAGCGCGGCCTGTGGCGCACGGCGACCGACAAGAAGCGCACCGCCGACGAGTACATGGTGTGGGTGACCCACCTGATGGCGCTGAAGGGCCTGGGCCCGGCGAACATCGACAGCGCCATCATCGCCAGCGTGGTGCCCGGCGCCACCTTCAACCTGAAGCGTCTGTGCAAGGATCATTTCGGCTGCGATCCGCTGGTGGTCGGCCAGCCGGGGGTCGATCTCGGCACCCGCGCGCTGGTGGACCGGCCCGACGAGGTCGGCGCCGACCGGCTGGTCAACACGGTGGCGGCGGCGGCCACCTACAAGACGCCGCTGATCGTCATCGACTTCGGCACGGCGACGACCTTCGACGTGGTCGACCGCGACGGCAACTACCGCGGCGGCGTCATCGCGCCCGGTTTGAACCTGTCGCTGGAGGCGCTGCAGATGGCGGCGAGCAAGCTGCCCCGCGTCGAGATACAGCAGCCGGGCCACGTCATCGGCACCAACACCGTCGAATGCATGCAGTCCGGGGTCTTCTGGGGCTATGTCGGCCTGATCGAAGGGCTGGTCAACCGCATCCGGGCGGAGTACGGCGAGCCGATGACGGTCGTCGCGACCGGAGGGCTGGGTGTGCTTTTCGCCAAGGCAACCCATGTAATCGAACACACCGACGGCGAACTCACGCTGCGCGGCCTCCTCCTGATCCACAAGCGCAACACGGCCCAATGACCCATCCCGACTCCGCTCCCTCCGTCCACCCGGTCGAGGGAGACGGCGACCTGTTCGCTCCCGAGGACGACGCGCTCTACTTCCTGCCGCTGGGCGGTTCGGGCGAGATCGGCATGAACCTCAACCTCTACGGCCATCGCGGCAAGTGGTTGATGGTGGATCTCGGCATCTCCTTCGCGGACGACACGATGCCGGGGCTGGACGTCATCATGCCGGACCCCGCCTTCATCGCGGAGCGCCGGCACGACCTCGTGGGCATCGTGGTCACGCACGCGCACGAGGATCACCTGGGGGCCATCCAGTATCTGTGGCCGCAGCTTCGCGTGCCGGTCTACTGCACGCCCTTCACCGCCGCCGTGCTGCGCGCCAAGCTGCACGAGCGCGGGCTGGCCGGGGTGGTGCCGGTGCATGAGGTGGCGCTGGGCAGCACCATCGAGGTCGGCCCCTTCTCGGTCGAGTATGTGACGGTCACCCATTCGATCCCCGAGCCGAACGCCCTGGCGATCCGCACCGCCGCCGGCACGGTGCTGCACACCGGCGACTGGAAGCTCGACCCCGAGCCGCTGGTGGGGGAGGCGGCCGACGAGGAGCGGCTGCGCGCCATCGGCGACGAGGGCGTGCTGGCGCTGATCGGCGACAGCACCAACGCTCTGGTGCCCGGCAGCTCCGGGTCGGAAGGCAGCGTGCGCAAGACGCTGACCGAGCTGATCGGGCAGTTTCCCGACGTGCGTGTCGCGGTGAGCTGCTTCGCCACCAACGTCGCGCGGCTGGAAAGCATCGCCCACGCGGCGGCGGCGCACGGGCGCCACGTCGCGCTGGTCGGGCGGTCGATGTGGCGGATCAACGAGGCCGCGCGCTCCAACGGCTACCTGACCGACCTGCCGGCCTTTCTGACCGAGCATGACGCCAACTACGTGCCGCGCGACAAGCTGGTGCTGGTCTGCACCGGCAGCCAAGGGGAGCCGCGCTCG
This sequence comes from Azospirillum sp. UENF 312511, assembly GCF_058780635.1. NCBI lineage: Bacteria > Pseudomonadati > Pseudomonadota > Alphaproteobacteria > Rhodospirillales > Azospirillaceae > Azospirillum > Azospirillum sp. UENF 312511. Next base: position 237,662 of record NZ_JBSNCG010000003.1, on the reverse strand, counting down.
GCGCTCGCCCGAATCGCGTCGGACGACCATCCCCAGGTGTCGCTGCAGCGCGGCGACGTGGTGATCTTTTCCTCCCGCGAGATTCCCGGCAACGAACGGGCCATCGGCCGCATGCAGAACCTGCTGGTCGGGCAGGGCATCCGCATCGTCACCGCCGACGAGGCGCCGGTCCATGTGTCCGGCCACCCCGCGCAGGACGAGCTGGTCCGCATGTACCAGTGGGTGCGCCCGCGCATCGCCATGCCGGTCCACGGCGAGCAGCGCCACCAGCTGGAGCACGCCAAGCTGGCCCGTGCCTGTCAGGTGCCGGAGGCTCTGGTCCCCGGCAACGGCGACCTGATCCGGCTGTCGCCTGACGCGCCGCCGCGGGTGGTGGCGCAGGTCCGCTCCGGCCGCATGGCGCTGGACGGCAAGCGGCTGATCCCGCTCGACACCGGGCTGATGCGGGCGCGCCACCGGATGGTCCACAACGGCGCCGCCGTCGTCACGCTGGTGATGAACGGCAAGGGCGAGCTGGTGACCGCGCCGCAGATCGCGGTGATGGGGCTGCTCGACGACTCGGCGGACCGCGACATGCTGCTCGACGTGGTGGACGCGGTGCGCGAGGCCGTCGCCGAGATGCCGAAATCGGCCCGCTCCGACGACGAGCAGGTGCGCGCCGCCGCTCGGATCGCCGTCCGCCGCTGTTTCAACGCGACGCACGGCAAGAAGCCGGTGACGGACGTGCACCTCGTCCGTGTATAAGTCTTTGCGACGTTACGCCTTTCGGGAGGACCCATGATCGGGAAGCTGAACCACGTCGCCATCGTCGTGCCGGATCTGACGGCGGCGACCGCGCTCTACCGCGACACGCTGGGCGCCGCGGTGTCCCAGCCGGTGGACCTGCCGCCGCACGGCGTCACCGTCGTCTTCGTCGAGCTGCCCAACACGAAGATCGAGCTGCTCCATCCCTTTGGCGAGAAGTCGCCGATCGCCGGCTTCCTGGAAAAGAACCCGTCTGGCGGCATCCACCACATCTGCTACGAGGTGGACGACATCCTGGCCGCCCGCGACCGGATGAAGGCGCAGGGCGCCCGCGTTCTGGGCGACGGCGAACCGAAGATCGGCGCCCACGACAAGCCGGTGCTGTTCCTGCATCCCAAGGACTTCTGCGGCACCCTGGTGGAGCTGGAGCAGGCCTGAGGCAAGGCGCGAAAACCGGAGGCATGCGATGGGCTGGGTGACGGGCATCAGCGTCTATGTGGTCGTCTGGTGGGTGGTGCTGTTCGCGGTGCTGCCCTGGGGCGTGCGCACCCCGGCCCAGCCCGAGCCGGGCATGGCGAGCAGCGCGCCGGAGCGCCCGCGCATCCTCCTGAAATTCGCCGCCACGACCCTGGTCGCGGCGGTGGTGTGGCTGGTCATTTTCGGCATCGTGCAGTCGGACCTGATTTCCTTCCGCGAGATGGCCAAGCCGCACTGATCCCCCTCCCGGAAGGAGCCTTCGCGTGAGCCTGACCTATTGCGACGCGGCGCCCGGCCACGCGCATCACGGCCCCTACCACGACAGCGAGTACGGCTTCCCCAGCGCCGACGACCGGGTGCTGTTCGAGCGGCTGATTCTGGAGATCAATCAGGCGGGCCTGTCCTGGCTGACCATTCTGAAGAAGCGCGAGGCCTTTCGCGCCGCCTTCGACGCTTTCGACATCGACCGCGTCGCTGCCTATGGCGAGGCGGAGCGGGAACGGCTGCTGGCCGATCCGGGAATCATCCGCAACCGGCTGAAGGTCGACGCCGCCATTGAGAACGCGCGGCGGATCGTGGCCCTGCGCGAAACGCACGGATCGTTCGACGGCTGGCTGCGCGCCCATCACCCCTTGAGCAAGGCGGAGTGGATCCGGCTGTTCAAGCGCACCTTCCGCTTCACCGGCGGCGAGATCACCGGCGAATTCCTGATGAGTCTCGGCTATCTGCCGGGCGCGCATCAGCCCCGTTGCCCGGTCTGGTCCGAGGTCGCCATGCTCGATCCCCCTTGGATGGTCGCCGTTCGGCAGGGGTTCGCAGGATACGACGCTCATAAAGCAGGCATATCGGCGCCTATGACGTAATCAACCGCCTATGTCTTGGGCGAAACCTGCGAATTCTTTGCTGACGACTTGGTTTATTCCAAATTCCGTCTTGTCATCGGGTGGGGTCGGGTTCAATGTACTTGGTGTGACGAGAGGGGTTCTTCCCTCTTTTCCGACGCCTGGTGGCAATTCCTCCCTAAACCTCGGGCCGCGCCGCGATCGCCGCGCGGTCCTTTTTTCGTCCCGGCCCGCTTCACGGAGCCCACGATCACCTTCGTCCGTAGGCAGACGGACCGTTGTGCTTCGGTACAGAATGAATTAACCCTTTGCGGGTATAGCTCATCCTACTGTGCGGGAGGCGGGCGAGCGTCCGTTCCGGCTTTGGATTCAAGTGCGGCGGCGTTCGCAGCCGGAATTTGCGGCCGTCAGCGGGGAGAACGATGCCGAGGCGCCGATGACCGCGGGTGATAACGAGAAGTTCGAGCAGTTCGCGGCCATTCTGACCACCGAACTGCTTGACCGCACCCGCAAGAGTCTTGAACTGCTGACCCCCGAAGAGCAGCCGGCGGCCAAGCTCCCCTTTGCCTTGACCCCATCCTTTCAGGAAATCTACGCCGAACTGGTGCGCGTCGGGATCTTCCCGGTTCTGCTCAGCCGCCGTCCGGTGCGGGCCATCGTCGGCGACGTGGATTGGCCGCGGGACGGGCGCGACTATCTGCTGACCGTCCTCGACGACCGCTCCAACGCCGTCTTCACCGCCTGGGATTACGCCTGGGACGCGCTGTGGGACGAGCGGAAGGTGGGGGCGGACAGCGGCTCCTCGGCACCGGCCAAGAAGAAGGGCTTCTTCGCCTCGCTGTTCGGCCGCAAAACGGACAAGCCGGAAAAGAAGGCCAGCGAGCAAGGTGCGGAGGGCGACGTGATGGCCGGCCTCTACACCATGCTGAACGAGCAGGCCGAGCGCCGCGGCTACCTGCCGCTGTTCCATGACGACATCAAGGTGCTGAAGGGGCTGGTCCGCGTGAAACCGGCGCGCATCTTCCAGGCATGGAAGGAGATCAACCAGTACCATCACCAGGAATTCTACCTGTCGGGCCAGGATCAGGCGAAGCCGGGGGTGACCTCGGAATGCCTGCAGAAATGGCATTACAACCTGCCGGACCGGATCGGCGAGTTCCTGGTGCTGAAGGCGGCCGTCGACATGGAGTTCGTGAACAAGCCCTTCCTCGGCAAGTACATCCGCCAGTCGGCACGCACCCAGGAGGAGGCGGAGAAGGGCATGCCCTATCTCGCCACCTACTGGAAATCCATGAAACAGTCCGCCGCCGCCCAAGGCTGAGGTCCGCCATGATCCGCCGCTCCGCCCTGTCCGTCATCGCTATGCTGGCGCTGTCCGGTGGGGCAGCGGCGCAACCGATCGATCTCTCCGCCTGCCGGTTCCTGACCGCTCACCGCCCGGCGCCGGGGGTGGACTACACGCCCGGCCTGGATGTGAACGGCAAGGCGGTGGCCCCCGCCGACCTGCCGGGCTCGGCCGGCGCCGCGCCGCCGCTGGAGCGGTTCGACATCCCGGTGACCGTGGATTTCGCCCGCCGCATGGGCTTCCCGGTGCCGCAAGGTGGGGCGGCGCCGGGTGTCGAGGTCGGCTATCTGACCTGGTACGCCAACCGCCTTTACTTCAACGGCCAGCCCATCGGCGCGCCGAGCGAGGCCGAGGTCTATGCCTATTGCCGCACCGTCCGATAGGGCGGTCCGCCCCCTGACGCGTGCCGTGACGATGGACAAGCGCGCGGTGGCTTCCTAAAGTCGCTCTCCCTGTTGCGGACCGGCGCACCGCCGGACGAATCCCCTCGAAACCGAGAGCAGAGCCATGCGGCTGTCCACCTTCTTCCTGCCGACCCTCAAGGAGACCCCGACCGAGGCGCAGATCGTCTCGCACCGCCTGATGCTGCGGGCCGGGATGATCCGCCAGACCAGCGCCGGCATCTACGCCTGGCTGCCGCTGGGCCACCGGGTCCTGAAGAAGATCGAGCAGATCGTCCGCGAGGAGCAGGACGCCGCCGGCGCCCAGGAACTGCTGATGCCGACCATCCAGTCGGCGGAGCTGTGGAAGGAAAGCGGCCGCTACGACGATTACGGCAAGGAGATGCTGCGCATCACCGACCGTCACGACCGCGAGATGCTGTTCGGTCCCACGAACGAGGAGATGATCACCGACATCTTCCGCGCCTTCGTGAAGAGCTACCGCCAGCTTCCGCTGAACCTCTACCACATCCAGTGGAAGTTTCGGGACGAGATCCGCCCCCGCTTCGGCGTGATGCGCGGGCGCGAGTTCCTGATGAAGGACGCCTACAGCTTCGACATCGACGCGGCCAGCGCCCGGCGCTCCTACCAGAAGATGTTCCTGGCCTATCTGCGCACCTTCGCCCGCATGGGGCTGAAGGCCATCCCGATGCGCGCCGACACCGGCCCCATCGGCGGCGACCTCAGCCACGAGTTCATCATCCTGGCCGAGACCGGCGAGAGCGGCGTCTTCTGCCACAAGGATTGGCTGACCCTCGACGTGCTGCAGAACGCCCCGGGCTTCGACGAGGACCTGCAGCCCTTCTTCGACACCTACACCTCGATCTACGCGGCCACCGACGAGAAGCACGAGCCCGGCAACTGCCCGGTCGCGGAGTCGGATCTGGTGTCGGCCCGCGGCATCGAGGTCGGCCACATCTTCAACTTCGGCACCAAGTACTCGAAGCCGATGAACGCCGTCGTCGCCGGTCCGGGCGGCGAGCCGGTCCCGGTCGAGATGGGCTCCTACGGCATCGGCGTGTCGCGCCTGATGGGCGCCATCATCGAGGCCAGCCATGACGACAACGGCATCATCTGGCCCGACGCCGTGGCGCCCTTCAACGTCGGCCTCGTCAACCTGAAGGTCGGCGACGCCGAGACCGACCGCGTCTGCCAGGAGCTGTACTACAAGCTCCGCGCCAACGGGCTGGACGTGCTGTACGACGACCGCGACGAGCGTCCGGGCGTGAAGTTTGCCGACATGGACCTGATCGGCCTGCCGTGGCAGCTCGTCGTCGGGCCGCGCGGCCTGAAGAACGGCGTGGTCGAACTGAAGCGCCGCGCCACTGGCGAGAAGCAGGAGCTGTCGGTGGACAGCGCGCTGGAGAAGCTCTCGGCGTAACACCGTGGTGCGGGAGAGCGGGCGCCTTGGAAGGTCGCTGGAAGGTCGCCCTTTTCCTGCCACGGTTAAGCACTTATGTTGCGGGGCGGCGGACTGGTTGCGGTCCGCCGCCTTTGCTTTTGCCGGGCCTCCGTCGCCCGCCCTTCGCTCATCGGGAGCCGCATGATCTTCTCCGCCTTCGAACGCATGGTCGCGATGCGCTATCTGCGGGCGCGCCGCCAGGAAGGGTTCATCTCGGTCATCGCGGGATTCTCGCTGCTGGGCATCGCGCTCGGCGTGGCGACGCTGATCATCGTGATGTCGGTGATGAACGGCTTCCGGGCGGAGCTTCTGGGCCGCGTGCTCGGCCTGAACGGCCACCTCAACGTCTACAGCGTCCGCGGTGGCCCGCTGCCCGACTATGACCCGCTGGTGCAGCGGCTGCAGGGCGTGTCCGGCGTGGTCGGGGTGACGCCGACGGTCGAGGGGCAGGCGCTGGTGTCGGTGCGCGGCGTCGCCTCCGGCGCGGTGGTGCGCGGCGTGCGGCCGGAGGACTTCCGGGTGCGCCCGACGCTGTCGCGCAACATCGTGCGCGGCACCGTGGAGGCGTTCGGCGAGGACAACATCGCCATCGGCATCCGCATGGCGCAGCGGCTGGGTCTGGCGGTCGGCGATCAGCTCACCCTGATCGCGCCGCAGGGCAACGTCACCGCCTTCGGCACGGTGCCGCGGATGCGCAGCTTCACCATCGGCGCCGTGTTCGACGTCGGCATGTTCGAATACGACAACAGCTTCATCTTCTTGCCCCTGCCCGAGGCCCAGGCCTTCTTCCGCACGGGCGAGGCGGTGACCTCGCTGGAGGTCTTCGTCAGCGACCCGACCCGGATACGGGAGGCGCGCGACGCCATCCAGTCGGCGGTGGCCGGGGTGGGGCGGGTGGTCGACTGGCAGCAGTCCAACGCCAGCTTCTTCACCGCGCTCCAGGTCGAGCGCAACGTGATGTTCCTGATCCTGTCGCTGATCATCACGGTGGCCGCCTTCAACATCATCTCCAGCCTGATCATGCTGGTGAAGGACAAGGGGCGGGACATCGCCATCCTGCGCACCATGGGCGCCACCCGCGGCATGATCATGCGCATCTTCTTCCTGTCCGGCGCCTCGGTGGGGGTGGCGGGGACGCTGGTGGGTGTGGCGCTCGGCGTGTCCTTCGCGCTGAACATCGAGACGATCCGCCAGGGCATCCAGGCGCTGACCGGCACCAACCTGTTCAACGCCGAGATTTATTTCCTGTCGCAGCTGCCGGCCAAGATCGACTGGTCGGAGGTGGTCCAGGTCACGCTGATGGCGCTGGGCCTGTCCTTCGCCGCCACCGTCTACCCGTCCTGGCGGGCGGCCCGTCTCGATCCGGTGGAGGCCCTGCGCTATGAGTGAGCCGATGCTGGAACTGTCGGGGATCGTCCGGACCTTCGAGCAGGCGGGGACCGAGCTTCAGGTGCTGCGCGGGGCGGAATTGACCGTCCATGCGGGCGAGCTGGTCGCTCTGGTCGGCCCGTCGGGCGCCGGCAAATCGACCCTGCTGCACATCGCCGGCCTGCTGGAACGGCCGACCGCCGGCACGGTGCGGATCGCCGGGACCGACGTGTCCGCCCTGGACGACGGGAAGCGGACGGAGGTGCGCCGCCGCTCGGTCGGCTTCGTTTACCAGTTCCATCACCTGCTGCCGGAATTCTCCGCGCTGGAGAACATCGTGCTGCCGCAGATGATCAACGGCGTGGCGAAGCGCACCGCCCGCGAGCGCGCCCTGGAACTGCTGCGCATGGTCGGGCTGGAGCCGCGCGCCGGCCACCGTCCGGCCCGCCTGTCCGGCGGCGAGCAGCAGCGGGTCGCCATCGCCCGCGCGTTGGCCAACGGGCCGGGCCTGCTGATCGCCGACGAGCCGACGGGCAATCTCGACCCGCACACGGCGGAGGGGGTCTTCGCCATGCTGACCTCCATCGTCCGGCAGGCGCGGGTCGGCGCGCTGATCGCCACCCACAACCTGGAGCTTGCCAACCGCATGGACCGGGTGCTCGAAATGAGCGACGGCGTCCTCGTGGAGCACGCGCGGGTTTGACCGCCATCGCGGCGCGGCCGGGGGATCGGCCAAACCGCGGCAACCGGCCAAACCGCTTAAGAGTGGCATCGCCGTTCGGCGGATTGGTGATCGGTGCGTCCTGGGGCAGACTTCGCGCAACCCAACAAGGAGGGACCGGAGTTCATGGATCAGAAGATCATCGATCTGTACGACGAGTACACCCATCGGCCGCTGCCGCGCCGCGTCTTCCTGGAGCGGCTGGCGGTGCTGGCGGGCAGCGCGGCGGCCATTCCGGCGATCCTCTCCCAGATCGAGCCGAACTACGCCCTGGCCGCCGAGGTTCCGGAGGACGACAGCCGGATCGCCACGGACCGCGTCACCTTCCAGGGGGCGACCGGCGACGTTCAGGCCTACCGGGCCCGCCCGAAGCTGGCCGAGCAGGCGCCGTCAGTGGTGGTGATTCACGAGAACCGTGGCCTGAACCCTTACATCGAGGACGTGACGCGGCGGCTGGCGGTGGCCGGCTTCGTCGCCATGGCTCCGGATCTGCTGTCCCCGCTGGGCGGCACCCCGCAGGACCCCGACCGTGCCCGCGAGATGATCGGCCAACTCGACCCCGACAAGACGGTGAACAACCTGATCGCGTCGATGAGCGACCTGATGGCCTACCGCTATTCCAACGCCAAGGTGGGGGCCATCGGCTTCTGCTGGGGTGGCGGCATGACCAACCGGCTGGCCATCAAGGCGCCGGACCTCAAGGCGGGCGTCGTCTTCTACGGCCCGGCGCCCGACCCGACGCTGGTCACGACCATCAAGTCGCCGCTTCAGCTCCATTACGCCGGGTTGGACAACAATGTGAACGCCAAGGTGCCGGCCTATGAGGAGGCCCTGAAAAAAGGCGGCAAGTCTTACCAACTCTTCATGTACGACAACGTGAACCACGCCTTCCACAACGACACGTCGGCGGAGCGCTACAACAAGGAGGCGGCGGACCTCGCCTGGGGCCGGTCCGTGGAGTTCCTGAAGAAGAACCTGACCTGAGCGATCAGGCCCGAATCAGGGCCGATGGGTGGCCGGCCGTGCGGAAGGCAGCTTCAGCACGGCCACCGCCAGCCCGGCCAGCACCAGAAGCGCGCCGGCCATCTTCAGCGGCGTGAAGCTCTCCCCCAGGACCAGCGCGCTGGAACTCATGCCGAAGACCGGCACCAGCAGCGAGAAGGGCGCCACCAGGCTCGCCGGATAGTGGCGCAGCAAAAAGCCCCAGGCGGCGAAGCCGAACAGCGTCGCCCCGAAGGCGATGTAGGCCACCGCCCCGACGCCCAGCGGCGTCAGATGGGTCAGGGCCTGCCAAGCCCGGTCCGGGCCCTCCATCCCCAGCGACAGCAGCAGCAGCGGGATCGGCGGCACCACACTGACCCACAGCATCATGCGGAACAGGTCCGGCGCCTTGGCCTGCTTCATCAGCAGATTCGCCACGCCCCAGGTGGCCGCGGCGGCCATGACCAGCCCCAGACCGAGCAGCGACTCGCCCGCCGGCATCTCCAGAGCGATCAGGCCGATCCCGGCGAAGGCCACCGCCATGCCCAGCACCTGCTTCGGACCGGGCCGCTCCCCCAGCACCAGCGCGGCGAACAGGGCGGTGAAGAAGGCCTGCGACTGCAGCACCAGCGAGGACAGTCCGGCCGGCATGCCGATGTCCATCCCGACGAACAGCAGCGAGAACTTCACCACCCCCAGCACCAGCCCGATGCCCAGGATGAAGCGCCAGGGCACCGGCGGACCGCCGCGAACCCCCAGCACGAGAAGGGGCAGCGCCGCCAACGCGAAGCGCAGGGCGCAGAACAGGATCGGCGGAAAGTCCGCGAGACCGACCTTGATGGCGACGAAGTTGAAGCCCCAGATCGCCGCGACGGCGACGGCAAGGCCGATGTGGGCGGTGCGCATGGAGCCGAAGGCTAGAGATGCACAACCCGCCGGTCAACGCGGCGCTCAATGCGCCCATCGCGGGTCAGATCCCCGAATCGCTTCACTTGTCCGTGTGCAGGATGCGGCACTCGTCCAGCGCGGCCAGCGCCCAGGAGGAGCCGCCGAGATTGACGTCGCCGATCTCGGTCCCGCCGCCGTCCCGCTGCAGCGTCACCGCGCGCGACCGCATGAAGGGTTCGAACAGATCCTCGTACTTGGGCAACTCGACCGGAACCACAACGCCGCCGTCGGGCAGGGGGCTGGCCTCAAGCGCCATGGTCTCGCCGTCGGGGAAGATGGCGGTCAGGCGGCTTTCCGCGCCCTTGCCGGCTTGGGCGTGCTGGTCGGCGTTGACCAGCATGGCCGCGCCCTTCGCCGTCGCCCGGAAGGAGAGGGGGGAGGAGTCGTCCGCCCGCGTGGCGTAGCAATAGGCCGAGCCGGTCTTGGTCGCCGGATGCGCCCGCACGACCCAGCCCTTGTTCTGCGCAACGACGCGCCCCGGCGCGTCGGACAGGGGGGAGGCGGGCGTAGCGGTCGGCGGCGGCCGGTGGGTCTGCTCCGCGGACGGTGCGGGGGCGCCGGTGGTCTGGCAAGCCGTGAGGAGCGTGGCCGCCAGCACCGCCAGGACGGCGCTGGAGCGGATGCGGCGCATGGAACGGGTCATTCTCGGATCGTGGCTCTGCCTCTTTCGATAGCACGAACACGCATGACCGGGGAATCTTCCCATACCTTCGACAGGGTTGGCGCATCGCCGCATGGCCGGGCCCGCGCTTGGTCCCTTGCAGTGCGGGACGGGATGCGCGACGACTAAGGGGAAACGTCCCCTCTTCGCTGGAACCGGTGCCCATCTCCGCCATGCCCCACGCCGACTTCATCCACCTGCGCGTCCACTCCGCCTATTCCCTGTCCGAGGGCGCCATCAAGGTGAAGGAGCTGGTCAAGCTCTGCCAGAAGAAGGAGATGCCGGCGGTCGCCGTAACCGACACCGGCAACCTGTTCGGCGCGCTGGAGTTCGCGCTGGCCGCCGCGGATTCGGGTGTGCAGCCGATCATCGGCACGGTTCTGGGCATCACCCGAGTCGGTCCCGCCAACGGCAAGCCGGGCCTGCCGGGCAAGGCGGCGTCGGTCCCCGACCAGCTCGTCCTGCTCTGCCAGACCGACGAGGGCTACCGGAACCTGATGAAGCTGGTGTCCAAGGCCTTCCTGGAATCGGACCCGATGGCCGGGCCGCAGATCCCTCTGGATGCGCTGGAGGGCCATTCCGCCGGGCTGATCGCGCTGACCGGCGGTCCCGGCGGCTCGGTCGGGCGGCTGCTGGGCGAGGGGCAGAAGGATCTGGCGCTCGACGTGCTGGAGCGGCTGAAGCGGCTGTTCCCCGGCCGGCTCTATGTCGAGCTTCAGCGCCACCGCGACCATTTCGCGGTGATCGAGGACGCCATCGAGCCGGCGCTGATCGATCTCGCCTACGCCCACGACCTGCCGCTGGTCGCCACCAACGACTGCTATTTCGCGACCGAGGACATGTACGAGGCGCACGACGCGCTGCTCTGCATCGCCGAGGGCGCCTACATCAGCCAGACCGAGCGCCGCCGCCTCACCCCCGACCACCGCTTCAAGTCGGCTGAGGAGATGCGGGACCTGTTCAAGGACCTGCCGGAAGCGGTGGACAACACGGTCGCCATCGCCCGGCGCTGCTCCTTCCTGCTGAAGCCGATCAAGCCCATCCTCCCGCCCTTCCCCTGCGAGGGCGGCCGCGACGAGGGGGAGGAGCTGCGCGCCCAGTCCCGCGAGGGTCTGGAGATGCGGCTGAACAGCGTCGTCTACACCCTGGACATGACGCCGGAGCAGCGCGAAGAGACCCGCAAGACCTATTTCGAGCGGCTGGAGTTCGAGCTGGACGTCATCGTGTCGATGAAGTTCCCCGGCTACTTCCTGATCGTGTCGGACTTCATCAAGTGGGCCAAGTCGCACGACATCCCGGTGGGGCCGGGCCGCGGCTCGGGCGCGGGCTCGGTCGTCGCCTGGGCGCTGACCATCACCGACCTGGACCCGCTGCGCTTCGGCCTGCTGTTCGAGCGCTTCCTGAATCCCGAACGCGTGTCGATGCCCGACTTCGACGTGGACTTCTGCCAGGACCGCCGCGAAGAGGTGATCCGCTACGTCCAGGACAAGTACGGCTACGACCGCGTCGCCCAGATCATCACCTTCGGTAAGCTGCAGGCCCGCGCCGTGCTGCGCGACGTCGGGCGCGTGCTGCAGATGCCCTACGGGCAGGTGGACAAGATCTGCAAGCTGGTGCCGAACAACCCGGCCAACCCGGTGACGCTGCAGCAGGCGCTCGACAGCGAGGAGATGCTGCGCCAGGCCCGCGACGGCGATGAGACGGTGGCGCGCCTCGTCAACATCGCGCTGAAGCTGGAGGGGCTGTACCGCCACGCCTCGACCCACGCGGCGGGCGTGGTGATCGGCGACCGGCCGCTGCACGATCTGGTGCCGCTGTACCGAGACCCGCGCTCCGACATGCCGGTCACCCAGTTCAACATGAAATTCGTCGAGCAGGCCGGGCTGGTGAAGTTCGACTTCCTCGGCCTGAAGACGCTGACCGTGCTGAAGACGGCGGTGGACCTGATCCCGGAAAAACCGGACCTGACCACGGTCACGCTGGACGACCCCCGAAGCTACGAGATCCTGGGGCGCGCCGAATCGACGGGCGTGTTTCAGCTGGAAAGCTCGGGCATGCGCGACGTGCTGCGCCGGCTGAAGCCGAACCGGCTGGAGGACATCATCGCGCTGGTGTCGCTCTACCGCCCTGGCCCGATGGACAACATCCCCAAATACATCAAGGTCAAGAACGGGGAGGAACTGCCCGACTACATGAATCCGGCCCTGGAGCCGATCCTGAAGGAGACCTTCGGGATCATGATCTACCAGGAGCAGGTCATGCAGATCGCCCAGGTGCTGTCCGGCTATTCGCTGGGCGGCGCCGATCTTCTGCGCCGCGCCATGGGCAAGAAGATCAAGGAGGAGATGGACAAGGAGCGCGACAAGTTCGTCGTCGGCGCCAAGGACAAGGGCGTGGACCCCGATCAGGCCAGCATGATCTTCGATCAGGTTGCCAAGTTCGCCGGCTACGGCTTCAACAAGAGCCACGCCGCCGCCTACGCCCTGGTCGCCTACCACACCGCCTATCTGAAGGCGAACCACCCGGTGGAGTTCATGGCGGCGTCGATGACGCTCGACCTCGGCAACACCGACAAGCTGAACGTCTTCCGGCAGGAACTGGTGCGGCTGAAGATCAAGCTGCTGACGCCGGACATCAACAAATCCGACAGCATCTTCGGGGTCGAGGCGCTGCCCGACGGCACCAAGGCGGTGCGCTACGCGCTGGCCGCGGTGAAGGGCGTCGGCCTGCCGGCCATGAAGGCGGTGGTGGAGGAGCGGCGCAAGAACGGTCCTTACAAGAGCCTGTTCGACTTCGCCCGCCGCCTCGACCTGAAGACCATCAACAAGCGCCAGCTTGAAAACCTGACCTGCGCCGGCGCCTTCGACGGCATCAACCCGAACCGCGCCCAGGTGCACGCGGCGCTGGAGACGCTGATCCGCTACGCCCAGGCCGAAGCGGCGGAGCGCGACAGCGGCATCGGCAACCTGTTCGGCGGCGCCGGGGGCGGGCTGAAGGAGCCGGACCTGCCCAAGGTCAAGGAGTGGGAGCCGCTGGAAAAGCTGAAGCACGAGTTCGGCGCCATCGGCTTCTACCTGTCTGCCCACCCGCTGGACGCCTTCGCCGGGCCGCTGGGCCGCATGAGGGTGGTGCGATCGGCGGACCTTGCCACGGCGGTGACCGGCGGCGGCTCGACCCGGCGCAGCGTCGCCGGCATCGTGGTCAGCCGCAAGGAGAAGACCGCGAAGTCAGGCAACCGCTTCGCCTTCGTGGAGCTGTCCGACTCCAGCGGCGGCTACGAGGTGACGGTCTTCTCCGAGGTGCTGGCGACCAACCGCGACCTGCTGGAGGCCGGGCGCCCGGTGCTGATGACCGTGGACGTTCAGATGAACGGCGAGGACATGCGCCTGACCTGCCAGGAGGTGAAGCCGCTGGAGGACGCCGTCGCCCAGGTCTCGGACGGCTTGAAGGTGGTGGTGCGCGACGGCGGGCCGGTGGAGAGCATTCGCGGCATGCTGGAGCGGCTGGCCCGCGGCAAGGGCAAGATCCACCTGCTGGTCGAGATCGACCCGCTGAAGGAGGTGGAGATCCAGCTTCCCGGCTCCTTCAACATCACCAACCAGAGCCGTGCCGCGCTGAAGGCGGTGCCGGGGGTGGTCGAGGTGGTGGAGCTGTAATCGGGTGCACAGCTGGAAAAGGCCGCGCCGGGATGTCATATTCAAGCCATGCCGAACCTCGCCCGCCAGATCGACGATGAAGCCGCCGAATCCGATGCTCTGAAGGCTGCGGTCGCAAAGGCGCGCGCAGACCGGCGCGGCGTGCCGCACGAGCAGATGCGGGAATGGCTGTTGCGGGTGGCCGAGGGTGAGTTCGGTGCGGAGCCGCCGGAGACTCGCGACCTGTGACGGTCGTCTGGCGAGCGGCGGCGCGTGCCGACCTCGTCCGCATCCTGCACTATGTCTCGCAGGAAAATCCGGTCGCCGCTCGGCGCTTGGCCCAGGAGTTGGTTCTTGCGGGTGACAGCCTGCAGGTGTTTCCGCGACGCGGCCGCCGGGGCTTGGTCGAGGGTACGCGGGAACTGGTCGTCGTCCGTCCCTATGTCATCGTCTACGACATCGGCGAAGACGAAACCGTTTCGATCCTGCGGCTCTGGCACAGCGCTCAAGACCGCGGTTAACCGCGGAGAAAACAGGATCGCGCTTCCGACCGAATTGGCAAACCGGTGTTGCCAAAGCGGTTGCGGCGGGCTATGTAAGCGCCGTCGTCAAAACCTCACGCGGGCTGGCGGTCCCTCGGCTTTACCCCGATGGCCCGATCCGGTGTCCTGTCAAACGGACAGTGCCCGCGGCGGAGCAACCGGAAAAGGACTTTTCCAAATGGCTATTCCGTCTTTCACCATGCGCCAGCTGCTCGAAGCCGGCGTCCACTTCGGTCACCACACCCGTCGCTGGAACCCGAAGATGGGTCCGTACATCTTCGGCGTGCGCAACGGCGTGCACATCATCGACCTGGAGCAGACCGTCCCGGCTCTGCACCGCGCCCTGCAGGCCGTCCGTGACGTCGTCGCCGGCGGCGGCCGCGTCCTGTTCGTCGGCACCAAGCGCCAGGCCCAGGAGAAGGTGGCCGAGGCCGCGTCGAAGTGCGGCCAGTACTACGTCAACCACCGCTGGCTCGGCGGCATGCTGACCAACTGGAAGACCATCTCCCAGTCGATCAAGCGCCTGCGCGAGATGGAAGAGCGTCTGGGCGGCGACACCTCGGGCCTGACCAAGCGCGAAATCCTCGAGCTGACCCGCGAGCGCGACAAGCTGGAGCGCGCGCTGGGCGGCATCAAGGAGATGGGCGGCCTGCCGGACGTCCTCTTCATCATCGACACCAACAAGGAGTCGATCGCGGTCAAGGAAGCCAACAAGCTCGGCATTCCGGTCATCGCAGTGATCGACAGCAACTCCGATCCGGACGGCGTGGCCTTCCCGATCCCCGGCAACGACGACGCCCTGCGCGCCATCGACCTGTACTGCGAGCTGGTGAACGGCGCCGTGCTCGACGGTCTGCAGGCTGAGATGAGCGCCGCCGGCATCGACGTCGGCTCCTCCGAGGAGGCTCCGGCCGAGCAGCTGCCGGAAGAGGAAGGGGCCGAGGCCGAACAGGCCCAGGCCTGATCCCGGTGATACGGGGCAGCCGGGCCTTATGACCTATGGCCCGGCTGCCTTTTTTATGAGTTGTTTGGATCAACCCGATCCGCTTGGATCTGTTCGGAAGGAAGAGGGCGAAACCATGGCCGAGATTACCGCCGCGCTCGTCAAGGAACTGCGCGAGAAGACCGGCGCGGGCATGATGGACTGCAAGAAGGCGCTGGCCGAGACCCAGGGCGACCTCGAGGGCGCCGTTGACTGGCTGCGCAAGAAGGGCCTCGCCGCCGCCGCCAAGAAGTCCGGCCGCGTCGCCGCCGAGGGTCTGGTCGCCGTCGCCACCGCCGGCACCGCGGGTGCCGTCGTCGAGGTGAACGCCGAGACCGACTTCGTCGCGCGCAACGACAAGTTCCAGGCCTTCTCCCTGAAGGCCGCCGAGCTGGTCCTGTCCGGTTCGGGCGACGTCGAGGGTCTGAAGGGCACCGCCTATCCGGACGCCGGCCGCACGGTCCAGGAAGAGCTGACCAACCTGATCGCCACCATCGGCGAGAACATGAACATCCGCCGCTCGGCCAAGCTGTCGGTTCCGGCGGGCGTCGTCGTGTCCTACGTCCACTCGGCCATCGCGCCGGGCCTCGGCAAGATCGGCGTCCTGGTCGCCCTGGAGTCGACCGGCGACGCCGCCAAGCTGAACGATCTGGGCAAGCAGATCGCCATGCACATCGCCGCCGCCCGTCCGGACGCCCTGGACATCGCAGACGTCGACACCTCCGCCCTGGAGCGTGAGCGCAACGTGCTCGCCGAGCAGGCCCGCGCCTCGGGCAAGCCGGAGAACATCGTCGAGAAGATGCTCGAGGGCCGCATCCGCAAGTACTACGAGGAAGTGGTGCTGCTGGAGCAGACCTACGTGATCGACGGCGAGACCAAGGTCCGCAAGGTGGTGGAGAACGCTGCCAAGGACGTCGGCGCCCCGGTCAAGGTGACGGGCTTCGTCCGCTTCGCGCTGGGCGAGGGCATCGAGAAGGCGGAGAGCGATTTCGCCGCCGAAGTCGCCGCCGCCGCCGGCCAGAAGTAAGGACCCGGCGACCCGCCGCACGCACTCTTCACACCAACCGGGAGAAAGCCCCCCATGGCCCAGACCACCGGGACCACCGAGCCGGCTGACGGCATCCGCTTCAAACGAGTCCTGCTGAAGGTGTCGGGCGAGGCGTTGATGGGTCAGCGCGACTACGGCCTCGACCCGGAGGTGGTCAACCGCGTCGCCAACGAGGTGAAGGCGGTGATCCAGCTGGGCGTCCAGGTCAGCCTGGTCATCGGCGGGGGCAACATCTTCCGCGGCGTGAAGGGTGCGGCGAGCGGCATGGAGCGCGCCTCGGCCGACTACATCGGGATGCTCGCCACCGTCATGAACGCCCTGTCGATGCAGAGCGCTCTGGAACGGATGGGTGTCGCGACCCGCGTGCAGTCGGCCATTCCCATGTCGTCGGTGTGCGAGCCCTACATCCGGCGCCGCGCCATCCGGCACATGGAGAAGGGCCGTGTGGTGATCTTCGCCGCCGGCACCGGCAACCCCTTCTTCACCACCGACACCGCCGCCGCGCTGCGCGCGTCGGAGATGGGCTGCGACGCTCTGCTGAAGGGCACGCAGGTGGACGGCGTCTACACCGCCGACCCGAAGAAGGTGAAGGACGCGCAGCGTTACGAGCGCCTGGGCTATCTTGAAGTCCTGGCGAACGATCTGCAGGTGATGGACGCTTCCGCGATCTCCTTGGCGCGCGAAAGCCACATCCCCATACTCGTGTTCTCGATCCACACCCCCGGCGCTTTCGCCGAGGTGATGCAGGGCCGGGGCAAGTTTACGATCATCAACGAAGAAACGGAGTGAGCCGTGGCTGCGCCCGATGCATCGGATCTCAAGCGCCGCATGGAAGGAGCGCTTGAGGCGTTTCGCAAGGAGTTGAGCGGTCTGCGCACCGGCCGTGCCTCCGCCAGCCTGCTTGAGCCCGTCACCATTGAGGCTTACGGCGCCAGGATGCACCTCAAGGAGGTCGGCACCGTCAGCGTGCCGGAGCCGCGTCTGATCGTCGTGCAGGTGTGGGACCGCGGCATGGTCAAGGCCGTGGAGAAGGGCATCCGCGATTCCGGCCTCGGCCTGAACCCGCAGACGGAAGGCCAGTCGATCCGCGTGCCGCTGCCCGACCTGACGCAGGAGCGCCGCAAGGAATTGGCCAAGGTCGCCCACAAGTACGCCGAGCAGGCCCGCGTCGCCGTGCGCAACGTGCGCCGCGACGGCATGGACGGCCTGAAGAAGGCCGAAAAAGCCGGCGACATCTCGCAGGACGAGCACAAGGGGCTCGGCGAGAAGGTCCAGGCGCTGACCGACCAGTACATCAAGCTGGTCGACGATGCGCTTGCGGCGAAAGAAAAGGACATCATGCAGGTCTGACGGCATGCGCGACGCGGAAGACAGCCGCCCCCTGCGCCCGCCCGCGCACGTGGCCGTGATCATGGACGGCAACGGGCGTTGGGCGAAGTCCAGAGGGCTGCCCCGCACCGCCGGCCATAAAAAGGGCGTGGACGCCGTCCGCCGGACGGTCGAAGCCGCGGGCGAACTGGGGATCGGCTATCTGACGATCTTCAGCTTCTCGTCCGAGAACTGGCGTCGGCCGGAGGAGGAGGTTTCCGACCTCATGCAGCTCCTGCGCTTCTACCTGCGCAGCGAGATTGCCGACCTCCACCGGAACGGCGTGCGCCTGCGCGTCATCGGCGACCGGGCCCGCCTGTCCAAGGACATCATCGGGCTGATCGACAACGCCGAGACCCTGACCCGCGACAACCGCAAGCTGACCCTCGTGGTGGCGTTGAGCTACGGCTCCCGCCAGGAGATCACGCTGGCGGCGCGGCGTCTGGCCGAAGAGGTGAAAGCGGGGACGCTCGATCCCGAGGACATCACCGAGGACCGGCTGTCCGAACGCCTGTTCACCGCCGACATCCCGGATCCCGACCTGATCGTCCGCACCAGCGGCGAGAAGCGCATCAGCAACTTCCTGCTCTGGCAGGCGGCGTATGCCGAGCTGGTCTTCGTGGACACGCTCTGGCCTGACTTTTCCAAGCGTGACCTGGAGGCGGCGATTGAAGAGTTCCACCGACGGGAACGTCGCTTCGGCGCAACCACCGGCACCCGCTAAATCCGGCGATCTGAAGACGCGCGTCATTTCGGCGCTCGTCCTGGCTCCGCTCGTCCTGGCCGCGGTCTGGGCCGGCGGCTGGATTTTCCACGCCCTGATCGCGCTCGGCGCCGTGGCTTCCGCCGTGGAGTGGGGCAACCTTGTTCCCTGCCGCCGCAAGGGTGCAGCCATCGCGTTATCGGTGGCCGGCGTCCTGCTGGCGCTGGCCGCGCAGATCGCCGCCGGGCCATGGGCGGCCGTCGTCGTCGCCATCCTGGCCACGGCCGGCGTCGCGGTGGCCTCGGGCGGGCCGGACCGCGGTCTGTCCGGAGGCGGCGTCCTCTACATCGTCGCCGGTCTGGCGGGTCTGATGTGGCTGCGCGACGATCCGGAGTCCGGCCTCGCGCTGTTCCTCTTCACCATGCTCGGCGTCTGGGCGACCGACATCGGCGCCTACGCCGCCGGCCGCACCATCGGCGGACCGAAGCTGGCCCCGCGCATCAGCCCGAAGAAGACCTGGGCCGGCCTGATCGGTGGCATGGCCTCCTCCGCCCTGGTGGGTTGGGGGGTGGCTCTGGCCGCGGGCGCGCAACGGCCGCTGCTGGCTCTTGCGGTGGGCGCCGTCCTGGCCGTGGTGGCGCAAGCGGGCGACCTCTTCGAATCCGCGGTCAAGCGCCGTTACAACGTGAAGGACAGCGGCCATCTCATTCCTGGTCACGGGGGAATCCTGGACCGCATCGACGGGCTGCTCAGCGCGGCTCCGGTGCTGGCCCTGTTCCACGCGACCATCGGCACGGCAATCGCATGGTGGTGACTGGGTCATGGTTGTGAAGGCTGAAGGGGCGGAGAACGCGCCGCGCCGCGTGACGATCTTCGGTTCGACCGGGTCGGTCGGCACGCAGACGGTGGACCTTGTCGCCCGCGAACCGGAACGCTTTCCGGTGGAGGCGCTGACCGCCAACCGCAACGTCGCCCTCCTCGCCGAGCAGGCGCGGCAACTCCGCCCCAAGCTGGCGGTGGTCGCCGACCCCGCCGCCTACGCCGACCTCAAGGAGGCGCTGGCCGGTACCGGCGTGGAGGCCGCCGCCGGCCCGCAGGCAGTGGCCGAGGCCGCCGAGCGTCCCGCCGACTGGGTGATGGCCGCCATCGTCGGCGCCGCCGGGCTGGAGCCCACGCTGGCCGCCGTGCGCCGCGGCGCCTGCGTCGCCTTCGCCAACAAGGAGGTGCTGGTCTGCGCCGGCGCTTTGATGATGGAGGAGGTGCGCCGCCACGGCGCCAACCTGTTGCCGGTCGACAGCGAGCATTCGGCGATCTATCAGGTTTTCGACTTCGACCGGCTGGACAGCGTGCAGCGCCTGATCCTGACGGCGTCCGGCGGCCCCTTCCGGACGAAGGACCGCGCCTTCATGGCCGCGGCGACGCGCGAGCAGGCGGTCGCCCACCCGACCTGGGAGATGGGCGCCAAGATCTCCATCGACAGCGCCACCATGATGAACAAGGGGCTGGAGATCATCGAGGCGCATTTCCTCTTCGGCGTCCCCGAAGAGAAGATCGACGTTCTGGTCCATCCCCAATCGGTCGTGCATTCGCTGGTCGAGTATGTGGACGGCTCGGTCCTGGCGCAGCTCGGCACGCCGGACATGCGCACGCCGATCGCCTACGCGCTCGGCTGGCCGGCGCGCATCCCGACGCCCGCCGAAAGGCTGGACCTCGTCAAGGCCGCAACCTTGACCTTCGAGGCGCCGGACCCCGAGCGATTCCCGGCCCTGAGGCTCGCCCGGGCCGCCTTGCAAAGCGGTGGGGGCGCTCCTACTATTCTCAGTGCCGCCAACGAGGTGGCCGTGCAGGCGTTTCTCGACCGCCGGATCGGCTTTCTCGACATCGAACGGATCGTCGAGGGGGTGTTGGGCACGCTGCCGCACCGGCCGCTCCGCGACCTGGGCGCGGTGCGCGACACCGATGCCGAGGCGCGCCGCGTGGCGGCCGACCGGGTCGCGGCCCTGGCACGCTGAGTCTTTTTCCGGGCGCGGACCGCGAAGGAGCCGCTCCGGGATGCAAAGGATGTGATGGACGTCATGGGCGGCTTCGGGACCACGCTTCTGTCTTTTCTGCTGGTCCTCACCGTGCTCGTGTTTGTGCACGAACTCGGCCACTACCTCGTGGCGCGCCGCAACGGCGTGCGGATCGAGGTCTTCTCCATCGGCTTCGGCCCGGAGCTGTTCGGCTGGACCGACCGCTCCGGAACGCGCTGGAAGTTCAGCGCCATCCCGCTCGGCGGCTATGTGAAGATGTTCGGCGACGCCGACCCGGCGAGCACGCCCGGCGCCCACACGCAGAGCATGAGCGCCGAGGAGCAGGCGGTCTCCTTCCACCACAAGCGGCTCGGCCAGCGGGCGGCCATCGTTGCGGCGGGACCCATCGCGAATTTCCTGTTCGCCATCGTCGCCCTGACCATCCTCTTCGCCACCGCCGGCCAGTCCTTCACGCCGCCGGACGTCGGCGGCGTGCAGCCGGGCAGCGCCGCGGAGCGCGCCGGGCTGCAGCCGGGCGACCTGATCGTCTCGATCAACGGCAGCGGCATCCAGCGATTCGAGGAAATCCGGCAGATCGTCTCCATGCAGCCGGGGGCGCCGCTGGAGATGGTGGTGCAGCGCGATGGGCGTTCGGTCAATCTGACGGCAACTCCGGACGTGCGCGAGGTCACCGACCAACTCGGCAACACCCACCGCATCGGCCAGCTCGGAATCATGCGCGGCGGGGCGGAGACGAAGCGCCACGACCCGCTGACCGCCCTGTGGCAGGCGGGCCGGGAGGTCGTCGGCATGGTCTCCGGCACCTTCGTGGCGCTCGGCCAGATGATCGAGGGCTCGCGCG
This sequence comes from Azospirillum sp. UENF 312511, assembly GCF_058780635.1. NCBI lineage: Bacteria > Pseudomonadati > Pseudomonadota > Alphaproteobacteria > Rhodospirillales > Azospirillaceae > Azospirillum > Azospirillum sp. UENF 312511. The sequence goes on along the minus strand of NZ_JBSNCG010000003.1, from coordinate 216,581 downwards.
GGACCGAGGAGCTGGGCGGGCCGCTGCGCATCGCCCAGATGTCCGGCGAGGTCGCGCAATCCGGCTGGTACCCGCTGATCTGGTTCATGACCTTCCTGTCCGTGAACCTCGGCATGATCAATTTGTTTCCGGTTCCGCTGCTTGACGGCGGCCATCTGATGTTCTACGCCCTTGAAGGACTCCGTGGGCGTCCTCTCGGACCTAAAGCGCAAGAATACGGTTTCCGCATCGGGCTTGCTTTGGTATTAACGCTCATGGTTTTCGCCACGTGGAACGATCTCGTTCAGCTTCGCGTGGTGGATTTCTTTAGGGGGCTCATTTCCTGAGGGATGCCCCCAAAGCCAGGGAGCGAGCTTTGCGGGTGTCGAGCAGGGTTCTGGCGTTCGGCCTGATGGCCGGTTGCGCCATGACGACGGTTTCTCTTGCCCTTTCCCACGCAGCCTGGGCCCAGGCGGGCGCGCCCAATCCGGGGGCGGCGAAGTCCGCCGCCTTCGGTGACGGGACGCTGGTGGCGCAGATGTTTTCGGGCGGCACCATCCGGGACATCCGGGTGGAGGGCGTCCAGCGCATCGAGCCGACGACGGTCCGCTCCTACCTCGCGGTGGCGCCCGGCGATCCCTTCGATCCCGACCGCATCGACCAGTCGCTGAAGGCCCTGTTCAACACGGGCCTGTTCGCCGACGTCGTGCTGAAGCGCGACGGCGACGTGCTGGTGGTGCAGGTGGCGGAAAACCCGATCATCAACCGCATCGCCTTCGAGGGGAACCGGCGCATCGAGAAGGAGAATCTGGAGAAGGAAATCCAGCTCCGTCCCCGCGTCGTCTACACCCGCACGCGCGTCCAGAGCGACGTGCAGCGCATCCTGGACATCTACCGCCGCCAGGGCCGCTTCGCCGCGACCGTCGAGCCGAAGATCATCCAGCTCGACCAGAACCGCGTCGATCTGGTGTTCGAGATCAACGAGGGTGTGCGCACCGGCGTGCGCAGCATCACCTTCATCGGCAACGAGAAGTTCTCCGACGGGACGCTGCGCGAGGCGATCCAGACGCGGGAAAGCGCCTGGTGGCGCTTCATGACGTCGGACGACAACTACGATCCGGATCGCCTGAACTACGACCGCGACCTGCTGCGCCGCTATTACCTCAAGGAGGGCTACGCCGACTTCCGCGTCGTCTCCGCCGTGGCGGAGCTGACGCCGGACCGCGAGGACTTCGTCATCACCTTCACGGTGGACGAGGGCGAGCGCTACAAGTTCGGCAAGATGGACATCAGCACCTCCCTGAAGGCGTTGGACCCGGAGCAGCTGCGCAGCGTGCTGACCACGCGCGAAGGCGACTGGTACAACGCGCAGGAGGTGGAGAACACCATCACCAAGCTGTCCAATTCGGTCGGCGACCTGCAGTACGCCTTCGTGGACGTCCGGCCGCGGATTTCGCGCAACCGCGAAAACCAGACCATCGACATCGTCTACGACATCGTCGAGGGGCCACGCGTCTTCGTGGAGCGCATCGACGTGACGGGCAACGTGCGCACGCTGGACAAGGTGGTCCGGCGCGAGATGCTGCTGTCCGAAGGCGACCCGTTCAGCACGACCAAGCTGCGCCGCTCCGAACAGCGCATCAAGGATCTCGGCTATTTCGAGCGCGTCAACATCACCACCGCGGAGGGCTCGGCGCCCGACCGCACCGTGATGAACGTCGAGGTGACCGAGCAGTCGACCGGTGAAATCTCCATCGGTGCCGGCTACTCGACCTCGGACGGTCCGCTGGCCGACTTCTCGATCCGTGAGCGCAACCTGCTGGGCCGCGGCCAGGATCTGCGCTTCGGCGCCACCGTGTCGGGCAGCCGCCAGGAATACGACGTCTCCTTCACCGAGCCCTATTTCCTCGACCGCGACCTGTCCGCCGGCTTCGACCTGTTCCGCATCACCCGCGACTATCAGGACGAAAGCTCCTTCGACGAGAAGAGCACCGGCATGGCCTTGCGCATGGGCTATCCGCTGACGGAGAATCTGCGCCAGCGCGTCTACTACCAGCTCCAAAACACCGACATCACCAGCGTTCCCAGCTCGGCGTCCCGGTACATTCAGGACCAGAAGGGCTCGCGCCTGACCTCGCTGATCGGGCAGGAGTTGACCTACGACCGCCGCAACAGCCGCCTGAGCCCGACCGAAGGCTATTACATCCGGTTGACCAACGATCTTGCGGGTCTGGGTGGCGACGCGCGCTTCCTGCGCAACCGTCTCGGCGCCGGCTACTACCTGCCGCTGTTCGACGACAGCTGGGTCGTCAGTGCCACCGGCGAGGTCGGCTACATCGTCGGCATCGGTGACGACGGCATCGCCTTGTCCGATCGCTTCTTCATCGGTGGCGACACGCTGCGCGGCTTCAACACCGCCGGCATCGGCCCCCGCGACCTGCGCACCGGCGACGCCCTGGGCGGCACCCGCTACTACCGCGGTTCGGTGGAGATGAGCTTCCCGGTCGGTCTGCCCGAGGAGTTCGGACTGAAGGGCCACGCCTTCTCCGACGTCGGCACGCTGGGCAAGGTCGACATCAACGATCCGCTCGTCCCCGACGACGAATCGCTCCGTCTGTCGGTCGGTACCGGCTTGTCCTGGCGCTCGCCCTTCGGGCCGATCCGCCTTGACTTTGCGATCCCGATTCTCAAGGAAGATTACGACAAGAAAGAGATCTTCCGTTTCAGCTTTGGAACCAGGTTCTAACATGCAGCTCAGCAAGCTCAGGGCGCTGGTCGCCGCCGGTGCGGTGTTGGCGGGCGTCGCGATGGCGACGCCGTCCTTCGCCCAGGACAAGCCGACCGACAACCTCAAGGCGCCGGTCATCGCGGTGGTCGACGTTCAGAAGATCATGCAGGAGTCGAACGCCTCGAAGGGTGTCTCGAAGTCCTTCGAATCGTTGCGCGAGACCTACCAGAAGGAAATCGCCTCCCTGGAGGACAAGCTGCGCAAGTCCGAGGAGGAATTGCGCAAGCAGCAGACCGTGCTGGCTCCGGACGCGCTGGCCAACAAGCGCCGCGACTTCGAGAAGCAGGTCGGCGAGGTCCAGAAGACGGTGCAGAGCCGCAAGCGCGCCCTGGAAAACGCGCTGAACGAGGCGATGGCCGTCGTTCACAAGAGCATGGTGGAGATCGTGGCCGACGTCGCGCGCGAGCGTGGCGCCAATCTGGTCCTCGCCCGCCAGCAGTTCGTTCTGGTCGACACCCAGCTCGACGTGACGGACATCGTGCTGGAGCGGGTGAACAAGAAGCTGCCCCAGGTCGCGCTGACCGTTCCCAAGCAGTAAGGCGCGAGCGGCGATAAGGCATAAGCGGATGAGCCGCCGCGCTTCCTTCGGGAGGCGCGGCGGCTTTTTCGTTTGCGCCGGGTGGGGGGAGGAGGCGAACCGTTCACGGCGTCGGGATTGCCAAATCCCTGGAAATGGGGCACAAGGGGCTTCGTCCCGTGCCGCCGCAGGCGAAGCGCGGGGCGTTCTCGTGGATTTTGAAAGGCGGGCGGCCGGGCCATGGATGTGACGGCGGACAACAAGAAGATAGCCGACCTCGACATCATGCGGATCATGGAAATGATCCCGCATCGCTATCCGATTCTGATGATCGACCGGGTGATCGACATCACGCTGGGCGAAAGTGCCACCGGCGTGAAGAACGTCACCATCAACGAGCCGTTCTTCCAGGGTCACTTCCCTTCGCGACCGGTGATGCCGGGCGTGATGATCATCGAGGCGATGGCGCAGACCTCCGCCGTGCTGGTGGTCGCCACGCTGGGCAAGGAGTCCGAGGGCAAGCTGGTCTACTTCATGACCGTGGACGAGGCGCGCTTCCGCCGTCCGGTCACGCCCGGCGACACCATCCACATCCATGTGAGCAAGCAGCGCCAGCGCGCTAACGTGTGGAAGTTCAAGGGCGAGGCCAAGGTCAACGGTGTCCTGGTCGCCGAAGCCGTCTATTCCGCCATGATCCTGGACGAGAAATGAGCGTTTCCATTCACCCGACGGCGGTCGTCGATCCGGCCGCCAGGCTGGGCGAAGACGTTTCCATCGGTCCCTTCTGTGTGGTTGGACCGGATGTCCAACTCGGCGACCGTGTGCGGCTGACCTCCCATGTGGTGGTCGAAGGCCGCACGCGCATCGGCGAGGACTCGGTCATCTACCCGTTCGCGTCCATCGGCCACCGCCCGCAGGACCTCAAATTCAAGGGCGAGCCGTCTGAACTGATCATCGGGCGCAACAACCAGATCCGCGAGCATGTCACCATGAGCCCCGGCACCGAGGGCGGCGGCATGGTCACGCGGGTCGGCGACAACGGCTTGTTCATGGTCGGCGTCCACATCGCCCACGATTGCGTCGTCGGCGACCACGCGGTCCTGGCGAACAACGCCACGCTGGCCGGCCATGTCCATCTGGGCGATTTCGTGACCATCGGTGGGCTGTCGGCGGTCCGCCAGTTCGTCCGCATCGGGTCGCACGCCATGATCGGCGGCATGTCCGGCGTCGAGAAGGACGTGATCCCCTATGGCCTCGTCATGGGCGACCGGGCGCGTCTGGCCGGCCTGAACCTCGTCGGGCTGGAGCGTCGCGGCTTCCAGAAGGACGAGATCCACGCCCTGCGCGCCGCCTATCGCCTGCTGTTCGGCAACGAAGGCACCTTCGCCGAGCGCATGGAGGAGGTCGGCCGCGACATGGGGCAGCAGACGCTGGTCGCCGACGTGCTGACTTTCGCGCGCGCCTCGCGGTCGCTCTGCCAGCCGCGCGAGGGCTGAGGGGCCTTCACGCCCCTCTTTTTACGTTCCGTTTCCTGGGAGAGTCCCGGCCATGTCGCAGCCTCTTCCCAAGCTCGGCATCCTGGCGGGCGGCGGCACCTTGCCGGCCCGCATCGCCGCCGCGGTGCGCGGCCAAGGGCGCGAGGTCTTCGTCGTCGCCTTCGACGGCCACACGGACCCAGCCACCGTCGAGGGACTCCCCCATCTGTGGAGCCGCTTCGGCGCCGCCGGCAGCATCATCGACCGGTTGAAGAAGGAAAAGGTCGGGGAACTGGTCTTCGCTGGACCAGTGCGTCGGCCGTCCTTCACCGAGCTTCTTCCCGACTGGTACACCACCAAGTTCCTCGCCAAGGTCGGCACCCGAGCGCTGGGCGACGACGGGCTGCTGCGCTCCGTCGCGCGCGAACTCGAAGGGGAGGGGTTCCGCGTGGTCGGCCTGCACGACCTCCTCGGCGAGCTTCTCACTCCGGTGGGGCCGGTGGGCCGGCTGCGGCCGGACGCCGAGGCCGAACGCGACATTGCCCGCGCGGTCGAGGTTGCCCGCACGCTCGGTGCGCTCGACGTCGGACAAGGCGCCGTGGTCCAGCAGGGGATCGTGATCGCCGTGGAAGCCATCGAGGGCACCGACGCCATGCTGGCCCGCTGCGCCGGGCTGGCGCGTCCTGGACCGGGCGGCGTGCTGGTCAAGGTGAAGAAGCCGCAGCAGGACCGACGCCTCGACCTGCCCACCATGGGAGTGACGACGGTGGAGAACGCCGCCCGCGCCGGTCTGCGCGGCATTGCCGTCGAGGCGGGCGGAAGCCTGCTGGTGGACCGTGCCGCGGTGGCCGAGGCCGCCGACCGGCTGGGTCTGTTCGTCGTCGGCATCACCGTTGCGTCGGAGACTCGGTCGTGAGCGATCCGTTGATTTTCCTGATCGCCGGGGAGCCCTCCGGCGACGCGCTGGGCGCGCGGCTGATGGCCGCTTGCAAACGGCTGACCGGCGGGCGGGTGCGCTTCGCCGGCATCGGCGGCGAGAAGATGGTCGCGGAGGGGCTGGAGAGCCTGTTCCCGATGGGCGAGCTGACTCTGTTCGGCGTGTTCGAACTGCTGCCCCATCTGCCGAACCTGCTGCGCCGCATCGACCAGACCGTCGCCGAGATCCTGCGGCTGCGGCCCGACGCAGTGGTGGGCATCGATTCGCCGGGCTTCACCGTGCGGGTGTCCAAGCGGGTCAAGGCGCAGGTGCCAGACATCCCGCTGATTCATTACGTAGCGCCAACCGTCTGGGCGTGGAAGCCGAAGCGCGCCGCCAAGTACGCGGCGATCTACGATCATCTGTTGGCCATCCTGCCCTTCGAGCCGCCCTATTTCGAGAGGGAGGGGCTTCCCTGCACCTTTGTCGGCCATTCGGTGGTTGAGAGCGGCGCCGGGCATGGCGACGCGCAGCGCTTCCGGGAGACCCATGGGCTGGCACCGGATGCGCGGGTCGTCGCCGTCCTGCCGGGAAGCCGGAAGGGCGAGGTGTCCCGCCTCCTCCCCGACTTCCGCGCCACGCTGGAACGCTTGCTGCCGTCTCATCCGGGGCTGGTCGCCGTGGTGCCGACCGTGGCGACGGTGCGCGACCGCGTGGCGGCGGAGGTGGCGGGGTGGCCGTTGCGCACCATCCTCGTCGAGGGCGACGCTCCGAAATACGATGCCTTCGCGGCAGCGGAGGCCGCGCTGGCGGCGTCCGGCACGGTGGCGCTGGAGCTGGCGCTGGCCCGCCTGCCGACGGTGATCGCCTACCGTCTCAACCCGGTGACGGTGGCCTTGTACCGGCGGCTGATCCGGGTCAAATACGTCAATCTGGTCAATCTGATGCTCGACCGCATGTTGGTGCCGGAACTGCTTCAGGAGGACTGCCGTCCCGACCGGCTGGCGTCCGAACTGGGGCGCCTGCTCGACGATCCCGCCGCTCGCGCGACGCAGATCGACGGTGTGGCGGAGGTGGCGCGCTGGCTGGGGCAGGGCGGAACGCCGCCCAGTGAGCGCGCCGCCCAGGTCGTGCTGGAGGTTGCCGCCGGCCGGTTGGATAAGACGAGGCCGGATAAAACGAGAGCGCAAGAACCCGCTTGGGAGACGAGACCATGAGCCAATTCCGCCTGCTGCACACGATGCTCCGGGTCTATGATCTGGAGAAGTCGCTGGACTTCTACACCCGCCTGCTCGGCATGAAGCTGCTGCGCCGCAACGATTATGAGGGCGGTCGCTTCACGCTGGCCTTCGTCGGCTACGGCGATGAGAAGGACACCGCCGTCCTGGAACTGACCCACAACTGGGACCAAGCCGAGCCCTACGCCATCGGCACCGCCTACGGCCACATCGCGCTGGGCGTGCCGGACATCTATGCCACCTGCGAGCAGCTCGCCAAGGAAGGCGTCAAAATTTCGCGTCCGCCCGGTCCGATGAAGCACGGCACCACCGTGATCGCCTTCATCGAGGACCCGGACGGTTACAAGGTCGAGCTGATCGAGACGAAGTAAGCGGTCTCACAGCGTTTTGTAGAAGAGGACGGTGTCGTGAAAGGCGCCGTCCGCTTCCACCGTGTAGCCGGGAATCAGCCCGGCGCGACGCCAGCCCGTCGCTTCGTAGAAGGGCTCGCCGCTGTCGCCCTTCAACGTGTCGAGCACCAGCAGCGACCGCCCCAGACCACGGGCCGTGTCCTCCACCGCCGCCATCAGCCGTCGCGCGACTCCGTTCCGCCGATGGCCGGTGAAGCCGAGCAGCTTCTGCACCTCGGCGCGGTGCGCGCCATTCGGCTTGGTGCACAGCGCCAACTGGACGCTTCCCAGCAAGTCTCCGTCCGGTCCGCAGGCGATCAGCAGCCGGTGCGCGCTACCCGACAGCAGTCCGGCCACGCCGTCCCAGAAGGCCCGCTTCCAGTGAGGGGCCAGCGGAGCGTGGTAGCCGACCGAGGCGCCGCTGTTCACCGCGTCCTCCAGAAGAGCTTCCAGGTCCGCGCGCAGGCGGCCGTCATCGAGAGTGGAGATGTCGGCGATGGACAAGGTCATGGTCATGTGAAGTGCCGGGATGGTTCGGTGTCTGCGCCCAAGCCTGCCCGCCGCTCCGCCGGTCCACAATTGACTTCGCAGGGCATGGGTGTGAGAAATCCTCACAGCGAAACCCGACAGCGCCACCGATGCCGCGTCTTCCCTTCACCGCCCTGGCCGCCTTCGAAGCGGCGTCCCGGCACGGCAGCATGACGCGCGCCGCCGACGAGCTTGGCCTGACCCATGGGGCGGTCAGCCGTCAGGTGGGCGATCTGGAGAAGCGGCTGAAGGTCCGTCTGTTCGACCGCACCCCGCAGGGGCTTCACCTGACCGACGCCGGGCGCGATCTCGCGCAAGCCTGCACCGCCGGGCTGGGGCGGGTTCAGGAAAGCTGGGACCGCATCGCCGGACAAGGACCGGAACGGCTGCGCATCGCCGCGCCGCGCACCTGGGCGGCCTTGTGGCTGGTGCCGCGGCTGGGGCGCTTCCTGGACGGCCGGCCGAACCTGCGGCTGGACATCGAGGGGGGCAACAGCGAGCGCGCGTCGGAGGCCGAGGCGGGCTGGGCGGTGATCCGCTACGTGCGCGGCAGCGATCCCGGTCCCGCGGGGGCGCTTCTGTCGGAAGAGCCGCTGTTTCCGGTCTGTGCGCCGTCGCTGGCCGGGCGGCTGTCCGGCCCGGCCGACCTGTCCCGCCAGACGCTGCTGCATTATCAGGCGTCACCGGACTGGAGTCTGTGGCGCGCCAGCAGCGGGGTAAGTCTGAATGGAGCAGGCAGTCTGAGCTTTTCGGAATCGGTGATGGTGATCCAGGCGGCCATGGCCGGGCAGGGGATTGCGCTGGGGCGCCCGTCGCTGGTGCTGGAGGCGCTGGAAGCGGGACGGCTCGTCTGCCCCTTCGGACCGGCGGTGCCCTGCGGCGACCGCTATGTGCTGACCGCACCGGCCGAAGGGCGCGGACGCGGCGTGCTCCGCGCCTTCCGGAACTGGCTGCTGGCGGAGGCCGCTGCGGATCGGGCGCGGTTGGAGCGGCTCGGCGTACCGTTTCCGCAGGGCTGCGCTGGCGCCTGATTCCGTTTCGTGTTTATATCCGCCATCGGATGGATTTGGAGCGGAGACACGCCCCCATGCTGCGCCTTTACGACAACCTGTCTTCCGGAAACGGCTACAAGTGCCGGCTGCTGCTGCACAAGCTCGGCATCCCCTATGAGCGGATCGAACTGGACATCGACCGGGCGGAAACCCGCACCCCGGAGTTTCTGGCCCGCAATCCGAACGGGCGCATCCCGACGCTGCAATTGGAGGACGGCAGCCATCTGCCGGAATCCAACGCGATCCTGTGGTATCTGGGGGAGGGCACGCCCTATCTGCCCGACGACCGCGAAGGCCGCGCGCGGGTCCTGCAATGGATGTTCTTCGAGCAGTACAGCCACGAACCGAACGTCGCGACCGTGCGCTTCTGGATCACGCACCACGTGGAGATGACGGAGGAGCGCAAGCTGGGGCTGGTGACCAAGCGCCGGCTCGGCCACGACGCGCTGGGTGTCATGGACGGGCATCTGGCGGAGCGCCGCTTTTTCGTGGGCGATCGCTTCAGCATCGCCGACATCGCGCTCTACGCCTACACGCATGTGGCGGAGGAGGGTGGGTTCGACCTGTCCGGCTATCCGGCGGTGCGCGCATGGATGGTGCGTGTGGCGGCGGAAGGGCCGCACATCCCGATCACCCAGGGCTAGACGGTCAGATCAGCACCACCGCGGCGATCATCGCCACAATCACCGCATAGAAGACGATGCGGCGAAGCCGCCGCGAGAGCGGCGGCTTGTTGTCGTTCGCGGCCGGCTGGCCCTGACGGACCCGCCGCGCCGGAACGATGAACGCAGCCGGGCTGCGGGCGGCTCCGTCGGAGCCACCCGTCCCGATGTGTGCTGTCGGCCGGTTAGCCACGCTCGGCCAGCGGGATGAAGTCCCGCTTGGTCGCGCCGGTGTAGAGCTGACGCGGACGGCCGATCTTCTGGACCGGGTCCTCGATCATCTCCTTCCACTGGGAGATCCAGCCGACGGTGCGCGCCACGGCGAACAGCACGGTGAACATGCTGGTCGGGAAGCCCATCGCCTTCAGGATGATGCCCGAGTAGAAATCGACGTTCGGGTACAGTTTCTTCTCGACGAAGTACGGGTCTTCAAGGGCGATCTTCTCCAGCTCCATGGCGATGTCGAGGAGCGGCTCGTCCTTGATGCCCAACTCGGCCAGGACCTCGTGGCAGGTCTTGCGCATGACCTGGGCGCGCGGGTCGTAGTTCTTGTAGACCCGGTGGCCGAAGCCCATCAGGCGGAAGTTGTCGTTCTTGTCCTTGGCGCGGCGGACGATCTCCGGGATGCGATCGACGGAGCCGATCTCCTCCAGCATCTTCAGCACGGCCTCGTTGGCGCCGCCATGGGCCGGACCCCACAGCGAGGCGATGCCGGCGGCGATGCAGGCGAACGGGTTGGCGCCCGACGAGCCGGCCAGACGGACGGTCGAGGTCGAGGCGTTCTGCTCGTGGTCGGCGTGCAGGATGAAGATCTTGTCCATGGCCTTGGACAGGACCGGGTTGACCTTGTACGGCTCGCACGGCGTGCCGAAAGTCATGTAGAGGAAGTTCTCGGCGTAGGACAGGTCGTTGCGCGGGTACATGAACGGCTGGCCGACCGAGTACTTGTAGGCCATCGCGGCGATCGCCGGGATCTTGGCGATCAGGCGGTGCGCGGCGATCTTGCGCTGCACCGGATCCTCGATGTCCGTCGAGTTGTGGTAGAAGGCCGACAGCGCGCCGACGACGCCGCAGAGAACCGCCATCGGGTGGGCGTCGCGGCGGAAGCCGCTGTAGAAGCGGGTCAGCTGCTCGTGCACCATCGAGTGGCCGCGCAGGATGCCCTCGAACTCTTCCTTCTCGGCGGCGTTCGGCAGATGGTTGTTGAGCAGGAGGAAGCAGACCTCCGGGAAGGTCGCGTGCTCGGCAAGGTCGTCGATGGCATAACCGCGGTGCAGCAGAACACCCTCATCACCATCGATGTAGGTGATCTTGGACTCGCAGCTGCCCGTCGAAGTGAAACCCGGATCGTAGGTGAAACAACCGGTCTCGGCGTAGAGCTTGCGGATGTCGATCACGTCCGGACCCGTGCTTCCCTTCATCACGGGCAGGCTGACCTGCTTGCCAGTCCGGTTGTCGATCAGGGTGAAGGTATCGGCCTTGTCCGCGGTTTGGGTCATCTCGGCACGTCCTTATCTTTAGGGTTGGGGCTTAACGCCCTTTTCGAATGCGCGCAGCATAGTTCTATGCCGGGCGGATATCAACGCACGGAAGTTATCCCCGTGCTGCAGTTGCGGCATCCTTCATCCGGGCCAGTGTTTCCGCGCGGCCGAGGATCTCGGCCACCTCGAAGATGGGGGGCGACACGGTGGAACCGGTGAGCGCGGCGCGCAGCGGCTGGGCGATCTTGCCCAGCTTCTCGCCCCGCTCCTCGGCGAAGGCGCGCACCAGCCCTTCGAGGGCGGCGGCGGTGAAGTCGGCCTCGGCCTCGAAGCGGGCGGCAAGGTCGGTCAGGACGCCGCGGCCCTTCTCGTCCAACAGCGCGGTGGCCTTCTCGTCCATCGCCAGCGGACGGGCGGCGAGGTAGAAGCGGGCGCTCTGGGCGAGATCGACCACGGTGCGGGCGCGCTGCTTCAGCCCGTTCATGGCGCGGGTCAGCAGATCGCGTTCCGACTCGGTCAGCGCGCGGCCAAGCTCGGCCTCCAGCCGCGGGGCGGCCAGACCCACGAGGCGGGCGTCGTCGGCCTGCCGCATGTAGTGGGCGTTCAGGTTCTCCAGCTTGGCGAAGTCGAAGCGCGAGGGGGAGCGCCCGATGCCCTCCAGGTTGAACCACTCCACGGCCTGTTCGGTGGAGATGATCTCGTCGTCGCCGTGCCCCCAGCCGAGCCGCAGCAGGTAGTTGCGGATCGCCTCCGGCAGGTAGCCCATGTCGCGGTAGGCGTCGACGCCCAGCGCGCCATGGCGCTTCGACAGCTTGGCGCCGTCCGGACCGTGGATCAGCGGGATGTGGCCGAACTCCGGCAGGTCCCAGCCCATGGCGTTGAAGATCTGGATCTGGCGGAAGGTGTTGGTCAGATGGTCGTCGCCGCGGATGACATGGGTCACGCCCATGTCGTGGTCGTCCACCACCACCGCCAGCAAATAGGTCGGGGTGCCGTCGGCGCGCAGCAGGATCAGATCGTCGAGCTGGGCGTTCTGCACCGTCACCTCGCCCTGGACGCGGTCCTTCAGGACCGTCTCGCCCTCCTGCGGCGCCTTCAGGCGGATCACCGGCTTCACGCCGGCCGGAGCCTCGGACGGGTCGCGGTCGCGCCAGCGCCCGTCGTAGCGCACCGGCTGGCCCGCCGCCTTCTGGGCGGCGCGCATCTCCTCCAACTCCTCGGGGCTCGCGTAGCAGTAATAGGCGCGGCCAGCCGCCAGCATCTGCTGCGCCACCTCGGCGTGGCGGTCCTTGCGGGCGAACTGGCTGACCGCGTCGCCGTCCCAGTCGAGGCCGAGCCAGGACAGGCCGTCGAGGATGGCGTCCACCGCCGCGTCCGTCGAGCGCTGGCGGTCGGTGTCCTCGATGCGCAGCAGATACGTGCCGCCGTTGCGTCGGGCGTACAGCCAGTTGAACAATGCGGTGCGGGCACCGCCGATGTGGAGAAAGCCGGTGGGCGACGGGGCGAAACGGGTGACGACGGTCATGGGAGGCTCAATTCCAGGTTCGGCGCTGCTACAGTGCTGCGGCGGCCGAGATGCGGCGGCTGCGGTGCGACTGCGGTGGTGCGGTGGTGTAACACATTAACGGCGCCGGAGGCATTTGCCTTGCGCGCATAGGCGACAGTATGGCCCACGGGGTTGAAGAGGGCATGGCCGGAGGTTTGGCGGCGGAGGGCGATGCCGGTCCTGTCCGTCGCGGCGTCGGCGCGCGCCTTCTCGTTGCGGCTCTGGAATGCCTTGCCGCGGAACGGGAGCGCTGGGCGCTGTGGCTGCCCGTGGGGACCGGGGCGGGTGTGGCCCTGTATTTCGGCCTGCATGCCGAGCCGCCGCTCTGGCTGGGGCCGGGCGCCGTGGTCGGCTGTCTGGCTCTGCTGTGGCTGGTGCGGCGGCGTCTGGCGCCGGTCGTTCTGCTGCTGGGGCTGTTGAGCGTCGCTCTGGGTTTCGCGGCGGCGCAACTGCACAGCGTGGCGGCGATGGCGCCAATGCTGACGCGCGAGCTTGGACCGGTGCAGGTCACCGGGCGGGTGCTGGCGATCGAACGGCAGCCCACCGGCACGCGGTTGATGATCGGTGAACCGATGGTGGAGCGGCTGGCCCCGGAGGCGACGCCGGAGCGGGTCCGCCTGCATTTGCCGGCCAAGGTGACACCGCCGGAGGCCGGGACGGTGGTACGGCTGCGCGCCATGCTCCACCCGCCGGCCGCCCCGGCGGAGCCGGGAGCCTTCGACCTGCAGCGGCGCGCCTATTTCGAAGGCTTCGGCGCGGTCGGCTTCGTCATGGGCGCCCCCGTCGCCCAGGAGGCGCCGCCGCCCGACGGCTGGCGCCGGGTGACGGTGGCCTTTGAGCGGGCGCGCGCCGCCATCGCCGAGCGGGTGCGTGCCGTCGTGAGCGATTCCGCGGAGGCCAGCGTCACCGCCGCCCTGCTGAACGGCGACGCGGCGGCGATTCCGGGACCGATGATGGACGCCTTCCGCGACAGCGGTCTGGCGCACCTCCTGTCCATTTCCGGCCTGCATGTGGGCATCGCCGCGGGGATCGTCTTCTGGGTGGTGCGGGCGCTGCTGGCGCTGGTTCCCTGGGTGGCGCTGCGCTGGCCGATCAAGAAGATCGCGGCGCTGGCCGGCATCCTGTCGGCCATCCTCTACACGCTGCTGGTGGGGGCGCCCTTGCCGACGCTGCGGTCGGTGCTGATGACCGGTCTGGTCATGGGAGCGGTGATCGCCGATCGGTCGCCGATCAGCATGCGGCTGGTCGCCTTCGCCGGCATCGTCACCGTCCTCTATGACCCGGAGGGGATGCTGGGGCCGAGCTTCCAGATGTCCTTCGCGGCGGTCGTCGCCCTGATCGCCGCCTTCGAACGCTTCACGCCCTGGGCGGTGCGGCGGCGGCGCGACATGGGCTGGCTCGGCAAGGGCGCCATGGCGCTGGGCGGCATCGCCTTTTCCAGCGTGGTGGCGACCGTCGCGACGACGCCTTACGGGCTCTACCATTTCCAGCAGGTCGCCTTTTACGGTGTGCTGTCCAACATGGTGGCGATTCCCATCACGACGGTGTGGATCATGCCCTTCAGCCTGTTGTCCTACCTGCTGCTGCCCTTCGGGCTGGAGGGGCCGGCGGTGACGGCGATGAGCTGGGGCGTCCGGCTGGTCATCGAGACGGCGGAGCGGACCGCGGCGCTGCCCGGAGCGACGGCGTTTCTGCCGGCCATGCCGGACGCCGCCATCGCGGCGGTCACTCTGGGCGGGCTGTGGCTGGCCATCTGGACGGGACGCTGGCGCTGGCTGGGGCTGGTGGCCTTGGCCGGCGGGCTGGTCGCCCCGGCCGTCGCGCCGCGGCCCGACATCCTGGTGTCGGAGGACGGAAAACTGATGGGCGCGCGCGGCGCGGATGGGATCCTCAGCCTCTCCACCGCCAGCGATGGCCGGGTCGCCAACACGTGGAGGCGGCGCGGCGGCATGGAAAAGCCGGAGGACAAGGCCGGTCAGGATGTCTGGCCGCTCGCCGGGGTGAGCCTGGACGGGCGGCTGCGCTGCGACGCCCTGGGGTGCCTCTACCGCGCGCAGGGGAAGACGGTGGCGCTGCTGCGCCAGCCGGACGCCTTGCCGGAGGATTGCGCGGTGGCCGATGCGGTGGTGGTCGCGGTCCCGTCGCGCGGGTGCCGGGCGCCGCTGGTCATCGACCGCTGGCAACTGCGGCGGGAGGGCGCGCACACGCTCACCCTGTCGGACAAGGGCATCCGGGTGGAAAGCGTGCGCGGTCGGCGCGGCGACCGCCCGTGGACGATGGGAGGAAAGCTCCCCGATGGAAAGACCGGGGCGCGCTGAGCCGCCGCCCCGGAGCATCCTGCGGTCAGTACTTCCGCACCAGACCGACGAGGCGACCCTGCACCCGAACGCGGTCGGCGCCGAAAATGCGGGTCTCGTAGGCGGCGTTGGCCGGTTCGAGCGCCACGGTGTTGCCCTTGCGGCGCAGGCGCTTCAGCGTGACCTCGGCGTCGTCGACCAGGGCGACGACGATGGAGCCGTTCTCCGCGCTGTCGCAGCGCTGGATGACCACCGTGTCATGGTCGAGGATGCCGGCCTCCACCATGGAATCGCCGGCGACTTCCAGCGCGTAGTGGTCGCCCATGCCGAGCATGGCGGCGGGAATGTCCACGAAGGCGGAACCGTCGCGCAACGCCTCGATGGGCGTGCCCGCGGCGATCCGGCCGTAGAGCGGCAACTGCACGGATTCGGACGCCGGGTTCGCCTCACGTCCCGCGAAGCTGAAGTCGCCCTTGATGACGTTGGGCTCGAACTTGGCGCGCGGCGGCCGGGTGCGGGCGGTCTCCAGCCCCTCCGGCAGGCGCAGCACCTCCAGCGCGCGGGCGCGGTGGGGCAGGCGGCGGATGAAGCCGCGCTCCTCCAGCCCCGTGATGAGGCGGTGGATGCCCGACTTGGACTTCAGGTTGAGAGCGTCCTTCATTTCGTCGAAGGAAGGGGACACACCGCCCTGTCCGAGCCGCTCGTTGATGAAAAGCAGCAATTCATGCTGCTTGCGCGTGAGCATTTGTGCCTCCCGGCCGGTTCCGCACTAGATATGGAACAAAAGCAAAACGTTCCATCTTGTTCTAGTTTGGTTCTTAACCCCCGTCAAGCCCTACGGATGAAATCAATCGCAAATCGACGGACAGGACTCCCAAATGGATTTCCCGTGCGGAACGGATTAAAGCGACAGGACACCGCCGCTCAGCGGGATCACCGTCACGCGGTCGCCCACAGCGGCGGCGGTTGCCTGCGGCTCGCGGACGATCAGGGCGTCGGCCCGGGCCAGCCGGGACATCATCGCGCTGTCCTGGCGCGGGAAGGGCGTGGCGATGGGCTCGCCGTCCGTCCCGGTGGACAGGGTGGCGCGCATGAAGTCGGTGCGGTCGTCGTTGGCCTTCAGCGGCGCGCCGAGCCGCGCCGCGAGCGTGGTGTTCTCGGCGGGCAAGCCTTGGAGACGGCGAAGGACGGGCACCAGGAACAGCAGGGCGGCCACCCCGGTGGACACCGGATTGCCGGGCAGGCCGAGCAGCGGAACGCCGTTCGCCGTCCCGAAAATCAACGGTTTGCCGGGCTTCATGGCGACGCGGTAGAAGTCCAGTGACAGCCCGCCCAGTACGTCGCGCACATGGTCGTGCTCGCCTTGCGAGGCGCCGCCCGTGGTCACCAGCAGGTCGCAGCCGGCCGCCCCGGCGGCCATGGCGGCGAGATGCTCCGGATCGTCCTTGGCCACGCCGAGATTGTGGGCGAGGCCGCCCTGGCTGGCGACCAGCGCGCAGAGGCCGAGCGCGTTGGAGCTGACGATCTGGCTCGGTCCCAGCGGATCGCCGGGCAGGGCGATCTCGTCCCCGGTGGCGAGCACGGCGACCCGCGGTCGGCGGTGGACGCGCAGCCAGGGCAGGTTGGCCGCGGCGGCCAGGGCGACGTCGCGGGCGGTGAGCAGCCGTCCTTTGGGAAGCAACTCCTCTCCCGCGGTGAAGTCCAATCCGGCGGGAC
This sequence comes from Azospirillum sp. UENF 312511, assembly GCF_058780635.1. Lineage (NCBI taxonomy): Bacteria > Pseudomonadati > Pseudomonadota > Alphaproteobacteria > Rhodospirillales > Azospirillaceae > Azospirillum > Azospirillum sp. UENF 312511. The sequence continues at coordinate 199,997 of NZ_JBSNCG010000003.1, read as the reverse complement.
GGATGAAGCGACCCGCGGGCACGGCGCGCCCGACGCGCACGCGGTCCCCGGCGTCCTCGCAATCCTCCTGCATCACCACGGCGTCGGCCCCGGCGGGCAGGGGCGCGCCGGTAAAGATGCGCACGGCCTCGCCCGCGCCGACCGATCCGGCGAAGGCGTGGCCAGCGGCGGACTCGCCGATGCGGCGCAGCGTGACGGGAGCTTCCGCCGACGCCGGGACGATGTCGGCGGCGCGGACGGCCCAGCCGTCCATGGCCGCGGCGGCGAAGGGCGGCTGAGTCAGGCGAGCGCCGGCGGGCTCCGCCAGGACGCGCCCCAGCGCGTCGGGCAACGGCACCGTCTCCGCCGGCAGGGCGGTGAAGGCGGCGAGGATGCGGGCGCGGGCTTCACCGACCTGTAGCATCAGACCGCGCTCCCCCATTCGCCGCTCTTGCCACCGGCCTTGTGCAGCAGCTTCACCTCGGTGATGGTCATGCCGCGGTCCACCGCCTTGCACATGTCGTAGACGGTGAGTGCGGCGACCGACACGGCGGTTAGCGCCTCCATTTCCACGCCGGTCTGGCCCCTGAGCTTGCAGGTGGCGGTGATGTCCACGGCGTTGCGCTCGGGGTCGCAGGTCAGGTCCACCTTGACCGACGTCAGCATCAGCGGGTGGCACAGCGGGATCAGGTCCGGCGTGCGCTTGGCCCCCATGATGCCGGCCAGCCGCGCCACCGACAGGACGTCGCCCTTCTTGAGGCCGCCCTGGAGGATGAGGGCCAGCGTTTCCGGCTGCATCAGGACGGAGCCGCGGGCGGTCGCCGAGCGCTCCGTGTCGGCCTTGCCGGACACGTCCACCATGACCGCGCGGCCTTCGGCGTCGAAGTGGGTGAAGCCGCTTGCGGGCTGGTCGGTCATAGGGGTTTCTCCATGAACAGGCTCAGCGGGTCCGGACCGTAGGGGCCGAACGGGCCGCGGTTGGCGAAACCCTGCTTGCGGTAGAGGGCAATGGCCTCGTCCTGATAGACGCCGGTCTCCAGCCGCAGCAGGGACAGGCCGGCGGCACGGGCCTCATCCTCGATGCGTTCCAGAAGGCGGCGCCCGATCTGGCCGCCGCGCGCGGTCGGCTGGACGAACATCCGTTTGACCTCGCCATAGCCACCGTCGGTGTCGATGCGCATGGCGCCGCAGCCGACCACGGTTCCCGACCGCCGGGCGACCAGGAAACGGATGTCCGGCTTGGCCAGCGATTGCAGGTCGAGCAGGTGGTTGCTCTCGGCCGGGTATAAGTCGCCCAGATAGCGGTCCAGCTCTTCGATGAGCTGAACCACTTCGTCCTGGAGCGGGCTTTCCCGGGCAATGGTCACGTTCGGCACGGCGTCGCTCCTCCCCATTGCTTTCTTGTTTTGTCTCAGGCGAGCAGGGCGCGGGTGGCCGCGGTCACATCCTCCTGCCGCATCAGCGATTCACCGACCAGGAAGCAGCGCGCGCCGACCGCGGCCATGCGCGACAGGTCCGACGGGCTGTAGAGACCGCTTTCGGCGACCAGCATGCGATCGGCGGGCACATGGGCCGCCAGTTCCTCGGTCGTGGCGATGTCCACCGCCAGGGTCTTCAGGTTCCGGTTGTTCACGCCGAGAAGCGGGGTTTTCAACGCAAGGGCGCGGTCCAGCTCCTCGCGGTTGTGCACCTCAACCAGCACGTCCAGGCCCCAGGCGATGGCGGCGTCCTCGATCTCCGCGGCCTGCGCGTCGCTCAGCGCCGCCATGATGATGAGGATACAGTCGGCGCCGAGCGCACGGGATTCGGCGATCTGGTAGGGATCGACCATGAAGTCCTTGCGCAGCACCGGCAGGTCCACCGCGGCGCGGGCGGCCAGCAGATAGTCGTCGCAGCCCTGAAAGTAAGGCTCGTCCGTCAGCACCGACAGGCAGGTGGCGCCGCCCTCACGGTAGGCGCGGGCCAGCGACGGCGGGTCGAAGTCCGGGCGGATCAGGCCCTTGGACGGGCTGGCCTTCTTGATCTCGGCGATCAGGCCGTAGCGGCCCCCGTCCACCGTGCGGCGCAGCGCGCGGATGAAGCCGCGCGCCGGGTCGGCGCTGCGGGCGGCGTCCTCCACCGCGGACAGCGGACGGGCGGACTTGCGGGCGTGGACCAGCGCGCGCTTGTCGTCGCAGATTCGGGTCAGGACGTCGCTCATGGCGCGGCAACCGGTTCGGTGGTGGCGGATGAATTGGTGATGGACACGAGGTGCTGGAGCACGGCGCGGGCGGCACCGCTGTCGATGGCGTGGCGGGCCCGCTCGACGCCTTCCTTCAGGTCGCCGGCCTTGCCCGCCACATGCAGCGCGGCGGCGGCGTTCAGCAGAACGATGTCACGGTAGGCGCCCTGGACGCCGTCGAACAGCGCGCGGATGGCCTCGGCGTTCACATGGGCGTCACCGCCCTTCAGAAGCTCGGGCCGGGCACGGAAGATGCCGGCCTGTTCCGGCTCGATCTCGAACACCGTGACCTCACCGTCCTTCAACTGGGCGACGGTGGTCGGGCCGGTGGTGGTGATCTCGTCCAGCCCGTCGGAGCCATGGACGATCCAGGCGGCCTCCGACCCCAGGCGCTTCAGCACATGGGCCAGCGGCTCCACCCACTGCTTGGCGTAGACGCCGAGAAGCTGGCGCTTGGCGCTGGCCGGGTTGGACAGCGGCCCCAGCAGGTTGAAGATGGTGCGCGTGCCCAGCTCGACGCGGGTCGGGCCGACGTTGCGCATGGCGAGATGGTGGCGCGGCGCCATCAGGAAGCCGATGCGCGCGTCCCACAGGGCCTTGCGCACCAGACCCATGTCGCAGTCCAGGTTGACGCCCAGCGCGCCCAGCACGTCGGCGGCGCCCGACTTGGACGACATGGCGCGGTTGCCGTGCTTGGCCACCGGCACGCCGCAGGCCGCGATGACGACCGCCGCGGCGGTGGAGATGTTGTAGGTGCCCGAGCCGTCGCCGCCGGTGCCGCAGGTGTCGATGGTGCCCTCGGGGGCCTCCACCGGGATCGCCTTGGCGCGCATGACGCGAGCGGCGCCGGTGATCTCGTCCACCGTCTCGCCGCGCACGCGCAGCGCCATCAGGAAGCCGCCCATCTGCGACGGGGTGGCGTTGCCCGACATGATGATGTCGAAGGCCATCGAGGCCTCCGGCTCGGTCAGGGCGTTGCCGGCGGCGACCTTGGCGAGGATGGCCTTCATGTCGGTCAGGTCGCCGTGCGGCGCGGACGGCGTGCTCATGCGGCGGTCTCCAGCCGGCGGGTCGTGTTCAGGAAGTTTTCCAGGATCTTGTGCCCGTGCTCGCTCTCGATGCTTTCCGGGTGGAACTGGACGCCGTGGATCGGCAACTCGCGGTGGGACAGCGCCATGATCAGGCCGTCCTCCGTCTCGCCGGTGACCTCCAGGCAGGCGGGCAGGGTGGCGCGCTCGACGATCAGCGAATGGTAGCGGGTGGCCCGGAAGGGCGAGGGCAGGTCCTTCAGGACGCCGCGCCCCTGGTGGAACATGCGGTCGACCTTGCCGTGCATCGGCACCGGCGCGCGCAGCACCGTGCCGCCGAAGGCCTGCCCGATGGCCTGATGGCCCAGGCACACGCCCATCAGCGGAACGCCGGCCTTGGCGGCGGCGTCGATCAGCGGCAGGCAGATGCCCGCCTTGTCCGGGTCGCAGGGGCCGGGCGACAGCACGATCCCTTCGGGGCGGAGCGCCATGGCCTCCGCCACCGTCAGGCTGTCGTTGCGGCGGACGTCCAGTTCGGCGCCCAGTTCGCCCAGGTAATGGACGAGGTTGTAGGTGAAGCTGTCGTAATTATCGATGAGCAGCAGCATGGGGCGCCCCGGCATCCTTCCGGCCTGTCGTTTCCGGTCCGTTGGTCACGGGTCATTGTTCCCGGCCCGATCGTCCCGGAACACCGTTCCGGCCTTGTTCCAAGGCGGGTACCCTAGCGGCTGAGGCCATGGATTTCCAGCCCGTCCGAACCTCGACTTGGCGGAGAATCAGCGGCAGAGGAACTGCGGCGCCGTCGCCGGCTTGTCCAGCACCATGCCACGCGCGTCGGTCTCCTCGGTGATCTGGCAGCGCCGCACGGTGCGCGGCAGGTCGATGGCCAGCGTGGCCTGCGTCCCGGCGTAGCGGCAGATCAGGAAGACGTTGTCGCGCCGCGCGGCGGGGAAGTCCCATTGCCGGATTTCCGATCGGCCCCGCCGCAGGCTGCGGTCCGGCTCCAGTGCCGCCGGGGCCGGGGCGGCCATCTGCGACGCCCGGTCGCCTTCCACCAGGGTGACGCCCGCGAAGGCGTGCTGGTCCTTCGCCGGGTAGGGCGACCAGCCGCCGGGCGCCTCCGGCTGGGCCTGCACGGTCAGGCTGGGCGGGCAGCGGACCTCGTCGGCGCGGGCCGGAGGCGCGGTGGCGGCGGCAAGGACCGCCAGGAGGGGGAGGGTGCGGAGCATGGCGGTCACAGCATAGTCCCAGCCGGTGGAGGCCTCCACCCCGCTCCGCTGTTGCAGGGACGGAGCGGGGGTGCCACCTTGCGCGCAAACCGGAAACCAGGGTTCGAGATTCCTTCCCATGGCCAAGAAACCGCCGCGCAAGCCTCAGAAAGCCGCGGCACGGAAGCCATCGCCGAAAACGCCCGCCGCCGCATCGGGACGCGCCGTCTCACCGGTCCTGCTGGCGCTGGCTGGCGTGATCGTGGTCTTCGCGGTGGCGCTCGGCGCGCGCTTTATCATCGGGCGCGACGCACCGGAGAGGGAGAGCGTGGTCGAGCGGGAGGCGCCGGTCATCGCCCCCGCTTCGCCGATCAAGGCACCGCCGCCCAAGGTCGCCGAAGTGCCGCCTCCGCCTCCGCCGGTTCGCGAGGCCGAACCCGCTCCGGTGCCCGTTCCGGCACCGCCTCCCGAGGTGACCGAGGCGCCGGCCCCCGTTCCGGTTCCCCGCACCACCCCCGCCGCCGGCCATGACGCCGAAGCCGGTGGTGGCGATGCTGCCGCCTCCCGTCGCCCCGCTGGAACCGCCCAAGGTGGCCCCCGGCTCGCCGCTGTGGAAGAAGAACGCGCTGCCCTTCCGCGCCCCGCCGGGCAAGCCGGCCATCGCCATCGTCATCGACGACATGGGCGTGGACCGCAAGCGTTCGAATCGCGCGGTGTCGCTGCCGGCGCCGTTGACGCTGGCGTGGCTGCCCTACGCCCACGAGCTGCCGGCCCAGGCCCGTGCCGCCCGCGCCGCCGGGCACGAGCTGATGCTTCATCTTCCCATGGAGCCGAGCGGCTCGGCCGATCCGGGACCGCAGGCGCTGCGCGTGTCGCTGGACAAGGGGGAGATCCTGCGCCGGACCAAGGCGGCGCTGGACAGCTTCGACGGCTATGTCGGGGTCAACAACCACATGGGCAGCCGCTTCACCGCCGACTCCGCGGCCATGGCGCCCGTGCTGGGGGAGATCGCGCGGCGCGGCCTGTTGTGGCTGGACAGCCGGACCACCGCGAAAAGCGCCGGCCTGACCCTCGCGCGGGAGTTTCAGATGCCCTTCGCCGGGCGCGACATCTTCCTCGACAACGAGATGACCGTGTCGGCGGTGCGCGGCCAGCTCGCCAAGACGGAGCAGGTGGCGCGCCGGCAGGGCTACGCCATCGCCATCGGCCACCCGCACGATGCGACAATCGACGCACTGGCCTCCTGGATGCCGGAGGTGCAGAAACGCGGCTTCGTCCTGGTTCCGGTCAGCGCCGTCGTGCGCGCCCACCACACCGGCGGGTGACCGCCGGTCCCGCTTGAGGAGAATTCCATGGCTGACACCTACAAGGTCGGCGGCATGACCTGTGGCGGCTGCGCCCGCTCCGTCACCAACGCCATCGGCAAGCTGGCGCCGGGCGCTGCCGTGACGGTGGACCTCGACGCCGGCACCGTGGCCGTGGAGGGCGGAGTCGCCCCGGAGACGGTGAAGAAGGCCGTGGAAGGCGCCGGCTTCGACTTCGGCGGTCAGGCAGCCTGAGGTCCGGTCAGGCGGGCTGGCGCAGCCGCCACACCAGCAGGCCGCCGGCCCAGGACAGCGACACCGCCAGAGCGACGCCGAGCGCGACGAACCGTCCGGCGGGCTCGGCCAGCAGATGGGCGGTGGTCAGCGCAAGGGCCAAGCCGGGGTTGGTCAGCAGCGCGCTGCGCATCGCCGCGGCGACCACGCCGCCGCCCAGGCGGCCGTGCAGGATCGCCGTCAGGCTGGTGAGCGCGATGGGGAACACGGCGGCGATGCCGGTGGCCGCCGGGCCGATGCTGTGGCTGAGCGTGGTCACCGTGGCGACCAGCAGGCCGACCAGACCGGCGCGGGCCGGGATGTCGTACCAGCGCGACCGCGCCACCCGGACCACCGTGTCCTGTGGAATCGGCGTCGACACCGCCCAAGCGGCGATCCCATTGCAGGCCAGCGTCAGCAGCAGCGCCAGCGGCAGCGTCCACGCGACGGCGGAGCGCAGCGTGGCCGCCGTGGCGATCCAGAAGACGGAACTGGCGATGACCGTCGCCGGCATACTCCAGCGCGGGGCTATCCGCACGAGAAGCGCCAGATAGAGGACGATCGTCGCGTTCCCGACCATTCCCGACAGGGCGGCGTCGGCGACGAAGCCGTCGCCATGCTCCATCGCGAGCATCACGAAGGCCGGGCCGGTCGAGACGGGCAGGGCGGTGATCATGCCGCCATAGAAGGGGCCGGCCTTCTCCGCCGCCAGCGAGGCGGCGACGACGACCAGGGCCGCCGCCACGATCTTGACGATCAGCGGCAGCAGCAGCGCATCGAGGGGCATGCGGTCCTTACCGGGCGGAGGTCTCGCGGACGGTTTCCTCCGCGGCGCGGATCAGGGCCATCGACTTGTTGACGGTCTCCTGATACTCGGCCTCCGGATCGCTGTCGGCGACCACGCCGCCGCCGGCCTGCACATACATCATGCCGTCCTTCAGAACGGCGGTGCGCAGCGCGATGCAGGTGTCCATGGCGCCCGACGCGCCGAAATAACCCACGCAGCCGGCGTAGACGCCGCGGCGGGCCTTCTCCAGCTCGTCGATGATCTGCATGGCGCGGACCTTCGGCGCGCCCGAGACGGTGCCGGCCGGGAAGCCGGCGATCAGCGCGTCCAGCGCGTCGTGCTTCGGGTCGAGGTCGCCCTCGACGTTGGAGACGATGTGCATGACGTGGCTGTACAGCTCCACGATCATCTTCTGCGTCACCTTGACGGTGCCGGTGCGCGCCACGCGGCCTACGTCGTTGCGGCCGAGGTCGAGCAGCATCAGATGCTCGGCCAGCTCCTTCGGATCGCTCAGCAAATCCTCGGCCAGCGCCTGGTCCTCCTTCGCCGTGGCGCCGCGTTTGCGGGTGCCGGCGATGGGGCGGACGGTCACCTTGCCGTCGCGCACGCGCACCAGGATCTCCGGGCTGGAGCCGACGACCGACAGCTCGCCGAAGTCGCAGTGGAACAGGAAGGGCGACGGGTTCAGGCGGCGCAGCGTGCGGTACAGCGCCAGCGGCGACGGCTTGAAGGGGAAGCGGATGCGCTGGGACGGCACGACCTGGAAGATGTCGCCGGCCCGGATGTACTCCTTCGCCCGCTCCACGATCGCGTGATACTCCTCGCGCGTCGTGTTGGAGGTCCAGGCGAGCGGCAGCCCGTCCTTGGTCCGCGGCTCCCGCCGGTAGGGCAGAGGGCGCTCCAGATCGGCCACCGCGTCCATCAGACGCTCGCGGGCGTCGCCGTAGGCGGCGTTGCCGTCGACCCCCGGCTTCGGCCAGACCGGGGTGACGAGCGTCACCGAATCGGTGTGGCTGTCGAAGATGGCGACGATGCTCGGCCGCGACAGGATGGCGTCGGGGATGCCCAGCTCGTCCGGGTTGTCGTCCGGCAGCCGTTCCATCAGCCGGACCATGTCGTAGGTCAGGTAGCCGAACAGGCCGGCGGCCATCGGCGGCAGGGCGTCCGGCAGGTCGATCCGGCTCTCGTTGATGAGGGCGCGCAGCGACTCCAGCGGGGCGGTCTCGATGGGCTCGTAGGCGTCGCGGTCGTGCAGGGCGTTGCGGTTCACCTCCGCCCGGTCGCGGCGGCAGCGCCACACCAGATCGGGCTTGAAGCCGATCACCGAATAGCGGTCGCGCCGCGACCCCGCCCCGCGCTCCGCCGATTCGAAGAGGAAGCCGAAGGGCCGCCCGTCGGCCAGCTTCATGTAGGCGGAGACGGGGGTCTCCAGATCGCTGACCAGCGTGGTCCACACCACCTGCGGCTTGCCGGCCTCATAAGCGGTGTGGAAGGCGGCGAATTCCGGCTGAACCTTCACGGGACGGGCCTCGACTGAGTGGGCGACGGAGTTGGATTAGTTGCCGCTGGCGAAGAACTGGTCGATGCGGTTGCGGTGAACCTCGACCGGGTAGCTGTTGCGCAGCGCGTTGCCGAACTGGGCCATGATGTCGCTTTCCAGCCCCTGGGCCACGGTGCTCTCCACGGTCGCCAGCGTGGCGTCGGAGGCCGCCGGGTCCGCCGGGATGATCTCCTTCAGGCGGGCGACGACCTGGCTGTCGGCGGTGGCGCCGGTCACCGTCTCGCCGGGCTTCACCTCGAACAGCTTGCGCACCAGCTCGCCCGGCAGCCCCTCGACCGAACGGGCGTCGCGGGTGAAGGGCGTGGTCATGGCGAAGCTGGCGCCGGACTGGCTGGCGACGTCCTGCGCCGCGGCCTCCGAGCCCTGCTTCAGCTTGGCGGCGATGTCCTGAGCCTTCTCGGCGGCCAGCTTGGCGCGCTTGTCGTCCTGCCAGCCGGCGACGGCCTGATCGCGCACCTCGGCCAGCGCCTTGGGGGCGGCCGGCGTCACGCCGTCGACGCGCACGGCGTAGAAGACGTTGTTGGGGGCCTCGGTCAGGTTCGAGGTGGCGCCGGAGGCGAGCTGGAAGGCGGTCTGCACCATGGCAGCGAAGTTCGGGCGGCCCGGGGCGGCGTCCTTGCCGTCCGGCGCCTTGCCGCTGCTGTCGACCGCGGCGATCTTGGCGATGGGCAGCGACTGGGCCTGGGCGACCTCCTCCAGCGGAGCGCCGCTGGCGAGCTGGTCCTCGACCCGGTTGGCAATGGAGTAGAGCGAATCCATCGCCTTCTCCTTGCGCAGCTCGGCGAGGAGCTGGTCGCGGGCCTCCTCGAAGCTCTTGGTGGCGCCCGGCTGGACGGCGGTGACCGTCAGGACGTGCCAGCCCAGCCCGCTGCGCACCGCGTCGCTGACGGCACCCTGGGCCAGGGCGAAGGCGGCGTCGCCGATCTCCGGCAGCTCGTTGCGGGTGACGTTGTCGAGCGTGATGACGTCGGTCCCGGCGTCCTTGGCGGCGGCGGTCAGGCCCCTGGTCTTGGCGGCCTCGGCGATCTGCTTCGCCTTGGCCTCGTCGTCGGCCAGGACCATCTCCACCGTGCGGCGCTCCGGCGTGCCGAGCTCGTCGGCGCGCTCGTCGTAGGCGGCGCGCAGCTCGTTGTCGGGGATCTGGATGTCCTTGGCGATCTCGTCGGCGGAGAGCTGGGCGATGCTCAGCGAGCGGTATTCCGGCGCGGTGAAGCGGACCTGATGGTCCTCGTAATAGCGGGTCAGCTCCGCCTCGTCGGGCACGCCGACGTCGCCGATTGCGGCATTGGGCAGGGTGACCACCTCGGCCACGCGGCGCTCCCCGCGGAAGCGGTAGAGGTCCTGGACGAGCGGCTTCGGCGGGGTCACCCCGGCGCCGACCGCGCCGGCCACCAGCTCGCGCGCGGTCTCGCGGCGCAACAGGGCAACGTAGCCGTCCTCGGTCAGCTGGTTGTTGCGCAGCACGCTGCGGAACTGGTTCGGGTCGAACTGGTTCTGCGCGTTGCGGAAGGCCGGCTCCTCGGCGATGCGCTGGCGCACCACGTCCGGGCCGACCGAGATCCCGGCGTCGCGCGCCGCCTGATCGTAGAGCGCGCGCTGCACCAGCGCCGACAGCGACTGGTCGAGCAGGCCGAACTGGCGCGCCTGCTCCGTCGTCAGGTTGCCGCCCATCATCGGGCGCAGCCGTTCCATCTGGCGGCGGAACTCCTGGTCCAGCTCCGCCCGGTCGATCTCCACCTTGCCGACGGAGGCGACGGTGCTGGAAATCCCGCCTGTGCGGATCATGTCGCCGATGCCCCAGGCCGCGAAGCTGACGATGAGGAGCACGAACAGGATCTTGACGACCCACGAACCGGCGTAAGTGCGGATGAACTGAAGCATGGGACCCGAAGTGAGTGCGCAAAGGGCGGCCCTGCGGCCGGGGCGGCATCATAGGCACCCCGCGAAAGCCCGGCAACACCCCATTTCCCCCGCGTTTCCCCATCGGAAAGAACCCGTTGGGCGGGTGGAAATGCCCGGCGCTCCTTGCTAGACAGGGGGCGCACTTTGAAAACGAACACCCGCGACAACGCCCACATCAACAAACGAGAGCCGGAGGACGAAAACGCCATGGCCGCACGCCGCAAACTGATTGCCGGGAACTGGAAGATGAACGGGCTGAAGGCCGACGGGCTGGATCTGGCCTCGGACCTCGCCGGGCGCCTGACGGGGGCTGGGACGGTCGCCTTCGACATGCTGGTGTGCCCGCCCTTCCCGCTGCTGTTCCCGGTGGGCGACGCCATTTCCGGCAGCCCGCTGGCGCTCGGCGCGCAGGACTGCCACGCCAAGACCTCCGGCGCGCACACCGGCGACGTCAGCCCGGCGATGCTGACCGACGCCGGCTGCCGTTACGTCATCCTTGGCCATTCGGAGCGCCGCGCCGACCACGCCGAATCCGACGCCCAGGTCGCCGCCAAGGCCGCCGCCGCCCACAAGGCGGGTCTGATCGCCATCATCTGCGTCGGCGAGACGGAGGCCCAGCGCGACGCCGGGCAGGCGAACAGCGTGGTCGCCAGCCAGCTCAAGGGCTCGATCCCGGAAGGCGCCACCGCGGCGAACACCGTCATCGCCTACGAGCCGGTCTGGGCCATCGGCACCGGCAAGACCGCGACTCCCGACGACGTCAAGGCGATGCACGCCCACATCCGGGCGGAGCTGGCCGGCAAGACCGCCGATCCCGAGGCGGTGCGCGTCCTCTACGGCGGCTCGGTGAAGCCGGGCAACGCGGCGGAACTGATGGCGGTGGAGAATGTGGACGGCGCGCTGGTCGGCGGCGCCGCGCTGAAGGCGGACGATTTCTGGGCGATCGCCACCAGTTGCCGCTAGCATATCGCGCAGGACCGCGTTAAAAACAGTGGGCGCGCGCCACGGGCCCTTGCCAAGGTCCGTGGCGCGCTGTTGGTTTGGGCGGTCCCTGCGGACCGCTCCGGGAAGGGATCAAGGGAACGGGCTGCATGGAATCGGTGCTTCTGGTCATTCACCTGCTGATCGCCCTGGCGCTGGTCGGGGTCATCCTGATCCAGCGGTCGGAAGGCGGCGGTCTCGGCATCGGCGGCGGCAATATGGGGGGCATGATGTCCACCCGCGGCACCGCCAATCTGCTGACGCGGACCACCGGCATCCTGGCGGGCTGCTTCATGGCGACCAGCCTGGTCCTGGCGGTCCTGGCGGGCGCGCACAGGGCGCCGACCTCGATCATCGACACGATGCCGGCCCAGCCCGTGGCCCCGGCGGCTCCCGCCCAGCCGGCCGCGCCGGCGCAGCCCGCCCCGCCGGTCGCCCAGTAACAGCGGCCCGGCAAAACGCGACGCGGCTCCGGCCGGGTCTGACGTGAGGCGGCCTCCCCCGAAGCCGCCTCTTTCTTTTGAGGATCGTCGATCTGGGCAGCGCCCGGGGGACGGTCCGAACTCGGGGAACGGATCAGGCTCTGAAGGTCTTCGGACGGACATGACTCGCTACATCTTCATCACCGGTGGCGTCGTTTCCTCGCTGGGCAAAGGTCTGGCGTCGGCGGCGCTTGGGGCGCTTCTCCAGGCGCGCGGCTACAAGGTGCGGCTTCGCAAGCTGGACCCGTACCTGAACGTGGACCCCGGCACGATGAGCCCGTACCAGCACGGCGAGGTCTATGTGACCGACGACGGCGCTGAGACCGACCTCGACCTCGGCCATTACGAGCGCTTCACCGGCGTGGCCGCGCGCCGTGGCGACAACATCACCACGGGCCGCATCTATTCGAACGTGATCGCCAAGGAGCGCCGCGGCGACTATCTGGGCGCGACCGTGCAGGTGATTCCGCACGTCACCGATCAGATCAAGGACTTCATCGGCGCCGAGACGACCGACGAGGACTTTATCCTCTGCGAGATCGGCGGCACGGTGGGCGACATCGAGTTCGACCCCCTTCCTGGAGGCCATCCGCCAGTTCGGCAATGAGGTCGGTCCGGAGAACGCCCTGTTCATCCACCTGACCCTGCTGCCCTACATCCCGACGGCGGGCGAGCTGAAGACCAAGCCGACGCAGCATTCCGTGAAGGAGCTGCTGGGCATGGGCATTCAGGCCAACATCCTGCTCTGCCGCGCCGACCGTCCGATTCCGGAGAACGAGCGCAAGAAGATCGCGCTGTTCTGCAACATCCGGCCGGAGCGCGTCATCGCTGCCCTGGACGTCGATTCGATCTATCAGGTCCCGGTCAGCTATCACGAGGAAGGCTTCGACACCCAGGTTCTGGCCTATTTCGGCCTGCCGACCGAGGGCAAGCCGGACCTCTCGCGCTGGACCAGCATCGTCGAGCGCGTGCGCAAGCCGCAGGGCGAGGTGACCATCGCCGTCGTCGGCAAGTACACCAGCCTGCTCGACAGCTACAAGTCGCTGGCCGAGGCGCTGACCCACGGCGGCATCGCCAACAACGTGAAGGTCAAGCTCGACTGGATCGACTCGGAGATCTTCGAGGACGACAGCGCCGTCCAGCGGCTGGAGAACGTCCACGGCATCCTGGTGCCGGGCGGCTTCGGCTCGCGCGGCACGGAGGGCAAGATCCGCGCCGCCCAGTTCGCCCGCGAGCGCAAGGTGCCGTATTTCGGCATCTGCTTCGGCATGCAGATGGCGGTGATCGAATCGGCCCGCAACATGGCCGGGATCGTCGACGCCGGCTCGACCGAACTGGGCAAGCCCGGCAACCCGGTGGTCGGCCTGATGACCGAGTGGATGCGCGGCAACAGCCTGGAGAAGCGCACGGAGGGCACCGATCTCGGCGGTACCATGCGTCTCGGCACCTACCCGGCGAAGCTGGTCCCCGGCAGCAAGGTCGCGGAGGTCTACGGCACCACCGACATCACCGAGCGGCACCGCCACCGCTACGAGGTGAACGTCTATTACAAGGACCGGCTGGAGAAGGTCGGCCTGCTGTTCTCCGGCCTGTCGCCGGATGGCGAGCTGCCCGAGATCGTCGAGATCCCGGACCATCCCTGGTTCATCGGCGTGCAGTTCCACCCGGAGCTGAAGTCCAAGCCCTTCGACCCGCACCCGCTCTTCACCTCCTTCATCAAGGCGGCGATCGAGCAGAGCCGGCTGGTGTGATGTGACCATACGGGGGAGGGCATTCCTCCCCCGCGTGTTCCGGTTCCGGGTTTCCCGTGGGTATAGTGACAGCGGCGGCCGAGCCAACGGCCGCCGCTTTTGCGTTATGGGCCAGGAAAAAACCAAGGGAAGGAACACAACCATGACCGACATCAGCATCCCCGCCGGCGACGGCGGCAGCTTTTCCGCCTATGTGGCCAAGCCGGCGGGCGGCGGACCGGCGCCGGGACTCGTCGTCATCCAGGAAATCTTCGGGGTCAATCAGGTCATGCGCGACCTGTGCGACGGCTTCGCCGCCCAGGGCTGGCTGGCCGTCTGTCCGGACCTGTTCTGGCGGCAGGAGCCGGGCGTCCAGATCACCGACAAGACCCAGGAGGAGTGGAGCCGCGCCTTCGCCCTGATGAACGGCATGGACCAGGACAAGGCGGTGGACGACCTCAAGGCCACCCTGGCGTGGTTGCGCCAGAATCCGGATTGCACCGGCAAGGCCGGGTCGGTCGGCTACTGCCTGGGCGGCCGGCTCGCCTTCATGATGGCGGCGCGTTCCGATTCCGATGCCAACGTCAGCTATTACGGCGTCGGTCTCGACGGTCTGGCCGGCGAGGCGGCGAGCATCACCAAGCCGCTGCTGATGCACATCGCCGAGAAGGACCAGTTCGTCCCGGCGGAGGCACGGGAGAAAATCCTGGCCGCGGTGAAGGGCAACCCGAACATCACCGCCCACGTCTACCCCGGCGTCGATCACGCCTTCGCCCGCGCCGGCGGCGCCCATTTCGACGCCGAGGCGGCCGAGCTTGCCAACGGACGCACGGCAGCCTTCTTCAAGCAGCATCTGGGTTGACGCCATTCCGGTTGACCGGGATCGCCGATATCTGGGAAGGAATGGGCAGCGCGAGGGGGCCTTCGGCATGCGTCCCCTCGCATTGCTTTTTGGAGAGCACGGGATGACCACCGCCAAGACCGTCCAGATCGGCAACCTGACCATCGCCAACGATCGGCCCTTCACCCTGATCGCCGGACCGTGCCAGATGGAGAGCCGCGACCACGCGCTGGAGACGGCGGCGGCGCTGGTGGAGATGACCGGCGCGCTGGGCATCGGGCTGATCTACAAGTCGTCCTTCGACAAGGCCAACCGCACCTCCATCAGCACGGCGCGCGGCCTCGGCATGGACAAGGCGCTGCCGATCTTCGCCGAGATCAAGGAGCGGTTCGGCTGCCCGGTGATCACCGACGTGCACGAGGCCGACCAGTGCGCCGCGGTGGCCGAGGTGATGGACGTCCTCCAGATCCCCGCCTTCCTGTGCCGCCAGACCGACCTGCTGATCGCCGCCGCCAAGACGGGCCGGGCGGTCAACGTCAAGAAGGGCCAGTTCCTCGCCCCCTGGGACATGAAGAACGTCGCGGCGAAGCTGGTGGCGTCGGGCAACGACAAGGTGCTGCTGTGCGAGCGCGGCGCCAGCTTTGGCTACAACACGCTGGTGTCGGACATGCGGTCCCTGCCGATCATGGCGGAGACTGGATTCCCGGTGGTGTTCGACGCCACCCATTCCGTGCAGCAGCCGGGCGGGCAGGGCACCACCTCCGGCGGCCAGCGCGAGTTCGTTCCGGTGCTGGCCCGCGCCGCCATCGCCGTGGGCGTTGCCGCGGTCTTCATGGAAACCCATGAGAATCCGGACTGCGCGCCCAGCGACGGCCCGAACATGGTCCCGCTGAAGGAGATGCCGGCCCTGCTGGCACGGCTCCAGGCCTTCGATCGGCTCGCAAAAGGCTGACGAAAGGACAGGTTCGGGAACGGCGTGCCGGTCCCGGCGTTGCCTTGGCACCGCGGGCGCCGCGCTTATGGTGGAGCGCCCGCGGAATGAGCCATGGAGCAACGCCATGAAGCCGATCCGCCTGTGCGCCATCGCCGCCATCGCCAGTGTTGGCGCGATGATCGCCGTTCCCTCCCTCGCGCAATCGACCGCGCCGTCCGCAACGCCTTCCACCACGCCGATGCCGCAGGCCAAGCCGGCCATGCCGCCGGGCCACAGCGGCACCACCACGGCCCCGCCGATGGGCAGCGGGTCGTCGTCGACGACGGCAAAGGCCAAGGTCATCGACCTCAACACCGCCGGCAAGGACGAGCTTCAGACCCTGCCGGGAATCGGCGAGGCGCGGTCCGAGGCCATCGTGAAGAACCGCCCCTACCGGTCCAAGGACGAGCTGGTCAGCAAGAAGATCGTGCCGCAGAACGTCTACGACGACATCAAGGGCCGCATCGCCGCGGTCGGTGGCTCCAAGACCAGCGCCTCGGCGGCGACCGCCCCGAAGAAGTGAGCCAATCCCCTCTCCTCTGGGGAGAGGGTTAGGGTGAGGGGGGTATGCGTGGCGGTACGTTCGGCACAAGCGCACCCCCCTCACCGGCCCTCCGGGCCACCCTCTCCCCGGAGGGGAGAGGGCTAAGATAGCGTCACAAGAGGCTGAAGCTCCGGTAGGTGATCGGCGCCTCGGCTATGCCGCCGTCCTCTGCGGCTATGTCGGCGAGCAGCCCGTGGTGCTCCGACAGGTCGCACACCGGGTCGGTGTTGTCGGCGCTTCCGGTCAGCGCCAGCGCCTGACAGCGGCAGCCGCCCCAGTCGATCTCCTTCTGGTCGCAGCTCCGGCAGGGCTGGGGCATCCAGTCGGTGCCGCGGTAGCGCTGAAAGGCGGCGGAGTTGGCCCAGATGTCGGCCAGCGGGCGCTCCGTCACCCGGTCGAAGGTCATGCCGGGAATCGTCTCGGCGGCGTGGCAGGGCAGAACCGAGCCGCTGGGCGTCACGTTCAGGAATTTGCGGCCCCAGCCGCCCATGCAGGCCTTGGGGCGCTTGGCGTAATAGTCGGGCACCACGTAATCGACGACCAGCCGGCCTTTCAGCTCCGGCAGGCGGACGCGCACCCGCTCGTCCATGCGGACCAGCTGCTCGCGGGTCGGCATCAGGGCGGCCCGGTTCTTCAGCGCCCAGCCGTAATACTGGACGTTGGCGATCTCGATCCGGCCGGCCTTCAGCTCCAGCGCCATGTCGATGAAATCGTCCACCCGGTCGATGTTGTGGCGCTGTACGATGGCGTTGACCGTCAGCGCCATGCCAACGTCGGTGACCCCGCGCGCCACCTCCAGCTTCTTCGGCTGGCCGCCGGGGAAGCCGCTGATCAGTTCGGCCTTGGCGGGCTGGGTGTCCTGGAAGCCGATCTGCACATGCTGGAGCCCGGCATCGCGCAGCCGCTCCAGCCGCGCCCGGTCGAGCAGCACCGCCGAGGTGATGAGGTTGGCGTAGAGCCCGGCCGCGGTGGCGTGGGCGATCAGCGCCTCCAAGTCCTTGCGCGCCGTCGGCTCGCCGCCGGAGAAATGCACCTGGATGATGCCGAGTTCCGCCGCCTCGTCGAGCACGCGGCACCAGGCGGCGGTGTCCAGCTCGCGGCTGGCCGGCTCGAGCGCCAGCGGATTGGAGCAGTAGGCGCAGCGCAGCGGGCAGCGGTGCGTCAGTTCCGCCAGCAGGGCCAGCGGCGGTTCGAGTCCGGTCGTGGCGCCACAGAAGGTCATCGGGTCAGGAACCCTTTCGCGATCATGTCGCCCAACAGTTCCAACACATCCGCGGCGATCTCGTCCCGCGGCGCGTCGAATTGCGCGGCCAGTACCTCCACGGCCGTACCCACCGTCACCGGAGGCTGGCCCGTCCGAGGCCGTGCAGTGACGGCCCGCACCACCTCCAGCGCCACCTCGTCCAGGATCAGCACGCGCTCCGGCCCCAGAAGCTGCCAGTGGCCGCGCACCCGGTCCTGGCGGAGCATGACGCCGGGGGCCAGCCGGACCCGGTCCTCCTCGGTCACGCCGTCCGTCATCGCCGGTAGACCGTCGGTTCCATGTCGTCCGGCACGAAGGCGCCGGGCGGGATCAGGCCGGGCGACACATAGGCGTGGTGCAGCGCGTCCAATTGCGCCCACAGCAGCTCCGCCTTGTGGCGCAGCGCGGCGATCACCTGCTGCTGCTGCTCCGGTGTCCGGGCGTTGTCGAGCACGTAGTCGAGCCCGAACTCGACGTCGCGCGGCGCCTCGTCCAGCCGCTTGCGGAAGTAGGACAGGGTGGCGTCGTTGGCGAAGGCGTAATAGGCCTCGAACCCGGCGATGCGCTCGCGGTGGATGGCCGGGGCGAACAGCTCGGTCAGGGACGAGGCGACGGCCTCCAGCGTCGATTTGCTCGACACGAAATGGACGTAGGAATCGACGGCGTAGCGGGTCGCCGGCAGGATGCCCCTCAGCGAGGTGACATAGTCGCGGTCCAGCCCCAGTCCGTCGGTCAGGCGCAGCCAGCGCTCGATCCCGCCGACCTTACCCTCCTCGCGCTCCCGGCTCTCGCCGAAACCGTCGTGGTCGAGCACGCGCTGAATCCAGATGCGGCGCAGCGCCGGATCGTCCATCCGCGCCATCAGGGCCAGATCCTTCTTGGGAATGCAGACCTGATAATAGAAGCGGTTCAGCGCCCAGGCCTGGACCTGCCCGCGCTTCAGCTTCCCGCCGTGCAGCAGTTTGTGGAAGGGGTGGAGGTCGTGGTACTGGCGCTCGCCGATGGCGCGCAGCTCGCGTTCCAAACCTTCGCGCGACAGCAGTGACGTCATAGCGTGAACTCCATCCCGTCGTGGGCGATCTCCCAACCTTCGGCGGTGGCGGCGGCCCGTTCGGGCGAGTCGTCCAGCAGGGCCGGGTTGGTGTTGTTGATGTGGACGAAGACCTTGCGCTGCACGCCCAGCCCCGCGAAGGCGGCGATGGAGCCGTCCGGGCCGGACATCGCCATGTGGCCCATGCGCTGGCCGGTCTTGCTGCCGGTGCCGGCGCGGATCATCTCGTCGTCGGTCCAGGTGGTGCCGTCGAACAGCACCAGCGGCGCCCCGCGCAGCCGGTCGGCCAGCCAGTCCGGCATGGCCGAGCAGCCGGGGATGTAGAAGAACTCCCCGTCGCCGTTGCGGTCGCGGATGCGCAGAGCCACCGTGTCCTCCGCCACCGAGCCGAAGCCGGTGGCGGACGGGTCCTCCAGATAGAGCGCGACCTTGCCGGGAACGGCGAAGGCTTCGATCTCGAAGGGGAAGGGGGTTCCGGCGGCGTCGGCGGGAACCCAGGGCCGGTCCAGCGCCATGGCGCGGCGCGGCGCCAGCTCCGGGTTGACCACGCGGAATACGGCGTTCGCCTCCAGCACACGATGCACCCGGTCGGTGGCGTAAACGGCCAGCGGCTGGGATTCGCGCAGCGTCAGCAGGCCCGCCACATGGTCGATGTCGGCGTTGGTCAGCACCGCTGCGGCGATGGGGCTGTGGCGCACGGCGGTCTGCGGGTGCAGCGCCGGATTGGCGAGGATCTGCTGACCGATGTCCGGCGAGGCGTTCAGCAACAGCCAGCGCCCGTCGCCACCGCTGACGGCGAGCGACGACTGGGTGCGGGGACGGGCCGCCGGGTCGCCGGAGCGGGCGCGGCGGCAGCCCGCGCAGTTGCAGTTCCACTGGGGAAAACCGCCGCCCGCGGCGGAGCCAAGGACGAGGATCGTCAGCATGGGGTGCCTTCCCTAATCAGGCGGCCCGAATCAGGCGGCGGTCGTCACACATGGGAACCGACCGGCGCTCAGAGACGGGCGCAGGCGTAGGCGTTGATTTCGGTGCCGACGGCGATCTCGACGATTTGGGGCTTGCGCCAGGTCTTCATGGTTGGGTCCTCCGCGCTTGGATTGGCCTTGGGATGATTCCCAGGGGCTGTTGCCGCCCGCTGCGGGCGGCCCCGCTAGCGAACGTTAGAACGCTACGGGTACGGGACAAGGTGGTCTATGCGACTTTGGATGCAGGTGCGCTGCACAACCGGATAGGGGGGCTCCACCGTCCGGGCGTCCTTCCGCGCGTTGTTGCGCCCCAGCGGCCTTGCATCCCCCCGCACGCAGGGCTATCAAGCCCGCGCGCTTCTTTTTCGCCTGGAAAGATCATCCGCCTGGAAAGATCATCCAGTGGACGCGCGCAACGCGGAGGAAGGACAAACATGAGCGCCATTACCGAAATCCACGCCCGCGAGATCCTCGACAGCCGTGGGAACCCGACCGTCGAGGTGGACGTCCTGCTCGAATCCGGCGCCTTCGGCCGCGCCGCCGTCCCGTCGGGCGCCTCGACCGGCGCGCACGAGGCGGTGGAGCTGCGCGACGGCGACAAGTCCCGCTACGGCGGCAAGGGCGTGCTGAAGGCCGTGGAGTTGGTCAACGGCGAGATCTTCGACGCCATCGCCGGCCTCGACGGCTCCAACCAGCGCGCCCTCGACCTCGCCATGATCGAGCTGGACGGCACCCCCAACAAGGGCCGCCTCGGCGCCAACGCCATCCTCGGCGTCTCGCTCGCCGTCGCCAAGGCCTCGGCGGAAGAGGCGGCCCTGCCGCTGTTCCGCTACGTCGGCGGCGCCTTCGCCAACCTGCTGCCGGTGCCGATGATGAACATCATCAACGGCGGCGCCCACGCCGACAACCCGATCGACATCCAGGAGTTCATGGTCATGCCGGTCGGCGCGGAGAGCGCCGCCGAGGCCATCCGCATGGGCTCGGAGATCTTCCAGGCGCTCAAGAAGAAGCTCAAGGACGCCGGCCACAACACCAACGTCGGCGACGAGGGCGGCTTCGCCCCCAACCTCGCCTCGACCGAGGACGCGCTGGGCTTCGTGATGAAGGCCATCGAGGCCGCCGGCTACAAGCCGGGCGACGACGTCATGCTGGCCATCGACGCCGCCTCGACCGAGTTCTTCAAGAACGGCAAGTACGAGCTGGCCGGCGAGGGCAAGTCGCTGGCGTCGGAGCAGATGGTGGCCTACTGGGCCGATCTGGTCGGCCGCTACCCGATCATCTCGATCGAGGACGGCATGGCCGAGGACGATTGGGAGGGCTGGAAGGCGCTGACCGACGCCATCGGCAGCAAGGTGCAGCTGGTCGGCGACGACCTGTTCGTCACCAACCCGGCGCGTCTGGCGGACGGCATCCGGAAGGGCGTGGGCAACTCGATCCTGGTCAAGGTCAACCAGATCGGCACGCTGTCGGAGACGCTGGAAGCCGTGGACATGGCGCACAAGGCCGGCTACACGGCGGTGCTGTCGCACCGTTCGGGCGAGACCGAGGACAGCACCATCGCCGATCTGGCGGTCGCCACCAACTGCGGCCAGATCAAGACCGGCTCGCTGTCGCGCTCCGACCGTCTGGCCAAGTACAACCAGCTGATCCGCATCGAGGAGATGCTCGGCACCGCCGCCCGCTTCGCCGGACGCGGCATCCTCAAGGCGTAAGACGCTCTTTAATGACCTTCTAAGGGAAAAGGCCCCTTTCCGGGACACCGGGAAGGGGCCTTTTTCTGTGGTCTCTTTAGGAGTTGCGCCCGGTGCGCGGGAGATTTCCAAATCACCACCGTGCAAGGGGCGCGCGCTTCTGGTAAACAGCCGCCATAGTTTCGCCCGCTTGGGCCGCCACCCTCCCACGACGGCATTCCCCGCCCGGACAGGACCCTCGACGCATGACCAAGACCACTTCTTTCGCCGCCCTGCTGCTTGGCGGCCTGCTGTGCAGCGGTTCCGTCTTCGCGCAGACGGCTTCGCTGCAGGACCGTCTGGACCGGCTGGAGTCGGGGGTGGAAGCGCTGGGCGGGCGCGTCGAGGTGGCGCAGGCCTACCCGGGGTCTTCCTACACGCGGGGGCAGACCGCCGAGATCCAGCCGTCCCTGGCCGCGGATTTCGAGGTGCGGCTGCAGAAGCTGGAGCGCGCCTTGTCGGAGCTGACCGGGCGCTACGAAGAGGCGACCTATCAGATCTCGCAGATGAAGGACCGGCTGGAGCGGGTCAACAGCGACATCGATTTCCGCCTGAAGGAGCTGGAGAGCAAGGGCGGCGGGGCGGCCAGCGATCCCTTCGGCGCCCCGGCCAAGCCCAGCGCGGCGGCTCCGGCCGCGGCCCCCAGCGCCGCCAAGGCGTCGGAGAAGGCTGCCGACAAGCCGGCGCAGACTGCCGCCGTGGCGCCGCTGCCCGCCAACTCGACCCCGGAAAAGCAGTACGAGCACGCCTTCGAACTGCTGCGCCAGTCCGACTACGACAAGGCGGAAAAGGCCTTCAGCGACTTCCTGGCGAAGAACAAGGGTCACCAGCTCGCCGGCAACGCCCAGTATTGGCTGGGTGAGACCTACTACGTCCGCAACAAGTTCCAGGACGCCGCCGTCGCCTTCGCCGAGGGCGTGCAAAAGTATCCGAAGAACAACAAGGCGGCCGACAACCTGCTGAAGCTCGGCATGTCGCTGCAGCAGCTGAACCAGAAGAAGGACGCCTGCACGGCCTTCAACCAGCTGATCACCAAGTTCCCCGAAGCCTCGGCCAGCGTGAAGCGCCGTGCCGACACCGAGCGCCGCCGCCTGAACTGCGCCTGACGGGTGCGGTGAACGCGTCCGACCCGGCGGGGCCGATTTCCGCGGGGCCGATCTCCGCGCGTGAGTTCGCCGCCCGCATGGACCGGCTGGGCGGCTTCGAGACGCGGCCGCGCGTGGCCGTGGGCGTGTCCGGCGGGGCGGACAGCCTCGGGCTGGTTCTGCTCGTCCAACGGTGGGCGGCGGAGCGGGGCGGGGATGTCCTCGCGCTGATCGTCGATCATGGCCTGCGCGCCGAGTCCGCGGCGGAGGCTGCTCGTGTGGGCGGCTGGCTCCGGGCCCGCGGCGTCGCCCACGCCATTCTGCGCTGGGACGGCGAGAAGCCGGCGACCGGCATCCAGGAGGCAGCCCGCGCCGCGCGCCACCGCCTGCTGGCCGAGCGCTGCCGGGAAGAGGGCATTCTCCATCTGGCGCTCGCCCACCACCGCGACGACCAGGCGGAGACGGTGCTTCTGCGCTTCGCCCGCGGCTCCGGAATCGACGGACTGGCCGGCATGGCGCCGGTGCGCGCGGCCGGTGCGGTGCGGGTGATCCGGCCGCTGCTGGACCTGCCCCATGAACGGCTGGTGGCGACCTGCCGCGCCTTCGGTCAGGAGTGGATCGAGGACCCCTCCAACCGCAACCCGCGCTTCGCCCGCGCCCGCCTGCGCGCGGCGGGGGAGGCGCTGGCCGCTGAAGGGCTGGACCCGCCGCGTCTGGCCGACCTCGCCCGCCGGGCCGCCCGCGCCCGCAACGCGCTGGAAGCGGGAACCGCCGCCCTGCTGGCCGAGGCCGTGGAGGTCCATCCGGAGGGCTGGCTGCGGCTGGACCCGAAGCCGTTGCTGGCGGCACCGGAGGAGCTTGGCCTGCGCGCGCTGACCCGCTGCATCGCCGCGACGGGGGGTGCCGCCTACCCGCCGAAGGACGAGGCGGCGGAGCGCCTGTTCGCCGAGATCGCGGGGGAAGGCTTCCGGGGGCGTACCTTGGGCGGCTGCCGCATCCTTCCGCGGAAGGGGCATTTGGTGATCGCGCGGGAGCCGGTCGGGGTCACCGAACGGCTGAGCCTTACCCCCGGCGGAGAAGTCTGGTGGGATCGCCGATTCGCCGTTCGGCTGGCGGTGGGGGCGGGCGGGGCGGTGACCGTGGCAACATTGGGGCGGGAAGGGTGGCAAATGGTGCGGTCCGCAGGCCCGGATTCGGGCCGCATCGGCCTGCCCGAACCGGTCCGTGAGACGCTGCCGGCGCTGTGGGACGGAAACGGGCTGGCGGCGGTGCCGCATCTGGGATTTTCGCGGCCCGGATTCCCCCTTTCGGCGGTCGCTTTGCACGCGCCCGGGGTGGTGTTGGCCGGTCCAGCTTTTCCGGTTGTTTCGGACCGTGTCGGCATTATTTAATCTGGGAACGTGCCCGTAAGCCCGGGAGGGGTGGCTCCGCATCAGCCTACCTTTCCGCGCAGGGTTCGCAGAAAGGCTTTTGACGTGAACAATTTCGGCAAGAATCTCGCGCTCTGGATCATCATCGGGCTGCTGCTGGTGGCCCTGTTCAACCTGTTCCAGAGCTCTTCCACGCGCAGCCCGCAGACGACGGTTCCGTTCAGCGAGCTTCTCGCCGAAGTGGACCGCGGCCAAGTGGCCGACGTCACCATCAAAGGAAACCAGGTCTCCGGCCACTTCACCGACGGCCGGTCCTTCAGCACCTACGTCCCGCCCGAAGCCGGGCTGGTCGAGCGGCTGACGCAGAAGAACGTGCGCATCAGCGCCGTTCCGGACGACAGCAACGTGCCGTCGCTGTTCTCCGTCCTGCTGTCCTGGTTCCCGATGCTGCTGCTGATCGGCGTCTGGATCTTCTTCATGCGTCAGATGCAGTCGGGCGGCGGCAAGGCCATGGGCTTTGGCAAGTCCCGCGCGCGCCTGCTGACGGAGAAGGTCGGCCGGGTCACCTTCGACGACGTCGCCGGCATCGACGAGGCCAAGCAGGAGCTGGCGGAAATCGTCGAGTTCCTGAAGGACCCGCAGAAGTTCCAGCGTCTGGGCGGCAAGATCCCGAAGGGCGTGCTGCTCGTCGGCCCGCCGGGCACCGGTAAGACCCTGACCGCGCGCGCCGTGGCGGGTGAGGCCAACGTGCCCTTCTTCACCATCTCCGGCTCCGACTTCGTCGAGATGTTCGTGGGTGTCGGCGCCAGCCGCGTCCGCGACATGTTCGAGCAGGGCAAGAAGAACGCCCCCTGCATCATCTTCATCGACGAAATCGACGCCGTCGGCCGCCATCGTGGCGCCGGCCTGGGCGGTGGCAACGACGAGCGCGAGCAGACCCTGAACCAGCTGCTGGTCGAGATGGACGGCTTCGAGGCGAACGAGGGCGTCATCCTCATCGCCGCGACCAACCGTCCCGACGTGCTCGACCCCGCGCTGCTGCGTCCGGGCCGCTTCGACCGTCAGGTCGTCGTGCCGAACCCCGACGTGCTGGGCCGCGAGAAGATCCTCAAGGTCCACATGCGCAAGGTGCCGCTGTCCCCGGACGTCGACGCCAAGGTCATCGCGCGCGGCACCCCGGGCTTCTCGGGCGCCGACCTCGCCAACCTCGTCAACGAGGCCGCTCTGCTCGCCGCCCGCATCGGCAAGCGCGTCGTCGGCATGGCCGAGTTCGAGGCCGCCAAGGACAAGGTCATGATGGGCGCGGAACGCCGCTCCATGGTCATGACCGAGGACGAGAAGAAGCTGACCGCCTATCACGAGGCCGGTCACGCCATCGTCGCCATCCACCAGCCGGACAGCGATCCGGTGCACAAGGCCACCATCATCCCGCGCGGCCGCGCGCTCGGCATGGTGATGCGTCTGCCGGAAGGCGACCGCATCTCGCTGTCCCAGGCCAAGCTGCACGCCGACCTGCGCGTCGCCATGGGCGGCCGCATCGCGGAAGAGCTGATCTTCGGCAAGGACCGTGTGACCACCGGCGCGTCGGGCGACATCAAGATGGCGACCGACATGTCGCGCCGCATGGTCACCGAGTGGGGCATGAGCGACAAGCTGGGCCCGCTGCTCTACGGCGAGCCGACGCAGGAGGTCTTCCTCGGCCACTCCGTCACCCAGCACAAGAACATGTCCGACGCCACGGCCCGCACGGTGGACGAGGAAATTCGCCGGATCGTCGACGAGGCGTACGGCGAGGCTCGCCGCATCCTGACGGAGAACATCGACCAGCTGCACACCATCGCCAAGGGCCTGCTGGAGTATGAGACCCTGAGCGGTGAGGACATCGCCCGCCTGCTGCGCGGCGAGCCGCTGATCCGCAACGACGAGCGCGAAGGCTTCTCCCCGGCCCCGCCGAAGCAGCCGACCCCGACCTCGGGCCGTCGCCCGTCGGTGCCGACCACCAAGGAAAGCGGCGGGATGGACCCGGAGCCCCAGGGCACCTGATAGCGGGCACCTGATCCGCACCGCGGCTTTAGTCAGCGAAACCGGCGCTCCGCGAGGGGCGCCGGTTTTTCTTTGCCGACTTCCGCCTGTACGTGTGTCCCGTACGTCTTGGCGGAACTGTTAGGCGGGACCATCGTACTGAACAGGGCCGCCCCAACCGAAAGCGCCGCCGATGCTGTTCCTGCCCATCTACGACGACAACCCGACACGGCGGACGCCGGTCGTCACCATGGCGCTGATCGCGCTGTGCGTGATGGTGTTCCTGTGGCAGCTCTCGCTGGGCGCGCGGGCCGGAAACCTCGCGGTCTATTCCTTCGGCCTCGTTCCGGCGGTGCTGTTCGGCCACGCCGAGCTGCCGGAGCCGTTGCGGGTCGTTCCGCCCTGGATGTCCGTCGTCACCTCCATGTTCATGCATGGCGGCTTTCTGCACCTCGCCGGCAACATGCTGTACCTCTGGATCTTCGGCAACAACGTCGAGGACAGCATGGGGCGGGGCCGCTTCGTGGTCTTTTACCTGCTCTGCGGGACGGCGGCGGCGCTCGCCCAGAGCTTCGCCGCCCCAACCTCGGAGGTGCCGATGGTGGGGGCGAGCGGTGCCATCGGCGGGGTGCTTGGCGCCTATCTGGTGCTGCACCCGCGGGCCAATGTCGGCGTCTTCTTCTGGTTCATCATCATCGTGCGTGTCATCAGCGTCCCGGCGGTGCTGGTGCTGGGCTTCTGGTTCCTTGGGCAAATCCTCAGCGGAGTCACCACCCCGACCTCCGACGACAGCGGCGGGGTGGCCTTCTGGGCGCATGTCGGCGGGTTCGTCATGGGGGCTGCGCTGATTCCCTTCTTCAAGCGGCCCGAGGTGCGGTTGCTGGAGCCGGCGCACAGCCGCGCCTTCGAAGTCGTTCCGCCGGGCACCCGGCTGCGCCGCGGCAGCGTGCCGGAAGCGGGCGACCGCCGCCGTCCCTTCCGTTGATGAATAGGGACTGTCTATTGATCTGTTTGGATCGTTCGATTGGACCTGTCGCCGTCCGACGCGCATGCTGAGGCTGAACAGAAACGGCGGCGTTCGGGAGTTCAGCGATGACCAAGACCTTCAGCTTTGCCTGCATCCACTTCACGGTGGCCTTCACGGTCGGCTATCTGATGACCGGCAGCATCGCGGTGGGCGGCGCGTTGGCGCTGGTGGAGCCGCTGTGCAACACGGTGGCCTATCATCTGCACGAGCGGGCTTGGGCGGCCCATGAACGCCGCAAGGTACGGGCGGCCGAGGCGGAGCCGACGGAAGGAACCGCCGTTCCGGCTTGAAGGGATCGGTGGTCATAATCCCCTCTCCCCTCCGGGGAGAGGGTTAGGGTGAGGGGGATGCGCTTGACCGTGCGTCCGGCAAAAGCGCAACCACCTCACCGGCCCTCCGGGCCACCCTCTCCCCAGAGGGGAGAGGGCTAAAGCGGATTGCAATCCGCTTTGGACCGCGACTGCGGTCCCGGTCGCACATGCGACCGGAGCCCGCCGGCGAATGAGGCGATAAGAGTCTAAAGCGAACGGAAGTTCGCTTTAAAGAAACGAAATACTGGTTCAGCGCGAACGCAGGTAGGCCAGCACCGCTTCCGGAGCGGATTCGCCGTAGGGATCGCCGCCCTCGCCGGCGTCGTTGATGCCCGGCTCCTCGAACAGCTTCTCGATCACGCCGTCGGTCACCACCATGGCGTAGCGCCAGCTGCGCATGCCGAAGCCGACATGCTCCTTGTTGATCAGCATGCCCATGCGGCGGGTGAAGTGACCCGAGCCGTCGGGGATCAGCTTGACGTTCTTCACGCCGAGATGCTTGCCCCACTGGAACATCACGAAGGCGTCGTTGACGCTGAGGCAATAGACCTCGTCCACGCCCAGGTCGCGGAACTCAGGGTACAGCGCGTCGTAGGTCGGCACCTGCTGGTTTGAGCAGGTCGGGGTGAAGGCGCCGGGCAGGGAAAAGACGACGACGCGCTTTCCGGCGAACAGCTCGTCGCTGCTGACGTCCTGCCAGCGGAACGGGTTGGGGCCGCCGACGCTTTCGTCGCGCACGCGGGTCTTGAACACGACCGAGGGGACTTTGCGTCCTTCCATGATGGTCTCCGGATCGAAGTGAAGCGGTTGATGTGGAATGATCCGAACCTTAGCCCTTCAATGGATTGACGAAAACCGGTCGGAGCCGCCTGCGCGGTCTTGTCTCAGCATCAGGGCAGGACGTCCGCCGCAAAGGGGCGGAAGGCCCCCTCCGTGACCAACCGCTTCGCCGCCGCGATGTCCGGGGCCATCGCGCGATCCTCCGTCCACACCGCCACGCGGGCACGCAGCAGCCCCCGCGCGCGCTCCAAAGCGGGCGAGGAGGCCAGCGGCGCCCGCAGGTCGATCCCCTGGGCCGCGGCCAGCAGCTCCACCGCGACGATGCCCGCCAAATTGTCGGCCATGTCCGTCAGGCGGCGGGCGGCATGGGTCGCCATGCTGACATGGTCCTCCTGGTTGGCGGAGGTGGGCAGGCTGTCCACGCTGGCCGGGTGGGCCATCTGCTTGTTCTCGCTGGCCAGCGCCGCCGCGGTGACCTGGGCGATCATGAAGCCGCTGTTCAGCCCGCCGTCGGCCACCAGGAAGGGCGGCAGACCCGACAGGTGGGTGTCCATCAGCAGGGCGATCCGCCGCTCCGACAGCGCCCCGGTCTCGGCGATGGACAGGGCCAGCACGTCGGCGGCCATCGCCACCGGCTCGGCGTGGAAGTTGCCGCCCGACAGGATGTCGCCGCTGTCCGGAAAGACCAGCGGGTTGTCGGAGACGGCGTTGGCCTCGCGCTCCAGCACGCCCGCGGCGAAGCGCAGATGGTCGAGCACCGCGCCCATCACCTGCGGCTGGCAGCGCAGGCTGTAGGGGTCCTGAACCGTCTCGTGCCCGTCGCGGTGGGAGTCGCGGATGCCGCTGCCCTGGAGGAGGGAGCGGTAGACGGCGGCGACGTCGCGCTGGCCGGGCTGGCCGCGCAGGTCGTGGATGCGCGCGTCGAACGGGCCGTCGCTGCCAAGAGCGGCATCGACGCTGAGCGCCCCGGCGACCAGGGCGGCGGCGAAGCCGTCCTCCGCCGCGACCAGCCCGGCCAGACCCAGCGCGGTGGACACCTGCGTGCCGTTCAGCAGCGCCAAGCCTTCCTTGGCCTCCAGCGCCAGCGGCGCCAGCCCGGCGCGGGCCAGCGCCTCGGCGGCGGGCAGCCGCTCGCCGTCCACGTCGGCCTCGCCCTCGCCGATCAGCACGCCGGTCAGGTGGGCCAGCGGCGCCAGATCGCCGGACGCCCCCACCGACCCCTTGGCCGGCACCACCGGCAGGACGCCGCGGTTGTAGAGCGCCAGCAGCGCCTCGATCACCACCATGCGCACGCCGGAATGGCCGCGCGCCAGTGCGTTGACCTTCAGCGCCAGGATCAGCCGCACCACGCCCGGCGGCAGGTCCGGCCCGGTGCCGGCGCTGTGCGAGAGGACCAGCCGCCGCTGCAACTCGCGCACCTGATCCGGGGGGATGCGCTTCTTCGCCAGCAGACCGAAGCCGGTGTTCACGCCATAGACCGCGCGCTCCCCGCCCGCCGCCTCCACCACCGTGCGGGCCGAGGCGTCGATGGCGGCGCGGCAGCCGGGCGCCAGGGCCAGGACGGGCGGGTCGCGCAGGATGCGGCGCAGGTCGGGCAGGGCGAGATGGCCGGGGTCGATGGTCAGCGTGTCGGTCATGCGGCGTTCCTTGAGACGGGGCGAACAGGGAGGTCCTTCACATGAGGCGCCGTCAGCGTCTGCGCAAAGGGGGTGGTTTTCAGTGGCATTCCTGTGATGTCCCTCAATCTTCAGATTTCATTTACCAAAAACGCGCCAACTGACCTCGCCTGCATCCAGTGGGCACTGCCGCAAACGGTGACAATTGGAGGGCTGTAAATGCCTCGCCTGTTTTCTCGCGGGTCTGAAAAGACCAATAAAGATATGGCTCACGGGGGACGTTACTTCACCCGGGTACTCGTTGGTGCATTTGTCTTCAGCGCCACCATCAATCTCCTGATGTTGGCGATGCCGCTTTATTCCCTTCAGGTCTTTAGCCGGGCTATTCCGTCCGGCAACATCGATACGCTGGTCATGCTGACCGTCATCGTCGTCCTGGCCCTGACGCTGAGCGCCGCCATGGAAACGGTGCGGGCGCGCATCCTGGCCCGCGCGGGCAACGCGCTGGAGGTCGCCTGGCGCCGCCGGCTGACCGCCGACGTGCTGGACGCCTCGGGCCGCGGCCGTCCGGACACCGCCCCGGTCAGCGACCTCATGGAGGTCAAGGGCGCGATGAGCCGCCCGTCGCTGCCGGCCCTGATGGACCTGCCCTGGGTGCCCCTGTACGTCATCGGCATCTACCTGATCCACCCGCTGCTCGCCGTGATCCTGGTCGCCGCGATGGTCATCATGACGGCGCTCGGCTATCTGAGCAACTGGGCGGTCCGTCACTTCGCCGAGGACAGCAAGGCCCCGGCCAGCCGTTCGCAGCGCCTCTTCGACTCCCTGCTGTCGCGGTCGGAAACGGTCCGCGGCCTGCGCATGGGACCGAGCGCGCTGGATGCCGTGGCCCGCGACGCCATGACCACCTCCGCCCTGCAGGGCCGCTCGACCGAGCGCGCCGCCGCCATCGGCGCCTTCACCAAGTGGGTCCGCATGGTCATCCAGATCGCGGTGACCGGTGTCGGCGCCCTGCTGGTGATCGAGCAGCACCTGTCCTTCGGCGGCATGATCGCCACCTCCATGCTGGTCGGCCGCGCCCTCGCCCCGGTGGAGCAGAGCGCCGGCGCCTGGGGCCAGATCCAGAAGTCCTACCAAGCCTTCCGCCGCCTGTTCCCGCTGCTGAAGCGCCTGTCGCTCGAGCCGGAGCGTCCGATGATCCCGGTGGAGCGCGAGCGCCTGACCGTCGAGAACCTGCTGTTCGTCTCCCCCCGCGACCAGAAGCCGATCCTGCGCAGCGTCACGCTGGCGGTGGAGCCGGGCCAGACGGTGTGCATCGCCGGTCCCAACCGCTCCGGCAAGTCCGTCCTGGCCCGTCTGTTGGCCGGTGTGGCGATGCCGTCGGCGGGCACCGTGCGGCTGGGCGGTCTGGCCGTCGCCTCTCTGAACCCGGAAACCCCGGAGCAGGGCATCGGCTACATGTCGCAAGGCGCCGATCTGCTGCCCGGCACCATCGCCGAAAACATCGCCCGCTTCACCGAGACGACGCGGGAGAAGGTCGAGGACGCCGCCAAGCGCGCCGGCATCCATTCCTGGGTCGAGAGCCTGCCCGGCGGCTATGAGACCGAGGTGACCGACCCGCTGTTCCCGATCACCGGCGCCTCGGCCCGCCTGATCGCCCTGGCCCGCGCCGGCTACGGCCGCCCCTCGCTGATGGTTCTCGACGAGCCGTCGGCCGGCATGGACGAGATCGGCCACAAGGCGGTGCGCGAGTTCATCGTCGAGGCCAGGAACCGCGGCGTCACCACCATCGTGCTGACCCATTCTCCGGCCTTCGTCGACATCTCCGACAAGACCTTCGTTCTGAAGAACGGCATGGCGGTGGAACTGCCGCAACGTCAGCAGGAGCAGCAGGGTCCGAACTGGAGCCGCCTGCGCAACATCGGCCCGGCGCCGGTGCAGAGCGCCGCCGGCTGACGCCGGAACCTCCAGACCAGTACCCAGCACTTCCGGCGATCAAGGACCGATTGTTATGACCGACACCACCATGAACACCTACAAGACGAAGACCATGACGTCGATCGGCGCGCTGCGCGCGCTGGTTCCCGACACCCGGGTCAGCGGGCTTCTGGCCGGCGGCTTCATGGTGCTGGCGGTGGGCTTCGGCGGGATGACCGCCTGGGCCGCGCTCGCCCCGCTTCACAGCGCCGTCATGGCCTCCGGCGCTCTGGCCCCGGAGACCGGCCGCAAGATCGTGAAGCACACCGAGACCGCCCAGATCGAGGAGATTCTCGTCAAGGAAGGCGACACGGTGAAGGCCGGTCAGGTCCTGATGCGGCTCGACAGCACTGAGGCGGCGACCCGGCTCCAGGTGCTCAGCACCTCCTGGCTGGAAACCCAGGCGCTGGAAGCGCGCCTGACCGCCGAGCTGTTCGAGCAGCCCGCCATCGAGTGGCCGGAGGAGCTGCTGCGCCGCCGCGGCAGCGACCGCACGGTGGAAAAGCTGATGGGCAACCAGGAGACCCTGTTCCAGGTCCGCCGCAACCAGCTCGACACCGAGGCCAAGCTGACCAAGGAGCGCGTCGCCACGCTGCGCGAGGAGGGCAAGAGCCTTCAGGAGCAGCGCAAGTTCCTGGCCCGCGAGATCCAGCTCATCGAGGACGATCTGCGCATCACCCAGGGTCTGCTCTCCCGCGGCAACGCCACCCGCACCAAGCTGGTCGAGCAGCAGAAGGAGGAGGCGCAGCTCAAGGGCCGCGACCGCGAGTTGGAGGCCCGGATCGCCCAGGCCAACCAAGCCGCGGTGGACGCCGAGGGCGAGCTTCTGCGCCGCCGCAACGACTTCCGGGAGAAGGTGCTGGTCGACCTGGAGAAGTCCCGCGGCGACGTCATCCGCCTCGCCGAGCAGATCCGTGACGCCGCCAACCGGCTGGAGACCCGCGCGATCAAGGCTCCGGACGCCGGTACCGTCGTGATGCACAGCCATTGGGCGGCCGGCGGCACGATCACCGCGAACGAGCCGATCCTGGACATCATCCCGGACGGCCGCGCCCTGCTGGCCGAGGTGAAGGTCCAGCCGAAGGACATCAAGTCGCTGACCGTCGATCTGCCGGTGAAGGTGCAGCTGACCGCCTATGACAGCCGCGTCGTCGGCTCGCTGGACGGCACGGTGACCTACGTCTCGGCCGACCGCGTGATGGACCCGATCACCCGTCAGGAATCCTACATCGCGCGGATCAAGCTGAAGGACAGCGACTCCCATCAGGTCCACAACCTGACGATCAAGCCGGGCATGCCGGTGGAGGCGCGCATCCTGCTGTCCGCCCGCACCCCGCTCGACTATCTGGTGCAGCCGCTGTCGCACTCCTACGTGAAGGCGTTCATCCAGGAGTAATGAGCCAAGCGTAAGGGGCGTCACGCTCCGCGATGGTCCGGAAAAGGAAAGGGCGGCTTCCCACGGGGGAGGCCGCCCTTCCTTGTTTGGCGAAGCGGGATGGTGTCAGCCGCGCGGGCCGTGCAGACGCCGCGCCGCGAGGTCCAGCGCCAGTTTCAGCTGGGCGAGCGAATAGGGCTTGTTGACCACGCCCAGCGGGTAGGTCTCGGTGATGCGGGCCATGATCGCGTGGTTGGCGTAGCCGGACAGGAAAATGGAGCGGATGCCGTAATTGGCGCGCAGGCGCCGCGCCGCCTCGATCCCGTCGCCGCCGGCCAGCCGCACGTCCATCAGCGCCACGTCGGGACGCTCGCGCCCGGCGATGGCCACCGCCTCCTCCTCGGTGCGGGCGGTGCCGCAGACGATGTGGCCGAGATCCATGGCGGCCATCCCCACCGCCTCGGCGGCCAGGGACTCGTCCTCCACGATCAGCAACCGCAGCGGACGGATCGCCGCCGGGGTGTCGCGCCGGGTGGAGTCGTTCGGGCCGGCCTGGACGGCCGGACCGCAGCGGTGCCGCCATTCCAGGCGGGACGACGGTCGTGCCCCGGACGCCGGTCGTGCCAGCGTGTCCACATCATCCCGTGCCATGACCACCCCCATGCGTCGCCGCAGGTGTTATTGGTAAAGATTCATTTACCAAATAAAGTGGTAGCCACACCCATTTCGGAGTTCAAGGAAAATCGGTGTGACGTGGGTGCGTTCGGACGAGGTGCGACCTTCCCGCAACAATGTGGCTCGATAGAATCAGGGGTGCGCAGGTCAGCGCTTGGGGCGGCTCAGCCAGTCCACATTCCCGCTGCGGGGAGCGGCGCCGTTGGTCCCCGTACCGCCTTTGCGTCCGGACAGGGGCGAAAGCCAGGAGGGAGCCGGAGCCGCATCGGGGGCGGAGTCCGGTGCCGCAGGGCGCTGCGGCGCCGGGGCGGGTGCGCGCGGGACGAAGGGCGACAGAACGGGCGCCGGTGACGGAGGCGTTGAGGGCGCGGGCGGATCGTCGCGCGGCGGCTCGGCGAAGGAAGGGGCCGGCTCGCTGGACGGCGGCGGAGCGTAGGTCTGCGGGGCCGTCTGCGGTGCGGGGGGCGGCACCGCCGGAGCTGCGGCGGATGGCTGGGCGGATGGCTGGGCGGATGGCTGGGCGGACGGCTGGGCGCGCGGTTCGGCGACGGCCCGCGTGGGGCGGTCGTCATCGTCCACCGGGCCGGTCTGGGTGTTGATGCGCCGGGCATCGTCGCGGATGGTCAGCAGGGTGGACACGGCGAACTGGAGCAGCGGTGCCATCGTCTCGGAGTTCGCCAACTCCTCCGCCGTCAGCGCGGCGAAGCGCTGGCGCACCTGCTCCACCGCGTCCTCGATGCTGTCGCGCAAGGCGCCGGTGTCCTGGAGGACGCGTTCCAGATCCTCCCGAAGGGCTGAAATCTCGCAGGCTTGGCGCAGCTCGTGGAAGCCGATGGGGGTCCCCGGCGTCCGGCCGGAGTCGGCGGTCCGCTGATCCTGCGATCGGAAATCATAGGGCATCTTCGCCAAACGCCGGGCCCTATCCTGCAATCCTGATGGAGACCAAGGAAGGTTGCCGTGTCACAGGTTTAATGCGGTTGAACATGGTTGGAAACCGTTTGCGCACCCCAATCGCTTGTACTATTTTTTCCGCACCGGGGGGAACGGAATCCTGCGGTATCACAAATCCTACCCACCCCTCCCCAGAACCACGCATGCCGGGTACTCACGGTGTCGATTGATCGCGCGGAACTGGAACGGCTTCTTGCCGATCGTCCGACAGGAAACCGCTCGGCCATGCAGGCCGTCCGCGAAAGCTACGCCGACATCGGCCTGATGCGCGAGCGCGGCCTGTCTTGGGCGGAAATCTCCGACGTGCTGGCGAAGCTGGGCGTCACCGCCCGCGACAACCAGCCGATCTCGCCCGTCACCCTGCGCTCCGCCTTCTTCCTCGTGGGGAACGAGGAACGTGACGGCGGCGCCGACGGGGAGGAGGACGGCGGCACGACTCCTCGCGAAACGCTGGATGCGGTGCACCGCGCCGCCCTCGCCGCGGGACAGCCGGACGACGCCGAGGATGCGGCGCCCGAACCGGAGATGCCCGAACTGGAAACGGCTGAGCCGGAGATGCCCGAGCCGGACATGCCGGGCATGGCAGATGGCGCGACCGACGGTCCGCCGGAAGCCGCCGTGCCGGAACCGGAACTTCCTCCCGAGCCGGAGCCGGTCCCCGTTTCGGAACCGGCCGCCGTGGTGCCTGCCGATCCCCCGGAGGAATCGACTCCGGCCCCGGTTCCGGAGGCTGCTCCAATTCAGGCTCCGATTTCCCCGGCCCCGACTCCCAAGGCGTCGACTCTCAAGGCCCCGGCCGCTCACGCTTCAACACCTCAAGATTTGACAACGAACAGACTCTGGAAAGGCGATCGCATGCTGGGCACCATCTTCGTTCTCAACGACCGCGGTGGCGTCGGCAAGACGCTGCTGTCTCATCACCTGATGGCCACCGCCATGCTCGAAGGCCTTCAGCTCAAGGTCGTCGAATATGAGGTGAACGAGCGCCTGAACCGCCTGTTCGGTCCGGAAGTGGTGGAGCACCGCCGCATCACCCAGGACTTCATGAACATGATGGGCTCGGGCGACGGCTTCTACGAGTTCTGGGACCAGATCGGTCCGGAGCTGCAGCGTGGCGGCCGCCTCTACGACTTCGGCGGCAACATCTCCCAGTGGTTCTTCAACTGGGCCGAGGTGTCGGGCTTCGACTACTACGTCGGCGAGGGCGAGCGGCTGACCTTCATGGTGCCGGTCACCGTCGATCTGGCCTCGCTGTCCACCGGCATGAACACGCTGGAGCGCATCGCCACCATTGCCCCGAAGGCCAAGCGCGTCCTGGTGGAGAACGGCTTCTCCGGTCCCTTCTCCCAGCTCGACGACAGCCAGTACGCCCGCCGCAAGGCGGAGATGGTGGAGCGCGAGGGCGTGGAGGTCATCTCCATGGCGCCCTGCACGGCCCCGGCCTGGGCGCGCCTG
This sequence comes from Azospirillum sp. UENF 312511, assembly GCF_058780635.1. Lineage (NCBI taxonomy): Bacteria > Pseudomonadati > Pseudomonadota > Alphaproteobacteria > Rhodospirillales > Azospirillaceae > Azospirillum > Azospirillum sp. UENF 312511. The sequence continues at coordinate 164,550 of NZ_JBSNCG010000003.1, read as the reverse complement.
ACCGGCCACCGCATCGACGAGGTGGCGCAGATGACCCGCGAGGATCTGGTGAAGCTGGGCATGACCCCGCCGGTCGCCTCCCGCTCGCTGATCATCATCCACGAGTGGCTGCGCACGATGCGGCAGGCGCTGTCGCCCTACCTGCGCGACGCCTTCAACCAGTCCGCCGGCCCGGCCGCCAAGACCGGCGCCCGTCAGGGCGCGCTCTAAGAGAATTGCCGCCAGGGCGCGCTCTGACAGGACCGCGCATCGCCAGCATGTGAGAACGGGGGCCTTCGCGGCCCCCGTTTCTTTTTGCCGTCAGGCCGATTCAGGCGAAGGTTTCAACCAAAGCCGCGAACTCCTGCGGGCGTTCGGCGTGCAGCCAGTGGCCGGCGCCCTCGATCATCTCGATGGCGGCCTTGGGGAAGTGGCGGCGGATGGCGGCGTGGTTTTCCGGCACGATGTAGTCGGACCGGGTTCCGCCGATGAACAGGGTGGGGCCGTCGTACCGGGCGTCGCCGAGATCCGGGAAGCCGATCAGGTCGCTCATGCGGGCGCCGATGGCGTCGAGGTTGATCCGCCAGTGAAACGACCCTTGCTCCAGAACGAGATTCTGCAGCAGGAAGGAACGCAGGGGGGCTTCCGGCACTGCGTCCACGAGCTGCGCCTCGACCTCCGAGCGGCGGGTGCAGCCTTCCAGCTTGGCCTGTTTCATGGCCGCCACGAAGGGGGCGTGGGTGTGGGTGTAGGCGACCGGCGCGATGTCGGCCACGGCGAGACGCTCCACCCGGTCGGGATGGTTGAGCGCCAGAGTCATCGCCACCTTGCCGCCCATGGAATGGCCGACCACCGACGCCCGCGCGAAACCGCGGTCGTCGAGGAAGCGCAGAACGTCCGCGGCCATCGCCGGGTAGGTCATCTCGTCCGACCAGGGGGCGCCGCCGTGGTTGCGCAGATCCAGGGCATAGACCCGGTGCCGCTCAGCGAAGCGCTTCGCCAGGGTCTGCCAGTTGCGCGCCGACCCGAACAGGCCGTGCAGGACCAGCAGGGGGGTGCCGCCGTTCGCTTCGCCGGCTTCCAGATAGGTGAGGGGAAGACCCTGGGGCATGGACGTTCCGCTTGTCTGAAGGTGGGGGATGGGACAATGGGTGGGCGGCGATCCTAGCAGACCGTTTCCGCCCGCCGCCTTCAAATTCCACACGGGCCGGCATGCCGAAAGGGGTGACGCGGGCGGGGAAAACGCTAGGATGGCGCCGCCCATCAGAGGACCCGTACGCACCGTGCTCCGCAACATCCTGTCCGTCGGCGGGCTGACGCTGGTCAGCCGCGTCCTTGGCTTTCTGCGCGACGTTCTGACCGCAGCGCTGCTCGGCGCCGGGCCGGTGGCCGACGCCTTCTTCGTGGCGTTCCGGCTGCCCAACCATTTCCGCGCCCTGTTCGCCGAGGGAGCCTTCAACTCCGCCTTCGTGCCGCTGTTCTCCGCCAAGCTGGTGCAGGACGGGCAGGCCGCCGCCAAGCGCTTCGCCGAGGAGGTGATGAGCTTGCTGCTGGTGGTGCAGCTTCTGTTCCTGGCCGGCATCCTGGCGATCATGCCGCAGTTCATGACGGTCTTCGCGCCGGGCTTCTCCGACGAGCCGGAGAAGTTCCGGCTGGCCGTGCTGTTCACCAGCATCACCTTCCCGTACCTGCTGTTCATCTCGCTGGAATCGCTGCTGGCCGGCGTTCTCAACAGCATGGGGCGGTTCGGGGCGGCGGCGGCGGCGCCGATCCTGCTCAACCTGTGCCTGATTGCGGCGATGGTGCTGGCCGCGCCGCTGATGCCCACGGTGGGCCACGCCCTGTCCTGGGGCGTTTTCGCCGCCGGGCTGGCGCAGTTCCTGTACCTGTACTGGGAGGCCAGCCGGGCCGGGATGGGGCTGCGTCTGGCCCTGCCGCGCCTGACGCCCGACGTGAAGCGGTTCCTGACGGTGCTGGGGCCGGCGGCGCTGGGGTCCGGCCTGACGCAGATCAACCTGTTCGTCGACACGCTGATCGCCTCGCTGCTGCCCACCGGGGCGGTGTCCTACCTGTATTACGCGGACCGGCTGAACCAGTTGCCGCTGGGCGTCATCGGGATCGCGGTGGGCACCGTTCTGCTTCCGGAAATGGCCCGGCGCATCAAGGGCGGGGACGAGCCCGGCGCGGTGGAGAGCCAGAATCGGGCGGTGGAGCTGTCGCTGGTGCTGACCCTGCCAGCCGCCGCCGCCTTCCTGGTCGCCGGCCTGCCCATCGTGTCGGTGCTGTTCCAGCACGGCGCCTTCGGCCCGACCGACGCCGCGCAGTCCGCCGCGACCCTGCAGGCCTACGCGCTGGGTCTGCCGGCCTTCGTGGTGATCCGCAGCCTGGTCAACGGCTTCTACGCCCGGCACGACACGGCGACCCCGGTGCGGGTGGCGCTGGCCGCGACGGCGGTCAACGTGGCGTTGAAGCTGGCGCTGATGGGGCCGCTGGCCCAGGTCGGCCTGGCGGTGGCGACCTCCGTCGCCGCCTGGGTCAACGCCGGGCTGCTGGCGTGGCTGCTGACCCGGCGCGGGCTGTTCAAGGCCGATGCCCGGCTGCTGCGCAACCTGCCGCGCATGGCCATCGCGGCGCTCGCCATGGGCGGCACGCTGTGGCTGGTGCAGACCCAGCTCTCGTCCTGGCTGACCGCCCATGGCCTGTTCGAGCGTCTGGGCGGGCTGGTGTTGCTGGGCCTTGCCGGCCTGCTGGTCTACGCGGTGCTGGCGGTCGCGCTGGGCCTGCTGCGCCGGTCGGACCTCGGGCGGTTCCGCCGGCGCCGCAAGAGCGTTTGAGGACTACGCCGCCGGCCCGTTCTTGACGGGACGAGACGGGTCGGCGGTCCATTCCGACATCGACCCGTCATAGAGGCGGACCCCGTCGATCCCCGCCACCTCGCTCAGCGCGAACCAGGACACCGAGGCGAGGTGGCCGGTGTTGCAGAAGGTGATCGTCGACTTGCCCGTCCCGGCCTGATCCGCCAGCGCCTTTACCGCGTCGGCGGGGAGGAAGCGCTTCTCGGCGGCGGAGTAGAAGGCGCCGTTCTCGATCAGCACCGCCCCCGGCAGCGTGCCCGGAACGCGGGCCTGCGGGCTCTTGGCCTTGCCCTCGAACTGCTCGGCGGAGCGGGCGTCCAGCAGCGGGACGGAGCCGCCGGCCACCGCCGTCGCGACCACGGGCAGGGGGGCACGCAAGTCCTCGCGGGGGGCCGCGGTGAAGGTGGCGGCGGGGCGGGTGGCGGCGGCCGTGACGACGGGATGGCCGGCGTCGCTCCAGGCGGCGAAGCCGCCGTCCAGCACCGACACGCGGTCATGGCCCAGCGTCTTGAACGTCCAATAGACGCGTGTCGCGTTCCCCATGTCGGCGGCGCTCAGGCCGCTGGCAACCAGAACGACGTGGTCGCCGTTCCGAATCCCCAATCCGCCGATCAGCCTTTCCAGAACGGCGGTGTCGGGCAGCAGGCCCGGAACGCCGTCCACCGTCGCCCGCCAGCCGGCCTTGGCGTAGTCGGAATGGATCGAACCGGGGATGAAGCCGCCCGCCGGCGGCGTGCGCACGTCCAGAACCACGAGGTCGGGGCGGTCGAGGGCGCCCTTCAGCCAGGCGCTGTCCACCAGCGGGCGTTGAGAATCGGTCGTCATGGCTCTGCCTTTACGGCTGGTTTCACGTCGGACGGGCAGGGTATCAACACAAGCTGGCGTAGGAAAACCAAATCTACGCTGTTGTTTCCCATCCTTGTCGCAGGCTGTTGCGACGGTCGCCGTTGCTCCGGCGCCCCTGGTGGGGTAACTCTTGTCGGTTGAAGGGTCTTGTGATCCAGGCGAAGGAGTGCGGCATGGCCAACATCGATGATCTGCTGGGCGCCGGCTCGTCCGACGACATGAGCAGCGATGCCTTCGCCATCGGCGACGCGCCGGTCGAGATCAAGGTGGTCATCGGCACCGCCATGCTGCGCGTCCGCGACCTTCTGAAGCTTGGCCGCGGCGCCGTCGTGGAACTGGACCGGCACCTGAAGGACCCGACCGACGTGTATGTGGAGGGCGTCCTCGTCGCCCGCGGCGAGGTGGTCATCGTGGACGACAAGATCGGCGTCACCCTGACCGACTTCGTGAAATCCAGCCGCGAGTGGAAGCGCTAAGCTTTCGGCGCTTTGATACGTTTTCGCAATGACATGTTCCGGGAGCGAAACGTCATGTTGCGCACCCGGAACAATCATGATGCGGCTTCGCAACGATCCTTTATTTAAATCGTCACTCGGCCGGCTCGGGGACCACGATGTCCAGCGGCGTGCCGGTGGCGTGGGCGTAGAGCATCAGGTCGTTCAGCAGCTCGGCCTCCTGCTCGCCGGCGTCCTTGCGGCGGATGGCGACCAGCTTGTCGAGCGCCTTGATGTTGAAGCCGGCGGATTTGACCTCGCTGCGCAGGTCCTTCAGGTCGGCCTTCAGGCCGTCGATCTCGTCCATCAACCGCTCCATGCGGTCGGCGAACTGCTTCAATTGGTCGGCGGCGGTGGTGTTGAAACCGGTCGTCACGACGGAACCATCTCCTTCAGGAACGGGGACCCCGCCGCCTTCGGCGCGCTGGCCGGACCGCGGGGGGAGGCGCTGTTAGCACAGCTCGCGGCGCTTTGTCCGGGGACAACGCGCGTGGCTTGACGCGGCGTGGCCGGCAATGCTTTCGTGGCTGCGGCCGTCCTTGCGGCGCTGGAGAGCGAACACGATGTCCGACCTGCCGCCGCTTGGCACCCCGCGTCTCTTCTCGAATCCGCGCGCCGACACGGACCAGCCCTACGGGCCCGCCGAACGGGCGATCCTGAGCCGCGCCGCCTTCCAGGACGCGATGACGGAGATCGGCGCCTGGCCGGGCTACGCCCCGACCCCGCTGCGCTCGCTGAGCGGGCTGGCCCGTGCCGCCGGCATCGACCGAATCTGGTACAAGGACGAGAGCAGCCGCTTCAACCTGCACAGCTTCAAGGCGCTGGGCGGCGCCTACGCCGTGCTGCGCCTGCTGGTGCGCGAGGTTCAGGCCCGCGTGCCCGGCGTGCCGGTGACCGCGCTGGATCTGGTGGTTGGGCGCTACGCCAAGGTGACCCGCGGCATCACGGTGACCACGGCGACCGACGGCAATCATGGTCGCTCCGTCGCCTGGGGGGCGCAGGTGTTCGGCTGCGGCTGCGTCATCTACATTCCCGGCAACTGCTCGCAGGGGCGGCAGCAGGCGATCGAATCCTTCGACGCCCGCGTCGTCCGTGTGGCCGGCAACTACGACGACGCGGTGCGGCAGGCGGCGGCGGACGCGCGGGAGCATGGCCGGCACGTCGTCTCCGACACCTCCTACACCGGCTACATGGACATCCCCCGCGACGTCATGCAGGGCTATACCGTGATGGTGGAGGAGGCGATCGGCCAGCTTCCGGCCAGCGAGCGCCCGACCCACGTCTTCGTGCAGGGCGGGGTGGGGGCCTTGCCCGCCGCCGTCTGCGGCCATCTGTGGGAAAGCTGGGGCCGCCAGCGCCCGCGCTTCGTGGTGGTGGAGCCGCACGCCGCCGACTGCCTGTACCAGAGCGCCGTCAACGGCCGCCCGACACCGTCCAAGGGCGATCTGGAGACGCTGATGGCCGGGCTCGCCTGCGGGGAGGTGTCCCTGCTGGCCTGGGCGATCCTGGAGCGCGGGGCCGACGATTTCCTGACCATCCCCGACGACGCGGCGGTGGCGACCATGCGCCTGCTGGCCGAGGGGCGGCATGGCGGACGGCCCATCGTGGGCGGGGAGTCCGGTGTGGCTGGTCTGGCGGGCCTGCTCTGCGCCGCGGCGGACCCGGCGACCCGCGCCAGCCTGGGCCTCGCCCCGGACGCCCGCGTGCTGGTCTTCGGATCGGAAGGGGCGACCGACCCCGAGGTCTATGAGTCCTTGGTGGGCCGCAAGCCCGACGCGGTGCTGGGCGGCGCCTGACCCCTGCTTGGCCCTGCTGGGCCTGCCATGCGCGTTCCCCTGTTCTGGTCCCTTGCGCGGGCCCGGCGGGGCGGTCCACCATGGCGCCCCATAAAAATTGGACCCCGCAGACTGGACATCAGGGAATGGACCGCAGAGACGTCAACCCGCTCGTCGCCGCCACCGAGGCCCCGCCCATCGCCGAGGCGTGGCGCTGGGTGGAAGGCCGCAGCTTTCCGGCGGACAAGCCGCTGATCGACCTCTGTCAGGCGGTGCCCGGCTACCCGCCCGCCGACGCGTTGACCGCCCATCTGGCCGAGCAGGTGCGGGCGCCGGACACGGCGCGCTACACCGCCATCGACGGCATCCCGCCGCTGACCGCTGCGCTGGCCCGGTGCACCGGATCGCTTTATGGCGGCGAGGTGACGGCGGGCGAGGTGCTCATCACCGCGGGCTGCAACCAGGCCTTCGCGGTGGCGGTGATGGGGCTGGCGCGGGCCGGCGACAACATGATCCTGCCCGCTCCCTGGTACTTCAATCACAAGATGACGCTGGACATGCTGGGCATCGAGGCCCGGTCGCTGGCGTTGCGCGAGGAGAACGGGCTGATCCCCGACCCGGCGGAGGCCGAGCGGCTGATCGACGCCGGCACCCGCGCGCTCGTGCTGATCTCTCCCAACAACCCGACCGGCGCCATCGCTTCGCCCGACGCCATCGCGGCGCTGTACGAGCTGTGCGAGCGACGCGGCGTCAAGCTGCTGCTCGACGAGACCTACCGCGACTTTCCAGATTGGGAGGGGCGGGCGCCGCACGGGCTGTTCCAGCGGCCCGGCTGGCAGCGCACGCTGGTCCAACTCTACAGCTTCTCCAAAGTCTACAGTCTGGCCGGCTACCGGGTCGGCGCGGTGATCGCCGACGCCGGCCTGCTGTCCCAGGCGCGCAAGGTGATGGATTGCCTCGCCATCTGCGCCCCGCATGTCGGGCAGAAGGCGGCGCTGTTCGGGCTGGAGAACCTGGACGGCTGGGTGGCGGAGAAGCGGGGCGACATCCTGGCCCGCGTCCATGCCTTCCAGTCGGCGATGGAGGCCAGCGGCACCGGCTACCGCATCGCCAGCATCGGGGCCTATTTCGCCTATGTCCGGCATCCCTTCGCCGGCAAGCGCGCCCATGACGTGGCCGAGGGGCTGGCGCGCGATCACAACATCCTGTGCCTGCCCGGTTCCATGTTCGGTCCCGGCCAGGACGATTACCTGCGCTTTGCCTTCGCCAACGTCGACGCGGCGGTCATGCCGGAGATCGCCCGGCGCCTCGTGGACAGCGAAGCGTAAGGACGCTCAGCGGATCAGGTGGGTGACGATGTTGGCGCCCACCGCCGCCAGATGGTCGGCGTTGTCGCGGTAGTCGAGGCTGCCGGAGAAACCGCCGGCGGCCCGCACCTGCTCAATCCAGGCGGGGGCGGCGCCCAGCGCGACCAGACGCTTCACCATCTGGTCGGTGGAGCGCAGCGTCATGCGGCCGTTCTCGGCCAGACGCGGGGCGTGAACCATGAACTCGGCCGTCGGGGCGGCGTAGCGCGGGTAGCCGGCCAGATAAAGGCCGACGCACATGCTCTCGCAGGACTGCCCGCCGGCCACGCGGGTGGCGACGGCACGCCCGGCCTGCCGTTCCGCCAGCATCAGGTCGATCATGCGGTAGCCCGCGGTGGTGAAGCCGCCGGGGCTCGACAGTTCGACCACCACCGGCTGGCCGGCCGGCACGCTGCGCAGCGCGTCGGAGAAGCGCTGCTCCACGGCCGGGGTGATGATGCCGTCCAGCCGCAACGTCGTGGAGTCCGTCTGGTCGACGCGGACCAGCGTGGCGTCGGGAAAGTCGGAGGCGACAGGCGGCGGCGCCGGGTTCGGACGGTTCACCGACAGGCTGTCGGCGGTCGCGGCCCCAGACGAGCCGACCGCCAGCAGCAGCCCCAGAACCATCATGCGTGCAGTCGCGCGAACCGGCATCGAAACCTCCTTGCTCTGGGAAGGAGGGTGCCGGGAAATGCTTGCGTGATGGTTAACGCGAAGCCTGTCCGAAAGTGCAACGTCCTTCGCAGCAGGCTGTTTATGGAGGAAGGCGATCGTCTGGGCTGTGACTGGTGAAACAATTTTGCGCATTTTGCGCCGCGACCATGCTGATTCTGTGGGCCTTCCAGGGCTTATCGGCGGAATTGGTTAATAATGTGGCGGTGCAGCAATTATCTCGCGGTTGCGGAGTACCGGCCCCGGCACCGGTGCTCGACCGTGTGACTTTGGACGGGGTGGCGCGCGGCGTGATCGTGGCCGTGCCGGCGGGCTACCGCCCCGACCATCCGCACAGCCTCGTCGTCGCCTTCCATGGGCGGACCAACAGCAACGCCGAGGTGCGGCGCTACTTCGGCCTGGAAGGGCAAGCGGGGGAGCCGGCGATCGTCGTCTATCCGGCCAGCCTGAAGGACGCCCGTGGCTTGAACATCTGGTCCGACCCCGGCGACCCGCCGGACCGGCTGCGCGATTTCCGGCTGTTCGACGCCGTTCTGGAGAGCATGGCGGCGAGCTATTGCATCGACATGGGCCGGGTGTTCGTCGTCGGCCATTCGCTGGGCGGGTCCTTCGCCAACAGCCTCGCCTGCGCGCGGGCTGGGGTGATCCGCGGCTTGGCCAGCGTCGGGGGCGGGTCCGCGCGGCCCAAGGACTGCGGCGGGCCGGTCGCCGCCATGGTCCTGCACAACCCGCGCGACGAGCAGGTGCCGGTTTCCGAAGCCCTGCGCCTGCGTCGTGCGCTGCTGGCCCAGGACGGCCTGCCGACGGGCAGCGAGCCGGACGAGCCGCACCTTTTCAACTGCCGGCGCTATGGCGCCGAAGGCGAGGAAAACCCGATTCTGTGGTGTCCGCTGGCCGACGACCGCACGCGCAACGGACGCTTCTACCCGCATCACTGGCCGCAAGGGGTGGGGGCGGCGATCATGGCCTTCTTCGCGCGGCTGGACTGAGTTCACCGTCCGCGGCAACAATTGTTGGCTGTGCCCATTGCCGAGGCCGCCTCATTCCGCCAAGATGCCGTGAAAACGACCATCAGGGACGGAACGCATTGATGTCAGACAGCGCCGCCGTGGCGGCCGCCCTGCGGACGGAGGGGGCGGACAAGGCCGCGCTCCGCCTGGACGGCGTGACCTGCACCTTTCCATCGCCCGACGGACGCGGGCAGACCTACACGGCGGTGCAGGGCGTGACCCTGTCGGTCGCCGCGGGGGAATTCGTGTCCATCGTCGGGCCGACCGGCAGCGGCAAATCCACCATCCTGAACGTCGCGGCCGGCCTGCTCGCCCCCAGCGCCGGGCGCGCCCTGACCTTCGGGGAGCCGGTCGACGGCATCAATCCACACGCCGGCTACATGTTCCAGGCGGACGCGCTGATGCCCTGGAAGTCGGCGCTGGAGAATGTCGCCGCCGGGCTGGAGTTCCGTGGCGTGCCGCGGCGCGAGGCGGAGGAGCGGGCGCGCCCCTGGCTGGCCCGCGTCGGGCTGGACCGCTTCGGCGACCGCTACCCCCACCAGCTCTCCGGCGGCATGCGCAAGCGGGTGGCGCTGGCCCAGACGCTGATCGTCGACCCCAAGATCGTGCTGATGGACGAGCCCTTCTCGGCGCTCGACATCCAGACGCGGCAGCTGATGGAGAACGAACTGCTCGACCTGTGGTCGGCGGACCGCAAGTCGGTGGTCTTCATCACCCACGACCTGGAGGAGGCCATCTCCATGTCCGACCGGGTGCTGGTGCTGTCCGCCGGCCCCGGCGCCCGGCTGATCGGCGAGTACCGGGTGGATCTGGAGCGTCCGCGCGACGTGGCGGAGATCCGCATGACGCCGCGCTTCCTCGACCTGCACCGGGAAATCTGGGGGCAGCTGCGCGAGGAAGTGCTGAAGGGCTACGCCCAAACCAAACTGAAATGACGTCCAAGCCGACGTGAGGACCCCATGGCCGTGGCCCGTGTGAAACGCCTGCCGAGCCGTCCGGTGATCCTGCTGCTGCAGGTCGCCGTGCTGATCGGTTTCTTCCTGATCTGGCACGTCCTGACCGCGACGAAGATCCTGAGCCCCTTCTTCTTCGGCACGCCGCTGGCGGTGCTGGAGCGCACCTGGAGCGACTTCGCGTCCGGGGTGATCTGGTACCATCTCGGCATCACCCTTCTGGAAACCGCGCTGGCCTTCGTCATCGGCACGGTGGCGGGAATCGCCTTCGGCTTCTGGTTCGCCCGTGCGCCCTTGGTCTCCATCGTCTTCGACCCCTACATCAAGGCGGTCAACGCACTGCCCCGCGTGGTGCTGGCGCCGATCTTCGCGCTGTGGTTGGGCCTCGGCATCTGGTCGAAGGTAGCGCTGGGGGTGACGCTGGTCTTCTTCATTGTCTTCTTCAACGTCTACCAGGGCGTGAAGGAGGTCAGCCCGGTCGTGCTGGCCAACGCGAAGATGCTGGGGGCGAGCAACCGGCACCTGTTCCGGCACGTTTATCTGCCGTCCGCCCTGTCCTGGGTCTTCTCCAGCCTGCACACCGCGGTCGGCTTCGCCATGGTCGGTGCGGTGGTGGGCGAGTATCTCGGCTCCGCCGCCGGCCTCGGCTACCGCATCCATCAGGCGGAGGGGGTGTTCGACACGGTCGGCGTCTTCTCCGGTATGCTGGTGCTGACGATCTTCGTCGTGGTGATCGACGCCGTGGTGACCGTCATCGAGAAACGCCTTCTGCACTGGCGCCCGCAGGAGGCGCAGACGACCAACGCGCAGGGATGACTGCGCCATAGCAAGAAAACTGGGAGGGAAGCCATGCGTATGAAAAGCGTGATCGCCGCCGCGGCGGTGGTCCTGGCCTTCGGCATCGGCGGGGCGAACGCCCAGCAGGTGGAGAAGAAGGACCTGAAGCTGGCGGTCGGCGGCAAGCCGCTGCTCTATTACCTGCCGCTGACGGTGGCCGAGCGGCTCGGCTACTTCAAGGAGGTCGGGCTGAACGTCGAGATCAACGATTTCGGCGGCGGCGCCAAGAGCCTCCAGGCGCTGGTCGGCGGCTCGGCGGACATCGTGACGGGCGCCTTCGACCACACGGTGCAGATGCAGGCCAAGGGCCAGCCGATCACCGCCGTCGCCCTGCTGGGTCGCTATCCGGGCATCGTTCTGGCCGCGGTCAACAAGGCCGGCACGATCAAGTCGATCAAGGAGCTGAAAGGCAAGAAGATCGGCGTGACCGCCCCCGGCTCCTCGACCAACTTCATGGTCAACTACCTGCTGACCCAGCACGGCATGACGCCGGAGGATGTGTCCTTCATCGGTGTCGGCGGCGGCCCCAGCGCGGTGGCCGCGGTGAAGCGTGGCGAGATCGACGCCATCGCCAACCTCGACCCGGTGATCAGCCAGTTGGAGGCCGACGGCGACGTCACCACCATCGCCGACACCCGGACGGAGAAGGGCACGCTGGACACTTACGGCGGGCCGTACCCGGCGGCGGTGCTCTACACCACGCCGGACTTCATAAAGGAGAACCCGAAGACCACCCAGGCGCTGGTCGACGTCTTCGTGCGGACGCTGAAGTGGCTGGACCAGGCCAAGACCGAGGACGTTCTGAAGGTCCTGCCGCCGGAATACTTCCTCGGCAACCAGACGCTCTACGCCCAGGCCTTCGAGCATTCGAAGCCGACCTACTCGCCCGACGGCCGCTTTTCCCAGGAGGGGGCGGAGGCCGCCTACAAGGTGCTGAAGGCCTTCGACAAGGCCGTGGCCGCGACGGACATCGACCTGTCCAAGACCTACACCAATGCCTACGTCGAGGACTCGCTGAAGCGCATCAAGTGATTTGTTCCCTCTCCCGTCCCGGGAGAGGGTGCCCGCGACAGCGGGCGGGTGAGGGTCGTCCAAGGATGGATCCGGTGATCCTTGGCGATACCCTCACCCTCCCACCGCTTCGCGGCGGGTCCCTCCCTCTCCCGGGGCGGGAGAGGGGAGAAGGGTGCGACATTCCGTCACCGGCACCCCCGGTCTCTGCGCCGGTAGACTGGACCTAATTCGTCCTGTTTCGATGCGGAGCACCAACCCCATGACGGAAGTGATCTTTTACGGTCTGTCCGGCTGCACGGCGAACGCCAAGCAGAAGCTTCAACTCCAGGCCGCCGGCCACACGCTCGTGGAGCGCGATCTGGCCGCCGAGCCCCTCACCGCCGAAACCCTGCGCCCCTTCTTCGAGGACCGTCCGGTCGAGGACTGGTTCAACCGCCGCGCCGCCGCCGTGAAGACCGGCGCCGTGAAGCCCGACGAGCTGGACGAGGAGTCGGCGCTGGCCGCCCTGCTGGCCGACCGCGACCTGATCCGCCGCCCGCTGCTCCAGGTCGGAGCGGACCGCAAGGCCGGTTTCGATCCCAACACGCTGCACGCCTGGATCGGCCTGACCGCGTCCGGCGAAAGCTGCGACGACAAGCATTCGCGCGGCGTCTGCGACCACGGCCATCACCATTTCCCGAAGCAGGGCTGAACGCGGAATCAACTGGCGGGGTGACCGCGGGGAATGGTTGAATGCCGGGCTATGGACCGGCCCGACCAAGAGCTTGCGGAACTCCTCGACACCCTGGGCGCGCTGCTCTCCGCCGCGCCGCCCGGCGCGCTGGCCCGTCTGCGCGAGCCGTTGCGGGCGCTGCGGGACCGGCTCGACGCTGTCATGGAGGCCCCGGCGCGCCCTCATCTGGGCGAGGGCGAAGCCCATTTCCGCGCGCTGCTGTCCGACGCGATTGGCTGCGTGTCCGAAGGCTTCGTGCTGTTCGGCGCCGACGGACGGCTGGTGCTGTGCAACGACCGCTACCGCGCCGCCTACCCGCTGCTGTCCGACCATCTGATTCCTGGCGTCCGTTTCGCCGACCTGCTGCGCGTCGCGGTGGAGCGGGGGGCGGCCGGCGACGATCTGGGCGACCCGTCCGACTGGATCGCCGAGCGGCTGAACCGCCACATCCGCAGCGGGCCGCCGACCGACCACCAACTTGGGGACGGGCGCTGGTATCGCATCAGCGAGCACGCCACGCGCTTCGGCGGCGTGGTCAAGATCCTCACCGACATCACCGAACTGAAGCGCCACGAGGAGGCGCTGGCCGACAGCGAGGCGCGCTACCGCCGGCTGGTCGAGATGGCGCCCTACGGCATCCTGATCTGGGATGGGCTGCGGCTGCGCTTCGCCAACCGCTCCGCCGCGCTGATTCTGGGCAATGGCGATCCCGATGCGATGCTGCGCATCCCGCTGGTCGAGGCGACGGAGTTCGACGGGGTGCAGCGCCTGTTCGACTGGCTGCCCCCGCCCGGCAGCGGCCTGGAAGCTCCGCCGCCGGTCGAGGCCCGCTTCGTCACCGCGCAGGGCGCCCTGCGCGAGCTTGAGGTCGGCATCCACCCCTTCGCGGTCGAGGGGGAGGCGGCGTGGTTCCTCGTCCTCACCGACATCACCGGGCGCAAGCAGGCGGAGCGCGCCATCCAGCAGGCGCAGAAGATGCAGGCCATCGGCCAGCTGGCCGGCGGCATCGCGCACGAGTTCAATAACATGCTGACGGCCATCGGCGGCTTCGCCCAGATGGCCCGTCGGGCTCCGCAGGACCGCTCGCGGGTCGAGCAGTGCCTGACCGAGATTGTCAAGGCGACTGACCGCGCCTCCGGCCTGACCGCCCAGCTTCTCAGCTTCGGACGGCCCGGCCAGACCGACGCGGCGCGTCCCGTGCGCGTCGGCGCGGTGATCGACGACCTGCGCCGCTTCCTCAGCCCCACGCTGGGCGAGCGCCACCCGTTGCGGATCGAGGGCGCTGGGGGCGGAGCGGTGGTGACCATCGACCCGGCGCTGCTGCACCAGTCGCTGCTCAACCTCGTGCTCAACGCGCGCGACGCCATGCCGGAGGGCGGGCCGATCGCCATCGCGGTGGAGCGGACGGACGATCTCGGAGTCATCATCACCGTTGCCGACACCGGTTGCGGCATTGATCCGGCGGTGATCGACCGCATCTTCGAACCCTTCTTCACCACCAAGGAACCGGGGGCCGGGACCGGACTGGGGCTGGCGCTCGTCTATTCCACGGTCGCGCGGGCAGGCGGCGACGTCGAGGTGGACACGGAGCTGGGGCGCGGCACCGTCTTCACGCTCCGCTTGCCGACGGAGGACGTCGCAGAACCGCAGGACGCGGACGCCCCCGGCCTGGACGACGCGTTCCTCCTCGACGCGGCGGACGACGAGTTGGAGGGGCTGTCGATGGCCGCCACCGTCCTGCTGGTCGAGGACGAGGCGCAGGTGCGCGACTTCATCCGCCTGACGCTGGAGGACATGGGCATGCGGGTGGTCTGCGCCACCGACGGCACCGAGGCCCTGCGCGCCTATGCCGACCATGGCGGGGCCTTCGACCTGCTGGTGACCGACCTCGTGATGCCGCAGGTCGGCGGGGCGTCGGTGGCGCGCGCTCTGCGCCGGGAGAATCCGGACCTGCCGACCGTCCTGATGTCCGGCTACCCGCCGGAAACGGAAAGCCTGGACGACCTGCTGGCCGACCCGAAGTCAGGCGGGCGCCGCATCGTCTTCCTGCGCAAGCCGATCAACCCGGACGAGCTGGCCGACACGATCCACGCGCTGCTGATCTGATGGCAGGGCATCGATGAGCGCCGTGCCGCCGCCTTCCTCCCTTCCGACCGACGGCATTCCCATCGGCGCCTACGACGTCGACGCGCTCCTCGGCGAGCTGAGCGGCGACGCGCCGGAGGAGTTGCCGGAGTCCGCCGTCTGCGTCCGGGTCGAGGAAATCTTTGCTCCCGCCGCGCGATTCCTGATCGCGGAGGAACTGGCGGAGTTCCTGGAGACGCGCGGCATCACCCCCACCGAATTCCTGCACAAGGTGGAGCCGCAGCGCTCCTTCCTCGACTGGCCGCGCCGCGTCCAGGTGCTGGAGCGGGTGGCCCAGCGGCAGGCCCGCCCCGGACGCCGGTCACCCGCCATGCGGCTGGAAGAGCTGAAGCGGCTGGAGCAGGAGGTGCTGGCCGTCACCGCCCGGCGCGCCCACAGCGGCACCGCCCTGTCCATCGACGCCAAGCAGTTTGCCGCCACCGTGGCCCAGACCATGACGCGGACGCCGGGCTTCGCCGGGCGCCACACCATCGATTGCTGGCTGTCCGCCTGGCTGGGGGAGGGGCGCAACCACGAGCTTCGGCTGGTGCGAATCCTCTCGCTCGACGGGGATGGGCTGTCCGGCGAGGGCATCGCCATCCTCGACCAGATCGTCGGGGAAATGCTGGCCAACGGGCTGGTGGTCGAGGCGCTGTTCGGCTGGGCGGACGGGCTGCGCGGCGTGCTCGACGCCATGGCGATGGTCTGGCGGGGCGAGGCGCCGTCGCACCCCGACGCCCCGGCGGTGCTGCACCGCCTGTCTGCCTTCGTCGCCCGCCATCAGGCGCGCGCCGCCCGGCTGGGGCTGGAGGCGGGAGTTCACCACGCCCTGATCGGCGACGCACCGCTGTCCGGCACCAAGGCGGAGCCGAACAGCGTCGCGGCGGTGCTGGACGAGCTGTCGGCGATCAGCCTCCTCGCCGCGCGCCTGACGGTGAAGGGCGGGGTGATCGGCGGCGAGCGCACGACCCGGCTGATCGACCGGCGGGTGGCGCTGCTGCTGTCCGGCGCGCGGCTGGAGGCGGTGCTGCACGCCAAGAGCCACTACGCCCGCATCGTCGATCTGCTGGCCTTCGAAGGGGCGGTGTCGGGGGAGCGCAGCCGGCGCATGATCGTCGCCCATCTGCGTCGCCACCTGGAGGCCCGCGACTTCACCCAGCGCCTGTTCGAAACGGCCCGCACGCCGCGTGCCCGCATCAAGGCGCTGGCCGACCTGCAACGGCGCGTGGCGCGCTCCACCTTGCCGGACGGCCTGCGCGAGCGCTACGTCCGCATGCTCGACGAGATCCAGAACACCTTCCTGCGGACCAACAAGGTCTTCGCCCGCATCGCCAAGGACCGGCCACCCCACGTCGACGAGGTCATGGAATTCGCCAGCCTGCTCGCCGAGGGCGCCTTCACCGAGGGGAAATGCGTGGCGGCGGCGCGCGAGCTGGTCGGGCACCATGTCCGCTCCACCGCCTTCCTGCGCGGCTACCTCGCCCGCTGCAAGGACGCGACGGAGCAGCGGGCCGACCGCTTCGCGCAGTTCTTCGCCACGCTGGCCGGCGCCGGCCTGCCGATGCGCGCCATGAACACGCTGCGCGTCCTGCTGGCCGACGACGAGCCGGCCGCCCGAGGCTACGTCGAGATGATCCTGCGCGACCTCGGCATCACCGACCTGACCATCGCCCAGGACGGGCGCGAGGCACTGACCCGATTCGAGGAGCGGCAGGGTGCCTTCGACCTCATCGTCTGCGACTGGAAGATGCCGCGCCTGTCGGGGCTGGAGTTCCTGAAGCTGGTCCGCGCGGTGCGTCCCGACATGCCCTTCCTGATGGTCACCGCGCTTGCCACCATCATCGCGGTCGAGGAGGCGATGGCCCACGACGTCACCGCCTACATCGCCAAACCTTTTTCTCCCGAACAGCTCGAAGAGAAGATCCTGGTTCTGGTGAACCGGCGCTGAGCGGTGGAAATCGTATGCTCACGGTAGAATCCGATCGTACGAAGGCGAACAGCGAAACGGGCTGTTAACGGCTCCCCTCCTATTACGGGTCTATGCAGATCGCGCCTTGCGCGGCGGTACACCCATGACGATGGAGCGGGGCTCCGTGGATCTTTCCGGCCGGGGCGGGCTGCCCCCACCGACACCGACCTCGACGTCCGTGCCGTTCGGCCGGGCGGGGACGCGGCGCCGCGCCGCGGGCCGGGCGGGCTGACCGACCTGCTGTTCCTCATGCTCGGCGCCGCCGGCCTGCTGGCCGTGATGATGCCGGAGGAGGGGCGCGACCGGCTGATGCTGCCGCTCGGCGTGATGACGCTGGCGATGGCGGCGCTGGCCGTGCTGTCGGTGCGCCGCGCCCGCGCCGCGGCGGCGGCCCTCGACCGCTCCGCCCGCCTGCTGCGCGCCGCCAACGAGGAACTGGCCGCCAGCCGCCAGCGCTTCCGCGACTTCGCCGAGGCCGCGTCCGACTGGTTCTGGGAAAGCGCCTCCGACCACCGCTACACCTACGTGTCCGAACGGCTGCCGGAGCTTCTCGGCGGCGATCCGGCGCCGGTGTTCGGCGATTCGCTGCTCGACCTCGGCGCGCTGGTCGAGGACACCGACACCTGGCTGGACCATCTGGCCGACATCGAGGCCGGGCGGGCCTTTCGCGACCTGGAAATCACGCTGCGCGACGGGGCGGGCGACACCCGTGTCTTCCGCATCAGCGCCCAGCCCTTCACCGACGCGGACGGGCGGTTCGCCGGCTACCGCGGCACCGGCATCGAGACGACCGCGGAGACGCTGGCCCTGGTCGAGGCGCGCTTCATGCAGTCGGTGGTGCACGACGCGCTGTCCAGCATCTCCGAGGGCTTCGTGCTGTTCAGCCCGGACGACCGCCTGATCTTCTGCAACGAGCGCTACCGCAGCGCCTACCCGAATCTGGCCGACGTGCTGGTGCCCGGCACCGCCTTCAAGGACATCCTGCGCGCCGCCGCCGAGCGCGGCGGGTACGAAGGCGACGACCGCGAGATGGCCGACTGGATCGCCGAGCGGATGAAGCGCCACCTGCTGCACACCGATCCGGTGGACGGCCGCCTGTCCGACGGGCGCTGGTACCGCATCAGCGAGCACGCCACCGGCTCCGGCGGCATCGTGAAGATCCTGATGGACATCACCGAGCTGAAGCGGCGCGAGGAGCAGCTCGCCGGCCAGACGGAACGGCTGGAGGCCACCGTCAGCGCGCTCAGCGAGAGCGAGAAGCGCTACCGCCAGCTGGTCGAGCTGGCGCCCTACGGCATCGTCATCTGGGACCGCCGGGCCATCCGCTTCGGCAACGCCGCCGCGGCGTCCATCCTGGGGGTGGGCGGCAGCGGCGGGCTGGAGGGGGTGGACCTCAACCGCTTCATCGTCGAGGCGGAGGCCGTGACGACGCGGCTCGGGATGGGCGCGGAGGGCGACCACCAGCGCGTGGAATGCGCGATCGCCCGCCCGTCGGGCGAGCAGCGCCATGTGGAGATCGGCGCCTTCCCAGCGGTCTACCAGCGGGAGGCGGCGGTTCTCCTGGTGCTGAACGACGTGACCGAGCGCCGCCGTGCGGAGGCGGAGCTTCAGAAGTCGCAGAAGATGGAGGCGGTGGGCCGCATGGCCGGCGGCATCGCCCATGAGTTCAACAACATGCTGACCGCCATCGGCGGTTTCGCCCGGCTGGCCGAGCGGGCGCCGGACGATCCGGCGCGCGTCACCACCTGCGTGCGGGAGATCGCCAAGGCGTCCGACCGGGCGGCCGCGCTGACTGCCCAGCTTCTCGACTTCTCGCGCCGCCGACCGTCGGACGAGACGGAGGTGGTGGCGCTGGCGCCGCTGGTGCGCGACCTGAAGGTCTTCCTGAAGCCGCTGCTGAGCGCCGGCATCGATCTGGACATCCGCATCGGCGACGGGGAAGCGCACGCCGTCGCCAACCCGGTGATGCTGAACCAGGCCATCCTGAACCTCGCCCTCAACGCGCGCGACGCCATGCCGGACGGCGGGCGCCTGACCATCGCGCTGGACAGCGCCCTGCCGGATGCCGGCTTCTTCGGGCGGCACGGCGCGCTGGCGCACGGCCGCTACGCCGTGATCCGCGTCATCGACGAGGGCTGCGGCGTGCCGGAGGCGGTGCGCGACCGCATCTGGGAGCCCTTCTTCACGACCAAGGAGCCGGGCAAGGGCACCGGCCTCGGCCTGTGGATGGTCTACGGCACCGCCCAGCAGGCCGGCGGGGCGGTGGAAATGGAGGCCGGGCCGGACGGGCGTGGCAGCGTCTTCTCCATCCATCTGCCCGCCGTTCCCGCTCCCGCTCAGGCCGGTTCGCTGGCGGACGGGCTGGGGCTGGGCGAGGACGAGGGGGCCGCCATCCTGCTGGTGGACGACGAGGATTCCGTGCGCACCTACGTCCGCTTGGCGCTGGAGGAAGCCGGCTGCACGGTGACGGAGGCGGTGGACGGGCTGGACGCGCTGGAGCGCTGGGACGAATGCGGCGGGCTGTTCGACGCCGTGGTGTCCGACATGTCGATGCCCCGCATGAACGGGCTGGAGCTGAGCCGCGCCCTGGCGGAGCGCAACCCCGACCTGCGCATCCTCTTCCTGACCGGCTACGCGTCCCATGAAACGGCGGCGGACATGACGGCACAGCCGGGCCGCCGGATCGTCATGAAGCCAGTGGCCCCGGACCGCCTGATCGAGGCGGTGCGCGGGCTGCTGGCCGAATGAGACGGGGTTAGGGCATGGCATCGGACCAGAGCATCGCGGACGGCCGGGATAGCGGTCGTGACCTGGACGCGGATGGCGGGAGCGACGCCGTCGTCTGCCGGACCCCGGAGGACTTCTACACCCCGCAGGGCCGCGACAGCATCGGCCGGCACTGCCAGCGCTATTTCGACGAGAACGCGCTGACCCCGACCGAGCTTTTGCATTCCCCCCGCCACCAGCAGAGCCTGTCCAACATCCCGACCTTCGTCGCCATCCTGCAGCAGGCGGAACGGGCGATGGACCGCAAGGGCGCGCTGACCGCCCTGGTCAACGAGGTCGCCCGGCTGACCCGCGAGCGGCTGAAGGACGCCCAGCCGCCGGACCTGACTCCGGCCAGCTACGCCGCGACGGCGGAGCGGCTGATCGCCGCCCGCGACGCCTTCACCGGGCGCTTCATGGTCGATGCGGCGCTGACCACGCACCTGTACCAGGGCCGCAGCTTCGCCGAAAAGGCGCGGCTCCTGCTGGAGGTGGCGGACGGCCTGGAGGACGCCGACGCGCTGGCGCCGCTCGACCGGTTGCTCGGCGAGATCCTGCGCAGCGACACCGGCACCGCCTCCTGCTCCCTGGACGCGCCCTTCGTGGACCGGGTGGACATGATCGTGACGCTGATCGCCGGGGACAAGCCGCTGTCCGACGAGGCGCCACCGGTCTTCAAGGGGCTTGAGACGCTGGTGCGCCGCACGGCCATGCCGGTGCTGAGCGACAGCCTGATCGTCGCGCTGCGCCGCGAGTTGTCGAAGCCCGACCGCTTCACCATCACCAGCGCCGGCGACCTGTTCGGGGTGGAGGCGGTGCAGCGGGAGATCATGGCGCTGAGCCAGGTGTCGCAGCGGCTGCGCACGGGGGAGGGCTATTTCGGCGGTGCCCGGACGGAGGCGGCGCTCCAGCGGCGCAGCGCTCTGCTCGTCAACGAGGACACGCTGCCCGAGATCACCAAGGGGCGGACGCTGATGCAGAAGCTCCGCATCCTGTTCGTCCTGCAGAGGATGCCGCTGTCGCCGAGCGCCGAGCGGGCGGTGAACGGATATCTGACCCAATTCTTCGACGGGCGGGATTTCGCCGGACGCCTGCTCGACTGCTGGAAGGAGAAGACCGAGAAGCTGAAGGGGCTGTCGGAGGTCCAGAAGCTCGTGCTCGACAGCGCCTTCGCGGAGGAAGCCCGCGACCATATGGCCGGGCAGATCGACGAGATCCAGAACGCCTTCATCCGCACCCAGCGTCTGCTGAGCCCCCTCCAGGGCAAGGACGAGCCGAACCCCGACACGGTGCTGGAGATGGTGCGGCTGGCCGGCGACGGCGCCTTCTGCCGCGGCAAGAGCCGGGCGGCGGTCGCCAAGGCGCTGTACCGGCAGGTGCACCGGCCGCGCTTCGTGCGCTCCTTCCTGCTGGGCGCCACGGGCGGCAAGGAGCGCTCGGCCCGCGCCTCCTGGATGCGCGGGGCGCTGGGGGTGATCGGCGTGCCCTTCATCGACCTCGGCGCCATCCGCGTTCTGGTCGTCGACGACGAGGACGGGCCGCGGCACTTCGTCGAATCGGTGCTGCGCGACCTCGGCATCGGCCACATAGACACGGCGTCGGACGGCCAGGAGGCGCTGCTCCGGCTGGCCGGGGACGGCGCGTACGACCTGATCGTCTGCGACTGGATGATGCCGAAGGCCAGCGGCCTGGACGTGCTGCGCCGGGTGCGCGAGGTGCGGCGCGATCTGCCCTTCCTGATGGTGACGGCGCTCGCCACGCTGAAGGCGGTGGAGCGGGCTCTGGCCCACAACGTCAGCGCCTACATCGCCAAGCCCTTCACCCCGGAGCAGCTCGAGGAAAAGGTCTTTCTCGTCCTGACGCAGAAATCAGCCCCCGGCGCGTGAGCGGAGCAACCAAAGCTGGTTGCCGCATTCTTTTAAGTCTCCTTTGAGTTATCTATTTTCGGGCCGAGGCACCAAAACAATCTCGATGGTTGCTCTGAAGTTGTTCGAATTTCTTTGAACAAAATTAAATAAAACCATTAACAAATGAGTCACGATTGCTTCGATAGCATTCCGGCATGGAAACGCTCATGCGTGCCACCGCCCATCGGCGCGGATTTGTCGGAAAGGTTGTCATGTTCGATAATGTGTCCATCCGCTCGAAGATTTGGGGGTTGGTGGCTCTGGCAAGCATCGCGTCGGCGGCCATCGTCGGTGCCGGCCTCTGGCTGAATTACCAGCGCATGCACGCGGACCGCGTCCAGTCGCTCCGCTTCATGGTCGAGGCCGCCCACAGCATGGCCGCCGCCTACGAGGCGGAGGCCGCCGCCGGGCAGATCACGCGGGAGGAGGCGCAGTCCCGCTTCAAGCGGTCGCTTCTCGGCATGCGCTACGGCGGGCAGGAGTATCTGTTCGCGATCACGCTGGACGGCTTCGGCTTCGCCCATCCCAGCCCGAAGCTGATGGGGCAGGACGTGTCCGGCGTGAAGGACACCAGGGGCGCGCCGATCCTGATGGACATGGCGCGCATCGCCAAGGCCTCGGGGGAGGGTACCTACGGCTATTTCTGGAACGTCGCCCCGAACAGCGACGAGACGGCGGCGAAGCTGTCCTACATCAAAACCTTCCAGCCCTGGGGCATCTACATCGGGACGGGCGTCTTCATCGACGACATCCGCGGCGCCTTCCTGAACACGCTGTGGACCGTTCTGGCGGTGGCCGGCCTTCTGGCGGTGCCGGCGGTCTGCCTGATCGCGCTGGTCGGGGTGCGGCTCAGCGCCACCATCCGCAGCCTCAGCGTCCGCATGCACGCTCTGGCGGACGGCGACCTTTCCGTTGCCTTTCCCGAGGCGACCCGCCGCGACGAGATCGGCGCCATGGCCAGCGCCGCCCGCGTGTTCCTGAGCAACGCCGAGGAGAAGAAGCGTCTGGAGGCCGATCAGGCCGCCACGCTGCGCCGCTCGGAGGAGGACAAGCGCCGCACCCTCGCCGATCTCGCCGAACGGTTCGAGCGGAGCGTCGGCGAGGTGATGAAGTCGGTGTCGCACGAAACCGAGGCGATGGAGCGCGAGGCCCAGGAGATGACCCGCGCCGCCGGGCAGACCGACCGGCTGGCCGGTGCCGTGGCGTCGGCGACGGAGCAGACCTCGACCAACGTGCAGACGGTTGCGGTGGCGACGGAGCAGCTGTCCGGGTCGGTGGGGGAGATCAGCCGCCGGGTCGCCGACGCCTCGCGCATCGCGCGGGACGCCGCCACCGCGTCGGAGCGCGCCACCGGCAAGGTGACCGGGCTGGCCGAGGCGGTCGGGCGGATCGGCACCGTGGTCAGCCTGATCAACGACATCGCGGCGCAGACCAACCTGCTGGCGCTCAACGCGACCATCGAGGCGGCGCGCGCCGGCGAGGCCGGCAAGGGCTTCGCGGTGGTCGCGGGCGAGGTGAAGAGCCTCGCCAGCCAGACCGCCCGCGCCACCGAGGAGATCGCCGCCCAGGTCGCCGGCGTCCAGTCCGCGACCGGCGAGGCGGTGGCGGAGATCGGCGGGGTGGCGCGTGTGATCGAGCAGGTGAACGGCATCGCCACGATCATCGCGTCGGCGGTGGAGGAGCAGGGGGCGGCGACCCAGGCGATCAGCCGCAACGTCCAGCAGGCCGCCGATGTCACGCGCGACGTGGCGCGCGACATCTCCGGCGTCACCGATGCCGCCGGGCAGTGCGGGAAGATGGCCTACGCCGTGCTGGAGGCGTCCCGGCAACTGGCCCAGCAGTCGGAAACCCTGAACGGCGAGATCGGCGGCTTCCTGCGGACCCTGCGCACGCAGTGAACGGCGGCGCGCCGGGACCTTAAAGCGGATTGCAATCCGCTTTGGACCGCGACGGCGATCCCGGCCGCATGTGCGGTCGAAGCTCGCCGGCGAGTGAGGCGATGTGAATCTAAAGCGAACGGAAGTTTGCTTTAGTCGGCGGCGCGCGTGCCCGTGTCCGGGAGCGCCGCCGGAACCGTCTTCTTCGGCGCCGCCTTTTCCAGCGCCGGTTTCGCCAGAACGGTCGTCTCCACCCAGTCCGCGACGTGGCGGGCGACCGATTCCCAGCCGGGTTCGAGCATCATGCTGTGCCCCATCTCCGGGAAGAACACCGGCTCCGTCCGGAAGGCGCGGGCGGTGGCCTCGACTTGGTCCTTGGGGATCAGCCGGTCCTCCTCCGCGCCCAGCACGGCCACGCGGACGCCGCGGGCCGGCAGGAGCGGGAAGGGAATCCAGCCGCCGATGTCCAGGAGCACGCGCTGCGACTCCTCCTGCATCAGCGGCTCGTAGCGCTTGGCCAACTCCAGCGGCACCCGGTCGGAGAACATGGCACGGCGCACCGCCTCCGCCTCGATCCCGTTGGAGAAGGTCATCAGCATGCCCATCTGCTGGAACACGTAGGGATCGCTCCAGGCCAGCCGCATCGTGGATTCCAGCAGGCCGTGCGGCGGGGCGGAGGCCATCAGCACCGCCCCTGGGAAGCGGCGGCGGATCAAGGCCCGCTGGACCACCATGCCGCCCATGGAATGGCCGATCAGCACCGGAGGCGCCGAACAGGCGTCCACCGCGCTCAGAACGTCATCCACATAGTCGGCGATGCCGAAGCTGTTCAGCCGCTCCCGCCCCTCGCTGGCGCCGTGTCCGCGCAGGGACACGGCGTGCGCCTCCCACCCCTGCTCGGCGAACCAAGGCAGGAAATGCTCGTCCCAGATCCAGCCGCCGCAGAAGGCGCCATGGACGAACAGCAGGGGCACGGGCTTCACCGGCCCGGCAGGGCGGCGGCTGAGGATTTCGAGCTGGGGCATGGGCGGTCGGATCCGGATGCTGCGATGCGGTAGGGAAACCAGAGGTAGCCCGCATCGCTCCCGCTGTCGACCCACACTCAGCCGTTGGCAGCCTTGAGCAGATGGGTGGCGAACCAGGAGCGCGCGGAATCGGCCACCTGATCCAGCTTCCCCGTCTCTTCGAACAGGCGCCCGGCCCCCGGGACGACCTCCAGCGCCTTGGTGCAGTGCAGCCGGGCGAAGGCGTCGTTGTTGAGGTCCAGCGCCGGGGCGTCCTTGCCGCCGACCACCAGCAGGGTGGGGGCGGCGACGGCGTTCAGCCACTCCTCCGCCAGATCGGGGCGACCACCGCGGCAGACCACGGCGCCGACGCCATCGTGCTCCGCGGCGCGCCCGGCCGCGATCAGCGCCGACGCCGCCCCGGACCCGGCGCCGAAGAAGCCGATGGCCTTGCGCTCCACCGCGGTGGTCGCGCGCAGGTGGCGGACGGCCAGCAGCAGGCGCTCGGACTGGCGGTGGACGTCGAACTGGTTGGCCGGGTCGGACCTCTCCTTCTCGGTCAGCAGGTCCATCAGCAGCGTGGCGAATCCGGCCTCGCGCAATCGCGCGGCGACGCGGAGGTTGCGCGGGCTCATCCGTCCGCTGGAGGTGCCATGGGCGAAGATCACCGCCGCCGCAAAATCGGCGGGCGCGTCGAACTGGCCCGCAAGGCCGAGCGGTGGAATGTAGAGCGTCGTCTCCATGCGCCTTTCCCCCTTTCGTTGGGCCTTGCCCCGATGAGCTGGCCGGCCGGTGGCTCAACAGGCCGGATGGTCGGTCCGTGCCCGATGGCCTACAGTGACGATCCCGGACCGAATCCAGAGATCGGTATCGTTCCCCGGTGAAGGGAGACCCACCTTTGTCAGACAAGCCCCCCGCCTGTACCCCGCCCACCGTGCCAGTCCTCGACCCCGCCGCGGTCGGGGCGAAGCTCGGCGCCACCGACTATCCGGAGCCGTTCCGCGCGGCGGTTGCCGGACGCCTGCGCAAGCGGCTGGGAAACCCGCTGGGGATCACCAACTTCGGCGTGAACCTGACCCGGCTGGAGCCGGGCGCCGCCTCCGCCCTGCGGCACTGGCACACCCGCCAGGACGAGTTCATCTATGTGCTGGACGGCGAGCTGACCCTGGTCACCGACGCCGGCGAGACGGTCCTGCGTCCCGGCATGTGTGCCGGCTTTCCGGCCGGAAAGCCCGACGGCCACCAGCTCGTCAACCGTTCCGACGAACCGGCGACCTACCTGGAGGTCGGCGACCGCAGCGCGGGGGACGAGGCGCATTACCCGGACGAGGATCTGCGCTACGACAGCGTGACGGATCTCTTCACGCATCGCGACGGCACCCCCTGGTGAGGGGAGCGGGGGCGCGATCCGGTACTCCCATCCGGTCCCCCCATCCGTCAGGGCACCGCCCGCGCGCCCAGAAAGGCCGGCTCCACCAGAGGGTAGGCGGACCGCCGCAGCCCGGCGATGTGCCGGGCGGCCTGGGCGCACTGGTTGCGCAGCTCGGGCACCGCGGTCATCTCCCAGAAAGGCGGCCGGCTGACCGGGCCGAGGGCGAACAGCCGGTCCGATGCCCGACCGTCCTCGCCGATCAGGGCGCCGTCCATGGCGACGTCCAGCCCCAGCCGCAGCGGGTCGGGCCGCGCCAGACCGCGCGTCAGCAGCGCCTTGACCAGCGGGTGGGCGATCCGGCTGAAGTCGCACTCGGTGCCGGTGGCGTTGACGATGGCCCCCACCTTGCGGGTCCAGACGGTTCCCTCCGCCCCACGGGCGCGGACGGTCGCCTCAACCCCGCTCGGGACGGGAGTCAGCGTCTGCAGGCGGCCGGCGCGGATGGCCAGCCGCCCGTTGGCGCAGAGGGCGGCGATGCGGGCCGCCACCTCGGGCGCGATGCGGTGGCGATGGACTTCCCAATAGGGGCGGACATGGCGCAGGAAGCGCCGCCGCTCCTCGGTCGGCAGATGGCTCCAGATCAGGTGATGGTAGGGCCGCAGCGCGTCGAAGGCCGACCGCCAGTCGAACCCCGTCTCCCGCGCGCGGCGGACGTCGGCCTTCAGGGCGATCATGACGTCCAGAACGGTGCGCGGCATCACCTGCGGGTGGATGAAGCTTCTGAAGGGGCGCGTCTCCTCGTGCGTCTGGGGCAGCAGGCCACGGCGCGACAGGGCGACGATCGGGCCGCGGTGCCCCTGGTCCTCCAGCGACAGGACGGTGTCCACCATGGTCAGCCCGGTGCCAAGGATCAGCACGGGCGCGTCGGGGGCGATCGTGGACAGCGCCGGCCAGTCCCAGGGCGAGGCTATATAGCGGCTGGAGGCATAGACCTCCGGCGCCGGGACCGGAGGCGGCGAGGGGGCGAAGTTGCCGACGCAGAGAACCGCGGTGTCCACCGACAGGCTGGTGCCGTTGCCCAACCGCAGCCGGGTGCCCCGCGCGTCCGACGCGATGTCCACCGCCTCCGCCTGCGACACGGTGAGCGAGACGTGAGGTGGAGCGGCGGCTACGGCCTCCCGCAGGACGTCCTGGATGTAGGCGCCGTAGCGGCCGCGTGAGACGAAGGCGTGTCCGCTGGGCGGCACCGCCCCGGCCCCGTCATCCTGCGCCCACAGCCAGCGCAGGAAGTGCCGCGGGTCATCCGGATAGGCGCTCATGTTGTAGGCGCGCACGTTCAGCAGATGCGCGGCGTTGGGCGTGGAGTAGGCGAGCCCGGCACCGACGCTGGGTGTGCGTTCGATCAGGTGCAGGCTCGTCGGCTCATCGGCGCAGCGCATCAGGTGCGCGGCGAGGACGCTGCCGGTGAAGCCGGCCCCGATGATGGCGATGCGGCGTTTCGAAGGGCGTGCTGACAACGTCGTCGCTCCTCTGCTCTGGCCGTGCGAAGGGGGGCGGTGATCCGGTGCCAGGGGATTATCCCGCGCCGGATGGCCCAGCCGGCCACTCTTCGGTGCAGGATTGGACAGGTCAACCGCTATTCCGGCGTAGGGTAAACCCCTGGCACTGCCGCTGGATTTATGGTTAACAAGAAATTAACTATAAGCGGGGATGGTTTCGTACCTTCGAACCATGTACGGCAGGACCGATGCGCGACCACTCCCTCCGACCCGCCCACACCATTCCGTCCAACGCCAATCCAGCGCCGTCGGACCGCCGTGAACCCGACGTGCAACTGGCCGCCATGGTGCCGCAGAGCGTCAAGCGCGCCGTCCGCCGCCGCGCCGAGGAGGAGGGAACGACCGTCCGCAGCGTCCTTCTGCGCGCCTTGAAGCACGCCGGGATCGCCGAGGTGGATGAAACGGAGATCGCCGACCGTCGCATCGCCGCCGGCGCCGAACGCTCCGGCGCCTGGAAGGCAACGCGTATCCGTTGACGGGACGGTCGAGCATCGCGCACGGTCACGCGGAACCATTTTCCGAAAGCCGCCCTGCATGAGCTTGCTTCACCGCCTGTTGCTTCTCGTCCTCGTGGCGATGATTCCGGCGGCCGTCATCGAGGTCAGGAACGAGCTGGCCCTCCGCGCCGCGCGGGAGGCGGAGGTGGGGCGGGACGCCCTGCACCTCGCCTCTCTGTTCGAGGCGGAGCAGCACCGCATGATCGACGGGCTGCGGCAGGTGCTGAGCACGCTGGTGAAGGCCGACCCGGCGCGCGCGCCCGGTTCTCCGGCCTGTCAGGCGCTGATGGACGATCTGCGCGCGTCGTATCCCGGCCATCTCGGCATCGTGATCGCCGGGCTGGACGGGGTGGTGCGCTGCTCGACCGATCGCGCAGCGCTGGGGATTTCCATCGCCGACCGCGATTATTTCCGCGACGCGCTGGACAGCGGCCGGATGACGCTGGGCGAGCATGTCTTCCGGCGGACCGACGGGCGCTCCGCCATGCCCGTCGCCTTGGCCTTCCAGGACGCGGAGGGCCGGGCGGCCGGTGTCGTGACGGCGATGACCGACATTTCCTGGATCGCCGATTTCCTGTCCAAGCGGCCGCTGTCCGACAACGCGCGGATCACGCTGGTGGACCGCCGCGACCGGGTGGTCGCCCAGGTGCCCCCGGTGCCGCCTCTGCCGAACCAGACGGGGTCCAGCCAGACGGGGCCCAGCCAGACGGATGGCGGCGTGCTGTCCCCGTCGGTCATCGCGCTGCTCTCCCGTGACGCACCCGGCGTCGCCGAAGTGACCGGGCCGGACGGGCGGCCGCGTATCGTCGCCTATCAGCCGACCAGCCGGAGCCTGGACGGCATCGGCGTCGTGGTCTGCCTGGACAAGGGCGAGGCGCTGGGACCCATCCGCGGCGCGATGGTTCAGGCGATGACGGGCATCGCCATAGTGCTGCTGCTGACGCTGCTCGCCGTCTGGTGGGGTGCCAGCCGGTTCCTGCGGCGGCCGGTGGCGGCGCTGGTCGCGACGGCGGAGCGCTGGAAGGGCGGCGACCTGACGGCGCGCAGCGGCGTGGCCGACCAGTCGTCCGAACTCGGCACGCTGGCCCGCGCCTTCGACGGCATGGCCGAGGAACTGGCCCGCCAGCAGCAGGTTCGGGAGCAGGCCAACGCGCTGGCTCACAAGACGGCCGCCGTTCTGGGCAGCATCACCGACGGCGTGTTCGAGGTGGATCGCCACTGGCGCATCACCTTCATGAACGAGCGCGCCCGGACGCTGATCGCCGGGGGGCGCGACCTGATCGGCCAGGATCTCTGGGACGTCTTCCCGGAGGTCGTCGCCAGCGCGTTCGGGGAGAATTACCGCCGCGCCATGCAGGATCAGACGCCGGTGGAGTTCGAGGAGTATTGCACGGCCTTCGAATCCTGGTTCGCCGTGCGGGCATTTCCGTCGCCGGACGGGCTGGCCGTCTTCTTCCAGGACACCACCGCCCGCAAGTGGGGGGAGGCGGCGCTGGTTTCGGCCAACCGGGAAAAGAACGCACTGCTGGCGCAGTTGAACAGCCTGCTGCAGAACGCACCGGTCGGTTTCGCCTTCTTCGACCGCGAGCGCCGCTACATCCGCATCAACGAGCAGTTGGCGGATTGCAACGGCATCCTGGCCGAGGCTCACATGGGGCGCACGCTGGCAGACCTGATGCCCGTCGTGGGCGCCAGCGTCGAGCCGCTGATCGACCGGGTGTTCGACAGTGGCGAACCGATCCCCTACCGGGAGATCGTGGGTGAGACGCCCAAAGAACCCGGCGTGACGCGCCACTGGCTGACCGCTCTGTTCCCCGTGCATGAAGGGATGGAGGTCGCGGCAGTCGGCGCCGTCGTGATGGAGGTCACCGACCTGCGCCGGGCCGAGACGGCGCGCCGCCAGAGCGACGAACGCTTCCGGTCGGTCTTTGAACTGGCCGCGGTGGGCATCGAGCGGGTCGGCTTGGATGGACGCATCCTCGACGTCAACGCCAAGATCTGCGACATCATTGGCTATCCGCGCGAGGAGTTGCTGAGGCGGACCTACCGCGACATCACCGACCCGGCGGATCTGGCGGCGGAAGAAGAACTGATCGAGCGGCTGCTGTCCGGGGAACTGTCCAGCTACGCGCTGGAAAAGCGCTACCGCCGCAAGGACGGCGGGGCGGTGTGGGTGCGGGTGACCTCCTCGCTCGCCCGGATCACCGGCACGGAGCCGGCCTACCGCATCACCGTCGCCGAGGACATCACCGAGCGCAAGGCGATGGAGGCCGAACTGCGCTCCGCCCGCGACGAGGCGGAGCGCGCCAACCTCGCCAAGTCGAAGTTCCTGGCGGCGGCCAGCCACGATCTGCGCCAGCCGCTCCAGTCGCTGTTCTTCTTCGCCGCCGCCCTGTCGGCGCATGTCGGGTCCCCCGCCGGCACCAAGATCCTGACCCATCTGGAGCAGGGGCTGGACGCGTTGAAGGGGCTGCTGGACAGCCTGCTCGACGTGTCACGCCTCGACGCCGGGGTGGTGACGCCGGTGTTCGAGGATTTCGACATCGGGGAGGTGCTGGACCCCATCCGCGCCGCCTACGCGCCGGTCGCCGCGGGCAAAGGCATCGGCTGGCAAGTCGAGGTCGCCGCCGGGCGGGTGCGCAGCGACCGCACGCTGCTGGGCCGGATGCTGCGCAATCTGGTCGAAAACGCCATCCGCTACACCGACAGCGGGCTGGTGCGGGTGCAGTGCCGGCCGGACGGGCGGTTCCTGTCGATCGTCGTCCAGGACACCGGCATGGGCATTCCCGACGACCATTTGGAGCGGATCTTCGAGGAGTTCCATCAGGTCGGCAACCCGGAGCGGGACCGCAACCAGGGCCTCGGCCTCGGCCTCGCCATCGTGCGGCGCCTGTCGCGGCTGCTCGATCATCCGGTGGAGGTGCGTTCCGCGGTGGGCAAGGGCTCGGCCTTCCGGGTTCTGGTGCCGATGGGCGAAACGGTGGTCGCCGCCGCCGCAGGGGCCGGGGGTGCGGCACCGGGGATGGGGCAGGGCCGCCTTGCCGTGCTGGTGGACGACGACGCCATCGTGCTGATGGGGCTTCAGCTGATCCTGACGGAATGGGGTTATGCGGTGCTGGCGGCGGGCAGCGCCGATCAGGCCATGGAGCGTCTGTCGGCACAGACCCGCGTTCCCGACATCGTGATCGCCGATTACCGGCTGCGTGAGGGACGGATCGGGACCGAGGTGATCCTGCGCGTGCGCGAGCGCTACGGCAGCGGGATTCCGGGGGTGATCCTGACCGGCGAGACGGGGCCGGACTGCCTGCTGGACGCCACTGCCCACGGGCTGACGGTGATCCACAAGCCGGTCACGCCCCGTGAACTGGCGGCGGCGGTGGACCAGCAACTGAAGGCCGTGTCGGCGTGAGGCGTGCGCCGCGGCCTTATCGCGTGAGGCCCCAGCGCCGGTACCACGCGTTCAGGTCCCGGGCGGAGTCGATCCGGATCTTCGGCAGGTCGGCCTGATCGAAGGTCCGCAGGTTCCGCGCCCGGTTTCTCGGGGTGGTGACGGCGATGTGGCGGATCATCTCCCATTTGATGCTGTCCCGACGGCCCTCCAGGGCGCCGCGCCGTTCCCGCTCGAACAGGGTTCGGCGGACGTAGCGCAGCAGGCTGAGCGGCATGGGCACGTCCAGATAGATCAGGCCCGTCGCCCGCTGGAAACGCTGCGGGATGCAGCGCGAGTAGTTGCCCTCCATGATCCAACGCTCGCCGGCGATGGCCGCGTCGTGCAGGGCGATGAATTCTTCGGTCGGCCGCGGCTGCCAATCCGTGCCGGGGGCGTGGTACAGCCGGTCGAGGTGGACGACGGAAAAGCCGCGTTGCCGCGCGATCGCTTCGGCAAGCGTGGATTTTCCGCTGTTGGACGGGCCGAGGATGCAAATGCGTTGGCCGAGGTCGGAGAGCTGCATGGATTGATACCGTTACGAAACAAAGCCCGGTCGGGCCGCGAGCGCTCGCGGACCGCAACATGGTGCGCATGGGGTGCGCATGGGGTGGATCGTCACCCGCCCGGCGGTCACTCCGCCTGGACGAGTTCCTTCGCGGCGGGGCGGGGGGCGAGGGCGGCGCGGCCGGCGTCGGTCAGGCGGCAGACCAGCCAGTCGGGCTTCAGCGGGTTGTCGAACCAGCGCGCGGCCCAGCCGGACTTCAGGCAGCTTTCGATGGTCTGGCGCTTGACGCGCTGGCCGTCGGCGTCGAACAGCGGCAGCTTGCCGCCGGGCTGCTCCAGGCCGTTGCGCAGCCACGCCGCCTGCGCCTCGGTGGGGCGGCGTCGGGACGTGGTGCGTCGGGGTGCGGCCATGGTTCGTCGCCTCGGAAGATGTTGCGGCCTGGCTGTTGCGCCCTGCGGCCTGTGGCAAGATTCGGGCACTCTACATCGAAAGGGTTCGGTCATGGAATTCGTCTTCGCCTACATCACCGCCGGATCGCGGGACGAGGCCCGGCGCATCGGCCGCGCGCTGGTCGAGGAGCGGCTGGCCGCCTGCGCCAACATCTTCGACGGCATGACCTCCATCTACCGCTGGCAGGACGCCATCGAGGAAGCCACGGAAACGGTGCTGATCGCCAAGACGCGGGCGGATCTGTTCGACCGGCTGGCCGCGCGGGTGCGGGAGCTGCACAGCTACGACGTGCCCTGCGTGGTCGAGTTGAGGGTGGGGCGCGGCAACCCGGCCTATCTGGACTGGCTGCGCGACGAGACCGCCTGAGCCCCGATGCCAGCCGCCGCATGTCGGCCATGACGGCGGCGCATTGGACCGCCTCCGACCCGCGTGCCAGTTTCGCAAGGGTTGCTTTCAAGCGCAAATCATCCGGATGCGGAGAATTTCCATGACCGACACATCGGCGCGGCTGTCGATCGGCTTTTCCTGGATCGGCCACGCGCTGATGCACATCGTGTCGGCCCTGTTCCTGACCGTTGTCCTGGCGCTGGGGCGGGAATGGAAGCTGCCCTACGATGAGTTGATCCGGCTGTGGACGCTCGGCGCGCTGATGATCGGCGTCGGCGCGCCGCTGGCCGGCTGGCTGGGCGACCGCTGGAGCGAATGCCGGATGATGGCGGTCTTCTTCCTGCTGACCGGGGCGGGGACCATCGCCTGCGGCCTGACCGACGGTCCAGAGGCGCTGCTGTGGGCGTTGGCGGTGCTCGGGCTCGGCTCCTCCATCTACCACCCGGTGGGCATGGCCTGGATGGTCAAGAACGCCACCAACCGCGGCAAGGCGCTGGGCTATCAGGGCATCTTCGGCACCATCGGCATCGCCTCGGCGGCGGTGGTGGCCGGCGGCCTGACCGAGTGGCTGGGCTGGCGCTCCGCCTTCCTGATTCCGGGGGCGGTCTGCCTGGGGCTGGGCGTCGTGCTGGCCCTGCTGATCGCCATGGGCAAGATTGAGGACCGCCAGGGCGACGTGAAGCCGATCCCCAAGGCGTCGCGCGGCGACGTGATCCGCGCCTTCGTCGTGCTGTCGGTGACGATGGTCTGCGCCGGGCTGATGTTCAACGCCATGCAGGTGGTGCTGCCCAAACTGTTCGAGGCGCGGCTGAGCGACCTGCTGGGCGGCAGCACGCTGGGGGTCGGCGGCGTGGTGACGGCGGTCTATCTGTTCGCCGCCCTGCCGCAGCTGATCGGCGGGCATCTTGCCGACAAGTACCCGCTGAAGCGCATCTACACCCTGTGCCTGCTGGTCCAGGTGCCGATGATGGCGGCGGTGGCGGTCCTGGCCGACTTGCCGCTGGTCGGTGCGGCGGCGCTGGTCGTCGTCGCCTCCCAGGTGCAGATCCCGGCGGAGAATCTTCTGCTCGCCCGCTACACCCCGGAAAAGCACCGCGGGCTGGCCTACGGAGCGAAGTTCATCCTGTCCTTCGGCGCCGGTCCGCTGGCCGTGCAACTGGTCGCCCTGGTCTATGAACGGACGGGCGAATTCGTCATGCTCTACATCACGCTGTCGGTGCTTGCGCTGGTCGCCTTCGCGGCGGCGCTGCTGCTGCCGCGCGACCGGGACGTTCCGGCCAAGCCCGCCGCGGCGCCGATGGCGGCGGCGGAGTGACGCCTCACATCTGGTCCGGCAGGCTGGGGTAGGGCGCGTCGCCGGGCAGGTCGGCGACCACCGTCCGCCCCTTCCATGTCAGGAGCCACGCGTCGCCGACCCCGGCGGCGCGGATCTCGGCCAAGCGACGCAGGGCGGTTGGGCGGTCCTCCGGTGGCAGGACGAGCCGGTGGATGCGCCGACCGTGCACGTCGGCCGCCACGATGTCGGCCTCCGGATGGCCCAGCCGCGCGCGTTGGGCTTCCGCCTGCCCACGCTTGGAAAAGCTGCCCGCCACCACGAGGAAGCGCCGTTCAGGGGATCGCGGCATCGGCCGAAGCGTAGCGATCTCCACCTCCGCCGTCACGGGGAGCGGCGCGGGCGGCGGTGGGACGGGGGCGGGCGACGGGTCGGTTTCCGGAAGAGGGACAGGCACGCTCTCGGCGTTGCGAACCACCGGCACGATCACCGGCTTGCAGACATAGCCTTGGCTCAGGACGCGGAAGGTCGCGCAATCCTGCTGCAGCATCGCCGAGAGCATGTGGTCGGTGCTGCTCTTGTTGGTGCCGACATACAGCATCCCGTCCACCGCGAAGGACGCGGCGGTCATCGCCACCGGGGCGCCCGCGCAGCCGCCCAGCCCCACCAGCGCGACCGCCGCCACTCCCCGCCTGAGCCGTCCGCTCATGCCCCGCTTCCCCGCCTTGTTCGCGTCCCCATCCTGCTTGGGTAAGGGTCGGTGCTATGACCTGCGGAGGTCAATGGAACGGCCAGCGCTCAGCCTTTCGCGTCACGTCTACCTCTTACGGGGTGTTCCTCCGCCCGCCGGGCCGGACGCCGCAGCGGGCGGAGGGGAGCCGGCATCAGGCAGCCGACAGCGCGCGGTCGAGGTCGGCGATGATGTCCTCCACGCTTTCCAGGCCGATGGACAGGCGCAGCACGTCCGGGCCGGCGCCCGCCTGGGCCTGACCTTCCGGCGACAGCTGACGGTGCGTGGTCGAGGAGGGGTGGATGATCAGCGACCGGCTGTCACCGATGTTGGCGAGATGGCTGAGGAGCTGGACGTTCTCCACCACCTTCACGCCGGTGTCGAAGCCGCCCTTGACGCCGAAGGTCAGCACGGCGCCGGCACCCTTCGGCAGGTACTTCTTGGCCAGCGCGTTGTACTTGGACGATTCCAGCCCGGCGTAGCTGACCCAGCCCACCGCCGGATGGCTCTCCAGGAACTGCGCGACCTTCAGGGCGCTGTCGCTGTGGCGCTGCATGCGCAGCGGCAGCGTCTCGATGCCATTCAGCGTCAGGAAGGCGTTCAGCGGCGCCTGGCTCGGCCCGAGGTCGCGCAGGCCGACGGCGTGGCCGTGAATGGTGAAGGCCAGATGACCAAAGGTCTCCTGGAATTTCAGCCCGTGATAGCCGGCGTCCGGCTCCGACAGGGCGGGGAACTTGCCCGACTTGCCCCAGTCGAAGGTGCCGCTGTCGATGACCACGCCACCGACCGAGGTGCCGTTGCCGGACAGGAACTTCGTCGTCGAATGCACGACCAGCGTGGCGCCCCACTGGATCGGGTTGATCAGGTACGGGGTCGCCAGCGTGTTGTCGACGATCAGCGGGATGCCGGCCTCGTCGGCGATCTTGGCAATGGCCTCAAGGTCGGTGACCACGCCGCCGGGGTTGGCGAGGCTTTCCACGAAGATGGCCTTGGTCTTCGCGGTGATGGCGGTGCGGACGTTCTCCGGCTGGTCGGTGTCCACGAAGACGGACTTCCAGCCGAAGGCGCGCGGGAAGCTGGTGCCGAGCTGGTTGAGCGTGCCGCCGTAGAGCTTGCGCGAGGCGACGATCTCGTCCCCCGGCTCCATCAGCGGGAACAGGGCGAGCAGTTGCGCGGCGTGGCCGGAGGAGGTGGCCGTGGCCCCGGCGCCGCCTTCCAGGTTGGCGAGCCGCTCCTCCAGCACCGACACGGTCGGGTTGGTCAGGCGGGAGTAGATGAAGCCGACCTTCTGGAGGTTGAACAGCGAGGCCGCGTCGTCCACGTCGTCGAAGACGAAGCTGGTGGTCTGGTAGATCGGCGTCTGGCGCGCGCCGGTGGCGGGGTCGGGGGCGGCGCCGGCGTGGATGGCGCGGGTTTCGAAACCGAAGGAATTCTGCTCGCTCATGATGGCTTCCTCTGCTTTTTACATCAGTTTTTTGAAGGATTTGGCCGGTGCGGCCTTTTTGGACGTCAGGATGTTGGAGTTGACGCCGATGCGCCCGATCTCGTGGAACAGGCGCTGAAGCTCGATCTTGGGGCAGCGGTTCATGACCACGGTCAGCCCCGCCGCCTCAGCCCGCGCCGCCGCCTCGTCGTTGCGCACGCCGAGCTGCATCCACACCACCTTGGCGCCGATGGCGATGGCCTCGTCCGTCACGCCCCCGGCGGCGGTGGCGTTGCGGAAGACGTCCACCATGTCCGGCGGCTCCGGCAGCTCCGACAGGCTGGCGTAGACCCGCTCGCCGAGGATGGTCTGGCCGGCCAGCTTCGGGTTGACGGGGATGACCCGGTAGCCCTTGTCGCGCAGGTATTTCAGCACGATGAAGCTGGCCTTCACCGGGTCGTTCGACGCGCCGACCAGGGCGATGGTCTTCACCCGGTCCAGGACTTGATGGATGAACTCGTCGCTGTAGCCGTCGTGCGAGGGGGCGGGGCCGCTCATTGGCCGCACCACACCGGTGTGCGCTTCTGCAGGAAGGCGTCGATGCCCTCCTCGGCGTCGCGGGCCAGCATGTTCTCGGTCATCACGCGGGCGGCGTAGGCGTAGGCTTCCTCCACCTCCAGCTCGATCTGGCGGTAGAAGGCCTCCTTGCCGATGGCGAGGGTCAGCGGCGATTTCGCGGCGATCTTGCCGGCGACCTCCGCCACCACGGCGTCGAGACGGTCGGCCGGCACCGCGCGGTTGACGAGGCCGATGCGCTCCGCCTCCTCGGCGCCGATCAGGTCGCCGAGCAGAAGCATCTCCATGGCCGCCTTACGCCCCACGGCGCGGCTCAGCGCCACCATGGGGGTGGAGCAGAACAGGCCGATGTTGACGCCCGGCGTGGCGAATCGCGCCGTGTCGGCGCAATAGGCGAGGTCGCAGGTGGCGACGAGCTGGCAGCCCGCCGCCGTGGCGATGCCGTGGACCTTGGCGATCACCGGCTGGCGGATGCGGCTGACCGTCAGCATCAGTTTGGAGCACTGGACGAACAGCGATTCATACGCCGCGCGGTCCGGGTTGGCGCGCATCTCCTTCAGGTCGTGCCCGGCGCAGAAGGCCGGCCCGGCCCCGGCCAGCACCACGGCGCGGACCTTGGAGTCCTGGTGGATGGCCTCCAGCTCCGCCTGCAGCGCGCCCATCAGCCCGACGGACAGGGCGTTGCGCGCCTGCGGGCGGTTCAGCGTCAGGCTCGCGACTCCGTCGCGATCCTCGCGGAGAACCAGCGGCGCGTCGTCGCCGATGAGGGGCGGGGTGTCGTTCATCGCTGTCCAATCCTCCCGGATGTTTTGATCGTTGGCGGGAACAGTACCCCGACCGCCCCCGCCACGGAACCGGGCGTGTGGTCCGATCATCTAACGACGCCAAGGCGGACAACTCAACTTGTTTGTTGATTGAATTTGTAGATTTAATGCCGTTCGACGTAGGTTGATTGTGTGAAATGGATGGCGCCGCGACGCGCTTGGCGGGCCGGGCAATGTTCGCCATGATCGGGTCTCCATAAGAAAAGCCATGGGTGAGGGAATGAGCGCGCCGGTCGTGTCCGCCGAGGAACTGGAAGCCCTGATTCGCGAGGGCGTGCCGCTGGTCGGCAATTACGGGATCACCATCGAGCAGCTCGGCGCCGGGACGGTGCGCATGAAGCTGCCCTACAACGACAGCTTCGTCCGTCCCGGCGGCACGGTGACTGGGCCGGCGATGTTTGGGCTGGCCGACGTGGCGCTCTACGCCGCCGTGCTCAGCCTGATCGGGCGGGTGGAACTGGCGGTGACCACCAGCATGACCATCAACTTCCTGCGCCGTCCGGCTCCGGTCGCCATCACCGCCGATTGCCGGATCCTGAAGATGGGCAAGCGGCTGGCCTATGGCGAAGTCCTGTTGTTCTCCGAGGGCGATCCGGAGCCCGTCGCCCACGCCACCGGCACCTACTCGATTCCGCCGCACGACCCGGTGACGCTCGCGGTATCAGGATACCACGATCCGGAAATGTCCTGAAAACGCCAGTGATATCAATGGCTTTGCCTTCACGGTAAAATGATACCGTGCTCGTAGAGCTTTGATATGAAACGGATATTTTTCCGTTGACAGGGTACCCCTGCACTGCGTACAAAACCGGCCGCTTCGGCGCCCCGGGGATTGAACGTCCAGTTTCGGTGGCCCGCCGATCCACGTTTAGTCAACGAGTGTGGCGATGAAGACCTTCAATCTGAAGCCGACCGACATCGAGAAGAAGTGGTACGTCGTCGATGCCGACGGCCTCGTTCTCGGCCGGCTTGCCAGCATCCTGGCGAACATCCTGCGCGGCAAGAACAAGCCGACCTTCACCCCGCACATGGATTGCGGCGACCATGTCGTCGTGATCAACGCGGAGAAGGTCAAGCTGACCGGCAACAAGCGCCAGGACGACATCTTCTACTGGCACACCGGTTATCCGGGCGGCATCAAGGGCCGTTCCAAGGGCCAGATCCTGGACGGCAAGTACCCGGAGCGCGTGATCGAGAAGGCCGTGGAGCGCATGGTCCCGCGCGGTCCGCTCGGCCGCAAGGTGATGACCCACCTGAAGGTCTACAAGGGCGCCGCCCACCCGCACGAGGCGCAGCAGCCGGT
This sequence comes from Azospirillum sp. UENF 312511, assembly GCF_058780635.1. Taxonomy (NCBI): domain Bacteria; kingdom Pseudomonadati; phylum Pseudomonadota; class Alphaproteobacteria; order Rhodospirillales; family Azospirillaceae; genus Azospirillum; species Azospirillum sp. UENF 312511. The sequence continues at coordinate 126,081 of NZ_JBSNCG010000003.1, read as the reverse complement.
CGCTCTCGACGTTGCGGCCATGAACCCGAAGAATAAGCGGAGCGCGTAATCCAATGGCTCAGGTTACCACCACCCTTTCCGGCCTGAAGGACATCGCTGCCGCTCCGGCCGCCGCCTCCGCCGAAGTGGTCGCCCCGAAGCTGGACGCCCAGGGCCGCGCCTACGCCACCGGCAAGCGCAAGGACGCCGTCGCCCGCGTGTGGATCAAGCCGGGCTCCGGCAAGATCGTCATCAACGGCCGCGACCAGGAAGTCTACTTCGCCCGCCCCGTGCTGCGCATGATGATCGCCCAGCCGTTCGGCATCACCGACCGCGCCGACCAGTTCGACGTGATGGTCACGGTGGCCGGCGGTGGTCTGTCCGGTCAGGCCGGCGCGGTCCGTCACGGCATCTCCAAGGCGCTGACCTACTTCGAGCCGGCGCTCCGTCCGCCGCTGAAGGCCGCCGGCTTCCTGACCCGTGATGCCCGCGTCGTCGAGCGTAAGAAGTACGGCAAGGCCAAGGCCCGCCGCAGCTTCCAGTTCTCGAAGCGCTAAAGCCTACCGCGGACCCGCGTTACTGCTGTACAAGCGAGGGGCGTCCCGACGGGACGCCCCTTTCTTGTTTCAGGTCTGTTTCACTTCTTTTCACCGTTCCGTGCCCATCCCCGTGCGTCAAAAGGAACAGCGTCCATGGCCAACAGCACTTCCCCCATCCGCGTCGGCATTCTTGGCGCGTCCGGTTACACCGGCGCCGAGCTGGTGCGCATGCTTCTCCGCCATCCCGGCGTGGAGATCTGCGCGCTGACGGCCGAGCGACAGGCGGGGAAGCCCATGGCGGAGGTGTTCCCGCATCTGGGCCAGTTCAACCTGCCCGGCCTCGTGAAGATCGAGGAGGTCGCCTGGGACAAGCTGGACGCCGTCTTCTGCGCCCTGCCGCACGGCACCACGCAGGAGGTCATCGCCGGCCTGCCGCGCCACATCAAGGTGGTGGACCTGTCCGCCGACTTCCGCCTGTCCGACCCCGCCGAATACGCCACCTGGTACGGGCATGAGCACCGCGCCGTGGAGCTTCAGAAGGAGGTCGCCTACGGGTTGACCGAGTTCAACCGGCAGGGCGTGCGCAAGGCGCGCGTGGTCGCCAACCCCGGCTGCTACCCGACCTGCTCGCTGCTGGCTTTGCTGCCGCTGCTGATGGATGAGATGATCGAGCCGGGCGGCATCGTGATCGACGCCAAGTCGGGCGTGTCCGGCGCCGGGCGCGACGCCAAGCAGCAGAATCTCTTCACCGAGGTGTCGGAGGGCTTCAACGCCTACGGCGTCGGCCATCACCGCCACATGCCGGAGATCGAGCAGGAGTTGCGGCTGGCCGCCGGGCGTCCGGTGACGGTCAGCTTCACGCCGCACCTCGTCCCGATGAACCGCGGCATGATGGCGACGATCTACGTCCGCATGGCCGACGGGGTCACCGCCGACGACCTGCGCGCCACCCTGACCGCGCGCTACGAATCGGAGCCCTTCGTGAACGTCACGGCAGCGGGCATCGCCCCGGCGACCCGCCACGTCCGCGCCTCCAACCAGGCGCTGATCGGCGTCTTTCCCGACCGCACCCCGCGCGGCGCCATCATCGTCTCGGTCATCGACAATCTGGTGAAGGGCGCCTCCGGCCAGGCCATCCAGAACATGAACGTCATGTTCGGCCTGGGCGAGACGACCGGCCTGGAGCAGGCCCCGCTGTTCCCGTGACCGAAGAGAAACAGCCCGAGGAAAAATTGCCTGCGATGTCCGGCCTGATATTGCCCTTCCAGGGCACGCATCCGAAGATCGACCCGAGCGTCTATGTGGCGCCGACGGCCTCGGTCATCGGCGACGTGGAGATCGGGCTGGGCAGCAGTGTCTGGTTCGGCTGCACGATCCGCGGCGACGTGAACGAGATCCGAATCGGTGCGCGCACCAACATCCAGGACGGTACCGTGATTCACGTCGCTTCGGCGGGGCAGGGGACCTACATCGGCGACGACGTGTCGATCGGCCACATGGCCCTGTTGCACGCCTGCACGCTGGAGAGCGGCTGCTTCATCGGCATGCAGGCGTGCGTCATGGACGGTGCCTATGTCGAGTCGGGGGCCATGGTGGCCGCCGGAGCTCTGGTGACCCCTGGGAAGCGTGTTGCCGCCGGGCAACTTTGGGCCGGAAGTCCCGCAAGACCCGTGCGTGCACTTACGGAAAAGGACACATCTTTCTTCCCGGTAAACATCCGGAACTACGTGCGGCTTGCTCAAATCTACAGAGAGGGCTAATACCTCTTTAGTGCGTCGCAGCACTGTGGCATACTAGCAACAGTGACACCGGCACGAAACGTGTAGGACTTCCGGAGGGTATGTTTGTACGTGGACAAACCCCACATGTTTCGCGTTTTGTCACGTTACATGCACGCGATATGTCCTATCGTTTGTGCGATTCGTCCTCCGCGAACCAAGCGGTAGGGAGTGTGTCTCTAAGGGAGTGGAGAAATGAACAGCTTCTTCCGCGCTACCATGGCCGTCGTGCCGGCCGCCGTTGTCGCTTTCGGCCTGACCGCCGGGGCTCAGGCCCAGAGCGCCGACACCGCCGAGTGGTGCAATCCGGTCATCGGCTGGAACGACACCCCGGTCCGCACGGCGGATGGCGGCTACGCCACCCACCAGGGCAGCTTCAAGTGCCCGCCGGCCGCCGCTCCGGCGGTTGCCCCGGCCCCGGCCGCCCGCGCCCAGACCGAATACCTCGTGTTCTTCGACTGGGATAAGGCCAACGTCACCCCGGCCGCCGATCGCGTGATCGGCGATGCGGCCGCCGCCATCGGCAAGGGCGCCAACGCCCGCGTCCATGTCGTCGGTCACACCGATACCTCGGGTTCGCCGGCCTACAACCAGCGTCTGTCGGTGCGTCGCGCCGAGGCGGTGAAGCAGGCCCTCGTCTCCAAGGGCATCGCCGCCGGCGCCATCACCACCGAGGGCAAGGGCGAGAGCCAGCTCCTGGTGCAGACCGGCCCGAACGTCCGCGAGCCGTCCAACCGTCGTGCGCAGATCCTGCCGCGCGGTGCGAACGCCCCGTCGTCGTAAGGCGCAGGTTCCCTTTCGGGACACGGAACCCTGGACCTCGGTCCGGGGTTTTTGCCGGCAAAGGAAAAGGCCCCGGACCATGGTCCGGGGCCTTTTCTTATGGGCCACTCCTGTGGTCCGCCGTGCCGACGGCTCGCCGACTGCTCCGGGCATCCGGAGGGCGGCGGACCGCCCTCCGGATTCGGGACATCAGACGATGCGCACCTTGGCGTAGGAGCCGGGGGCGTCTTCCAGAACGGGCAGGCCGCCCTTTTCCGGGTTGCGCGCCGGGACCTTGCCTTCGGAGAAGGTGGAGACCCAGTTGTTCCACTCCGGCCACCAGGAGCCGGGGGTCTGCTCCGACGACGCCAGCCAGTCGTCCGAGGCCTTCGGCAGCTTGGCGTTGGTCCAGTAGCAGTACTTGCCGGCGGCCGGCGGGTTCACCACGCCGGCGATGTGGCCGGAGGCCGCCAGCACGAACTTCACCGGGCCGGAGAACAGGTTGGCGCCCATGTAGGTGGACTTCCACGGGGCGATGTGGTCCTCGCGCGCCGACAGGAAGAAGGATGGGGTCTTCACGTTGCGCAGGTCGATCGGCACGCCGCCCAGCGTCACCCCGCCCGGCTGCGCCAGCAAGTTCTTCTGGTACATGTTGCGCAGGTAGAAGCTGTGCATCGCCGCCGGCATGCGGGTCGAATCGCTGTTCCAGTAGAGCAGGTCGAACGGGAACGGGTCCTTGCCGAGCAGGTAGTTGTTCACGACGAACGACCAGATCAGGTCGTTGGCGCGCAGCATGTTGAAGGTAGTCGCCATCTTCGAGCCGTCCAGGTAGCCCTGCTGGGCCATCTGGCTCTCGATCATGGTGAGCTGCTCCTCGTCGATGAAGACCGACAGCTCGCCGGCTTCGGTGAAGTCCAGCATGGTGGTGAAGAAGGTGGCCGACTTGATGCGGTCGTCCTTCTTGGCGGCCATGTAGGACAGGGTGGAGGCCAGCAGCGTGCCGCCCAGGCAATAGCCGATGGCGTTCACGTCCTTCTCGCCGGTCACCTTCTCAATGGCGTCCAGCGCGGCCAGCACGCCTTCGAACATGTAGTCTTCGAAGCCCTTCTGGGCCAGCTTCTCATCCGGGTTCACCCAGGACAGGACGAAGACGCTGTGGCCCTGGTCCACCGCCCACTTGATGAAGCTGTTCTTCTCGCGCAGATCCAGGATGTAGTACTTGTTGATCCAGGGCGGCACGATCATCAGCGGCCGCTTGTTCACCTCCGGCGTGGTCGGGGTGTACTGGATGAGCTGCATCAGATCGGTCTGGAAGACGACCTTGCCCGGGGTGACGGCGATGTTCTTGCCGACCTGGAAGGCGTCGTAGTCGGTCATGGAGATGCGCAGCTCGCCCTTGCCGCGCTCCAGGTCCTTCAGCAGGTGCTCAAGCCCCTTGACGAGGTTCTCGCCGCCCGTCTCGATGGTCGTGCGCAGCACCTCCGGGTTCGTCATGACGAAGTTGGAGGGCGCCATCGCGTCGACGAACTGGCGGGTGTAGAAGTCGACCTTCTTGGCCGTGTGGTCGTCCAGCCCGTCCACCTCGTTGACCGTCGACTGCATCCACCGGGCCGACAGCAGGTAGGACTGCTTGATGAAGTCGAACAGGGTGTTCTCGTCCCAGGCCGAATCCTTGAAGCGGCGGTCGTCCTTCGCCGGGGCGATGACCGGCTGGGCGTCCTGGCCGAAGAAGCGCTGGGTGGTGCGCTGCCACAGGGTCAGGTAGTCCTGCCACAGCGTCATCTGCGCCTTCATCAGCTTGGCCGGGTCGGCCATCATGCGCGTGGTCATCTCCAGGAACGCATGGCCGACGCCCATCGGGTCGGGGTTCTTCGCGCCGACGCCGTCCGAGGCCTGACGGGACAGGAATTCGGTGACCAGCCGCTGGCTCTGCTCGGCGATGCGGGTCATCGCCCGCGACATCTCCACCGGGTCGGGAAGCTTGACGTCAGGGGCCTGGTTTTCGGCCATTGGTGCGGTCCTTCTTCTTTAGGCGAGTTTTAGGCTTCAGGAGGGACGTTGTGCGGTTTATACAGTGCCTGCCGGAAGTCTGTTCGGTCGGAGTGCGTTCCGGTCCTGGCATCCCGGACAGCTTATGCCATGTCCGTTCGAGCCGGGGTCCGTCATACACCTCTCGTATGAAGATTTCATTTCGCCCACCACCGTTCAAGCGGCCGGATGGGTTCGGATGTGGGGTTCGCAGAATGGAAACGGGTATCCGACGCGGCGTGGTGGCGAAGGCGGGCCGGTTGGGTCCGGCGCTGTCCGTCCTGGTTGTTCTCGCTCTGCCGGCCTGCAGCGACCGCGTGCTCGACACCGGGCTGGTCGGCGCCGTGACCGGCCGCGACGTGCCCAGCCAGGAGTCGCCGGTGCGCGGCATGTCCGGCCAGAGCCGGGAATACCCCAATCTCGGCACCGTTCCGCCGCGCCCCACCGATCTGCGGACGGAAGCGCAGCGCCAGCAGGACCTGGACCGTCTGGCCCAGGACCGCGAGGCCGCCAAGACCATGCTGCCGACCCCCATGGACATTCCCCCGCCGCCGGACATCACGCCTGGACAGCCAAGCGCCGGGAAGCCCGCCCCCGGAAAGCCCAATTGAGGGCAGGGGTGTAGCAAAAGGCGGGCGCTGCCAGTAATCCGTAAGTATACCTATGCGGAGCGTCCTTCGGCCTCTGATGGCATCCCTTTGAAGGAAAAGGACGCGCCGGTCTTCGTCCGGTCGATGCGCAGTTACGAAGGCGGTGGCGCGGACCACGGAGCACCCATTGCTGCTGCCAAGGTGGAAAAACTACGTCTTGCGGCGGCGGGTCCGCAACAGATTTTAAAACTGCGACTATTTGGCGCGTCGGCTTCGCTTCAGCTTGGGTGGATTGCGCCGCTGCACGGCTATGGCGCCGCGGCATGACGGCCCTGCGCCGCCCGTGGTTGATGGGAATTATAAGGCGCCCTTACAATAAGGGATGCTTGATGAATCCCCCTTCGGAATGATCCTGATCGACTGCGCGCGGCTTCTGCGCGCGCGGTTCGACCGTGCCCTGGACGACGCCCGGCTCGGCCTCACGGCGGGGGAGGCGAGGGCACTGGTTTACGTCTGCCGCCACCCCGGCTCGCGCCAGTCGGTGCTGGCGACCCACATGTGGGTGGAGCCGATGACCCTGGTCGGTTTCCTCGACCGCTTGGAGGCGCGCGGGCTGGTGGTCCGCGAGCCGGATCCGGCGGACCGCCGCGCCAAGATCGTCCAGCCGACCCCGCAGGCCGAGCCTCTGGCGCTCCAGGTCCTGGAAGCCTTCCGCACCGAGCGGGAGTCGGCCATGGCCGACCTTTCGGCGGAAGAGATCGTCCTGCTCAAGGACATGCTGGGCCGCCTGCGCAACCGCATGATCGCCGACGACATGATCGCCAACGACCGCGGCGGAGCCGGCCGATGAGCCATCCTCCCGTGCAGACCGACGCGCCCGCCATGACGGAGACGCGGACGGCCGTCATCGGAACGCTGATCGTCACGCTGGGGCCGCTCAGCCTCGCGCTCTACACGCCGGCCCTGCCGATGCTGGTGGAGGCGTTCCAGACCACACCGGCGGCGCTGAAGCTGACGCTTTCCGTCTATTTCTTCGGCTTCGCCTTTTCCCAGCTTGCCTGCGGACCGCTGTCCGACGCCTACGGGCGGCGGCCGGTCGCCCTGGGCTTCTTCGTCACCTATGTGCTGGGCAGCGTCGTGGCGGCATTGTCGGGCAGCATCGAATGGCTGCTGGTCGGGCGGGCCCTGCAGGGCATCGGGGCGGCGGCGGGCATCGCCATTTCCCGCGCCATCGTGCGCGACCAGTTCACCGGCCAGCGGTCGGCGCGCATCCTCAACCTGATCGGGCTGATGCTGGCCATCGTGCCGGCGGTGGCGCCGACGCTGGGTGGGGTGATCCTCGGCACGGTTGGCTGGCACGCCATCTTCGTGGTGATGACGCTCTACGGGCTCGCCGTGCTGACCGTCTTCGCGCTGGGCACGGCGGAGACCAACCGGACGCGGGATCGCTCGGCGGCCCGGCCCGGCCCGGTGATCCGCAACTACCGGACCCTGCTGACCGACCGGCGCTTCATGCGGGCGGGGCTGGTGCTCGGCACGACGCTGGGCGGCCTCTACACCATGGCGGCGCTGCTGCCCTTCGTGATGATCGAGCGGGTGGGGCTGAGCCCGACCGTCTTCGGCTTCGCCATGCTGCTGCAGACCGGCTCCTACACGCTGGGGGCGACCCTGGCGGGGCGGCTGCTGCGCCGGGTGGACGCGATGCGGCTGATCCCCTACGGGCTGGCCTGCGTGGCCGTGGGCGGGCTCGGCTTTGCCCTGGCGCCCCTGACCGGCGAGCCGACCGTGGCGAGCGTGATGGGGCCGACCGCCGTCTGGGCCTTCGGCATCGCCCTGGTCATGCCCGGGGCCACCAGCGACGCCCTGGCCGGCTTCCCCCGCATGGCCGGGGCGGCGTCGGCCCTGATCGGCTTCATGCAGATCGGCGGTGGGCTGGCCGGCACGGCGGTGGCCGCGCTGTTCGCCGATCCCTACACCGCGACGACGGCCATCATGCCGGGCCTCGCCTCGCTGTCGCTGCTCTCCTTCGCGCTGCTGCGCGTGCCGGCGTCCCGGCGCGGCCACCCGGCCAAGCCCGCCCGGCCGGAGGATCTGGAGGTCGCGGTGGACCCCGTCGCCCTGGTTGGTGCCGGCGGCGAGGAGATCGAGGAAGCGCTCCACCAGCGCCGGGCTTCCGGCCGCAAGGGAGGCTGAAGATGGGCTTCGGCGTCCGGTATGCCTTGGGGAGCGCAGGAATGCGGCCGGACGCGAATTTTACCTCGCTTCTGAAGATGCGGGGCGGTAGATAAGTGGTCCCGGTCCGCAAATATGGGTTCGTGGCGTGGCCGGACAAGGCTTCGGAGCGTCCATGAGCGATTCAGAATTCCACCGGATCAAGCGGCTTCCGCCCTACGTCTTCGCCGAAGTGAACGCCATGAAGGCGCGAGCCCGAGCTGCCGGCGAGGACATCATCGACCTCGGCATGGGCAACCCGGACCAGCCGACGCCCCAGCACATCGTCGATAAGCTGATCGAGGCCGTGCGCGATCCCAAGACGCACCGCTACTCGAACTCCCGCGGCATCCCCGGTCTGCGCAAGGCGCACGCGGCCTATTACAAGCGCCGCTTCAACGTGGACGTCGATCCGGAGTCGGAGTGCATCGTCACCATCGGCTCGAAGGAAGGCTTGGCCAACCTCGCCCAGGCGATCACCAGCCCCGGTGACATCATCCTGGTGCCGAACCCCAGCTACCCGATCCATCCCTTCGGCTTCATCCTGGCCGGCGCCTCGGTGCGCCATCTGCCGGTGGGGCAGGCCAACGGCACCTCCACCGACATCGACAGCTTCATGATCATGCTGGAGCGCGCCGTGCGCCACAGCGTGCCGAAGCCGCTGGCGCTGGTGCTGAACTACCCGTCCAACCCGACGGCGGAGGTGGTCGGCCTCGACTTCTACCGCCCGATCGTCGAGTTCTGCCGCAAGCACGGCATCTACATCCTGTCGGATCTGGCCTACGCCGAGGTCTTCTTCGACGGTGAGCCGCCGCCCTCGATCCTGGAGATCCCGGAAGCGCGCGAGGTGGCCGTCGAATTCACCTCGATGTCGAAGACCTATTCGATGGCCGGTTGGCGCATCGGCTTCGCCACCGGAAACAAGAAGCTCATCACCGCGCTGGCCCGCATCAAGTCGTATCTGGACTACGGCGCCTTCACGCCGATCCAGGTCGCCGCGACCGCCGCGCTGAACGGCCCGCAGGAGTGCGTGGAGCAGGTGCGCACCATGTACCGCCAGCGCCGCGACGTGATGATCGAGGGTCTGGCCTCGGCCGGCTGGACGGTGCCGAGCCCGTCGGCCTCGATGTTCGCCTGGGCGCCGATCCCGGAGCCCTTCGCCCATCTCGGCTCGCTGGAGTTCTCCAAGCTGCTGTTGCAGGAAGCCAAGGTGGCCGTGGCGCCGGGCATCGGCTTCGGCGAGTACGGCGACGGCCATGTCCGTCTGGCGCTGGTGGAGAACGTCCACCGCATCCGTCAGGCGACCCGCAACATCAAGGAGTTCTTCCGCTCCAACGCCGCCGGTGCGGCGGCGAGCAAGGACCCGGCGGCGCGCGCCGCCCTCCTCGATCCGGAGAAAGCGAAAGTCTGATGTCCGACTCCCACAAAACAGGCCCCCTGAAAATCGCCGTCGCGGGCCTGGGCACGGTCGGCGCGGGCGTTCTGAAGCTTCTGGAGCGGCAGGCCGACCTGATCGAGCAGCGCTGCGGCCGCCGCATCGAGGTGGTGGCGGTCAGCGCCCGCTCGCGCGGCAAGGACCGCGGCGTCGACCTGTCGACGGTCGAATGGTACGACGATCCGGTGGCGCTCGCCGCCCATCCCGGCGTGGATGTGGTGGTCGAGCTGATCGGCGGGTCCGAGGGGCCGGCGAAGGAGACCGTCGAACTGGCGCTGGAGCGGGGACGCCACGTCGTCACCGCCAACAAGGCGCTGCTCGCCCATCACGGCACCGCGCTCGCGGCCAAGGCGGAGGCCGCGGGCCTCGCCATCGGCTTCGAGGCGGCGGTGGCCGGCGGCATCCCGATCATCAAAGGGCTGCGCGAGGGGCTGGCGGGCAACCGGGTGTCGGAGGTGCACGGCATCCTCAACGGCACCTGCAACTACATCCTGACGGAGATGCGCACCACCGGCCGCGATTTCGCGGACGTGCTGGCCGACGCGCAGAAGCTGGGCTACGCGGAAGCCGACCCGAGCTTCGACATAGACGGTGTGGACGCCGCGCACAAGCTGGCGATCCTGACCTCGGTGGCCTTCGGCACGCCGGTGGACTTCAAGAGCGTCCATGTCGAGGGCATCCGCCACGTCTCGGCGGTGGACTTCGACTACGCCGACGCGCTCGGCTACCGGATCAAGCTGCTGGGCATCGCCCGGCGCACCGATCACGGGATCGAGCAGCGCGTGCACCCCTGCATGGTGCCGAAGGCGGCGCCCATCGCGGCGGTGGACGGCGTGTTCAACGCCGTGATCGCCCAGGGCGACTTCGTGGACCGCGTGCTGTTCGTCGGCCGCGGCGCCGGCGAGGGACCGACGGCCTCGGCCGTGGTCGCCGACCTGATCGACATCGCCCGCGGGCGCTCCACCCCCACCTTCGGCGTGCCGGCGGCCCAGCTTTCCGAGGCGCAGCCGTCGCCGATGGAGGCGCGCCGGGGGTCGTACTACGTACGCCTGATGGTCGTGGACCGTCCCGGCGTGATAGCGGATGTTGCGGCGGCCATGCGCGACCAGAACGTCTCCATGGAGCAGTTCCTGCAGCGCGGGCGCGCCCCCGGTGAAGCGGTGCCGGTGGTCCTGACCACCCATGACACCGAAGAGGCGGCCATGCAGCGCGCGCTTGCCACCATCGCCGACAAGGAGTTGGTGGTCGAGCCGCCGCGCATGATCCGCATCGAACAGTTTTGACCGAACCATAGAAGAACCGAGCATCGATTCGGGGGAGAACACCATGTCCGTTCATGTCGACCTGTCCGGTATGGACCGGAACCTGGCTCTGGAAGCCGTCCGCGTCACCGAGGCCGCCGCGCTGTCCGCGTCGCTGCTGATGGGCCGCGGTGACGAGAAGCTTGCCGACCAGGCCGCGGTCGACGCCATGCGCCAGGCGCTCAACACCCTCTACATCGACGGCACCGTCGTGATCGGCGAGGGCGAGCGCGACGAGGCGCCCATGCTTTACATCGGCGAGAAGGTCGGTGCCGGCATCGGCCGCGGGCCGAAGGTCGACATCGCGCTCGACCCGCTGGAAGGAACCACCATCTGCGCCACCGGCGGCCCGAACTCGCTGGCCGTCATCGCCATGGCGGACGAGGGCGGCTTCCTGAACGCCCCCGACGTCTACATGGACAAGATCGCCGTCGGTTCCGGCCTGCCGGAAGGCGTGGTCGATCTCGACGAGACGCCGGCCAACAACCTCAAGGCTCTGGCCAAGGCCAAGGGCACCGAGGTGCAGGAGCTGCTGGTCTGCATCCTGAACCGTCCGCGCCACGCCGAGCTGATCGCCCGCGTCCGCGAGGCCGGCGCGCGCATCATGCTGATCAACGACGGCGACGTGTCGGGCGTGATCGCCACCAGCCAGGCCGGCACCGGCGTCGACATGTATGTCGGCTCCGGCGGCGCGCCGGAAGGCGTTCTGGCCGCGGCGGCGCTGCGCTGCATCGGCGGCCAGTTCCAGGGCCGTCTGCTGTTCCGCAACGACGACGAGAAGGCCCGCGCCGCCCGTTGGGGCGTCAAGGACCTGAACAAGAAGTACAGCCTGACCGAGCTGGCCAGCGGCAACGTCATGTTCGCCGCGACCGGCGTGACCGACGGCGCCATGCTGCGCGGTGTCCGCCGCTTCCCCGGCGGTGCGACCACCCACTCGGTGATCATGCGCTCCAAGTCGGGCACCGTGCGTTACGTCGAGGCGCACCACAACCTGCAGCGCAAGCCGAGCATGGCGTAAGGCTGCTTAAGAAAAAGGGGCGCGCGGCCATCCGCCGCGCGCCCCTTTCTTTTTTGGAGATTTCTCCTTTTTCGGAGACTACAGGCCCTTGCGCCGCCGTCCCTCGGCGTCGGCGGCCTTCATGGCGGCCAGGACGCGCTGCGGGGTGATCTCGTGTGGCTCGTTGTGGATGGTCTCGCCCTCGGCGCAGGCCCGCTCCGCCGCCAGCAGGAGCCGCTCGTCCGACACGCCGGCAAGGCCGATCTCGGCCAGCGTCGTCGGCAGCCCCACCGCCTTGCAGAAGCCGTAGACCTCGTCCAGCACCGCCGGCGGCCGGTCAGTCAGGATCAGCAGCGTCAGCGTGCCGAAGGCGACCTTTTCGCCGTGCCAGCAATGGTGCGTTTCCTCCAGCGCGGTCAGGCCGTTGTGGACGGCGTGGGCCGCCGCCAGCCCGCCGCTCTCGAAGCCCAGCCCGCTCAGCAGCGTGTTGGCCTCGACGATGCGCTCCAGCGCCGGGGTGACCACGCCCTGCTCGCAGGCCGATTTGGCGAGCACGCCATACTCCAGAAGCGTGTCGTAGCACAGCCGGGCCAGCGCGAAGGCGGTCATCGGGCCGACGCGTCCGGTCATGTTGCCGCCGCGCTTGATGCGGCAGTCCTCCGCCTCGAACCAAGTGGACAGGGCGTCGCCCATGCCGGAGACGAGGAAGCGCACCGGCGCGCTCGCCACCACACCGGTGTCGACCAGCACGAGGTCGGGGTTGCGCGGCAGCACGAGGTAGCGCTTGAACGCCCCCTCCGGCGTGTAGATCACCGACAGGGCGCTGCACGGCGCGTCGGTGGAGGCGAGTGTCGGGACGATGGCGGTGCGCGCGTCCAGCGCGTGGGCGACCGCTTTGGCGGTGTCGAGCGCCTTGCCGCCGCCGATGCCGACCACGACGTCGGCGCCCATGGCGCGGGCGAGGCCGGTCAGCCGCTCGATCTCCTCGTCGGAGCACTCGCCACGGAATTCCTGGATGTTCATCTCGACGCGCCCGGCGGCGGCCTCGACCAGCCGGCCTTTCAGCGTCTTCAGGACGAAGCTGTCGGTGACGGCCAGAACCGTCTTGCCCAGCCGGGCCAGATCCTCGCCCAGACTGTCGAGGGCGCCGTTGCCCTGGACGTAGCGGGCCGGAAAGATCGCCGTGGTGATCATGGTTCCCTCCTCCGCGGATTGGTACCCGCAGTGGAGCAAGACTCTTCTGCCTCCGCAATGACCTGCCTCAAGTTGCGGCGCAGCAAATAAATCCACTGCCTTTGTGTTGGGGCGCTTCTGCAAAGGTCAGAGCCATAGAAGGATGGCGGCGACGGTGATCATAGCGAGGTAGTTGGCGGCGCACTTCTTGTACCGGGTGGCGATCCGGCGGAACTGCTTCAACAGGCCGATCCGGCGCTCCACACGGTTACACTCGCGATAGGCGGTGCAATCAAACGTCGGCTCCGGGCGCTCGTTTCTCTTGGTCGGGATCGCTGGCTGGATGCCGCGGCGGTGCAGGGCGCGGCAGATCACGCCGCTGCTGCAGGCTTTGTCGGCGGCCAGCCGTTCCGGTTTCGTCAACTCAAGGCGTACCATCCGAACCAGATGGGGGCGAGGAAGCAGAGGCCCACCGTTTTCCGGAACATCCGTTCTGTGACCGAAGACGGCCCTCATGTGTTGTCCATACCCGTCTGCCGGCTTGATCGGATTAAGGTATGGAAAACCTGCTTCTTCAGTTCCTCCCCAAGGCCCCACAATCGATCTGGGTGCGATACGGGGTTACAGCCGTGATCATTGCTATCACGACGCTGTTGCGTTACGTCCTTGAGCCCATCCTGAGCAAATACCCCTTCCTTCTATACATCCCTGCAATTTTCCTGGTCTCACTGCTGTTCGACCGCGCGTCTGGTTTTATCGCCGTTCTCCTATCTGGTGGTTTCGCGGCGTGGTTGTTCATGGAACCGCGGGGTGATCTCTGGATCGCCGATCATGGCGACCAGTTGGCCTTCATGATCTATGTCGGCCTGGGGCTTGGTATCGCCGCGATCACGGAAATGCTGCGCACGACGCTCGAGGAGCTGTGCCAGTCCTGGGAAAAGCTGGCTGCGTCAGATCGGGAAAAGGATCTCATGCTGCAGGAGATCCATCACCGCATCCGCAACGATCTCCAAATGATCTCCGCCCAGCTGACCTTGGCGGCCATGCGGCCGGAAAACGCCCAAGCGATGATGCAAGGGACCATTGAGCGCATCGGTGTGTTGGCCCGCATCTATGGCCGCCTGCGCCGGGTCGATGGGGCGAGCATCGTAAACGTAAAGGAGTTTCTGGAGAGCTTGGTGGAGGACCTCCAGCTGGGCATGGTGGGCGTGCGACCGATTGCCTTGAGCGCCCGCGCGGACAGCGTGGACTTGGACATGAACACGGCTGTCGCTGTCGGCACCATTGCCAACGAACTCGTTACCAACGCGGTCAAGTACGCCTTCCCCGACGCGCAGGCAGGCTGGGTTGATCTCTCGTTTCGGCAGGAGGCAGACGAGTACGTTCTGTGCGTCAGCGACAATGGCGTCGGGTTCACCTCGGACCAGCCGAAAGGGACGGGTCTCGGGCGTCAGATCGTGCAGCAGCTGGCGTTGCAGCTTCGAGGCAAGCTGGACATACAGTCCCGAACGGAAGGTGGGATTCAGGCAATGCTCCGTTTTCCTGTTCCGCGTCCAGGCTAGGCTCCAGTCGACACTGCGCTTTCCCGCCTTGCAAGAATGGAAAGCCCGTACGCTAACAGCGGCGCTCAACCGCCAACAGGTCTTCCAGGCAGAAGCATTCGCAACCCGGCACCGGTTTGCAGAAGCGCCCTAACAAATAGTGGGCAACAGTGGCGGGGTGCCGTCCTTCACCGATGCATGTGCATGGCGTAAGCGAGCACCAGATGTTCCAACTCAGGGCGCCGCAAGTGGGGCGCGTCAGCCGTGAGGAAAGCCACCGACCGCGTGATCATCGCCACCGTTTCGGGCGGCGTGCAATCGCCCCCGGCCACCGTGACGGTCATCAGCAGCGCCACGGCGTCGCCCAGGCAGCGCGGTTCCAACTGTTGGAGTCGCTCCTTCGCCGCCACCATGCCCCGCACGGCTCCGGCCTCCGGCACCCGGTCCCAGTGAGCGAGCGGTGCTGTGAGCACGTCCAGATCCCGCAATCCCGGCGAGTCCGTCCGCACGGGCAGGCGAACAAAGCCCGGACCGAGGGCAGGGTGGGATAACGTGGGCAAAGCTGTGCTATCGTCGGAATCAGCCATGATCCGATGCTCCTGGTTGGCGCGGGTTGAGCCTGTCCGGGCGGGGTGTTGCCGCACGCCATCCGGTTGGAGATTCTTTGAATTGGTTACAGCGTCACCATAACAGGGCGCCTTTCGCTCCTCAAGAAAATAGTTGCGTGGTAACTAATGCGCCCCATTCAATGCAAACTCGCCCGTACGGCACTCGGTTGGGGAGTGCGCGACGTGGCGTCGGCAACCGGCATGTCGCCGAACACGATTGTCCGCTTCGAGCGGGGTGAACGCATGCGTGACCGCACCGTGGCCGAACTGCGCACACTGTTCGAAAGCAACGGTCTGGAGTTCATCGACGAGGCGGACGGGAAGGGACCGGGGTTACGGTTTCGGCAGCCATTTCCCGCTGAGCCGGAGGGCTGAAGGAGTAGAGCATCTGCTTCCTGGTTTGCCCCCACCCGCTGGCCCCCGCCGCCCTACTTCTGCTATGGCTTCGGCCATTCCGATCCGTGGCATCCTGGGCAGCATGACCGACACCGTTCCCGCCTTCCTGAACGTCGCCCATTCCCTGTCCGGTAAGCGCTGGCAGGCGCGGCCCTACGACGAGCGGCTGGCCTGGGGGCTGGCGCAGGGGCGGGGGCTGCCGGAGATCGTCGGGCGGGTGCTCGCCGCCCGTGGGGTGACCGAGGAGGCGTGCGACGGCTTCCTGAACCCGACGCTGAAGGCGCTGCTTCCCGACCCCTCCCGCTTCAAGGACATGGACATCGCCGCGGAGCGCATCGCCCGCGCGATCATGGATGGCGAGCCGGTGGCCGTCTTCGGCGACTATGACGTGGACGGCGCCACCTCCTCCGCGCTGCTGCGGCGCTTCTTTCGGGCGGTGGGGGCGGATCTGCGCATCTACGTGCCCGACCGCATGAAGGAGGGCTACGGCCCCAACGGCCCGGCGCTGCTGCGGCTGAAGGCCGAGGGCGTGCGGCTGGTCGTGACGGTGGATTGCGGCATCTCCGCCTTCGCGGCGCTGGAAGCGGCGGCGGAGGCCGGGCTGGAGGTGGTGGTGCTCGACCATCACGCGGCGGAACCGCGCCTGCCGCCGGCCGTCGCCCTGGTCAACCCGAACCGGCTGGACGAGGACGGCGCCTACCGCACGCTGTGCGCGGCGGGGGTCACCTTCCTGGCCGTGGTGGCGGTGAACCGGGCGCTGCGCAGCGCCGGATTCTACGCGGGCCGCAACGAGCCGAACCTCATGGAATGGCTCGACCTCGTGGCGCTGGGCACGGTGTGCGACGTGGTGCCGCTGACGGGGTTGAACCGCGCCCTGGTTGCGCAGGGGCTGAAGGTGATGGCGCGGCGCGCCAACCCCGGCCTGTCCGCCCTGTCCGATGTCGCCGGGGTCAAGGAGAAGCCGGACGCCTACCACGCCGGCTTCGTGCTCGGCCCGCGGGTCAACGCCGGCGGGCGCGTCGGCGCGTCGGACCTCGGGGCGCGGCTGCTCTCCACCGACGACCCCATGGAGGCGATGGAACTGGCCCAGAAGCTGGAGGCCCACAACGCCGAGCGCCGCACGGTGGAGCAGGGCGTGCTCGCCGACGCCATGGCCCGGCTGGAGGAGCACGCCGAGGAACTGGCCGAGCTGGTCTTCGTGGCGGGGGAGGGTTGGCACCCCGGCGTGATCGGCATCGTCGCCAGCCGCCTGAAGGAGCGTTACAGCCGCCCGGCCTGCGTCATCGCCCTGGAAGAGGGGGCGGACGGCACGGTGATCGGCAAGGCCTCTGGCCGCTCGGTGCGCGGGGTCGATCTCGGGGCGGCGGTGATCGCGGCGCGGCAGGAGGGATTGCTGATGGCCGGCGGCGGGCACCGCATGGCGGCCGGCTTCACCGTGGCCGGGAGCAAGCTGGCCGACCTGCAGGCCTTCCTGACCGGCCGCGTCGCCGAACAGGTGGCCGCGGCCCCGCTGGTGCCGACGCTGGAGCTGGACGGCGCGCTGTCCGTGGGGGCGGCGAACACGTCCCTGGTGGACCGTCTGAACCAGCTCGGCCCGTTCGGCACCGGCAACGCGGAGCCGCGCTTCGCCGTCACCGACGCCCGCGTGGTGCGGGCCGACGTGGTCGGGGCGAATCATGTCCGCTGCATCCTGCAAGGTGGCGACGGCGCCCGGCTGAAGGCCATCGCCTTCCGCGCGCTGGAGAGCGAGATGGGGAAAGCCCTGCTGATGGGCCGCGGATCGCCCTTCCACATCGCCGGTGTCCTGCGCATCGACCGCTGGAACGGGGCGGAGGGAGTCCAGCTCCTGATCGACGACGCCGCACCCTCCCAAACCATGTGAATGCAAACAAATTCGCCGTGGAGATGGTGCATGGGGGGCATACGCGAACGGGGTAGAAAGGAGTTGGAAAAAACGCTTGCGCTCGGGCCGTCATCCCATTAGTAATCCCGCCACGCCAACGACGTCCCCATCGTCTAGAGGCCTAGGACACCGCCCTTTCACGGCGGCGACAGGGGTTCGAATCCCCTTGGGGACGCCACCTTCTCACAGGTTGGCACCGGTTTCGAAAGCTCAGCCCTTGGCTGAGCTTTTGTCGTTTCAGGCGTCATTTGATCGGCGCCTTTGCCGGCTGCAGGTGATCCCTTCGCCGCGCCGTGGTCGCCGGCTTCTCCCGCCCGTCGAAATAGCGCCAAGGGGCGGTTTCCTGGGGTGGCTCCGTGGACTAACGTTCCTCACGCCCTTCGATGGGGCCAAGGGAACGGGAGACATCCATGACCATTCCGACGACACGCCTTCCTTCGGGAACCGCCGTTCCGGTGCTCGGTCAGGGCACCTGGTACATGGGCGAGGACAGCCGCGACCGCGCGCGGGAGGCGGCGGCGCTGCGGCTCGGCCTCGACCTCGGCATGACGTTGATCGACACGGCGGAGATGTACGCCGACGGCGGGGCGGAGGAGGTGGTCGGCGAGGCCATCGCCGGGCGCCGCGACGAGGTGTTCCTGGTCAGCAAGGTGCTGCCGATGAACGCCAGCCGCCGCGGCACCATCGCGGCCTGTGAACGCAGCCTGAAGCGTCTGCGCACCGACCGCATCGACCTCTATCTGCTGCACTGGCGCGGCAGCCACGATTTTTCCGAAACCATCGAGGCCTTCGACACGCTGATGCGCGACGGCAAGATCGGCCAATGGGGCGTCAGCAACCTGGATCTCCAGGATATGGAAGAGTTGGTCGGCACGCCGGGCGGGGAGGGGGTGCAGACCAATCAACTCCTCTACAACCTGACGCGCCGCGGAATCGAGTACGACCTGCAGCCCTGGTGCCGTGGGCGGGGCATTCCGATCATGGCCTATTCGCCGATCGAGCAGGGGCGGATGCTGCGCCATCCAGAGCTTCGCCGCGTCGCCGAGCGGCACGGCGCGACGCCGGCCCAGGTCGGGCTGGCTTGGCTGCTGCGCCAGGACGGGGTGGTCGCCATCCCCAAGGCGTCGGACCCCGCCCATGTCCGCGACAACCGGGCCGCCGCCGATTTGCGGCTCGACGAACAGGATCTCGCGGACCTCGACCGGGCCTTCCCACCGCCGCGCGGGCCGCGCCCGCTGGAGATGCTGTAGCGCGGCGAAGCGCCGCGCTTGCGGTGGCGGACTCGATTTCCCTGGCCGAACGGCCTATGTATGCTGCATTGCGGAATCAGGCATGCCTGAGTCCGCGTGTGGCTCATCCGGGAATCGAAGCATGCTCGCCATCGTTCTTCTGTCCATGCTGCTGTCGGGCTTCGCCGTCGTCGTGGCGCGGATTCTGACCGCCGAGGTCGTTACCGCCGGCATGCCGGTCCGCGATCCCTGGTCGCCCCGGCATCTCCGCCGGGTGAAGAAGGCGCGCAAGGCGCAGGAGGAGATCGAGGGCGGCCCGTCCTGGGCGTCCTTCCCGCGCGGGCTCTGACCGTTTCCCAAAAACCTGTTTCCCCACAAGCAAATCGGGCCGGGAAATTTCCCGGCCCGATTGCGTTCGTGTGCTGATGGTGCGTCCGGTGCCTTACTGGGCCGGCTCCGCCGCCAGCTTCGAGGCCGGGAGGCTCTCGTTGATCTGGCGGGCGCGCATCGGCTTCAGGACGAAGATGGCCAGCAGGGCGGCGATGCCGTTGACCGCGGCGGCGAAGAAGAACACCGCCTGCCAGCTGCCGGTCGAGGCGACCGCCACGTTGGCGAAGGGAACGACCAGCGACGCGGTGCCCTTGGCGGTGTACAGCAGGCCGGCGTTGGTGGTGGCAAACTTCGAGCCGAAGGAGTCGCCGCACAGCGCCGGGAACAGGCTGTAGATCTCACCCCAGGCGAAGAACACCAGACCCGTCAGGATCACGAAGGCGACGGGGTTGTGGCCCCACTGGTTCAGCGCCAGGATGCCGACGCACTCCAGGGCGAAGGCGATGAACATCGTGTTCTCGCGGCCGATGTGGTCGGACACCCAGCCGAAGAAGGGACGGGTGACGCCGTTCAGCACGCGGTCGATCGACAGGGCGAAGGTCAGCGCCGGCAGGGTCAGGCCCATGATGCTGACGGGAACGCCGTCCAGGTGGAAGTCCTTGGCGATCGGGCCGAGCTGCGCGGTCGCCATCAGGCCGCCCGCCGCCACCATCACGAACATGGCGTACATCACCCAGAAGACCGGGGTCTTCAGCATCTGGACCGGGGTGTAGCTCTCGCGGGTCTGCGACACCGACGAGCGGGAGACCTCCGGAACCTGCCCCTTCTTCGGCGCCGCCAGGAACCACGCCAGCGCGAGGATCACCGCGCCCTGGCCGATGCCGAAGGTCATGAAGGTGGCTTCATAGCCCGAGGAGTGGATCATGTTGGCGATGGGAACGACCGTGAGGGCCGAGCCGGCGCCGAAACCGGCGGCGGTCAGGCCGGCGGCGAGGCCGCGGCGGTCGGGGAACCACTTCAGCGCGTTGCCCACGCAGGTGCCATAGACGCCGCCGGCGCCGATGCCGCCCAGCGCCGCGCCCAGATAGAGCATGGCAAGCGAGTTGGCCACCGAGTTGACCGCCCAGGCCGCGGCGCAGAACACGCCGCCGATCAGGACGACGATGCGCGGGCCGAACTTGTCGACGAACCAGCCTTCGACGGGAACCAGCCAGGTTTCCATGACGACGAAGATGGTGAAGGCCACCTGGATGGCCGCACGGCCCCAGCCATGCTTCTGGTCGATGGGCTCGACGAACAGAGTCCAGCCATACTGCAGGTTCGCGATCATCGACATGCAGATGACGCCGATGACGAGCTGGAACCAGCGGCCACCGAGGGGGCCCTTCGGGGCCTCCGTGAGGGCTTGGTGCATTTCTCTCCTCCTAGAAGCGATCTCTTTGCGAAGCGGTCTTTTGATTTTTTGAGTCGGGTTGTTTTTGTTCTTTGACCGGAGGCGTCCCCGTGGTGTGCCGGGTCGTCTCCATCGCCTTGGCCTGACCGTGGAACCGGCCGCTTGGTGTGGGCGGCTTAAGCTCGCGGGGTGAGCGTTTTTGGCATTAGAGATATGGTATGCCAGATACAGTTTCCGGCGCAAGCTGTTTGTCAGCGTAACAAACAGACTCGGCATGCAAGGGCTGCTCTACCACCTTCGGAAGCGCTGATGGCCTTTGTCTGAATAGGGGTTCTTGCGCTTGGACGGTTGCAGTGCTGACGGTTCGTCAGCAAAGCGATTTGGCCCATTCTGGTATCTGGTATACATATAAGGCAAGAGCGCGCGTCGACTCGGGATGGCATGCCGCTTCCGCGCCGTCGCGCGATCGACCAGCTTCAAATCATCGGTACAGGGGAGGAGAAGACTCGATGACCACCGCCATTTTCACCCATCCGGACTTCCTGGCGCACGACACCGGCCCGGGTCACCCGGAGCGTCCCGAGCGAATCGCCGTGGTGTGGGAGGTTCTGGACCGCGACGAGTTCCGCGATCTGCCCCGCTTCGAGGCCCCGGAAGCGGACGTCGAGCAGCTGCGCTGGGTGCATGACCCGGCCTATGTGGACGCCGTGCTGAACGCGGTCCCGGACAGCGGCCATGCCCGGCTGGACGCCGACACCGTGCTGTCGCCCACCTCGCGCTCGGCGATCCTGCGGGCCGCTGGCGCGGTCTGCGCGGCGGTGGACGCGGTGCTGGACGGGACGGCGAAGAACGCCTTCTGTGCTGTCCGCCCCTGTGGCCACCACGCCGAGCCGGCCCGGGCCATGGGCTTCTGCGTCTTCAACAACGTGGCGGTCGGTGCCGAGCACGCCCGCAAGCGGCGTGGCCTGACCCGCGTCGCCGTGGTCGATTACGACGTGCACCACGGCAACGGCACCCAGGCGATGTTCTGGGACGACGCCGACCTGTTCTTCGCTTCGACCCACCAGTCGCCGCTCTATCCCGGCACCGGTTCGATGAGCGAGACCGGAGTCGCCGACAACATCGTCAACGCACCACTGCCGCCCCACTCCGGGACGGTGGAGTTCCGCCAAGCCATGGAGCGCCGCATCCTCCCCGCGCTGGAGGAGTTCCAGCCGGAGCTGATCCTGATCTCCGCCGGATTCGATGCCCACGCCCGCGACCCTCTGGCGTCGCTGAACTTCACCGGCCCGGATTTCGAATGGGCGACGCGCAAGCTGGTCGAGGCGGCGGACCGGCTGTGCGATGGCCGGGTCGTGACGGTGCTGGAGGGTGGCTACGACATGGTGGGGCTCGCCGAAGGGTGCGCCGCCCATCTCCAGGCCCTGATGCGCGCCTGACCGGGGCTCGGACGACGAAGCCCGGGTGATTTCGAGGGACTTTGCGCAGCTGCACCATAAGGTCGGTTGCTTCCTGCACGGATTATCTGGTATACCAAATACCAGAGAGACGAACAGAGTCCCTCGAACACACAAAAAAACGGGAGTTACGCACGATGGACCAGCGGATCGCCGAACAGAACGCCGCTCAGAACGCTTCGGGCCAGCCCACCATCGAGATCACCCTGGCGAAGACCGACGCCGACATCGCCGACAGCTACGCGGTGGTGAAGGAACTGCGCACCCACATGACCGATCCCGACGCCTACGCCGCCCAGATCCGCCGCCAGATGGAGGACGGCTACAACATGGCGCTCCTGCGCATCGACGGCGAGGTGGCCGGCTGCGGCGGCTTCCGCGTTCACGAGACGCTGTCGCGCGGTCGCTATATGTATGTTGAGGATCTCGTCACCTCGCCGAAGCACCGTTCCTTCGGTCTGGGCGACAAGCTGTTCGATTGGCTGGCCGCCCAGGCCCGTGAAAAGGGCTGCGCCCAGATGGAAATCATCTCCGGCGTCCAGCGCGGCGACGCGCACCGCTTCTATCACCGCAAGCGCATGACGGTTAAGGCGTTCCAGCTCGTCCTGCCGCTCACCTGATCCCACTCACCGGATGGACCCGCGAACCGGGCGTCCGGACGGGCCGGGCGTCCGGTTTTCCATGCTCGAACTTTCGTTGGAAAACCCAGGATTCTCGCCCGATTCCGGATCATGCCCCTCCCTCGTCAGGGTCTATTTTGCCAGTTGACATCTGGTATCTGGTATACCAAACTCCGTATTTGTTCGGTGTGCTGATTGATTGGGGTTACTGCAAAGGCTGCGCGGCGCGTGGCCGATAATTGGGGGAGAGGAAACGGGTTATGAAGATCTGCATCTTTGGGTCCGGGGCCATCGGCGGGTATCTGGGTGTGCGTCTCCACCAGGCCGGCGCGGATGTCAGCCTCGTGGCGCGCGGCGCCCATCTCACGGCCATGCGTGAGAACGGTGTGAAGCTGATCGTCGGAGAGGAAGAAACGGTCGTCCACCCCCGCTGCACCGACAACGCGGCGGAACTCGGCCCGCAGGACTACGTCATCATCGGTCTGAAGGCCCACTCCGTTCCCAGCGTCGTCAACGCCATCCAGCCGCTGCTTGGCAAGGACACCGCCGTGGTCACCGCGGTCAACGGCATCCCCTACTGGTACTTCTACAAGAACGGCGGCGAGTTCGAAGGCCGCGTGCTCGACACCGTCGATCCGGGCGGCATCCAGTGGAACGGCCTGAGCCCGGAGCGCGCCATCGGCTGCGTCGTCTACCCCGCGACCGAAGTCGTCGAGCCCGGCGTCATTCAGCACATCTACGGCGACAAGTTCTCGCTGGGCGAGCCGGACGGCAGCCAGTCCGACCGCGTGAAGAAGCTCAGCGCGGCGATGGAGGCCGGCGGCCTGCGCGCCCCGGTGCTCGACCGCATCCGCGACGAGATCTGGCTGAAGCTGTGGGGCAACCTCTGCTTCAACCCGATCAGCGCGCTCACCCACGCCACGCTGGACGTCATCTGCTCCGATCCGGAAACCCGCGCCGTCGCCAAGTCGATGATGCTGGAGGCCAAGGAGATCGGCGACCGTCTGGGCGTGCATTTCCGGGTGGATGTGGAGCGCCGCATCAACGGTGCCGGCGCCGTCGGTGCGCACAAGACCTCGATGCTCCAGGATCTGGAGCGCGGCCGTCCGATGGAGATCGACGCCCTGCTGTCGGTGGTCCAGGAGATGGGCCGCATGGTCGGCGTGGCGACCCCGACCATCGACGTGGTCCTGGCGCTCGTCCGCCAGCGCGGCGAGATCGCCGACTGCTACACCCGCCCGCAGCGGGCATCGTCCGAGGCCGCCCCCGCGGTCGCCGCCCAGTAGGGCGGACACCGTCCGGCCCCGCACACAGAAACCAACGCCCCCAACGACGAAGCGAAGCAACGCCGAGGGGCCGGACAATCGCTTCACAGGAGGAGCGTCATGAGGGTTGAAGACATTCTCCGCCGAAAGGGGACGCGCATCGGCACGGTGCGCATCAACGAAACCGTGGAAACGGCGTTGCGTCTTCTGAAGGCCGAAAACACCGGCGCGCTGGTGGTCAAGGACGTCTGCCGGACCGAGGGCAACACGGTCGTCGGGGTGATTTCCGAACGCGACATCGTGCGCAGCCTGACCGACCGCGGGCCGGGCATCCTGTCCCTGCCGGTCACGGCGGTGATGAGCCACCATCCTGTCTGCTGCACGCCGGGCGATTCCGTCCGTCACGTGCTCCAGCTGATGGACGAGCATACCATTCGCCACATCCCCGTTCTGGACGGTGCCTCGCTGGTCGGCGTGGTCAGCGTGCGCGATCTCATCAAGGCGCAGCTTGATGCCGCCCCGCCGGACGCCGAGCCGGCCGAGGTCGTCAGCTATCCCGTCGCCGCGGCCCAGTGACGGACGACGGTGCCCCGGGCGGTCGTGCCCGGGGCAGCCTTCCCATGACGGCGGCGGTGGTCCGGAGGCGGTCACCCGCATCCATCCCGGGTGACCGCTCCGCCGCCCTGCGGGACTGACGCCGGACCACGCCTCGTCGCTGGCCGGCACCGACATCATTCGAGAATTTGACCGGCGGGCCGCCCGCCGAGGCCGCCCGCCGTCGAGGCCGGAGCGCTGACGCCTCGTCCTGCCGATTGCTTTGGGAGGCAATCAACAACCATGAAAATCGCCATACCCAGGGAGCGGCGCGCGGGCGAGAATCGCGTCGCGGCGTCTCCGGAAACCGTCAAGAAGATCAAAGGTCTCGGTCTCGACGTCGTGGTCGAGACCAGGGCCGGTCTGGGCTCGAACCTGCCGGACCGGGTGTACCAGGACGCCGGTGCGGAGATCGCGCCGGATGCCGCGTCGGCGCTGGCCGATGCCGACATCGTGCTGAAGGTGCAGCGCCCGCTGCTGGCCGGGGAAGGGGACCTCGACGAGCTGGCGCTGATCAAGCGCGGCGCGCTGCTGTTCGCCATCCTCAACCCCTACAACAGCCGCGACCACGTGGCGGCCTACGCCGCGGCCGGGGTGAACGCCTTCGCCATGGAGTTCATGCCGCGCATCACCCGCGCCCAGGTCATGGACGTGCTGTCCTCGCAGGCCAACCTCGCCGGCTACAAGGCGGTGGTCGATGCTGCCAGCGAGTACGGCCGGGCCTACCCGATGATGATGACCGCGGCGGGCACGGTGCCGCCGGCCCGCGCCTTCATCATGGGCGTCGGTGTGGCGGGCCTGCAGGCCATCGCCACGGCCAAGCGGCTGGGCGCCATCGTCTCGGCGACCGACGTGCGCCCGGCGGTCAAGGAGCAGGTGCAGAGCCTCGGCGGCAGCTTCGTCGCGGTGGAGAACGACGAGTTCAAACAGGCCGAGACCGCGGGCGGCTACGCCAAGGAGATGTCCGACGACTACAAGCGCCAGCAGGCGGCGCTGGTGGCCGAGCACATCAAGAAGCAGGACATCGTCATCACCACGGCGCTGATCCCCGGGCGCAAGGCGCCGATCCTGGTGACGCGCGAGCATGTGGCGTCGATGAAGCCGGGCTCGGTGCTGATCGATCTGGCGGTGGAGCAGGGCGGCAACGTCGAGGGCTCGGAGCTGGGCAAGGTCGTCGTCACCGACAACGGGGTGAAGATCGTCGGCCACGCCAACTACCCCAGCCGCATCGCCGAGAGCGCCTCGCTCTTGTACGCCAAGAACCTGCTCGCGTTGCTGCAGTCGCTGCACAACAAGGACCCCGAAGACAACACAAAGGGTCGCGTCACGCTCAACTGGGACGACGAGATCGTGAAGGCCATCGCGCTCACCCGCGATGGGCAGGTCGTCCATCCCGCCTTCGCGGACACGGTCCGCGAAGTCCAGACCGTCTGAGGAGGCGGCTTCCATGGAACATCCCGATCCCGCGAGCCAGATTGAGGCCTTCCGCCACTCGCTCCTCACCCTGACCAACCAGACGGCGGAGCTTCAGGTCCAGGTTGCCCAGATGACCCACGCGATGCCGATCCCGGCGCCCGTCCTGGACGCGGCGAGCCACGGCAACTTCTTCATCACCGGCCTGACGGTGTTCGTGCTGGCCTGCTTCGTCGGCTACTACGTGGTGTGGCGGGTGACGCCGGCGCTGCACTCGCCGCTGATGGCGGTGACCAACGCGGTGTCCTCGGTGATCATCGTCGGCGCCCTGATCGCCGCCGGCCCGGCCGGTTTCGGCTTCTCCAAGATCATGGGCTTCCTCGCGGTCATCCTGGCCAGCGTCAACATCTTCGGCGGCTTCCTGGTCACCCAGCGCATGCTGTCGATGTTCAAGAAGAAGGGCAAGTAACCATGGAAACCCTGTCCGCCCTTCTCTATCTGGTCGCCTCGGTCTGCTTCATCATGGCGCTGCGCGGCCTGTCCAGCCCGGAGACCTCCCGCCAGGGCAACTTCTTCGGCATGGCCGGCATGACCATCGCCGTGCTGACCACGCTGGCCCTGCCCATCGTCCAGTCCTACTGGATGATCGTGCTCGGCATCGCGATCGGCGGCGGCATCGGCTACGTCATCGCCAAGAAGATCGAGATGACCGCCCTGCCGCAGCTCGTCGCCGCCTTCCACTCGCTGGTCGGTCTGGCCGCGGTGTTCGTGGCGCTGTCGGCCTTCTACTCGCCCGAGGCCTATGGCATCGGCGTCCCCGGCGCCATCGCCAAGGGTTCGCTGGTCGAGATGGCGCTGGGCACCGCCATCGGCGCCATCACCTTCACCGGTTCGATCGTCGCCTTCGCCAAGCTGCAGGGCTTGGTCACCGGCAAGCCGCTGGTCTTCCCCTTCCAGCACCACCTCAACGCCGGCCTCGGCATCCTCACCATCCTGCTCATCGTCTGGCTGGTGCAGAGCAACGCCGATGCCCCGATGTGGCTGATCGTCGCCGTGTCGCTGGCGCTCGGTCTGCTGCTGATCCTGCCGATCGGCGGCGCCGACATGCCGGTGGTCATCTCGATGCTGAACAGCTACTCGGGCTGGGCGGCAGCGGGCATCGGCTTCACGCTGCAGAACAACCTGCTGATCGTCACGGGCGCGCTGGTCGGCTCGTCGGGCGCGATCCTGTCCTACATCATGTGCAAGGGCATGAACCGCTCGATCTTCAACGTCATCCTGGGCGGCTTCGGCGGCGACAGCGGGGCGGCGTCGGCAGCGGCCGGCGGCGGCGAGCGCGGCACGGTCAAGGCTGGCTCGCCGGAGGACGCGGCCTACATCATGAAGAACGCCCAGTCGGTGATCATCGTCCCCGGCTACGGCATGGCGGTGGCTCAGGCCCAGCACGCGCTGCGCGAGATGGCCGACCTGCTGAAGAAGGAGGGCGTCGAGGTCAAGTACGCCATCCATCCGGTGGCGGGGCGCATGCCCGGGCACATGAACGTGCTGCTGGCCGAGGCCAACGTGCCCTACGACGAGGTGTTCGAGCTGGAGGACATCAACCGCGACTTCAGCACCGCGGACGTCGCCTTCGTGATCGGCGCCAACGACGTGACCAACCCGGCGGCCAAGACCGATCCGCAATCGCCGATCTACGGCATGCCGATCCTCGACGTCGAGAAGGCCAAGACGGTGTTCTTCATCAAGCGCGGCATGGCCGCCGGCTACGCCGGCGTCGAGAACGAGCTGTTCTTCCGTCCCAACACCATGATGCTGTTCGGCGACGCCAAGAAGGTCACCGAAGAGGTCGTGAAGGCCACCGAGTAAAGGCCTGCTGAAAGGAAAAGCCCCTTCCCGGACGAGCCGGGAAGGGGCTTTTTTGTTGCCGTATCGGCAACCGGATCAGAAGCCGACCGCGCCTTCGGCGACATGATCCACGATGATCAGGTGATTTTCCACGCGGGTGACGCCGGGTGTATTCTCCGCGGCGACGCGAATGGCGTCACGCTGCGCCTCGGTGCGGACGCTGCCCCAGAGATGCACGACGCCGTTGCGCACCACGATGTTTTCGCTGATCTCCGGCGCCCAGGGCTGCGCACGCAGGGTTTCCAGAAGCCGGTCGCGCACGACGCGGTCGTCCGCGGCGGCGGGGGAGACGTCCGGCGCGATGCTGGCGAGGACGTGCAGCAGGTTGGCGCGGCTGACGATGCCGACCAGCTTGCCGTTGTTCAGCACCGGAACGCGCTTGATGCGGTTGCCCTCCATCAGGCGGACGACCTCGTCGAGCGGGGTCTCCTCCGTGACGGAGATCAGCGACTCGGTCATCGCGTCGCGCACGTGGCGGCCGTGGGACTTGGTGTAGTCGGCGGCCTGGTTCGGCGCGCCCGCGAACATGGCGAGCCACCAGGAGGCCCGGCGCACCGTGCCGGTCTCCGTCCGTCGCAGCAGGTCGCCCTCGCTGATGACGCCGAGCAGGCGCCCGTTCGAATCGCAGACGGGCAGGCCGCTGATCCGGTTCTCCAGCATGCGCTTCGCGGCTTCGGTCACCGTGGCGTCGGGACCGATGGTGACCACCTGACGGGTCATGATGTCCGCAGCTTTCATGGCTTTCCTCCGTTTGCCTGATTCGTTGACCCAGCCAACATACACACACGAGAAGTGCGGTGAAACTGTCTGGTGTACGGTATACCAATTTGCCGCAGGGCAAATTCCACAGTCGGGCAAATTTTGCGGGCGGAGAAAAAAGAAGGCTCCGCTGGCAGGAAGCCGCGGAGCCGTCAGGTGGGGGAATCTACAGGGAGGAATGCGTGTAGTTCCAAGAACGTTTGTACCCCCAGCGATCCGCCGCAACCACGGTGGATTCGGTATACCAGTCATGCGGCATGTGGATACCGTATACGATATGCCAGAAAGCGGCAGAAGGCGCAGAATTGCCGGGCCGTGGCGGAGGAATCGTCGCGTCGTCGTTCATCGAAGAAACAGTCCGCGATCCGAACATATCCGCTTGTCATGAACTGGCATCTGGTATACCGTATCTCCAATCCAAGCCGCTTCCCTCTCCGGGGCAATGAAAGCGCGGCCCAAACCCCGTCAACCGGGGAAACCCCGGATCATTCCCAGGGGCGGAGAGAGAGGGACGGGAACGCCAATGCAGATGATGAGTTTCTCGGTCGCGCCACTGGATCAGGGGATGAGCTTCAAGGCCAAGGCCTACCAGGCGCTGCGCCAGGCCATCACCCAGATGGACATCTACGGCGGGCCGAGCGAGATCCGCCTCGACGAGCGCCAGCTCTGCGAGGCGCTGGGCGTCAGCCGCACCCCGGTGCGCGAGGCCATGGCGCTGCTGGAGCAGGAGGGCTTCATCCGCTCCATGCCCCGCCGCGGCATCTTCGTGGTCCGCAAGACCAAGGCGGAGATCATCGAGATGATCACCGTCTGCGCCGCCCTGGAGGGCATGGCCGCCCGCCTCTTCGTCGAGCGCGCCGACGAGCGCGGCATGGCCGACCTGCACGAGACCTTCGACCGCTTCGCCGAAGGCGAACTGGCCGACCACGTGCTGGAGTATTCCGACGCCAACGTCGCCTTCCACCAGTCGATCATCCAGGCCTCGGGCTGCACGCTCATCGCCGACCTGACCGACCGCTTCTTCATCCACATGCGGGCCATCCGCCGCGTCACCATGCGCCGCGGCGGCCGGGCCGAGACGTCCATCGTCGAGCACCGCGACATCATCGACGCCCTGACCCGGCGCGACGCCGACCTGGCCGAGCGGCGGGTGCGCGAGCACACGCTGGGGCTGGCCCGCCATGTCGAACAGCACTGCGATTTTCTCGATTGACCGATCGTGAACCGAATAAGAGTTGGGGAGGAGTAACCCTTATGTCAGCCGTCACAGTCCTCAACAACCAAGCCACGGCCGCCACCGATGCGGAACCGGCGCTGACGGATGGTTTCCAGCTCGTCATCGATGCCCTCAAGCTCAACGGCATCGAGAACCTCTACGTCGTGCCGGGCATCCCGATTTCCGACCTGCTGCGCATGGCCCAGGGCGAGGGGCTGCGAGTTCATCTCCTTCCGCCACGAGCAGAACGCCGGCAACGCCGCGGCGATCGCCGGCTTCCTGACCAAGAAGCCGGGCGTGTGCATGACCGTCTCGGCGCCGGGCTTCCTCAACGGCCTGACCGCGCTGGCCAACGCCACCACCAACTGCTTCCCGATGATCCTGATCTCCGGCTCGTCGGAGCGCGAGATCGTCGACCTGCAGCAGGGCGACTACGAGGAGATGGACCAGCTGGCCATCGCCAAGCCGCTGTGCAAGGCGGCCTTCCGCGTGCTGCACGCCCAGGACATCGGCATCGCCGTGGCCCGCGCGATCCGCGCCGCGGTGTCGGGCCGTCCGGGCGGCGTCTACCTCGACCTGCCGGCCAAGCTGTTCTCGCAGGTGATGGACGCCGCCGAGGGTGCCCGCTCGCTGGTCAAGGTGGTCGACGCCGCCCCGGCGCAGCTGCCCTCGCCGGACTCGGTGGCGCGCGCGCTGGAGGTGCTGAAGGGCGCCAAGCGGCCGCTGATCATCCTCGGCAAGGGCGCCGCCTATGCCCAGGCCGACGAGGCTGTGCGCGAACTGGTCGAGAAGAGCGGCATCCCGTTCCTGCCGATGAGCATGGCCAAGGGTCTGCTGCCCGACACCCACCCGCAGTCGGCCGGCGCGGCGCGCTCGATGGTGCTGAAGGACGCCGACGTGGTGGTCCTGGTGGGCGCGCGTCTGAACTGGCTGCTGTCGCACGGCAAGGGCAAGACCTGGGGCGAGCCGGGGTCGAAGACCTTCATCCAGATCGACATCGAGCCGCGCGAGATGGACAGCAACGTGGCGATCGTGGCGCCGCTGGTCGGCGACATCGGGTCGTGCGTGTCGGCCCTGACCGCCGGGATGGCGAAGGGCTGGACGCCGCCGCCGGCGGAGTGGACGGGGGCGGTGTCGGCGCGCAAGGAGGCGAACATCGCCAAGATGGCGCCCAAGCTGATGAGCAACGCCTCGCCGATGAACTTCCACGGCGCGCTGGGCGCGCTGCGCCGGGTGGTGCAGGAGCGGCCCGAGGCTCTGCTGGTGAACGAGGGTGCCAACACGCTGGACCTGGCGCGCGGGATCATCGACATGCACCAGCCGCGCAAGCGCCTGGACGTCGGGACCTGGGGCGTGATGGGCATCGGCATGGGCTTCGCGGTGGCCGCGGCGGTGGAGTCGGGCAAGCCGGTGCTGGCGGTTGAGGGCGACAGCGCCTTCGGCTTCTCGGGCATGGAGGTCGAGACGATCTGCCGCTACAACCTGCCGGTGTGCATCGTGGTGTTCAACAACAACGGCATCTACAAGGGGACGGACGTGAACCCGACGGGCGGGTCGGACCCGTCGCCGATGGTCTTCGTTCCGGACTCGCGCTACGACAAGATGATGGAGGCCTTCGGCGGCGCGGGCGTCAACGTGACGACGCCGGACGAGCTGTACCGCGCGGTCAGCGCGGCGATGGACAGCGGCCGGCCGACGCTGATCAACGCGGTGATCGACCCCAACGCCGGGTCGGAGAGCGGCAACATCGGCAGCCTCAACCCCACCAGCGCCGTTCGCAAGGGTCCCAAGACCTGACGATCGAGCGGTAACCAAGGACGCCGGTTCTCCGGTTCCAGGCCGGGCGGCCCTGCCAGCGAGGGGTGGGGTCGCCCTTTTCAGACACAGAGCACCACCGGGAGGAACGACGATGGGAAAAGCTCTTGAAGGCGTGCGGGTTCTGGACTTTACCCATGTTCAGTCGGGTCCGACCTGCACGCAGCTTCTGGCGTGGTTCGGCGCCGACGTGATCAAGGTCGAGCGTCCAGGCGAGGGCGACATCACGCGCGGCCAGCTCCGCGACGTGCCCGAGGCCGACAGCCTCTACTTCACCATGCTGAACCACAACAAGCGGTCCATCACGCTGGACACCAAGAACCCGGACGGCAAGCGCGTCCTGGAGGATCTGGTGCGCATCTGCGACGTGATGGTCGAGAATTTCGCCCCCGGCGTGCTCGACCGCATGGGCCTGACCTGGGAGCGCATCCAGGAGCTGAACCCCCGCATCATCGTCGCTTCGGTCAAGGGCTTCGGCCCCGGTCCCTACGAGGACTGCAAGGTCTACGAGAACGTCGCGCAGTGCGCCGGCGGCTCGGCTTCGACGACCGGCTTTGACGACGGCCCGCCGATGGTCACCGGCGCCCAGATCGGCGACAGCGGCACCGGCCTGCATCTGGCGCTGGGCATCGTGACGGCGCTCTACCAGCGCACCCAGACCGGGCGCGGCCAGAAGGTGCTGGCGGCCATGCAGGACGCCGTGCTGAACCTCTGCCGCGTCAAGCTGCGCGACCAGCAGCGGCTGGAGCGCGGCCCACTGAAAGAGTACCCGCAGTACCCCAACGGCGAGTTCGGCGACACCGTGCCGCGCGCCGGCAACGCCTCGGGCGGCGGCCAGCCGGGCTGGATCCTGAAGTGCAAGGGCTGGGAGACCGATCCCAACGCCTACATCTATTTCATCACCCAGGCGCCCGTGTGGGCGAAGATCTGCGACGTCATCGGCAAGCCGGAATGGGTCACCGATCCGGACTACGCGACGCCCGCCGCGCGCCTGCCGCGCCTGAAGGACATCTTCGCGACCGTCGAAGAATGGACCATGACCAAGACGAAGTTCGAGGTCATGGAGATCCTGAACAAGTACGACATCCCCTGCGGCCCCATCCTGTCGATGAAGGAGCTGGCGGAGGATCAGTCGCTGCGCGAGACCGGCACCATCGTCGAGGTCGATCACCCGACGCGCGGCAAGTACCTGACGGTCGGCAACCCGATCAAGCTGTCGGACAGCCCGACCGAGGTCACGCGGTCGCCGCTGCTGGGCGAACACACCGACGAGATCCTGCGCGAGGTGCTCGGCTTCGACGAACGCCGCATCGGCGAGGTTCGCGACAGCGGCGCGCTGGGGCTGGTCGTTCCCCGCATGGCCGCCGAGTAAAGACAGCCGTGGCAGGGGCGTCCCGTCGGGACGCCCGTTCCATGCAGCACGGATAACAGGCGCACGCAGTCCCGAAGAGCGGGGGCGTTGACGCATACATCCGGTGAGCCGCAGGCTCACACCGTTATTCTTCCACGGATTCAGCACAGGACGCAGGGTGCCGGCGCGGAAAGCGTCAGCGCCGATGCCGGCCTGCGCCCCGCACCCTTCCATTTTAAACACCCGAAGACAGCCATGAACATCCATGAGTATCAGGCCAAGGGCCTGCTGAAGACGTACGGCGTCGCGGTGCCCCGCGGCGGCGTCGCGTTCTCTCCCGAGGAGGCTGAGAGCGTTGCCCGCGAGCTGGGTGGCCCGGTGTGGGTCGTGAAGTCGCAGATCCATGCTGGCGGCCGCGGCGCCGGCCGCTTCAAGGGCAACCCCGAGGGCAAGGGCGGCGTCCGCGTCGTCAAGTCCGTCGAGGAGGTCGGCAAGAACGCCGCCGAGATGCTGAACCACGTGCTGGTCACCAAGCAGACCGGTGCGGAAGGCCGCGAGGTCAAGCGCCTCTACGTCGAGGAAGGCGCCGACATCAAGCGCGAGCTGTATCTCGGCATGCTCGTCGACCGCGCCACCGGCCGCGTCACCATCATGGCGTCCACCGAAGGCGGCATGGAGATCGAGGAGGTCGCCCACAACACGCCGGAGAAGATCGTCAAGGTCGCCGTCGATCCGGCCACCGGCATCCAGGGCTATCACACCCGCAAGGTCGCCTTCGCGCTCGGCCTCGAAGGCAAGCAGGTCGGGGCGGCGGCGAAGTTCCTGACCGCCATGTACCGCGCGTTCACCGAGCTGGACTGCGCGATCGTCGAGATCAACCCGCTGATCGTCACCGGCTCAGGCGAGATCCTGGCGCTCGACGCCAAGATGGCCTTCGACGACAACGCCCTGTTCCGTCACAAGGACGTCGAGGAGCTGCGCGACGAGGCCGAGGAAGATCCGGCCGAGATCGAGGCGGCCAAGCACAGCCTCAACTACGTCAAACTGGACGGCAACATCGGCTGCATGGTCAACGGCGCCGGCCTGGCGATGGCGACCATGGACATCATCAAGCTGTACGGCGGCGAGCCGGCCAACTTCCTCGATGTCGGCGGCGGCGCCACGAAGGAGCGCGTCACCGCGGCCTTCAAGCTGATCCTCTCCGACCCGAACGTCGAAGGCATCCTGGTCAACATCTTCGGCGGCATCATGCGCTGCGACGTCATCGCCGAAGGCGTGGTCGCGGCGGCCCGCGAGGTGCACCTGCACGTTCCGCTGGTCGTCCGTCTGGAAGGCACGAACGTCGAGCTGGGCAAGAAGATCCTCAGCGAGTCCGGTCTGCCGATCCTCTCGGCCGACAACCTCGCCGACGCCGCCGACAAGGTGGTCAAGGCCGTGAAGGAGGCCGCGTGAGATGGCTGTTCTCGTCGATAAGAACACGAAGGTGATCTGCCAGGGCTTCACCGGCGCCCAGGGCACCTTCCATTCCGAGCAGGCGATCGCCTACGGCACCAAGATGGTCGGCGGCGTCACCCCGGGCAAGGGCGGCACCAAGCACCTCGACCTGCCGGTCTTCGACACGGTGGCCGACGCGGTCGAGAAGACCGGCGCCAACGCCAGCGTCATCTACGTGCCGCCGCCGTTCGCGGCCGACGCCATCCTGGAGGCGATCGACGCCGAGATCCCGCTGGTGGTGTGCATCACCGAGGGCATCCCGGTGCTCGACATGGTGCGCGTCAAGCGGGCGCTGGGCAACTCCAAGACCCGGCTGATCGGGCCGAACTGCCCGGGCATCATCACGCCCGACGAGTGCAAGATCGGCATCATGCCGGGCCACATCCACAAGCGCGGCAAGATCGGCATCGTCTCGCGCTCGGGGACGCTGACCTACGAGGCGGTGGCGCAGACCACCGCGGCGGGGCTGGGCCAGACGACCTGCATCGGCATCGGCGGCGACCCGGTGAACGGGACGAACTTCGTGGACAGCCTGGAGCTGTTCCTGAAGGACCCGGAGACCGAGGGCATCATCATGATCGGCGAGATCGGCGGCGACGCCGAGGTCAAGGGCGCGGAGTTCATCCGCGACTCCGGGACGAAGAAGCCGGTCGTCGGCTTCATCGCCGGACGCACCGCGCCTCCGGGCCGCCGCATGGGCCATGCCGGTGCGGTGATCTCCGGCGGCAACGACACCGCGGACTTCAAGATCGAGTTCATGAAGTCCGTCGGCATCGCCGTCGCCGACAGCCCTGCCAGCCTGGGTTCCACCATGCTGAAGGTCTTCAAGGGCTGATCCGTTTTCGTCGCAGTGGTGTTTTCCCCGAAGTGACTGACCGCGCCGGCGACGGCGCGGTCTTCTTTGTTGTGTATTCAAAATGAAATGTGGCTGTTTCCGCAATGTGGAAAGCCATCGGAGAAGCGTTGCGGTGAGTGGTCTGACCAGTCATCTTGGTCTTGCACAGGGTGCTTCACCCTTTGTATCGGGCGGGTTGTTGCTCTGCATTTATGCGAGCCTCTCGAAATCACTGGCCGTGCTGGCAACAGCACGGCCATTTTTTTGCGCTTACCGATCGATCGTCCGGGCGAGGGCGAGGAAGCCGGCGATGTAGTCCACGCTTTCCTCGCCGCGGCGGACGCCGAGATGAATGCTCTTGCCGATCCCCTCGCTCCCCAGCCGCACGCAGCGGACGGGCAGGCCGGCGCCGTCCTCCCGCACCAGCCAGTCCGGCAGGACGGTGACCCCGCGCCGGGCGGCGACGAGCTGGAGCATCAGGTCGGTCAACTCCGCGGTCTTGTGGCGAAGCGGACGGCAGTGGGCGGGGACGAGGAAGCGGGTGTAGACGTCCAGCCGCTCCAGGCTGACCGGGACCGTGATCAGTTCCTCCGCACGCAGGTCTTCGGGCTGCGCCACACCCCGCGCGGCAAGCGGATGCGCGTCATGCACCACGAGGACGAGTTCGTAGTCGAAGACCGGCGTGAACAGGACATCGGCGGCTTCGATGGGGTCGGGCGTGATCAGCAGATCGATTTCGTTGTCGAGCAGCGCGCCCAGGCCGTCGAAGCGGAAGGCGGTGCGGACCTCGAAATCCACGTCCGGCCATTGCGTGAGATAGCGGGCGGTCATCCGCATCAGCCAAGCCTGGCAGGGATGGCATTCCATGCCCACCCGGAACGCCCCGCGGCGGCCCGACGCGAAATCGGCGAGAATCCGTTCGGCGTGCTCGAACTGCGGCAGCAGGCGCTGCGCCAACGCCAGAAGATGCCCGCCGGCCTGGGTGAAGCGGAGGCTCCGCCCTCTCTTCGTCCAGATTTCGACGCCGCAGCGCTCTTGGAATTTGCGCATCGTGTGGCTCAGCGCCGACTGGCTGAGATTCAGGCGTTCGGCGGCGGCGGTGACGCTGCCCGCCCGATCCACCTCCCGGAGGATCGCGAGTATCTGGCGATCAAGCATTCATGACTCCGGCTCATCCAATCATGAAAACATACCACTTCTATTCATGATGGCGGGTCGGTAAGCCTGGGGCAACTGTTACAGAGCCAGTCCCGAGAACCGTCATGAGCCAAGCCGACACCAACTTTTACGCGCACGGGACAGCGAACGTTCTGCGGCTGGCGACCGCGCAGGCGCTGGCCGGCGCCAATGCGGTGGTGGTCTATGCGACGGGCGCCATCGTCGGGAACACGCTGGCTCCCAGCCCGGCGCTGGCCACGCTGCCGCTCTCCGTCTTCGTCGTGGGCATGGCGGTCTGCACCATTCCCGCCGGGGCCATCGCCCGGCGGCATGGGCGGCGCGCCGCCTTCCTGGCGGGGACGGGCTGCGGTGTGCTCGTCGGGCTGCTGTCCGCCCTGGCGGTGATTCTGGGGAGCTTCTGGCTGTTCTGCGCGGCGATGATTCCCGGGGGCGCCTACGCCGCCGTGGTTCTGTCCTTCCGCTTCGCCGCGACCGATTGTGTCGAACCGGAGCGGCGGCCGCGGGCGATGTCGGCCGTGATGGCCGGAGGGGTGTTCGCCGGGGTGATCGGACCGCAGCTCGTCACCGTCACCATGGATGTCTGGCCGCCGCACCTTTTCCTGGCGACCTTCTTCGCCCAGGCCGCCGTGGCAGCACTGTCCGCTCTGGTGCTGGTCGGCGTGCGGCTGCCGATGCCGACCGCGGCGGAAGCCGCCGGGGGACGGCCGCTTGGCGTCATCGCGCGCCAGCCGCGATTCGTCACCGCCGTGCTGTGCGGGGTCGTCTCCTATCTTCTGATGAACTTCATCATGACGGCGGCACCGCTGGCGATGCGGCTGTGCGGCCTGTCCCAGGAGGTGTCCAACCTCGGCCTGCAATGGCATGTGATCGCCATGTACGCCCCGAGCTTCGTCACCGGGCGGCTGGTCGAACGGTTCGGCCCGTCCCGGATCGTGTTCGCCGGCCTGGGCCTGATCGCCGCCTCCGCCGCGGTCGGGCTGGGGGGCATCGACGTGGTGAGTTTCTGGGTCAGCCTGATCCTGCTGGGGGTCGGCTGGAACTTCGGCTTCCTGGGAGCCTCCGCGCTCGTTCTGGAGTGCCACCGTCCGGAGGAGAAGACGCAGGTACAGTCGCTCAACGACTTCATTGTGTTCGGCACGATGGCGGTGGGGTCCTTTGCGTCGGGCGGGCTGCTGGCCGCCTTCGGCTGGGATTCGGTGCTGTGGGTGTCCTTCATTCCGCTGGCGGCGGCCATAGCGGCGCTCGCTGTCACCGCCTCGTCCCGCGCTGCCTCCGCGGCTGCCTGAGGCCGCTCGTCCTCTCCTTTCCGCGACCGCACTGAGCACCATCGGGTCCCGTCCTCAGGGCGGGGCCAACCCTCTCGATTGTCCGGCTTTCGAAAGCCCGAAAAATTTTTGGATGAAAAGGGCAACACGCCAAAAGTTCGTGTTGCCAACAATCATGTCTCTGGCATACCATATGCCGTATCTGGAGCGCCACGAACGCAGGGACGGCGTGACCGGCTCTCCAGCTCATCATTGAACCATGACTCACATCGGCACGGAACAAGGCCGCCCATGACGCGGCGATGCGGACGCTCGCTCGGACGCCGCTCGCCCGCCCAAGGGGACCCTCATGCCCGGTATCAAAGCGTCGCAATCCCACGGGAGGGAATGATGGTTGGATCGACAGAATCCCAGAGGCCAGCTTTTAACAGTTCCGGCGGCTCGCAGGCGCCCATCTCCGAAGGCGCGCGCTGGATGCAGATCGTCGTCGGCATCGTCTGCATGGTCGCCGCGGCCAACATCCAGTACGCCTGGACGCTCTTCGTGCCGGAAATCCAGGCCACCCATGGCTGGACCCGCGCTTCGATCCAGACCGCCTTCACCGTCTTCGTCGTCGTCCAGACCTGGCTGACCCCCATCGAAGGCTACTTCATCGACCGTTACGGCCCCCGCGCCATCGTCGCCTTCGGCGGCGTGATGACCGGCCTCTCCTGGATCATCGACAGCTACGCCGGCTCGCTCGGCATGCTCTATGTCGGTTCGGCCATCGGCGGCATCGGCGTCGGCTGCGTCTACGCCACCTGCGTCAACAGCGCGTTGAAGTGGTTCCCGGACAAGCGCGGCCTTGCCGTCGGCCTGACCGCGGGCGGCTACGGCGCCGGCTCGGCCGTGACGATCCTGCCGATCGCCAACATGATCCACTCCTCGGGCTATCAGGCGACCTTCTTCTGGTTCGGCCTGCTGCAGGGCACGATCATCCTCATCGCCGCCTACTTCCTGCGCGCCCCGCAGAAGGATCAGGTGAAGGCCTCGACCAAGGTCCTGCAGTCCCGCCGCGACTATACGCTCAAGGAAGCGCTGCAGACGCCGGTCTTCTGGGTCATGATGGTCATGTTCATCTGCACCGTCTCGGGCGGTCTGATGGCGGTGGCCCAGCTCGGCGTGATCGCCCACGATCTGGGCGTGAAGGAAGCCCCGATCAGCCTGTTCGGCATCACCATGGCGGCTCTGCCCTTCGCGCTGATGCTCGACCGCGTGATGAACGGCATCTCCCGTCCGCTGTTCGGCTTCGTCTCCGACCACATCGGCCGTGAAGCGACCATGTTCATCGCCTTCACCTTTGAAGGCCTCGGCATCCTGATGCTCAGCCGCTTCGGCCACGACCCGATCATGTTCCTGATCCTGTCGGGTCTGGTGTTCCTGGCCTGGGGCGAAGTGTACAGCCTGTTCAGCGCCACCTCGGCGGACACCTTCGGCACCAAGCATGCGGCGAAGATCTACGGCGTGCTGTACTGCGCCAAGGGCGTCGCGGCCCTGCTGGTCCCGCTGGGCAACCTGCTGATGGAAGCCACCGGCACCTGGGCGACCGTGCTCTACATCTGCGCCACCATGGACCTCATCGCGGCCTTCTGCGCCATCGCGATCCTGCGGCCCATGCTGCGCAAGCACCACGCCCGCAACGCCGAACTCGCCGCCCAGCAGGGTGCGGGTGGGCTGGCGGTGCAGCCCGGCCACTGATTGGCCCGCGAAGTTTCAGTTTCTTGTCTCGAATGACGGCCGCCGCGCGCACCCCGCGCGGCGGCCTTCTTTCATTCCAGGAAGAAGGGACGGTTGTGGCCCTCGCCGGACTGGTTGAAGCGGTCCGACGACCAGAGGCCGTCCGGTTGCTCGTCCTGCGGATCGGAAGTCCACTCGTCGTCCTCCCGCATCAGCAAAGTCAGGCCGTGGCCCATCAGGCCGGCCAGGGCGACGAAGGCGATCATCTGGGATTCGAGCATGGGACAGGCTCCGGGCACTCGGGAGGGGGCGTTGCTTCTTGTTGTTGTGATGCAGCATAGGGGGCCGGCTCAGGCTGCGCAATAGGATTTTGTATACCAGATAATGGATACCAGAATCGCGCCAATTGTATTGATCGGGTGGGATTCGCCGTGAATCGCGCCTTGAATAGCGTTGACGTGGGTGGGGCGGATGGTTCAGCATGGCGACGTTCCAAGGGGAGCCCCATAGCACGGGGCTGAGATGATGCCGTAAGGCGCCGAACCCTTTGAACCTGATCCGGGTCGTACCGGCGTAGGGACAGGAACAAACGGGCCATGGTCACGCGCATCCCCATTGCGCACCCCTCCATGGGGACCGCTCCGGTCGTCCGTTCTGCCGCTCCGTCACACCCGGGTCTCCAACGATCCTATGTGCGATGGAGATCCACAGCAGATGCCCGACACTCTTCCCCCCGCTTCCCAGAAGGCCGCGCCGTCCGACCATTTCTCGGTGACGACCGGCCCGCTGCCGTCGTCCAGCAAGGTCCATGTGGCCGGGGAGCGCTTCCCCGACCTGCGCGTGGCGATGCGCGACATCCATGTCGGCGGCGGCGAGCCACCGGTGCGCGTCTACGACACCTCCGGCCCCTACAGCGATCCCGCCGTGCAGACCGACATCCGCCGCGGCTTGGCCGAACTGCGCCGCTCCTGGATCGAGGCCCGCGGCGACGTCGAGGCCTATGAGGGCCGCGAGGTCCGTCCGGAGGACGACGGGCTGCGCGTCGGCGAGACGCGCGCCGTGCCCGTCTTCGACCGCGCCGGGCGCCGTCCGCTGCGCGGCAAGCCGGGCCGGGCGGTCACGCAGATGGCCTATGCCCGAGCCGGCATCGTCACGCCGGAGATGGAATACATCGCCGTTCGCGAGAATCTGGGCCGCCAGCGGCTGGCCGAGGCGGCGGCGCGGGATGGTGACGACTTCGGCGCCTCCATCCCCGACCATGTGACCCCGGAGTTCGTCCGCGACGAGGTGGCGCGCGGGCGGGCGATCATCCCGTCCAACATCAACCACCCCGAATCGGAGCCGATGATCATCGGCCGCAACTTCCTCACCAAGATCAACGCGAACATCGGCAACTCCGCCGTCGCGTCCTCGGTGGGGGAGGAGGTCGACAAGATGGTCTGGTCGATCCGCTGGGGCGCCGACACCGTGATGGACCTGTCCACCGGCCGCAACATCCACACCACCC
The DNA here is from genome assembly GCF_058780635.1 of Azospirillum sp. UENF 312511. NCBI lineage: Bacteria > Pseudomonadati > Pseudomonadota > Alphaproteobacteria > Rhodospirillales > Azospirillaceae > Azospirillum > Azospirillum sp. UENF 312511. The sequence continues at coordinate 85,497 of NZ_JBSNCG010000003.1, read as the reverse complement.
GCGAATGGATCCTGCGCAACAGCCCTGTTCCGATCGGCACCGTGCCGATCTACCAGGCGCTGGAGAAGGTCGGCGGCAAGGCCGAGGACCTGACCTGGGAGATCTTCCGCGACACGCTGATCGAGCAGGCGGAGCAGGGGGTGGACTATTTCACCATCCACGCCGGCATCCGTCTGGCGCACATCCCGCTGACCGCCAAGCGCACCACGGGCATCGTGTCGCGCGGCGGCTCGATCATGGCGAAATGGTGCCTGTCCCACCACCGCGAGAGCTTCCTCTACGAGCGGTTCGAGGAGATCTGCGAGATCATGAAGGCGTACGACGTCGCCTTCTCGCTGGGTGACGGGCTGCGCCCCGGCTCCATCGCCGACGCCAACGACGCCGCCCAGTTCGCCGAGCTGGAGACGCTGGGCGAACTGACCAAGATCGCCTGGAAGCACGACGTGCAGGTGATGATCGAGGGGCCGGGCCATGTGCCCATGCACAAGATCAAGGCCAACGTCGACAAGCAGCTGGCGCTGTGCGGCGAGGCGCCCTTCTACACGCTCGGGCCGCTGACCACCGACATCGCGCCGGGCTACGACCACATCACCAGCGCCATCGGAGCCGCCATGATCGGCTGGTTCGGCACGGCGATGCTCTGCTATGTCACGCCCAAGGAGCATCTGGGGCTGCCGGACCGCGACGACGTCAAGGTGGGCGTGGTCACCTACAAGATCGCCGCCCACGCCGCCGACCTCGCCAAGGGCCATCCCGGCGCCCAGGAACGCGACGACGCCCTGTCGCGCGCCCGCTTCGAGTTCCGCTGGCGCGACCAGTTCCATCTGTCGCTGGACCCCGAGACGGCAGAGCGCTTCCACGACCAGACCCTTCCGGCGGAGGGGGCGAAGGTCGCGCATTTCTGTTCGATGTGCGGGCCGAAGTTCTGCTCGATGAAGATCACGCAGGAGGTGCGGGAGTACGCCAACTCCGGCATGGCCGAGATGTCGGAGAGCTTCCGCGCCAAGGGCGGGGAGATTTATTTGGAGGAGGGGCAGGCGGCGGACTGACCTCCCGAATCGAAAAGGGGACGCCCTCACGGGCGCCCCCTCGCTTCGGCTCCTTCCCCAAGCGGGGGGAAAGGGGAAAAGAGCGTCAGGGTGTTGCCGTCACGCTCCGGCCGCTGCGCGCGTCCAGCGACCCGGCGGCCATGCGGTTGCGCATCGGGCGCAGGACGAACAGCGCCAGCACGGCGGCCAGCGCGTTGACCGCGGCGGCCAGCAGGAAGACCGCGTGCCAGCTTCCCGTCGCGTCGGCGATGATGTTGGCGAAGGGGATCAGCAGCGCCGCCGTGCCCTTGGCGGTGTAGAGCAGCCCGGCGTTGCTCGCCGCGAACTTCGACCCGAAGGTGTCGGCGCAGCAGGCCGGGAACAGGCTGTAGATTTCGCCCCAGGCGAAGAAGACCAGACCGGTCAGCAGCACGAAGGCCACCGGGTCGCGGCCGTAGAGGCTGAGCGCCACGATGCCCACCGCCTCGATGGCGAAGGCGATGAACATGGTGTTTTCGCGCCCGATGTGGTCGGACACCCAACCGAAGAAGGGGCGCGTCAGCCCGTTCAGCACCCGGTCGATGGACAGGGCGAAGGTCAGGGCGGGCAGGGTCAGGCCGAGGATGCTGACCGGCGCGTGGGCCAGCCCGAAGTCCTGGGCAATCGGGCCGAGCTGGGCCGTCGCCATCAGCCCGCCGCCGGCCACCATCACGAACATGGCGTACATGACCCAGAAGACCGGGGTGCGGACCATCTGGCTCGGCGTGTATTGCCGCTGCGCGGGCGGGGCGGCGAAGCCGCCGCGGGCGAGGGGAGCGGAGGGCGGGGCGACCAGCAGCCAGGCGAGCGCGAAGACCACGAGCCCCTGGCCCAGTCCGAAGGCCATGAAGGTCGCCTCGTAGCCCGAGGTCTCGATCATCGTGGCGATGGGCACCACCGTCAGGGCGGAGCCGGCTCCGAAGCCCGCCGCGGTGATGCCGGCGGCCAGACCGCGCCGGTCGGGGAACCATTTCAGCGCGTTGCCCACGCAGGTGCCATAGACGGCGCCCGCCCCGATGCCGCCGATGGCCGCCGCGACGTAGAGCACGAGCAGAGAATCCGCCACCGCGTTCAGCGCCCAGGAGGCGGCGCAGAGCACCGAGCCGAACAGCACGACGATCCGCGGGCCGAAGCGGTCCACGAACCAGCCCTCGACAGGCACCAGCCATGTTTCGGTGACGATGAAGATGGTGAAGGCCACCTGGATGGCCGCACGGCCCCAGCCGTGCTTGTCGTCGATGGGTTCGACGAAGAGGGTCCACCCGTACTGGAGATTGGCGATCATCGACATGCAGATGACGCCGGCAAGCAACTGCATCCAACGCCCGCCGACAGGCAGGGCGCTCCGCGCACCGGTTTGGCGCATATGGTTCCTCCCGGATGGGTCCGCGATCTCGTTCTTGTCCTGGCGCGCGCGGGGTGCGTTCGGTGCCCGACCGCTTCGCTTTATCCTTCGAACGGGGCGGCCCGGTTGGATGCTTGTGGCATGCCAGACGCCATATTCGTGATGCCTTGACGGTGAGTGTGGCGGATAATCCGTGGAGTCATCAACAAATTTTCGTGAGCGGGCGCCGCTCTGGCCGTAAGTGATATATCAAATCGGCCGGCGGCGCCCCACCCATCACAGGACCAGAACGGCGCGGAAGTCGTTGACGTTGGTCAGGGTCGGCCCGGTCACCAGCAGGTCGCCGAGCGCGCTGAAGAAGCTGTAGCCGTCGTTGTCGGCCAGCCGTTCCTTGGCGTTGACGCCGGCCTCGGCGGCGCGGGCCAGCGTGTCGGGGGAGAGCAGGGCGCCGGCGTTGTCCTCCGTCCCGTCGATGCCGTCGGTGTCGGCGGCCAGGGCGTGCACGCCCTTCATTCCGTCCAGCGCCACGGTCAGCGCCAGCAGGAACTCGGCGTTGCGCCCGCCGCGGCCCTTGCCGCGCACGGTCACCGTGGTCTCGCCGCCGGACAGCAGGACGCAGGGCTTGGCCGCGGGCTGGTCGTGCTCGACAATCTGGCGGGCGATGCCGGCATGGACCAGCGCCACCTCGCGCGACTCGCCCTCCAGAGCGTTGCCGAGGATGACCGGGGTGACGCCGGCCTTGCGGGCGACCTCCGCCGCGCGCTCCAGCGCCATCTGCGGGGTGGCGACGAGGATCGTGCTGACGCGCTCCAGCCGGGGGTCGCCGGGCTTCGGGCTCTCGTCGCGCCCGGCCAGCAGATGGTCCATGACCGGCTGCGGCGGGGTGATCCCGTACTTCTCCAGCACGGCCAGCGCGTCGGCGTAGCTGGTCGGGTCGGGCACGGTGGGGCCGGAGGCGATCACCGACAGGTCATCGCCCGGCACGTCCGAGATGACCAGCGAGACCACCCGCGCCTTGGTCGCCGCGGCCAGCCGCCCGCCCTTGATGGCGGACAGGTGCTTGCGCACGCAGTTCATCTCGGTGATGTTCGCGCCGGAGCGGAGCAGCGCCTTGGACACCGCCTGCTTGTCGGCCATGGAGATACCGGGCGCGGGCAGGGCGAGCAGGGCGGAGCCGCCGCCGGAGATCAGGCAGAGCATCAGGTCGTCGGGGCCGAGCGAGGCGGCGATGTCGAGGATGCGCTTTGCCGCCTGCTGGCCGGCCTCGTCGGGGACGGGGTGCGACGCCTCGACCACCTCGATCCGCTCGCAGGGCACGTTGTGGCCGTAGCGGGTGACGACCAGACCGGACAGCGGACCCTTCCAGTGATCCTCCACCGCCTTCGCCATGGAGGCCGCGGCCTTGCCGGCACCGACGACGACCGTGCGGCCCTTCGGCGGTTCCGGAAGATGCGGCGGCACGCACAGCGCCGGCTGCGCCGAAGCGACGGCGGCGCGGAACATGTCGGTCAGAAGCGCGCGGGGATCGGTGGTCGTCATGGTTCGGTTCTGTCCCTTCCCTGAGCCGCGCCGTTTGTCGGCGCCGGTCCTCATGTGCTGGGAATGCTAACGAATTTGGCGCAGGGGGCAATGGGGAGTGCTTTCACCCCTCTCACATCATGAGAGAGGGGGGCCGCAAAGCGGGCGGGTGAGGATGGCCCGAGGATCAGTCCCGTATTCTTGGCGGCACCCTCACCCTCCCATGCGGCGCATGGGCCCCTCCCTCTCCCGGGGCGGGAGAGGGAGAAAGAAACAGCCTCACTCCGCGGGTTCGGTCACGCGGTGGTTCTGGCCGATCTCGTGGTTGGCGAGCAGCTCCAGCGCGCGGACCATGCCGGAGTGGTCCCAGGCCTTGCCGCCCTGGGCGGCGCAGGCGTTGAACAGCTCCTGGCAGGTCGCCGTGTTGGGCAGCGACACACCGAGCGCGCGGGCGCCGGACAGGGCCAAGTTCAGGTCCTTCTGGTGCAGCTCGATGCGGAAGCCCGGATCGAAGGTGCGCTTCACCATGCGCTCGCCATGCACCTCCAGGATGCGCGAGGAGGCGAAGCCGCCCATCAGGGCCTGACGGACCTTCGCCGGGTCGGCGCCGGCCTTGGACGCGAACAGCAGGGCCTCGCCCACCGCCTCGATGGTCAGGGCGACAACGATCTGGTTGGCGACCTTCGTCGTCTGGCCGTCGCCGTTGCCGCCGACCAGCGTGATGTTCTTGCCCATCTTCTCGAACAGCGGCTTCACCGTCTCGAAGGCCTTGTCCGGCCCGCCGACCATGATGGTCAGCGAGGCGGCCTTGGCGCCGACCTCACCGCCGGACACCGGGGCGTCGAGGTAGTCGCAGCCCAGCTCGTTGATGCGCTGGGCGAAGGCCTTGGTCTCGATCGGGGAGATCGACGACATGTCCACGACGATCTTGCCGGCGGACAGACCCTCGGCGACGCCGTTCGGGCCGAACAGGGCGGCCTGCACATGGGGGGTGTCGGGGACCATCGTGAAGACGATGTCGGCCTTCTGCGCCACCTCGCGGCTGGAGCCGCAGGCCGTGACGCCCTTGGCGAGCAGGTCTTCCGGAGCCGGGTTGATGTCGTAGACGAACAGGGTGTGGCCGGCGTCGGCCAGATGACCGGCCATGGGGCGGCCCATGATGCCGAGACCGATGAATCCAACGTTCATGGCTGTGTCCTCAAATCTTCTGTGTTCGGGCGGTCGAAATGGGGTGGGCGATCAGGTGGCGGCCATTAGGCGGCGGCCCTCAGGCGGCTACGGTCTCGCCGGGGGTGGCGGCGCGCATCCAGCCCAGCCCTTCGCTGGTCCCCTTGGCCGGCTTGTATTCGCAGCCGACCCAGCCGTCGTAGCCGATCCGGTCGAGCGCCGCGAAGACGAAGGGGTAGTTGATCTCGCCGGTGCCCGGCTCGTTGCGGCCCGGATTGTCGGCGATCTGGACATGCGCGATCTTCGGCAGCAGGCGCTGTATGGTCGGGACGAGATCGCCCTCCATGATCTGCATGTGATAGACGTCGTACTGGATGAAGAGGTTGTCGGAGCCGACGGCCTCCAGAATCCGTTCCGCCTGCGCGGTGTTGGTCAGGTAGAAGCCCGGAATGTCGCGGGTGTTGATCGGCTCGATCAGGAAACGGATGCCGGCCTGCTTCAGCGCCTTGGCGGCGAAGGACAGGTTCTCGACGAAGGTGCGCTCCAGCGCGTCCGCCGCCACGCCCGCCGGGGCCTTGCCGGCGAGGCAGTTTATCTGCTTGCAGCCCAGCGCCGTGGCGTATTCGATGGCGCGGCCCACCCCGTCCTGGAACTCGCCGACGCGGTCCGGCAGGACGGCGATGCCGCGCTCGCCCGCGTCCCAGTCGCCCGCCGGCAGGTTGTGCAGGACCTGGGTCAGCCGGTTGGCGGCCAGCCGCTCGACCAGCGCGTCCTTCTCGAAGGCGTAGGGGAACAGATACTCGACGCCGGTGAAGCCGTCCTTCGCCGCCGCGGCGAAGCGGTCGAGGAAGGGCAACTCGTTGTAGAGCATCGTCAGGTTGGCGGCGAACTTGGGCATGTCTCTCTCCCGGATGTTCGTTTCGGGCCGGATGTTCGTTACAGGCTTGGCCGGTTGACGGTCAGGATCGAAGGGTGACGGTGGGGGCGTCAACGCGGGGATGACGCTTTTTCACCCTGCGGAACTGTGGATCTGGCGGAGCCGCTTGCCCCACCCTGACCCTCCCCCGCTTCGCAGGGGAGGGGATTTGGGCGCGCGGCGTGCCGATCAGACCCGCACCAGCTCCGGCTCGTCCGCGGGCACGTCCAGCACGTCCTCGAACTCGGTGATGTTGTTGATCTCCGTGCCCATGGCGATGTTGGTGACGCGCTCCAGGATGACCTCGACGACCACCGGGACCTGGAACTCGTCCATCCACTGCTGCGCTTGCGCGAAGGCGGATTGCAGGTTGTCCGGGTCGGTGACGCGGATCGCCTTGCAGCCCAGACCCTCGGCCACCGCGATGTGATCCACGCCGTAGACGCCGATCTCCGGGGCGTTGATGTTCTCGAAGGAGAGCTGGACCTGGAAGTCCATCTGGAAGGCGCGCTGCGCCTGCCGGATCAGCCCGAGATAGCTGTTGTTCACCAGAACGTGGATGTAGGGCAGCTTGAACTGGGCGCCCACCGCCAGCTCCTCGATCAGGAACTGGAAGTCGTAGTCACCGGACAGCGCGACGATCTTGCGCTTCGGATCGGCCACCCGCACGCCGAGCGCCGCCGGCAGGGTCCAGCCGAGCGGGCCGGCCTGACCGCAATTGATCCAATGGCGCGGCTTGTAGACGTGCAGGAACTGTGCGCCGGCAATCTGCGACAGGCCGATGGTCGAGACGTAGCAGACGTCCTCGCCGAAGGCGCTGTTCATCTCCTGATAGACGCGCTGCGGCTTGATCGGCACGTTGGCGAAGTCGGACCGGCGCAGCATGGAGCGCTTGCGGACTTGGCAGGTCTTCACCCACTCCGACCAGTCGCGCAGCTTGCCGGCGGCCTTCCACTCCTTCGCCACCTCGATGAAGAGGTCGAGCGCCGCCCCGGCGTCGGACACGATGCCCAGGTCCGGCGCGAAGACGCGGCCGATCTGGGTCGGCTCGATGTCCACATGCACGAACTTGCGGCCCTTGGTGTAGACGTCGACCGAGCCGGTGTGGCGGTTGGCCCAGCGGTTGCCGATGCCCAGCACGAAGTCCGACGCCAGCATGGCGGCGTTGCCGTAGCGGTGGGCGGTCTGCAAACCGACCATGCCGGCCATCAGCGGGTGATCGTCCGGAATGGCGCCCCAGGCCATCAGGGTCGGGATGACCGGCAGGCCGGCGATCTCGGCGAACTCGACCAGACGGTCGCTGGCGTCGGCGTTGATGATGCCGCCGCCGGCCACCAGCAGCGGACGCTCCGCCGCGTTCAGCATGGCCAGAGCCTTCTCCACCTGGGCGCGGGTCGCCGCCGGCTTGTAGGTGGGCAGCGGCTCGTAGGCGTCGGGATCGAACTCGATCTCGGCCATCTGCACGTCGATCGGCAGGTCGAGCAGCACCGGGCCGGGACGGCCGGAGCGCATCAGATGGAAGGCTTGCTGGAAGGCGTAGGGGACCTGCCCCGGCTCCAGCACGGTGACCGCCCACTTGGCGACCGGCTTGGCGATGGACGGGATGTCCACGGCCTGGAAATCCTCCTTGTGCAGGCGGGCGCGCGGCGCCTGGCCGGTGATGCACAGGATCGGAATGGAGTCGGCGGAGGCCGAATAGAGGCCCGTGATCATGTCGGTGCCGGCGGGGCCGGAGGTGCCGATGCACACGCCGATGTTGCCGGCCTTGGCGCGCGTGTAGCCTTCGGCCATATGCGAAGCGCCCTCGACATGGCGCGCAAGAACGTGGCCGATGCGGCCGTTGCGTTGCAGCGCCGCGTAGAACGGATTGATGGCCGCTCCGGGGACGCCAAAGCAAACGGACACGCCTTCCTTTTCCAGGACATGCACCGCCGCTTCAATCGCCATCATCCTAGCCATGGCTTGGTCTCCTCCCTCGCGTAACGGGTCGCTGTTGCGTTGGATTGAGCTTTCATCAGCGGGGCGGCTATTGGCAAAATGTTGGCGAATCCTTTCCGCGTGATGGAAATCGCGCCGAACGGGGCAGTCCTTCACGGTGCTTCGGACAATTATGCTGCACTTGCACAGTCCCGATGGCGCTGTCATCGTGAGCGGATGATGGCGATCCCGAGTCCCCGCCTCCTGGCGATCACGGACCGGCGGCAGGCGGCGCAGCCCCTGCCGGATCTGGCGGCGCGCCTGTTCGCCGGCGGGCTGCGCTGGCTGTCGCTGCGCGAGAAGGATCTGGACGAGTCGCGGCAGGTCGCCCTGGCCCACGCGCTGGTGGAGCGGGCGCGGCCCTGGGGAGCCGTGGTCACGCTGCACGGCGATCCGGATCTGGCGCTGGCCGCGGGGACGGACGGGGTGCATCTGCCGGAAGGAGCCGATGTGGCGGCGGCGCGGCGGCGGCTTGGTCCCGGCGCGCTGGTCGGGCTCTCGACCCACGACGCGGAGGGGATTCGGCGGGCCGCGGCGGGCGGGGCGGACTACGTCACTCTGTCGCCCGTCTTTCCATCGCCGAGCAAGCCAGGCTACGGCCCGCCGATCGGAACGGAGGCGCTGAGACGCTTGGCCGCGGAGTCCCCGCTGCCCATCATTGCGCTTGGCGGCGTGGAGTCGGGCACTATCGGAGACTGTCTGGCCGCGGGAGCCGCCGGAGTGGCGGTCATGGGCACGGCGATGCGGACACCGGACCGCCTGCCCGAATTGCTCAAGGCCTTGAAAGGTGGACAACCGTAAGGACGAGCGGCGGGCGGAGCCACCCTATCTTTATCGTAATCCTGGACTTTTCAGCCCGAAATGTGCATCTGGTATCTCATATACGAAAACGATGCGATGCCTTTCGCACGACCGGGCCGGCGCACAGTGGGGTGTTTCCGGACGGCCAGCATTGAGGAACGGTGCCGACCATGAACCCTCCGCCGATCAACGTCCAGCCGCTCGACACCGGAACGACCTTCCGCAGCCAAGCGTACCATGCGTTGAAGCAAGCCATCTCGCAAATGGACATCTACGACCATAACGACGAGATCCGGCTTGAGGAGCGGCAGCTCAGCGAGTTGCTGGGCGTCAGCCGGACGCCGATCCGCGAGGCGCTGACCCTGCTGGAGCAGGAGGGGTTCATCCGCCTCCAGCCGCGCCGGGGCATCTTCGTCATCCGCAAGACCAAGGCCGAGATCGTCGAGATGATCCAGGTCTGGGCGGCGCTGGAGAGCATGGCCGGACGGATGGTCGCGACGCAGGCCACCGACGAGGACATCCGCACCCTGTGGGACCTGTTCCGCAACTTCGAGATGCGGAACCCCAAGGAGCATGTCAACGAATACTCCGACGCCAACATCGCCTTCCACAAGAGCATCATCCGGCTCAGCGGGTCCAAGCTGATCCAGGAGATGACCGACAACCTGTTCATCCACATCCGCGCGATCCGCAAGCTGACCATCGGTCAGGACAACCGGGCGGAGCGGTCGATCAACGACCACAAGGAAATCATCAAGGCCCTGGAACGCCGCGACGTCGATCAGGCCGAACACCTGATCCGCGACCACACTCTGGGTCTGGCGGCGCACGTCGAGAAGCATTGCGACTTCCTGGAGTAAGGGGCGATTTCCTGGAGTGAGGGTGCCCCGCCCCCGGTGAGGGGGAGGGGGCACGGACACGGGCGTCAGACCGGCTCGTGGAGCTTCGCGGTCGTCACGCTGTTCAGACCGTTCGCGGTGATCGTGACCACGCGCAGGCTGTTGGTGGTGCCGGGCGTTCCGAAGGGGACGCCCGCCGTCACGATCAGGGACTGGCCGGGGGCGCCGATGCCCTCCTGAGCGGCGACGAGGCTCGCCCGCTCGACCATCTCCGCGAAATTCGCCACGTCGGCGGTCCAGACCGGATGGACGCCCCAGGCCAGCGACAGCAGGCGGGCAGTCCCGCGTTCGGCGCTGAGGCCGAGGATCGGCACGGTCGGCCGCTCGCGCGAGGCGCGGCGCGCGGTGGAACCGGTGCTGGTGAAGGTGGCGATGCCGGCGGCCGAGATGGTCTCGGCGATCTGGCGCGCCGCGGCGGACAGGGCGTCCGGGGTGGTCGCCTCCGGACTCGGATGTTCGGAGTCCATGATGCGGCGGTAGAGGGGATCGCGCTCCACCCGGCGGATGATGCGGTCCATCATCGCCACGGCCTCCACCGGATGCTTGCCCGACGCGGATTCCGCCGACAGCATCACGGCGTCCGACCCGTCATAGACGGCGGTCGCCACGTCCGACGCCTCGGCGCGCGTCGGCGTCGGCTCGGTGATCATGGATTCCAGCATCTGCGTGGCGACGATCACCGGCTTGCCGGCGGCGCGGCTCAGGCGGATCATCCGCTTCTGCAGGCCGGGCACGTCCTCCGGCGGCAGTTCCACGCCGAGGTCGCCGCGGGCCACCATCACCGCGTCCGACAGGGCGATGATCTCCTCCAGCCGGGGCAGGGCGGCGGGCTTCTCCACCTTGGTCATGATGTGGGCGCGGTCGCCGATCAGGGCGCGCGCCTCCAGGATATCCTCGGGCCGCTGCACGAAGCTGAGGCCGATCCAATCCACGCCCAGCGTCAGGCCGAACTGCAGGTCGCTGCGGTCCTTCTCCGACAGGGCGCTGAGGGCCAGCGTGGTGCCGGGGACGTTCATGCCCTTTCGATCGGACAGCGTGCCGCCGACCATGACCTCGGTCTCGGCGTGGTCGGGGCCGCAGCTCAGCACGCGCAGGCGCATGCGCCCGTCGTTCAGCAGAAGCTCGTGGCCCGGCTCCAGGCTGGCGAAGATCTCTGGATGCGGGACGCAGACGCGGCTGCGGTCGCCGGGGGTCGGGTCGAGGTCGAGGCGGAAGCGGTCGCCGCCGGCCAGGATCACCGCCACCTCCTTGAAGGTGCCGACGCGCAGCTTCGGACCCTGAAGATCGAGAAGCACGCCGATGGGGCGCCCGACCGTCTCCTCGACCGCGCGGATCTGGCGGTAGCGCTCGGCGTGGTCGCGCTGCGTGCCGTGGCTGGCGTTCAGGCGGAAGACATCCACGCCGGCCTCGGCGAGGGCGAAGATCTGGCTGTAGGTCGAGCTGGCCGGCCCCAGAGTGGCGACGATCTTGGTGCTGCGGTTGCGCTGCATGGCGCGGGCCTCCTGAGAGGGCGATGACTTGACAATGACTGGGTGGTGCTTGGGGTGATGCTGCGACCGGGGCAGGGCGGGGGTCAAACCGCCGCTATGGCTTTTCCACATAGCGGGAAGTCACACGGTTGGTTTGACCGGGGGTGAGCCCTGGGCCGACACTGGGCGCCCGCGATCAGCCAGGACGATGCCATGAACACGCCTGTCGAGCCGCTTTCCGCCGCCGGCCTGATCCTTCTGCGCGACAGCGTGGACGGGCTGGAGGTCTTCATGATCCAGCGCCACCGCGACCTTCGCTTCGCGCCCGGCGCCACGGTGTTTCCCGGCGGGCGGCTGGACGCGGAGGACAGCGAGCTGCCCTGGCGGGAATTGTCCCTGCCGCTGACCGACGACATGCCGCAGCGGATGGCCGCGATCCGCGAGGCGTTCGAGGAATGCGGCCTCCTGCTGGCCGGCGGCACGGTGGACGCCGCCCTTCTCGACGGGCTGCGCAGCGCGTCGGGCGGGACCTTCCTGGACCGGCTGCTGGCCGCGGGGCTGGAGCCGGACGTGGCGGCGCTGGTGCCCTTCGCCCGTTGGGTCACGCCGGAGAGCGTGTGGCGGCGCTACGACACCCTGTTCTTCCTCGCCAAGGCGCCGCCGCGCCAGACTGCCGTGGTCGACGGGGTGGAGGCGGTCGCCGGATTCTGGGGCACGCCGCGGGCCATCCTGGTCGAGGCGGAGGCGGAGCGGCTGTCGCTGGTCTTCGCCACCCGCATGACCCTGCTGCGTCTGGCCGGCTGCCGCACGGTCCGGCACGCGATGGAGGAGGCCGCGCGCTTCCACCCCCTGACGGCCATTGTGCCCCGTCCCGCCGACACCCCTGAGGGGCCGGTGCTGCGCATCCCGGACGGGCTCGGCTATCCCCTGACGCAGGTCCCCCTGGAGCAGGCGCGGCTGGGCTGATCGCCTGAGACCGCCGCGCATTTCCAACCAGAATTTCCGAGCAACAATTCGCCTAAAATTCCGCTATGCGGAATTTCCCGTGCCTTTTTTCGCCGCCGAAGCGTTATCGTCGCAAATGCGACTATTTGTGCATTGCACTCAGTTCGTAAAGTGGCAATATGAAGAAATAAGATATCGGTTTGACCGGAGAAATTTTCCGTTCATGTCCACAGGGTGCCTGAACACCACGCCGACGCGAGGATAGGTCCATGCTCCACCAGTCCATCATCCAAGGCTCCACCGACACCAACGGCGCCATCGCCGTCGGTGCCGCCGTGGTTGCCGGGCACCCGGCGCTGCCGGCGGCCAATGGACAGGCAGCCGGTGGACAGCGGTGGGTCTACGCCTTCGGCGGTGGCGGTGCGGAGGGGCACGGCGGCATGCTGGCGGAGCTGGGCGGCAAGGGCGCCGGGCTGGCCGAGATGGCGCGGCTGGAGGTGCCGGTGCCGCCGGGCTTCACCATTGTGGCGGAGGCCAGCCGCCGGCACCGCGCCGGGCAGGGCGGCTTTCCCGCCGGACTGACGGCCCAGGTGGAGGAGGCACTGACCCGGCTGGAAGCCGTGGCGGGCGCCCGCTTCGGTGGGTCGGAGAACCCGCTGCTGGTGTCCGTGCGGTCGGGCGCGCGGGCCTCGATGCCCGGCATGATGGACACGATCCTGAATCTCGGCCTGACCGACGCGACGGTGGCGGGGCTGGCGGCGCGGAGCGGCGACGCCCGCTTCGCCTACGACTGCTACCGCCGGCTGATCCAGACCTACGGCACGGTGGTGCAGGGGGTTGGCGCCCACGTCTTCGACGCGGCGCTGGAGGCCTACAAGGAAATGCGCGGGCTGACCCGCGACGCCGACCTGGGCGCCTCCGACTGGCGCGCTGTGGCCGCCTCCTACCGCGCGGTGATCGAGCGCGAAGCAGGGGAGCCCTTCCCGCAGGACGCGCGGACCCAGCTCTTCGCCGCCATCGCGGCCATCTTCCGCTCCTGGAGCAACGCCCGCGCCGTGGCCTTCCGGGCGGTGCACGGCATTCCCGACGACTGGGGCACCGCGGCGACCGTGCAGGCGATGGTGTTCGGCAACCGCGGCAGCGCCTCCGGCACCGGCGTCGCCCACAGCCGCGATCCCTCCACCGGCGAGGCCGTGCTGTGCGGCGAGTTCCTGGCCGACGCCCAGGGGGAGGACATCGTGTCCGGCCTGCGCACCCCGGGGCCGCTGACCGGCGCCGACGCGTCCCTTGAGGCGGTCGCCCCCGAGGCATTCGCCGAGCTGGGCCGCATCGCCGACCGTCTGGAGCGCCATTTCGGCGACATGCAAGAGATCGAATTCACCGTTCAGCAGGGGCGCCTGTTCATCCTCCAGTCGCGCGCCGGCAAGCGGACGCCGGAGGCGGGAGTGCGCATCGCCACGGAAATGGCGCAGGCCGGCATCATTTCGCGGGCCGAGGCGGTGCAGCGCGCCGACCTGCCGGCGTTGGCGGACAGCCTGCGCCCCATTCCAGATCCGGACGCGCCCCGCGAGGTGATCGCCCGTGGCCTGCCGGCCTCCTCCGGTGCTGCCACGGGTGCCGCGGTCTTCACGTCGGACGAGGCGGTCCGGCTGGCGGCGGAGGGCGTGGCGGTGGTGCTGTGCCGTCCGGAAACCTCTCCCCACGACGTGCACGGCATGCAGGTGGCTTGCGCGGTGGTGACCGCCCGTGGCGGGGCGACCAGCCATGCCGCCACCGTCGCCCGTGCCATGGGGCTGCCCTGCGTCACCGGAGCGCGCATGCTGCGCGTCGATCCGGCGGCTGGCGTGATGACCGTGGGCGATCTGACCGTCCGGGCGGGTGAGATCATCACCGTGGACGGCGGGGCGGGGCATGTGATCCTGGGCAGCGTGCCGATGATCCGCCCCGAGCCGCCGGAAGCCGTGGCCCTGCTGCTGCGCTGGGCCGAGGGGGCTGACGAGGGCGTTGGCGCGTGATGGTTTGAAGCCATGAAAAAGGCCCGTCGTCCGAGGGGACGACGGGCCTTTTCGCTTCCGGGCCGCGGTCAGTGCGCGTAGAGCGGGGTATCCTGCGCCGGGGGCTGGGCGTGGGCGACCATCTCAGTGAGCTGGAGCTTGGTGAAGTCGCGGGCGCTGACGACGCCGACCAGCGTGGCGCCGTCGAGCACCGGCAGATGGCGGATGTGGTGGCGGTCCATCAGCTCCAGAGCGTGGACGAGGCTGTCGTCGGGCGAGCAGGTCTGCGGCGCGCGTGACATCAGCATGAAGACCGGCGTCTTCAGGACGGACGCGCCGCGCTCCAGCAGCGCATAGACCACGTCGCGCTCCGACAGCATGCCGGCTACAGCGTTGCCCTCGGTCCGGCAGACGTCCTTGACCACCAGGGCGCTGATGTTCTCCGACCGCATCAGCCGGATCGCCTCCTCGATGGTTTCGCCGGAACGGACGGTGACGACGCGGGATTCCTTGGTCCGAAGAATGTCGGCGACTTTCATGGCGAGCCCTCCACCAGACAGCGGGTTGCGTAAGCGCGCCCTGCACGGAGACCCCCGCGGGGGACCGGAGCTTGACCGGTGGAACCGCGTCGGGCCGGTCGAAGGCCGTCGGCGGCACCTGGGCATCGGGCAGTGGCAGGTGATGGATATTTGGTATACCAGATGCCACGGCACGTCAATGGCTAATGTAGCAAACAATCAGCGAAATCGCATTTTTCGTGCGACGCGTTTATTGAACCGCGCAGCCACAGTCTCGGCGTTCATCCGCCTCCTATGGCGTTTGTCAGGGTGCCCACAACGATAGCTGGCATGCCAAATACATAAAGAAGCTGACGGTGGGGGTGCGATGCTTGCCATGGTGCTGCTGATGGTCGCGGCGTTCGCGTCGGGCGTTCTCAACGCGGTCGCCGGGGGCGGGGCCTTCATCACCTTTCCGGCGCTGCTGTTCGCCGGGGTGCCGCCGGTCAGCGCCAACGTGTCGAGCACCGTCGCCCTGTTCCCCGGCCAGATGGCCAGCGCCTGGGCCTACCGCAACGAGATCCGTGGCGTGACGGAGGTCAGCGTCACCGCCTTCTCCGTGGTCAGCCTCGTCGGCGGGGTGGTCGGGGCGATTCTTCTGCTGACCACGCCGGACCGCGCCTTCGCCGGGCTGGTGCCCTGGCTTCTCCTGTTCGCGACGGCGGTCTTCGCGGTGGGCAGCTTCATGCCGGCGCTGGCCGCCCGGCTGCGGCTGAGCGGTCGCTCCGTTCTGGTCGTGCAGTTCGTCATCGCCATCTACGGCGGCTATTTCGGTGGTGGAATCGGCTTCCTGATGCTGGCGGCGCTGACCCTGTTCGGCCTGCGCGACATCCACGCCATGAACGGTCTGCGCATCCTGCTGGCCGCGCTGATGAACGGCGCGGCGGTGGCAGCCTTCTGCCTGTCCGACGCGGTGTCCTGGCCGGAAACCGCCGTCATGGCGGTGTCGGCCATCGCCGGCGGCTATGCCGGCGCCCACGCGGCGAAGCGGGTCAGCCGCGACGTGATGAAATGGGTGGTGGTGTCGATCGGCGTGGGGCTGACCCTGTACTTCTTCATCAGGGGCGCCGGAGCCTGAGGGCGCCCCACGCCGGCGCCGGTCAGGGCTGGCCGGAGATGGTGATCGGGCGCAGTCCCTTGGCGTAGCTCTTCCACCGCTGCTGGTAGACGGCGGCGGGGGCGCGCATGCGCTCCACATCCTCGTCCGACAGCGTGCGCACCACCTTGCCCGGCGCGCCGAGCACCAGCGAGCGGTCGGGGATCTCCTTGCCCTCGGCGATGAAGGCGTGGGCGCCGATCAGACAATCGCGGCCGATGCGGGCGCCGTTGAGGACGGTGGCGCCGATGCCGATCAGGCTGCCGTCGCCGACGGTGCAGCCGTGCACCATCGCCAGATGTCCGATGGTCACGTTCCTGCCGATGAGCAGCGGGAAGCCTGGATCGACGTGGAGGACGGCGTTGTCCTGGACGTTGCTGCCGGCGCCGATGTGGATGCGCTCCTCTTCGGCGCGCATGACCGCGCCCCACCAGACGGACACGTCCTCCTCCAGCAGGATGTCGCCGACGACGGTGGCGCTGGGAGCCACCCAGCAGTGGGGCGACAATTGCGGGACCTTGTCGTTGAAGGCGTAGATCACCCGTTCCTCCTTCATTCTTCGTCTGGGCATCCTACCGCGGAACAGACCGCCGGCGTGAGAATGCTGCACTGCGCTATACCCATAAGAAAATTACGTGATAGGATGGGGCGCCTGGTTCCCGACCCGTGTGAGGACTCCCATGCCGCTTTACTCCTACCGCTGCACCGCCTGCGACCACGACTTCGAAGCGCTGGTGCGCTCGTCGGATACGCCCGTCTGCGCCTCCTGCGGATCGGCGGCGCTGGAGCGGAAGGTGGCGCGCATTGCGCCGGACACCAAGGCCGACAAGTTCCTGAACACCGCCCGCCGCGCCGCCGCCGCGGAGGGCCATTTCAGCAACTACAGCAAGGCGGAACGCTCGCGCATTTAGCGCGGCGCTCACGTCCCTTCCGGTATCCCGTATTTCCGCAGCTTGTTCGCGATCATCGTGTGCGAGGTGTGGAGCCGGGCGGCCAGCTTGCGGCTCGACGGGTAGCGCGGGTAGAGGCGGCGCAGCAGGCCGCGCTCGAACGCCGCCGCCGCCTCGTCCCAACTGGACGGCTCGGCGGGCTCGCCGCCGGTTTCGGCGTCCATGCGCGCCCCGGCCAACTCTAGGTCCGCAGTGTCGAGATAGGCGCCGTCGCTCATCGTCACGGCGCGGAAGATGACGTTCTCCAACTGGCGGACGTTGCCCGGCCAGGGGTTGGCGAGCAGGGCGGCGCTGGCCGCCACGGTCAGCCGGCAGGGCGGGCGGCGGGCCTGGGCGCAGGCGCGGGCGATGAAGTGCCGGGCGAGCAGGAGGATGTCGTCGCCGCGCTCGCGCAGCGCCGGGACTTGGAGCGACAGCACGTTCAGCCGGTAGAACAGGTCCTCGCGGAAGCTGTGCTCGGCGACCATGGCGTCGAGGTCGCGGTGGGTGGCGCTGACCACGCGCACGTCCACCGTCTGCTCGCGGTCGCCGCCGACGCGGCGGAAGCGCCCGTCGTTCAGGAAGCGCAGCAGCTTGGCCTGGAGGTAGGGCGACATCTCCCCGATCTCGTCGAGGAAGACGGTGCCGCCGTGGGCCAGTTCCAAAAGGCCGGGCTTGCCGCCGCGCTGCGCCCCGGTGAAGGAGCCGGGGGCGTAGCCGAACAACTCGCTCTCCGCCAGACTCTCCGGAACGGCGGCGCAGTTCAGCGCCAGGAAGGGCTTGTCGCGGCGCGGGCTGGCGCGGTGGCAGGCGTGGGCGATCAACTCCTTGCCGGTGCCCGTCTCGCCCAGGATCAGCAGCGGCGCGTCCACCGCCGCGACCCGCGCCGCCCGCGCCTTCAGCGAGCGGACCGGGGCGGACTCGCCGAGGATACGGTCGAAGCCGCCCTCGTCGAAATTCTGCAGCGCGTTCAGCCGCTCGCCCAGCCGGCTCGGCGCGAACAGGGTGACCACCCCGCCGGCGGAGCGCCCGTCCTCCACGATGGGCGTGGCGTCCAGCAGAAAGGGCTGGCCGTTCAGCGTGACCTCCTGCCCGGCAGCGAGGCGGAATCCGTTGTCCACCAGCAGGTCGGACAGCTCGGCGTCGCCGAACAGCCGCCCGAAGTCGGCGCCGGTCAGGGCGGCCTCGCTGCGCCCGGCGACCGTCGCGGCGGCGGCGTTCGCCACCACGATGCGGCAGGCGCGGTCCACCGCCAGAACCGGGTCGGGCAGTGCGGCCAGCAGGGCGTCCAGATGCAGCCGTCGCCGCGTGCCGGGCAGGATGTCGATGGGGGTGACGGACTCCACTCCCGGCACGGCGCGCAGCGCGGCGTCGAGCGCGCCGAAACCCGGCACGTCCAGCTCCGGCGCGTCGATGTGGATGTGCGGCGGGTCCACTTCCACCGCCACGACGTTCAGGCGCCGCTTGGCGAGAACGGCCAGGATCTCGTGGGCGATGCCGACCCGGTCGGCAAACAGGACGTCGATGCGCATGGCTCTCCCCGGTGGAGGGATGAGTGTACCACGATGGTCGCGTCCGTAAACATCCGTGTACACCGTAACGCTTTTTGTACGGTGATGACAAATCTCTGTTCTGGCTCTGTTTATCAGGGGAGCGGGAAGCGCTTTCCGGCCGCCATGTAACGATTCATGTACAGCTTTGTCCGGCGCCAAACCGTCCGCTCCAGCGTTTCCGCGGCTTCCGGCACTTGGCACCG
This sequence comes from Azospirillum sp. UENF 312511, assembly GCF_058780635.1. NCBI lineage: Bacteria > Pseudomonadati > Pseudomonadota > Alphaproteobacteria > Rhodospirillales > Azospirillaceae > Azospirillum > Azospirillum sp. UENF 312511. The sequence goes on along the minus strand of NZ_JBSNCG010000003.1, from coordinate 67,061 downwards.
CGTTTGCGAATGGGATGCGAACAAATCCGTGATCTCGGGAGCCTTCACATGCGCGTCATCGTCCTCGGCAGCGGCGTCATCGGCGTTTCCACCGCGTATTTCCTGGCGAAGGCCGGCCACGAGGTCACGGTGGTGGATCGGCAGCCCGGCCCGGCGCTGGAGACCAGCTACGCCAACGCGGGCGAGGTGTCGCCGGGCTACTCCGCCCCCTGGGCAGCGCCCGGCCTGATGGCGAAGGCGGTGAAGTGGATGCTGATGAAGCACTCCCCGCTGGTGATCCGGCCGAAGATGGACCCGGCCATGTGGTCCTGGTGCCTGAAGCTGCTGGCCAACGCCAACGAGCGCTCCTACGAGATCAACAAGGGCCGCATGGTCCGGCTGGCCGAATACAGCCGCGACTGCCTGCGCGCCCTGCGCGACGAGACCGGCATCCGCTACGACGAGCGCGCCAAGGGCACGCTCCAGGTTTTCCGCACCCAGAAGCAGGTGGATGCCGCCGCCACCGACATGGCCGTCCTCGACCGCTTCAAGGTGCCCTACAGCCTGCTGGACGTTGAGGGCTGTGCGGCGGTCGAGCCGGCTCTGCGCCTGGTGAAGGAGAAGATCGTCGGCGGCCTGCTGCTGCCCGGTGACGAGACGGGTGACTGCTTCCGTTTCACCAACGCGCTGGCCGCGGTGGCGACGGAGCTGGGGGTGGAGTTCCGCTACAACACCGGCATCCGCAAGCTGGAGAGCGACGGGCGCCGCGTCACCGGCGTGGTCACCGACGCCGGCACGCTGACCGCCGACTCCTACGTCGTCGCCATGGGCAGCTACTCCCCGACGCTGGTGAAGCCGTTCGGGCTGGACCTGCCGGTCTATCCGGTGAAGGGCTATTCGCTGACGCTGCCCATCGTCGATCCGGCGGGCGCCCCGGAATCCACGGTGATGGACGAGACGCACAAGATCGCGGTGACCCGCCTGGGCGACCGCATCCGCGTCGGCGGCACGGCGGAGCTGACCGGTTTCGACCTGACGCTGCGTCCGGGCCGCCGGGGCCCGCTCGACCATGTGGTGGGCGACCTCTTCCCCACGGGCGGCGACTTGTCGAAGGCGGAGTTCTGGACCGGCCTGCGGCCCAACACGCCGGACGGAACCCCGATCGTCGGGCCGACCCCGGTGCGCAACCTGTTCCTCAACACCGGCCACGGCACGCTGGGCTGGACGATGGCCGCCGGCTCGGGCCGGGTGGTCGCCGACGTGGTCGGCGGGCGCCAGACGGAGATCGACATGGACGGGCTGACCGTTGCCCGCTACGGCCGTTCCGCCGCCTCGGCGAGCCGCCCGACGGTCGGCGGCGTGGCCCGCCCGGCGGCCCGATAAGCGCGTTTTCGCGCGGGTTTACTCCTGGCGCGCCTGGGCACCCTGGTTCAGGCGCGCGGTGTTGAACTCCTTCATGCGCGCCGCGTCGAAGGAGCCGAGCGCCTTCACCTGCTCCGGCGTCGCCTGCAGCGTGACGGAGGTCAGGCCCGGCTCCAGCGCCGCCGCTTTCCAGGCGACGGCGTAGGGGCCTTCGCCCTCCGGCTCCGGCGTCACCACGACGGCCTTGAGCGCGCCGTTGCGGTCGAACACCAGATCCTCCACCGTGCCGAAGAAGCCGGCTTCCGTCGCGTCGCCCGCGGTGTTGGCCGGCTGGCCGATCAGGGCGGAGACGCGCCAGTCGCCGGGGCGGCTGGCCGCCTGCTGCTGGCGCCGGATCAGGTCCAGCGTGTCGGGGCCGGCAACGGGATAGGCCAGGACGCCGTCCACCGATCCGGGCATGAGCTGGTGCCAGGGAACGGTGAAGCGCGCCTCGCCGACGTCGAGCATGCCGCTGGCCTCGATCACCGCGCTTTCCAGCCGTCCGTCCGGGCCGACGACGAGATCCACCACCTGCCCAAGCTCCTCGCCGAGCAATCCCTCAACTTCGGTGCCGACGATCACGCCGGCCCGCCAGCCCTGGTAGAGCCGGGGGTAGGACGCCTCCGTGGTCCGCACCGTTTCGGCGGAGTGAGAGGGTTGTGCCTGGGCGGGTTGAGGAACGCCCAGGGTCAGGGACGTGGCGATGGCGAACGCGGCGAGGATGCCCGCCGAAGTGCCGCTGTAACGCATGGGTCTGTGCTCCCGATTGTGACGCGCGGTCCGTCAAAGGGAACATGGGGGGTGCGCGGCGGTTCCAGAGGGAACTCCCCAGAGGTACGCCGGTTGCTGACCGGACAGGCCAACCGAGGAGGTGATCCCATGGCAGGAAAACTTGAGAAGAAGACCGTCGCCGTTCTGGCGACCGACGGCTTCGAGCAGGTCGAATTGACCGAACCGGTGAAGGCGCTGCGCAACGAAGGCGCCGAGGTGCGGATCGTGGCGCCCCAGGGCGGGCAAATCCAGGGCTGGAACCACCACGACAAGGCCGACCGGGTGGATGTGGACGTCACGCTCGATCAGGCGGACCCCGGCGGCTTCGACGCGCTGGTTCTGCCGGGCGGCGTCATCAACCCCGACGCGCTGCGGCTGGAGCCCAAAGCCATCGATTTCGTGCGCAGCTTCGTCCAGTCGGGCAAGCCCATCGCCGCAATTTGTCACGGCCCCTGGACGCTGATCGACGCGGGCGGCGCGAAGGGCAAGCGCATGACCTCCTGGCCGTCGCTGAAGGCCGATCTCGGCAACGCTGGGGCGAATTGGGAGGACAGCGAGGTGGTCACCGATCAGGGGCTGGTGACCTCGCGCAAGCCGGACGATCTGCCGGCCTTCTGCCGCAAGATGGTGGAGGAGTTCGCCGAAGGCCGCCATGGCGGCCACCGCCACGCGGCGGAGTGACGATGCACCGTCCCCTCTCCCCTGCGCTGGGAGAGGGGACGAACTCTCTAGACGGACGCCAGCGGCGACAGGCCGTTCTGGATCGCCCACACCGCGGCCTGCGTGCGGTTCTGGGCGTTGATCTTCCGCATCACGTTCTTGAAATGCATCTTCACAGTCGATTCCGTGATGTGAAGGTTGCGCGCGATGGCCTTGTTCGACTGTCCGGCGAGCAGGCAGCGCAGGATCTGGATCTCGCGCTTCGACAGCTCGTTGTTGGCGGGCTGGGCGCGCTCCGGCTGCGGACGTTCGCTGTTGGCGTTGGCGATCAGCAGGCTGGCGACGTGAGTGGGGTAGACCACCTCGCCCAGCATGACCAGCTGCAGGGCGCGCAGCAGGGACTCGCTCGACATCGACTTGTTCAGGTAGGCGTCGGCGCCGGCCTTCAGCGACAGCGACAGCGTGCGGTCGGCGATGGCGTCGGCCAGCACCGCGATGCGGGCGCTGGTGGCGGCGCGCAGGCGCTTCACCCCGCCGGCCTCGTCGTTCGTCGCATCCCCCAGGGCCACCACGATCAGGTCGGGCTGCACGCCCTGCGCGATGGCCGCCTCGGCATCCTCCACCGTCGTGGCGTGGTGGCAGACGCGGAAAGGGCCGCCGCTGATGAGCGTTCCCAGCGCCGCCGAAAACAGCCGGTCATGGTCCACGAGCATGACGTTCCACGTTCTCATCGAAACTCCTCCGCGACGCCACCCGTGACGAGCAGCGCACAACGCCAATCGTTGTCCGTTTCGCCGGGGAAAAGGGAAAAAAGCCGCCTTTATTGTATCGAAAAAGCGTGCTTTACGCTGGTTGTCCCGATGATTTATACGGATGGACAGGAAGCGGCGCAAGATGCTTGGAAGAAGCTCGATACGAATGAATCATAAATGGCTTCGAAACGATAGAAATTCGCATGGCGTCGCTTCTGCAAAGTCCAAAAGAGGTATCTTTATACTTTTCCGCTGGACAGAAAGCCGGGCTGGTTTGGGGCTCTTTTGTTTTCCAGAGCGGCTTTCGGCGGCTTGATGGGGTAGCAAAGCAATGGAAGTTCAGCTGCAGACGCGCGGCAAGGAGCGGTCGGTGGCCGGCAGGGCGCAGACATTTCTGGTGGTGGACGACCACCCCCTGGTGCGGCACGGCTTCGCCCTCTCGGTGGGGGAGATCCACCCGGACGCGCAGGTGCTGGAGGCTGGCTCGCTGGACGAGGCGATGGCCATCGCCGACCGCACGCCGGATCTGACGCTGGTCCTGTTCGACCTCAATCTGGGCGACCGCAGCGGGCGCGACGGGGTTCGCCGCATGGTCGAGGTGCTGGGAAACCGCCCGCTTCTGGTCATCTCCGGGTCGGACGAGGTGGCGGACATCGTGGACAGCGTGCGGCTGGGGGCCAGGGGCTACATCCTGAAGACCAGCTCCACGGCGGTGCTGGAGCACGCGATCTCCCTGGCGCTGACCGGGGAGACCTTCCTGCCGCTGCCGCGGGCCGTCCTGTCGGGCAACGTCGCGGCGGAGGTCGCGCGCCCCTCGGGCCAGATCCTCGACCGTCTGACCGACCGGCAGCGCGACGTGTTCCAGCTTCTGCTGGCCGGCCACTCCAACAAGGAGATCGCGCGGGAGCTGGGCGTGCTGGAGGGCACCGTGAAGGTCCATGTGCGGGCCATCATGCAGAAGCTCGGCGTGCGCAACCGCACCCAAGTCGCCGTCGTGGCCGCCCGCAGCGGATGCTTCCCCGAGGACGCCTGACCCCCCTTCGGAGCGGTTTATCCATCCGAACCATGCCTTTATGGCTAGACGGCCGGCCCGCCATTGCGGCCTGCGGAGACTTTCCGGCACTATGACGGAAACGCCCGACAGGAGGGACAATGACGGGCTCTGTGCGTTTCGTGCTCGGCGGACGGGTGGTGGAGGTGCGGGACGCCGACCCCACCACCACGGTGCTGAACTGGCTGCGCGCCAACGGGCGCCCCGGTTCCAAGGAGGGCTGCGCCGAGGGGGATTGCGGCGCCTGCACGGTGGTGCTGGGCGATCTCGCCGCGGACGGGCGCGTCCGGTACCGCGCCGTCAACGCCTGCATCCTCTTCCTGCCGATGATCGACGGCAAACTGCTGCTGACCGTCGAGGATCTGGCCGGCGCGGACGGTGAGCTGCACCCCGTCCAGGCGGCGATGGTGGACAAGCACGCCTCGCAATGCGGCTTCTGCACCCCGGGTTTCGTGATGGCGCTGTTCGCGCTCCACCACGACCAGCGCGCGGCCGACGGCGGCCTGACCGATGGAGCGATCCACGACGCGCTGGCCGGCAACCTGTGCCGCTGCACCGGCTACCGCCCGATCCTCGACGCCGCCCGGACCATGGCGGCGGAGCGGAGCGACGACCGCTTCGACCGGGCGGAGGAGGGCATCGCCACGGTGCTGCGCTCCATCCAGCGCGATGGAGCCCTGACCGTGACCCACGGCGCCGCCAGCTTCCACGCGCCGCGGGGCGTCGATGAGCTGGCCGCCCTGTTCGCCGCTCATCCGAACGCCACGCTGGTGGCCGGGGCGACCGACGTCGGGCTGTGGGTGACCAAGCAGGGGCGCAGCCTGCCCACGCTGATTTACCTTGCCCAGGTGCGGGAGCTTCACCGGATCGACGAGGGTGCCGATGCGCTGGAGATCGGTGCGGCGGTGACCTACACCGACCTGCTGCCGGTTCTGGAGCGCCGCGTGCCTGAATTGGCCGCCCTGGTCACCCGCATCGGCGCGGCGCAGGTGCGCAATTCCGGCACGCTGGGCGGCAACATCGCCAACGGCTCGCCCATCGGGGACAGCATGCCGGCCCTGCTGGCGCTGGGCGCCTCGCTGGTGCTGAACCGGGGCGGGGTGCGGCGGGAGCTGGCGCTGGACCGCTTCTACCACGGCTACCGCAAGAACGACCTGAAGCCGGGCGAGTTCGTCGAGCGCATCCGCATTCCCCTGCCGCGCGAGGGCCAGCGCTTCGCCACCTGGAAGGTGTCCAAGCGGCGGGACCAGGACATCTCCGCCGTCTGCGCCGCCTTCCTGTTGACGCTGGATGGGGAGGGGCGGGTGGCGGAACTGCGCGCCGGCTACGGCGGCATGGCGGCGACGCCGGCCCGCGCCCCGGCGCTGGAGGCGGCGATGGCCGGGCAGCCCTGGACGGCGGACTCCGTGGCGGCGGCCCTTCCGGCGCTCGACCGCGACTTTCGCCCCATGACCGACATGCGGGCCAGCGACCGCTACCGGGCGCTGGTGGCGAAGAACCTGCTGATGCGCTTCCTTCTTCACACCACCGGGGCCGAACGGCCCTCCCTGGAGGCCGTGCATGGCTGACGGCGGCACCATCCAACCGATCCGCGGTGGCGTCCACCGGGGCATCGAGCATGAAAGCGCCCGCAAGCATGTGATGGGCGCCGCGGCCTACACCGACGACATCCCGGAACTGCCCGGCACGCTGCACGTTGCGGTGCGGCTGTCCGAGCGGGCGCACGCGCGCATCCTGGGCATGGACCTGTCGCGGGCGAAGCAGGCGCCGGGCGTCCACGCGGTCCTCACCTACGCCGATGTTCCGGGGGACGGCGACATCGGCACCATCCAGCGCGGCGACCCCATCCTGGCCGACGCGCTGGTGACCTACGCCGGGCAGGCGGTGGTCGCCGTGGCGGCGGAGACGCTGTTGCAGGCCCGCGCCGCCGCCCGGCTGGTGGAGATTTATTACGAGAACCTGCCGGCGGTGCTGACCGCCGAGGCGGCGCTGGAAAAGGGCAGCTTCGTCTCCCCGCCGCTGACCTTCCGGCGTGGCGACGCGGCGGCGGAGGTCGCCGGGGCGCCGCACCGGCTGACCGGCACGCTGGAGGTCGGCGGGCAGGACCATTTCTATCTGGAAGGTCACATCGCCTACGCCATCCCCAAGGAGGACGGCGACCTGCTGGTCCATTCCTCGACCCAGCACCCGTCGGAAGTCCAGCACGCCGTCGCCCAGGTGCTGGGGCGCCCGATGCACGGCATCGCCGTGGAGTGCCGACGCATGGGCGGCGGCTTCGGCGGCAAGGAGAGCCAGCCGGCGCAGATCGCCGCCATCGCCGGCCTGCTGGCGAACGCCACGAAGCGGCCCGTGAAGTTCCGCCTGGACCGCGACGACGACATGCTGATGACCGGCAAGCGCCATGACTTCTTCGTGCGCTACGACGTCGGCTTCGACGGCGAGGGGCGCATCCAGGGTCTGGAGATGGACCTCGCCGGGCGCTGCGGCATGTCGCTGGACCTGTCCAACGGCGTGGTCGACCGCGCCATGTTCCACGCCGACAACGCCTACTATCTGCCGGCCGCGCGGGTGACCGGGCACCGCTGCAAGACGAACACGGTGTCCAACACCGCCTTCCGCGGCTTCGGCGGCCCGCAGGGCGTCATCGCCATCGAACATGTGGTGGACGAGATCGCCCGCTCCCTCAGCAAGGACCCGCTCGACGTGCGCCGCGCCAACCTCTACGGCGGGCCGGGCCGCGACACCACCCATTACGGGATGCCGGTCGAGGAGCCGGAGATCCTCGCCGAGCTGATGGACCGGATCGAGCGGGACGGCGACTACCGCCGCCGACGGGAGGAGATCGACGCCTTCAACGCCCGCAGCCCGGTGCTGAAGAAGGGGCTGGCGGTGACCCCGGTGAAGTTCGGCATCTCCTTCACTGTCAAGCACCTGAACCAGGCGGCGGCGCTGGTCCATGTCTACACCGACGGGTCCATCCAGGTGAACCACGGCGGGACGGAGATGGGGCAGGGCATCCACACCAAGATGGCCCAGATCGCCGCCCAGGAGTTCCAGATCGACGTGGAGCGGGTGCGGGTCACCGCCAGCGCCACCGACAAGGTGCCGAACGCGCCGCCCACCGCGGCGTCGGCTGGCACCGACCTGAACGGCATGGCGGTGCGCATCGCCGTTGGGACCATCCGCGACCGGCTGGTGGCGTTCCTCGCCCAGCACTGCCACACCACGCCGGACAAGGTGGAGTTCCGCGACAACGCCGTTTTCGCTGGCAACCACGCCATGACCTTCGCGGAGGTGGCGAAGCTCGCCTATCTGAACCGGGTGTCGCTGTCCTCCACCGGCCATTACGCCACGCCGAAGATCTGGTGGGACCGCGAGAAATGCGAGGGGCGGCCCTTCTTCTACTTCTCCTGCGGCGTCGCGGTGACCGAGGCGTTGATCGACACGCTGACCGGCGAGTACAGCTTCCCCCGCGCCGACGTGTTGCACGACTGCTCGGGCAGCATCAACCCGGCCATCGACCTGGGGCAGGTGGAGGGCGCCTTCGTCCAGGGGCTGGGCTGGGTCACGTCGGAGGAGCTGTGGTGGGACGGCGAGGGACGCTTGCGCACCCACGCGCCCAGCACCTACAAGATCCCGACCTCGCGCTCGCTGCCCGAGGATTTCCGGGTGGCGCTCTACACCGACCGCCCCAACCGGGAGGACACGGTGTTCCGCTCCAAGGCGATTGGGGAGCCGCCGCTGATGCTCGGCATCTCGGCGTGGCTGGCGCTGAAGGACGCCGTCGCGGCGGTGGGCGGCCACCGGCTGCCCGTGCGCCTCGACGCGCCCGCGACGCCGGAGCGCGTGCTGCTGGCGGTTGAGGATGTAAAGACAAGAATGGGTTCCGCTGGTGGCTGACGCGTTGATGAAGAAAGTCGCCGTGCACGGCGCGGCGACGGTGCGGTTCGAGCATCGCCATGGGGCCACGCGCCTCGCCACGCTCTACCACCACGACCCGCTGCGGGTGCTGCTGCCCGATCCGCGGGCGGGGGACCTGCCCATCGCGGTGCTGGTCACCACCTCCGGCGGGCTGGTCGGCGGCGACCGGCTGGACGTCGCCCTGTCGGCGGGGCCGGGGGCGGCGGCGCTTGTGACGACCCAGGCGGCGGAGAAGGTCTACCGCTCCGCCGGGCCGGACTGCCGCATCGACACCCGCGTGACGGTGGAGGCCGGCGCTTGGCTGGAATGGATGCCGCAGGAGGCCATCGTCTTCGAGGGCTCCCGCCTGCGCCGCCTGACCCGGCTGGAGCTTGAGGGCGACGCCCGCCTGATCGCCGGGGAGATGCTGGTCTTCGGACGCGCCGCCTTCGGCGAGACGGTCACCCGCGGCCTCGTCCGCGACGCCTGGGAGGTGGTGCGCGACGGGCGGCTGGCCTGGGCCGACGCCCTGCACATGGACGGCGACCTCGCCGAGACGCTGGCCCACCCGGCGGGCTTCGGCGGTGCCGGAGCCTGCGCCACGCTGCTCTACGCCGCACCCGACGCCGGAAGCCGGCTGGAGGCGCTGCGCGCGGTGGCGGAGGGGCTGGAGGGCGTGCGGGTCGGTGCCACGGCCTTCGACGGGCTGCTGGTCGTCCGCATCCTGGGCGGCGAGGCGCTGGCGGTGCGCCGCGCCTACGCGGCGCTGTGGTCGCATCTGCGCGCGGCGGCGGCTGGCTTGCCGACGCGCTTGCCGCGGCTGTGGGAAGTCTGACCGGCGCGAAAGCGCACCGCTGCCCGCAAAACGGGATTGGCGCACCGCAGCAACGTGGCATAATCCTGCCAACCCAATGGGAAGGCGGAGAGACAGCCCCATGAACCTGACACCGCGCGAGAAGGACAAGCTTCTCGTGGCCATGGCCGCCATGGTGGCGCGCCGCCGGCTGGAGCGTGGCGTGAAGCTGAACCATCCCGAGGCGGTGGCCCTCATCACCGACTATGTGGTGGAAGGTGCCCGCGACGGGCGCACCGTGGCCGAGCTGATGCGCGACGGCGCGACGGTGATCACCCGCGATCAGGTGATGGACGGCATCCCGGAGATGATTCACGAGATCCAGGTCGAGGCCACCTTCCCCGACGGCACCAAGCTCGTCACCGTCCACCAGCCGATTCGCTAAGGGGAGCCCCGATGAAACCCGGTGAAATCATCCCCGCCGCGGGCGAGATCGAACTCAACGCCGGCCGCGACACGGTGGAGTTGGACGTCGCCAACGCCGGCGACCGCCCGATCCAGGTCGGCTCGCACTATCACTTCGCCGAGACGAACGGGGCGCTGACCTTCGACCGCGAGAAGGCGCGCGGCTTCCGGCTGGATATTCCCGCCGGGACGGCGGTGCGCTTCGAACCGGGGCAGACGCGGCGTGTGCGGCTGGTCGCCTACGCCGGCAACCGCGTGGTCATCGGCTTCAACGGCAAGGTCAACGGCAGCCTGTAAAAGGCGCCAGCGGAGGGCATCAGACAATGGCGCATCGCATCGACCGGGCCGAATACGCGGCTCTCTACGGCCCCACCGTGGGCGACCGTGTCCGGCTGGCCGACACCGACCTGATCGTGGAGGTCGAGAAGGACCACACCGTCTATGGCGAGGAGGTCAAGTTCGGCGGCGGCAAGGTGATCCGCGACGGCATGGGGCAGGCCCAGACCGCGCGCCAGGGCGGCGCCGTGGACACCGTCATCACCAACGCGCTGATCATCGACCATTGGGGCATCGTCAAGGCCGACATCGGCATCGTCGGCGGGCGCATCGCCGGCATCGGCAAGGCCGGCAACCCGGACGTCCAACCGGGCGTGACCATCGTCGTCGGGCCGGGGACCGAGGTCATCGCGGGCGAGGGCAAGATCGTCACCGCCGGCGGCATCGACGCCCACATCCACTTCATCTGCCCGCAGCAGGTGGACGAGGCGCTGAACAGCGGCGTCACCACCATGCTGGGCGGTGGCACCGGCCCGGCGGCGGGCACGTCGGCCACCACCTGCACGCCGGGGCCGTGGCACATGGCCCGGATGCTCCAGGCGGCGGAGGGGCTGCCGATCAACCTGGGCTTCTTCGGCAAGGGCAATGCCAGCCGTCCCGACGCGCTCTTGGAGCAGATCGCCGCCGGCGCCTGCGGCATGAAGCTGCACGAGGACTGGGGCACCACCCCCGCCGCCATCGACACCTGCCTGACGGTGGCGGAGGAGACGGACATCCAGGTGGCCATCCACACCGACACGCTGAACGAGTTGGGCTTCGTGGAGAACACCATCGCCGCCTTCAAGGGCCGCAACATCCACGCCTTCCACACCGAGGGGGCGGGCGGCGGCCACGCGCCGGACATCATCAAGGTGGCCGGCCTGCCCAACGTGCTGCCCAGCTCCACCAATCCGACGCGGCCCTTCACGGTGAACACGGTGGACGAGCATCTCGACATGCTCATGGTCTGCCACCACCTGTCGCCCCGCATCCCGGAGGACGTGGCCTTCGCCGAGAGCCGCATCCGGCGCGAGACCATCGCGGCGGAGGACATCCTGCACGACCTCGGCGTCTTCTCGATGCTGAGTTCGGACAGCCAGGCCATGGGCCGGGTTGGCGAGGTGATCATCCGCACTTGGCAGACCGCGCACAAGATGAAGGTTCAGCGCGGGCGTCTGGCCGAGGAAACGGGCGAAAACGACAACTTCCGCGTCAAGCGCTACGTCGCCAAATACACGATCAACCCGGCTCTGTCGCACGGCATCGCCCATGTCGTCGGCTCGGTCGAGGTCGGCAAGCTGGCCGATCTGGTCGTCTGGTCGCCGGCCTTCTTCGGCGTGAAGCCGGACATGGTGCTGAAGGCCGGGACCATCGCGGCGGCGCTGATGGGCGACCCCAACGCCTCCATCCCGACGCCGCAGCCGGTGCATTACCGCCCGATGTTCGGCGCCTATGGCCGCGCGATGCAGGCCAGTTCCCTGACCTTCGTCAGCAAGCTGTCGCTGGAGAACGAAGCGCTGCGCTCGCTCGGCCTGCGGCGCGAGCTGGTCGCGGTGACGGGCGTGCGGGCCATCGGCAAGAAGCAGATGATCCACAACGATTCCACACCCCACATCGAGGTCGATCCGGAAACCTACGAGGTGCGCGCCGACGGCCAGCTCCTGACCTGCGAGCCGGCGGACGTGCTGCCCATGGCGCAGCGGTACTTCCTGTTCTGAGTGTGGGGTGACGGGTTCGTGATTGGTGTCTTCGATTCCGGGCATGGCGGTCTGACGGTGCTGCGCGCGCTGGTGGCCGCCGCTCCTGGGCGTCCCTTCGTCTATCTCGGCGACCATGCCGCCGCTCCCTATGGTCCGCGCAGCGAAGAGGACATCTACCGCCTGACGGTCCAGGGGGTGGAGCGGCTGTTCGCCCAGGGCTGCGGGCTGGTCGTCCTGGCCTGCAACACGGCGGCGGCGGTGGCCCTGCGGCGGATGCAGCAGACGTGGCTGCCGGTGGCCCATCCGGGCCGCAACGTGCTGGGGGTTCTGGTGCCGATGGTCGAAGCGATCACCCGCGTGCCCTGGATGCAGGACGGGCCTGCCGCCGACTGGCGTCCGGAGCCGCGGACGGTCGGCGTCTTCGCCACCCCGGCCACCGTCGCGTCCGGCTCCTTCCCGCGCGAGATCGGCAAGCGCGCGCCCGACGTGCGGGTGGTGCAGGAGGCCTGCCCGGACCTCGTTCCGCTGATCGAGCGGGGGGCGGGGGACGCGGAACTGGCTCCGGCGGTGCGCGGCTATGTGCGGGCGCTGCTGGCGCAGTTGGATGGACGCCCGCTGGACGCGGCGGTGCTCGGCTGCACCCATTACCCGCTGGTCGCGCATCTGTTCGCGGAGGCGCTGCCGCCGGGGGTGGAGGTGCTGTGCCAGCCCAGTCTGGTCGCCCGCTCGCTGGACAACTACCTGGAGCGCCACCCCGAATACGCCCCCATTGCTGGCGAGGCGGCGGGCGCCCTTCGTTTCTTCACCACGGGAGCGGCGGAACCGGTCGGCGCCCTCGCGGGACGTTTCTTCGGCCGGCCCACACCCTTCGAACGGCTTTCTCCATGACCGACACGCTCCGCCGCGCCACCCGAGTTCACGCCCGCGGCCATTGGCCGACCGAGCGCGAGGCCGGCACGGTGACCCTCGCCTTCGACGACCGCCACCGGCGGCGCATGGTGATGACGGACGATGCGGGGGCCGACTTCCTGCTGGACCTGCCGCGCGCGGTCGCGCTCGACCATGGCGACGGGCTGGAACTGGGCGACGGCGCCTACCTGCGCGTGGTCGCTGCCGACGAGGAGCTGATGGAGGTGCGCTGCGGCGGCGGGACGGAGGGCTTCGCCCGCATCGCCTGGCACCTCGGCAACCGCCACCTGCCGGTGGAGATCGTCGGCGAGACCATCCGCCTGCGCCGCGACCATGTGATCGAGGACATGCTGAAGGGGCTGGGGGCCAGCGTCGCCGCCATCCACGCGCCCTTTGCGCCGGAAGGCGGGGCGTATTCGGGGCAGGGGCATGGCCATTCGCATGGCCATGGGCATGATCACGATCATGGTCATTCGCATTCCCACAGCCATTCCCATTCCCATTCCCACGGGCATTCGCATGACTGAGGGCGCTTGCCCCCTCCCTAACCCTCCCCCGCTTCGCGAGGGAGGGGACTTGGGCGAGGATAGGCACCCTCTCCCGCGCAGCGGGGGAGGGCCGGGGTGGGGGCCCGTCTCGGCCACCCACCTCACCAAGCTCCTCGCCTGGCTGTCGCCGTCCTTTCCGGTCGGCGGCTTCTCCTACAGCCACGGCATCGAGGCGGCGGTGGAGCAGGGCCTCGTCCGCGACCGCGACACGCTGGCGCGCTGGATGGACGGCATTCTGCGCCACGGCGCCGGGCGGACCGACGGCATGCTCTTCGTCGCCGCCCACCGCGCCGTTCTGGCGGGCGACGAGGCGGGCTTCGCCTGGGCGGTCGAACGCGCCGACGCGATGCGCGCCACCTCCGAAACAGCGCTGGAGAGCCGCGCGCAGGGGCAGGCCTTCCTCATCGCCGTGCGCGCCGCCTGGCCGCTGGAGGGGATGGAACGCTGGGACCGGGTGATCGCCGACACCGGCCGACCGGTCGCCCGGCCAGTCGCCTACGCCGTCGCCGTGGCGCTGGCCGCCGCGCTGATCGGCGTGCCGGAGGGGCCGGCGCTGTCGGCCTATCTGCACGCCTTCGCCGCGAACCTCGTCTCCGCCGGGGTGCGGCTGGTGCCGCTGGGGCAGACGGACGGGCAGAAGGCCCTGGCGGCGCTCGATTCCGTGGTGCACTCTGCGGCGGAGGCCGCGCTGGCCGCCCCGCTCGACGATCTGGGCAGCCGCGCCATGGCCGTCGATTGGACCTCCATGATCCACGAAACCCAATACACGAGGTTGTTCCGCTCATGACCGCCCCGATTTCCAAGAGCCATGGTGGTCCCCTGCGCGTGGGCATCGGCGGGCCGGTCGGCTCCGGCAAGACGGCGCTGACCGACGCGCTGTGCAAGCGCATGCGCGACGATTGGGAGGTCGCGGCGATCACCAACGACATCTACACCAAGGAGGACGCCGAATTCCTCACCCGCTCCGGCGCGCTGAAGCCGGACCGGATCATGGGAGTGGAGACCGGCGGCTGCCCGCACACGGCGATCCGCGAGGATGCCTCGATCAACCTCGCCGCCGTCGACGAGATGAACCGCAAGTTCCCGAACCTCGACCTGATCTTCGTGGAATCGGGCGGCGACAATCTGGCAGCCACCTTCTCGCCGGAACTGGCCGACCTGACCATCTACGTCATCGACGTGTCGGCGGGCGACAAGATCCCGCGCAAGGGCGGGCCGGGCATCACCCGGTCGGACCTGCTGGTCATCAACAAGATCGACCTCGCCCCGCTGGTCGGCGCCAGCCTGGAGGTGATGGACCGCGACGCCAAGAAGATGCGCGGCGACCGGCCCTTCGTCTTCACCAACATCAAGACGGGGCAGGGGGTGGATGCGGTCCAGTCCTTCATCGTTCAGCGGGGCGGGTTGCCGCTTCCGGGCTGACCGCTTCGCAGAAGAAGCATTCGCGGAACCTCCGTCTTGGCCGTGCTGTTTTCCCCGCGTGAGAACCACACGCACGGAAACCAAGCCGGAGGCACCCACGATGAAACGTTTGCTCCTCAGCGCCGCCATGATCGCGGGGGCGCTCGGGCCTTGGCCGGCATTCGCCGAGACCTGCCCGGAGGGGGTGAACCGGCTGGGCCAGCGCATCGGCGCGCTGGAGGCCGCCGGCAACCAGAACTCCCGCCTCCATCAGCCCGCAGGAGATCGGCCAGCTCCGTGCCCTGCGCCAGACCGCCGAGCGCGCCGGGCAGCGGGGCGGCGAGCCGGCCTGCCAGACCATCCTGGGCGAGGCCGACGCCCTGCTGCGCTCGGTCGAGCATCCGCGCGTGGTTGCCGCCGACGACCTGTCGAAGGCCAAGCTGCACAACGCCAACGGCGAGGAGATGGGCTCCATTTCCGAACTTGTGGTCGATCCGAACACCGGGCGCGTTGCCTATGCGGTGGTCGAAGCCGGTGGGTTCCTCGGTCTTGGTGAGCGCAACTTCCCGGTTCCCTGGGCACTGATCCAGCCGGCGCAAGGAGGGGCGGCGCAGTCCGGTGACGGCTATGTCCTGAACGTGACCAAGGACCGGCTGACCGCGGCGCCGCAATTCACCCGTTCCAACCGTCCGGACATGTCGGACCGGCAATGGGCGGTGGCGCTGCACACCTATTACGGAGTCCAGCCTTATTGGATGCGCGACGGTGCGGCTCTCGCCGCGGTTGGTATGCCGGAGGGCGGTGCCGCGGGATCGCCGCAGCTCCAGTCGGAGGTGCAGCGCCTCTCGCAGGAGGTGGACCGGCTGAACCGCGAGCTGTCGCAGGCCCGCACGCTGGCCGATACGGCCCGCAAGCCCGACGGGACGGCGCAGCCGGGCTCGTCCGGTTCGACCGGCGCTGCGCCGGCGCCGGGCCAGGGTGGGTCCACGCCGCCCGCTCCGCAGCAGTGACCCCCGAAGCAGTGACTGTAGAAAAAGATCGAGGAGAGCAGCGATGGCGATGACGAGCCAAAAGGGCATGGGCAGCCGCGACGCGGCCCTGCCGGACGATCTCGAACGCATGATCAACGTCGGGCACACCGAACGTCTGGTATCTCTGGTCGGCGGCGGGCTTCTCGCCGTGCTTGGGCTGCGCCGTCCAACTGTCGGTGGGGCGGCGCTGGCTCTGGCCGGCGGCGCCCTGGTCGCCCGTGGGCTGACCGGCTATTGCCCGACCAAGGCGATGATGGAGGATTTTGGCGGCCATCACGACGGGGCGGGCACCCCCGCCGAGGATGTGGATCAAGGCGTCCATCGGTACTCGCGTCATCCCGGCGACATCTACGACGACGCCGACGAGAAGGAGAAGGTGGACGAGGCGTCGATGGAATCCTTCCCGGCCAGCGATCCGCCGTCCTTCACGCCCGGCGCCGTTTGATCGTCTCCGGTTCCATAGAAGCCGGTCCTGCGAAAAGGCCCCTCCGAAAGGTGGGGCCTTTGTTTTTGTTGCGGTCCTCGTTATGAATACGCAAGAAAGAGGTATGGATTGCCGCCGCGGACTTCGCGTCTTCGCTGTGTGAAGGCTGTGTTACGGATAAACAAAGCGATAATGTCGGATATATTGCGACTTTAACAAGTTGCCTATGACCTTCGATTGCATTATGGTGCGTTGCACAATTCGAGTGATCCGATCTGGCGCACTCTGAATCCGGCCACCTTGCAATCCGGGAAAGCCAGCCTATGACCACGATCATCCCCGCCGCCGCCACTCTTGAAGGCAAGAAGGGCCTCGTGCTCGGCATCGCCAACGATCAGTCGATCGCGTGGGGCTGCGCCCGCGCCTTCCGCGCTCTGGGCGCGGATCTCGCGGTCAGCTACCTCAACGACAAGGCGAAGCGCTTCGTCGAGCCGCTGGCCCAGCAGCTCGAAGCGGAGATCTTCGAACCGGTGGACGTCACCGGCGAGGGTGAGCTGAAGGCCATCTTCGAGAAGATCGAGCAGAAGTGGGGCAAGCTGGACTTCGCGCTGCATTCCATCGCCTTCGCCCCGAAGGATGATCTGCACGGCCGCGTCGTCGATTGCTCGCGCGAGGGCTTCCAGATGGCGATGGACGTGTCCTGCCACTCCTTCATCCGCATGGCCCGCTACGCGGAGCCGCTGATGAAGGACGGCGGTTCGCTGTTCACCATGTCCTATTTCGGCGCCAACCGCGTGATCGACAATTACGGCGTCATGGGTCCGGTGAAGGCCGCCCTGGAGGCCAGCGTGCGCTATCTGGCGGCGGAACTGGGCCCGAAGGGCATCCGCGTCCACGCCATCTCCCCCGGCCCGATCAAGACCCGCGCCGCCTCCGGCATCGCCCATTTCGACGAGTTGATGGAGAAGGCCGCGGAGCGCGCACCGGAGCAGCGCCTCGTCACCATCGAAGAGGTCGGCTACACCACCGCCTTCCTGGCGACCGACGGCGCCAAGGGCATCACCGGCAGCACCACCTATGTGGATTGCGGCTATTCGATCGTCGGCTGATCGGGCGTTGTTTGACAGGTAAGTTGGGGCGGCCGATCATCGCCTCATCTTCATAAAGTCGATGCGAAGGCAGGCGGAAACATGACGTTTCCCCTGCCTTTTCGCGTCTTTGTTTTGGTGCGGCAAAATGCCATGTGACGATCGTATGCGTTCGTTTTGTAAAAAATGCGCCCATAATGCAGGCAAAGGCCGCCGGTTGCGGAGTTGGCGGTAACAAGGGTCGCGGCGTCCGGTATTTACGGTTCCTTGACGGGTTGCGCACCTTCATCTTCAGTTGCGCAAGCTACGGCGCGCTTCCCTTCAATGCGGTGGCTTTCGGTGGAATGGCCCGGTAGCCGCGGAAGTCAGGGTGCGGAGGGTTCATGGGTGTCATTACGTGGAGGCGGCAGCTCAGCGTCGGCCAGCCGTCCATCGATGAAGATCACAAGCACCTGATCGAGTATCTGAACGAACTGGATGCCGCGCTGAATTCGCGCAGCTTCATGCCGGTGCGCGTCGCCAAGATCCTCATGAAACTGCTGGAATACACCCAGCAGCATTTCGCCCGCGAAGAAAAGATCATGCAGGCCGTGCATTACCCGAAGTTCGAGGAGCATGTCCGCCAGCATCACGAGGCGGTGCGGACGCTGAGTGAACTGTCCGCGGTCTTCACGCGGGACCCGACGCATCAGAACGCCAAGCGGATCTACACCTTCACCGCGAACTGGCTGGTCCACCACATCATCATGCAGGACACGCAGTTGACGCCCTATGTGCGGGGCGTCTGGGTCTGAGGGCCGGGCAGGGCGTTACAGGAAGGCGCTGCGCCGCCGCCCGGCGGCGTTCTCCCACGCCCACTCGACGACGAGGCTCAGCAGCCGCTCCAGCGTCGGACGCACCTGACGCGCCGACTCCTCGCGGAAGCTGAAGGGAGCTTCCTCGTCCATGTAGGTGAGCCGCGACAGTTCGAGCTGGATCGAATGGATGTTGTCGGCGGGATTGCCGTAGCGGCGGGTGATGAAGCCGCCGTTGAAGCGCCCGTTCTGCACCGAGGAAAAGCGCCCGGTCGCGGTGAGCACGTTCATCACCCGGCCGACCAGCGCCGGCGAGGCGCTGGACCCTTCCGCCGTGCCCAGGCTGAAATCCTGGATCTGCCCGTCGAAGAAGCGCGGCACGCGCGATCGGATGGAATGGGCGTCGAACAGCACCGCCACGCCGAAGCGTTCCTTCAGCGCTTGAAGCTCGCCGTTGAGCTGCTCGTGATAGGGGCGCCAATAGGCGCCGATCCGCCGCCGCACCTCCGCCGCGTCCGGTTCCAGCCCCGGGCGATAGACCGGCTGGTGATCGAAGGTGGTGAGGGGACAGAGTTCGGTGCTGTTGGTGCCGGGGTTGGGAACGACGCCCTCGGGATCGCGGTTGAGGTCGATCACGTAGCGCGAGAGGATGGGCTTCAGGAAGCCGACGCCCAGCGCCGGGGCGAAGTGATAGAGCCGGTCGAGATGCCAGTCGGTGTCCGGCATCGCCAGGGCGGAGTCGGTCATGGTGGCCGCGATGTCCGGCGGCACGACGGTGCCGACATGCGGGATGCTGAGCAGGACGGGGGTTTCCCCCGGCTGGAAGCGGAACGTCTCCATGCCAACACCCTTTGTTTCCTGGCCCGATTCATCAAGCCATTCGTGCAACAACGGTTTGATGCGCCGCAGCATGATCGGAACTATGCGGCGCAACCGGCATGGCGGTCAAATCCTATTGCGTATTTGTTATAAAGGCTTCAACGGGTTGTGGCGGCCGAGGCCGCCGCAACCGCCTTACGCTTCCAGATCGCCTTCGCTTTCCTCCGCCACATGGTCGACCATGTCCGACAGGACGCGCCGGATGTGCTCGTCGGTGATCAGGTAGAAGACACGGTTGCCGCGCCGTTCCGCCTGGATCAGCCGTCCCGCCCGCAGCAGGCGGAGGTGATGGCTGACCAGGGACGGCGACAGGCCCAGCGCCGCCGCCATGTCGCCGACCGAGGTCGATGTGTCCAGGCAGGCCAGGATGATGCGCAGCCGGCTGGGGTCGCTCATCAGGCGGAACATGTCGGCCAGTTCGGTGGTCTGGTCTTCGGACAGGCGGAGATGCGCCGGCTTGTCCTTCGGTGCTGACCCTTTTTGCATGCCGCGTTGATTCCCGCTCGTAAGGTTTTTATCGGTGGTTGCCGCTCTTACAAAGTATAGGTCGGCCGCCGCGTCAATCCCATAGGTCGGCGTAGCGATGCCCGAAGTCGCCGGGCGGCGGCATCTTACGTACGGCCTATCGCTCGCCTGTTGACCTTGGACGAAGGCTCGGGAACAATTCGGCCACAAGCATGACGGTCTGGGGCAAAGGCCGCACAGGATGCCTTCAACGATCGAATGAACGCGATCGGATGAACGGTCGAACCAACGGCCGAAACGGGCAGATCGAGGGGGAGGAAGCCATGACGTCGCGCCGACAGGTTTTGTTGCCGCTCGCGCTGGCCCCGGTGGCCGGCTGGGCGATCTGGGCGACCAACGCCAGCGAACCCACGCATCCCGCCGGGCCATTCCATCTGCCGCTGGACGACACCACGGCCCTGTGGCGGGATCTGGTGCAGGTCCGCATGGAAGGTCCGGCGGCCAATCCAGTCTTCCCGACCCGGGTCAAGGCGCTGGAGGGCAAGCTGGTGACGGTCCGCGGCTTCATGGTGCCGTTGAGCGACGCGCCGGCCCACAACCGTTTCATCCTCGCTGCCAACCCCATCTCCTGTCCGGCCTGCCACCGGCCCAGCCCGTCCACCATGCTGCACGTCCACAGCCAGATCCCGGTCCGCGAGTCGCAGGCCCCGGTACTGATGACCGGCACCTT
This sequence comes from Azospirillum sp. UENF 312511, assembly GCF_058780635.1. Lineage (NCBI taxonomy): Bacteria > Pseudomonadati > Pseudomonadota > Alphaproteobacteria > Rhodospirillales > Azospirillaceae > Azospirillum > Azospirillum sp. UENF 312511. The sequence continues at coordinate 47,005 of NZ_JBSNCG010000003.1, read as the reverse complement.
GCGGCTGAATCCCTTGGAGGGGTTGTTCTACCGTCTCGACCGCGCGGAGTTGCGCTACGCCTGATCGTTGCGGGTCGGATCGGTCGTTCCTTTTTCTGTTGTGGCATGAAATGCTGCCGCCTGTTCGAGTCGGAGCAATGGCGGAGAGCGCGTGGCCGGAAGGGGAATGGCGCTGGGGCGTGCCGCCGGGTTGTTCCTGGCGCTCATCCTCTATGGCCTGCTGAGCGCTCCCGCACCGGGGCGGATCCGCTTGGCCGAGGCGGCCATCGGGGCGTTGCTGGTGCTGGGCGTCGGGCTGCTGCGCCCCCTGTCCGTGGCGACGGGCCACGCCTTGCTGGAACGCGATTCGCCGCCCTGGGAGTTGTCCGCGGTGCTGGCCCTGGCGGTGCTGCTGTGGTGCCCGCTGATGCGCGGCGTGTGGCTGGATTGGGCGCCGGACGACATGCTGCGCGACGTGGTGCCGCTGCTTTATCTGTTCCTTCCCGTGCTGCTGGTGCCGATGCTGCGCGCCGCCCCCGACCGGGCTGTGGCGCTGCTGGCCGCGGGCATGGCGCTGGCCGGGATCGGTTTTGCGCTGCGTTGGTGGAAGCAGGCGCATTGGGGGTTTGGCGCCATCGGCGTCCGGGCGATGGCGGATGGCGGCGTCTATCTGCTGAACGCTCCGTCCGTCCTGTTCGCCGCCATCGCGCTGCCGGTCTTCGGAGTCGGTGCGTTGGCGCGCGGCCGCTGGCTGTGGGGCGCCGTTGGCGTGGCCGCGATTCTGGGCGGGCTTCTGTGTCTGGCGGCGCTGGCCGGAGCGGTGCACCGGATGGCGCTCGGGCTTGCCGCCATGGCCTTCGCCGCCCTGGGGCTGTGGTGGTTGCGCCGGGCGCCCCTGGCCGCGTTGGGCGTGGGGATGGCGGCGCTGCTGTCGGTGACGCTGTTCCCTGAGTTGCTGCTTGGCGCCTTGGGGCAGGCGGCCGAGAAAACCCGGCTGGCTGGGGCCAACACCCGGTGGGAGGAGGCGGAGGCCGCCCTCGGGCAGGCCCTGTCCTCTCCGACTGCCTTCCTGTTCGGGCAGGGGTGGGGAGCGCTCCTCGCCAACCCGGCGGTCGGCGGCTGGCGCGTGTCCTACACCCACACGCTGGCGACCTACGCCGTGGCCAAGGCGGGAGTGGTCGGCTTGTGCGCCCTTGTTGCCTATTTCGGCGGGCTGGCTCCGCGTGTGCTGGCGTTTCTCCGTTCCGATCCCGCGCTTGGTTGGGCGGTAGTGGCGCCGCTCCTGATGGCGCTCCTGGCGCATACGAGCTTCAAGTACCTCGACACCGGTCTCCTGCTCACCCTGGCCGTCCTGGGGGCGGAGCGCGGGAAGCGATTGCCGACAGGCTGACGGAAATGCATACTTATGCGTGTTGAAACATTTCCGTGATCGTTCCGTCGTGGAATCTCCGTCCATCCTGTTCGTCAACCGCGTGTTTCCTCCGGACAAGGGGGCGACCGGGCGTTGCCTGTTCGATCTGGCGCAGCGGATGGCCGCGATGGGCTGGCGCGTCACCGTCGTCGCGGACGGCGACGGTCCCAGCGATGCGCCGCCCGGCGTCACCGTCCGCCGCACCGGCAAGGGGCGCCCGCCGGAGTCGAGCGGGCCGGCGGGAGATGCGAAGCTGACCACCCGCGGCTATCTGGCCGCCGCGGTGCGGCTGGTTCAGCGGGCGTTGCGCCTGCCACGGCACGACGTCGTGGTGACCATGACCGACCCGCCGCTTCTGGGGTGCGCCGGGCCGCTGATCGCCGCCCGCCATGCTGCGGCCTCCCTTCATTGGAGCCAGGATGTGTTTCCGGCCCTGCTGCCGGTGCTGGGCGTCCGCTTTCCGGAACCGCTGATGCGGATGGTCGAGCGGGCCAGCGTCCAGGCGCTGTGCCGGCAGGACGCGGTTGTGGCCATCGGGCGCTGCATGGCCGGGCGGCTGGCGGCGGCGGGTGTGCCGGCCGAGCGGATCACCGTTCTGCCGAACTGGCCCGATCCGCGCATCCGGCCGATTCCGCGCGTCGACAACCCGTTCCGGCGGGAGCATGGACTGGGCGGCCGTTTCACCGTGGCCTATTCGGGAAACATGGGGCTGGCCCACCCGATGGCCCTCCTGCTGGACGCGGCGACTCTGCTGGCGCGCAGCGACCCCGACATTGCGATACTGTTGATCGGGGAGGGGCGGCGGCGGGCCGCCGTGGCGGAGGCGGTGGAGCGGCGTGGGCTGACGAACGTCCAGGTGTTGCCGCTCCAGCCGCCGGACCGGCTCGCCGAAAGCCTGTCGGCGGCCGATCTGCATCTGGCGACCATGGACCCGCGGGCCGAAGGGCTGCTGGTGCCCAGCAAGGTGGCCGGCGTCTTGGCGGCCGGGCGGCCCTGCCTGTTCCTCGGGCCGGCGGGCAGCGATGCGGCAGCCATGCTGGAGGGCTGCGGGCAAAGGCTGGCGCCGGACGACGTGACGGGGCTGGCCGCCGCGATCCGCCGCTATGCCCGCGATCCGGCCCTGTGCGCCGCGCAGGGAGCGTGGGCGCTGTCCGTCGCATCGGCTTGGGACGCCACGGTGGCGGCGCGGCGCTTCGCGGCGCTGGCGGACGGGCTGCGCCGGGCGAAACGGCGCGGTGACGCCGTTCTGCCGGGGCGGAGTCTGCCCCATGCCTGACGGAATGCCGTTGCGCCGCTTTCCGTTGGAGGCCGGAGCCGCGGAGGCGGGACGACGGCTGCGGCGCTTCGTGTGGACGATGCGGCAGGGTTGGCCGATCCTGCTCGTCGGGGCGGCGCTGGGCGTGGTGGCGTCGGTGGCCGCCTTGCGGCTGGTGGCGCCGCAATACACCGCGGTGATGGTGATCGGGCCGACCGCGCGCGTCGGCGCGGCAGCCATGGGGGCGCGGCTGCCCGTTCTGATCGGCCGGGAAACCGCCGCCGCGGCGTCGGAACCCGGTCCGGGGGACGAGATCCTTTCGGATTTCGCGCGTTACCTCCAGCTTTTCACCTCCATTCCGGTGGCGGAGCGGATGATGGCCGATCCGTTGCTGCTGCGTGGCCTGTTCCCCGACCGCTGGGACGAGGAGGCGGGGGCTTGGCGCCCCGTGCCCGGTCCCACGGCGTCCGCCAAGCGGCTGTTCCTCGCGCTCGTCGGCCGGTCGGACTGGGTGGAGCCCGATGCCGAGCGCGTGGCGAGCGCGCTGCGCGAGCGACTGACCGTCGACATGGTGGGCAGCGGGCCGATGCGGCGGCTGCGCCTGCGTCACGCCGACCGCGCCATGGCGTTGCGGCTTCTGTCCGCCGCCGCCCAGGCGACCGACGCCCATCTGCGGGCGGAGGCGTCCCGCCGCAGCGCCGCGCAGATCGCCCATGCCCGCGCCCGTCTGGTCGGAATCACCGTGGCCGAGCACCGCCGCGCCCTTGCCGACCTTCTGTCGGAGCAGGAGCGCATCGCCATGATGATCGAGGTCGATCTGCCCCTGGCGGCGGACGCCATCGAACCACCCGCCGCGGCACAGCGCCCGGACTGGCCGAACCCGCTGACGGTGGTTCCGATGGCGGCGCTGGTCGGGCTGGTGGCCGGGGCGTTCGCCGCCAGCCTGCGGCGCCTGTGGCGGGCCGGTGGGGAGGCGGGACCGTGATCCCCGTATCGGTCGTGGTGATGACCCGCAACGAGGCGGTCAATCTCCCCTACTGCCTGTCCGCGCTCGACCGTTTCGCCGAACGCTTCGTGGTGGACAGCGGAAGCACCGACGGGACCCCGGCCATCGCCACCGCGACGGGCGCGCGGGTGGTGCCCTTCCAATGGGACGGGCGGTACCCGAAGAAGAAGCAATGGTGCCTGGACCAGCTGCCATTCGGCCAGGATTGGGTTCTGTTCGTCGATGCGGACGAGCGGCTCGGTGGTGCTCTGGTGGAGGAGATCGCCGCGCTGATGGCGACGGGGCCGCGGCATGCCGGCTATTTCGTCGACGGCCGTCCGGTGTTTCTCGGCCGGCGCCTGCGCTTCGGAACGGGCAACCGGAAACTCGCCCTGTTCGACCGCCGCAAGGCCCGCTTCCCCCCGGCGCCCGATCTGGACGTCGCCACCATGTGGGAGGTGGAGGGGCACTACCAGCCGGTGATCGACGGCACCGTCGGACGGCTGCGCCACAGCCTGGACCACGCCGACGACAAGCCGGTCGCCGCTTGGTTCGAACGGCACGCCCGGTACGCCGATTGGGAAGCGGCGTTGCGTTCGGATGGGCGGATGAGGGAACTGATTGGGCTGGAATCCAGGGCGCGGCGATGGCTGAAGATAGGCTTCAACCGGTTGCCGGCCCGTCCGCTCCTGGTCTTTCTGTATGGGTATGTTTTGCGGCTGGGCTTCCTGGACGGCGGTCCGGGACTCCAGCACGCGCTGGCCCGGGCCTTCTATTATTGGCAGATCGGCGTAAAGATCGCGGACGCGAGACGGCGGGCCGGGCTTCCCGCGTCCACCGATGACTGAGGACCGGATGACGGTGCCGTGCCTTACACCGCCTCGTCCAGGGCGCGCTCGCCGCCCAGAGCCTTGAGAAGGTCAAAGGTGCGCTTGCGCACGGAGGAGTCTTCGATGCGGTAGTAGGCCCGCACCAATTCCAGGGTCTCGCGGCGGGCCATCGACTCGAACTCTTCCGTTTCGGACGGCGGAACGTCGGGCGACGGGGTGGCGATGTGCTCCGGCGACGGCATGTCTTCGAAGAAATAGCTGACCGGGACACCCAGAACCTGCGACAGGTTGAACAGGCGGCTGGCGCTGATGCGGTTGGAGCCCCGCTCGTACTTCTGAAGCTGCTGAAAGGTGATTCCCACGGCCTCGCCCAGCTTCTCCTGGCTCAGGCCGAGCAGGGTCCGGCGCAGCCGCAGCCGGGCGCCGACATGGATATCGATCGGGTTGGGTCCCTCGCCACGGCGTGACAGCGTGTGGGCGGGTGATAGTTTGGATTTCGTGGCGCTCATAATAGACCCTCAGTATGGAGGTGGCGCGCGCCACCAGGGAAATTGGTTAGTTCAGAAAGTAAATTCTATGCAACTTTTCGTGCGCATCAATAGCTAGATGCGTGAAATCGTCGTCAAAGTTTATGAAAGAAATGATCGTTCATTTGATGAGAAACGATATTTCGCGTAAAGCCATGGAGTTGTCTGCCGCAGGGTAAGGGCAAGCCATTGTAATGCCCATAATGTTGCGTTGGCCGTGCGGCCGAGCCCAAGCAACTCGCGACGGATGATCGCCTGCTCCCGACGGCCGCGCGCCGGGTCCTGCTGAGACCGTCCGCCAGGGGCGAAAATGCATACTGAAAGTGGCAGGCGGTGCGCCGGGGTCCCCCGCCCGAGGACCGTCACGGTAAAGGCATAATCGGCGGCCAGCCCGTGGCGCAGATCGAATCGGATGTCGGACAGACCCGCCAAACGGTAGACCATGGCTTGGTGGTGCGTGAACATGCCCAGCAGGGCGCGGCGGTGCGACCGTGCCCGTTTCACCACCAGCCGTCCGCCGGAACGTTCCTCCAACGCGTCGCCATAGAACAGGCCGGTGTCCGGATGTTCGGCCAGGATCGGGAGAAGCCGCTCCAGAACCCGGTCGTCGGCCAGCCGGTCGCCGGCGTTGAGGAACAGGACGTGGCTGCAGGCGCGGAGAGGCGACCGTTCGCCGATGGCGTCCAGGGCGATGTTCATGGCGTCGTACAGTCCACGGTCAGGGGCCGAGCGCCACCAGACCGCCTCGTGGCCGTGGCGGGCCAGCCAGCGGCCGGTTCCGTCGACGGAGCCTCCATCCGCCACGAACCAGTCGTAGGCCGCCGTGGTCTGGGCGCGCAGGCTGGCGCGGGTGGCCATCAGGCCGGTCCGGTCGTCGCGGACCACGGTCACCACGGCCAGCCGGAGCCGTCCCGCTCCGTCCGTCATTCGGAGATCACCGCGATGGCCGCGGCCGAGATGGCGAGCTGGCCGAGGATCGTTCCCATGTTCTTGGAGAATTCCATCAGGTCGAACGGCTTCGGGTCGCGCGGCACCACGATGGAGGAGCCGGGCGGGATCGCCGTCACCGTGTGGTTCCAGGAGGACAGGGAGAGCGGCTGCGCCCGCCCGTCCGGTAGAACCAGGAAGATGCGGGCGTCATCGGCGTTGCGGCTCGCTCCCCCTGCGTCGCGCAGATAGCCGTCGGCGGTCTTGCCGCTGACGAACTGGGCGGCGGTCGGGTGCAGAACTTCCCCGGTCACGGTGACGGTAAGCGGGCGTTTCGGGATGACGATGCGGTCATCCGGCTCCAGCAGCACATCCAGTTCCGGCCGCTGGCGCAGCACCAGAGGATCGGCCTCGACCACGATGCGGCCCAGCGGCTCCACCCCGCGCAATTGGGTGGCAAGCTGCCGGGCCAGCCCGACCACGTCCGAGCGCGCGGCCTCGCCCTTCTCGACCTCCTGCACCATCCAGCGCTCCAGGTCGCGGGCCTGCTGGTCGAACCAGGCGCGCTCGCGCTTGCGCTCGCTGTCGCGCAGGAAACTGGTCCCGGCGGGATAGGCTTCCTCCGTCAGGCCGCCGGCCCGGTCGATCAGGGACGAGAGCGTCTCGCCGCGCGCCACGTCGTAACTGCCGGGGCGGCGCACCGCACCGGAGATGGTGACCGCCCGCGCCTCCAGGGCCTGCGGCACCGGGTTGATGCGCAGGCTGTCCCCCGGATGCAGCGCCGTCCGGGCCGATGCACCGTCGCGGAGGTCCAAACGGCGGCGCTGGCCGGCGGCGGTGGTGATCTCCACGCTGGAAAAGTCGGCGGTCGTGGCGGGGCCGCCGGCGGTTGCCAGAAGAGCCTCCACGCTCGCCGTCTCCGCCACGGGATAGGTGCCGGGGATGCGCACGGCACCCCGCACCTGCACGCCGCGTTCCCGCACCAGCGCCGTGACGCCCTCGGGGAGCGTTTGCCGGGCGTCGGCGGGTTCGGAGTCGGTCGGCGGCGCCTGGGGCTTGCCATCCTTGTCGGAAAGGCTGGTCAGCGAACGAACCTCGGCGATGGAGAGCAGCCGCACCCGATCGCCGTCGGCGAGCGCGCGGTTGGCCTGTCCGGAGGCCACCTCCTGCGGCGAGAACGGAAGCAGACGATGGGCGAGGGTGCGGCGGTCGAAGCGCTCGATGACGCCCAGCAAGGGGTAGACATCCCGCCTCAGGGCATCGCCGCCGGACAGCGCGTCGCGCAGCGTGGCGACCCCCGCCAGCGGACGGACGCCGGGGCGGCGGGCGTGACCGATCAGCTCGTAGACGGGGGTGTCCGCCTCCAGAATGCTCCCCGCTCCTGCCGGGCGGCGTTGCGCCGCGCCTCCGATCGAGGGAGGATCATCGTAGGGGCCGGCCTCCGGCCCTCCGGCGGCAATCGCCAGTTCCGTCGCGCTTCCCCGTCCGGCGGAGGGATAGAAGCCGGGACGGGGGACGCCGCCCATCAGCAGGGAGGCATGCTCCAGCGCGAAGACGAGCAGGTCCGGAACGGCGTCGAACAGGGGTGGGCAGGGCGTGCGGCCTCCGGTGAGGCCCGCCGCCGCCCGTGCCTGAGGTCCGCTGGACAGCGGACCATCCGGCTGCGCCGTCAGCGCGCGGGCCAGCACGACCAGTCCGCGGCACGCGTCCGGGGCCGGCTCGCGCGCGCCGCGCAGCAGCTCCAGCACCGGTTCGGAAGTCAGGAAGTCCACGTCGTCCGCGCCCAGAACGTAAAGAACGTCGTTCTCGGCGAGGGTGCGGCGGTCGCGGCCGTTGAGCACGGCCCCCAGATCGACCGGCTGGAGAACGCGCGCACGGTCGCCCGGACGGGTCGAGGCCAGAACCGCGAAGGGAAGGTAGGGCGACGGCCCCAGATCCGCCGCCGAGACCAGGGCCGTGATGCTCGGGGTCCGCTCCAGCGCCCGCGGACCGGGGCGCAGGACATGGCCGTCCAGCCGCAGGTCGCCGCGCCGGTCCTCGCGGCGTGGCGCCATCAGCAGCAGGTCGCCGTCGCTCAACCGGGTCGCGTCCGCGTCCGCCAGTTCCTCGGCCAGCTCCTCGCCGTTGGGGCCGATGGCGTAGCGGAGCGCCCGATGCGCGCCGGGCCGCAGGAAGCCACCGGCCATGTCCCGCGCCGCGGCGGCCGGCAGCCGATCCTGATCGGGAGGAAGCTCATAAACGCCGGGGCGCTTCAGCGGACCGGCCAGCGCCACGGTGGGGCCAAGCGGCGGCACGAAGATGCGGTCGCCGTCACGCAGGCGGATGCCGGCGCTCGCGCCGTCCCCGGTCATGAACAGGTCGTACAGGTCGACGGGCAACCCTGTGGACGGGACGTCTCCGGCGGTCTGGGCATGGAACAGGCGGATGCGGCGCAGGGACCCGGCGCGGGTGACGCCGCCCGCAGCCGTCAGCGCGTCGATCAGCGTGGCGAAGGCCCCCACATCCTGCCGGCCCGGACGCGCCACGGCGCCGGTCACCAGCACGCCGATCCGCCGGATTTCGGTCACCGAGACATAGACCTCGGTGTCGGGAAAGGAGGCGGTCACGGCGTTCGCCAGTTGGGCGCGCAAGTCCGCCAGGGTCAGACCCTGCGCCACGACGGGCCGAACGTCATCGGCGGTGAGCAGCCCCGCCGCATCGATGATGTGGCGCTTGCTGGAGGATTTCTGGCCGCGCAGGGTCACCAGGAGCTCGTCGCCCGGTCCCAGCGTGTAGTCCGCCTGCACGCCGCCCGATCCGTCCCGCCGCGGCGGTTCCGCGCCGAACTGGTCGTAGCCGAACTGCAGAAGGACGGACCCCGCCCGTTCGCTGTAGGCGGCCTCGATCGCGGACAGGGCTCCCGGGAGCGGGGCGGGTTTCGTCTGGGGCAGCGGCTCGGGCGGGCGGGCGTGGAGCGCCGGAGGGGGCGGTTCCGCAGCCGATGTGGCGAGCCCCCAGACGATCACGGCCAACGGCACCAAAAGAGCGAGGATTATGCGCAAGGAGTCACACGTGGATTGTGGTGGCGCCGCACCTCTTCCCCATAGAGGGTGTTCAATCCGGGTGCTATGAACACTATTGCGTGCGTGTTCGTGAAAAGGCAACGGCCAAGCTGCGTTGCCGCGCCGTCCCGCGGCGTGTAGACTGCTGGGCATCGCGTGGAGGGCGCAGGAGCCGCGAGCCCATGGTTGCCGGTGTATCGTCCAGTGGCGTTTACGGCGTGCCGCTTCAGCGGCCCGGCCAGCCGGCCCGTGACCGGAGCCAGGACGGAGCTCAGGACACCGCTCAGACCGGCACCGGGCGCACCATCGCCGGCCAGCCGGGCACGCTGACCGACGATCAGCAGCGGCAGGTTCAGGACCTCAAGCGCATCGACGCCAGCGTCCGCCAGCACGAGGCGGCGCATCAGGCGGCCGGCGGCCCCCATGCGGGCGGCGCAACCTTCACCTTCACCCGTGGACCGGACGGCAAGAATTACGCGACCGCCGGTGAAGTGCAGGTGGATGCCGGCGCGGAGAGCGACCCCGAAGCCACCGTCCGCAAGATGGACACGGTCAAGGCGGCGGCCCTGGCACCCTCCGACCCGTCCGCTCAGGACCTGCGTGTCGCCCAACAGGCCGACGCCGCCAAGATGCAGGCGCAGCAGCAATTGCGTCGGACGGATTCGGGGCCGGGCGCACGGAACGGCGGTTCGTCCGACCGGCAGGACGGCGGCGATGATGCCGCGATGCCGAGGGATACCGCCGCGCCGGCGCTGGCGGCGCGCGGCGCGGCGGCTTATGCGTCGGCGTCCGGCATCGGCCAGCGCACCGGCAGCGCCGGCATCATGGTCTGACGCCGGACGGTCCGGTTGCGGGGCTCAACGGCGGACGGGGGACTCGCCGTCGAGGGTCAGCAACGGGCCGTACAGCTCCGGACGGCGGTCGCGGAAGATGCCCCAGGAGGCCCGCTGGGCGGCGATGCGGTCGAGGTCGAAGCTGGCGGTCAGGACCGTCTCGCTCTCCCGGTCGGCCTGCGCGACCAGCTCCCCGGTCGGCCCGGCGATGAAGGAGGAGCCGTAGAAGGTGATCCCGCAGGTGTCCCCCTCTTCCCGGCCGATGCGGTTGGAAGCGACCAGCGGCATCAGGTTGGCTCCGGCGTGGCCCTGCATGACCCGCGTCCAGTGGGCCTGGCTGTCCAGCGAACCGTCCTGGGGTTCGGACCCGATGGCGGTGGGGTAGAACAGGATTTCCGCGCCCTTCAGCGCCATGGCGCGGGCCGATTCCGGGAACCACTGGTCCCAGCAGATCGCGCAGCCGATGGTGGCGTAGCGCGTCTTGTAAACCTGGAAGCCGGTGTCGCCGGGGTTGAAATAGTATTTTTCCTGATAGCCAGGGCCGTCCGGGATGTGGGACTTGCGGTAGACGCCCAGCACCGAGCCGTCCGCGTCGATCATCGCCAACGAATTGTAATAGGCGTTCCGCGCCCGCTCGAAGAAGCTGGTGGGGATGACCACCGACAGTTCGCGGGCGAGCGCGCTCATCCGCGCGATCACCGGGTGATCCTCGACCGGGTGGGCGAGGGCGAACAGATCCTGCTTCTGATCCTTGCAGAAATAGGGCGTTTCGAACAGTTCCTGAGGCAGGATGATCTGGGCGCCGCGCGCCGCCGCGTCGCGCACGAGGCGTTCGACGCCGTTCACATTGGCGTCGCGGTCCCAACCGCAGGCCATCTGGGTCGCCGCGACGGTGACGGTGCGTCCGGTGCTGGGGCGCATAGGCTGATGCTCCTGTGCTCTTGCGTGGTGCTGTGCCGTGTTAATGGGCGGATGGCCGGGGGCGCAACCCCATCTCCGCCCTGTCACAAACCTTTCAGATTCGTCCATGTTTCAAAGCTGGGCAACATCCTTTCCCAGTCGTTGCCGACATACGGGCGCAGACCGTGAAGGTCATACGCATAAATACGAAAAAATGCCCTTCAGAGGTCGCGCGACGGTTACGTGACATATTATTGCATGCACGAGAAATTTATATCCGCAATCTCTTTGCGATTTTTCCGGGAGTGGATATGATCGGGCAAGTTGATTTCGTCCGCTGCACCGCACTACGGCCTGACGGACGTCTGCCGAGAGATTGTCGTCATGGTTGGGCGTTTCAAGAGACAGGAACCGATGGTCGCCGAGCCGCACAGGGAGGACGCCGACGGGCTTCCCCAGTCCGGGGCAGCCCTGCCGCGGGCCGTGCGCGAGGCGCACCGTGCCATCGCGCGCGCTTTGCAACTCCGCATCGCCGATCATGGCGTCAGCATGGGGCAATGGTATTTCCTTCGTGCCCTGTGGGAGGAGGACGGGCTGACCCAGCGTGAGCTGAGTCAAAGGGTCGGCATGATGGAACCCACCACCGTAACCGCGCTGAACAATCTGGAGCGGTGCGATCTCGTTCAACGGGTGCGCAACTCCCACGACCGGCGCAAGGTGAACATCTATCTGACGCCGAAGGGCAAGGCGTTGCGGGCCGACATCCTGCCCTGCGCGGAGGAGATCGACGACACCGCCACCCAAGGCATTTCCCTGGGCGAACTGGCACTGACCGTCAGCGTGCTGCGCCGCGTCTCCGCCAACCTCGGTGGCCTGCCGTCGATCAGCGGGGACGACGATCTGGCGTGACGGACGCCGCGACGACCGACCTCTCCCGATCGGTCGTCGCGGTCAATCGTCGAGATCGGGCGGCGGCGGCAGGCTGGCGCCGGTCAGGTTGGCCCCGGTGAAGCGCGCGTCGCGGATGTTCGCGTCGCTGAGAATGGCCCCGGTCAGGTCGGCGCTGGAGAAGTCGCAGCCGGCAAGATTGGCGCCGCGCATGTTGGTGCGGATGCAGGAGGCTCCGGTGAAGTTGCTGCCGGTCAGATTCGCCGCCCACAGGCGTCCGGTCGGCCGCCCGTCCGGACCCTTTATATCGACCCAGCCGATGCCCGCTCCGTCGAACCGGGCCCCGGAGAGGTTGGTGCCGCGAAGCGTCGCCCCGTCGAGGATGGCGCCACCAAAATCGCTGCCGGTCAGGTCGGCGGCGGAGATGTCGCACATGATGAGCAGGGAATCGCGCATCTTGGCGCCGACCAGCCGCACCCCGCGCAGGTTTGCTCCCGACAAATTCACGCCGTGAAGGTCGATATGCGACAGGTCCGCCCCGCTGAGATCGGCGCGCGACCCCATGGCGCCGTTGGTGTTGATCCAGGTGTAGTGATTGTGCAGGGCTTCCTGGATCTGGATCGAGAAATTCTCGGCGGAGCGCGCCATGTTGGCGCCCGTCGTGTCCGCCCCGGCAAGGTCCGCCCCCTCCATCTTGGCGCCCTGGAGGTCGGCGTTGCGCAGGTTGGCACCGGCCAGCACCGCGCCGTTCAGGTTGGCGTCGCGCAGGATGGCGCCCTGCAGGTTGACGCCGGACAGGTTGCAGCCGCGCAGGTCGGCGCGGGCGAGGTTGCAGTTCTTCATGGTCGAGCGCATCAGCGTGGCCCCGGCCATCAGCGCGCCTTCGCAATCCGCGCCGTTCATCGACACGTCGGTCAGGTCGGCGCCGGACAGGTTGGCGTTCGACATCATCGCATCGTCCATGTCGCTGCCCGACAGGTCGGATCGCACGAAGTCGAGGCCTTTGCTGCCGTTCGCCCCGTTCCCGCCGTACAGCAGCGCGCCGCCGCGCAGGTCGGCCTCCTTCAGAATGGCGCGTTTCAGCTTGGCGCCGCGCATGTGGGCGCCGCGCAGATCGGCCCGGTAGAAGTTGCAGCCGGTCAGGTCGGCCTTGGTCAGGTGGGCGGCGAACAGGTCGGCGTGGCTGAGATTCGCGTTGGACAGGTCGCAATGGGCCATGTTGGCCCCCGACAGCTTGCCTTGCGTCAGTTCCACCCCGGCGAGATTCGATCCCTCCAGGTTGGTCATGGTCAGGTTGGCGCGGGTGCCGCCCGACCGGTTCTTCAGCCAACGCTCGTGCTTTTCGAGCACGGCGACCAACTCATGTGGCGTCATGACCCCGTCCGACAATCGGCCCATTCCCGGCGCGAGGGGAGGTGGGCGCGGTTACTCCAGCGCTTTGGCAGTGTCATAAGATATTCTGGTTTATTTGTTAACATGCCGTTCCGTTGCCGGTCGCAATGCGAGATCGGACCGGTGCGCCGTGGACTGGTGCGCATGGGCGATGTCGCGAGTTCGGTCGCCAAGCGCGCGGTCACCCTGGCGGACCTGCCGGTGGAAACCCCCGTCGCGTTGCTGTTCTGGATGGGTGAAACGGTGCTCGGCATGATCCTGGTGGCCGCCTATGACGAGCAGGATGCCGAACGGGCGATGGCCGTCCGCAACCGGGACGGTCAGGTCGATGCGGCCTACACCAGCCTGTTCCGCGAATTCCTGACCTACATGATGGAGTCGCCGTCGCACATCACCGGCTGCACCCATCTGCTGTTCGTGGCGAAGTCCATCGAGAGGGCTGGGGATCACGCCACGAACGTGGCCGAAAACATCTGCTACATCGTCCGGGGACGTTTGCCGTCCGAGGAACGGGCCAAGGGCGACCTCAGCAGCTTTACGGTGGTGGAGAGGCAGTAGGCGCGCCGGGCGCGCCCACCGGTTTGTCCGTGGCCGTTCTGTTCGTGGCCGTTCTGTTCATGGCTGTGGTGGCGTCTCAGTGTTTGGGGCGCCAGCCGCCGTCATCCGGTTCGTAACGCCGCCGGACCGCAGCCCAGGCTACCTTGTGAGCCAGCCGTTCGCGCTGCAGGGCCTGACGGGCCTCCGGCGACCGGCACGCTTGCCAAGTGTGATTGAAGGCCGACCGGTAGATGTCCTGCGCGGGCGGCGGCAGGCATCGCTTCACCGATTCGGGCAATTCGGTGTTTCGGCGGAAGGTCATCGGGCGTTCCTCCGGCTTATGATTGCTTGGTTGCCTCCAGTATAGCCGCCATTCCACTGGAGTCCGTAGGGCTTTTTCCTGCGGCGTTGGCGGTAGGCGGTGCCAGCGAATGGTCTAGGCCAAAGGTCGGAGCCTAAGGGTTCGGGCATGAAAAAAGCCCTTCCCCAAGCGGTGGGGAAGGGCTTTTTCGTAACCCAAGCAGTGTCGCAAAGACCCGTTCTGATGGCCTGCCTTACGGCGTGCGGCGTGCGGTGCGGTGCGCCGGGATCGGAATGGGCCGGATCGCCTGTTCCTCGCGGCGGCTGGCCGACATGTCGATCTCGATGCGGGCCAGGGCCTTGCGCAGTTCGTGTACCGCTTCCGACAGCGTCTGGATCGACGCTTCGCCCGGTTGCTGGCGCCAGCCGCGGTAGGCGTTCAGGCAACCGCGTGCGGTGTCGCGCAGCCGGGCCTCGACGGCGTCGACCGGCGGGGGATTGGTGCCGGCCGGGCGGCTTCCGTCGGCGGAAGCGGGCTGCGGAGCGGCTTGGGCGGGGGCCGCCGTCGGCTGGACCGGCGTCGGCTGAGCCGGAGCCGGTTGAGCGGCCGGCTGTGCCTCCGGACGGTTGAGGCGCAGAGTCTCGGTCTGGGCCGGAGCGGCCGGAGGCACCGGCGCGGGCTGCGGAGCCGCGGTCGGGGCTGCCGCCGGAGCGACCGTCTGGGCAGCCGGAGCAGGAGCCGGGGCCGAAGCCGGAGCGGCGGCGCGGCGCGCAGGCTTCACCGGTGCCGGCGCTTCCGGAGCTGCAACCGGAGCGGGCGGCGGCTCCTCGGCCATGGCGTCGCCGGCCGGCGCTTCCGCGGCGGCGTCGCTGGCGGTGCCCTCTTCAGCCGGCACGTCCTTCTCGCCGGCCGCCTCCGCCTTGCGGATGATGTAGGAAATGGCGCTCGGCGTGCATTCGAATTCACGCGCGATTGCCGACAGGGTAGCGCCGGAACGGTAACGCTCAAGAATCTGCGGCCACGCCGACTGGGGGATTCGTCCGCGCTTCTTCGGAGCCTCCGGTTCGGACCCGGTTTCTGCGTTCATTATGTCGCTCGGTTGCCAAAGTGAATTTTGAGTCATGCGTACGCTGCTTGGGCCGTATCGCGCGCCTTCTGACGCAGCGGCACGCGGGCGCGTGCACGAGCATCACGTCAGGAGCCGTTTTTGCGTGCGATGTTGTCGGTATGGATGAATATCGGGAACTTGCTGGGAAAATACCAGAAGAACTTTGCGCCGCATGGAAAAATTGCGCTTAGGCGGGTTGCCGGAGCTTTAGTCCGAAGGCCGGATTGCCTTGCGGCGCTGCCCGTGCGAACCGCATAGGAACATCCGCGGACGAGAATTTTAAAAACTGTATTTCACGAATCGGTCGTGCAGGAAGCGGTTGCAAAGAGGTTTGAAAATCCGCGGCGGGCCGGAATGCGTTGCGGAGCGTTCTGTTGAGATGAAGCGCCCCTTGCATGGCGCGCGCTGTCCGACAGGCGGAGTTTCTTTATGCCGCATTCCATCGATCGATTCCGGCCCTGGTCCGGTCCAGTCCGGCGGCAAGCCGGATTGACGAGCGGATCTGCATCGCGTTCGGCGGTGCCCACCGTGTCCGTGGGGTTTTTCGCCGCCATCCTGGCTTTTTCGGCACCGGCCTTCGCGCAGGATGCGGGCGGAGCCGCTGCCCCGGCCCCGGCCGCGCCCCCGCTGGCGTCCGTCCTGCCGCCCAACGCCCCCCCGACCTTCGCCGATCTCGCGGAGAAGCAGTTGGACGCGGTGGTCTTCATATCCACGACGCAGGCGCCTCCGCAGAGCGGTCCGCAGGCGGGGCCGCGTGGACCGGAGCTTCCCGGCTTCCCGCCCGGTTCGCCCTTCGAGGAATTCTTCCGCGAGTTCCGTGACCGCCAGCGCGGCCAGCCGCAACAGCAGCAGGCGCCGCGCCCGACGGCGGCGTTGGGCTCCGGCTTCATCATCGACCCGGCGGGCTTCGTGGTCACGAACAGCCATGTGGTGTCCGAAGCGGCGGAGATTTCCGTCACCATGCACGACGGCACGAAACTGCCGGCGAAGCTCGTCGGCGTGGACGGGCCGACCGACCTTGCCGTTCTGAAGGTCGACACCAAGAAGCCGCTGGTCTCCGCCCCCTGGGGCGACAGCGAGGCGCTGCGGGTCGGCGACTGGGTGGTCGCCATTGGCAATCCCTTCGGCCTCGGCGGGTCGGTGACCGCGGGAATCCTGTCCGCGCGGCAGCGCGACATTCAGCAGGGACCCTACGACGACTATCTGCAGACCGACGCCTCGATCAACCGCGGCAATTCCGGCGGGCCGCTCTACAACCTCAACGGCGAGGTGATCGGCATCAACACGGCGATTTATTCGCCGACCGGCGGCTCGGTGGGCATCGGCTTCGCCATCCCGTCCTCCGTCGCGCGCCCGGTCATCGAGCAGTTGCGCGACCATGGGCAGGTGCGCCGCGGCTGGCTGGGGGTCCAGGTGCAGAGCGTGACCCCGGACATCGCCGAAAGCCTGGGCATGCAGGAGCCGGCGGGAGCCCTGGTCACCAGCGTGTCGCCGGAAGGCCCGGCGGGGAAGGGCGGTGTCCGGCAGGGCGACGTCATCACCCGCTTCAACGGCGAGTCCATCGAGCAGATGCGCGAACTGCCGCGCGTCGTCGCCGCGACGAAGATCGGCTCGGCCGTGCCGCTGGAACTGCTGCGCGAGGGCAAGGCCGAAACCTTGACCGTGACGGTGGGCGAACTGGAGCCGCAGGAGCAGGTCGCCCTGTCGGGGGCGAGCGGGGCGCCGCGTCCGGAGACGACGGTCGACACCAAGCAGGTCCTCGGCCTGACCCTGTCGCAGCTGACCCCCGGTCTGCGCGACAGCTTCTCCATCAACCCCGACGTCGAGGGTGTGGTGGTCACTGAGGTCGGCGACGCCAGCGCCGCCAGCGAGCGCGGGATCGAGGCTGGCGACGTCATCGTGGAGGCCGGGCAGGAACCGGTGAAGACGCCGGAGGATCTCAACCGTCTGGTCGACGACGCGCGCAGCCAGGGGCGCAAGACCGTGCTGATGCTGCTCAGCCGCGACGGCGATCTGCGCTACGTGCCGATGCCGATCGAGGACCGCAAGGGCTGAGGGCTGAGGGCGGCGGGCCGCCGTCCCAACCTTTTCCTCTACCGTTTGCCGGGCGGCGGGAGTAATTTGCCCGCCACTTGGCGAATGGGATTAATCCAGTGAGCGTAGATTCCGAGGGCCGTCCGCCCGTGCGGCTGTCGGTCGTGGTTCCGGTCTTCAACGAGGCCGAAAACGTCCTTCCCCTCCTTGAAGAAATCGAGCGCGCGCTGTCGCCGGCCGATGCGCTGGGCCGCGCCTTCGAGGTGATTTATGTGGACGACGGGTCCAGCGACGACACGCTGACGCGCCTTGCGCCGGTCGTCGCCGCGGGCCGTCTGCGGCTGATCCGCCATGTCCGCCGGTCCGGGCAGAGCGCCGCCGTGCGCACCGGGGTGAAGGCGGCGCGCGGGGAGTGGATCGCCACCCTCGACGGCGACGGCCAGAACGATCCCGCCGACATCCCCGCTCTGTTCGCGCTGGCCGCCAAGGGCGGCCCGGACGCGCCGGTGCTGGTCGGCGGCCTGCGCAAGAAGCGGCAGGACACGATGTCCAAGCGGTT
The DNA here is from genome assembly GCF_058780635.1 of Azospirillum sp. UENF 312511. Lineage (NCBI taxonomy): Bacteria > Pseudomonadati > Pseudomonadota > Alphaproteobacteria > Rhodospirillales > Azospirillaceae > Azospirillum > Azospirillum sp. UENF 312511. Next base: position 29,498 of record NZ_JBSNCG010000003.1, on the reverse strand, counting down.
GGCCTCGCGTTTCGCGAACGCGGTCCGGCAGTCCTTCCTCCAGGACGGTTGCACCGACAGCGGCTGCGGGCTGAAGCTGTTCCGCCGCGACGCCTTTCTCGATCTGCCCTTCTTCGGGGCGATGCACCGCTTCCTTCCCGCCCTGTTCCGGTCGCACGGCCATCCGGTGGCCTATGTGCCGGTCAACCACCGCCCGCGGGAACGCGGCGTGTCGAAATACAACAACTGGCGCCGCGGGCTGATCGGCGTGGTCGATCTGCTGGGCGTCTATTGGCTGAAGCGGCGCACCGCGCTGTCGCCCGCGGTCGAAGATCGCTGAGCCCTTTTCCGTCCAGACCGGCCGCCGCCCGATGCTCGAACGCGCCATCGCCTGGTACCAGAGCCAAAGCACCGCCGACCTGATCTGGGTCGGCGTCGGCTTTTTCGCGCAGACGCTCTTCATGATGCGCTTCGTCGTGCAATGGATCGCCAGCGAGCGCGCCCGGCGCAGCATCGTGCCGGAGCTGTTCTGGTATTTCTCCATTGGTGGTGGGGTTCTTTTGTTGGCCTATTCGATCCAGCGGGGTGATCCGGTGTTCATGTTCGGGCAAGGGCTGGGCCTCATCATCTATTCCCGGAATCTCTATTTCGTCTGGAGCAACCGCCGGAACGGCGGAGCGGACGGCAGCGCGGCGGGCACGCCGTGAGCGCCGTGCCGGACACCCCCGCCACCCGCCTGCCGGTTCTGGCCTATCTGCTTCTGGCGGTGATCAGCGTTCTGCTGTTCCTGCCCGGCTTCTTCGACCTGCCGCCCTTCGACCGCGACGAGGCGCGCTTCGCCCAGGCGTCGCACCAGATGCTGGAAAGCGGCGACTATGTCGACATCCGCTTTCAGGACGAGGCGCGCCACAAGAAGCCGGTGGGCATCTACTGGCTGCAGACCGCGGCGACGCGGCTGGTCGAGGGGGCAAGCGGGCTGCCGAAGGACATCTGGACCTTCCGCATCCCGTCGCTGGTCGGGGCGGTGCTGGCGGTGCTGGCGACGGCCTGGACCGGGGCGCGGATGTTCGGCGGGACGGTCGGGTTCCTCGCCGGGCTGATGATGGCCTCCTGCGTCGTGCTGGGCGTCGAGGCCCGCATGGCGAAGACCGACGCCGTGCTGCTCTCCACCATCGTGATCGGGCAGGCGGCCCTGGCCAGCCTCTATCTGAACCGCCATGCGGAGCGGTCCGGCTGGGCGGCGCCGCTCGCCTTCTGGATCGCCGCGGGTGTCGGCATCCTCATCAAGGGTCCCATCGTTCTTCTGGTGTCCGGCACCACGGCGCTGGTGCTGGCGGTGGTGGACCGCCGGGCCGGCTGGCTGAAGCGGCTGCGCCCGCTGGTCGGGCTCGCCATCGTGGTCGCCATCGCCGCGCCCTGGCTGATCGCCATCACGGTGAAGACCAAGGGCGCCTTCTTCGCGGAATCGGTCGGCCACGACATGATGGGCAAGGTGGTCGGCGGCCAGGAGGCGAAGGGCCTGCCGCCCGGCTATTACCTGGGCACTTTCTGGGTCACCTTCGCGCCCTGGTCCTTCCTGGCGCTGCTGGCCGTTCCCTGGGCGTGGCGCCACCGCAAGGGCACCGGGCCGGTGGCGGACGCCGTGCGCTTCTGCGTCGCCTGGATCATCCCGAGCTGGCTGGTCTTCGAGGCGGTGCCGACCAAGCTGCTGCACTACACGCTACCGGTGTTCCCGGCCATCGCCATCCTCACCGCCGCCGCGGCGCGGGAGCATTTCCTGCGCCGCGCCGACGCGCCGCGGTGGGGGCTGTTCTCGGTCGCCACCGTTCTCGGGGCGGTCGGATTCGGCGCACTGACGGTCGCGGTCGCGGTGATCCCCTATCTGGTGGACGGGCGCGTCGATCCGGTGGCGGTCGCCATGCTGCCGGTGGTTCTGGTGTTGTACGCGCTGGCCGTGCGCCTGTTCGCCCAGCGCCGGGAGACGCAGGGTTTCGCGGCGGGGCTGGCGGCGGCGGCGGTGCTGTACGCCGGCACCTATGGCGCGGTCCTGCCGGGCATCGACGGCGTGTGGATCAGCCGTCAGGCGGCGCGGACGGTCGCGGCGGTGCGCCCGTGCGCCGACAGCGTGGTCGCCTCCGCCGGCTATTCGGAACCGAGCCTCGTCTTCCTGCTGGGGACCGACACGCGCCTGACCCATGGGGAGGGCGCGGCCGCCCATCTGGCGGAGAATCCGTCCTGCGGGTTGGCCCTGGTGACCAACCGCGAGGAGGCGGAGTTCCGCACCGCCCTGAAGGGGGCGGAGCCGGTGCCGCTCGGCCGCTTCACCGGCTTCAACTACAACACCGGCAAGCGGCTGACCCTGACGCTCTACGGCGCGGCGCGACCCTGAACGAACCGGAATGGGGTGTCCGTCGGATGGAGGTTTCCGGAAGGAGGTTGCGGGCTGAGTAACCCGCCTCCTCCCTGGACATGCGCGGCCGCATCCGGCGGAATCCGTCTTCCACACGCAAAAGGATGGAAGGCCGCCGTGTCATGCTTCGAACGATGACTGTAGCGACCCTCGCGGTGCTGGCCTTTGCCGCACCCGCCGAAGCGCAGAGGCAGGAATACCCCTCCTGGGTCTATGAGGAGATGGTCCCGACCGGCCCCCATATGCGCCGCATGGAGGAGGCCCAGCCGATTCCCGGGGCGCGGCCGTCCCACTGGGGCGCCATGGGCAACGGCGAGCAGTTCCGCGCCGGCTCGCGCGGTTACGGCACCGATCCGGCCCGCGCCACCCCTTCCTACTCCCGGACCAATTCGCTGACGCCGCCGGTCCGCGACGGGCGCGGCGCCGCTGCGGCGGCGCGGCGTGGCGGTGGCGGCGACAATGTGCCGGGCACCCCGCGCGAGGTGACGCTCAATCCGGAGTACAATTTCGAGCGTTGACAGCGGCCTCTTCGGGCCGCCACAGCCAGGCGGCCCCGCGGACCCCGCTCGAATCGCCGTGGACGGCGCGGCGGATCGGCGTATCCAGACTGTCGGTGAAGGCCCACCGGGCGATGACCAGGGGAAGGGCGGCGTAGAGGAACTCCAGGTTCGACAGCCCGCCGCCCAGCACGATCACGTCCGGGTCCAAGACATTGACGATGCCCGCCAGCCCGCGCCCCAGCCGCTCCACCAGCCGGTCGAGGGTGGCGCGGGCCGCGGCGTCCCCGCGCTCCGCCAGCGCCGCGATGACCTCCGCGGTCAGGTCCGCCCCGGTGACGCGGCGGTGGTCGGCGGCGACGGCGGGGCCGGACACGAAGGTTTCCAGGCAGCCGGTCTTGCCGCAATAGCAGGCCGGGCCGGGGCGCTCCTGGTCGGCGGGCCAGGGCAGGGGGTTGTGCCCCCACTCGCCGCCGATGGCGTTGCGGCCGCCAAGGGGGCGGCCGTCGACGACGATTCCCGCCCCGCAGCCGGTGCCGAGGATCGCCGCGAAGACCACGCCGCAGCCGGCCCCCGCCCCATCCGCCGCCTCCGACACGGCCAGACAGTTGGCGTCGTTCTCGACCCGCACCGGCCGCTTGAGCGCTGCGGCAAGATCGCGGTCGAAGGGCTTGCCGATCAGCCAGGTCGAGTTGGCGTTCTTCACCAGCCCGGTCGCCGGCGAGATGGCGCCCGGAATGCCGATTCCGACGGTCGCGTTCGCCGACCCCGTCGCGCTCTCCAGCCGCGCCACCAGATCGGCGATGGTCCGCACCGTCGCGCCGTAGTCGCCGCGGGGAGTGGGCACGCGGAGGCGGGTGCGCTCTTCTCCGGCCGCGTCGAGCGCGATCCCTTCCGTCTTGGTGCCGCCGAGGTCGATGCCGATGCGGATGAGAGAAGAGGGAGGGTCGGTGCGCTTCATGAGGAAACTGCCCTGATGTGTGGCCTGCGTCACAGACGCACGCCGAGGCTGTTGCAATACTGGGAAAGACCGGCAACCCGCAAGCCAAGCAACCGCCCGACCTCTCCGGCGACTCCCGCGCCACAGGCTGGGACAAATGGTCTTTGCTCGGGCGATATGGGTTGACCGTCTGTCGGGATCTTGTAGAACCAGCGAAGGAGAGGGCGTGATCCGTCGGATTCCGCCCGTCAATCAGGGCCACCGGAGCCGGACCAACGATGAATCGCCAGCGCGCCGCCCATCGCATTCCTTCCTTCACCTTGCGCAGCGCCGCCGCCGTCGGCCTCGCCGTGCTGTTCGCCGGCACCGCGCTGCCGGCCGTCGCCAAGGAGGCGGCGAAGCCGGCTGCTGAAAAAACGGCCGCGAAGGCCACCGCGAAGCCGGCCGCCGCCAAGAGCACTGCTGCCAAGAGCACCGCGACCAAGCCCGGCGCCTGCTACAGCCGCGCCGAGCACGCCGCGGAGCAGACCATCCGCATGCACACCGAGATGATGGTGGTCGGCCTGACCTGCCAGCAGGTGAATCCGGACAAGAAGCCGTTCAACCTGTACCAGGACTTCACGGTCAAGAACCGCTCGCTGATCTCCAATTCGGAAGCGTCGATGATCGACCACTTCCGCAAGAAGGGCGGCGGCAACGCGACGCGGCAGTTCGACATGTTCCGCACCGAGCTGGCCAACGAGGTCAGCCGCCGCGCCGCGGTGATCGGCACCGGCCTCTATTGCGCCAACTTCGTGGACCGTTCCAAGGCGGCGATGGACCTGACGGCGGACGACCTCCGCGTCCTGACCGGCGATGAAAAAAGCGCCGGCCTGATGCATTTGTCGTCAAAGCCGCTGTGCGACGTGCAGGTCGTCAGCAACCCCGACGTGAATTACGACGTCGCCCAGGCCCCGGCCTCGCGCAGCGGCAGCGCGGCGGCGCCGTCCAAGTCGACCGGCAAGGCAACGGCCAAAGCCCCTGGAAAGCCCAAGGACCCGGCGAAGGCGCAGGTGGTCTCCGCCAAGCGCTGATCGGCCAGTACCGATGGTGATGCCGGAGGTCATAGGCGATCCGGCATCATGCATCGCAGCAGTGGCACAGTTGTTGCGAAACCCTCTTCACCACAGTGAAGAGGGTTTTTTCATGCGATGCATTCGCTATGGTAGAACGCAAGCGCAAAGTTCACGGAACTGACATGAATCGATATTGCAAATTCTCGGAAAATTGGTATTACCGCAGATAGAGTGCGGGTTTGCCCTCTTGCTCTGTTGAGAGCCGCTGGGCTAACGTTCCGCTCACACAACAATCTTGGCCCCGCGCTCAAGAGCACGGGTAAGCCAATTCGGGGAGTGGCACTTCACGTGACTGGTGTACGAGCGCGCTTGTCTCGCTCGCCGAAGCCTGCGCATCGCGCCGAGGCGAGGTAAGACAATGGAATACTTTCTTCAGCAGCTGATCAACGGCCTGTCGCTGGGCGCCATCTACGGCCTCATCGCGATCGGGTACACGATGGTGTACGGCATCATCGGCATGATCAACTTCGCCCACGGCGAGATCTACATGATCGGCGCCTTCGTGGCCCTCATCACCTTCCTGGCCATCGGCAGCCTGGGGATCACCTGGGTTCCGCTCGCCCTTCTCGTCATGCTGGTTGCATCGATGCTGTTCACCGCCGTCTACGGATGGACAGTGGAGCGCATCGCCTATCGTCCGCTGCGCAGCTCGCCACGTCTGGCGCCGCTGATCTCGGCGATCGGCATGTCGATCTTCCTGCAGAACTACGTGCAGATCCTGCAGGGTGCCCGCAGCAAGCCGCTGCAGCCGATCCTGCCGGGCAACCTGACTCTGATGGACGGCGCGGTGTCGGTCAGCTACGTGCGTCTGGCGACGATCGTCATCACGATTGCGCTGATGTACGGCTTCACCCAGCTCATCACCCGGACCTCGCTCGGCCGCGCCCAGCGCGCCTGCGAGCAGGACAAGAAGATGGCCGGCCTGCTGGGCGTCAACGTCGACCGCGTCATCTCGCTGACCTTCGTCATGGGCGCCGCCCTGGCCGCCGTGGCGGGCATGATGGTCCTGCTGATCTACGGCGTGATCGACTTCTACATCGGCTTCCTGGCCGGGGTTAAGGCCTTCACGGCCGCGGTGCTCGGCGGCATCGGCTCGCTGCCTGGCGCCATGCTGGGCGGCGTGGTCATCGGCCTGATCGAAGCCTTCTGGTCGGGCTACATGGGCAGCGAATGGAAAGACGTGGCGACCTTCACGATTCTCGTGCTCGTCCTGATCTTCCGTCCGACCGGCCTGCTGGGCCGTCCGGAAATCGAGAAGGTGTGAGGCCATGACCGCGATTTCCATGTCTTCGCCGCGGGCCATCGCCTGGCCCGCGATCCTGAAGGAGGCGGCAATGACCGCCTTCGTCGCCCTTCTCCTGACGATCCCGCTGGTCGGCCTCCGCACGGTGGACCGTCCCACCGGCCTCGGTCTGGAAACCCGCTGGAACGAGGTGGCCGCCGCCGTCGGTCTGGTCTTCCTCGGCCGTCTCGGCCTCTGCCTGATCCGCGAGGGCCACGCCGTCACCGTGCTGGTGCTGGCCGCCGCCGCCACCGCCGCCGGCTTCTTCATCGCCATGCCGACGGAGGCCCTGCGGGTCATCCTGATCGGCGGCGGTGCGGTCATCGCGATCCGCGCCATCCTCGCCATCCGCACCGGCCGCTCCAAGCTGTCGCAGGCGGAGCGCGACAAGCGGATGGACCACATCGCGGCGCAGGTGCAGCACGCCTCGCGCTGGCTCGGTCCGATCGCCGTCGTCGTGGCGCTGGCCTTCCCGTTCACGCCGCTGGCCGACCGCCAGCTGCTGGACATCGGCATCCTTCTGCTGACCTACATCATGCTGGGCTGGGGGCTGAACATCGTGGTCGGCCTTGCCGGCCTGCTCGACCTCGGCTATGTGGCCTTCTACGCGGTGGGCGCCTACTCCTACGCGCTGCTGGCCCATTATTTCGGCTTCAGCTTCTGGGTCTGCCTGCCGCTGGCCGGCTTCCTGGCGGCGATGTCGGGCGTTCTGCTGGGCTTCCCGGTCCTGCGTCTGCGTGGCGATTATTTCGCCATCGTGACGCTGGGCTTCGGCGAGATCATCCGCATCATCCTGATCAACTGGTACCAGTTCACCGGCGGCCCCAACGGCATCTCCGGCATTCCGCGCCCGAGCTTCTTCGGCATCGCCGACTTCACGCGGACCCCGGCGGAGGGCACCGCGGCCTTCCACGAGATGTTCGGCCTGGAGTTCAGCCCGCTGCACCGGATCATCTTCCTCTATTACCTGATCCTGGTGCTGGCCCTGGTGGTGAACCTGTTCACCATGCGCGTCCGCAAGCTGCCGCTGGGCCGCGCCTGGGAAGCGCTGCGCGAGGACGACATCGCCTGCGCCTCGCTGGGCATCAACCGCACGAACATGAAGCTGGCGGCCTTCGCCATCGCGGCGATGTTCGGCGGTTTCGCCGGGTCCTTCTTCGCCACCCGCCAGGGCTTCATCAGCCCGGAGAGCTTCACCTTCATCGAATCGGCGATCATCCTCGCCATCGTGGTGCTGGGCGGCATGGGCAGCCAGATCGGCGTCGTCGTGGCCGCCTTCCTGGTCATCGGCCTGCCGGAAGCCTTCCGTGAGCTGGCCGACTACCGCATGCTGGCGTTCGGCATGGGCATGGTGCTGATCATGCTGTGGCGTCCGCGCGGCCTGCTCGCCCACCGCGACCCGACCATCCTCCTGCACGGCCGCCCCAAGGGTGGAGCCGGCGGCCCCGCCGCGGGCACCGCCGCCGCCGGCGGCCAGGGCATCGCCGGGGGGAGCGCGAAGTGATGACGACTCAATCCATGACCACCACGCCCCTGCTGACGGTCGAGCACCTCACCATGCGCTTCGGCGGCCTGGTGGCGGTCAACGACGTCTCCTTCTCCGCCAACAACGGCGAGATCACCGCGATCATCGGCCCGAACGGTGCCGGCAAGACCACGCTGTTCAACTGCATCACCGGCTTCTACACCCCCACGGTGGGCCGTTTGACCCTGCGCCACGGCGACGGGAAGGAATTCCTGCTGGAGCGGATGCCGGGCTACCGCATCTCGCAGAAGGCCAGCGTCGCCCGCACCTTTCAGAACATCCGCCTGTTCGGCGGCATGAGCGTCCTGGAGAACCTGATCGTCGCCCAGCACAACAAGCTGATCCGCGCCTCGGGCTTCTCCATCGCCGGCCTGCTCGGCCTGCCGTCCTACACCAAGACGGAGCGGGAGGCGGTCGATCTGGCCAAATACTGGCTGGACCGCGTCCGCCTGCTGGAGTTCGCGGACTGGGAGGCGGGCAATCTCCCCTACGGCGCCCAACGCCGGCTGGAGATCGCCCGCGCCATGTGCACGGAGCCGGTGATGCTCTGCCTGGACGAACCGGCGGCGGGCCTCAACCCGCGCGAGTCGGGCGAACTGGCCGATCTGCTCACCTACATCCGCGACGAGCACAAGATCGGCGTGCTGCTGATCGAGCATGACATGAGCGTGGTGATGACCATTTCCGACCATGTCGTGGTGCTGGATTACGGGCGGAAGATTTCCGACGGCGATCCGGCCTTCGTGAAGAACGACCCGGCGGTCATCCGCGCCTATCTGGGCGAGGAAGAGGACGAGGAACTGCCGCCGGAGATCAAGGCCGACCTGCCGGAGGTCGCCAAGCGAGCCGAGGAGGGGGCCTGAGCCATGCTGAAGGTATCGGGCGTCCACACCTTCTACGGCGCCATCGAGGCGCTGAAGGGGGTCGACATCGAGATCGGGGCCGGCGAGATCGTCTCGCTGATCGGCGCCAACGGCGCCGGAAAGTCCACGCTTCTCATGACCATCTGCGGCAGTCCGCGCGCCCGCATGGGCCGGATCACCTTCGAGGGGCAGGACATCACGCAGATGCCCACCTACGAGCTGGTCCGCCTGGGCATCGCCCAGTCGCCGGAAGGTCGGCGGATCTTCCCGCGCATGAGCGTGCTGGAGAATCTGCAGATGGGCTCCATCACCGCCAAGCCGGGCAGCTTCGCCAACGAGCTGGAGCGGGTCCTGACCCTGTTCCCGCGCCTGAAGGAGCGCATCAGCCAGCGCGCCGGCACCATGTCGGGCGGCGAGCAGCAGATGCTGGCCATCGGCCGCGCGCTGATGAGCCAGCCGCGGCTGCTGCTTCTCGACGAACCGTCGCTGGGCCTCGCCCCGCTGGTGGTGAAGCAGATCTTCCAGGCGGTGAAGGACATCAACCGCGAACAGAAGATGACCGTGTTCATGGTCGAGCAGAACGCCTTCCACGCGCTGAAGCTCGCCCACCGCGGCTATGTGATGGTCAACGGCAAGGTCACCATGTCGGGGACCGGCGCGGAACTGCTGGCGAACGAGGAAGTGCGTTCGGCCTATCTGGAGGGAGGTCACTGATGGACGGCGTTCTCGGGTCCTCTCTGCCGGTGTTCCTGGGCCTGACGGTCCTGGTGTTCGGCGGCTGCGGCGTTTTGACCGGCCAGACCCTGGCCGAAGGCTGGAAGCCGCTGTCGAGCGCCATCGCCTACTCCATCCTGCTCGGCTTGGGCGACCGGTTCCTGGTCTGGGGCCTGTTCGGCGGCCAGCTCCTGTCGGTGTATGGATTCGTGGTGCACACCCTGGTGATCGGCGCGATCACCCTGACCACGTACCGCATTTCCATGGCGCGCCGGATGGTGTCCCAGTATCCTTGGCTGTACGAGCGTTCAGGACCCTTCGGCTGGCGCGAGCGCGTCGGCGGAACGCTCGCCGAGTGATTGCGAATTCCATAAGTTCGATCGCGACCAGGACGCGGGTGAAACTGTCGCACTTGGCGATGATCGGACTATAGTGGAACCTTGTCGGCACCGGTGCCCCCAGCCCTTGGGGGACCGGTGAAAAGGCCCCGGCGGGGCCGGCGTACGACTCATAACAGGGAGCCAACGAAACTATGAACTACAAGCTTTCCCTCCTCGTTGCGGTTGCGGCGACCGCTATGACCGCCTCGGTGGCGAAGGCCGACATCGCGGTGGCGACCGCCGGCCCGATCACCGGCCAGTACGCCACCTTCGGCGAGCAGATGAAGAAGGGCATCGAGCAGGCGGTCGCCGACATCAACGCCGCCGGCGGTGTCCTGGGCCAGAAGCTGAAGCTGGAAGTGGGCGACGACGCCTGCGACCCGAAGCAGGCCGTCGCCGTGGCGAACCAGCTTGCCAAGGCGGGCGTGAAGTTCGTTGCCGGTCACTTCTGCTCGGGCTCCTCGATCCCGGCCTCGCAGGTCTACGCCGAGGAAGGCGTCCTGCAGATCTCCCCGGCCTCGACCAACCCGAAGCTGACCGAGCAGGGCCTGAAGAACGTTCTGCGCGTCTGCGGCCGTGACGACCAGCAGGGCCAGATCGCCGGCAAGTATCTGCTCGACAACTACAAGGGCAAGAACGTCGCGATCCTGCACGACAAGTCAGCCTACGGTAAGGGTCTCGCCGACGAGACGCAGAAGGCGCTGAACGCCGGCGGCCAGAAGGAGAAGATCTACGAAGCCTACACGGCGGGTGAGAAGGACTACTCGGCGCTGGTGTCCAAGCTGAAGCAGGAAGCGGTCGACGTCGTCTATGTCGGCGGCTACCACACCGAGGCCGGCCTGCTGGCCCGCCAGATGAAGGATCAGGGCCTGAACGCCCCGATCGTGTCGGGCGACGCGCTGGTGACCAACGAGTATTGGGCGATCACCGGTCCGGCCGGCGAGAACACCATGATGACCTTCGGCCCCGACCCGCGCGAGATGCCGGAAGCCAAGGACGCCGTGGAGAAGTTCCGCAAGGCCGGCTATGAGCCGGAGGGCTACACCCTCTACACCTACGCTGCCCTGCAGATCTGGGCGGAGGCGGCCAAGCAGGCCAACTCGACCGATTCGGCCAAGATCGCCGACGTGCTGCGCAAGAACACCTACAACACGGTGATCGGCAAGATCGGCTTCGACGCCAAGGGCGACGTGACCTCTCCGGCCTACGTCTGGTACCGCTGGAACAACGGCCAGTACGCCCAGGTCAAGTAATCTGGCCGTACGATTCGTTGTCTTTCAGGGACATGATGTCGTGCAAAGGCCCGGCGGGAAACCGCCGGGCCTTTTGCTTGGCGTGGTGACTGCGGTGTGGGTCAGAGGGTGGCCGGATGCGCCGACATGGGGGGCGCCATGGGGGGCGACGTGTGAGGGGGTGCCACAGCCGGGGAGCGCTCCGCCAGAAGCCTCTCCGAAGTGTGCATCACGTCCCGCCAGAAGGCGGCGGCGCGCAGGTTGTTCGCAGCCGTGAGTTCGACGAGGCGGACGCGGCTGATGCGGATGGCGGACTCGCCCAGTTCTTCCACGAGGCGGGTCGCGAACAGGAGCACGTCGTGATCGATTTTCATGACGGCATCAACACGCCGGACCGGCGGTTTGTTCCGCAGGTGCGAAGGCGGTTGTTGCAGCACCGCTACATCACGGCTTCGGTATGCGTGGCGCGCACAACGGACACTCGCCAACCGGGGGCGGTTTGGTGTTTGAATGGTCCGCCGTATCCGCAAGGTTGGCGGGTTTGACGTTTTTGGGTTTTGGAGATCGGATATGCGCAGAAAGCGCGAAGTCGTCGAAGGTCAGATGTTCCGCAAACTGGGTCCCGGCGGCGGCATTTGGCAGGTGATCGCCATCCGCAAGGATGGGTTGGGCACCCAGCACGCCCAACTGCAGCGGTCCGACGACCATAAGACGTTGAAGACTTTGGCAGTTTCCGCCTTGCTGGACGTGAACCAGTTCGAGATGGTCGCCGAACCGCAGGATTGATCCGCGCTCCGGCGCCGCTTCCCTTTTTATTTTTTGAACCGTCGCGGACGCACGTGCCCTGCCCGAGTCCGGGTGCCGCCCTGTGTCCGCTTCGTTGGACGTAGGCACAAATCCACCCCGAAAGTTATGAATATCATCCTTTTGTGTTAGGAAGAATTCGCTGTCCGAATGCTTCGAACTCAAATGAATAGGAAGAGTAAGACAAACGTTCGAGTAATGCAGAAATGCAACATCTCTGCACGTCTTATCACAGAGCCCTTGTGACGGTGGGAGGTTGCTGTTATTTCGAAGTCATGACGCTTCAACCGCCGACGGAATGCGGCGGGCTCGCCCGATGAAGGTCAGTGTGATCAGACACCAACCTTCCGAACGGTTCGCATCGACAGCCCCGGCAACGCCGTGCACAAAGGAAAGAAGAAAATGACTCTGCGTGGGATTCTGCTCGGAACGGCGCTCGCAGCGATGCTGCCGACCGCCGCCATGGCCGCGACCGAGGGCTTTTACGTCGGCGCCGGCGCCGGCGTGAACTGGACGCGCGACGCCGATCTGCGCTTCGAGAACACCCCGACGGACGCCAGCACAAGCTTCAAGCTGGGCGGCATCGGCGACATCTCCGCCGGTTACGCGACCGCCGCCGGCCCGCGCGCCGAGCTGGAGTTCGCGTGGCGCTGGCGCAACTCGATCGACAGCACCGACAGCTCCAACGCGGCGGTGAACGGTCTGGGTGGCAAGGCCAGCTCGCTCGCCTTCATGGGCAACGTGCTGTACGACATCAAGACCGGCACCGCCTTCACGCCCTACATCGGCGTCGGCGCCGGTATCGCCCAGGTCCGTCTGGACCTCGGCGGCTTCGATGACCGCGACTGGGTGTTCGCCTACCAGGGCATCGCCGGCGTGTCCTACGCGCTGACCCAGAATCTGGCCCTGACGCTGGACTATCGCTACTTCGCGACCCTAGATCCGAAGTTCGATCTGGGCGGTCCCGCCGGCCTCGCCACCTCCACCGTGAAGGGCGAGTACCAGAACCACACCATCCTCGCCGGCCTGCGCTACACCTTCGGCGCCCCGGCGGCCGCTCCCGCGGCGGCCCCGATCGCACCGGCGGCTCCGGTCCAGGCGCAGCCGCAGTCGGAGTATCTGGTGTTCTTCGACTGGGACAAGGCCAACATCACGGCGGCGTCCGACAAGATCATCGGCGATGCCGCCGCCTCGGCCGGTCAGGTGCGGGCGGTCAGCATCCATGTGGTCGGCCACACCGACACCTCGGGCTCGCCGGCCTACAACCAGCGGCTCTCGCTGCGCCGCGCCGACGCGGTGAAGAACGCGCTGGTCGGCAAGGGCGTCGCCGCCAACCAGATCACCGTTGAAGGCAAGGGCGAGACCCAGCTCCTGGTGAACACCGGTGCGAACGTCCGCGAGCCGTCGAACCGCCGCGCGCAGATCCTTATCCGCGTGCAGTGATCCGGCGGGCCGGCGGTCCCGTTCCGGGCCGGTCGGCGCGATCAGAACAGGGAAAGGGCGTCGCCACCGCGGCGCCCTTTTCGCATCTGCGGCAGAAACACGCGCGGCATTGCGGAATCATGCATCAATTGTGGCATGAAACCTCCGGTCGGCGTATGAGGTTCATACCGGAAGCCGCACTTTGGTTTGAGACGACCGAGGCCGGCCCGGTCCCAGCGGACCCTGTCCCATCGGGTCATCCCCTCCAGCCGCCTTCGCCGAAGCAGGGTTGTCATGCAGGTATTGATCGCCGACGATCACTCCATCGTTCGCAGTGGCCTGACCCATCTGGTTGGGGAGCTGGACGAACAGGCCAAGGTGGCCGCGGCGACCAGCTTCGGCCAGTTGAACCAGCTGCTGGATCAGGGGGCCTACGACCTCGTCATCATGGACCTGCGCATGCCGGGTCTCGGTGGGCTGGACGATGTGGAGGCGGTGGTGAAGCGGGTGGCGCCGGTGCCGGTCGTCGTCTTCTCGATGATCGATTCGCCGGACGAGATGCGCGCCGTGCTGTCGCGGGGGGTGCGGGCCTTCATCCCGAAATCCACCGACGACGTGCTGGTCGTGAACATCCTGCGGCTGGTCATGGCCGGCGGGTCCTACGTGCCGCCGGTGCTCGGCATGCCGGGGATCGCCCAGACGCCGGCCGCCGCCAAGCCGCATGAGCCGAGCGTCTTCGACGGCATGACCCGCCGCCAGCTGGAGGTTCTCGACCTTTTGGCCCAGGGCCTGTCCAACCAGGAGATCGGGGAGCGGCTGGGCCTGAACCTTTCCACCGTCAAGACCCACGTCACCGGCGTGCTCAAGGCGCTGGGGGTGGGCAGCCGGACCCAGGCGGTGCTGCTGGTCAAGGAATCAGGCCGCGACCGTCTCGTGTAGGCTGCGGACCAAAGGGACCCCTACGGCGAACACTGTTCCACGCCCCTCGACGGAGCGAAGCTCCAGCGGATGGCCGAGTAGCCGGGCCAGTCGGTCGACGATGGCCAAGCCCAGCCCGATCCCCTCGCTGCGGTCGCGGTCGGGCCGGTCGAGCTGGACGAACTCCTCGAAAATGCGCCGGCGGTCGGCCTCGGCGATGCCCCGGCCCGTGTCGTAGACCTCGATCCACGCCGTGCCGCCGCGGTGCCGACAGCCCATCAGCACGCCGCCCTGTTCGGTGTAGCGCACCGCGTTGGTCAGCAGGTTGCGCAGGATGCGTTCCAGAAGGAACGGGTCGGTCCGCACGGAGAGGTCCGTCGGCACGACGCGCAACCGCAGCCCCTTGTCCTCGGCGATCCCGGTGAACTCCGCTTCCAACTGGTCGAACAGGGCGGACAGCGCGACGTCGGCGGGTTTCGGCTCGACCACCCCCGATTCCAGCTTCGAGATGTCCAGGATGGCGTTCAACAGGTCGTGCATGGACCGTTGGGCCAACCGCAGATCCTTCACCAGCGCCAGGGCGCGGGGCTTGTCGAGCTGCCGTTCCAGCATGCCGGTGAACATGTTGATGGCCTGGAGGGGCTGCTTCAGGTCGTGACCGGCGTGGGCGAGGAAGCGCGACTTCGCCAAGTGGGCCTGTTCCGCCGCCACCTTCGCGGTGTGCAGCTCGGCGGTGCGGGCGCGCACCTGGGCTTCCAGAGTGACGTTGGTCTGCTCCAGCGCCTGCGTCATGCGGGTGATGTCCGCGAACTGGCGTTCCACCTGCCGGACCATCGGGCGGAAGATCACCAGAACCTCGGCGCACAGGGTCAGCAGCGTCAGGATCAGGGCGGCGAAGCCGAGATTGTGCAGGGTTGCGAAGCCGCGTTCGCCCGCTTCCTGGTAGCGCGCCACCATGTCCTCCAGACCCGCCAGCAGCGGGCCGAGGGCCTGATGGGTGACGAGGTCGGCCTCGGGCATGTCGGGTGGCAGGCCGGCGGGGCCGGCGGCGATCACCGCGCGCAGCGCGGCGATATGGCGGAGCACCAGATCGTTCAGCGGCTCCGGCCCGTCGAAATAAAGGCGCCGCACGTCCTTGCCCATGGCCGGCCCCTCGTCGGCGCCGGTCAGGCGCCGGTGGGCGCGCTCGAACATGTCCGTCGCCTCGGCCAGGCGGGCGGTCAGGGCGCTCCGCTCGGCATCGGTCCGGGCGTTGCGGAGCTGCTCCGCCAGCAGGGCGGTGCGCTGGGACAGCATGCGCTGGCGGCCCGAGATGTTCACCACCTCCAGCATGTCGGCGTGCTGGTCGATGACGCGTTCGGTCATGACGAAGCCGGCCAGCGTGCACAGCGCGATCACCCCGAGCGCCAGCCCGTAGCGAAGCGTCATCCAGCGCGCCGTGGTGTTGCCGATGGGGACCATGCCGTCCGTCCTTCCGGTGCGGACCTTGACGACGATCAAGGTCGGGTGGTGCACGAAGGATCACTGTACCGCCATCGCCGATGCGCGGCATTCGCGAATGCAGCAAACTCTGGGCGACGGATAAGGAAGGGGAGGGCGACCATCATGGCGATCAGTCGCGCGGATCTGTTCCGGGGACGCCTCCGGTCCGAGCCCGTTCCGTCCGAGGCGCCTCAGGCCATGGTGGCGCGCATCGGTGCGGCGTGCCTGTCCTACACCGGGACCGATTGCCGGATGTGCGGCGACCATTGCGACCACGCGGCGATCCGCTTCCGTCCGCTGGGGCGCGGGCGCTGGCTGCCGATCATCGAAGAGGGTGGTTGCACCGGTTGCGGCGACTGCGCGACCGTGTGCCCGGTCAAGGCCGTGACCATGGAGGTGGCGACCGCCTGAATGTGCCGGCCGGGGTTGCCGGCCGAATCTGGGAACGCTGCTTCTAAACCCTCTGTTGGTAAGGCGGTTTCATCCCCTGTCTGCCAACGGAGACACACATGTGGTGGCGCAACGTAACGCTGGTCTACGCCGCGGCTTTTACGGCGATCGGCATACTGGGCTTCATTCCGACCTTCCTGTCCCCGCCCCCGGAAGGCATGACCCTCGCCGTCGAATCCTTTCACGGCTATCTGCTCGGGCTGTTCCCGGTGAACCTGCTGCACAACGTCGTGCATCTCCTGTTCGGCCTGTGGGGCTTCTTCGCCTACTTCTCCAGCCGCCTGGCCTCGCGCAGCTATCTGCGCAGCGTCGCCGTGGCCTACGCCGTCCTGACCGTCCTCGGTTTCATCCCGGGTCTGAACACGCTGTTCGGGCTGGTGCCGCTGCATGGCAACGACATCTGGCTGCACGCCGTCCTCGCCATCGTGGCCGGCTATGTCGGCTTCATGGTGCATGAGACGGAGGCCGGCACGGAGAAGCGCGCCGAGTGGCGGGCGTAACGGCCCGGCCGTCAGGCCGCGTCGTCTCCTTGAAAGCCGCAGGCGGCGAGCGCTGCACGCATGTGGGGCGGAACCGGCGCCACTGCGCCGACCGCCTCGCGGGAGGGGTAGAGGGGCAGCGAAATGGCCCGCGACTGAAGGTGCAGCGGATGCCCCTCCGGCCCGCCATACTGCGGATCGCCCAGCAGCGGGCAGCCCAGCGCCGTGGCGCAGTGCACGCGGATCTGGTGTGTGCGCCCGGTGTGGGGCTTCAGCTCCAGCCACGTCATGCCGTCGCCGCGGCCCAGGACCCGGTAGTCGGTGACGGCGCTCTGCCCGTCGTCGGCCACGACGATCCGCCAGCCGCCGGTCTTGTTGGTGACCTTCTTCAAGGGCAGCTCGATGCGCCCCTGCTCCTCCGGCGGAGTGCCGGCGACGACCGCCCAATAGGTCTTGTCGACCTTGCCGTCCTGAAACAGCTTGCCCAGCTTGCGCAGGGCTTTCGGGTGCCGCCCCAGGATCAGGCAGCCGGAGGTGTCGCGGTCCAGCCGATGGGCGAGCCCCGGCGGCTTCGGAAAGCCGAAGCGCAGGGCATCGAAGTGGCGCTCCAGATTCGGTCCGCCGCCCGGACCGGCGTGGACGGGCAGGCCGGCGGGCTTGTCGATGATGAGCATCAGCCCGTCGCGGTAGAGAACGCGGGCCTGGATTTGTTCGGGTGTCATGGTGCCTTAACGGACGAGTCGGTCAGTCTTCCTCATCCTCTTCGGGGTTGAAAGCGGCTTCGTCAACCATTGTCAGCACGTCGGGCCGGATCGCGGCCAGGGCAAGCAGAACCGTCCGGACCGTTTTCGGAGCGTGGGCATCGCCCGCGACCGCAGCCACCAGCGCGTCGGTTACCGGTGGAGCGGCGGGGAGACGGCGGCGGATCGCACGGATTTCCTTCTCGATGGCCTTGCGCTCCTCCGCCACATCGTTGGCGTAGTGGGGCTGGTAGCGCATCGAGAAATCGTGCAGGCGCCGATTGACGATGACCTCGGCGGCGAACAGGGCGCGGCGCTGGGCATCGGCGATCTTGGCGGTCAGGTCGTCAGACATGGCAGGCCCTTGAACGGCAGACACTTGCCCCCACCCTGACCCTCCCCCGCTACCGCAGGGGAGGGAAAAGGCACGGGCGTCAGGCCAGCTTCAATTCCTTGAAGAAGTCGTTGCCCTTGTCATCGACGATGATGAAGGCCGGGAAGTCCTCGACCTCGATGCGCCAGATGGCTTCCATGCCGAGTTCCGGATACTCGATGCACTCCACCTTCTTGATGCAGTCCTGGGCGAGACGGGCGGCGGCGCCGCCGATGGAGCCCAGATAGAAGCCGCCGTGGGTCTTGCAGGCCGCGGTCACCTCGGGGCTGCGGTTGCCCTTGGCCAGCATGACCATCGAGCCGCCCGCCGCCTGGAACTGCTCGACGAAGCTGTCCATGCGCCCGGCGGTCGTCGGACCGAAGGAGCCCGAGGCGTAGCCTTCCGGAGTCTTGGCCGGGCCGGCGTAGTAGATGGGGTGGTTCTTGAAATAGTCCGGCAGCGGCTCGCCGGCATCCAGCCGCGCGCGCAGCTTGGAGTGGGCGAGGTCACGGGCGACGATCAACGGGCCGCTCAGCGAGAGGCGGGTGCGGATCGGATACTGCGTCAGCGTGGCGAGGATTTCGCTCATCGGCTGGTTGAGGTCGATCTTGACCACCTCGCCGGCCAGATCGCCGTCGGTGATCTCCGGCAGATACTTGGCCGGATCGGTCTCCAGCTGCTCCAGGAAGATGCCGTCCTTGGTGATCTTGCCAACCGCCTGACGGTCGGCCGAACAGGACACGCCGATGCCGATCGGCATGGAGGCGCCGTGGCGCGGCAGGCGGATGACGCGGACGTCGTGGCAGAAGTACTTGCCGCCGAACTGGGCGCCGATGCCCATGCTCTGGGTCAGCTTGTGCACCTCGGCTTCCATGGCGAGGTCGCGGAAGGCGTGCGCGTCCTCGCCGCCCTCGGTCGGCAGGTTGTCGAGGTAGCGGGCCGAGGCCAGCTTCACCGTCTTCAAATTCTGTTCCGCCGACAGGCCGCCGATGACGATGGCGAGGTGGTAGGGCGGGCAGGCCGAGGTGCCGAGATAGCGGATCTTGTCCTCGAGGAACTTCAACAGCCGGTCCGGCGCCAGCACCGACGGGGTGGCCTGATGCAGGAAGGTCTTGTTGGCCGACCCGCCGCCCTTGGCCATGAACAGGAACTTGTAGGCGTCCTCGCCCTCCGCGTAGATTTCGACCTGGCCCGGCAGGTTGTTGCGGGTGTTCTTCTCCTCGTACATGGAGATCGGGGCGAGCTGGCTGTAGCGCAGGTTGCGCTTCAGGTAGGCGTCGCGGGCGCCTTCGGACAGCGCGGCCTCGTCGCCGCCCTTGGTGAAGACGCGGCGGCCCTTCTTGCCCATGATGATGGCGGTGCCGGTGTCCTGGCACATGGGCAGCGTGCCGGCGGCGGCGATGTTGGCGTTCTTCAGCAGGTCGAGCGCCACGAACTTGTCATTCGGCGAGGCTTCCGGATCGTCGAGGATCGCGCGGATCTGGCTGAGATGGCCGGGACGCAGCAGGTGGTTGATGTCCTTGAAGGCCTCTTCGGCCAGCAGGCGCAGACCTTCCGGCTCGACCTTCAGGATCTGCTCGCCGTCGAACTCGACGACCGAGACGTGATCGGAGGTCAGCTTGCGGTAGGTCGTGTCGTCCTTGGCCAGCGGAAACAGCGTCGCGGCGCCGCGGGCGGGGCTGATGTCATCGGGCATTCGGGGGGCTTCCTTCCTGTTTTTGGGTCACAGGCCCCGATGCGGCGCGTTGGAGCGCGCAAAAGGGCCAGGGCCACGCTCGCGCACCGTTATACACCCCTGCGCCCGCCGCACAACGGGAACGGAACGCCCTGCGGCGTTAAGGAAAGGGTCTGACCTCGGCCTCGAAACGATGCGGCCCGGCCCCATCGCCGAGGCGCTGGATGCCGGGCCGCAACACACCAACACGGACAAGACCTTACGCAGCGCTCTTGAACTGTTCGTTCAACTCCACCTGTCCTTCGACCACCGGCTCCGCCGGGGCGCCGACCCATTCGGTGTGGGCCGGGATCTCCTCGCCCTTCATGACCAGGGTCAGCGGGCCGAGTTGGGCGTAATCGCCGACGCTGGTGTCGTACAGCACGGTGGACCCGGCGCCGATGGTGACGCCGCGGCCGACCTTCACGCGGCCGACCTTCATCACGCGGTCCTCGTAGAGGTGCGTCTGCAGGGCCGACAGGGCGTTCACCGCGCTGTGGTCGCCGACCGAGACGCAGTCGAACTCGGTGATGTCGGTGGTGTCCATGAAGACACCCTCGCCGAACTTCGTGCCGAACAGGCGCAGCACCCAGGGCAGCATCGGTGTGCCGCGCAGATGGTCGAGCAGCACCTTGCCGGCGAGACCCCAGTAGAGCACCGCCACCGCTTCGGTCTTCATGGCCCACCAGGACCACATCGGCTTCACGGTCGGCGTGTAGCGGCCCATCAGCAGCCACTTCACCAGGATGACCACCGCCACCATCGCCACCGGGATGGCGACGCTGACGCCCAGGAACTGCGCCAGGAAGGCGCCGTAGCGCTGCTCCAGGATGGCCGGGGCGAACAGCTCGACCGCCAGAGTGCCGAAGGTGATGAACAGCATCGTCGGCATCGACAGGCTGAAGGCCTCGAACACCGCGCGGCCCAGGCGGCGGGCCTTGGACGGCTCGTAGGTCCAGTTGGCGCCGACCCCGTCGAAGCGTTGGCGCACCGGCAGCTTGATCGGCGGGCTGCCGAACCACGTCTCCCCGGCGGACATCGCCTCGTTGGCGGGCGGCTTCGACTTGATGCCGATCAGCGAGCCGGTGGGGATGCAGGCGCCCGCCGGCACCACCGCGTCGTTGCCGACGAACACGCGCGCCTCGGTCTTCACCGGCTTCAGGAACATCCAGCCGCGGCGGATGTCCTCGTCGCCCAGAACCACCTCGTCGGCGATGAAGCACTTCTCGCCGATCTCGACGAGGTCGTAGCGCCCGGCGAGGTTGGTGGAGATTTCGGCGTCCTTGCCGATCTTGGCGCCCATCAGCCGGTACCACGCCCGCATGTAGACCGTGGCGTAGAGCGAGCTGAGCGTGTCCAGCATCACCTCGGTGGACAGCGCCACCATCCATTTGCGCAGGTAAAAGCCGCTGTGCACCGAGTAGGTGCCGGCCTCGACGCGCGGCAGGACGATCCAGCGCACGGCGGCGATCATGCAGACCGTAACCGCGACCAGCGCCATGGCGGTCGGCCAGGCGATCAGCGGCAGGTAATAGAGGTAGCTGACGCCGAACACCGACCCCAGCACCCCGTCGAGATTGTCGAACAGGTAGAAGGCCGGAAAGATCGGCATCAGCGAGATCGGCGGCAGGGCCAGCAGCATCGCCGTGTAGAAGGCGGCGTTCAGCCCGCGGCGCAGCCGTCCGGCGGTCGCCGGGGCGGGCAGCTCCGCCCGGTCGACGCTGCCGACGCGGCGGGCGGGCGAACCGTCCCAGCGCTCATAGGCGCCGGTGCGGGCGCCGGCGGGCAGGGCGGTCAGGTCGGCCAGCTCCGTGCCGTGACCGACCACCGCGTCCATGCCGATGACGCAGGACGTGCCGATGTAGGCGTCAGCGCCGATCTCCACCGCGCCGATGACCAGCTCGTTGCCGATCACCTCGGCGTTCGCCAGCTTCACCTTGCCGCCGATCGAGGCGCCGGCACCGATGGTCACGAGGTCGATGGCCCCGGATTCGAACTCGCCGATCAACGCCTCGTCGCCCACCTTGGCGCCGAGCGCGCGCAGGAGGACCCGCATGACCGGCGAGCCCTGGAACCACTTCAGATGGACGAGGCTGATGAAGCGCTGCGCCAGCCACCAGCGGTAATAGTAGGTTCCCCACAGCGGGTAGCGCCCGGGCTTCGTCCGCCCGATGACCAGCCATTTGGCGGCAACGGCGATCACCACCGTGGCGGCGTTGATGACCATGTAGACGCCGAGCAGCGTGACGATTTCCTGGAGGAAATTGGCGTCCTCGCCGGACAGCAGCATGTAGCTGACGAAGACGCCGAGCCACTGCGCCGTCATCAGCGCCAGGATGAAGGGCAGGGCCGCCGCCTGTGCAGCACCACAGAGGAAGCGGCGGAGCAGGGGAGGCGGCGTGAAGGAGCGGTCCTTGCGTTCGGCTCCGCCGCCGTTGCCGCCGCGCGGAGCGCGGGCGTCCAACCGCTCGGCCATGGCACGCAGGCTGCGGGCGCCGTAGACGTCCTGCAGGGTCAGCCCGTCGAGGTGCCGGGTCTCCCGCACCGCCGACACGAACCGCGCGGCGAGCAGCGAATGCCCGCCCAGATCCATGAAGAAGTCGGCTTCCAGCGGCACCGCCTGACCGGGGAAGACGCGCTTCGCGGCCTCCAGCAGGGCGGCCTCCGTCGGGGTCTGCG